>DAOUDP010000028.1:0-4902 GCA_034431195.1 Dehalococcoidia bacterium | reverse complement strand
TTCCGCTTAGAGAATAATTTGAATAAGTTCATTTTGCTTTTTGTTATGCCTTTTGCTGTGTGAAACTGGATTATCATTATGCTGTCCTCCACTGGGAAGGGGGGCTCAACGCCCCCCTTTTCCACCCCTCCTTATTCCTCTCCCTCCCCTGGCAGGAGGGAGTTAGAGGGAGGGGGATTTTTTACACCCTTCGTGTTCGGAAGACAAGCACCAGGGTAACAATCACCAGCACTGCACCAATGGCGATAATCACCCACACCCACACCCATGCCGGAGTAGTCGGTGCAGTCGGCACAACTCCCTCTGCACCGGTGGTGAAGCTCGCTGTAGCCTCACCAAACACCGTAGTATCCTTCAACGCCTTTACTGTCCAGAAGTAAGAGGTGTTGTAGGAAAGCGTGCCGGTATAGGTGTAAGTCGTCCCTGATACTGAAGTCGCTGATACAACCTCAGCATCGGTCGCAGCGTTCACCAGGCTGAACTCATGGCCAGTGGAATCGGGAACGGCATCCCAGGTGAACGGGATATTGCTCACCGAGATGCCGATGGCGCCATTGCCGGGATTGGTTAGTGTTACCTCAGCCCCGGGACCAGCGGCGACAGTGAAACTGCGCACCTCAGACCACGGACTGTGAATTATCTCATCAGTCTCAGCATCGGCAGAGCGAACCCTCCAGTAGAATTTCGTGCCGCAGCTATCAATGCCCAGTGCTCCATTCAATACAACGTAGCTGGGATTGGAGCCGCTGGATGGGTCGTAGTCTATCTCATCACAATCATCATCCTTGCCGCTGATGTCGAGTATCACCTCGGTGAAGTCCTCATCCCGAGATATCTGCAGGTTGTACGAGCAGGCATCACACTGCCTGTCCCACTTCAGCGTGAAGGCATCGTTCACGCATAAGCACGGGTCGGCATCAACCAAAGCATTGTCTAATGGCAAGCCAAGCGTTGGAGCTGACTTGGCATAGCAGTCCTCGTAGGTCCACAGACGACCAACGGTGGAATTAGCTGTAGAGGGGTCAACCAAATCGTCATTGTAGTATGCGTTGTCATCAATGGCCCACAGCTTGCTGTTGGTATCCGGGGTGAGGCAGCCGCATATCTTCAGGCTGGAAGGCTCCAGCGTGAATGCTGCATTGGTAGCTACCCCCTGAATCAGGTAGTCCCAGAGTGCCTCGCCGCAGGCTACCTCCTCGGCAGGATTGAGACACCGAGCTACACCAGTGGTACCGTTGTCTGCATCATAGAAGGCAGCATACAGAACGCCGCCAGTGGTGGCATCGGTCTCAGGATTGCCCTCAGCATTACTGATGACTATGCCGTAGTAGCCAACTTCAACCGGGGTGCACGAAGCAGGTGAGTAACCCAGTTGAGCCTCGGTTGGCGTAGCAGTACCGGCACATTCACCAAGGTCTGTAAACGCAGTGCTCTCGTCAATGATCCAGCGGTAAATGCCGTTGGCAGCGTCGTTGACGTTGACAACACTCACTGCAGTGTAGATGACGCTGTTGGTGTCGAAGTAGCTGTCAAAGGCAACATGGACATCGCCTATTTCAGGGAGACCGCCCTTCAGCTCGGTGAACGTCGCACCGCCATCAGAGGAGTAAGCAACATTGCCGTTCGCACCGCCAACAAGTATGTCAGCTGTGACAGTGTCTGTTGTTGGCGTTACCGCGATACTGTGACCGGTATTAAGACCAGTGTCTACTTTTTCTCCCCAATCATCAGCATAGTCATCTGACTCAGCAACATAGCCGCCAGAGCTTACTGCGTAGATTGTCTCAGCATTAGCTACCACCAAATCTGAGATGTCAAAAGGAGCGGCGCTACCTTTCTCCCAGCACCCGATACCTTCTGTGGTATCCCAGCGAACAATCTCGGTGCCGCGGTCAACCAGGTAAACGGTTAGCGCTTCCTCGGTTTCCTCGGGAGCCAGTTTGAGTAGACCGTAATTACTTGTAAGGTCTCCAGACCATACTCTCATCCAGGTATCGCTGTATTCCGGAGCCTCTTTCAAACCTTTCAGCCATACGCTGTCGCTTCCGCACTCCAAATATGCCCCAAACTTTAGCATACCGTTCATAGCTGAATCAACCGCCGGTTCTCTCGCGTTAACACTAACCACCCAGGTCTTGTTGCAGTCGGCAGATTTAGCCACATCGGATAGGTGGTCAACATAGGTATCCACCAGTCCGAGCTGGTTCCAGGTGTCGCCGTCATCAAAACTGACGGAGAAGGCACTCTCGTCCACCTCCAGAGATAGGTCCAACATAAAACGAAAAAGATTGCCACATGTAGCGCCAGCGCACAGCAGGCCCACAGAGCCACAGCTCAGGCCCAGGGCATAAGCCTTGTTGGGAGATACATAGGCAACTGCAGCAGCCAGGTTACCCGTAGGCGGCTTGCAGGCCTTGCTCCACCGCTCGCAGCAGATGCTCATATCGGTAATGCCATCGTTGCGGTAAACCTGAACACCCTTACCACAATTAGTGGGAGCGGGCATATCCCCCAATGTTCCTATTGTTGGTATGAGTGTCCCATCGCCAAGCAAGCCGGCTATGGCTTTACCGCTGTCAATTGTTCCCAGGTAGGCGATACTTGCTAACAAAGGCATCCCGCTAATCTGCATTGTTATCGGGACGGAATCATCGTTCTCAACACGGAAGATGATGCCATGCGGGTCTGAGTCATAACTTGGACTGGCCTTAGTACCGCTGGCCACATCCACATATACCCAGAGAATGCGGTTGTCCTTCCCGTAGTCCATTGGCAGGGCAAGTCCAACTACCGCACATGTCGGTATTTCCAGCGATGCCAATATGGACGAGTCGTCCACTATCTCGACGGCATAATCCAGGCCAGCTTCATTATTCCAGCGGTTGTTAGTTGACCAGACTCCTGTCTGAAGGTAAGTGGCAGTAGCGCTGTGGCTAACCACCACCACAGTCTTATCCGTGGTCCAACTGAGGGAAAATTTTACGTCGGTGACCGCTATGGAGTTAATGTCAACATCACCCGCGGCAACATCCCAGCCAGCATATGATGTAGCATCCTTCCAGGAGCCCCAATAGCCGCCCGTTTCCAGACGGTATAGCAAAGCTTCCCCTGTAGAGTCGATACCAGCAACAGCGATGTTACGCTTGCCATCAACCTCGCCGGAGATATCCATCCTGAGAATCATAATTTGACTATCATGGTCGGTTATTGGCCCGGGCCAGCCAAACGTGCTACCACCATCAAAACTGACAAATACATACGTACGCGTATAGGAAATAGTACCAACAGTAGCAGCAACGGCGACGAACTCGCCTGAAGCATCATCCATAGGCACAACAACATAGTCCAACCTGCTGAAGAGGAGGTCACAGAAATTAATGGCATTGTCAAGACCTTCGTCCTCTACGACATCGATAAGCGCCTTGGTGATTGCCCTCCAGGTAGCACCAGAGTCCTCGGACTTCCATATCTGGTTGATAATTTCAGTTTTGTCGCCATCATTATTCAGGTCGTCCAGATCCGGACCGACGCCCACGGCATAGACAACCTTACCACCAATACTTGTGCCCATCATGTTCAAGTCTGAACCAGGTAGGATTTTGCCATCGTCTGTGGTGGGCGTGGCAACCCTGCTCCACTTGGCATCCACGTCAGCAGCGTTAGCCTGCGGAGTAATTGCTGGCGCTAGAAGGAGTCCCAAAATCATTACCACGGCAATGCCAAGGTAAAGTAGCCTTCTAGGCCAATCTTCCATTATTTTAGTCTATTAACAGTCCGTTACATTATAGAATGTGAGATTCCTGGTCTCCACACCCTTGTAGGTCTCACAGTCTATCTGCTTAACGTCGGACTTCACCACAGTTTCGTTGAACCAGTGCCTATAAGTGAAGTTGCCGGGGTCTGTGGGGTCGTATTCCTCTATATAATAGCAGCTGAAATTTCCCGCAGGTACACCCGTAATATTCGCTATCTCAAGCACCTTACCCGTCCTGTTAACGGTCTTATCAACTATACCCCAGTCATCCCAGGTGTGCTTTGTGAAGTTATAGGTCTCATTAACAGTAGGAGGCCACTCCAGTTTTGATGTATAATTCCACGTAATATGGGCGTTATCGGGGAGCCACCCGTAAGCCAGGATCCTTACATCCTGTCTGAGATAGCATAAATTAGTTTTGTTGATAATTATGTCAGCATCCTTTACTGTTAGGTCTGAGCCAGTAGTAGCATCAACACGGTTCGCATCGGGAACATAGTCAGCAAAGAGGGTGTAGTTGGCTCCAGTAGTATTTGTGACTGTAACATTCAATTCACCAGTATCATTCACACCGGTTCCACTGACATAAGTGCAGTTATACACCCAGGTGTTATTGACACACCAGACTGGCACTTCTTGAGCTAAAACTGTGGACGCTGCTGGCACTAAGCTTAATCCCAGCACTACCACCAGTGTTAGCAATATACTAGCCAGTTTTTTCACTTTTTATCCTCCTTTCTCTTATTTTTGGTCTTTCCCATCGCCATTGGGTCTTTCCCCACCGTCAATTTTCCATAAGCATCACCTCCTTTCTGCATAGCTCTCCCTCCCGCTACCATTGCCTTGGGATGATTGGGTGTCACCCTTTTCTTTAAGAAACCGTTCAAGAGCCTGTCTCATCATTGCTGACCTTATCCTCGGACCACCCGGTACAACCTTCTCACAATACTTATCCACACGCTGAAGTAATTCTTTCGGTATGACAATGGTAACCCGAGTATAGTTATTTTTTGATATACCATTCAAAATAAATAACATTATAATATATCATTCATATTTTGTCAATGTATGATGACATTATATCAACAAAAATTTAACATTATGTGTTTTCATTCAAGAACTCGGCGAACCGAGTCATTATCTTTAGC
>DAOUDP010000027.1:0-9400 GCA_034431195.1 Dehalococcoidia bacterium | reverse complement strand
CGGCGCCCCAGGAATTCTTCACAATCCAGCAACCGGTGCCTCCGGTATGCACCAGACTGTCATCCCAGCCAACAATCAGCACAGCGTGGTTGGGGTCATACGGTCCTGTGTAGTACAGGTTATAGCTGCCATCATAGATGGCGAATGTATTCTGCCATGTCAGGTCATTGGCATCGCCAACATACAGGTGGGTATAAACCGGGCCGTTTGCCTGAATATAGGTCTTCATCAATGTGGTATTGGGTGCCGGAACGGTCGATATGATTCTCCAGTCCAGCAGCGTCTTGTTATACGGACAGGAGGAGTTGCAGGCGACATCGGTGGGGTTATATGGGTCGTCTGTCTCCCGGACTATCCCTTTCTGGGAGAACAGGCTGGCAAGCATCTTGTAGTTCCCCCCGTCGCAACTGCCCCAGAAGGTGCCGGGAGGATTCTGGAAGTTATTCAGCTCGCGCCAGTTGCATTCCTTGGCATTGTTCTCGGAGTAGTCGGGACCAGGAGGAGTGGTGTTCGTGTCGATCAATATCTTCGATTCGACATTGCCAAGTGCGGCAAAGGCGTAGCAGGAACCGCAGGCTAACTGGTTCTTCACCGAGGTGATCCTATTTGGTGGTGTACGCCAGTCAAACGAAGCTGGCGGCTGTCCCACCGGCGGCCCTCCAGCCATAGAGCCGTCAGACATTGCCTGCTCGCTGATATGGACAACGCCCGTCATTGACGGCAGAGCACCCGTTCCGTGCCCGTCTATCACCGGGGGCGGTTGGTACTGCGGCGGCGGCATGCCTGGCGGCTCAGTTGGTACAGGTACAGGTGGAGGTGGCTCCGCAGCCTGAGCCGGTATACTGTCGCTCACAGGCACGCCAAGGGGCATTACCGCCATCAGGAGCACAATAATACCGATAATAAATCCTGACTTTTTTATAAATCCCAGTTTTCTCATTTCAACCTCCTTAAATCATCCAACCAATTTTGCTTTTGCAAAAATAACTTTCGTCACATTTTTTAGTCCTAGAGGTACTATTCCTTCATATTATTAATGAAACTTCGCTTCTTTTGTTATCATTACCATGCCCACCTCCTTCGGTCATTGAGGGCACCCCTCCCCGGGATTGCCACGCTTCGCTCGCAATGACAGTAAGGTGTCATCGAGGAGCACCCCCTAAACAAATCCAAAAATCAAACATAAAAAATCAAATTTACAATTCAAAGTTCGGTAGCTATCAGCTTTCAGCTATTAGCTAACCGCTGACTGCTGATTGCTGACTGCTTTTTGATTTTTAAGTTTTACTTTTCTGGGATTGCCACGCCTTGGCCCCTTCGCTGCACTCAGGGCCTTTCCCCACCGCAACCATAACTAAAAAGGGGGGGCAATTTGCTCCCTCTTCTCATGACGCCGAACCAATCTCACGCTCTGCGGCGTCTAACCAGTAGAGCCGCAGCCACGATAATAGCCATAGCAACGACGATGCCAACTATCCACCACACATTTATAACACTTCCTGCAACGACCTCTAGTTGAGAACCGCCGGTCGTGTTTTCCACGAAAGGTCCTTCCTCGCCAATATAATATTCCACAGAGCCATTGAAGGTGTACATTCCCAGCTCGGCATCATCAGGGACGGTTACTTTATATAACGCACTAACTGTGGTACCGCTCTCATAGGGCCCAAACCACATAATCTCAGCTTTATTGCCCGTAGCTTTAACAAATTCGGCATCTGGGGTACACCACGCTTCATCAACGGTGACCTCCCAACCATCGGGGCAAAGGTCGGTCAGGCCAATGCCATTGAACTCATCCGCGGGCGAACTGAAGGTCACGGTGACATCAAATGTCTCACCCCTGTGGACCGCGTCTGGCAAAGTCCTGCTGGGATTCGCTTCCTGCGCCAAAATTACACCCAGGGGCAGGAAAGCAAGAGCCATCAGTGCCAGTATAACAACAAATAACGATAGTAATCGCATTCCTTACCAACCCAGGAGTTTTTATCCAACCAAATCCCCCCACTGCCCCCAACTTGTAGCGAGCGCACCCTTATCAAGCATATCTATGACTCCATCACGATTAAAGTCACAATTAGGCTCCCAGCCCGGCTGACCCGTCCAGTTGCCCCATACCACAGCAAACATGCCCTTGTCAAGCATGTCTACAAAATCATCATTATTCACATCGCCCTCACGAGTAGTGCCAAAATCAACCACGGCGCCCACACCCTCACTCACCGTCACATTGGTCACCACCTCGCTCAAGCAGGTCCAGTTCTTAATTCCCATATCATAGGTGCCGAGAACAACATCGCTGATGTTGAACCACCCGGTATTGTTGGTGGTGCGAACCCCTCCCCACACCACATCGGTAGTACCGGGATTAAATAACCACACATCAAATGGCTCTATCCACCTATCATCAGGAGCAGCACCTCTTCCCTCAAAACTGACATGCGCTTCCAGGATGCTGGTCACGCTCATATGCAAGGTAACAGGAACTATCTCCTGGGGATTGTTCGCTCCAGAAGCGTTGATGGTTATGTTAGCGAAATACTCGCCCTCAGGCATGCCGGAGCTATTCACCGACAGTGTTGCAGAACCATGCACATCGGTGCAGCTGCCGTTTGTGGGGCTTTCGCTGAGCCAGTCATGGCCCTCATAGTCAGCATCATCGCTCAGCGACCAGTTAAGCATGCATGGAGTTGAACTCCACAGCTCCAGAGTCTGGTCCTGCGGGTTCGTCCCATTAACAGCACCATAGAAGTCAATGCTCGTTGGGATAAAGTTAATGGTCGGCCCAATGACCTCTAGAACATAAGGCCCGGTTATGTTTGTCAAGTTAATTTCGTTTTCAATGTGCCAGCGGAGCATAGTCTCAGAAGGATAATCAACGCTGAAGCTATGGTTTCCCAGAGAGGCATTACAGGGAACGGTAACCTCATACCTTACAGTGAAGTTCTCGGGGGGGTAGTACGGCCCCATCCAGATGAGCTGTACTTGATTGCCTCCTTCAACCTTACTCCCATCGGCATACGGGTTACACCACATTTCGTTAACGGTCACACTCCATCCATCGGGGGCAGTGTCACGGAGCGAGATACCGTTGAACTCATCTGCAGGGCAAGTAAAATTAATGGTGACATCGAATGTCTCCCCCCTTTCCACCTTATCGGGCAAGCTCCTGGTCGGATTAGGTGGCGGTGCCTGCGCCAAAGCTATATGCACAGGGAGGACAACGATTGCCACCAGCACCAGTATAGCTACAAACAGTCTAGACACTCTCATTTCCTTCATTATAACACTAACCCCCTTCCGAGTGGAAGGGGGTTAGCTGCATTCACCCGACTAGGTTAGCTTGGATATAGCCAGGAATTACAAACATCCATGACCTTCCAGTCAGAAAGATTATACTCTGGATTGGCTGCACATCCTATTTTCCATAGGTTGACGCTTTTCAGAGCGTAGGTCATGGTGCATGCTTTGGGGATAAGCCCGTAGTCACCTTCGAAGTCAAAGGTGTTTCCCGCGGCTAACTTCGCTGGAGTTGTCAGGTCTATGTCGAAGTCGGCTCCAGGCAGCATTACACCATCTGTAATGTCTAGCTCATACCACCTGGTCAGGTTAGCCGTCATCCAGTACGTCCCGGTTACATAGGCGGTATTGACGTAATCCGGGGTACTTATGTCACTTCTTAAGGGGCTAGGGCTACCACCCGAGCGATACAGCCGCACTTCTACATCGGGTAACTCGGCGGAATTAACCTCGCGGGTCTCTCCCACCAGGTGGCCGGGTTGTGTTACTACAACCTGATAGTCGCACCCTATGCAGTTTGTATATGGTCCGTCCTCGTTGAAGTAGTACTCCAACCAGGCGTCAGCTTCATCCGGCTGACCACACTTGGGCCAGGTATTAAGTCCTTCGTCGGCAGTAGTCGGGACGGTCACCTTGTACATTACGGAAATGTTAACGCCCTCATTATAAGGACCAGCCAACATGATCTCTGCCTTATTGCCGATAGCATTAACCAGCAGAGCGGTGGCCGGACTACCATCAACAGAGCACCAGCTCTTATTAACCGTCACCGTCCAACCGTCAGGCGCAAGATCGGTGATACCGATAGCGTTAAACCCATTGTTCGGTGAAGTTGGCGGGGCAGTGAAGTTCACGTAGACCTCAATCGTCTCCCCGGCATACAGCTCGGTCGTCTCTTCGGGGTTGCCGGAATTTCCGCTACCCATAATGGCCCTGCAACTGTCAACAGCCGTCGCCGGCTTAACCTTCAGGGTTACCGGAACAGTCACGTTGGAAGCCCCGGATATGGTGATGTTGGCAGAATAGGGACTACCGGCTGCTGTCAGACCGGTCACATTCACGGAGACGGTTACATTCTCACTCCCAACCGTAACGCTTGTAGTCAGGCTGCCACTTGTGGGACTTTCACTAAGCCAGGCAGCATCATCAGCCGCCGACCAGTTGAGTGTCCCGCCACCAACGTTGATTACAGTAAGGTTCTGGTCAGCAACAGGAATCCCCTCAAAGGTCTCGAAGTAAAGGCTCGTTGGGTCAACGCCGATTTCCGGTGAAAGCGGACCAAAGTTGCACGCGGTACCCAAAGCCAGGTAACTCATGTTCACTACCATTGGATAAATGGTAAGATTCTGTCCATAGTAGTCAATGTAATGGTCTCCAGGTAAAATCATACCTATGACCGGGGTATAGTTAATGAACCCCCAACCTGGTATTATGTCTGCCGCTGCCACAATGATGATCTCATTCCAGCCCCAGCTGGTGACGTTGGGAAGCGTGGCATTGGGCAGAATAACCATGAAGTCATAAGAAACAGGTACACCCATGTCCCAGACTATGTTATACCCTATTCCACAACCACCCATGGCAAGGCCCGGATAAGCCCAAGGGGTTATATTGATCGTCAGTTTAGGGGTACCAACTATTACCGTGCCGCTATGCATCAAGCTCATGTTACCACTCTCAAGGTAATCATAAGCGCCAATCGAGACCATCGTCTTTCGAAATGGCGGTGCGGTCTGATAGACAAAATCTATTGTGCTCGTTCCCTGAACCGCGTCGTGAGCCTTGCAGTTTAGAGTACATACCAGAAGGGAACTGACAGTGGTATTGTTACCTGCTGGTGGGATTTTCATGTTAGCGGCATGATCGGCGGTGCCGTTAACATTGTCAATCGTACTATCTGCTATCTCGGCCATTACGGGACCATTGACGATACTGGTTACATTAAAGTAACTAGAATCGAAATCCAGACGAGACTGAACCCCAAAAATGCCGTTATTGTCAGGATTTTGGACCCATACCTCGACAGAAAAGTTGTCACCTGGCAACACAGTCGTATTTACAGGCAGAACTTCAATGGTCACATTACCAGCAGCCAAAGCCACTCCTGCTGGCACTCCTGGCAATGCTGCGGGCACCAACATTAAGCCTGCAATCACCGCCACACTTACAATTAAACTGATAAATTTACTTTTCAACGACTTTCACCTCCTCTTTTTTTGTAAACTATCTCTCCTTTTGCAAAATCCCTAAAATCCCTCGTCAATAAAAACTACCTCCTTTCTTAATTATTTTCTAATCAAGATTATTTTCTAATCAAGTAGATTTCCCCACTTCCCCCAATTCGCAGCGATCTCACCCTTATCAAGCATATCTATGACTCCGTCACGATTAAAGTCGCACTTAGCATCCCAGCTTGGCTGACCCGGCCACGTGCCCCATGCCAGAGCAATCATGCCCTTGTCAAGCATGTCGCAAAAATCATCGTCATTGGCATCGCCCTCAGGTGGGGTGCCAAAATTAATAGGAGTGGACTGATTCAGCACTAACGTCTTATCAGTTACCACCACGCTCAAGCAGGTAGCATTCTTTATGCCGACATCATAGGTGCCGGGCTTAATACCGGTGACGGTGAAAAAGCCGGTACCGTTGGTGGTGGCAGTTACGTTTGTCTCACTTGTCGCGTTGATGAAGTGAACCACAACCGGCTCTATCCATTGAGCAGGCGTAGCCCTTCCCACAAAAGTGACAGTCCCACCCACGGCAGCGCCAATGCCGAAGCCATCAACCAACGTCCCCGTCTGACCGCGCTTGGTTACCGAGACATTCCGGGGACCAATGGTAGTAGCAATGGTTATGCTCGCGTTTATCTGGGTGTCGCTGACCACCTGGTGGCTGTTGACCGTTACATTGGCGCCAAAGTCGATGGTTAGCGCATGAAAAGTCTCGTTTACCCAGAAGAATTTGCCGTTGATGGTCACATTAAATGTTCCCGCCTCGCCCACATTGGGGCTCACCGAGGTAATTTGTGGAGTGGGCATAAGAGCATACCTCCAATCGTCGCCATCCAACCATAAAGTCAGGTCGATGTGCGTATCGGGAACAACGTAGGCCTCAAATCCAGCGTAATAACCTGTGCCCAAATATCCTTCTGAATAACCGGGCATCATAGTATATGACTGTTGGGCTACGCCGGTGAAAATATCGAAGTCGACCATCTCAACAAGGACTATGGTCTTAGCCACACCCCGCTTACTTGATATGTTACTAGCCCAATTATTCTCAACAGTCCTCGTGCCAGTGACAGCGTACACCGGGATGTCCTGTCCAGAAACCTCAATCACATCCAGCACACCGGTTCTCAGCAAGCTAATCGTCCCGCCTACGCCCGCATCGCCTTTAGTTATGCTCTGGTTGGCCTCCCTACCAGGAGCCATTTCCTCCATAACTATCCTGTGATCTGCGTTGACAGGACCTCTGGTGAACTGCATAAACTCAACCGTCTCATTGGTAATCCAATCTTCGTCATCGGTTTCTAATTGCCCTTCAAGAAACAGCCACTCCCGTGTGGTGTTAACCTTGCCCTCCAGGCCCACAGGGGTTTTACTGTAATTTCTCAAAGTAAACGTGCCGGTAATTGTCCCTCCACTAATCTCATAGCTAACCTCCCCAATGAGGACGCGGTCAGGAGCGGTAGTCAGTCCCTTCGTCCAGTTCTCCACGCTCATCACACGGCCTTCGCCTTTTACTGAGGTGCCTTTATAATCAAGATCAGCAGCACCGACGATGGTAAGATTGCCCAGTTCGGGTACGGTGTCCGTAATGTTAGCCTTAAGATACAGAATGCCAAGGCCAGTAGGCTCATCGATAAACCACTTTGAACTATTAAAATATTGGCGCGCAAAATCAACCCTGTTCCACATGAAGTCTATACTACCACTCAGGTCACCGGAAATGGACCCCGATGCCGTAGACATGTTGTAAAAGCGAGCAGAAGTATTGGTTGTATTAATGATCATCCACGGTCTGCTGAACTGGTTGATCACAGTGCCATTGACAGCGTCAGGTA
Source organism: Dehalococcoidia bacterium (assembly GCA_034431195.1). Lineage (GTDB taxonomy): Bacteria > Chloroflexota > Dehalococcoidia > GIF9 > AB-539-J10 > CG2-30-46-19. The sequence continues at coordinate 2,034 of DAOUDP010000027.1, read as the reverse complement.
CCACCGTGAAAGGAAAAGTATCACCCTCGCTAACACTTGCGCTGAAGCTCACGGTGAGCGGGTTCGGCAAATCAGCAATAGCGTTTGCTGATGCCACCGATGGAGCTACTGCGGGTACCGCAAGGAATGACAGGACCAAAAGAAACGCAACAAACAAGGAAAAACCGGCTTTTCTCATCGAAAACCCCCTTTACTTTTAGTATTTTAGTACTAGTATATTAGTACTGGTACTTTAGTTTATATGCTACCACTCCTCCCGAATCTTGTCAACTTTCATTTAGTTACCGTTAGTTACATTTAGTTCCAAAAATTTCACTTTTTTAAATAAAAAACGCCCCTTTTGTCAGTCCCCCTCTGTCATTGCGCGGCACACCCCCTTTCTGTCATTGCGAGGCACGCCCCCTTTCTGTCATTGCGAGGCACAAAGTGCCGAAGCAATCTCATAAGAGAAGAGGGCGGCTGCAGAGCCACCCCTCTTTAACAAAGGACAGTTGTACTTGTATTTATGTTCCCCTTCTCGTCCCCCTGCGTATCAAGAACAGCCCCACGATAAGTACTATAACAGCCACCACAATGGCTATTATGCCGCCGGTGCCCAATCCACCACCAAAGAAACCACCACCCACCACCTCAAACTGCCCGCTTTGCCCCACCAGCGAAACGTCATAAACGCCTGCCTGCGATTTGCTTACCGTAAATATCACATTCTTGCTTGCCCCCGCGGCAACAGAGACCGTCTGGCTACCCTCAACCACTTCATTGATATACAGAACGGCATTATAGCTGCCAGTCTCCCCGCCGCTGTTGGCAACATTGACCGAGATTGTCACCTCCTCGCCAGGCTGAACCTGCTGCGGCGAGATGCTAAGTGCAGAGGCGGAGAGACCCGCTGGCCCCCCTGGAATCGGTACCATTGCCGACTCTATATGCAAGCTGACCGGGACCTGCACCTCACCAGACCCGGCAATGGTGATTGTTGCGCTGTAATCCCCGGCTTCCATTCCGGCGACATCAACCGACACCGTTACATCATCACACTCATCTTCACCAAGGCTGCCACTCGTCGGAGTTTCACTGAGCCAGCCAGCATTATCACTCAGCGACCAGTCCAGTGTGCCACTTTCCGAGTTGCATATCTCAAGCGTCTGGTCTGGAGGATTCTCCCCTCCCTCAATAGCGTTGAAGGCGAGGCTGTCCGGACTGACGGAGATAGCTGGTGGCACCCCAATTCTCACCGTGCCACTATGCATCAAGCTCATGTTACCACTCTCAAGGTAATCAGTAGCGCCGAACGTGACCATCGTCTTTCGAAATGGCGGTGAGCTCTGATAGACAAAATCTATTGTGCTCGCTCCCTCTAGCGCATGAGCCTTGCAGTGTATAGTAGCTACCAGAACGGAAGTAGCATTGGTTGAGTTACCTGGCGGCAGCGGCATGCTAGCGGCATGATCGGCGGTGCCGTTAACATTGTCAAACGAACTATCTGCTATCTCGCTCATGATGGGACCATTGGTAATACCGGTTACATTAAAGTAACTAGAATCGAAATCCAGACGAGACTGAACCCCAAAAATGTCATTACCGTCAGGATTTTGGACCCATACCTCGACATCAAAGGGGTCACCTGGCAACACAGTCATAGTTTCAGGCTGGATTCCAATGGTCACATTACCAGCAGCCAAAGCCACTTTAGCCGGCGGCGCTCCAGGCACCATCGTCAACCCCAAACACACCGCAGCGACAATCGAAATTGACAAGAATCTCCAGAGTTTAGCCATTTTTACCTCCGTGATAAACGTTTATTTCATTACTATATCACTACACTAACTTTGTGAATAGGCTAAAAACTTAAAAGTCAAAGAGCAAAAATGAAAGAGTAATCAGCAGTCAGCTAATGACTGAAGGCTGCTAGCTGATAGCTACTAATTTCTTCAACCGTGTTGAGCAATATCAAACTCAGTCTCCACCCTGATCCCAGTTAGCGTACATTAGTGACCTGTCCTCAAGAGTAAGCCACCCATCGCGATTAAGGTC
>DAOUDP010000026.1:0-3912 GCA_034431195.1 Dehalococcoidia bacterium | reverse complement strand
ATCTTCGCTGATGTAGTATTCCCTGACGAGCTCCCCCCCTTGTAATGGCGTGTCTTCATAAATGACGGTAAAACTTACCACCCAGTCCCACATCCCCGACGCTGGCTCATTGACAAGGATTTCTAGTTCACTAGCCCCCAACGAATCAAAATACTGCTGCAGGCTGGCTTCATGTGTAGCAGCAATCCAGGATTCTTCAAACAAGCCAATTATAGGCTTTGCCTCATAGGCGCCAATTTGAATCTGATTGTATTTACTGTCCTTAGGTTTTATTCCTACCTCGTTAGGGTTAACCTCATCCAAAAGCCAGTCCTTGGGATAATCAATGCTAAACTCAAATTCTTCATTTACATAGTGCACATATTCAGGTTCAGGCATTGGTGGGGCAGAAGGTGTATCACCACCTTTACCACAGGCGAGAATGCAGCTAGGCAGTAAAAGAACCACCACTGCCACCAGAAGAAGATACCATCTAGTTCTCACTTCAGCATTACCCCTTTAGACCTAGGGGGGATGGTCTAAGACCATCCCCCCGTGGGGATTGCGGAGCCAAACAACGAGACTTAGTCATCCCAGTTCATTATGGCATTCCACAGATAGAAGTAAGCACCATGTGCCTGCCACCTGTAGGTAATGTCAGTACCGAACAGGACGACATGACCATCGCCCTCTGCTGCTGGAGCGTCGACAATTGCCGCTTTGCCCGCCAGGTTCTCTGCACCCTCAAGCAGACCGCTCAACAATATATCGTCCGGGTCATCAGGGTAGTAGGCGACTACCCAGTCCTCAGGAGCGGTGAAGACGGGACTCTGATTTTGATACACGCACTCCTCTTCATCAGCACCGTAGGTGATTGGGATGTCAAGGACAGGTAGAATCCTGACGATTGGACCGGGGGCGTTGAAGCGGGGGTCACTGCGAGCTTTCAATATGTCAACATCTTCAATAAACTCGTACTCGATTGGGAAGTCGGTTGAAGCATTGTTGCATATCAGCAAGCCGCCGTCGTCAACAAACTGCTTAAGCGCAGCTATACCATCATCGCCAAGACCGCCAGTCCTCTCAGTGGTCTGGACTGGTCCGTACCAGACCTCTTCAGGAACACTGCCCGGGCTATTCCCTCTCTCCAAATTGCGACCGCTGCAATCAGGCAGGAAGATAACATCATAGTCGTCGATTAGGTCACCTTCAAGCACATCAGTCCGCTGGATGACCTCATAGTTGTAATAGTCTTCGCCGTCCTTGGGGATAAACTGCTCAAAGGTGAACCGTGACCAGCCACCTTCTTGGATACCGCGCCACGCATGATACATAGCGATTCTGGGAGCGTTGAGTTCATGCATATCGACTGCTGTTTCATCCACAGAATGCATCGTCAGCCCAAGCTCTTCAACCAGACCTTCTAACTCCTCATAGACGTCTGCCTGGTCGGCTGGGACTAAGACATCGCCAACATCAATAATATCGTCCTCACCCTCAGCGGCATAGCAGGTATAGCCGTCGCGGTCTAGAGAAAAGACAAGAGTAACGATGTTATTGATGCTATTGTGGTCGATGACATAATATCCCTCAGAAATCTCGTCGCTGACGGTATAAGGGTAAGCTAGCTCTTCAGCAGTGATGAGCGTCATTGGCACATCAAGGATATCCGGGTCGTCAATGCGCTCGACCTCAACATCCCGCATTAGGCCATATTGCCAGCCAGTGGCATCATACGGGGGCGGCATATCCTCTGGCCAAAACTGGATATCAAATAGGGCGTAAACAAGGCGTGAATATGGCTGTGTCATGCTGAGGATACAACTCCCCTCCGGGTACTCCTCCCCACCAATGCTGAAGGCACTATCGGCAGTGTGGATTTCAATACCGTTACCCAGCAGGTTGTTTATCATCCTTACCGTATCGGGCATGTCCTTCTGCACTGCCGGTATTACATAGGCATAGGGGTAGGTAAAGTAGCCGCTACAGCCGACCTCAGTCCTGCCCGGGCAAGAGACTGCTTTCTTCGCCTTGATCCAGTAGTTCTTGAGTACAGTCTCGCGACAACGCGCCATCTCTAGCGCAGTGGTTAGAGAACACGTCTGGGAATAGTTGATGTTATTGCGGAACGACCAAACTATCTCATCGTATACGTATTCCATTGGTCGGTACCAGTACCACTTTTGAGGTCGGACATCACGATATACGGTCGTTGGATAAACGTGACCGTAGACCTCATAGAACTTACCGCTACCGCCTCTAAAATTGGCCACCTGGAGCTGGTAGAATGGGTAATACATGTTAACGTACCTGTAAGTCCAGACACCAGGGTGGTCGAACTGCTCCATCTGGTTCAGCTCCCGCCAGGCAAACCACTGCCACTCGCTTTGAGTGATGGGGTCGATTGATGGGAAAGTGGGTTCCATCCCGTTGAAGGTGAATATCAAGAAATAAGACTCGTGGATATCTAATATCACTTGAGCCGGCCACTGGTTGTATGCCTTGACCATGTTAAGCTGTGCTGGCTGCGAGTTAGTATGGGTGTCCCGGTTATTGTCGTGCTGGGTGTACCAGTTGTAGTAAGGAGCCCTTGGTTCCTTATCTTTCCATTCAGGGTCCTTCATATAGTAATCAACCCAGTCAGCCACCATATCCGTGCCATCGGGGTTGGGGTCGGAGATGAACACGATGAGATTGTCTCGTATCTCATCGAACATGGGGCGTTTGTCAACCGCCAACCTGTAGGCAAGCTCCATCACCATCTCACTGGAACCTGTCTCGCCCGAATGAAGCCTAGCCCAAACCCAGAAGATAGGCTTCAGCTTGGAGGCATCACTGATGAGCGTCTCAGCCTCCTCTTCCGTGGTCGAGCGTGGGTCGGCAAGCTTGTGCAGGTTTTCCTGGTACTTGTCAAGGCGGGCTATCGTGTCGGCAGTTGATATGGCGACAATATACTCATCCCGACCGAGATTCGTTTTACCGATGTCCCACATCGCCACCCGAGGTGAGTCGCTAGCCAGTGTGGCAAAGTAATCATATGTCCCTTCAGGTCCATCATATGGGGTCAACTGTGCCGGTGAACCGGCTATATAACCATGATGCTCCCAGGGTGAAGTGACATTTTTGGCTTTGGGTATAGTATTGACCCACTCGTTGCCGAAGTACTCCTTGGTGATGAGTTCGGTGGGGTCTCGGGTGTAGGGGTCGCCGGTGTACTTCCAATATGGCTCGCCAGGGTTAGGGTCGGGGGGATACGGTGGCTGCCCAGGGTCGGCAAACGCCGGTAGCCCAAAGCCAACCAGGCTGAGCACTAACACACAGGCGAATAAGATGCTAAAACTCTTTTTCACCTTTTCTCTCCTTTTTAAATTTCTATATCAACCGGTCTTTCCCGAGCGCCCACAGGTCTTTCCCTATCGCCTTTGACTACTCAGCTCTGTTGCTTCAGAGGCATCACCCCTTCTCCTTACTTGATTTAATCAATAATCGTAAACGAATTTATAACTTCATGACCCTCAGGCCAATCCCCAGAATACATATAAAATAAACTATAGACTAGAAACTCATCTTCGCTGATGTAGCGTTCCTTGATGAACTCTCCCCCTTGTAATGGCGTGTCTTCATAAATGACGGTAAAACTTACCACCCAGTCCCACATCCCCGACGCTGGCTCATTGACAAGGATTTCTAGTTCACTACCCCCCAACGCATCAAAATACTGCTGCAGGCTGGCTTTATGTGAAGCAACAATAAATGATTCTTCAAATGCACCAATTATAGGCTGTGCTTCATACACGCCAATTTGAATCTGATTGTATTTACTATCCCTGGGTTTTATTCCCACCTCGTTAGGGTTAACCTCCTCCAAAAGCCAGTCCTCTGGATAATCGATGCTAAACTCAAATTCTTCATTTACATAGTGCACATATTCAG
>DAOUDP010000025.1:0-219076 GCA_034431195.1 Dehalococcoidia bacterium | reverse complement strand
CGCTGTATGAAGTGGAGAATGGTCAGTATAGGTTAAATTTTGATTTTCCCAAACTTAGACCGGTTACCGACTACATGAAACTGCAAGGCAGGTTCAGGCACCTATCACCGGATACTGTGGAGAAAATCCAGGCCACGGTCATTGAGAAATACCAAAGGCTCAAGGCAAAGGCTATAACCAGCACAGAGGTTGTTAAATGAGCAAGGTAATTTTTAGCAGTTGGGCTGGTAAGGTTGTAGATAATAGGGGTCTTCACCCCAGCGAATACGCCAGCGTAGAAGACCTGAGGCTCCCTCTCCAATATAATGGACATTGGGTAACCGCCTTTATGTCCTGGAACGGATTGGTGGTAGCTGATGACAAGGTTGACATCGTGGATATGGCTCACACCTACCTGAGGGAAGTGCAGAAATTAAGCTGTGGGGAATGCTCCGTTGGTTACCTGGGCATAAAGATTATGCTTGATATCTTGGCTGGAATTGCCAAGGGGAAGGGGAGTGAAGAGGATATTGAGCTGTTGCGCTGGTTAGGCACAGGGGTTAAAGAAAACGCCAAGTGTGATTTCTGCCCCTCGGCAATTACTCCTGTCCTTGATAGTCTAAATTATTATCAGGAGGAATATCTCAAACCTGTTGGCAACAGGAAGAAGAGGGCTAAATCAACTTATATGGCTAGAGTTACTGCCCCGTGTATGGAGGCGTGCCCTGCTCATCAGGATATACCGGGCTATATAGAGCTGATCAGAAACCGTAGATATAAAGAGGCTCTAGAGTCAATTAGAAAGACAAACTGCCTGCCTCAAATCACGGGACGAGCTTGCGTTCCCTTTTGTGAAGCCAATTGCACCAGAAATGAGATAGACAGCCCGGTTGCCATTAGGGCACTGAAGAGGTTTGCCGCCGATTATGAGACGGACGGTGGCTCACAACCGACACTTAAAAAGGTCAAAGAGGCTAAGCCGAAGGTGGCAATTATTGGGGCAGGTCCGGCTGGGTTGGCTGCCAGCCATAATTTGGCCTTAATGGGCTATAAGGTTACCATCTTTGATGAGCAGTCGGCAGCGGGGGGAATGGCTTTAGTTGGTATTCCTCCCTATCGTTTGCCCAGAGATATTTTGGAGAGGGAGGTCGACATTATCAGGCGGCTGGGGGTGGAAATTAAGCTGAATACTAAACTAGGCAAGGATATAACCCTGGAGCAGCTGTCTAGGCAAGGCTTTAAGGCAATATTTATTGCCACTGGCGCTCACTTGGGCAGGGAATTTGAGATTGAGAATTGGAGGGAGGATTATGCTGGATTAGCCGACGGGGTGGAGTTTCTCCGTGATGTTAATCTGGGCAAGAAGATAGAGGCTAAGGATAGGGTAATAATAGTCGGGGGTGGTAATGTAGCTATTGACTGTGCCCGAACCTGCTTGAGGCTTGGTTTTAAGGAGGTAACCATTGTCTATCGGCGCTCCAGGGTGGAAATGCCGGGGAGAGCAGAGGAAGTTGAGGCAGCGGAGGAGGAAGGGGTGAAAATCCATTTCCTGGCAACCCCGGTTAAAGTATTAACCGAGGGCGGCAAGGTTATCGGTGCTGAGTGCATCAGGATGGAATTGGGGGAGCCAGACGCTAGTGGTCGGCGACGCCCTATTCCAGTCAAAGGCTCAGAATTCGTTTTGCCAGCCGAGATGATTATCTCAGCTATTGGTGAGGCACCTGATTTGTCCTTTTTGGCTGAGGGCGAGCCGATTGAAACCACGGAGCAAGGCACCATAAAGGTTGACCTGCTCAGCTATCAAACTAGCCAGGTAGGCATTTTCTCTGGCGGTGACTGTGTCACCGGTCCAGCTACTCTAATTGAGGCTATAGCCGCTGGTAATAGGGCAGCTAGGAGCATAGACCAATACTTAACCTCGGGCAAAATAGCTCAGACTGAGGAAGACACTAAGGAAAGGCTTACCCATGATGTTGGTCTATGGCGGCAGAGGACGGGAGGTATTATTGCCAAGAGTTCCCGCCAATCCCCGGGACAACTTCCACCATCAGATAGAGTGCTGAGCTTTGACGAGGTAGAGAGCTGTCTTGCCGCTGAGGCAGCAGGCAAAGAGGCGGAGCGTTGTCTCAGGTGCTACCGGGTAATGCTACTGGCAGTGGCTGGTGAAAGTTGAGCACAATTTAACGATTGAAGGTAAAACTGATGGTAAGGCTAACTATTGATAATCAAAAGGTAGAAGCTGAAGAAAGCTGGACAGTCCTTGATGCCGCAAGCAATATTGGTATCCATATACCCACTCTCTGCCATCACGAGTCACTCAGTCCCGGCGGCTCATGCCGATTATGTGTGGTTGAGATTATAGCTAACGGGACATCTGATTTAATAACCGCCTGCACTTATCCAGTAGAGGCAGGGCTTAAGGTCAGAACTAACTCAGAAAGGGTAATCAAGGCAAGAAGGTTGGCAATGGAGCTACTGCTGGCACAGCATCCGCACTCAGCTAGGCTACAGGAATTAGCCAGAGAGCTAGGTATTGACCAGCCAAGCTTTACCTTGAAAGAGCAGGAGTGCATTCTCTGTGAGCTATGTGTTAGAACCTGCCGCGAGATTGTGGGTGTTGGCGCTATAAATTTTATTGCTCAAGGCATGGACCGAGACAATGAGGAGCCATTGATTGAGGTCTCACCAGTCAAGTGTATAGGCTGTGACTCCTGTGCCTACATCTGTCCTACCGATGCCATAACGGTAGAGGATGTTGGCAATACCAGGACATTGACTACACCTAGTGGCAAGCTGGAATTCAAATTAAAGCAATGTAACACCTGTGGTAAATACTGGGCTCCAGAAAAACAGCTAGACTACATAATCAAAAAGGCGGATTTAGCCTCTGACGCCTTTGATAACTGCCCTGACTGCAGAGATTAGCCTCATAGTTTGACCTAAAGTTAGTGCCTTGCTATACTTCTTGCTACGGGGTGTGGCGCAGAGGGCAGCGCGCATGGTTTGGGACCATGAGGTCGGAGGTTCAAATCCTCTCACCCCGACTTTACATAAAATAAAATTAAAAAGAAGGAGGTTTAAAGAATGGAAGATGTTGTATTAGTTGATTACCTGAGGACACCATTTTCACGGTCAAGGCCCGCAGAACCAGAGAGGGATGTGTTTAACAGCGAGAACATGCCTGCATTGGCTGGAAGGCTGGTAAAGAAAATAATCGAAAGAACGAAGATCAATCCCGAGGAAATTGGTGATGTGCTTACCGGGTGCACCATGCAAATGACGGAGCAGTGGCTCTACGGGGGAAGGGTAGTACCTATACTAGCTGACTTACCAACGAACGTCCCTGCACAAGGAATAGACCGTGTTTGCTGCTCTGGAATGTCTGCCATTCACACGGGGGCAATGGAAATTATAGTGGGATACTCCGACATTGTTTTTGCCTGCGGTATAGAGCACATGACTCATCTCTTTATGGACCCCACTACAAACCCACACGTAGGTTTCAGCCCAACATTGATGGAGCCACATTACTCAGCAAAGTATGATCTTCCCACAGCGATAAGCATGGGACTTACCGCAGAGAAGCTGTTCCAAGAGTGCAAGGATGAAATAGGAATAACCAAGGAAGACATGGATAAATGGGCTGTTAGAAGCCATAATCTGGCTGAGAAGGCTCTGGATGAAGGGTACTTCAAAGACGAGCTAATGCCGGTGGAGGTAACGCCTGCCGATGGCAGTAAAAGAGTTATAGATTCCGACCAGGCAATAAGGAAGGGTGCAACCCTCGAAGCTACTGCAGCTCTAAACCCATCTTTCAAGCCAGATGGAGCTATCACACCAGGGAATTCTTCGCCGTTGAATGCTGGAGCAGTGGCAGTGCTTTTGATGTCCAGGAGCAAGGCAAAAGAATACGGGCTTAAGCCCATGGCCAAAATTGTGTCTATGGGCTGGGCTGGAGTTGACCCCAGCCTCATGGGCAAGGGTCCTGTTCCAGCTAGCCAGAAAGCGTTGAAAATGGCTGGATTGGAGGTTAAGGATATCGATTACTGGGAGATTAATGAGGCTTTCACCGTGGTGACACTGTATGCCATAAAGAAACTGGGTATCGACCCAGATAAGGTGAACATAAAAGGCGGTGCCACTGCAATAGGACATCCGTTAGCTGCTTCGGGCCCAAGGCTTACCGGCACTGTGGCACGTATCTTAAAGGAGAAAAATGCCAGGTACGGATGTGCCACACTTTGCGGAGGTGGTGGACAAGGAGCAACAACGATAATCGAGCGAGAAGAGTAACCAAGGTTAAAGACCTAATTGCTGGGCAACGATCTCGCGATGGAAATCGCCTTCGCCAAAGGCGAGCTCCACTGCTTTCGCTCTGCGGAAATAGATCTCCATATCGTAATCTGTAAATAGTCCTATTCCAGCATGAATTTGATGACCACTGAGGCAGACTCTTCTTGAAGCCTCACCGGTCCAGGCTTTTGCCATGGAGATCTCCATGGAGGCTGCCAGGCCTTGGCTTAGTTTCCAGGCCGCCTGGTAGGTTAAAAATCTGGCTCCATCGATATCCATAACCATATCAGCACACTTATGCTGAATAACCTGAAAACTGCCGATTGGTCTATCAAATTGAATTCTTTCGTTAGCATAGCTAACGGTCATTTCCAGAACCCGTTGCAAGCTACCAACTTCGTAACCGCACCAGGCTAAAGCGCTCCACTCTTCTATCTGTTTGATTATCTTCCATCCATCACCAATTTTCCCCAGAACATTTGCCGTAGGCACTTTTACATCATCAAGTGTCACTTCAAACTGCTTGTCTGAAGCAATAGTCTTGAGCACGGTAAAACTTATCCCTGGGCTTTTAGCGGGGATCAGGAATAGAGTTATTCCTTCTTTTGTTCGGGCGGCAAAGATCATCCAATCAGCGACATGAGCATCAGGAACAAACAATTTAATGCCACTTATACTGTAATTGGTAAATTGATGCTGGGCTTTCACCTCGGTGCCACTTTCATCGAAACGAGCGCTGGGCTCAGTAAGAGCCAAAGTCATGATAAGTTCACCATTCGCTATCTCAGGCAGGAAGTTACCTTTTTGTTCCTCTGTTCCGTGGTGGAAAATTGGCAGCCCCGAAGAAACCACTGTGGGAATGAAAGGGCCGGGCACCAAAGCCCTTCCCATCTCTCCGAGGAGAACGATTAAGTCAACGAAATTGCCACCCATACCGCTATATTCTTCGGGAAAGACAAGTCCCATCCACCCCAACTCAGCCATTTTCCTCCATAATTCTGGGGAGTAGCCCCTATCATCCTGTTCCATCTCACGAACCAGAGTTCTGGGACATTCTTGCTCCAGAAAATCCCGCGCCGTCTTTCTCAACATCTCTTGCTCTTCAGAAAGGTCTAAATTCATTTCTCCTCCCTCATTTAAGTGGTTTGGAAGATTATCTTCTTTTTAACCCTAATCCACGTTGAGCGATAACATTTCTCAGTATCTCTGAGGTTCCTCTCATAATAAGCTCCATAAGTGACTGGCGATATATGAATTCGAACATGCCATTAAGCACATTCCACTTCGAATCTCTTTGCAGTTGGCCCCGAAGGCCAAAAATGTTAACCACGGTGTTTGCTAACCTTTGTTCTGTCTCAGTGATAAAAATCTTCGCTGCATTTGCTTCGTATACCGGGATAATTCCCTTGCTTTGTGCTGAAACTACGTTTAAAGTGAAAAGTTTGCAAACTTCCAATTCGATAGCCAGTTCAGCAATTTTTTGCCTGATTACCGGGTCACTACCTTTATCGCTTTCCTTAATATAATCGAGAAGCTGTTCAAATAACCTCTGATATGCCCCAACAGGGGTAACTCTCTCATAAGCTAATGCTTCCATTATATAGTAGAACCCCATTCCTGGTTCCCCAACTAGAGAACTCTTGGGCACCTTAACGTCATCATAAAATACATCGTTTGTCCTTTCTCCCGAGAATGTCATCAGTGGCGTTATGGATATTCCCGGCGTTTTAAGGTCAACAATAAATAGTGAGATGCCTCTATACTTTGGTCCCTCTGAGCTTGTTCTTGCAGCAAGCCAGTGATATTGAGCAAAGTGACACCGGGTGTTGAACGTTTTCTGACCATTGAGCAGGTAGTAATCACCTTTATCTTCAGCACGAAGTTGTAGATTAGCAAGGTCAGAGCCAGCTTGTGGTTCGCTATAGCCCAGGCAAAATTCAATTTCCCCCCTGGCTATCTTTGGCAAATAAAAGTCCTTCTGTTCTTCAGTGCCACATCTGAGAATGACCGGACCAGCCATCGCTGTTCCAATACAAGCATAAAGCCCTATCCAGTAGGACATCTCTTCCTGAATGATGTAATAGTAAATATAGGGGAGCTCCAATCCGCCGTATTTCCTAGGCCATGTTGGAGTGAGCCAATGTTTGTCGCCAAGCTTTCTCAATAATGCCCAGGTTCTCGGTCCAAATCCTTCGCCACCATGCCATTCTTCCATAAATCCAGTGCATAACTCTGGCTCAGATTGGAAAAATTGGTGAACCTCATGTTTAAATTTTTTTTCCTCGGGTGAAAATTCGAAGTCCACTAGTTTGCCTCCTTGAAAAGAATAACAGCGAAGTTTAGCTCAATAAAAAGCACTTATCAAGCGTAAATATGATATAGTAATCGCTGAGGTATCAAGGCCTGAGGGTGGTGCATGAAGTGAGATGGGGTTACTTCATATTATTAACAGTCGGGCTACTGATTTTATTTGGCTGTGCTCAGCAGGGATGTGGGCTACTCCATGGTGAGGAAGCCGAGATGACTTATCAAGGTCAGTGTTTTTGGTCCGCAGAGAAATTCTCAGGGCTTTCGGAGGATAATTTAACGGAATTGTTCAACCAAACATATGATGTTGATGCTGGGGATTTCAGTCTCACCTTTAATGAAACAAGCCATTCTACCGTAACCGAGTGCCATGTTTATGGCAAGATTTCGAAGAGTGGAGATGAATATGTAGCTTATTTTTCTTGGTTTTTGGATCCTCTCAGTCTAGATTTTATCGACGATAACTTTGCGGAATCTAAAACTGGACTTTCCTAGGAAGGCAACATTAATGGTGTGCCAACAACCATTAAAATTGAATGTCCTCCACAAGATTCGGTCTATGGACTAGGGCCCTATGGTGTAGGGGTAGGGCATTGTCATGCACATATTTGGTGGCCGGCTTCCAGTGGAGGCTTGGTAAAATGCATTGAAATAAGGGGGAACCAATGAGAATCACAATCGCTTATGACAATGCAGTAAAGAAGGAGGGATTAAAAGCTGGCTGGGGATTTTCAGCTTACATAGAGATGGAAAAGACGCCCTCCATTTTGCTTGATACCGGCGCCGATAGTCCCACGTTATTACATAATATGAAAGAGTTGAACATCGACCCTGAGAAAATAGGGATAATCGTCATTTCCCATGCTCATTTCGACCACACTGGTGGACTTTCTGAAATCCTCAAAATAAACAAGACTGCTGAACTTTACATTCCCAGCTCGCTTAGAGTAGCACCTTCAGGGAGAAAGATAACCACTGTTGGAAAGGACGCTGTCCAAATTCGTGAAAATGTCTTTTCTACAGGTGAACTCGAGGGTATAGAGCAGTCTCTGGCGATCAAGACAGATAAAGGCATTTTCATGGTAACTGGCTGCTCTCATCCTGCAGTGAGCAGCATATTAGGTGCTACATCGAAGTTCGGTAAGGTTTACGGGATTGCTGGCGGATTTCATGGTTTTCATGACTTCAAGGCATTTGATGATTTATCGTTAATTTATCCCTGTCATTGCACTCAACACAAACAAGAAATAAGAGAGCTGTTCAAGGGAAAAGCTCTGGAGTGTGGGGCAGGGCTGGTAATCGAGCTATAGAGATAACAGAGAAAGAGAACAGTTCTTAATTTCATACACAGCTGGGTTTCGGTGCATGTCAGAAGGTTCCTCCAACTTGGGTGAAGTAGGGACGTATTGACAGCATTGGTGTGATTGAGTATAATATCCCTTACACTCAATTAAGTATGGAAGATAACCTATGTTGCCGCATGCTGATGATTTCCTGCTGAACTTACAGTCCAGCAACTACTCCCCCGAAACAGTTTACAATTATGAGCGAGACTTGAACGTTTTCAGCGAATTTCTGGATGAAAGCAACATTGAGTTTGATAAAGTTAATAAACGCACTATCACCTACTATAAGGCATATTTAGTTTCGCGGGATCGTAAAACAGCGAGTTCGGCTGAGCCGGCTGATAAAAAGCTTGATGCTCGTTCTATAAATCGAATGTTGTCTGCCATCCGCAGTTACTTAAGATACCTCATTGATATGGATTATCCTTGTCCCATACCACCGGAAGCAGTAAAATTAACCAAGGCTGATCGTAAGCACCCCCAAGTAGCCGAGTTTGACGATTTGGTGAGATTGATTGAGGCGCCTTCTTATCTAGAGTCAAATCCCAGGATAGCATTGAGAAACCGCGCTATGCTGGAGGTATTATTTGCCACCGGGATGCGCATTTCAGAGTTGTGCAACCTGAAGCGCAGTCAAATTGATGGGAGTGGCCGTATTTTTATCACTGGTAAAGGCAGAAAGCAGCGCTTTGTCTATTTAACCCCTCGGGCTAAACAGTATCTTGAGGCATATTTAAGTACGAGAAAAGATAGCGGCCCTGCCTTATTCATCCCCTATGCCGGCAGAAATGTAATTAATCCTAAAAGGAAAATATCCACTAATTACCTTCAGGAGAGAATAAAGAGATATAGAGAAAAATTACAGATTAACATTCCCACCTCAGCGCATTCACTAAGGCATGGGTTTGCTACCTACCTGGCTGAAGGAGGTGCCAACCCAGCAGCTATTCAAATCCTTTTAGGACACGAATCCTTGAACACCACCACTCGCTATGTTCACGCCTCAGACAAATATGCTGAAGAAACCCATCATAAGTATCATCCCCTTGCCGAGCCTAAGTAATATTATGTCAAGTGAAGTATACTCATGAGCAAAGAACGCAGGCAAGTCTTAGAAAGAAGCCCTGGTTTTTCCATAAACAAAGCCATAATGGCACTGTTGATTGTCTTGATCGTCTTCGGGGCGTTGCTTTATACGCAGGGATGCAAGCA
Source organism: Dehalococcoidia bacterium (assembly GCA_034431195.1). GTDB lineage: Bacteria > Chloroflexota > Dehalococcoidia > GIF9 > AB-539-J10 > CG2-30-46-19. Next base: position 209,939 of record DAOUDP010000025.1, on the reverse strand, counting down.
ACCTGGTGCAATTGACACAATTACTCTCGATGAACCCCCAGTAAATCCGTTTGTGGCTGATTCACCGTGGCCTATGTCGCACGCGAATCCATACTGTCAGGCATCTTCCCTGTATCCGGGGCCAACTAAGGATACGTCCGAATATAAATTCGATTACTTGGGAGAGCTAATGTATTACCCTCCAATAACTATTGCTATTTCTGGTGCGTATCCTGACGGCAACCGCGTATTATGGGGAAATACCCCGGCCACGGTATTCAAGGCAGGGCTCGATGGAGGTAGGCTTTCCTACATTGAGAAGATGGAGAAAGAACTTCTAAATGTAACGCTATCTCGCATGGAATGCGGATTGTCCAACACATATACACTCGTTGACTGCGAAGGTACGTTTTTTGTTCCCAGCATCCGTAAGATCTTCGGATACGGTGATGAGGTTCCCGGTGATCCCTATTCAAAGATAGTAACAAAGGGCGTTTTTGAAATCCCTGAAGACCAGCTTCGCAGCGAAGATGAATTTATCGCCGGCCTTAATATTGTATACGATGGCATGCTCGTTTTCATTACCAATAAAGCGACTGTCGGGGTTGTATCCCGCAGCTTCGACTCGGCACATTTCCTGCATCTTGGAGAGGACGAAGAAACATCGAATTCAATCGCATGTGATGAAGATGGCGGGATTTATGTAGTCACGAGCAAGCACATGTACCGTGTACAGTGGACGGGAGACGGACTAACAACCAATGAAAGCGAAGGGGGCTGGATTGCCAATTATGAAACAGGTGGTGAGGTGGGCGGTATAAGGCTTGGCATGGGTTCTGGTTCTACACCTAGTTTGATGGGGACTGGAGAGCAAGATAAGTTCGTTGTCATTACTGACGGTCAGGACTTAATGCACATAGTGCTCTTCTGGCGGGACAAGATTCCACCTGACTGGGTACAGATTCCTGGGACTAAAGACCGACGTATAGCAGCTCAGATCCCGGTGACATTCGGCAATCCTGAAGCCACCGAGTCCTCCTCCGAGCAATCTGTGTGTGTTAGAGGATACGGCGCACTGGTGGTCAACAATCAACTGAATACCACCTCTGAAGACCCTATCATCAATATAGTGATGTCGCAGTATCCAGACGTAGCGCCATATGGCGCCGAAAAATTTGAGTGGGACCCTCAGACTCAACAGTTGCGCTCGGTCTGGGTGAATGAAGAAGTCAGCCTGCCTAATGGAATACCAGCAATGAGTGCAGCCACCAACCTTATCTATGACATTGGACAACGATCAGGAAACTGGACATGGGAAGCATTGGATTGGGATACAGGGAAATCGATTTTCTCCTATGAGATTGGCAGCGACCCACAGTACAACAGTTGTTGGGCAGCAACCGAAATCGGGCTTGATAGCTGCTTATACAGTGGATCCGTCACCGGCATGATGTGCCTTCATCCTGATGATTAATAGTTATGATGGTACCAAGTAACCGCCCTATAATTGGCCTGTTCTACCTCAGCTTTTATCCAAAAGCTCATGCTTAGTTATTCCTACTGTAAGTATCATCCCCCCGCTGCAGCTTATTAGTATTATGTCAACTACCTCCTTGTTTTACATGGTTAATAGATGTTAACTTTCTACCATCGTTCAGATATTCGAAAGGAAGTCTAATGACAATATCCTCCCTCACAAAAATCTTTGAACCGCTACAAATCAACTCCATGGAGTTGAAAAACAGACTGGTAGTTCCTGCAATGGGTACTAACTTTGCTAACCCCGATGGCACGGTAAGCGAGCACCTTAAGGACTACCTTGTAGCCCGGGCTGATGGTGGCTTTGGTCTGATTATCACCGAGATAACCGCTATTAGTCCTTATGATAAAGGTACACCTAATCAACTCAGCATCTGGGACGACAAGTTTATCCCGGGATTCAAGGATCTAGCCAAGGCAACACATGCTAGAGGAGCAAAAATTGCAGTTCAATTGTATCACCCAGGAAGACAAACTTTTTCGTTCCTAACTGGTCGAACCCTGGTGGCCCCTTCAGCAATTGCCTGCCCTGTTTGCAGAGAAATTCCTAGAGAACTTAGCGTGGAGGAGATCTTGGAGTTGGAGGAACAATTTGCTGAAGCAGCTAGAAGAGCTAAAGAGGCAGGGATGGATGCCATAGAGATTCACGGAGCCCATGGATACCTGGTAGCACAATTCATGTCAGGGTATGCCAATCGCCGGACAGACGCTTATGGGGGAGATCTGGAGGGGCTGTTACGCTTTCCCACCGACATTATCCACAAAATCAGGGCAAAGGTGGGACCTGACTATCCCATCATTTTCCGTTTAAGTGGGGACGAGAGAGTCGCTGGTGGAAGAACCATTCAGGAAACCAAGACAATAACTCCCCTTTTAGAGCAAGCTGGGGCGAACGCCTTCCATGTGTCCACCGGTGTTTACGCTAGTTTTAATTATATAATCGCTCCTATGGCAATCTCCCCTGGCTACAATGTGAATGCTGCTGCCGAGGTGAAGAAGGCTACCTCTGTGCCAGTCATTGCTGTAGGTAGAGTTAATGACCCCCGTATGGCTGAAGAGATTCTGAAAGAGGATCAAGCTGACTTGGTTTCCATGGGACGAGCATCTTTAGCAGATCCTGAATTGCCAAAGAAAGCAGCAGAGGGAAATTATGAAGATATCCGATGGTGCATTGGTTGCAACCAGGGCTGTATAGATAGGCCTCTTCATTCCAGGAAAGCAGGCATATCCTGTCTGGTTAATCCCTCGGTGGGAAAGGAAAGGGAGATGGCATTTACTCCAGCTTCTCGAAGCAAGAAGGTTCTAGTTGTGGGAGGAGGCCCTGGTGGTATGGAAGCGGCTCGTGTCGCGGCTTTAAGAGGCCATGAAGTTTGCCTGTATGAAAAGGAGGAAAAACTAGGAGGTCAATTCAATTTTGCTGCTGTTCCTCCATACAAGCAAGAAATTACTAAGATAATAAATTACTTGAGCACCCAGGTTAGAAAGGCGGGAGTAAAGATAATCTTAGGTAAAGAAGCAACTGAAGAAACCATTGATGACCTTCAGCCTGATGCAATAATAATTGCTACAGGAGGAACTTCTGTCATTCCTGACATTCCAGGGATAAAAGAGGAGGGGGTGGTCACAGCTTTTGACATCCTGGGGGGCAAAGTGATACCGGGACGCAGCATTTTGGTAATAGGAGGAGGTACGGTGGGCTGTGAGACAGCGGACTTTCTAGGACAAATTATGGGATGCAGGGTAACTTTGGTGGAAGCGCTACCCAGAGTTGCACAGGATGTCGGGGCTGCGACAAGGTATTTCCTTCTTCAAAGGCTTACCCAGGAAAAAGCAAGCATTATTACCTCTGCCTTGGTAAAAAGGGTTGTTAAGGATGGAGCAACCCTTGAGCGAAATGGCAAGGAAGAAACGCTTTCAGGCTTTGACACCGTTGTTCTGGCGATGGGAGTTGCTCCCGTAAACGGACTTGCTGAAAAAGTCCGCGGTAAGACAAAAGAAATGTATGTTATCGGTGATGCTAAACAGCCTCGAAAAGCTCTGGACGCTATCGCTGAGGCCGCAGAAATAGGTCGCAAGGTCTGATCCCTGCAAAGTGTAAATGATGAACTATGTGCGAAGAAACAGCGTGCGATATTTGTGGAGGCTAAACAAGGTCTTGATTGCCCCCTCAAGCGTGGGATATACCGGAAATCCCCTGCTCTCAAATTCTTTCTTAACCATCAGGTGGCATTTCCTATCCTCTTCGTCTTCTGAATAAGTTTCTAACGAAACACAGATCATTACAGGCTTCTTAATTTCATCGCGGGCATACTCGCACCCATCCATCATAAAGCTCAGGACTTTCCTAACAAAGCCCTCGAGTTCTTCAGCCAATACTTGCTTCCAATATTTCAACTCATCGATATGTAACACCAGTGAATGTATGTTCTCATCAAGAGCTATAGCCTTAATGGTATCTTGAAGGGCTGATGACCTATAATATAGCGGCCAGGCGTCTAAGGGGTTCGTGATACTTGTTCCTGCCACTGGCACTAGTTTCTCTAGTTTTTTCAGTGTTTTCTTCCCGAATTGAGGAACCTCTAATCCTGCCTTTACACATATATTGGTTTCCAGCACACTAAAACCACCAGAGTGAGTAATAATTGAAACTCCTTTTCCAGAAGGGAGAGGTGAACAGCTAATTGCTAAGATGGTATTCACTAATTCATCAAAACTTTCTACTTGAACTACACCGGCCTGCTCAAAGAATGCTCTCCAGATTTGGGGAGAACCAGCTAAGGAACCAGTGTGAGAGGCTGCTGCCCTGCTGCCATGCTCTGTTACCCCTCCCTTTAATGCTACTATTGGTTTTTTACTTGCGGCTTTCTTCAGTGCTGATTTAAGACGTCTCCCGTCTCTTATGCCTTCGATGTATAACGCTATGCTTTTTGTTTCATCGTCTTCTGCCAAATATTCCAAAAAATCGGGGCAATCCAGGTCTACACCATTCCCATAACTGATTACCTTGCTAAATTTGATGTTCCTTATCTTTCCAATGTCTAGAAATAAATCGGCAAATGTTCCGCTTTGCGAAATGACTCCAACAGGTCCCTCTTCAGTTGATGCCTCGGGGTTAAAGGATAATCCCGATTTAGGGCAATAGATTCCCAAGCAGTTTGGACCGATCAGTCTAATTTTGCCCTTCGTTATCTCCTTCAGCTCATCCTCTAATTTTATCCTTTCTGCTATCCCGGTCTCGCTGAAGCCTGAAGAAAAAACATGAGCTATCTTTACTCCTTTCTCGATGCAGTCCTTTAATACTTGGGGGATCAGCAATGCCGACACTGCTATGACAACGTAGTCAATTTGCTCTTCAATGTCCAGGATGCTTGGATAACATCTCTTGCCAAAAAGCTCCTTGTGATTTGGATTGACCAGGAACAGATTGTCTTTTGTCTTTTCTGTCTTCGTTAGGCTTCTTGTGAAACCATCGGTCTGCGATGCTCCTATTACCGCAATAGACCCGGGGTTAAAAATATAGTCGAACTCCTTTAGCACCTTTGCTCCTGTAGTAAGCTTGTCGTTATCCTGTTATCTAGATTAAGAATTAAATGGGCTCGGCAGGATTCGAACCTACGACCAACCGGTTATGAGCCGGCCGCTCTGCCGCTGAGCTACGAGCCCACAAAAGCGGGAGATCTGACCCACTCTTGTTTCCTTTCGGATATTGATGAAAGCTTAACACATTTGCAATGAATTAGTTAATCTATGTAGCTGAGCTGTAAGCGACGAAGTCGGCGACTGGCTACTAGTCTAGTATACAACCTCCGGCTTGAATTGAATCTAGTGTTTTGGCTGTTGGCAAAGCCGTCAGAGACAGGTACCACAATCAAGCCTCCTGTAATATAGGTTGCAAGTATTGCGACAGGTTAAATTCCCGTAAGCCTATGGGATACTCTCTCTTCTGTTATCCCTAATCTAACCGCAATGTCTTTTTTCTCTAAACCTTCCTCTGTTAAACTAAATATGTCCCTTGTCTGCTTACCCTTTTCCCTTTTCCTATCCGCTATCTCCGTTAGATAATCCAAGTTGTGTATAGGTTTTGTCTCTATAACCTTACTTGTTTCAAACTGTGAGAAAATGTTTTCTCCTTCTTCAGTTCTAACTATGACAGTTGACCATCCTTCTGGAGAGCCATCGCTTCCAATTGATATGTCTGCTAATTCACTGGCGAAATCCTCGCAAATAAGGCAGTGTTTAGGCACGCAACTCTTTACCTCAGTTATGGGAAAAGATAACTTCTTGCCACTTGCATATACATTGAACTCCTCGGAAACATTGAACTTGTTTATCCCCTCAATGTTTAACCCCCTTTCCCTCATCCTCTCTTGCATGCAGTGGTATTCGTAATTTTCACGGCAAAACAAACCTATGGTAAGTTTTATTACAGAGGCTAGCGGCAGGCCTGTATGTTGAAGGTATCTTATAGACTGGATATGGCAGGGTGAGCCTACAACGCAAATTCTGCTGAGACCGTGATCCACAACAGCAGCTCTAAGTTCCTTTAGTATAGGGGCTATCCCATATTTAGTCATTGCTGAGGAAATAATCTCACCTTTGGTTTTTGCTATAAAGGCTATAGGCATCCATCCGTCTCTTCCAACAACCAAAGCTCCATCTATGAGATTTTCGTTTAAGGCGTAAATTAAGAGCGAAGTTACGATTCCACCGTCCTGACAGGCTTTTTCTATGCCCTGTTCTTTTGTTCTTGCCGCCAGAAGGCGCTTATATATCCCGATACTCCTCTTTTTCCCCCAACCCAAAATGCTCGCCTCGATGTTCCGAATCAAGCCCCGCCTGAGCATATAGCAAGCATCATAGCATGTGCTACAGCTTACGCAGTCCAGTGTCCTTTTGGGCCTCTTCGGCTTTCCCTCGATAGACTTAATATGCGAATTGGGGCAGGCTAAAATGCATGCCCCACAAACTGTACATATACCACTATCTATTATCTGTGCTTCTAAATCTTCATAACTCGGCATCTTCCATATGTAGTATCACAAGGGCGGCGCTTTCAGCTTCGGTTTGGTTGAGCTTTAATCCTTCAGCAGCCCTGCCTCCTTCATCTTGGCTATCTCCTCTTCCCTTAATTGCCGCTTAAAGAATTTTTCAGTGACAGTAAGAGGTAATTCTTTCCTGAACTCAACGAACTTCGGAACGGAATAGGCTGGAAGTTTCTCCTTACAATGGCTGATAATATCATCAGCGGTTATTTTACCCTCCTGATCCTCTTTCAGTATTATAAAAGCCTTTATCCTTTCGCTCCCTGGAATTTCAGGATCTGGAATGCCGATCGCCACGGCATCGGCGACCGCTGGATGTTCATAGAGGACGTCATCAACCAGCCTGGTATAGACTTTTAGGCCGGAGATATTTGCCATATCTTTAATCCGGTCTGTGATGTAGAAATAGCCGTCGTCGTCCATTTTTACGACATCACCGGTAGGAAGCCAGCCATCCACCAACCCCTTTCCGGGTTCAGGCCAGTAACCCTTCATAACCTGCGGTCCACGAACATATAGCTCCCCCTCCTTCCCCGCCGCGACTTCCTCACCTGTCTCCAAGTCTATAATTTTGACTTCTGTATCCGGCATTGGTACACCTATGGAGCCAAACTTCTCAGCAGACATAAAGCCGGTGATTTTGGAAAAAGATGAAAGATTAATGTGGGTACCACCGCCACTTTCTGTCAGGCCATAAGCCTCTGTTATGGGCACACCGGTTTGCTGCCTGAATTCCTGGGCAACTTCTGGAGCAAGGGCAGCAGCGCCGGACATGAACATGGTAGTTGTCCTTCCAAGTCCTTTCAAAACCAGCTTCGCGTATTGAGTTGGTACACATACGGAGAAAAGAGGACGATATTTTGTTAACATCTCCTTTAACATATCGATATCCCTGGGGTCAAGAATCTGGTACATCTTAAGACCCCAGTAAACAGCAAAGTGCATCATGAGATGTCCATACTGATGAAAAAGCGGAAGGGGCATCAGTATGGAGGTTTTCCCCCTGATTCCTACTTTCAAAGGTTCAAAATACCATCCAGTAAGAGTCAAAGCTACTAGGCGGTTGTAATGAGTTAACATTACACCCTTTGGTAATCCCGTGGAACCGCCTGTGAATACGAGAATTGCCAGGTCTTCCCTCGGATCGATGTCAACCTCCGGAGGTATTGGCTCATGACTTTCTATTAATTCACGCAGCTGATACGTACCCGGTATCTGTTTTATTTCCGGCTTCTCCAGCGAATAATCCATAACAGAGGTAAGTATTATGTTCTTGATCTTTGTCCTATCCTTTATTGAATCAACAAGTTCGAAAGATTCATTAATGCAAACTACCGTCTCAGCTCCCGAGTCGCCAATCTCGTAAATTAAATCATCAGCCTTATGCAACGGACTGCATGGAACATGTGTAGCTCCTGCTTTCAGTATCCCAAAGTCGCTTATGACAAACTGCGGGCAATTTGGAAAGATGGTGGCTACCTTGTCGCCCTTTCTTACACCCAGGTCTGCAAGTGCAGCTGCTAGGCTATCCGCAAGAAGCTTCAACTCCTTGTAGGTTATCTCATTCCCCAGAAAAGAACACGCGTGATTGTCAGGAAATTCAGCTGCTGCAGCATCCAAGAGGCTGTGAACAGTCAATTCCGGATAGGGTTCCTTTGTCTGTGGAAGCTTATATGGCCCTATTCTGTAATTTTTTAGCCACGGCTTTTCAGCGATGGAAACCATAATCTTGCCTCCCTTTATATTTTGTTGACTATATCACCTAGCCCTAGCTCCTTGAGCTTTTCCGGTGTTGGTTTGCCAGTCTTCTTGTCCCATCCCCGAAACTCGTAGTAGGCATCTAGCATCTCATCGAACTTGGCTACCACTTCTCCTTGGGCAGCACCTTCAGGCAGTGGGTCTTCCAACAAGCGCTTGGGAAGCGTGTCATCGGCTCTGGTCAGCCCTTCTCTTACATTAAAAGCTCGTGCCAAATTGTAAATCCTCTCTCCGAGCTTTCTGTAATCGTTCACGTCAAATTTCCAGCCCACACAATTGGCTATCATATCGACCCAGTCTTGAGTAGCCAGGGCCATTCCCATGAACTTACACGTTCCCATGGCATCGAAAACGGTAAGGGAGTCCTCCAAATCCTTTACAACTTTTGCCTCGGCGGGGTTTTCTACAAGCGGGTCTTCAATTTTGCTGTATTCAACACAAAGGAAAGGAATGTCGAAGAAGGTCGGCCCTTCAATATAAGCCGTCATATGGTCACCGCCCCGATTTGCGGTAGCAAATGCCAATCCGCACATTTTAGCAGCTCTGGGGTCATAAGCCGGCATCTCCAGACCTTTGACATGCATAGCGAATCTTTCCGTTCCCTTGCCCAGTTTTTCCGCCATCCTTTTTGTTCCTTCAGCTAACAAATTTCCAATGCCTTCCTTTTTGGCTATTTTATGTATCAGCTGAATCACAATATCGGGGTCTCCAAATTTCAGCTCCAATCCATCGGTTTCAGACTTTGTTAGTACTCCCTTTTCATAACATTCCAGGGCGAAAGCTATTGAACTGCCGGTAGAGATTACATCCAGGCCGTAGTCATCACACAAGTTATGCGCCAGCGTGATGGCTTCCAAGCTCTCAACTCCGCACATGGCACCACAAGCCCCGATTGTTTCATATTCTGGTCCTTCTCCCTTGCAAGCATAGGGACCGGTTTTTACTACAGTTACTCTTCCACAGCTGATTGGGCAGGCATAGCAGTGTTTTCTATCTACCAGAAGTTCAGACTCTGCGAGCGTAATCCCGCTTATCTTGTCTATGTCTGGAACAACCCCGGTTTGCCAGTTCCTGGTGGGGAATCCGCCTCTAACATTTACCAGATTTGTGACCATAGCTGTTCCAAAAGTCTCAAGGCTAATCTTCAACATACTCTCATTAACCAGGTCATAGTTTGTCTTCGAGACCTGTGCGAAAACATCCTTGTTTGCCACTTCGATTCCCTTTGCGCCTCTCACAGCGATGGCCTTCAAACGCTTTGAGCCCATCACAGTCCCCACGCCACATCTTCCGGGTGCTCGGTGAAGGTCGTTCATAACGGAGGCATACCTAACTTGATTCTCACCAGCTATCCCGATGCAAGCAACATTGAATTCGTCACCGAGTTCTTCTTTGATCAATCTGGTTGTCTCAGAAACACTTTTGCCCCAGAGATTCCTGGCATCTCTAAGCTCGGCTTTTCCCTCGTCGATTACCAGGTAGACCGGCTGTGGTGAGATACCTTTGAAAATAATCCCGTCAACGCCTGAGCCTTTGAGATGGACTCCCCAATTGCCGCCGGAGTTTGCCTGCCCCCAGAAACCAGTAAGAGGGGATTTGAAGACTACGGAGTATCTTCCAGCGCTTGGAGATTCCGTCCCTGTTAGAGGCCCGGTCATAAATATGAGCGCATTTTCTGGGCCTAATGGGTCGGCACCCTTTGGCACCTCATCGAAAAGGTACTTGGTTGCCAGCCCACTCCCACCGAGGAACATTTTCCGCGCATCCTCTGAAGGGACTTCCTCTGAGATGTTAGACTTTGATAAATCGACCCTTAGAATCTTGTCCATATAGCCAAACATTTTTGCACCTCCTTTCTTTTCTATATTCTTGAAATCTTACCCTAATTCTCAGGAGATTTCGCCCAGCTTCGGCGTGTCTAACAGGTAACGCCACTGTCGGGCCGGCCTGACCACTGCCAGATTCTCACAACCAGCTCCTGTATATAGCTAGCTTATGCCTCTTCTCGGTAGCAGCTATGGCCTTGGTCACTCCATACCGTCGCTTCTAATAAACTAAAAATCTATTGATTTGCCTTCATAGGCATAGCGGAGAAACTTTTGGGTCTCTTCAGTAGTAGGCACTCTGGCGGTAGTAACCAGTTGAAAATCCGCAAAGGCATTATCTACCAGTTTCTCCATGGAATTGTTATAGCTATCCGACGGGATGCCCATCTCCTTGATGCTTAATGGCTCCTTGATAGTGCGGGCCAGTCCACGTATCGCCTCAACTAGAATTGGTCCTGCCTGCTTGCCTTTAGGTACGTCCAATTTGATGGAGTAAGCTATCTCGGCCCAGAGTTCTTCACGAACATCGCCGATAAACTCAATAGTGTAGGGCAGAAATAACCCCACCGCTCTGCCGTGGGGTGTGTGGAATACGGCTCCCAAGGAATGGCCGACAGCGTGTGCCATTGCGCACATCGAGTTGATAAACCCCATCCCGGCAATACAGGCAGCATTGGCCATCTTTTCTCTGGCTTCCCTGTCCTGCCCATTCTTGTAGGCTCTGGGCAGATATTGGAAAACAAGCTGGATAGCCTTAATGCAAAGCCCATCGCTGATATCATTCTTCCAGCTACTGGTAAATCCCTCTACGGAATGGGTTAGCGCATCCATACCTGTCTGCGCAGTAAGTCCAGGAGGCATTTCAGTCGCAAACTGGGGGTCTACGATAGCAATATCAGGCATAGTCTCACGGGAGCCAACACTCATCTTCTTCCGCTCGGCTTGATCGGTGAGCACTATTCCCCAGGTTGCCTCAGCGCCGGTACCCGAAGTTGTGGGAACACAAACAAGCCTGGCCTTGTTCTGGAGGCCCATTCCAGTAGTAAAGGGATTTATCTCCTCTGCTTTCATACCTGGCCCTGCATATTCCACCCACATTGCCTTGGCGGCATCCAATACTGAGCCTCCTCCCAACGCCACTATCAAGTCGGGCCCAGACTTAGTCATTTCGGACGATCCCTTCTTTACCGTCTCAAGTGATGGGTCAGGCTCAACTTCGTCAAAGACGGTGCTCCCTATCCCGGCCTTGGAGAGCTGTTCCTTAACCTTGTCAACGAAGCCCAACTTCACCACATTGGCGTCGGTAACGATAAAGGCGGCCCTTCCCTCCAATTGCCCCAAACGACTCACCGCATCTTCGCCGTAAACCACCTCAGGAGTAATAAAATACCACATAGCTACCTCCTCTCCAAAATCTGGAGCTTGCTTAAAATATTTTATGTCAGCTGCGCTCAGCTCAAGGTTGCCGTAATTCCTTGATGTTAGCTACGCACGGAATTCAATTTCGATAAGCACCATGCAGCTCACCAGGGAAATTCAGTGTCGATGCGCAGTGTGCACTCCACCAGCTCCACGGCGGCCCTGGGCATCTTCATAATTTGCGCCATGTCCCCCTTGAGATTGAGCTTGCCGGTCATCATCGCCTGGACAGGGTCGAGCTTTTTTTCCAATATGCTGCGCCATACGCTCAGCGGAGCCCAGAAGCGATACGCAGGGGTCTTGCCACTCTCGTCTGCGGGTGCTGAAGCAGCACGACATTCACCATGCCAGAGGTCGAAGTACGTAACGAGTGTCTCCTTCAACCCGCCTTCTGGCTCAACGATAAAATACATGTCCCCTTCCCAGTTCTTGGCCGCATCCTTGTAGGCTTGGCTCTTATTAACCTCTTCGCGCATAGCCTGTACCCATTCCTCCGATCCAAACCTGATTGCCATCTCTTAGACCTCCTTCTTTTAGATTTTGCCTCAGTTAGTACCTTCTTGTTATTCGGTACCTAACTCATAGCCATTTGTCACCTTCTTTTTTTGAATTTTACCACAGCTTTCCCAAAAGTCAATAAGAATACTCGCCAGAGCGGATGACACAGTTATCAATTACAATTTTCTCACAGAAGGTTGATTTTCCACTTGCCCCTCTTCCATAGAAACAATTACCTGCGCCATTGCTTGATTTTTGTTCTATCCTTTTAGCACCATTAGTGGTGCAATCTTCATTAGTACTAAAAGATTACCTCTAGCCTTCACTTTCCTGGTGAGCAAAGCCATTGTTGGGCTAATTTGGCCGGAACTAATATATGCCATGTTCTCAAATCCGGTTTCCTGATATGCGTTAGGCTTATCTATGGCATCGTTTTGTATCTCTATCTCACCCTGTCTAAAATGAAGTGTAACAGCTACACCGGAAGTGCTCTCTTTTATAACTACACTAGCTTTTAATTTCTCGATGCGCTTGTATTTCTTGGAGTCCTGGAGATTTGTGTCTATTGTCTCCTTAAGCATCCTCCCTAGGCCATTGAGCTCCTCCCCTGCTTTTACGTTTACTTCTGGCATATAGCACCTCCTTTGATTATTTAGCCTAGTTTAACTATTTAGCTTGTTTGACTCTGTGAAGTTAGCATTAAGCAATTAATTCCCGCTTGCCTGGCCATAAGTAGCCACTATACGCTGTCTAATAACCTTCCTTTCAGAGGTCGATCACCGACAATTGACTGTCTCTGGCACCTTAAGGGTTATCTCTCGAAGACTGCGACCCCCCTTCAGCTGCTTTCGTTTGTTTTCGACGCTAATGTTACAAATCAACCCCGACTAATGTCAATAGTTTGTGGGACTAATTAAGAATACCCAGCACAGTTCACCAAAACAGAGGGCATAGTTATCAACTACAATCTTCTAAGGTATAACCGAGACCCCAATCTACATTTTGGGTACCATTATTTTTGGAATCTTTAGTAGTGTTAAGAGATTACCTCTAGGCTTTGCTTTCCTGGTGAGCATGGCGATAGTTGGGCTAATTTGGCCAGAACTAATATGCGCCAGGTTCTCAAACCCGGGGACCTTATTGTCTGTTCTTATGAAGAGATAAAGGGATTTGTAAATGTCGTCGGAATTAAATCTCAAGGCGATAATGAAAGCCCGAAGGCGGCTACCGAGTATCTGGCGAACATCATCGACGCCCGCGAAGAAATTACCAAAACAACATGTGGCAAACTCGCAAGAGTGATTGTTTTAGGGCTCAGGTCTTCTGCTTGAGCAGTTACAACATAGTATTGAGTAAGGTATCAAAATTCATTTTTGGTGAGACAAGCTGTCTCTTATAGGTAATGGAGCGGGAGATGGGACTCGAACCCACGACACCCTGCTTGGAAGGCAGGAACTCTACCACTGAGTTACTCCCGCAATAAGCATATCAATTTTAACTAAACTTCCCTACTTATGCAAAACGTTATAGCAGTGGTTTCAAGCGAAACCTCTATATCTCCCATTCCTATCGCCTTCTCCCCTCAAAGCAGAACTCGCCCAAAAAAAGGAAAACTGGCTTTGCTATAGTTGTAATATATTTCAGTATAGGATAAAGTAGCTTGGCTAGTAGGAAGTTTACGAACTTGGATGTTAGCTGAAATAGCTTTCGAAAGTGAGGCTAGAATATGCCTGAGTTCAATGCTTCAAATTTGGGCAAATCAGTGTTGGGGTACATAAAAGGGAGCAATACGCAGCCCCTTCACTCGATGTGGAATGGAGATGACCAAATTGTTACAAATAAGGTATCAAGAAACTGAGGAGGTGCGGCATGAAAAGGTTAATGACGCTCTTTGTCTTGACAGCAGTAGTTAGTAGCTTGCTCGTTGGCTGTGGTCCCAAAGTATACAGTGACCCCGCTCAAACAATCGAAGTTAAGGTAGGACAAGAGTTTATCATAGCTCTGGAGGAAAATCCCACAACGGGCTACACCTGGCAAGAAGAGTTTGATGATAGCTTCCTTGAATTGGTTGAAGACAAATACAAACCATCTTCGGAGGCAGAGGAAGGCATGGTAGGTGCTGGGGGCACGCGGAGTTTTGAGTTCAAAGGGTTGAAGAAAGGGGAAAGTGAGGTAACCATGGTACTAAAACGAGCTTGGGAAGAGGAGCTTCTGGAAAAGAAAGTCTTTACAATCGCCATAAGCTGATGCAGCTTATGGTTATCTGCAAAATCCCTTATAAATCTTCCCCTTGGTGGGAAAAGGGGCCAGGGCAGACAAAATTGATGCTGGCTTCTCCGTTACTATTACCGCTTTCCTGGCTTTAACTTCCTCCAGATAATCAAGCGCATCCTCACCGAAAGCTATCCTAGGACTTACAAACCACCACATCTCCCTCTACTATTGTTTTTTGCTTATTCACCACAACCCTCTAACCACATTCCCACACAAAGCTCAAGATCCGGTGAAGGTAATACTTCTTTGTCAATTATCACATCTAGCACAGCGGGAAGCTTGGAGTCGACTGCCCTTTGTAAGGCAGGTTTGATCTCGGAAGGCTTCACCACTCTTTCACCATAGCAATTCATGCCTCGAGCGACTTCATCGTAGCGGATGTCACCAAAGTCAACTCCGATGTACCTCTTTCCAAAAGACGCTGTTTGCCCGGCTCTTATCATTCCCCAAGCGCCGTCATTGTGAACTATGAACACGATAGGCAATTGTAGACGACTCGCCGTTTCCAATTCCTGGATGTTGAGACCGAATGAGCCATCGCCGGTGACACAGTATACTTTCTTCGAGGGAGCTGCTAACTTGGCTGCGATAGCATAGGGAATACCGGCTCCGAGGTGACCGCCATCTCCAGATGAACAGCTTAAGAATGTATTTGGTTCATAGATGCGATTTAATCGCACACACCAGACAGATGTGTTTCCCCCATCAAATACCACGATAGCATCCCGGGGAAAGAAGTCCCGTGCCTCTTTTGCCAGTCGCGCCGGATGGATCGGCACACTATCCGACTCACACATTTCCTTGAAGCCTTCAAGCCAACTGTTCTCCGCTTCCTTGTAGGATTGAAGAGCCTCACGCTCCTGTTTTTTCGACGTATATTTCTTCAGCGCTTCTAAAAGGGCATGAAGGGTGGATTTTGCGTCGCCAACTATACCGATGTCCACCTGCCGGTTGACCCCAATCATGTCGCCAGTGATATCTATCTGGATAAGTTTCTGTTGTGGTGCCTCGCCCCAAGCAGGCGGTTTGCCCCAGAACTCAAGGTCGGCTAGTCGCCCTCCAACCAGGAGTACGACATCGGCATCAGCCTGAGCAATGACTCCCCCCGTGCCAAAACAACTTGAGATAAGACAGAGGGGATGATCCTCTGGGATGGCACCCTTTCCTTGTACGGAGGTGGTTACTGGGGCTTGTAAATACTCAGCGAGTTCGATAAGTTCCTGGGAAGCTTTTGAACGAAGAACTCCACCGCCAGCATGGATGAGCGGCAATTTTGCGTCGCTCAGCATTTTCGCAGCTTGGTCGATTAACGAAATATCCCCAACCGGCCGCTCAATGGGTCTATAACTTTTGGGGGGAATAGTCTTAACTTCATTTTCGTCTTTGGCTTGAAACATGACATCCGAAGGGAAATCGAGATGAACCGGTCCAGGTCTACCTGATGTCGCTATCCTGAAGGCCTGGTAAACAAGCTCAGGAATACGTTCCCAATGAGAGATAACAGCATTCCATTTAGTGACCCCCTTGAATAGCGAAATTTGATCCAAACCTTGAGTGGAACCGTGGTCTGGATACGAACGCCATGTCTGATTCTGTGCCGTAATTGCTATTACGGGTATACTATCTGCGGAAGGAGGATATACTCCGGCAACCAAATTCGCAGCTCCAGGTCCCACCGTTCCGATAGATACACCTGGTTTCCCCGTCACCCGTGTCCAGGCGTCTGCCGCATGAGCCGCTGCAGCCTCATGCCTTGTACCAATGAACTCAATCCGCTCATCTTTGTAAATGGCATCCAAAAAAGGTAAAAATTGGGCGCCACACACACCGAAAACATATTTAACGTTTTCTTGAACAAGGCAGCGCTTCAAAACTTCCCCACCCGTTATTTTAGCCATAATCTCACCTCCTACAACGAAAATTATCCGTGGGCAAACAGGATTTCTTCAATCAGCAGCACGTTCACCAAGATGGCCTTTGCAGGAAATAGGACTTGGCATGCCGCTTTTTACCACCATTAATTTCCGTACCAAGTATAAATTACCTTCACCTTTGAGTCAATTTAGTCTCACTCTCCAATACACAACCCCATAAGATTGCCATTCTGTTTTGCTACCATGATAAACAGACTGTTATTGGCACAAAGATAATGCAAACTTATGATTACCCAAGACAGGAAATAGCAGTCTCTCTTGATACTCCCTAAGGATATCCACGCATTGCCCTTTTTGTGGTATATTAAAGACACAGCATGAGATAAAGTAAGCACAGTATTCCTATATTTTGGTATTATATGAAATGGCTGGCAAATACTGGATGGGGGTGGTAAAAATGTTCAGTTAAGTTTTATGGAACAAGTCCTTAATGAGGTTCTCTTATGTTTGATAGTGTTGTCATTAAAGAGATGAAAGTCGCTAGCTTGCTTCTACCTCCGGAAAAACATTATTGGGCAAAGAGAAATAAAGAAGAAAAGGAGGGTAGAATGCAAGGTAGTAAACTCTATGTAGGAAATCTTAGCTATTCTGCAACTAATGAACAGTTGGAGGAATTGTTTTCCAATTATGGTGAAGTTAAGCAAGTCAATATAATTGAAGGTAGAGGTTTTGGATTTGTTGAAATGTCTGACCAATCGGAAGCCGAAAAAGCAAAAGCGGCATTGGATGGTTCCGATTTCGATGGGCGTACCTTGAAAGTTGACGAAGCTCGCCCACCAAGAAGGGATCGAAGATAATTAGATAATTTTCAGAGACAATCTAGATTTAGAGTGGTTATGCAGAATATTAGTATTATGGCTTAAGCACTGAAGAACCGTGAGGGGACAAATTTCTCCGATACTCCGCATACTGAGCTAATCTGGAAAGGACAGCAGCAGCATGGTCGGGCAACAGATAGCATGCGATTCCCTTCTGCACCGCCAGCTTGCTTACCTGAGCATCTATGTATCCACTACCAAACTCTGAAGCAATAATAATTGGCTTACCATACTTAGCCACTAAAATTGCTAACTGCTCAAGAACCTCAGCCATGGTATCCCCGAATGCCTTAAGCTGCTCACGCAAACCTGGGCTCTCACTGGATACCAATACTATGCCTCTTGGTAGCATTGGTGATAAGTTCAGCAACATCAGACCATCGACAGTAGCACAACGGAGCATGACCTCAACAGATTTCATCACATCCTCCCCAAAAACCCCTGCCACCAAATCCACCGGGTTGCCCCGGCTCCACCAGGAAGGCAAGAGGCCATCCAATTCATTTATAGTTTCTTCAGGAAGCTGCGCCACACTAAGACCGGCATTAATACAGGCATCAGCACCAAGGACCCCCCAACCCCCACCAGCAGTGATTATTCCTACCTTTTTCCCTTGAGGCAGTGGTTGATGCAACAGCGCAGCGCCAACATTGAATATCTCATCCATGTCTCGAACCCTTATAATCCCTGTTTGCTTACAAACAGAGTTAAAAATAGCATCAGAGCCTGCTAAGGCAGCAGTATGCGATTTGGCTGCTCTAGCTCCAGCACTTGTATATCCCGCCTTAAGCATCACGATGGGCTTTCTTTGAGTGACCTTCTTAGCTGTTTCAAAAAACTTTCTGCCGTCTTTGAACCCTTCAATGTAGCTCAATATGACTTTAGTCTCAGTATCCTCAGCCAAATACTCAAGATAATCTTCATAATGCAAATCTGCCTCATTGCCATAGCTGATAAGCTTGCTGATGCCGAAACCCCTACTGCTTAATCTTTGGACGATGGAAAAGCCGATATTGCCGCTTTGTGAGACTACAGCAAAGGGCCCCGGCTCGGGGAATAAAGGTGGCATGAGAGCAGACAAACTACAAGCTGTGCTGACAATGCCAAAGCAATTAGGTCCTACCAAGATCATTCCGTTTTTGCGGGCTATGCTGACCACTTCCCGCTGCAATTTCTCTCCCTCAGCTCCTACCTCAGCAAAACCAGCAGTGACGATGACTGCGGCCTTGATTCCCTTCTCAGCACATTCTTGCAAAACTTGTGGCACACCGGAGGGAGGAATCACAAGTACAGCAAGATCAGGAGTCTCAGGCAGAGCCTTGACACTGGAATATGCCTTCAAGCCCAGGATTTCTTTCTCCTTTGGATTTACCGGGTACACTTTGCCTTTAAAGTGCCCGGTGATAATATGCGACAAGATAACAGACCCCCATTTATATGGGTTTGCTGATGCTCCAATCAAAGTAAGCGACCTAGGGTTGAAAAGGGGGTCAAATTTTTGAGCTATTTCAGACATGACCTCTCTATTACTAACTATCAGCGGCTACTAATTGCCTGAGGCTTTCGAGATACCAATTTAGCCAACCCCCTATATTATTCCATTTGGAAAGTGCGGTCAATCGGAGCTCAAAAAACACTGTTGTCTTGCTCAAGTAGCTTTGCTATGATGCGATAAGAGGTGATTAATTATGAAGCCAGGATTAGTATATGACCCAATTTACCTGGAGCATGATACCGGAGATCATGTAGAGAATACCCAGAGACTGGTATCGATAATGTCGCATTTGGAGGAGACCAAGACGAAGGAAAAGCTTACCTCATTTTCTCCTCGCCTTGCCTCAATAGACGAAATACAAATGGTGCATGCACCAGAATATGTTTCCTACATCAAAAGCAAAGCTGAAAGCGGAGGCGGATGGCTTGATCCTGATACTGTAATGTGCCCAAGATCCTATGAGGTAGCGTTATATGCTGCCGGTGGAATGTTAACCGCTGTGGAAAAGGTAATGACAGGTGAAGTTGATTCTGCTTTCGCTTTGGTCAGACCACCAGGACATCATGCCACCTCCAATAGAGCAATGGGATTCTGCATTTTCAATAACATAGCTATTGGGGCTAAATTTGCCCTAGCTAACTTCAATATTGAGCGCATTCTAATCGCTGATTTTGATGTCCACCATGGCAATGCAACTCAGGAGGCTTTTTACAATGACTCCAAGGTCCTCTATTTCTCCACTCATCAATATCCCTTTTACCCCGGGACTGGCTGGGTGGATGAAACTGGAACCGGTCAAGGAAAAGGATATACTGTTAATTTTCCTATGTCTGCTGGCTGGGGGGATGAGGAATACCTCAGAGCTTTCAACGAAGTCCTGGTTCCAGTAGCCAGGAAATTCCAACCACAGCTTATCCTTGTTTCCGTTGGTTTTGACCTTCACTGGGCTGATAGTATAGCTATGATGCAGGCCAGCGTCACTGGTTTTGCTCAGATTGTCAGGATATTGAAGGAACTGGCTGTTGAGCTATATCAAGGACATCTTGCCCTTACCTTAGAAGGTGGCTACAATCTCCAGGTAGCTGCTTTAGGAACAAAAGCCATTTTCGATGTCCTTCTGGGCAATGCGGGGGTAGTTGACCCATTAGGCAAAGCACCGGTCATAAGGAAAGCCGTTGGCTTTGAAGAACACCTTAAAAGAATAAAGGAAATACACCATATAGAAAACCAGGATTAGCAAGACAGTCAGCTATATTATGTAAACTATCCTGTGCTCTTGGGTAGGAAGCGCAAGAAAACCTCGTTCCCCAAAAGTTTGCCTTTAGTGGTTAGCCTGATGCTATGTTCATTTTTAGCTATCAAACCGAGTTTAACCAGGTCGTTAATTTGTTGCTGCTGATAAATGGAATAAAGCTCCACACCAAAGCGATGGGCAAAGTCAGTAAGATTTACCCCCTTCTCTAATCTCAAACTTAAAATCACTGCCTCGGCAATTTCTAAATCCCTGTCAATATGTTCAATGTTATCCACCCACGGAGCGTTGAAATATGGTTGTTGAGACAATTTTGTTCGCATGTTGCCAAGGTGCTTTACATATCCCACAGGTGATAAAACATTAACCCACCGGTAACCATCTAAATGGGAATGAGCACCAGCGCCAAGGCCTAAATAGCGCTCATCTTTCCAATAAGTCATGTTATGTTGACATTCCTTCCCCGGCAATGCCCAATTGGATATTTCGTAGTGGCTATAACCCTGTTCAGCCAGTTTATCTGAGGCTAACAAATACATGTCAGCTGCCAGGTCAGCATCAGGCTTTGGTAGCGAGCCTGATGCTACGGCATTTGCCAATGGTGTGCCAGGATCGAGAGTAAGCGGGTAAAGTGAGAAATGGTCAGGGTTGAGCTTTATTGCCTCAACAAGATTATTTCGCCAGTCGCTAACCGCCTGCCGCGGTAAAGCATATAGCAAATCCATGTTGATATTCTCAAAGCCTGCTTGCCTTGCCATGAAAAAGGCTTCTCTTGCCTCATTTGCTGAATGAATTCTACCCAATAACTTAAGCTCATTGTCGCTGAAGCTTTGCACTCCTAAGCTCAATCGGTTAACACCGCTTTCTCTCAATTGAGCAAGAAAGGATTGCTCCACGGTCCCCGGATTTGCCTCTAAAGTCACCTCCAAATTTGGCGAGGTGTGAAAAACTTTACTACACGTCTTCAAAATACGGGATATCGATTCCCTGAGAAGCAAGCTAGGTGTTCCTCCGCCAAAATAAACTGTTTTTACTTCAAACTCCCAAACATCTTTAGCATAAAGCTGCATTTCCTTCTTCAAAGCATCTACATACTGAGGAATGAGCCAGCTCAGCCTGGTATAGGAATTAAAATCACAGTAATAACACTTGGATAAGCAAAAGGGGATGTGAAAGTAGAGGCTCAGTTTCCGTGATTTGCCCATTAAGCAGCTTTTTTAGTGGCAGCAAGCCACGGAAATAATTGACTCCACTCCCTCTTTTCCCAAATAACTAGGAGCGGACCGGCGATGCATAATGAGCTATAAGTGCCAGAGAGTAACCCAAATAATAATGCCAGTACAAAGTAGTGAATCGTGGCTCCGCCGAAGAGCAACAGCGCTAAGACAACGCAAAGTGTGGTTAAGGAAGTATTCAAGGAGCGTGCTAGAGTCTCTGTAAGGCTAGAATTCACCGTCACAGCAAAATCAGGGCTGATGTCTCTAGTTCTATTTTCTCTAATGCGGTCAAATACAACTACGGTATTGTTGATACTGTAGCCTACAATGGTAAGCACTGCAGTGATAAACATGGCGTTAACTTCCACATTAGCCACTTGACCAAGAATAGCGAAGATGCCCAGGATAATAAGTACATCATGAATCAAGGCGATAATGGCGCAGGTACCCCACTTGAATGGGCTAGGCATACGGCGAAATGCCCAGACAATATAAAACAGCATAGCTACAGCAGCTATTGCTACGGCGATGCCGGCGTTACGTGCTGTTCGAGTAGCTATCACAGGGGAAATTGCATTATAGTCAAGGACTAAAATCTCCGTATCCAAGCCAGTTTCTAATTCACTAATTAGAGCTTCCTTCTCTCCAGGTGATATTTCTTTGATGCGGATGAAAAAATTATTCTCACTCCTCTGAACAATGGCCTCGGGATATCCCAGAGCTGTCAATTCTTGACGTAGCTGATTCTGCTCTACCTGTGGAGTAAAACTGAGGGTCATGGATGTGCCACCGCTGAAGTCAATCCCCGGTTGCAGCTTAAAAGCCGCCAGTGAGATTATCATTATAATAATCACTATGGCTGAGCCGAGGAAAAACCACTGTTTTTTCCCTATAAAGTCAATCATACTCTAACCCCGTAAGCTGCTAGATTAGTGACCAGGCGACTGCCAACAACAAAGCGAAGGAAAGTTCGAGTAACCACGATGGCGGTAAACATGCTTAATGCCACACCAACGAACAAAGTCAGGGCAAAGCCCCTGACCATGAAAGCCCCAAAGGTACCGCCAAGCCAGAAAAGGATGATGCAAGCAATAAACGTAGTGATGTTGCTATCACGAATAGCTGGCCAGGCGCGATTAAATCCAGTCTCTACCGCAGCACCTAGAGTACGCCCAGCACGCAGTTCTTCCTTCATTCGCTCAAAAATAAGAACATTGGCATCAACAGCCATGCCTAAAGACAAAATGAGGGCAGCGATGCCAGGTAGAGTTAAGGTTATCGGGGAAAAGCTAAAAATAGCTAAAAGAAAAACACCGTAGACCCCCAAGCTGAAGCAAGCGACTAACCCGAGTAAGCGATAATAGGCAAGCATAAATACCAATAACAATACCAACCCAATTCCAGCAGCAATCATGCTTTTCCTTATGGAATCGGCTCCTAAAGAAGCATCTACATCCCGCTGGTCAATAACCGTCAGCGGGACATCTAAAGAACCGGAGGTAAGCAGTATTGCTAAATTCCCAGCTTCCTCTAGGGTGAAACGACCTGTTATGTAACCATGCTCAGCAGCACTAATGGTCGTTTGAACCACTGGGTCTGATATCATCTCATTATCTAGATAGATAGCCAATCTTTTATCTACATTTCTTCTCGTTATCTGCTCGAAGAGATATGCTCCCTCGCTATCCCATTCTAGACGGACTATCGGGCCTTCATAAGGGTCTGTATCCCGATAAGCGTGCTGGAGATATTTACCGGTAAGTTCCTTTTCCTGCCCATCTTTGCCTATAGCCTTAGCTGATTCATCTTGGTAAATTGGATTCCCCATCTCATCAAGCATTGGCTCACCGGTTTCATCCAACTTTTGCTCTCTGAAGTCAAGCAGTGCGGTCTTTCCGATAAGAGCGATTGCCTCACTAATGTTTTCCACACCGGGGAGCTGGACTAGTATTCGGTCGGTTCCTAGTTTCTGAATTGTAGGCTCGGTAACACCATATGCGTTAACCCTTCGTTGAATTTTCTCCATCACTGCTGACATAGCTGCTGCAGAACTCACGGAAGGGTCTTTCTTGGACAAATTGGCTTCATAAAGCAACTGGCTGCCACCTTTGAGGTCGAGGCCAAGCATTAATCCGTCTGGACCGAGTAACTTTGTGTTCACAGGCAATATTGACCATAACGCAAGGCCAAGCAGCGCGATGATGAAAATTAACCAGTAAATATTTCTCTTGCTCAATTAACCGACCTTTGTTTTGGGAGATTGCTTCGCTGCGCTCACAATGACAGCTTTCTTCCCACCAATGCCAATGCCTCCTCTTTGGTGGTTAACTCGCCACTGGCTTGAGCTTCTTGTACCAAATCCAAAAGCTCACCAATCAATGGCCCTGGTGTTAAGCTAAAGGTGTTGATCAAGTCGTGCCCATCAACCAGTTTTGCCGGCAGAATTTTAGCCTGCTGCCTTTCATGCTCAGTTAATATATAGTCTATCAGCCTACAATGCTTTTTCCATTCCTCCATGTCTAAAAGAGGGCCACGACTAGCGAGATAATCAGCTAAAGCCAAGATTAAAATATCGATGCCAGCGTCGTCTACATCTCTGAAGTAGCGATAAATTGCTCGCTGTGTCGGCATCCCTTCGCTCGACATTTGCATAGGACGCAGGTGGTGATAAACAAGGCTTTCCACAAGGCTTATTTCCCGGTTGCTGAATCGCAGCCTTCCCAAGATAGCCACTGTCATATCTGCTCCCTCTTTAGCATGACCATAGAAGTGCGTTCTATCAGCATTATCAACAGATTTTGTCATCGGCTTAGCAACATCATGGAACAATCCACCCAGCTTAAGCAACGTTCTATGCGTGCTACCACTGGACACCTCTTGATCCAAATGTTCCTTTATGCCGTCCGACCAAGGAGCATTGGCTAAAATCTCTTCATTGCCATATTCCCAATCGTGTTCTCTGATTAGAAATTCTATTGCTGCTACAGTTTGCAAGGAATGGTCAAATACATCCCAAAAGTGTAATTTAGGTTGTTCCACCCCTTTGCCTTCTGCTAACTCCGGGACTAAAGCCAAGAGCAAGCTAAGTTCATCAAGATAATGCAGGTAGTGAGCAGTATCGGGTAAATTAAGTACCTTAACCAATTCTTCCCTGATTCTTTCTCCAGGAACCTTACTGACCAAATGAGAATGATAACGGATTAAAGCCTCAGTCTTGGGATCAATAGCGAAATTGAGTTCGTCAGCGAGACGCACTGCTCGTAACATCCTGACAGCATCAACCTCAAATATCTTTTCGCTGACACCTCGTATAATCCTATTTTTTAGGTCCTTCTCGCCGGAAAATGGATCGATGAGCTTCATTCCAGATTGCTTCATAATTTCCTCATTTTGCTTGGGTCTTCGGCTCACCACATTGGCAAATTGCTTAAGCTCGGCAGCCATAGCGTTTATGGTGAAATCACGCCGCGTAAGGTCAGACTCAACATCAGCCGCGAAGGAAGACAGATCAACATACCATATTTGTTCACCTTCACTTACCACCACTCTAGCTATCCCATTGACATCGTCCAGTAGCACAAATTTGCCTTTCATAGCCTTGGCTACTTCATTGGCTATATCTATCGCGTTACCATTTACAACAATATCGAGGTCATTGGTCTCGTTACCTAAAAACCAATCACGAATAAGACCTCCCACTGCGTAGCTTTGATATCCTTGACGGTCCAACAGCGAAGATATCTTATTCAGGATGAGAGCTATATCAGTCTGCATAACAAAATACGGAGGCAATTATAGTTTGAAAAGTAACACCTGTAAAGGGATAGAGTCACACGAGTTGGCAGAACGCATAAAATCTGGAAAATTGAATATAAGGGTCTACTTTTTATCACATAATTATGTTAAAATCACCGAGCTACCGTACCATATTAATTTTTATTATTAATAGTTATGAGGAAGATGAAGATTTGCCTCCTTACTTATAGGGGGAATCCTTACAGCGGTGGTCAAGGTATCTATATCTATTATCTAGCTCGTGAATTACAGCGGATGGGACATGAAGTGGACGTAATCAGTAGCCAGCCATTTCCCGAATTAAGCGCAGGGATTGCCTTGCACCGCCTCAAAACTTCCAGCATATATTATCGAGATACCTCGTTTAAGCAAAACTTTCTCAAAAGTCGAAGTCTGACCGATTTTGGTGAATTATTCACCACCAAATATGGCATATTTAGTGACCCACTGGCATTCAGTGTACGAGCTTACGCCAAGGTCAAAGAGCTTTGTAAATCACGGAAATTCGATATCATACATGACAATCAAGGGCTTGGTTATGCGCTTCTCTTAATGAAAAATTTGGGGATTCCAGTCATTGCTACTATCCACCATCCACTGACCATAGATAAGCAGGCTGATTTAAAACAAGCTGATGGCTTGCGAAGTAAGTGGGGAGTCCAGATGTTCTATCTTCTCACCCATATGCAGGCTTTCGTTGCTCGACGCCTGGACAGAGTAATTACAGTATCCCAAAGTTCGGCTAAGGAAGTTACGAGGTCATTTAAGGTAAATCCGGATAAATTGAGAGTGGTCTATAACGGTACAGATACCGATATCTTTCAACCAATTGAGGAAGAAACTAGCAATAGAAATGGCTTAATTATGGTTGGGAATACCGATGATAGAAAGAAAGGGGTTATTTACCTCCTGAAAGCGCTGCAGTTATTAGCGGATGATAGAGTAAGTTTAAATATTGTCGATGACCCATGGCAGCGTTTGCCATATGGGGACGAAGTAGAACCACCACCACCTTCCTATTCTTTGCGTATGTTGGAAAAATTCGGAGTGGATGGGTTAGTTAGTTTCACCGGGCGACTGACTAAAGAAGAGCTAGCCAGACAATATTCAAGGGCAGAAATAGCAGTGGTGCCTTCTCTCTACGAAGGCTTTGGGCTCCCTGCGTCTGAAGCGATGGCTTGTGGCCTTCCGGTAATAGCCAGTTCCGGTGGAGCTCTCCCTGAAGTAGTGGGGAACGCTGGCATACTTGTCCCACCAGGAGAACCTGGACCTTTGGCTGAAGCAATCAAGCGTCTGCTCAAAGATAAACAATTACAACGGGAGCTGGGAGAGGCAGGAAGGAAGAGGGTACAGCAAGAATTTAGCTGGGAGCAGGCAGCCAACAAAACTGTGAAAGTATACCAGGAGTTATTGTAGCACAATGGTCACTGTAGGACTTGACTTGTTGGGTTTGCGAGATGGTGATTGGCTGCTAGATGCTGGTTGCGGTAATGGAAGGCACTCTTGGGTAGCATCCAAGCGGAATCACTCCACCATTATCGCTTTCGATACCGATTGGGAGAGTCTCGAAAAAAATAAATACACTCTGGCTCTATTAAAGCAAAAAGGTGAGGTGAACAGTAATAGCCATCTACTCCAAGCCGATATAACTAGCCTTCCCTTCAAGGATGGTGCTTTCAATAGGATTATTTGCTCTGAAGTTTTAGAGCATATACCTCAAGACCGACAAGCAGTCAGAGAGCTGATTAGAGTATTGGATAGTGATGGTGCAATGGGAGTCAGCGTGCCGCATTATCTCGCCGAATCTATCTGCTGGATGCTTTCTAAGGATTACTACGGTTTTCCAGGAGGGCACATAAGGAAATATAAGTCTCGACAAATTGCTGCTCTCTTGCGCTCCAGTGGACTTAATATCTATGCTATCCGCCGCAACCACGCTCTACATTCGTTTTACTGGATACTTCGCTGCCTTTTCGGAATCAAAAGGGGAAATGCCTTGCTCCCTTCCTTATATAATAAGTTCCTGATGCTTGATATAGACAACAGTCATAGGGCTCGCCGCTGGCTAGAGGGTTTCTTTAACCTGATTATCCCCAAGAGCATTGTCATTTACACTCGGAAAAAGGGACACCCTTCACTACAATAATATCTGCTAACGAAGGAAACAAACGAGCTGCCTTGTCTAAGGCTCTCAGAATACCATAGCAGATTGGCTTCGGAAGCCTGGAAAGAATGCTACCCCACCATGGCACACCCCATAACAAAGATATCCCTTTGATGCTCTTTATTTGAAAGTTGGCCTTCACCAAATTGTAGAGTGATTGATAATCGAACTTATATGTATGGTCAACAGGTAAAACCCAGGGAGTTATTTGCTCTTCAGCTTTCCCCCCAAAAACCATTTTTAACCTGATAACCTTTTTCCCTATACGAAAACCAAGACTCTCGAAATTGGCTATGGCAATTATCATCTCCCCTTCGGGCTTAAGCACTCTGGAAATTTCTTCCATGGTTCTACTTGGTGACATGAAATGATCCAGTGCCCCTTTGCACATAACCTTATCGAAGAAGCATGACTTGAATGGTAGAGTCTCTCCCATGCCCTGTAACAAAGCTACTGTCGTGTCAGCTTGAGCAAGGTGCTCCTTAGCTCGGCCTAGCATTACGCTAGAAGGCTCAAGACCGATAGCTATAGCCCCACTGTTCACTAACTCAGCGGCATCAACAGCTCTACCACATCCTACATCTAATATATATTCACCTTCTTTAGCAGCTACTTCCTGAATGATCAGGCGGGGTGTCTGTTGAAATAAGAACCCTAGGTCGGGATGTATTATCGGCGGCACCACATCATCATCATCCCATTTCAAATCTAATTTTTCTTCCATGCTTCCGTTGCATCAATATTACCTTATTTTCCACACCATATTCTACCCCATTGGCTTGTTATTGCATTGCCTGATACTCCATGTCATAATACCACTGAAATGTCGACAGAGAGGGAAAAGACCATAGAATTAGCCATCGAGCAAATTGAAAGGCAATTCGGCAAGGGCTCCATTATGAAATTAGGCAAAGATTCTGCTGGAGTACCTGTGGAAACTATCTCAACTGGTGCGATAGCTCTCGATTTGGCTCTAGGTGTTGGCGGCATACCTAAAGGACGTGTTGTCGAAATCTTTGGTTCCGAAGGCTCAGGTAAAACTACACTTGCCCAACATATAATTGCCGAAGCTCAAAAGGCTGGTGGCACTGCTGCGTATGTAGATGCTGAACACTGTTTGGATCCTACATACGCTAACACTTGCGGTGTGCAGCTTGATGACTTGCTTATCTCTCAACCTGATACTGGCGAGGAAGCCCTAGAAATCACTGAGACTCTGGTAAGAAGTGGCGCCATAGATGTAATAGTTATTGATAGCGTAGCCGCATTGGTGCCTAGAGCAGAGATAGAAGGCGAGATGGGAGATGCTCATGTTGGGTTGCAAGCCCGCTTGATGTCTCAAGCGTTAAGGAAATTAGTGGCTGCTATCAGCAAATCGAAAACAGCAGTGGTATTTATCAATCAATTACGTGAAAAAGTAGGCATCATCTTTGGCAACCCAGAGGTAACACCGGGGGGAAGAGCATTGAAATTCTATAGCTCGGTGAGAATAGATTTGAGGAGGGGCGATGCCATTAAGCAAGGCACAGAGATAATCGGCACACGTGTTAGAGCTAGAGTGGTTAAGAACAAGGTATCTCCCCCTTTTCGTCATGCTGAATTCGATATAATGTTTAACCATGGGATAAGCAAGGAGGGGGGGTTACTCGACATCGGAGTAGCATCAGGCATAATAAAGAAACTTGGTGCGTTCTTCAATTATGGCGAGACAAAATTGGGACAAGGAAGGGAGAATGCTAAGGACTACCTGACCCAACATCCTGAAGTTGCTTCACAACTGGAACGTGAGATTAGAGCTGCAAATGCCTCTTTAAATACTTCCACTTAATAAAGCTCAGAAACTCTTAATGGAGGACTTGCCTAGCTAGAAAGGCTTACATGGTAGGCAATAATGAACCTCTTCAACGCTGCCTTGATTCAGCTTATCGGCATCTTAGTTACCGCCCCCGCAGTGAAGCCGAGATAAGGCAATGCTTGAAACGCCGCGGTTTTGATAGCGAGGTGGTAGAGAAAACAATCATGAAACTTAAGGAGCAAAACTTAATTGACGATGTTGCCTTCGCACAGTTTTGGAAGAGTAATCGTTTATCTTTCAAACCCAGGAGTAGAAGATTAATAGTAAAGGAATTGAAGGATAGAAAGATAGCTCCGGAAGTTATCGAACAAGTAACCCAGGACATAGATGATGAAGCCAATGCTTATAAGCTAGGTTCCAGTCGGATGCATACTCTGGGTGAGTTAAATTACTTGGACTTCCAGCGACGCCTATCCAGCTATCTCAGTTATCGTGGCTTTAGTTATGCTGTCATTAGACAAACCTTATCCCGCTTGTGGGAAGAAAGGAAGCAAATTACTAACCAAATAAGCTTATAAACACTCCAGCGGCGGTAGCCGTGCCAATGACACCAGCTACATTGGGTCCCATAGCATGCATTAGTAAGAAGTTTCTAGGATTGGCTTTTTGCCCCATTTTCTGAACGACCCTAGCTGACATGGGCACGGCTGAAACACCAGCAGCCCCAATCATGGGGTTTATCTTCGTCTTAAGCACCAAATTCATCAATTTAGCAAAAACCACACCTCCAGCAGTAGCCAGGGTAAAGCCAAGTATGCCAATAGCAAACACTAACAATGGACCAGGCTGTAGGAAGGATTGAGCTGATACATAGGCACCTACACAGAAACCAAGGAAAATAGTTACTATATCCACGAAGCCGGTAGCTAATGAATTGGACAACCTATCAGTGACGCCAGTGACTGAAAGAAGATTACCCAGCATGAATGCTCCGATGAGTGGTAATGCTGAGGGGACTAGAAGTCCAACGATGATAGTAGTACATATTGGGAAAGCTATCTTTTCGAGAGGGGAAACCGGCCTTAATTGCGGCGCCATGTATATTGCTCGTTCCTTTTTGGTAGTGATAGCTCTAATGACCGGGGGTTGGATTAATGGCACCATAGCCATGTAAACATAAGCAGCTATAGCGGTAAACCCCATAAGGTGAGGGGCCAGCATCTGGGTGAGATAAACCGTAGTCGGACCGTCAGCACCACCTATGATTCCTATGCTGCATGCCTCGGGAAGAGTAAATCCTAATGCTACAGCTATGAACAAGGTGGCATAGACGCCTAATTGGGCTGCCGCCCCTAGTAAGAAATAGATAGGTCTGGCAATAAGAGGACCAAGGTCGGTCATGGCTCCTAATCCGAGAAACATGCAGATGGGGATAATCCCCCACCCAAAACCATACCGGAAAATACGGGACAGAAATCCAATTGGCTCTCCACCCTGCCCTATTAATTCCACCCACTGAGGTGGTAGATAATCCACAGTAGTACCGTCGGGCATTAGGAATCCCATGATCCCATAGCCTAAAGGTAAATTGCCTATAATAATCCCAAAACCAATGGGTACTAGAATCAGCGGCTCCCATTTCCTAGCTATGCCAGCGTAAATGAGTAACCCGCCGATGACGAGCATTATTAAATCCTGGTAAGTGAAGGAAGCTAAGCTCTCCCCTATACCAAACATAGCTCGTCCTCTAATTTGACTCTTGGCATCATCTCATTTCTCTGGCTCATTCTCCTGTTTCTTTTGTGTTCTTTGAGATATTATTCCCATGCCAGAAGTCACCACCCAAAGGATAATTAAAACGATAAAAACAGTGCCAAACCCCAATCCTGCAACCTTAATTGCCTCAATCCAATCTACTACCATAATGGTGTTCCCCCCCAGTTTTCAACAATATACCTGCCAACTAGTAAAAGAGTTAATTGTATAATACTAGAAATTACTAGTACAAGGATATAAGTAATTGACACTATGTAGCCATGAAGGATATATTTATTTAACAAAGGGCCATTAGCTCAGCTGGTTAGAGCACGGTCCTGATAAGACCGGGGTCTGTGGTTCGAATCCACAATGGCCCATTATAGGTGTAGAATGGCGAAAGAATTATAATCCGGGGTGAGATTCCCCAAAATTATGAAAGTATATGGAACCTAATATCGAGACACTTGAGCAAGCAGTAAGCCGAGCTGGCAAGCTTAGTCAAGAAGCAAAGAGGGCTGCAGAACAATCGGCAAGAGCCTCCCAAGATGCCATAAGCAGAGCTGAGGAAATTAGCCAGACAGCCATAGAGGCTGTTAAGGAAGCAAAGAGAGCCTCTCGAGATGCTATAAGCAAAGTTGAAAAAATTAGTCAGGCAACTGCGGAGGCAGCCCAAGAAGCACTAAGCAAAGCCGCAGCATCAGCGAAGGCACTTGAAGAAACAACAAGCAGGATTGAAACATCGGCCAAGTCAACCAAGGATGCTACTGAAGCATCGCTAAAGGCATCTCAAGAAAGAATAAGCAGGGCTGAAGAAATAAGCCGTGCAGCCATCGAAGTTGCTAACAAGGCAAAAGAAGCATCTCAAGAAGCAATAACTAGGACTGAGGAAGTAAGTCGAGCAGCCACAGAGGTTGCTGAAAAAGCGAAAAAGACATCACAGAAAGCGGCAATCAAAGCTGAAAAGATAAGTCAAGAAGCCAGAGAGGCGGCCGAAATACCAATAAAAGCATCGCAAGAAGCAATAAGCAAGGCCGAGGCATCAATTAAGCTAGCCATGGAGGCTACAGGGGCGTCGCAAAGGACATTTGAGGAGGCGATAAGCAGGGCTGACGAAGTAAGTAAAACAGCTATGGAGGCTACAGAAGCAGCATCGAGGGTGTTTCAAGAGGCCATAGGCAGAGCTGATAAGATAAGCAAAACAGCCATGGAGACTACCACGGCGACAGCAAGAGCATCGCAAAAAGCAATCAGCAAAGCTGAAGAAATAAGCCAGGTAGCTTGGGGAGCGGCTGAAGAGGCAAAAAGGGTGGCTCACGAAACGATGACTAGCGCTGAGAAGATAAGCCAGTCAGCCAAGGAAGCTGCTGAGGAAGCAAAGAAGCTCTCTCAGGAAGCAACAAGCAAAGCTGAAGAAATAAGCCAGGTAGCTTGGGGAGCGGCTGAAGAGGCAAAAAGGGTGGCTCACGAAACGATGAGTAGAGCCGAGAAGATGAGCCAAGCAGCCAAGGAAGCGGCTGAGGAGACAAAGAAACTGTCTCAGGAAGCAACAAGCAAAGCTGACAAGATGAGCCAAGCAGCTAAGGAAGCGGCTGAAGAAGCAAAAAGAGCATCTCAGGAAACAGAAAGAAAGGCTGAACAATTAATCAAATCAGTTATAGAGACTATTGAAACGGCGGCAAAAACATCTCGAGAAGCGATGGGAAGAGTTGAAGAAGCTACCGAGGAAGCTAAGCGGGCTGCTAGGGAAGCAATGAACAAAGCCGAACAAATAAGCCAAGGCATCATAGAGGACACTGAAGAAGCAAAAAAAGCTTCTCAAGAGGCAATGAGCAAAGTTGACGAAGCAGGCCAATTGGCTAAGGAAACCGCTGAAGAAACGAGAAGAGCGTCCCAGGAGGCTATAAATAAAGCTGAAGAAATAACCGAAGCATCTAGCAAAACCATTAGAAAATCTACTGAAGAAGCCAGCAAAGCTGTTATTGCCTCAATAAAGACATTCGAAGAGGCAGTTAATAGAGCTGAGGAAACAAGTAAATCAGCTAAGAGGGCTGCAATGGCATCAGTACAAGTATTTCAGGGGCTGATAGGCGAAGTCGAGAAGGAAAACCAACAAGCTAAGGAAGTTACTGAGGAGCCATCAAAGCTGTTTGAGGAAGCAATAAGTAACGATGAAATCAGCGAGGAAGAAGAGAAACAGAAGAAGCCAGTGGAGCCTAGTAAGGAGATCGAGGCACGTTTGGACCTATTAGCCAAAATGTATGCTACCAATAAAGATAAATATATCGAAGAAGTTGAAGAGATCAAGCTGGCAGAGGGTGAAGAACAAGATGTGGAGCAAGACTAAGCAAAAGCGAAGCTACATGAACCATTGAAGGGGACTTATTTTCTTCAGGACTTGGAACCTTGGGGCAAACCCGTGTAAACGGCGAGTAAATGTATAAGAGGAACGGTGTAATAGGAAAAGGAGGTATATTATGTTGAGCCAGGAAGAGCAATTTCCCGATACTGATGTAGACGAAGGAAAAACTGAACAGCAAGCAAAAAAAGTTTCTAAGAAACCCAAGCAAACTATAGAATCCCTCGCTGAAATTCAACAACGGGCAATGATGGCTTACACGGCTTATATGGAGGCTGAACGTCAAGTACAAGCGGCGTATAAAGAGCAAGAAGAACAGATAGAAAAACTCTATGAAGGAGCTAAGCAACGAGCTGCGAAGGCTTGTGAGGAAAATGTAGCACAGGCGCTGAAAACGCATGAGGAGAGTAAACGACAGGCTGCAAAGGCTTATGAAGAGAGTGTAGCACAGGCATTAAAAGCTCGCGAAGAGGCAGAACAGCAAGCCAGCAGAATTTGTGAAGAAAACATAGCTCAGGCATTAGAAATCCGCGAGGAGGCAGAACAACAAGCCTGGAAAGCTCGCAATGAAGCTATAGAGCGCACATGGCAAATCTTTACTAAGAGCAAAGGCTAGGGAAAAAGCTGCGTTTTTGCCATGTCTTCAGCTACTACGAGGAAGCTAGTATATCGACTATTTCGTAATTATAGCAGCACAGGAATATCATTGAAGATTTCTTCAACTTCTCTGTTAGCATACTGCAATCCCTGTCTCGCTTTTATAACCGCGATCAAGTCAATTGCTTTAGTGAAGTAGTTTGTCACCTTTCCTAAAGCGGCAAAATCAGACAGAACTACAGAAACATCTACCGCCCTTTTTTGCCTAGGATAATCCCCACTTCGTATTAGAGCATTCGGGGCTATCGCTCTTAAATTATCTCCAAGCTCTTTCATTACGTCCATATTCATCTCTCCAGCTGGTGCGGAGATGAGGTAAAGAGCTCTCCTCGCATTTTTAGGGTCACATGTGAGTGATAATTCACTTAGAGCCCTATCCATTGCATGGACTCCCTTGTTGGTTTCCGCCATCTTGTCCTTAAAGTGAGCTTTGTCTTTGAGCGGCAATTTCCTCCGCCGAATTAGCGATTTACCTACCCCAATTGCCGTCCATCCTGCTAGAGTCTGTATTATATCTCCAGCATCGAGCATCTTTGATCCAATATATTTTGGCTTTGTCTCCTCACCAGCACAAAGTAGATTGTAAAATGGCTCAACTACCCGGGCATTAATCCTCGCCAGGTTTTCTGCAATTGAGTAATCCTTCCTGATATACCTCTGGTTATCAATAAGAACTATGGCGTCAGCTACTAAATATACCGATTTAAGGCAAATAGCGGTATTGTAAATCGTTCTTGCTTCGGATGTCTCTTCCTGTCGAAAAGGGAGAACAATTATATTATAAATTGGTTTTCCTACGTAGCGGTCTTTTAGGAACCGCGTTAATACCCCTATTGCTCCGGAGCCAGTGCCACCGGCAGCACCGGCAATCAATAGAAAAGCATCAGTCTCAGGAAATTGTTCCGCTGACCTTACAGCATCTATGATCTTGTCGCCATCTTCCCTCGCTATTTCAGCGCCAAGTTCACTTATCTTACCTACTCCGTGCCCTCCAGTCTTCCGCCCTCCCACAACAATCCTGTGTTTGTAGTCAGCTTTGATGTTGGATAGTCCACTTAAATCAGCAATATCTGTATTAATAGCGAAGATATCAGCAATTACGTTAAGTTTGCGTACAACTTGGGCTCTCTTGTTAAGCCAGGCAAACCTATCAGCAATTCTGCCACCACATTGTCCCAGACCCATAACTATTAGCTTCATTCAAGTTATTTTAGCTAAATTCGTATTATGATGTCAACATAGCTATTTCTACTTCGGTGGAGGGAAACAGTTTGAATTATCCGCGTTAGCGCTTAGTGTATTGTGGCGCTTTACGAGCCCGCTTAAGACCGTATTTCTTGCGTTCTTTGACTCTGGCATCTCGAGTGAGCAACCCTTCCTGTCGCAACAGAGATTTAAATAACTCGTTCTGTTTGACTAGAGCTCGGGCAATGCTGTGCTGAATAGCCGTAGCCTGCCCACTCAAACCACCGCCTCTTATCTTTATAGTAGTGTCATAGCTGCCCATGGTTTCAGTAACTCGACCAGGGGCTTCTATTAATTGACGATGTAAAAGACGGGGAAAAACCTCTTGATAAGGCTTACCATTGACAATAATCTTTCCGTCACCAGGGAAAAGTCTGACTCTCGCTATAGCGCATTTACGCCTTCCCGTGCCCCAGACATAAGCTTGCTCATCCATTGAATTTCATCTCCTTGATGTGACTTGAACATGATGTGGATGCTCACTCCCGGAATAAACCTTCAGTTTCTTAAACATAGCTTTGCCCAAGCGGTTTTTGGGTAACATTCCCTTAACAGCTATTTCTATTACCCGTGTAGGACGCTTGGAGAACAATTCCTGGAAACTAAGTTCTCTCAACCCTCCAGGATGACCAGAATGCCGATAGTAAATCTTTTGTTTACCTTTCTTACCAGTAAGCTTCACCTTGGCAGCATTAAGCACTATAACATAATCACCAGTATCAAGATGAGGTGTATAAATTGATTTATGCTTTCCCATTAACAGTTTGGCTACCTGGGATGCTAATCTACCCAGAACCTGTCCATTGGCATCAACGACCTGCCACTCTCGCTTAATCTCTGTGGCGCTAGGATTACAAGTCTTCATTGCTGAACTCCCAGAGGTTTACAATAATTAACCCTATTCAGGAACAAACCGTAAGCAGGAGCTCTGGGACCAGCCAAGCCAAAAATCCTCGCCTCCATAATATTTCTAAGATCCTCGATTCCCATTCTACCTGATCCCAGCTTAATCAGGAGGCCAATGGTATTGCGTACTTGGTGAGGCAAGAATGAATCAGCTACCATCCGAAAAACGATTAAACACTGCTTTTTATCAACCTCCGCTTTGTAAACATTACGCACCGCGTTCTTTGGACTATTTAAAGAGGTACTAAAGGATGTAAAGTCATGGCTGCCAACAATAAGCTGGCACGCTTTATTCATCAGGTTTGTATCCAAGGTACTGGAAACATGCAAAGCAAAGCCTTCACTGAATGGAGACCGCGATTCAGTATTCAGGATATAGTAGCAATATTCCCTACTCAAAGCATCTCGCCTGACATTAAAATCATCGCTAGTTCGACAAGCCGCCTTAACCACTATATTTGTAGGAAGGTAATAATTTAACGCCTTTACCATCGCCATAGTGGATAATCCTTCTCTCGCCCAAAAGCTTACTACTTGCCCCTTAGCATGCACACCGGCATCGGTTCTGCTGGCTGCCATAGCTCGACTGCTCCGACCACAAAACTTGTTGATAGCCTTTTCCACCTCATCTTGAATAGTGGGCAATCCAAGTTGCCATTGAAAACCATAATACTTTGTACCATCGTATTCTACAACCAGAACATATTTTGCAAGAGCCACTATTCAATTAATTGAATCTGTACCAGGCGAGCATTGTCTCCGACACGGCGTCTCAATTTAACCAACCGAGTATAGCCTCCAACCCGGCTAGAATACGTTGGAGCAACCTCATTAAAGAGCTTTTCGACTACCTTTTTGTCCGTAACAAATGCCAAGACATGACGTCTCGAAGCAAGACTACCATCTTTCCCTAATGTAATCATTTTTTCAGCCAAACTACGGATCTCTTTGGCTTTAGCCTCCGTAGTGATAATCCTTCCATGAGTTAACAAATCGGCTACTTGATTTCGGTACAGTGCCCATCGATGACCTGTCGGTCTGCTTAACCTGCGTCCAGCTATTTTATGCCTCATCCTCTTCTTTTCCTCTTCTTTTCCTTTTCCTCTACAGGAAAGCCTAAGCTCTCTAGCAGTGTATTCAGCTCTTTTTGAGATTTCGCTCCTAACCCAGGTAGTGGTGGTAATCCCTGTCTACTTTTCGCTATAAGTTGCCCTAGAGTCAAAATTCCGGCCCTAGCCAAACTATTGCAACTGCGAGTAGATAACCCTAATTTCCCTATGGGGGCATCAACGTCAACACCAGCTGTCAAACTAGCAACAGGCTCGAGTTCTCTCTCTATTACTGGAATCAGCTCCTTAAATGGGGAAATTTGGCCGATCAAGATATCAGCAGCCTGGCTGACTGCCTCGCTTGGAGACATGGTACCATCAGTCCAAACCTCTAACATAAGTCTCTCAGGACTTCTCTCCCTACCAGGATTAATAGTCTCATCTGAAAAATTGACCTTACGCACTGGTGTGAATATAGAATCTATTGACAATGCTTCTAAAGGTAAGCTTTTGGCAGATCTCGCTGGTAAATATCCTCTACCTAATTCTACGTTAAATTCTACCCGAAGCTTGGCTTCGGGAGCATCCAAGGTAGCCAGATACAGTTCAGGATTGGCAATCTCAACATCCGCTGACGGTTCAATATTACCAGCATAAATTTTCCCTTCTCCCGCTACATCTAAAAGCAGATTACTAGGTTGATAGGACAGAGGACGAAATCTTATTTGCCTGACGTTTAACAAAAATTCAATGACATCTTCCTTGATATAAGGGAGTGGAGAAAACTCATGCTGAACCCCATCAATTTTAACCCAAGTTACCGCAGCCCCAGGCAGGGAGCTAAGTAGCACACGGCGAAGAGCATTGCCTAAAGTGATGCCATATCCTGGCTCTAGTGGCTCAGCAAGAAATTTGCCATAGTTGTTTACCGTCTCAATAGACTTAGCGTCAGGAATAGGCAACTTAACTGAATTATCTTGAGTAGTATTCAACGACGACTTTTCCATCGAATTTAGCATCAAGATCATCCTTAGTAGGCAATGCCAAAACTTCACCTACCACATTTTCTTCATCTAAGCTCAGCCAACCAGGCATACTCTTTCCTTTAATCTCCTCAAGTAGTCTTTCATAATATCCGGTTTTAGTGCTTCCTTCCCGCCATTTAATGACGTCACCTACATGTACTAGATAGGAAGGTATGTCCACCTTAGTCCCATTAACAAGCATATGACCATGCCGAACTACCTGTCTAGCTTGGGAGCGTGAACTAGCAAAACCTAAGCGATACACTACATTATCTAACCGTCTCTCCAGCAATATTAGCAAATTTTCACTAGTAATGCCTTGAGCTCTTTGTGCTTCCTCGAAGAACTTGCGAAATTGCCGTTCAAGAATTCCATAACTAAACCGAAGTTTTTGTTTTTCACGCAGTTGAAGCCCACGTTCTGTAATTCTACGACGTCGCCTGCTCAACGAATGCTCCCCTGGAGGGCTGTTCTTTCTTTCCAAAGGACATTTTGGAGTCAAACATCTTTCTCCTTTAAGCATTAACTTTTCACCAAGATAACGGCACAAACGACATGCGGGTCCTGTATAACGCGCCATTCTACACCTTTCTCTTTTTAGGTGGACGGCAACCATTGTGTGGAATCGGGGTTACATCTCTAATGCTGGTAACAGTAAGCCCCGAAGCTTGTAATGTGCGAATAGCGGCTTCTCGTCCACTACCAGGTCCTTTAACATAAACATCAACCTGGCGCAAACCATTGCTTGTTGCTTGGCGCGCTGCTCTCTGTGCGGCTAACTGAGCAGCGTAAGGAGTACCTTTTCTAGAACCCTTAAATCCAGCACTACCAGCACTTCCCCAAGCAATAACGTCGCCCCTGGAATCAGTCACAGTGACTATGGTATTATTGAACGTAGACTGAATATAAACTCTCCCTTCACTGATTCCACGGCGTATTCTTCTTCTTGCTTTGGTCTTTTTTTTCTTCGGCATATTACTTCTTACCTAAACCGCGTTTTTGCCCCCTACCTGCTACTGTCTTTCGTGCACCTCTCTTAGTACGAGCATTAGTGCGTGTCCTTTGTCCATGAACTGGCAAATTTATACGATGTCTGATACCGCCATAGGAACCGATTTCAATTAATTGCTTTATGTTAGACTGTATTTCCCTTCGGAGTCCACCTTCTACTTTGTATTGTTTATCCACAATATCGCGGATTCGAGCAACCTGCTCTTCAGTAAGGTCCTTGATTTTGGTACCAGGGTCAATCTCGGCAACAGCCAAGATATGCTCGCTTAATGTAGATCCAATACCATAGATATATTGTAACCCTACACTAACCGGCTTTTCTTTGGGAAGGTCCACTCCAGCAACGCGCGCCATTATCTATTAACCTTGCCTTCGCTTATGTCTTGGATTAACACAAACAACCCTAACTACGCCTTTCCGTCGAACAATTTTACATTTGCTACAACGAGGCTTGACCGAAGAACTCACTTTCATCTCAAATTGATGTCAAAACAAAAACTCATTATAAGAGAACGTTGAATGCTTGTCAAAACACACGGAAATTCTATTCAAAGCCGATAAGTAACTCTGCCCCTAGTCAAATCGTAAGGAGAAAGCTCTACCAGTACCCTATCCCCGGGTAATATTTTAATATAATGCTTTCTCATCTTGCCTGAAATATGGGCTAACACCATATGACCGTTAGTTAGTTCAACACGAAACATGGTGTTAGGCAAACATATGACTACTTTACCTTCGACCTCTATTCTTTCCTTTTTAGTCATACTCGGTGAGTACTTCACCTCCGTTATTACTGATAGCAATAGTATGTTCGAAATGTGCCGAGAGACTTCCATCGGCAGTTAGCACAGTCCACCGATTAGGTGCTAGCTTAGTATGCCAGTCCCCGGCATTAACCATAGGCTCAATAGCCAAGGTCATGCCTTTGCGAAGCTGGGGACCTTTCCCGAACGCAAAATTAGGTATTTGAGGCTCCTCATGTAGCTCGCGACCTATCCCATGCCCTGTATACTCCCTAATTACAGAAAATCCCCTCGACTCAACGTAATTTTGTATTACAGCTGAAATATCACCAACATGTGCACCAGGTGTAGCTTGGGCAATGCCCGCTTTCAAGCTTTCTTCGGTAACCATTATGAGCTCTTTAGCTTGCTGAGTTATTTCCCCGACACCGACGGTTATAGCTGAATCGGAATGAAAACCCTCAAGAATAATCCCTGCATCCAGAGAAACGATATCGCCCTCTTTTAGTACTCGCTCACCAGGAATACCATGAACTACTTCACTGTTCACCGAAATACATAGATTAGCCGGGAAACCTTGATAATTTTTGAAGGAGGATTCAACTTTCCTATTCCTTAACTCTTCAGCCGCAATCTCATCCAAATAGCATGTTTTGATTCCTGACCTTATCTCCTCCCTTAACCTATTCAAAATAGCTGCCAGGATTTTACCACTTCGGCGCATAATAGCTATTTCTTCAGGAGATTTTACGATTATCATTTGAAATTTGCTTTACTTTACTCCTAAGGATGGTATTATTTCCTTCGCTACCTCTTGTATCCCCCGGTCACCATTGACTTCAATAAGCTTACTTTGATTTCTATAATAATCCACTATTGGGATAGTCTGAGCAAAGAAAACCCTCAGTCGTTCTTTTATCGTGTCCTCTTTATCATCATCTCGCTGATATAGCTCACCACCACATTTATCACACTTCCCAGGTACTTTTGGTGGCGCGGTTAGTAAATGATATGGAGTCTGACAGTCCCGGCAAAGCCATCGCCCTCCGAGACGTTTCAAAAGTTCCTCATCGGAGACCTTAACATATACCACCCTGTCAATGTGTTTACCCTTATCGGTAAGACCCTTATCTAATGCTTCAGCTTGCGCTAACGTTCGTGGAAAACCATCAAAAAGACAGCCAGAAACGCAATCGGGCATCTCAATCCTCTGCAAAATCATCTTAATAGTTATTTCGTCAGGCACTAATTCGCCTCGCTCCATGTAAGATTTAGCTAACAGGCCCAATTCAGTCTCCTTCTTCAATGCTTCTCGAAACAAATCACCCGAGGCTACATGCGGCAAATTTAATTCACTGGATAAAATATCTGCTTGTGTCCCCTTACCAGCACCTGGAGCCCCTAAGAGAATAATATACATAGTTAACCCATCCTTATCTCAAAAACCCCTCATATCGCCGCATAACTAATTGAGCTTCCACCTGTTTCATAGTATCCAAAGCAACACCAACAACTATAAGCAGGGCGGTGCTGGAAATTGTCAGTACAGCGATGTGAGTAATTTCTTTGGCAATGAAAGGCATCATTGCTACTGAAGCCAAGAAAATAGCACCACCGAACGTAATAAGACGGATAAGACGGTTTAAATAATCTGCAGTTGCTTTCCCAGGACGAATTCCCGGAATGAAACCTCCTTGTTCTTGCAATCTCTTAGCCAAACCTAGTTGCTCAAATATTATCATGGTGTAAAAGAAAGTAAAGCCCAGCACTAGTAGAAAATATACTCCCCAATAGACTAACCCCAATGGAAGGGTAGCGCCGGGATTAAAAACATGCGATATTGTGTTAGCAAAATTCGGTGATGTCGAACTAGCAAAATAGCTAGCAATCGTTGCCGGAAGTGTCACTACTGCAATGGCAAAAATTAGAGGAATCATCCCCGCTGTATTTACCCTGAGGGGAATATAAGTTGAACCTGATTGTCGATACATGCGCCCGCTGCGAAAAGTAGTGCGGGCATACTGCACAGGGATGCGGCGATGAGCTTCAATGAACGCCACTATAAATACTAGAGTACCCAAACCAAGCATAATGAAGGTAATTAACCCCAGAGGGTTTTCAGCTGATAGGAAACCTTTCCCAAGCATGTCCGGTAATCCAGCTACGATACCACCAAAAATTATCAATGATATCCCATTCCCAATGCCTCTTTCAGTAATCAATTCACCCAACCAGACGAGAAACACAGTGCCAGCAGTCATTGATATTACTACAGTGGCAGTGGTTAGCGGGTCAAGCTGCATCACAATACCTTGTCCCCGCAGTATGGCCAGCATACCATAACCTTGCAAAGCCGCCAGAGGTATTGTCAGGAGATGAGTAATGCGGTTAATCTTCCGTTGTCCAGCTTCCCCTTCTCGAGATAGAGCTTGAAGATTAGGAATGACCGGGACTAGCAACTGCATAATTATCGAAGCAGTAATGTAAGGATAAACTCCCATAGCAGCAACGCTGAACCTTCTCATAGCACCGCCGCTAAATAGGTCGAGCATACCAAAAAGCTGGTTTTGCTCGAAAAGCTGACGCAGGGCATCAACATCAATGCCGGGCAAGGGAACGTGAGCTACAAATCGAAAAACCACTAAAATGGCCAAGGT
The DNA here is from genome assembly GCA_034431195.1 of Dehalococcoidia bacterium. GTDB lineage: Bacteria > Chloroflexota > Dehalococcoidia > GIF9 > AB-539-J10 > CG2-30-46-19. The sequence continues at coordinate 167,727 of DAOUDP010000025.1, read as the reverse complement.
AAAAAGGAGCTTTCGCCTCAAGTCTGGCAACATGAACATGTCTTTCATTGCCTGGATGAGACGTGACTGAGGTTCCCTACGCTGCACCTAAATCTCCTTTACTTCACCACCAGCAGATAGTATTTTCTTTCGTGCAGGAGCAGATAGCCTGTCAGTTTTCACAAGCAACGCGTGATGCACATCACCGGTGCCCAAGATCTTAACAGGATGCTTTAATGACCCAATTAAGCCTGCCTCAAAAAGCTTTTCCTTGGTGACCTCAGAGCTAGGAGGGAATACGTTCAGCTTACCTACATTCACAATGCTGTATTCCTTTTTGAAGGTATTAATAAAACCTCTTTTTCCCGGCAATCGTTTTATAAGAGGCAATTGCCCACCTTCAAAGCCAAGACGTACCTTACCCCCGGAGCGAGACTTTTGCCCCTTGCATCCCCTCCCTGAATAGGTGCCATGCCCACTGCTGTTCCCTCTCCCAACACGCTTCCTTTTGTGTCTAGTACCTATTGATGGCCTTAACTCATCCTGTCTCATTTTGCTCGTCCTTCACAACCTTTTCTGGCTTCCTCAGATTTGCCAAAGCAAGTATTGTTGCCTTGGCTGTATTAATTCGATTAGAACTTCCCAGGGATTTGCTAAGAATGTCCCCTATACCTGCCAATTCAAGCACTGCTTTAACCGTACTATTAGCAATCAAGCCGGCACCCGGCGCTGCCGGCTTCAGTAAAATCTTAGACGCACCAAATTTGGCCAGAACTTCGTGAGGAATGGTACTATCCGCAAGCGGAACCTCAATCAACTCGTTTTGTGCCGCTGTGTTAGCTTTGCGAATTGCCTCGGGAACACCGATAGCTTTACTCGACCCTACTCCAACATGCCCATTGCTATCACCAACCACAACCAAAGCCCTGTAGCGAAGACGACGACCACCTTTAACCACCTTAGTTATACGGTCAATAGCTAGTAGCCTCTCGTTAATCTCTAACCCCGAGGGGTCAATTTTAGCTATTTCACCAATTACCTTAGTAACTGCTTTCACTCTAGTAACCTTAAAATTCTAATCCAGCTTGCCTGGCAGCTTCGGCTAAAGCTTTGATGCGTCCATGATATTTATATCCACCTCTATCAAGAACTACTTGTGTAATACCTTTATGTATTGCTTTTTGAGCAACCAATGAACCTACAAATTCAGCTTTCTTTGTTTTCATCTCTCGCCCAAGCTTTTCCTTTGCAATGGGCTCAAGAGTGCTTGCTGAAACCAGTGTTCTCCTCGAACAATCATCTATGATCTGTGCATATATGTGATCTGAACTTCGGAAAACGCACAATCTAGGGCGAGAGCCTGTACCTGATATTTTCCTCTTTACCCGCTTATGCCGTTCTCGTCGAAGTACTTTTGAATTTACTTTAAGCATTGCAGCCACTAGCCTCCACTTATTACCTTACCAGCCTTACCAGGTTTCAGTCGAATTTCCTCTCGACTATATCTAATTCCCTTCCCTTTATAGCAATCTGCGGGACGTATAGCTCTAATTGCAGCGGCTACCTCCCCCACAACCCCCTTATCAATACCCTTAATGTGAATACGGTTCGTTCCCTCAACGGAAACGGAAATACTAGAGGGAATTTGGAACTCTACAGGATGACTGTATCCCACCTGAAACAACAATTTATCATCCTTTTCTTGCACCCTATAACCCACTCCCTGCAGCTCTAGAGCTTTTTCAAAACCTTCACTAACCCCCTTGACCATATTAGCGATTAAACTACGCGTGAGCCCGTGCAAAGCGCGATGCGCTTTATCATTACTCTGACGGCACACTACTATATTCCTTTCCTCTAATCTGATAGAGATATCTGGGTGAAAGCAACGATAGATTTCTCCCTTACTCCCTTTTACGGTTACTTTGTTTCCTTCAATATTTATTTGCACATCTTCAGGCACTGGAATAGGAAGCAATCCGATGCGAGACATATTACATAACCTCCAAACTACCACACATAAAGTAAAAGCTCACCTCCCAGACCAAGCTGCCATGCTTTCTGACCAGTCATAATACCCTTAGAGGTAGATAAAATAGGCATGCCCAGTCCTCCATAAACACGGGGAATTTCTCCCTTGCCAACATAAATCCTCAAGCCAGGTTTGCTGACCCTTTCTAATCCCAGCAACGCTGGTTGACCCTCTATATACTTGAGATATATTTCTATCGTTGACTGTGGCTTACCCTTAATTACCTTGTAATCCTGAACAAACCCTTCATCCTTAAAAACCTTAGCTATGGATAATTTTATTTTAGAGGAGGGTACGACGACGCTATTATGCCTCGCCATGATGGCGTTGCGGATTCGAGTCAACATATCAGCGATTGGGTCAGTGCCTACCATCACAATGCAGTCCTCACCAACTCGACTTTCTCACTCCGGGGATTTGTCCAGTTACTGCTAGTTTTCGAAAACAAATGCGGCACAAGCCAAATTTGCGCATATAAGCACGTGGGCGTCCACATAATTCGCAGCGATTACGTTGCTGAACCCTGTATTTCGGCGAACGTTTTGACTTCACGATCTTAGCTACTTTAGCCATTACTCCTACTCTCAAAAGGCATGCCTAAGAATTCCAGTAGGCTCATTGCTTCTTCATCCGCATTGGCAGTAGTCACTATAGTCACCTGGAGTCCACGGATCTTATCCACTTTATCGTATTCAATTTCGGGGAAAACTATTTGCTCCCTCATACCTAAATTGTAATTTCCACGATTATCAAAAGAAGTCCTCGATACCCCTTGAAAGTCACGAAACCGTGGCAAGGTTATATTGATTAATTTATCCAGAAAATCGTACATTCGAGTACCACGCAACGTGACCATCAGACCAATGGGCATACCGGCTCTCAACTTGAATGAGGCGATGGATTTCTTTGCCTGTGTAACCACAGGCTTTTGCCCCGAAATTGCCGTTAAATCCTTTTCAGCTGATTCAAGTGCCTTGGGGTCCTGTACCGCCTCTCCCAAACCGATGCTCAAGACAATCTTCTCTAACTTAGGCACTTGCATCATATTGCTGTAACCAAATTTTTCCTTAAGCTGCGGAACTATTTCCTTCAGGTATTTTTCCCTTAGTCGAGCCATGTTTAGTATATTAATCAATCACCTCATTACAAGAACGGCAAATTCGCACTTTCTTACCATCATCTAGAAAGCGAAAACCAACCCGCACCGGTTTACCACATTTATCGCAAAGTAACATTACATTGGAACAATGGAACGGAGCTTCAAGCTCTATTATGCCCCCCTGTCGAGCTGAACGTCGGGTTCTAGAATGACGTTTAATCAGATTGATTCCTTCCACTACAACTTTATTCTCCTCACGAAGAACTTTGCGAACTTTCCCTTTTGCACCTTTCCCTTTGCCAGCAATAACAACAACAGTATCGTTTTTCCTTATCTTCATCTTATACAACCTCTGGAGCTAACGAAATTATTTTAGCGAAGTTCTTATCTCGAAGTTCTCTAGCCACCGGACCAAAGATGCGGCTTCCTTTAGGGTTATTCTTATCGCCAAGAATTACTGCAGCATTCTCATCAAACTTAATATAAGAGCCATCTATACGACGGTAAGGTTTAGCCACACGAACAATCACAGCTCGTACTATTTCGCCTTTTTTCACCATACCATGCGGTATAGCTCGTTTCACCGAAGCTACAATAACATCACCAATGTGAGCATACCTTCTTCTAGTGCCACCAGGCACATTGATACACATGATCTGCCTAGCTCCTGTATTATCAGCTACTTTAACTCTGGTGTTGGTTTGAATCATCTACTTGTACCCCTCTTGGTCTCGATACGAGCTCTGTCACTCGCCATCTTTTCCCCTTAGACAGAGGGCGTGTCTCCATAATCTTTACCTTGTCTCCAATCTTAAAAGCATTATTTTCGTCATGAACTTTGTAGTTTTTCATACGTTTTACCCGTTTCTTATATAGTCGATGTGGTCTCACCGTCTGTACAGCTACCACAACGGTTTTATTCATTTTGTCACCCACTACTACTCCACTTCTAATTTTTCTTTTTCCTAACCGACTCGTCATATGCCAAGTTCTCTTTCTCGAAGAATGGTCTTAAGTCTGCTAATCTGTTTCCTAACTCGAGGGATCTCACGGTGATTGCCAAGCTGCCGAGTGGCTAGACGGAAACGAAGATTAAAGAGCTCTTCATGAGCCTCTTCCAATTGCTTTAACACTTCTTCATTGCTAAGAGCACGAATTTCACTAGCCTTCAACTTTCGCCTCTCCCTTTGTAATAAAGCTGGTATCAATGGGTAGCTTGTAAGAAGCAAAATGCATTGCTTCGCGAGCTAAGTTTTCGCTTATGCCCCCCAGCTCAAAAATAACCTTACCTCTCTTAGTCACAGCTACCCAGTGGTCAGGAGAACCTTTGCCTCCTCCCATCCTTGTCTCTGCCGGCTTCTTGGTTACCACCTTATCTGGGAAAATGCGTAGCCATAATTTGCCACCGCGTCGTACATAGCGCACCAAAACACGCCTCGCAGCCTCTATCTGCCTTGCTGTTAGCCAGGCAGACTCCTCAGCCCTCAACCCAAAATCGCCAAAGACCACAGTATTACCACTAGTGGCTTTCCCTCTCAAGTGGCCTCTATGGACTTTACGATATTTAACCCGTTTCGGTTGTAACACTCTCCTTCATCACCTCCTTAGGAATGTCGCCTCTATAGATCCATGTCTTGACTCCGATACGCCCCATCACTGTACGAGCTTCAACAAAACCATAGCTTATATCAGCAGATAACTTATGCAACGGCATCTGCCCTTGATGCAAAGTCTCAGATCGAGCGATCTCTCTTCCACCAAGCCTACCACTACATTTTATCTTTATCCCTTTTGCACCTGCCTCTAAAGTTCTAAAAGCTGCCTGCTTCATTACCCGGCGGAATGGAATTCTGTTTTCAATACGCTCAGCTATACTTTGCGCTACAGGACAAGCTTCAAGCTCCGGACGCTCAACTTCTCGAATAGTCAATTTAACTTCCCCACTGCTAATTCTCTGCAATTCTTTCTTTAATATTTCTATATTTTGTCCCCCTCTACCAATCAAGATACCTGGGTGAACGGCATAAATGGTTAGATATATCTCGTCCCCAAGTCGCTCGACTTCCACCGAAGAAACACCACTATCACGGCATCTTTGTGCTATAACCTTGCGCAATTTTAAATCCTCCTGCAAGAAACGGCCATAGTCCTTTTTAGCAAACCACTTAGCCTCCCAGCCTCGACTAATGCCCAGCCTGAAACCACATGGGTCAACTTTTTGTCCCAAGGTTAACTTTCCTCCTCTGCAATAAACACTGTAATATGGCTGGCCTGTTTTAAAATGGGGTTTACTCGCCCTCTCGCCTGTGGGCGAAACCTCTTCAAAGTATGCCCTTTATCACAAAAAATTTCACTAATCCTGAGGCCAGCAGGAGACATTTCAAAATTATTTTCAGCATTAGCTGCCGCCGATTTAATCACCTTAGCTACGGCCTTAGCTGCCGGGGTAGGTAGAAAACTAAGAATTGTTAATGCCTCATCAATTTTTCTACCTTTAACTATATCCGTTACCAAACGAACCTTTTGGGGTGAGATACCAACGTCTCTAGCTACAGCTTTTACCTTCATTCAGTTACTTCCTCGCCTGTACGGTTACTTTAGCCCTCGTAATATGTCCCCTAAATGTTCTGGTAGGAGCAAATTCTGCCAACTTATGTCCAACCATGCCTTCAGTGATAAAAATAGGTACGTGTCGTCGCCCATTATGAACAGCAATAGTGTGCCCTATCATTTGAGGAAGGACGGTGGAAGCACGAGACCAGGTTTTTATTACCGTCTTCTCCCCCGAATTATTGAGCAACTCTATTTTCCCAAGCAATTTAGCATCGCAATAAGGACCTTTTTTACGTGACCTCGACATTTCACTTCCTTCGTTTAATAATCATTTTGTCCGATCTCTTGCTGCGCCGTGTTTTTCGCCCCAGCGCTGGCTTTCCCCAAGGTGTTTTAGGAGGCATCCCCCGAGGGGTTCTACCCTCACCTCCTCCATGAGGATGATCTCTCGGAGTCATAGCAGAACCACGAACTGAGGGACGGAACCCCAACCACCTCCGACACCCTGCCTTACCTAGTATCAAATTCTCATGCTCAATGTTACCAACTTGCCCAACAGTAGCCCAACACCTGTGATGAAATTTCCGTAATTCACCTGAGGGCAACTGAAGCGAGACATATTTATCTTCCTTGCTCAATATCTGAGCAGCCGTCCCAGCGCTGTGAACAAGCTGACCACCTTTGCCAGGCTCAATTTCAATATTGTGGATTAATGTGCCTATAGGAATCAAACCAATAGGTAAGGCGTTTCCTAGCCTTATGTCAACTTCTTCTCCCGCCTCCACAACGTCCCCTACCTGAAGACCTAAGGGAGCAAGAATATAACGTTTTTCTCCATCAGCATAATAAATCAATGCGATCCTAGCCGAACGATTAGGATCATATTCGATGGCAGCCACTTTGCCAGGAACGCCAGCTTTATTCCTCTTGAAATCCATGATTCTAAGCTTTCGTTTAGCCCCACCACCACGGTGACGTACTGTTACTACACCGCGACTATTCCGTCCCCCTTTTTTCCTCAATGGTAACAACAATGATTTTTCAGGAACTGTCTTAGTTATTTCCTCAAAACTAGCTTTGACCATCCTTCTCCGACTAGGAGAAGTTGGCTTGTAACTTTTTAATGCCATAAACCATCCTCAATTTGTGTCTATGGATGTCTCCTCTGCCACCGAGTTTTCTTAATAAGTTTCCGGTGGCGATGTTTGGACATCTTCTTTTTTCTCCACTTTACTACCGAGCCCACAATTAACTCCGCTTAAACACCTTCAAAGAAACTGATCTTATCACCTGGTTCCAGAGTAATTACTGCCTTTTTCCACGGTGAACTTGTCACTTCTCTCCTGCCCATTCTCTTCGTCTTCCCAGGAATGGTTATCACGTTTACTTTAGACACCTTTACTTTAAACGCCAGCTCCACTGCTTGTTTAATTTGAACCTTATTGGTTTCTTTAGCCACTTCAAAGACATACTTGTTTCCCTCTTGCAGCAATGTAGCTTTCTCCGAGATTATGGGACGTCGTAAAACTTCATAAGGATGCATGCTTAATCACCTTTCTTCCCCAAATTTGCTCAATTTTATGTATTGCAGGAATGGTAACCAATAACTTTTGATGGGAAAGCAAATCAGCTATATTAATCAAAGCCGAAGGCAAAACATCTACACTAGCCAAATTACTAGTTGACCTAACTAGATTTGGAGTAGAATCAGCAGTGACAATTAATACTGAAGAATCGATCTCAAACGCCGACAAGATGTTAGTCATTTCCTTCGTTCCCGGCCTGTCAAAAGTAAACTTTTCCACCACCTTCATGTTGCCCTCTCTAACTTTGGCAGAAAGAACACACTTTAAAGCTAGGCGCCTCATTTTCTTAGGCATAGCCTGGTAATATGAGCGAGGGTGGGGCCCAAAAACTATTCCTCCCCCCACGAGAAGCGGTGACCTCAAAGTTCCTCTCCTTGCCCGTCCTGTATGCTTTTGAAAATAAGCTTTCCTCGTGCTTCCACGAACTGCCCTCCTTGTTTTCGTAGATGCAGTGCCTTGACGCTTATTGGCTAATTGCCTCACTAACGCTTGATGAACTACCGCATCATTGAAAGGAAGGTCAAAAATATCATCGCTAATCTCTAGCTGTGTAACAACCTCACCAGATAAACTGTAAACCGGGACTTGCATTTACAACCTCCCTACTTTCTCAATAAACAGTAATCCCTTATTAGCCCCGGGTACAGCACCCTTTAACAAAAGCAGGTTGTGGTTGGAATCAACTTCGATGACCTTGACATTAGGCAGAGTCACTTTCTTTGCTCCCATATGCCCAGCCATACGCATCCCTTTAAACACCTTGCCTGGAAACGTGGTAGCACCGATTGACCCTGGAGCCCGGTGACGGTCAGATTGGCCATGCGTTTTCGGTCCTCCAGCAAAATGATGACGTTTTACTACGCCAGCAAAGCCCTTGCCTTTAGAGAAACCGCTTACGCTTACTAAATCACCTTTCTTCAGAAATCCGACGTCTATCCGCTGACCAGGCTGATATGAGCTAATATCATTGGTCTTGAATTCATGAAGATAATGAACTTTCTCTATACCTTTGAGGTGTCCAGATTGAGGTGAATTAAGATGGCTTGCTTTCCCAAAACCAAGCTGGATAGCATTATATCCATCTTTGCTCTCATCTTTCACCTGAATGACAAAACACGGACCAGCTTCGATAGCAGTTACTGCTACGGCTTCGCCACTGTCTAGAAAAACCTGCGTCATACCTACTTTTTTGCCAATAATACCTTGAGCCATCGCTTTATCACAATTTAATATCTACTTGCACTCCAGAAGGTAAGTTAAGTTGACTTAAAGCGTCTATAGTTTTAGAGCTAGGTTGTAGAATATCTATTAATCGCTTATGTGTGCGAATTTCAAATTGCTCCCTGGAATCTTTGTCAATATTTGGGGAGCGAATAACACAAAACTTCTCTATTTTTGTAGGCAAAGGTATAGGACCAACAACTATAGCTCCAGTGCGTTCCACAGTATCCACTATCTGTTTTACCGACTGATCAACCAGTCTATAGTCAAAACCTTTTATTTTAACCCGAACTTTCTGGTTGCTCATCTATTTCACCACCATTTCAGCCATATGCTGTCTAGCTAAATCGTCAGGTAATTCCTGGTAACGGCAAAACTCCATAGTGTAATTGGCTCTTCCTTGGCTAAGTGACCTTAAATCTCCAGCGAAACCGAAGGTTTCTGCTAAAGGAACATAGCAGCGAATGATGCAAAGTGTCTCGTGGGTCTCAATACTCTCAATATGAGCTCTTCTCGAATTCACATCACCCAAAATCTCCCCTAGAAATTGATCTGGGGTAACTATTCCTACCTTCATGATTGGTTCGAGCAGAATGGGCCTAGCCTTAGCTACGCCGTTCTTCACTGCAATAGACGCTGCTACGTTAAAAGCTAAATCAGAAGAATCAACCTCATGGAAACTACCATCACATAGGATCACTTTGATATCCACCACAGGATACCCAGATACTCCGCTTTGTAAAGCTGCTCGGACACCGGCCTCTATGGCATGAGTGAATTCCCTAGGTATAACCCCACTTCGGATTTGATCGAAAAAGGCGAAACCACTACCTCTTTCACCTGGCTCTAGCCCAAGCCAAACGTGTCCATATTGCCCTTTACCACCAGATTGACGAATAAATCTCCCTTCCGATTCTACCGAGATGGTTATTGTTTCTTTGTAAGCTACTTGTGGCCTACCAACGTTTACCTTTACTCCAAATTCACGAGAGGCACGCTCCGTGAGAACCTCAAGATGAAGCTCGCCCATGCCCGAGATAATAGTTTGACCGGTCTCTGAATCCTGGTAAAACTTAAACGTTGGATCTTCATCTGTGAGTTTGTTCAAAGTATCGTATAATCTATCCTGATCAGCTTTGCTCTTAGGTTCAATTGCCATGGAAAGCACCGGCTCAGGAAAACGTATAGACTCAAGGAGCAAAGGAGAGGTAATATCGCAAATAGTATCACCAGTGAACGTCTTCCTAAGTCCAACAGCAGCTATAATGGTGCCAGTGTCAGCTTCATCGATTTCCTCCCGCCGATTAGCATGCATAAGATACAGCTTTCCCATCCGTTCCCTTTCATCTCTAGTGGAGTTAAGAACCTGTGCCCCGGCTTTTACTTCTCCTGAGTACACACGGAGATAACTCAATCTGCCCATAAACGGGTCAGAGACTGTTTTAAAAACCAGCGCTGCAAAAGGATCCTTATCATTAGGCCGACAAGCAATTCTCGCCCCGTCACTAAGTCTCATTGCGGGGATGGGAGGAATATCCAGAGGCGAAGGGAGATAATCAGCAACAGCATCAAGCAGAGGACGTATTCCTTTACCTCGCAAAGCACTACCACAAAGAACAGGAACTACTTGATTAGCTATGGTTGCCCTTCTTATAGCAGCCTTTAGTAATGAGACTGGAATATCTTGACCTTCGAGATACATTTGCATAATCTGATTATCACTTTCAGCTAACCTCTCAATTAATTTTTCACGGTACTCAGTCGCTATGGCTCTATCACTCTCCGGAATACTTTCCACTACCGGCATTAAATCAGGATTGTCAGGAAAGGTGATAGCTTTATTCTCCACAAGGTCAATAACTCCCCGGAAGAGATTTTCAACTCCTAGAGGAAGCCCTATGGGCAATGGTTTAGCTTGAAGCCGCTCTTCTACCATCCTTACGACATGATAAAAGTCAGCACCAACCTTGTCCATCTTATTCAGAAAACAAAGCCTGGCTACATTATATTTATCCGCCTGACGCCACACTGTCTCCGATTGAGCCTCAACACCCGCTAAAGCATCAAGTATCACGATGCCACCATCCAAGACACGGAGAGCACGTTCTACTTCAGCGGTGAAATCTACATGCCCAGGAGTATCAATAATATTGATGCGGCAACCGCCCCAATAGCAAGTAGTAGCTGCCGAAGTAATGGTAATGCCACGCTCACGCTCCTGTTGCATCCAATCCATGGCCGCAGTGCCTTCGTCCACCTCACCAATCTTGTAAGTACGCCCTGTATGGTAGAGTATCCTCTCTGTGGTGGTGGTTTTGCCAGCGTCTATATGGGCGATAATCCCCATATTGCGTATCTTTTCTAAAGGAAAAGTTCGTGACACACCCACTCCTCACCAACGATAATGTACGAAGGCCTTGTTAGCTTCAGCCATCCTGTGAACCTCGCTGCGCTTCTTAACCGCCGCACCTTGATCTTGAATGGCATCAATCAACTCAGCAGCTAGCTTTTGCCCCATTGATTTATCATGACGTGCTCTAGCTGCAGTAACTAACCATCTCATTGCAAGCGAACGCCCTCTACTTTCTTCTACTTCTACAGGAACCTGATATGTAGCCCCACCGACACGCCGCGGCTTAACCATAACAGCTGGTGTGACACTCTTAAGCGCCTGCTCTAAAACTTCCACAGGGCTACTATTTGCTCGTTCACTGGCAAGCGACAGAGCATCATAAACAATGCGCTCCGCAGTGGCTTTCTGCCCACGCAACATGAGTTTATTAACGAATTTAGACACAATAACACTTCCGTATTTGGCGTCAGGAGAAATTTCTCTTTTTACTACCTTACTACTTTTTCTCGGCATATGACACCTTATTCACCCTTAGCCCGCTTAGTACCATATCTGCTACGACTCTGTTTCCGATCAGCCACCCCTTCAGTATCCAAGGTACCACGAATAATGTGGTAGCCGATTCCAGGAACATCCTTGACTCTACCACCACGGATCAAGACCACCGAATGTTCTTGTAAATTGTGCCCTTCACCAGGAATATAGGCAGTCACTTCCATTCCATTAGTTAGCCTCACATAAGCAACTTTACGTAGCGCCGAATTTGGTTTCTTAGGAGTAACAGCCTTAACCTGAATGCAGACTCCTCGCTTCTGAGGTGAACCTCGAGTCCAGCTAGTCCTGCCTTTTATAGCATTATAGCTGAAATGCAACGCTGGAACTCTGGTTCGTTTACCAGGTTTCCTGCGCCCCTTGCGGACAAGCTGATTAACAGTTGGCATTTCTATGACCTTCCTATGTTCTACACTACTTAAAGAGTACCTAGTTATACATCAACCTTTCTTGCTTTAATTATAGCATGAGTTCAACTGGGTAGCCTTTGTTAACTACTTAACTTACTCCTCAAGTATAGCACAACAAACGTACAATTTAGCAAACAAGGCTAAGTATGTCAACTTATGTAACTAAATACTTTGAAGTTTAACATGCCGAGAGGCTATAATGCCCGAAGCAAAATAAACAACATGCACGAATTCAACGCCATTCTTACGCGAGTTTCAAAACCTGCCCGATATACTGGAGGCGAGTGGAATAGCATAGTCAAGAATTGGAAGACCACGCCGATTAGAATTGCCTTATGCTATCCCGAAATTTATGAAATTGGCATGTCCAACCTGGCAATAGCTATCTTGTATGACATACTCAATGAACAACCAGATGTTTTGGCGGAGAGGGTTTTTGTTCCATGGACAGATATGGAAGTAGTGCTGCGAGAAGGCCACATCCCTCTTTTCAGTTTAGAATCAAAACATAGGCTAAGCGAATTTGACGTTATCGGCTTTTCACTAGGCTATGAGCTTACTTACACTAACGTATTGAACATCCTAGACTTAGCCAAAATTCCGCTATTCAGTTATCACAGGGATAACTCCCATCCCCTGATAATAGCTGGTGGTAGCTGTGCTCTTAATCCTGAGCCCATGGCTGATTTCATTGATTTGTTTGTCATCGGTGAAGGTGAGGAAATAATTGTCGAGCTGCTAAAGGTCTTCCGAGGATATAGAGAGGACAAAGAAGAAATGCTGCGACAAGCTGCCAAATTGCCAGGCGTCTACGTGCCTCGTTTTTATCAAATATATTACAACAAGGACGGCATTGTAAGTAGCGTTATCCCTACGCTCCCTGAAGCTAAGCCAAAAATCGAGCGCAGATTAGTAGCTAAATTACCCCCTCCAGTTAGAAAGCCGGTGCTTCCTTACATTGAGACAATACACGAGCATGGAGTTATAGAGATTCAGCGAGGTTGTACTGGCGGTTGCCGATTTTGCCAAGCCGGGATGATCTACCGTCCTGTCCGAAAACGCCCACAACAACAAATAGAGGAAACTGTAGCCGAATTGTCAAAATATTGCGGACATAATGAAATATCTCTGCTTTCTTTAGACACCGGAAGCTATATTGACATTGAAGTCCTCGTTAATAAATTAGCGAATCAGTATTATGCGGAGCACCTTAGTTTATCTCTACCCAGCTTACGCCTGGATTCGGTCACGCCACAGTTAACTGAATTACTAATAAGGCCACAACACAAAATAACCTTGACCTTTGCTCCCGAAGCAGGAAGTGAAAGATTACGCCGTGTAATCAACAAGAATATTCCTGAACAGGTTATGTTAGAAACACTAGCCGCCCTAAATAAAGATTGGATAAATCTAAAGTTATACTTCATGATCGGATTGCCCAGCGAGACCCTTGATGATGTAAAAAGCATTGTTGAGCTCATTGCCAAAATAGGTCGTCTATGCCGAAAAAGCAGACTACATATCAGTATATCTATTCTGGTTCCCAAGCCGCATACTCCTTGCCAATGGATAGAACAGGAAACAGAAGAGAAACTATTGCCTAAATATGAAATATTGAAACGAGGATTAAACCAACTAGGGATAAGATTTCCTTGGCTCAACCTCAAAGCCAGCCAAATAGAAGCAGCTTTATCCATGGGTGACCGCCGCTTAAGCAAGGTTATCTATCGTGCTTGGCAACTAGGATGCAAATTTGATGCCTGGAGCGAATATTTCAATTACCAAAAATGGGTTAGCGCTTTTGAAGAGCATGGACTTGATATCTCCTTCTATGCTAATCGGAGACGAACAGTTGATGAAACATTACCCTGGGACCATATTGATACCGGAGTAACTAGAAAGTTCCTTGAAACGGAATATCACAACCTTTGGCAAGCAAAGGAAACGCCAAATTGTAGCCACGGAAAATGTAATGCTTGTGGCTTACAACGATGGTCAATTGCTTGTCGTGAAAAATACAAGACAGGTATTACAAACCCGATCTTGTTAACAGACTGATTCATTATCACGGAATTTACAAAGCCGATGGTCCCTTTGCTACCCTGTGGGCCCAATAAACCCGATGAAAGGCGGGTGTAATGCAATATTACGAGAATTTTGGGGTACCACAAAAAGCTACCGCCCGTGGGAGAACAACAACCGCTGGTATGTCAACTGTGTTGATCAATGTAGGTGGATTGGTAGCCCCTTTTTGGTGATGAGGCAACAGCCAACGTAACGCCACTTGGGTGGCATGCCGTTCCACGAAGATCGATCTTTGCACTGATCATGCATAGAACACTACAAGGCAGCGATGGAAACTACTTCATCATCGTCGCTCAGCACTATCAGATGTACACCCCGACCATTCCTGCTTTGAACTGAGACTTGTTTCATGGGGATACGCACTATATTGCCACTAGCTGATAACATCACCAGATAGCCTTCATCTTTATTTACAAGCCTAGCTGCTACTATTTTGCCTATCTTGTCACTAGCTCTATGAGCTCTAAGCCCTTTGCCACCCCTCTTATGAACAGAATAATGTTCCAGCAAAGTTAATTTGCCAAATCCTTTCTCGCTCACTGTAAGCAAATATGCGTCAGGAGAGACAATATCCCCGCCGATAACCTGAGCACCATCCAAGCGAATACCTCGAACACCGCCACTAGTCCTAGAAGCACATCTTAAGCTGTCCACCTTGAACCTGGTAGCCTGCCCATTCTCGCTTACCAAAATGACATCATCGGCATTAGTAGCTATTCCAGCTGATATTAGCTCATCTCGATTATCAAGTCTCATACCTATAATGCCTTTCTTTCTGACCTTAGCAAACTTCTGTAAATAAGTTTTTTTAATCATGCCAGCTTTGGTAGTCACCACCAAGAACTTATCTGATGCAAAATCCGCTGCAGCTACCATTGTCGTTACCTTGTCCTTTAAATCGATAAGCAATAAGTTGACCAGCGCAGTCCCCTTGGTACCCCGAGACAAACCTTCAGGGATTTCATAGCACTTGAGCGAATAGACTTTTCCAGAAGCAGTAAAGAAAAGCAAGTTATCATGGGTATCAGCTACTAAGATGTGCTTGATAGAATCAGCTTCACGAGTTGCCATCCCCATGACTCCTTTTCCACCACGATGCTGCAACCGATATATGTTAACCGGAACCCTCTTAACAAATCCTTGATTAGTCAAGATAATCACCACTTTTTGGTGAGGAATAAGCTCTTCTTTACGAAATTCAACTGCTTCCTCCTCACTAATCATAGTCCGCCGGCGATCACCATACCTCGATTTCAATTCAGCAACGTCTTGCTGAATAAGGAATGATACCTTTTTGGGATTAGCCAATAGATCTTCTAAGTAGGAAATATTGCTTATTATGTTCCTGTATTCCTCATCCACCTTCTCTCGCTCCAAGTGAGCCAACCGGCGAAGTGGCATGTCAAGAATAGCTTGTGCCTGAATCTGCGATAAGCTAAAAACTGATGCTAGCTTGATACGGGCAGACTCAACCGTCTCACACTCCCGAATTGTGTTGACTACTTGCTCAAGATTATCCAAGGCGATTTTAAGTCCCTCAAGTATATGTGCCCTCTCCTTGGCTTTTTGAAGTTCAAACTGAGAACGCCTGGTGATAATCTCCCGACGAAAATCAATGTAACAAATCAGAGCCTCTTTAAGATTAATAAGCTTAGGTTGCCCATTAACCAAAGCTACCATATTAATGAAAAAGGCAGTCTGCATTGCAGTGTTCAGGTAAAGATTATTAATCACTTGCTGGATAGGCGCCTCTTTCTTAACTTCAATAACAATTCGCATACCTTCTCTATCTGATTCATCCCGTACTTCGCTAATACCATCAATCTTCCTTTGCCTAACTAGCTCAGCTATCTTCTCCACTAAAGCTGATTTATTCACCTGATAAGGAAGCTCAGTGATAATTATCTGCCCTCTACCTCCCTTGGTGGTTAGCTCGTTAACTTTAGCCCGAACCACAACTTTTCCCTGCCCAGTGGTACAGGCATTCCTCATTCCCTCAACGCCTAAAATAACCCCACCGGTAGGGAAGTCAGGCCCCTTAATAAACTCCAGAAGTTCCTCCACAACTGCATCAGGGTTGTCAATCAAATAAGTGATGGCATCACATACTTCAGCAAGATTATGTGACGGTATATTAGTTGCTATGCCCACAGCTATACCTGCAGAACCATTAACCAACAGATTGGGTAATCTTGCTGGCAAGACGGAAGGTTCTTTGAGCGAAGCATCAAAATTAGGAACGAAATCAACAGTATCTTTGTCAATATTAACCAGCATCTCCTGTGCAATTTCAGTGAGCCTGGCCTCCGTGTATCGCATCGCTGCTGGTGGGTCATTATCGATACTGCCAAAATTACCTTGTCCATCAATTAAAACGTATCTCAAGGAAAAATCCTGTGCCATCCGCACCATACTTTCATAAACGGGAGCATCACCATGAGGGTGATATTTACCCAAAACCTCCCCGACAATTCGAGCACTTTTCTTGTGTGGACTGTTATGGCTCAGCCCTAACTCATTCACGGCGTAGAGAATACGTCGTTGCACCGGCTTCAAGCCATCCCGTACATCAGGCAATGCTCGTGACACAATAACGCTCATAGCATAGTCAAGATAAGAGCTCTTCATCTCCTCTTCGATATTAATAGGCTTTACTGTCCCTACCGCCATTGCGTCTTACTCTCCTCTGTTCCTCACTCGATATACTCGACCACCGAGAAACCATCTGGCAAGATTTCTTCAGAGGAATCCTCGATGTCCTCCTCAAAATGCTCGACGTCTTCCACTGCCCCTTGTTCCTTGTCAGCAACATTTCGTCTCAGCAATCTTCCTGTAGCATAAGAATGGGAAGACTTTGCGCTTTCCCCTGGGAAAGAAGGAATACCACTCTGCTCAGGAGGCTGATATACCTCCTTAATTATCACCTGCATTTTGTCTGCTTCCATACCAAAAATGGCAGCCACATACTTATTGCCACCTTTTATCAGCTTCGTGAGGCGTGAGTTATGTCTAGGTTCTACCTCGCCGAGATACACCCCATCACCGCTCTTAACGACCAACCGCTGTCCTTCTACGTCCAACTGTACCTGGTCACCCTGAGCTACTGTAAATAATACCTCGCTTGAGGCTAAATTATGAAGGTTTACTATTCCAGACTTGGTTGATTCAGTAACAAAAAGCTCAGGGATAATTTTGCTGAGTCTATTAGCAGAACTTACGTTAGATTCCGGTAGACTATCCAAACGAGCAATATTTTTCTTAGCAATAGGATTATCCGGTGCAAGTTCCAGTGTCTTAAGATAAGCTTCCTTTGCCTGAGCAAATTCCCCCAATTTTGTCAAAGCTCTGCCAAGACGATTATAAGCTTTAATATCGTCAGGGAATCTTTCAAGCATATTCCTGTTTAATTTGACAGCTTCTTCCCAGCGTCCTTGGACGGCCAAATTTATCGCTTCACTACTTAATCGTTGCCTTTGTAAAGCTTCCTCTTCCCCCAATTGATAAGGCATCTTTGATCACCTCATACAACAATAGTAGTATAAGCAGCTTTCCATAGCAAACGCACTCATTTACTCTGCAAACTCACGGTAAATAGCCGAGAATAAATAGGTCCGTCAGGTGTTAGCTGACTCTTCATCAAATTAATAGAATTTACAGTAATATGGCCTTTGCTCTCAAATTTGGTAGAGGTCAATAAGCGCCCAAGGCCCTTTCTATCACTCAACGAGGCACTATCCCTGACCCGTGCTAGTGTCAAGTGTGGTACAAATGATTGATTCTCTCTAGCAAAGCCTAAACGAACAAGTTTGGAATCCATCGTCCGCTGTAACTCTAAAAGCTTGTCTGTCTCGCCGCTGATACCCACCCAGATAACACGCGGCTGCTCCATTTTTGGGAAGGCTCCTAAACTCGAAATCTCTAATCGAAACGGAGAGACTCCACGAACAGCTTCCCTCATAGCTTCAGTTATCTCAGTTATCTGCTTAACAGCGACGTTACCTAAGAACTTTAAGGTCAAATGAATATTCTCAAAGTCCACCCACTTAACGAACGGATGCCTAGCATCCATCAGTCTATCACCTAACTGCGCTAGGTCAGACTTAATTTCACCAGGCAACTCGATAGCGATAAAAGAACGAATCCTCTCGTGCTCAGATTTCAAGCTTCTCCCTTTTTAGCATAGGCCAATTCAGCCACGACTGCACTTGTAGTCTTAATTTTAGCTCCAATCATAATTTTTTTGAAGATATTCCGTTTACCATATAGACATTATGAATCATCTTTATTTACAATAGTTAGATTAACAACATTTAGTACTCGTAAGCAAATGCCAAATCGCAGCAAAGTAGCCTCACAAGATAGCACACATAGCAATCTGTTCGATCTATCTATACCGGAGCTTGAAGAGATGTCAAGAAAGCTACGACGCCATATAATCACAATGATCGCTACAGCAGGCAGCGGACATCCTGGAGGCTCTTTATCAGCCGTGGATATCATCGCAGCACTCTACTTCAAAATTATGCACCATGACCCGCATAATCCTGGATGGAATGAGCGAGACCGTTTTATATTAAGCAAAGGACATGGCGCTCCAGCTTTATATGCTGTCCTGGCTGAAAGTGACTACTTCCCGGTAGAGGAATTGACCACATTGAGAAAACTGGACAGCCGCCTCCAAGGGCATGCCGACAGAAACTTTACCCCTGGAGTGGAAATGTCAGCAGGCTCGTTAGGTCATGGTTTATCCTTTGGCATCGGTATCGCGTTAGCTGCTAGGCTTGATGAGCGCGATTATCAAACCTATGTTCTCCTTAGCGATGGTGAATGTGAAGAAGGACAAACTTGGGAGGCAGCCTTATCAGCCGCCCACTTCAAACTAGACAACTTGACTGTCGCTATTGACCGTAATCGACAGCAACTCAGCGGCTGGACTCGAAATATCATGGACATCGAGCCGCTAAATGAAAAATGGCAAGCTTTCGGTTGGCATACTATTGAAATAGATGGCCATAGGTTTAACCAAATTCTAGCTGCTTTCAAGGAGGCTAAGACAATCAAAGGCAGGCCAAGCATCATCATCGCAAACACCATTAAAGGGAAGGGAGTTAGCTTCATGGAAAACAACGTTGAATTTCACGGAAAGGCACCTACCCTGGAAGAAGCAAAAAGAGCGTTAAAGGAGCTAGAATAAGCATGACTGCAGAAGCATCCACTCGCGAGGCTTATGGCAGAACCCTGATCGAACTGGGCAAACAAAATAAAGACATTGTTGTTTTAGATGCCGATCTATCACTGTCCACAATGACTCACCTGTTTGCACAAGAATTCCCAGAGCACTTCTTCGACTGCGGTTTAGAGGAACAAAACATGATAGGCATAGCTGCTGGTTTGGCTGCTTCAGGAAAAATCGTTTTTGCCAGCTCTTTCGCTGTTTTCGCTTCATGCCGCTGTTTTGACCAGGTCAGGTTGTGTGTTTCCCAACCAAAGTTAAATGTTAAGATCGTAGCTACCCACAGTGGCATTAGCGTTGGCGAAGATGGCACTTCTCACCACGCCATCGAGGATTTATCGTTATATTGCGCACTTCCCAGTTTTACTGTTATTGTCCCCGCTGATGCCATAGAAACTACCAAGGCAGTAAAGGCGGCTGCAGCTACCTACGGACCTTTTTACATCAGATTAAGCCGTCCTAGAACACCGCTCATCTACCATGAAGACCATCATTTCATGGTGGGTAAGTCGGTAACCTTGAGACGGGGCAAAGACGTTACCATTATAGCCATGGGCATTATGGTAGCTAAAGCTTTGCAAGCAGCACAGAAACTGGCAACCCAGGGAATAGATAGCCGTGTAATCAATATGCACACTCTCAACCCTTTGGATGAGAAAGCTATAATTAAAGCAGCTTCACAGACAGGCGCCATTGTCGTTGCTGAGGAGCATCTAGCACACGGTGGCCTGGGCAGCCGTGTTGCTCAAATAGTAGCTAAACAAAAGCCAGTGCCTATGGCCTTCGTTAACCTTGAAGACCATTATGCTTCGTCGGGCAAAGGCGAGGAGTTACTTCGAAGATTTGGGCTGACCGCGGAAGGTATCGAGGAAGCAGCAAAGCAAGTTGTTCGAAAGCAGTGAAGTTTCCTTCCTGGAGATGCCTGGCTAAGAAGGATATTGACTGATAGCATGAGACCGCTAGCCCTCCAAGACAATCCTAGCATCCACTGACACAGCCTTATCTCTATAAGCGAATATAGGATTAAGATCGAGCTCCTTAATTTCAGGAGTTCGCTCTGCAAACTGTGAAACCCTCACTATTATATCTTGCAGGGCATCGATGTTAGCTGGCTCTTGCCCCCTATAACCCTCCAGCAAAGGGTAGCCCTTTATTTCCCTGATCATCTCAGCAGCATCCCTTTTGGTAACTGGGACTATCCTAAAAGAAACATCCTTCAGCAACTCTACCAGAATACCACCGAGGCCAAACATGAGTACCGGTCCAAATTGAAGGTCCTTGCTCATGCCGACAATTACCTGAATGCCTGGAGGAGCCATTTTCTGAACCGTCAACCCGTGAATAATAGCGCTAGGATATCTCTGCTTTATGGATAACATGATTTCACTATACGCCCTGCTCGCCTGAGTGGCATTAGCAATACCCAATTTAACTCCGCCCGAGTCACTCTTATGAACAATATCAGGCGAGGTAATTTTAAGCACCACCGGGAAGCCCATCTCTTTACTCACAGAGATAGTTTCTCGCTTAGTTCTAACTAGCCTTGTTTCAACAACTGGTATGCCTGCTCGCTCAAGCAATTTCTTAGATTCAAATTCCGTTAACACTGTCCTTTTCTCCGTCTTCGCTTTATCCAGAATTGTAGTTCCTACTGTCATGTCTTTCTATTTCCTCCCGCAGTTCGGCTATCCGTGTATTATAGCCGAATATAAAACGCCTGTATATCACCACACACCTGGCCATTCAAAGCCATTGAACGCTTCACAGAGTATCATGAGTACAGGCAAGGATTAGCCAAGACTATTTTTAGCCTGCTAAATTCCCAACCGATAGAGCGCGCAAACGAAGGTTAGTATTCCTAATTGGAGTAAATCCTTGGCTAACTCAGTGCCGAGGGAGGGACTCGAACCCACACTCCCTTGCGGGAAACGGATTTTAAGTCCGCCGCGTCTACCATTCCGCCACCTCGGCGAAAGTCAAAAAGGCGGCGAGCGGATTTGAACCGCTGTATCGGGGTTTTGCAGACCCCTGCCTTACCTCTTGGCTACGCCGCCATAAATTTACCTAGTGAAATTAAGAACTTCGCTAGAAAACTTTATGGAGCGGAAGACGGGATTCGAACCCGTGATCTCTTCCTTGGCAAGGAAGCATTCTACCGCTAAACTACTTCCGCTTTGAAATAAATTTTACTACCTTACTCCCAGCAAGGCAAGTCAAATCTATGCCGAGGGGGAGATTTGAACTCCCACGGGCTCTCGCCCACCACCCCCTCAAGATGGCGTGTCTACCTATTCCACCACCCCGGCGTGGCAGGGGCGGCAGGATTCGAACCCACGACCTGCGGTTTTGGAGACCGCTGCTCTGACCAAACTGAGCTACACCCCTTAATCTAATTATAAATTATATCAAAAATACCCCTGGGGCGACTCGAACGCCCGACACGCGGTTTAGGAAACCGCTGCTCTATCCTCTGAGCTACAGGGGCATACTCACCACTCACCAAGCTTAAGCCGTAGGATCGCCATAGCTAGAAAGCCAACCACTGATTCCCTTTCTGTTCTTGGGTCCTTCCGTCTCGCCGGCCATCTTTGTTACTTCTTCTTAAATATGTCCAGGAATCCTTTCAGGCACAATTGCCCAATAAATCGGGCAACTACATTTTTACGCCAATGCCAGGCTTAACCCGCTTTTCATACCTCTGAACTGCGATATGCATAGCTCGATCAAAAATGAGTATCACGCGATTATTGAATTCCAACGCTCGATGTAGCCCAATGGCATCATATTCCCCCATGGCCTCTTGCTCAGCAAAAAGCCATAAATGCCTTCTCATTAGAATTAATGCGTAGATGACATCAGACAAGGGGAAACCCTCATCGAGTCTGCTTTCTGCAAATCCTATTAAGCTTTGGTCGAGTTCTTCCCTGGGTATCTCATAATCGAGCAAATGTCCCAATTGGCGATAAATAGATTTTGCCTGATAAAGGCACTCCTTTTCAGGAAGAGAATGATAGGCAGGAGTAGCAGCATGTGATCTCACCGCACTGCACCATTTTTGGGCAATCCGCTCAGCATTGTCCTCAACGAGCTTGACAAGTTTGTCTGAGATTATTCTCTTCATATTGCTCCTCCTCCTTAAACTTGTGTTTGCTTTACTGGAGCTGGGGTTACAACAGACAGAACTTTTGAACTGGCTTTCAGCTTAACTACCTAGCTCCACAGCTTTCATCAAAGGTAATTGTAGCAACAAAGCCCCCAGCCCGCAACTGAGCACACTGTCAGGTAACAAACCGATGCTTATCTTGGCTTCAGAACAACCTCGCATGGAAGACATGGTAAGTTTGAGGGTAGATTGAGGGTTTATCGCAGGCCTAAATGTGGGCTAAACCATGTCAGGATTGGCTTCCTGAATAATAGTCTTCATGTGAGATTGCCACGCCTTCGGCTCGCAATGACAATAAAAAAGGCTCACAATGATGCGCGTTAGGACTTGAGCAGAGCAAAGAATTGTTAGAGCCCAAATTTAAGCTCAAAATAGGACACAATCTTCATACTTCCAAGTATCCATCATCTATCTGAACTAGATCATACCCCATTGGTTTTTTGGAGCCGACTTGGGTAAGGATGGGTGAGGTCTGGCAACTCCATATTGATTCCTCTTCAGAGACTGTGGTATCATGACTGCTTTAACAGGCTGGTTGCTCCTCAAGAGTCTGGGGGTTAACCCATGGAAGTTACCGGACCAGCTCAGTGGCAACCTTAGCCAATTACGGATATGGAGGGACTATGAAAAATATCTCACCTGTGGACGAAGGTTACAACCTCTGGGTGCTGCTACACCAGACTACGGATGCGGTACTCAGGGCGAGACAGAAAGAACTTAATCAATCCGGTATCTCAGTTATAGAGGCCAGGGTTTTGGTGGTCATCCAGGCCATTGGTGAAAAGGCAACGCCTTCCGAGATTTCCCGGCGGATATTTAGAGAGCCCCACTCGGTTTCCGCGCTTTTGAACAGGATGGAAAAGAGGGGGCTGGTGAGAAAGACCCAAGATCTGGACAGAAAGAACCTGGTGAGGGTGAGCATAACGGAGAAGGGACGGCAAGCCTACGATAAGTCAACCAGGAGAAAGTCCATCTACAAGACAATATCTTCGCTGTCTGAAGAGGAGCGCCAGCAACTAAGGTCATGCCTGGAGAAATTACGGAATAAGGCGTTTAAAGAGCTTACGGTGGAGTACAAACCGCCACCTTTGCCAAAATTCTAGTGAACGCCTAATCCGGGCATAGCGACAGGGCCGAGGACCGCGCTGAACGAGCTCAGAAGTCCCGAACCCACATATCCAGGCTGAAGTCCTCAAGAAACCAAGACATTTCCTCTGAACAGTCCGTCATTTTGTTCAGGCTTGGGGAATTTTATCGCTGCTTGCCGAAATTTGTCCTTAAGAGTATTTGCCCAGCTTTGCTTCTTCGCTAGCAAGAAGAATCTCAGCAGAGCTAGCCAAACAAAATGACGTATCGTTCACATCCTGGGCAGGATAAGAACCAAAGAATGGCCCAATAGCGACCGATGTCGATGCGCATTTTTCCCTCGTATGCGTGACTGAAAAAAGCGGCTGGCTATGTAACAGCATTAAGGCTCAGGCTGTGGTACGGGGCACTAAAATACCAGCCAAAACAGTACCAATGGGTGATTCACAAAACGGAGAGTATTTGTCAGTATGTGAATATAGTTGAATAGTGTTGGAGGTTCCGAGATATGCCTGTAGCAATAGATGGACAGACTTATTATAGAACCGGCGAAGTTTGCCAGATAGCTGGTATAAGCAAAAGTACCTTATTTCGCTGGCTCAAGGAAGGCATATTTAGGGGAGCTGAATGCAGGGATAGGAGAGGATGGAGGCTGTTTACTGAAGATGCAGTAAGTAGATTGAATGAAGAGGTCAACAAGATACATAAGACTGAGGAATAAGGTAAGAAAATGTCAACAACAGCACAATTTGTCGCTTTTGGTAGTCATAATGCAACACGAATAATCGAAAGTGGCGGATTGGGAAGTGTTATGAAGGAGAAAACGAAACAGATGGACAAACCGCTGCGTGAGCTGATTGAGATTATCCACTTCATGGAGAATATATCCCCGAAGACGGCGGTAAGCACTTACGCTTCAGGAAGATGTAATTGATGAGTGGCTAACAAACATGGAAAGGCAAAATCGGGAGGAGGCGGCAAAATAAGAGTGCGAGATAAGGCGAAAGAGCAGCTTGTTGAAGAAATAGAACGGCTGCGCCAGGAAGTAGATAAGCTGCGGCAAAGTGAGCAAAAATACCGAGCCATCCTCGAAAACATTGTGGAGGGCTACTATGAAGTTGACCTTGCCGGCAACTTTACCCTCGTCACCAATTCCATATGTGCTGACATAGGATATCCCAGAGACGAGCTGATAGGCATGAACAACAGGCAGTACATGGATAAAGAAACTGCCAACAAGGTATATCAAACATTTAGCCAGGTATACATCACCAAGGAGCCTGCCACCGAATTTGGGTTTGAGGTCATAAGAAAGAACGGTACGAAGTTATTCGCTTCATGTTCCATATCCCTGATAATGGATGAAAAAGGTCAGCCGATGGGGTTTCGAGGCGTTATCCGCAACGTCACCGAACAGAAGAAGGCGGAGACGGCGCTGCGGGAATCTGAAGAAAGATACCGAAATCTGTTTGAGACCGCTACAGACGGGATATTTACAGTAGATGTAAACACTAGATTTACCTCGGGCAACAGGAAGGCTGAAGAAATGTGCGGTTACAGCAGGAATGAGCTCATTGGGGAGTATGCCACTGTCATCCTTCCTGAGGAAGAGAGCCTACACGTGGCGAACTCCTTCAAAAGGGTGCTGAAGGGGGAAATAAATACCTACGAGACCAGGATTATCACCAAGAACGGTGAGCTTCTTCCGGTAGAGGTCACTTCATCCCCTATAGAAAAAGATGGCAAAATCATAGGCGCTCTGGGCATGGCGAGGGACATCTCCGAGCGCAAGCTGGCGGAGGAGAAGCTGCGGGAAAGTGAGAAGAAATACCGAACCATCCTGGAAAACATGACAGATGGTTACTTTGAGGTTGACCTTACCGGCAACTTTGTCTTCTTCAACGATTCGTTGTGCGAAATCATTGGATATGCCCGAGATGAAATGATGGGTATGAACAACAGGAAGTACATGGATAAAGAGAACGCCAGGAAGGTGTTTCAAACATTCAACAAGGTATACACCACCGGGAAGCCTGCCAGAGGATTTGATTGGGAGATCATAAGAAAGGATGGTACCAAGAGAGTCGTGGAAGCTTCTGTCTCTCTGATAAGGGATTCAGAAGGCAAGCCAACAGGGTTTCGAGGTGTTGTGCGGGACATCACCGAGCGCAAGCAGATGGAGGCAGAGAGAGCCGAGATGGAGCGAAAGACTCAGTTAGCCACCCGTTTGAGCACCATGGGCGAGATGGCATCAGGTATCATCCACGAGATAAATAATCCCCTCGCCAGTGTCGTCGGCTTTGCTGAGATACTGGCGCATAAGGACCTCCCTGAAGACGCCAAGGAATATGCAACGATCATCAATAATGAAGGGAAACGGGTAGCCAGTATTGCCGGCAGGCTGCTTGATTTTGCCCGCCGCCAGAAGCCAGAGACAGTATATACTGATATTAACAAGCTGATAGAGGACACCATCAACCTGCAAAGCTATGAAATGACGACCGGTAACATAAAGGTTACCGCCGAACTCAACCCTCACCTGCCACAAACCATGGCAGACCCCGGTCAACTCCAGCAGGTGTTCCTTAATATAATGCTAAATGCCAGGACGGAGATGAGAGCAGCCCATGGCGGAGGTAGACTTTTAGTTAAAACACAGGCGTTAGATGACACCATTCGGATATCCTTTAAGGACGATGGCCCGGGGATACCGCAGAAAAATCTGAAGAGAATATTTAACCCCTTCTTTACTACCAGAAAGGCGGGCGAAGGAACGGGGCTTGGCTTGAGCATTTGCCGAGGGATTATTAGCAACCATCGCGGCATGATATATGTTGAGAGCACCCTAGGAAAAGGAGCCACCTTCATTATAGAATTGCCTGTGCTCACTCTCAGAAGAAAAGCAGCCACGACTGCCAGGGCTAACCCCAACAACGTTTGGCGGTAGTTGAACACGATGAGTGGCTAACAGACATGGAAAACGAAAATCGGAAGGAGGCGGCAAAATAAGAGTGCGCGATAAGGCGGAAGAGGCACTGCAGCACAGCGAGCAAGAATACCGAACCATCCTCGAAAACGTCATAGAGGGCTATTATGAAGTTGACCTTGCCGGCAACTCTAGCCAATTTCTTCTTTAACAACCCATTATTCCACCTTAAGACCACCCATTTTATTGCCAAAAGACACCTTTTTGGGCTATTTACTCCTCAGGCTACGACACAGAATTAAATCAATCCTACTAGCTAGTTGGGGTGCTGTTTGTGCTGTGCCAATAGTGGTTTCGCCAGCCCAGTCTGCAGGTCACCCCCCGCGTCTGAAAAGGCAGAGTTCACTGTTGGCACAACCCCTACAGCTATAATTGTGTGTATGTATGGATAGGGAATTGTTGACCGACACCGGATGGAAGCTCTCAATTTTTTTGTCTATGTGAGCGGGGACACCATATTGTCAATCCAAAGGCATACCCCGTTCTAATTATCAGAGAAAGGCGTCAGAAAATACGCAATACAAAATTGGGGTTGCTAAGTTTGAGGATAGTCTAAGGGTTTATCGTAGGCTTAAGGTGGGCTAAGCCCTGTCAGGATTGGCTTCCTGCGCCAAAGCTATATCCGCAGGGAAGACAACAATTGCCACCAATGCCAATATAGCTACAGGCAATCCAAACGATCTCATTTTCTTAATTGTAAGACTAACCCCCTTCCTGTGGAAGGGGGTTAGCTGCATTCACCCAACTAGGTTAGCTTGGATATAGCCAGGCTGTACAAACATCCATGGCCTTCCACTCATCAAGGTCATACTCTGGATTGGCTGCACATCCGATTTTCCATAGGTTGATGCTTTTCAGAGCGTAGGACATGGTGCATGCTCTGGGGATAAGCCCGTAGTCACCTTCGAAGTCAAAGGTGTAGCCCGCGGCTAGTAGTGCTGGAGTTGTCAGGTCTATGGTGAAGTCGGCTCCAGGCAACATTACACCATCTGAAATGTCCAGCTCATAGAACCTGGTCAGGTTACCCACCAGCCAGTACATCCCAGTTACATTGGCCGTATTGATGTAATCCGGGGTGCTTATATCACTTCTTAAGTAGCCAGGACCAACAAGATACAGCCGCACATCTACATCGGGTAACTCGTTGGCGTTAACATCGCGGGTCTCTCCCACCAGATCGCCGGGGACTGTTACCACCATCTGATACTCGCCGCTTATGCACGACTTGTATGGTCCCTCTTCGCCGAAGTAGTACTCAAGCCAGGCTTCATCCATGTCAGGACAGTAGGGCCACTCATTGATTCCTGGTGTGGCAGTAGTCGGGACGGTCACCTTGTACATTACGGAAATGTTAGTGCCGTTGGAGAAAGGCCCAGCCAACATAATCTCTGCCTTATTCCCGAGAGCATTAACATAATAGGCGGAGGCCGGACTACCATCGATCCAGCACCAGGTCTCATTAACCTGCACCTCCCATCCATCAGGGGCAAGGTCGGTGAGACCGATAGAGTTGAACCCATCCACCGGCGCAGTGAAGTTCACGTAGACATCGAATGTATCTCCAGGATATTCGGCGTCAAACTCCAGAGCATCAGCAGGTAGATCTCTCTCACCGACGCCCGGTCCCCAAACGGTAATCTCGCTATCTACGAAGGCGAGTGAAATCTCATTCCCATCAGGGTCTAGCACCATGCATTCACATGGGTCACCGTCCTCGTCTGTGAGGTTTATGACGGTTTTTCCATAGTTTTTGACCCTAAATGTGACGTATGCTAATACTCCAGTTCCATTTTGGCTTTTTCCTGCCTCAAGGGTGCAGTTGTGGGATGTTACTACGCCGTTAACGTTGTCTATCGTTCCGGGGGTCCAAGTAGTTGTCCCTACGTCGCTGAGGTAGGGTCCTTCAGTGAAGTTAATCCATTCCAGAATGTGGGGGTCGAAGCGGAAGCCAGCTTTCCAAGAGGACACATTATGTATGGTCTTAATTCTTACCGGCGCTTTATGAGTATCGCCAATTGGAGTGTAATCAGGGAGAGTTATATCGATATCCATGCTCTCAGGGCAACATTTCGCCGGGCATTCTACACCTCCGTTTTTTACGATATTGTCTATTGAATCCTGCATCGGCGCGGCAGTGCACTTGAGAGTAGCCATTATGTCGTTCGTATGGTTCGGCTTGGGTTTCGAGGTGTCGTCGTCTGTAAACAGCTTTCCGTCGGGTCCAGGGTCTCTTATATATTGATCGTCTTCGCCCATGAGATGGCCCGTTTCATGCGCATAAACCTTCGGGCTTGCAGTGTCCATCCACTCACCGGTTCCCTTCGTCTTTCCGTCTGGCTTTACGAGGCCGTTCACATATGAGAATGGGTATTTCTTAGTTGCATCGTTAACCACTCTTATTTGGTGGTAGCCCTCGGTCGCAGCGTCTGTTTCTTTCCTGGTCTTTACAACTGCGTCAAATGTTACAGGGCAACCTGGCTCTTTGATCTTCCAAGTACATACGCATTCGACGCGTGGCTTGCCCTTGTTCCATAGGTCCTCTATATCTTTCTCTACTTTTTTTGCGAAGTCGTCCTTTTCTTTTTGGGTCATTTTCTCTATTGCTGGGCCGTAGAGCTCTATACAGATCTCGACGGTGATTTTACAATCCTTGATCTTTACTGACGTGTAGGATGTTGCTAAACCCATGACTGTGGAGTTTGAAGGTAGATCAGCCTGCGGATGAATTGCATAGTAGAAGAGATCTAAGTCACCAGGTGTGGCGTCATTTATAGTTATGACTACAGAATCGAAGGCCACAACTTTGATGTTTTGTGTTATCACAGTATGCGTTACGCCATTGGCAGTTATATTCATCACTGCAAAGCTTCCATCCACGGCAGGAGTAGAATAATTTTGTTCCAGACTGGAAAAATTGTTAACCACGATCGCGTCCCAAATGACGTTCATTTGATCAACAGTCAAATTAAAACTAGAAAAATTCGTCCACGTTGCAGTGCTTCTATTCTCCGGTTCCACCCGTGAATAAACCGCACTTCCATCTGGATATATGTGTATCCTGTGAAGAGGTGTCCATGGGGCGAAGCCGCCGGCGAAAGCCTTTATTTCAAGATCTGACGGGTATGTTGATTGAGCCAATGCCTCTGGAACAGACTGGAAAGACGCCACATCACGGTCGATTTCAGAGCCCCAGCTTGATGTTGGTGCTTGGGCTGAAACGGTAGGCATCGCCGCTATTCCCAAGGACGACAGCAGCACTAGAACCATCGATAAATAGAGTACCTTTGCTTTCATTTACTTACCCCCCTTACTTTCGACGTTATAGCAGCCGTAACAATAACGAGCAAAACTGGAATCACTTTTCTAACCAGCTTCATTTCAGCCCTTCTCCCACTCATTTTTAACACTAGGCAAGTTAAATTTAACCTTGACCTTTTGAGTTTCAAACTTCAGCCTCTTGTTACAAAAGGGCAAATTACCTTCCCTCTTGTCACAATTGTAAGACCAACCATCTTCTCTTCCTTTCCAAAAGCATGTTCTCAAGCAAAAACCCACCAGTAGCCGCTATCAGACAACGATTCCAGCGCCTCTCTTTCACCCTCAACTCCCAATCTTATCTAGTTCTCAGGAAAGCATCTAGGCGTCTACATATCTCGTATTAGCTATTCGTCCGCGGTAGTCGATTATATCATACCTTACTTCATACTCTGTCAATACCCGCATTAATTTTTTGGAGCCGACTTGGGTAAGGACAGGAGAAATTACGGAATAAGGCGTTTAAAGAGCTTATAGTGGAGTACAAACCACCACCTTTGCCAAAATTCCAGTGAACGCCCTAATCCGGGCGTAGCGACAGGGCCGGGGACCGCGCTGAACGAGCTCAGAAGTCCCGAACCCACATATCCAGGCTGAAGTCCTCAAGAAACCAAGACATTTCCTCTGAACACTCCATCAATTTGTGTTCTTATGCGCGAACCTAGCTGACCTTGACTCGACTACTGCTGGGGATTGTATACTAGGTTTACACACCCGCTGAGTGTGCATAAGGGTATTTGTTCAATGGAAGGTACCGGCAAATCAGAAATAGAAGCCCATCCTCTGCTCTATAAGACAATAGAAGAACTCAGCCCAGTGTTTAAACCACGATTGAAATCAATTAGCCCTGAAGAAATAGCCCTCATGCTTAGCAAGAAACGACATCGAAGGGCCCCGAAGTTATCTGCAGCGCAGAGTTATAATCATCTTGTATTCTGGTATGCCAAGAATATTGTTCAAGCACTTAAACGGCTAGATGACGCTACGATATATGTGAGAGACTTCCCAAAACCAAGGGGATACCTCAATCAAGGAATTACAGAGTATGACTGGATTCAATATCATTACCATGCGTATGTTGTTGGTGCTGTCGCCTTATATGACATTGCATTGCAATTAACAAACGCTGTTTTTCGCCTTGGTGTCGAAGAAAGGCAAGTGCGCAAAGACAGTATTGAAGACAATTTATGGGTAAAAGCGACCAACGTTCCTAAACTACTTCGTAACTTAAGAAGTGCGACATCCCGCCTAAGGCCGCTGCGTCACCTGTTCATTCATGCAGGCGACTCACTAAAGTTGGATGACCTAAGCACGCTCGATGTCATTTGTGAGGCTAACAAGGTATTTAACAAGCTAGGCTTAACATATGAATACTCTGCCGACGAGATAAAGGGTTTATTTAAGCCCGACATAGATCAACAGGTACATGAAATGTCAGAAGACATTTCATTCTTGAAAGACAGAGCTGTTGAGCTTTTCGACGGGCTATTGCCCATATATGAGTTTTGGTCATCGTTTTTGAGAAGTGTAGACAAGAGTAATGAAACCTGATTGCGGTTGAACATTAGCCATTTTGTTGGCTGCCACAGTAACAGTCGTTTTGTGGGTTATTGCCCAGGGTCAAGTAAGCTAACATTGTTACAGAGATAAAGCTTAGCAACTTAGTAGGAGGAACAGGATGAAATCACTAACGGAATACCTGTGGTTCAACACAGAGGAGCACCGGGAATTCATCAACATCACAGACAAGGTAAAGGACCTGGTAGGTCGCAGCGGCATTAAAGAGGGCTTCACCCTGGTATCAGCGATGCATATTACGGCTGGAGTATATGTCAATGATGCTGAGTCTGGATTAATCGCAGACATAGAGGAGTGGCTGGAGAAACTGGCACCTTACAAACGAGACTACAGGCATCACCTAACAGGTGAAACCAATGGAGATGCTCACTTGAAGAGCCTGCTCATCCACCACGAGGTTATCGTGCCCATAACCGAGGGGAAGTTAGACCTCGGGCCGTGGCAGCAAATCTACTATGCAGAGTTCGACGGTCAGCGTAGAAAACGTGTTATCCTCAAGGCATTAGGTGAGTGACCTATTCTTTACAATGCAGTTAGTAAGAGGCTGGCATGGTAGAAATTGGAAGGCTCTCGGGACTTAATCCTCTTGCGCGAAGTGGACAATCTCATCCAAAATTAGGCGAACGGCGATACTGCTATTAGCGGTTATACAGAAGTGATTGATATTCACTGTCACCTGACATCTGCGCGATTTAAACATGACAGGGATGCAGTCATTCAACAAGCAAGCTGGCGACTAGAAGCTGTCATCACAAGTGCGATACATCCAAATGAGGCTGAGAAGGCACTCAGGTTGTGTGAGAAGTATCCATCATTCGTCCACGCCACTCTAGGCCTCCATCCCGTATATGCTGCTGAGCTGACAGATGAGGAGCTTGAAGCGTACTTGAACTTGATAAGGCGCAACAGGTCAAAGCTCGTTGGCATTGGTGAGACAGGCCTTGATTATCATTGGATTAGCGATAGCATAAGAATCGAGAAAATGAAGAAGGTCTTTGTTGATTTCCTGAAACTCGCGAGAGAACTGGACTTGCCTGTCGTGCTGCACTTACGGAACGCCCTCGATGAGGGATTGGATATGGTGATGAAAAACAAAATGAGGGAAGTTGTGTTTCACTGCTTTAATGGTACAACGAGACAAGCTGAGGAAATCACCAGGAACAACTATTACGTCTCCATCGCGACAAACATCCTGCGAAGCGAGAACATACAGAATGTGGTAAGCAAAGTGCCGCTGCAGCGAATAGTGACTGAAACTGATTCGCCCTATCTTGGGCCTCGCAGAAAGAGGAACGCTCCGCAAAATGTTAGCCTGGTTGTTGATAAGTTAGCTGAGCTTCAAGGGTTGTCCTCAACTGAGGTCGATGAGATAACAAGCCAGAATGCACGAAGGTTCTTTAACATTGGCAGCCAAAATTCCTTCAAAACCTCAGCACCATGAACGTGGCAGGTCCAGACCCAAAACATCATGCAGTGCTCAAATACTTCCCCCCACAAACCGGTGTCAGGTCCGTAAAAGAGCTAATTGAACAAGGATAGGGAATCCCAGACTTTGGGAACTCGCTCCACCCTAAGGTTAAACAATTGGGCGGAGTGTGCAATACTCTCGGGCAACTCCTACTTGAGGAAAATTTCTTCTATCCTGCGTGCCTTGACTTGCTGGCCTGGTGGAGCTGGTGTTACAATAGACAGAACCTTTGAACTGGCTTTCAGCTTGACTATTTAACCCCGTAATCTCACTGACGATAATTGTAGCAATAAAGCGCACAGCATACAAGCGAAAGCGGGAATGTTGCTGAAGAGGTTACAACCCCTTTGGCCAATACTTGGATACTGCACAAAACGATGAGAGCACATGGCACTCGGGCGAAGGCCAGGGTCCGCATAGTCCGGGTGAAGTCTCCCTTGCCACGTAAAAGTCTTTCTGCCAGGTGCGCTAACAATGCTAT
The DNA here is from genome assembly GCA_034431195.1 of Dehalococcoidia bacterium. GTDB lineage: Bacteria > Chloroflexota > Dehalococcoidia > GIF9 > AB-539-J10 > CG2-30-46-19. Next base: position 134,547 of record DAOUDP010000025.1, on the reverse strand, counting down.
TAGCATCCAGAGAACAAATCCAACGACGAATGAGAGACCGAATCGATTAAGCTCTTTCTGTTTCGCCTTGAGTATCGCATCCGCAGTCTCGTCTTAGCGGAGTCAACATACAAATTTGGGATGAGCGGCTATCGACTGTGGTTGCCGAAAAGCCTATGGCTGAGGCAGGAACCAGAAAGGATAAACGAAAACAGCACCAGGACGCTTTGGCTGCGGCTATTATACTTCAGGGATTTTTGGATAGCTTGAACAAAGATTGTTGTCCTTTCTGTGTGAAGGAGCTACCGCGTCAAAAGCTTATCCAGTGTTATAAAGAGCTCTACGTCTTTCCGCTTGAACCTGCGGTCACCTCTTGGCCCGAGGCGATAGGCATGAAGTAGCCTTTTATTTGCCCACTGTCTTATTGTGTTGGGATGAACACGCAATAGCCTGGCTGCCTCACTAGTGGTCAGCATCTCTGAATCCATCGACTCCAGTTTCATCTCTACTTTCATCTTAGGAGGCCTAGATTTAATGCCCATAAAGTGGCTGTTAAGATTTCATTAAAAATGGGGTGGCCTTCGCTGGGAGGATTTGTTTGCTGGTCTTGTAGCCTCCACGGGTTAACCACCAAACTCTTGAAAAGCAACCAGCCTGCAAAGTAGTCGTAATACCATAGTCTCTGAAGAGGAATCAATATGGAGTTGCCAGACCTCACCCGTCCTTACCCAGGGCGGCTGCAAAAAACTAATGGGGGTATTGACAGAGTACGAAGTAAGGCATAATATACTCAAGGAAGAGCACACGACTAGCTAATACGAGATTCGTAGACGCTATGTTTACAACTACTGTTGGTTATCCTTCGGGATAATTCTCCTGCTAGCCAGTTGGGGTGTGGTTTGTGCTGTGCCAACAGCGGTTTCGCCAGCCCAGTCTGCAGGTCACCTCCCGCGTTTGAAAAGGTAGAGTTCACTGTTGGCACAGCACCTACAGCTACGGAACCAGCGTTGATTAATACTGTGGCAAAGGTGGCGGTTTGTACTCTACTCTAAGCTCTTTAAACGCCTTATTCCGTAATTTCTCCAGGCATGACCTTAGTTGCTGACGCTCCTCTTCAGACAGCGAAGATATTATCTTGTAGATGGACTTTCTCCTGGTTGACTTATCATAAGCTTGCTGTCCCTTCGCCGTTATACTCACCCTCACCAGGTTCTTTCTGTCCAGATCTTGGGTCTTTCTCAGCAGTCCCCTCTTTTCCATCCTGTTCAAGAGTGCGGAAACCGTGTGGGGCTCTCTAAATATCCGCCGGGAAATCTCGGAAGGCGTTGCCTTTTCACCAATGGCCTGGATGACCACCAAAACCCCGACCTCTATAACTGAGATACTGTATTGATTAAGTTCTTTCTGTCTCGCCCTGAGTACTGCATCCGTAGTCTGGTGTAGCAGCACCCAGAGGTTGTAATCTTCGTCCACAGATAACAGATTTTTCATAGTCCCTCCATATCCGTAATTGGCTAAAGTTGCCACTGAATCGTCTGACTTACCTCCTTTCCTGCTCTTGTTTTCATCTCTACTTTCATCTACGGAAGAGCGCAGCCCCAACTACAAGAATTCCCAGCGCAATCAATGCACACTTGACCCATTTGCTATTTCCTGTCATCCTTTACCTCTTTTCTGTCGTTCATCCGCTTCTCAAAACACTCTTGGCATATACCATGAGAATCTCCCTCCACTCCGTTACCCTCTTTCTCCCCAATGCATCTGCCACAGTAAGCACAAACAATTTTCATCGTCTGACTTACCTTCTTTCCTGTTCCTCTTTTCATCTCTACCTTCATCTTAGGAAGCCTAGATTTAATGCCCATAAAGTGGCTGTTAAGATTTCGTTAAAAATGGGGTGGCCTTCGCTGGGAGGATTTGTTTAAGATTATTTAGGAGCCAGCTTTACCGTTTCGATCTTGCAAACTCCTCCCTCAGGGTTTTGTAGGTCTCAGCCTGGTCCGGCAAGCCATGTATCTTCGCCGACACCTTTTCCGTGAAGTGGGTAATATCAATCGAGTCACGCCGCGGTTTGTCTGTCCCTTCCCTCTTCTCCTTCATCCTATTTTCCAATCACTCCGCTTTCGATTATTCGTGTTACACTAAACACCCTCAATCGTCTCCTGTCCCTGTAGTGTTACCTTCCTCCACAGCTTTTTGATAAAGTCCCTCCAATTTGAACAATTCAAGCGATTCTTTCCTTGACAGTCTTCTCTTTTGCTCAAGGTAGAACAAGCGCCGCAGTTCTTCCTGCGGCAATGTGGCTATTGTTCTCTTCCTTGCCATGTGTCTCCCCTTATTGTCTACCTCACGTGTGCCACAGCTATACCTGCAGAACCATTAACCCCAAGGAATAGATAGCCGTGTAATCGATCAGCCATCTTCGTCACTCACCAATGACCTGGTGCCGTGGTCAAAAGGAGGCACTTCATAAACACCCACAGGACCATTCCACATACCCTCTTTCTCCCCCATGCTTCTGCCACAGTAAGCACAAACAATTCTCATCGTCTGACTTACCTTCTTTCCTGTTCCTGTTTTCATCTCTACTTCCATCTTAGGAAGCCTAGATTTAATGCCCATAAAGTGGCTGTTAAGATTTCATTAAAAATGGGATGGCCTTCGCTGGGAGGATTTGTTTGGGATTATTTAGGAGCCAGGTTGCTTTCTTTAGATTCTGTTTAGTCTCCCTGTGCTACGATGCGTTGGCGGTAGAAGAGTTGGTGGGAAGAACGGATACAGGGAGGTCCTTTTCGGAATACGAAATGATGGAAAAGGGAGCGAAAGAGAAGGAGCAGCGAATCTTCATGAGCTCGACTGCGTCTTGCCCAAACTATCTGGATTTTTGCCTAGCTATTTGCCATGCTATAATAGGAATTATCGTGTAGGAATTATCGTGTAGGAATTATCGTGTGAAACAAAGCAAGATGGATCAAGGAAATGGAGAGGTGAAGCATAAGACGGAAGATGAGAGGAAGACCAAAGTACAGCTCATAGGTGAGTTGGCGGAGATGCGCCAACGAATTGTTGAACTAGAAGCCAATGCCAAGCAAATTGAGCCCGTACTAGCGGAACACGAACAAATATATCAAGTAATGGATGAAAGCACATGTGAATTCATAGCGATTAGCAATCAGTTGGAGTGTCTCCACGGCATCGCCGCGATTGCTGAAAAGTCAGAGATTACATTGGATGAACTATATCAGGAGGTGGCAAACCTGCTGCCATCAAGCTGGCAGTATCCAGAGATTTGCTGCGCCAGAATTACTACTGAGGACAAGGAGTTCAGGACAGCAAACTACCGAGATGCAAAGTGGAAGCTATGTTCAGATATCAAAATAGGCGGAGTCAAGGCAGGTGCTGTGGAGGTCAATTACCTGGAAAAGAGACCAAAGCTTGACGAGGGGCCATTTTCAAGAGATGAGCGGCGATTGATTGATGCTGTTGCCGCGCAAATGGGAAGAATTACCGAACGCAAGCGAGCAGAAAAAGAATTGTTCCGCCTATCTAGCGCTGTAAAGATGTCTACAGATAGCATCGTAATCAGTAACCTGGAGGCAAAAATCATAGATGTAAATGAAGCTACCCTGAAAATGTACGGCACCGACGACAAAAGGGACTTGATTGGAAAAAATTCCTTTGATCTTATCGCTCCTGAAGAACTAGAAAAAGCGTTAGCGGGTACGAAAGAGGTGCTGGAAAAGGGATACGTCAAGAGTCGAGAGTATCACATTATCACCAAGGGCGGCGGTAGGGTTCCTGTGGAGATGAGCATAGCCATCATGAAAGACACGGATGGCAAACCGATAGGATTTGTAGGTGTGAGCAGGGACATCACCGAGCATAAAAAGGCGGAAGAAGCTTTAAAGGAATCTGAAGAAAGGCTAAGTTTCCTATTAGAAAATATTCCTGATTTTGTTATCACTGTAGACCATAATCACAAGATTTTAATGATTAATCGTGGTATTCCAGGAATTATTACAGCGGAACAGGCAATAGGAACGGAACTTTTCAACTATGTAGAACCTGCACATCATGAAATTATGAGGGAGTCTTTAGAAAAAGTTTTTCAAACAGGAATGCCTGAAAGATATGAAGTTCTCGGGATGGGACCTGAAGGACCAGATACTGCATGGTATGAGACTCGTGTTTCCCCAAATAAGCTAGATGGTCAGGTTATTTCGGTAACATTGATTAGCTCAGACATCACCGAGCGCAAGAAGGCAGAGAAGAGGCTGCAGGAGAGTGAGGAAAAACTGCGTGTCATGTTTGGATCTATTGCAGATGGAGTTATCGTCACCGATTTGACAGGTACCGTTGTAGAAGCGAATGACGGCGCAGCTCACCTAGTTGGATACAGTAATAAGGAAGAACTTATTGGGCGAAACGCCTTTGAATTTGTGTCGCCCAAAGACCGTGCGCTGGCCATGGATGCCACGAAGAAGACATTAGAAGAGGGACTAGTCCAAGAGAAAACGGAGTACACAATCTTGACTGCGGATGGCGAAGAAATTGACACCGACTCCAGTGCTGCTGTGCTGTATGATAGCTCCGGGAACCCAGTGGGAATCATCAATGTGGTGAGGGACATCACCGAGCGCAAGCGGGCAGAACAGGAACTTCGAGAAAGGAATGAGCAGTTGAAAGCACAGCGTGAGGAACTGGTGAGGAAAGCCACCGAGTTGGAACTGGTGAGCCAGGCTAAATCTGAGTTTCTAGCCAGTATGTCCCACGAGCTACGGACGCCGCTGAGCGCCATTATCGGCTTTTCGGAATTGATACTGGATGGCATCCCCGGTGAAGTCAATGATGAGCAGAGAGGATGCGTTAATGACATCTTGGACAGTGGAAAGCACCTGTTAAGTCTTATTAACGATATCCTTGATCTTTCTAAGGTAGAGGCGGGAAAGATAGAACTCAAGCTGCAAAATCTGGATATCGCCAATATTGTCAGTGGTGTAGTACAAATTATGAGACCTGTGCTGGATAAGAACAGGCAAGAGATTGAGGTCAGCGTAATACAGGGGCTGCCAAAAGTTCGGGGTGACGAAAATAGACTAGAGCAGATATTGCTGAATCTGCTCAGCAATGCCAGTAAGTTTACTGATCAGGGAGGCAGAGTGCGAATTCACGTTGGGCGAAAGGGCAACTACTGCCAAGTAGCCGTGATCGACACCGGCATTGGTATCAAGAAAGAGGACCAGGAGCATATGTTCGAAGCCTTCATCCAGGGAGAGACCCTATCCGATAGGAAAAAGGAGGGCACTGGGCTCGGACTGACGCTAACCAAGCAGTTCGTGGAGGCTATAGGTGGCAGAATATGGATGGAGAGCGAATATGGGAAGGGCAGTACATTCATCTTCACCATTCCCCTGGCTGGAGAGCTATTGGAGACATCTCTCGGTGATAAGCAGAGCAGTTATTCCTGAGAGGAGAACTGGTAATGTCTAAGAAGATACTGATTGTGGAAGATGACCCACGAAATCTAAAGATGATCCAGATGACACTTAGGCCATATGGCTATTCCTTGCTTGAAGCAACCGATGGGGAAGAGGCCCTCAAAGTAGCTCGCAGCGATAAACCAGACTTAATCATAATGGACCTACGGTTGCCCAAAGTGAGTGGACTTGAGGTAACGAGGCAACTTAGGCAAATGTCAGACTTCAGCCACATTGCCATTATTGCCATTACTGCATATGCTATGAAGGGAGATAAGGAGAAGGCCATTAGCGCTGGTTGCGATGCCTATTTAGCAAAGCCAATCAACACTCGTGAGTTACCCAAGTTGATTACAGAAATGCTATTACAACGGAAGGAGAATAGCACCTAGTCTCAATGGACAAACCAAAGAGAAGAAAGATTCTTGTAGTCGATGATGAGCCTACCTTTGTTAAATTGATTAGCCAGACTCTTACCCACAGAGGGTATGAGGTACTCACGGCAGGCGACGGACAGGAGGCTTTGCGTCTTTTGTTTGCCAACAAGCCAGACTTGGTTCTTCTGGATGTGAAGATGCCTAAGATGGATGGGTGGCAGACGTGCAGCCGCATACGGGAGCTTTCTGATGTGCCTATCGTCATGCTCACCGGGAAGCAGAAGTCCGAGGAGGACATAGTGCGTGGGCTTGACTACGGAGCTGATGACTATCTTATTAAGCCTGTAGGAAGCAGAGAGTTGGTAGCTAGAGTGCAGGCAATGCTACGACGCGCTGAGTTGCCGGCCCCGCAGGATACTGAGAGAGCGATTAGCTACAGTGATAACTTTCTCACCGTGGATGTTGCTGAACGCCAGGTGCTTGTTGACGGGGAGCGGGTGAAATTAACCCCACTCGAGTTTAAGTTACTTGCGTTTCTGCTGGGGAATGCTGGCCGTATCCTTACCCACAAACAGTTACTGGAAGAGGTGTGGGGTTGGGAGTATGCTGACGACGTAGATTTCGTACGCATCTATATCTGGCATCTCCGCCGGAAGATAGAGCCTGACCCTTCGCAACCACGATACATCGTAACTGAACCCGGAGTCGGCTATTACTTCCGGAAGGCTAGCTGACACCGAGAAGAAGGCTTTCCTGCGCTCATTCATAAAACGAATAGAGGTGAATAAAAAGCAGGTTACAGTACACCATGACCTGCCGCTACTACAAGGTATGCCATTGAGTGAACAAGTGGGAGCTCTACCTATTGAGACCCTTGGTGGAGATAGGGGGATTCGAACCCCCAACCTCTGCGATGCGAACGCAGCGCTCTCCCAACTGAGCTATATCCCCTCAAATTCAATTCTAGCAAAGCTCAAAATCCAGGGTCAAGCTAGCCGGCCGCCGGGCCTGACCAAAGGACGACCAGCAGCACAAAGAGGACATGCTTCAGCAGGATAAATTACTGTGGGGACACGAAGACAACTAAACAGGGGAACATTGAAATCTATTTCCTCGGTGCTGCGGTCAACAAGAACTCCTATGCCGATGACAACACCACCAAGCTTGTTTACCGCGTCAATTGTCCCTTTAATCGAGCCACCAGTAGTCAGGACATCATCGACTATGAGGACACGTTCACCAGCCTTGAACTCAAAATCCCGGCGGAGGACTCTTGCCTCCCCCTTCTTCTCGGCAAAGATGCTTCTTACTCCCAGTTGCCGGCCTATCTCAAAAGCGAGGATAATGCCCCCTGTGGTTGGACCGGCAACCACATCCACTGACTGGTCCTTAAAATGCTGAACAATAAGACGGCAGAGTTTCTCAGCATAAACTGGATATTGTAAAAGACGAAACTTCTCCCAGTACACCGGCGAATGCAATCCAGAGGAGAGCAGAAAATGACCTTCCTTCATCGCTCCGACACTTTCCAATATATCCATTACTTCGCTATTCAAATTCGACCCCAAATGTCTGCGAAACCGTCATTATTTCTTCCTGCTCGCTGGCTAACTCAGGATAATTGTAATTTCCCACCCCCCCCCAATGCTCTAGTGGCCAATAGATAAACCAGGCCTTACCAATGATGTTCTCTCCAGGAACTGTCCCCCAAATATGTGAATCATCAGCACTGTTACGGTTATCGCCAAGCACGAAATATTCACCTTCAGGGATTCCCCGGGCTGGCAGAGTGTAACGAGGTGGCTCCGATACATAAGGTTCTGTTAAAGCGATATCATTCAGGTAGACTTTGCCATCCTTAACCTCCACGGTGTCACCAGGGACAGCAATAACCCGCTTGATAAATGGATGATTGGCCTGTATCGGGGGCTCCAAGATGATGATATCACCATGTTGAGGGTCGGAGGAAAAATAAGAAGCTTTGCTAACCATCACCCAGTCCTGATTTTCAATACCCGGCAACATGCATGATCCACGTACCATATAGCCTTGAAAGCTAACTCGAAGAAAGGCAAAGATAGCAATTGCTATCAGGATGGTTATGCCAACATCACGAAGGATTTTCTTCAACAAAGCTATCCTACCACTGAAGGAGGGCAAAAGCCAAGAACTGATTCACGTTTCATTCCTTGAGCCTGCTTTCCCGCTGGAGACCAGCGACAAGGCTCCAAGCCGCTAACTGGTGCCACCGGATTTTTCACCCATCTCCTGCACTATTTCCATGATAATTACCGCTAACTAAATGAGCAAGAATCATCTACGCCCGTTTTTGGCTATTGGCAGCAACGCCGACAAAGGCGGCACCCCGGGGCAAATAAAGCCTTGAATCCTTCTGATGTCTCGCCCATTTTCCTCTCTTTTTACAAGTCTAACTCGATGTTACCATTCCATTCTATTATGCCATTTCAGCCCAGTTTTTGCCTAATTTTATGTCGACCTTCAGCGGCACACAAAGATTCACTGCCTGGGACATCACTTCCTTCACCATCGCCTTCACTGCACTCACCTCACTCTCAGGCACTTCAAACAGTAATTCATCGTGAACTTGCAGCAACATTTTACTTCTTAGATTCCGCTTCTCCATCTCACGTTGTACATTAACCATGGCAATCTTAATGATGTCTGCAGAAGTCCCCTGTACTGGAGCATTTACAGCCATTCTTTCTGCAGCCTCCCTCACCTGCCGATTCGGGGAATTAATTTCAGGTATAAACCTCTTTCTTCCTAACCATGTTTGCACATAGCCTAGCTCCCTAGCTTGCTCTTTGGTAGTCTCTATATACCTCCTTACTCCAGGATACCGTTCAAAGTACGACGAGATAAATTGGGCTGCTTCTTCTCTGCTGAGTTCAGTTGCCTGTTCCAGTCCATAATCACTCATGCCATAAATAACGCCGAAATTGACTGTCTTAGCCATCCTCCGCATTTCTGGATTCACCTCATCCCCTGAGACGCCAAAGAGTTTACATGCGGTTGCAGCATGGATATCTTCATCATTAACAAAGGCAGAGACAAGCCCTGGATCATTAGAAAGATACGCCAGCACTCTGAGGTCAATTTGGGAATAATCACCGCTTAATAAATACGATCCCGGTGAGACAACAATGGCTCTCCTTATCATCCTACCCGCTTCCCCCCTCACTGGGATATTTTGCAAATTTGGTTCACTAGAGGAGAGCCGTCCTGTAGCAGTGCCGGTTTGATTAAAGCTGGTATGCACTCTACCTGTCTCAACATTAATCAACGCTGGCAAGGCATCAGCATAAGTCGACTTAAGTTTGCTAAGCTGCCGATACTCCAGCACAAGGGCAATTATGGGATGGAGTCCCCTCAATGCCTCCAGAGTCGATGCTTGAGTAGAGTATCCTGTCTTTGTCTTGCGAGGTTGAGTTAACCTGAGTTCCTCAAAAAGCACTCTGGCTAGTTGCTGAGGCGAATTTATATTGAATCTGTGCCCCACACAATCATAGATTTCCGCCTCCCTGTTTGCTATTTGCTCACCCAATTGAGCTGAAAGCTTGCCAAGTAAGTCAGCGTCTAAAGCAATGCCATTCCTCTCCATAACTACCAACACTGGAACTAGAGACATCTCCAGTTCATTAAAAAGCGTCCATAATTCTAGCTGCTTCAGTTCCTCCTCCAGGTTATCCCTTAATTTCCTTACAGTCTCAATGCCTACACAACTATATTCAGCTACTTGTTCTACTCCCAACGTGGCCAGCGAAGTTTGGTTCTTACCTGTCCCAACTAGCTCTTCAGTAGACATCGCTTCCACACCAAGTCTGTTAAAGGCGAGTGCTTTGAGTTCAAGATTTTTCTCACCAACGAGATGAGCAGCAATCATAACGTCGAAATTTAGATTTTCTAACTTTACCCTGTGATTGGCTAACACCATCATATCACGCTTACCATCGTAACTAATTTTCCTTATTCGGGGATTCTCAACAATCGGTTTTAGCCCAGCGAGGACTTGAGCCAAGGAAAGCTGCACTGGCTCAGTTAAACCAGAGTATCCTACGGGTATGTAAAATGTCTCTCCAGAAGCTACCGATATCGTTATTCCTACCAACTTTGCCGTCATAGCTTGCTTGCCTGCAGCCTCAACATGGATAGCGAAATCCGCTGCTTTCTCTAGCTGGTTGACAAGCTGATTAAAGACGCTCTCAGTATTTACCACCTGATAATGGGCTGTAATCGAGACTTCGCTCCCAGCAACGACACCTTTCTCACCTATGTGTTGCGGAAGCCTGGGAAGCAACTTGGTGAACTCGAGTTCACGAAAAAGATCCACGACCTCGTTTCGGTCATAAGTACTCACATGACAGCTTTCTCGAGCGAAGTCAACAGGAACATCCCTGACTATAGTGGTCAGTTCCCTGTTCTTGAAAGCCCGAGGAAGATGTTCACTCAATACTGTGCGCAATTTCTCGGGCATCACTTCCCCAATATGAGTTTGTATTCCCTCCAGATTGCCAAATTGCTGTAGCAGTTTAGCAGCGGTTTTCTCTCCCACTCCCGGTATGCCGGGAATGTTATCGGAAGGGTCGCCAACCAGTGCTTTGAAATCAGGAATCTGGACTGGCTTTACTTCATACTTGCCCTGAACTGCCTGTTCGTCATAAAGGGTTGTATCGGCGAAAGCTCGCTTAGGAATAAGTGCCTTCACCCCAGGCGATATCACCTGAAGTATGTCGTTATCACCGGTAACAATCACAACCTCGATTCCCTGCTCGTTTGCTTTCCTTGCCAGAGTTCCTAAAACATCGTCTGCTTCAAAGCCATCGACTTCAAACGCGGGGATGTGGAGTGATTCCACAACCCGATGAACCAATTTTATTTGCCCTTTGAGTTCTTCCGGTATTTGAGGCCGCTGTGCCTTGTATTCCTCAAATTTCTTATGCCTGAATGTAGGTGAAGGACGGTCAAAAGCACAAGCCCAATAGGCGGGCTTGAATTCACCAGCTACTTTGAGCAATGTGTTGACAAAACCATAAACAGCATTTACCATCTCGCCTGTTTTGGATACGGTTAACGGAGGCAAGGCGTGAAAAGCACGATGCACTATGGAATTGCCATCAAAAAGTAACAGTAAAGGCTTGCTTCCCTGAGCGAACTCCTTGCTTTTGGCGTTCACTTCATCCATTATAACACCTGGCAAGCGTGATATACTAAACTCCATTTTGAGGCCGATGATGAAAAAAGATTTCCTTTCAGTATCTGACTTCAGCCCCCAAGAGATTGAACAAGTCATAGAGCAAGCTATGATTTTCAAAGAGGGGGATTCACCATGTCTACTATCGGGAAGAATCCTAGCTCTCCTCTTTGAGAAGCCTTCCCTGCGCACCAGAGTAAGCTTTGAGATAGCCATGCATCAGCTAGGCGGCTATGCTATCTACCTATCTCCCCAAGAAGTAGGATTAGGCAAGCGAGAATCAGTCCCCGATGTCGCTAAGGTGCTCAGCCGTTACGTTGATTGTATTGCCGCTCGCACCTTCTCCCATGAGACATTGGTTTCCCTGGCCAGATATTCACAGGTGCCAGTAATCAACGCGCTCTCTGACCTGGAACATCCCTGCCAGGCACTCTCCGATCTCCTCACCATTTACGAAAAGAAGGGGAGACTCGCTGGTTTAACTATGGCATTCGTCGGTGACGGCAATAATGTAGCTAACAGTCTCCTCCTTGCCACCTCGCTCACCGGCATGAGTTTTCATATCGCTTCGCCTTCAGGCTATGAAATCAACCAGGAAATATTAGGACAGGGCAGGAAATTTGCGTCTTCGTCCAGGAGCGAGATCAAGCTGTTCAGCAGCCCTGAAGAGGCTGTCACAAGCGCTGATATAGTGTACACCGATGTATGGACCAGCATGGGACAGGACGCGGAAGCAGATAAACGTCGTTTAGCATTTCACGATTATAAGGTGGATGAGAGGTTGTTATCCTTCACCAAGCAAGATGTTTTATTCATGCACCCCTTGCCAGCTCACCATGACGAAGAGATTTCCCCAGGATTATTGGATGACCCAAGGTCAGTGGTCTTTGACCAGGCAGAAAACAGGCTTCACCTACAAAAAGCACTGTTAGCCAAAATCCTTTTACAGACTGAATCAATGAGTAACAGGTAAATGGCGGAACCAATTGTCGCAATTGTAGGACGACCTAACGTAGGTAAGTCAACCTTGCTTAACCGTCTGGCAGGGAGACGCCTTGTCGTCATCAGTGATTCCCCTGGAACTACCAGAGACCGAATATTTACGTCCACCACCTGGCAGGGGCAGGAACTGACTGTAGTTGATAGCGGTGGATGGCAATTAGAGCCTCCCTCTTTACTGCAACAAAAAGTCAAGCAACAAGTTGAAGCAGCTATCGCTCAGGCAGATGTCATCATCTTCATGGTAGACGCTAAAGACGGCGTCATTGCTGCTGATGAAGAACTAGCTGATATGCTACGCACACTTAACAAACCGAAAGTGCTGGCAGTAAATAAGATTGACTCAGAACAGCAAACAAACAAGGTAGGCGATTTCTACCGCCTAGGTATGGGCACACCATTAGCTATCAGCGCCTATCATAATCTCGGGATAGATAAGTTAATGAACACCGTGTTGGCCCTTGTCCCTTCAGTAAGTGCTCCCATTACACAGACAGAAGATGTGAAATTAGCTATCGTGGGACGCCCTAATACGGGCAAATCAACTTTGTTAAATGCCTTGATTGGCGCCGAAAGAGCTATCGTTCATGAAGCACCGGGGACAACTCGTGATGCTATCGACACCGTGGTTAATTGGAATAACAGGAACATCTTGCTTATTGATACTGCGGGGATCAAACGAAGAGGCCGTGTAGATGCTGGAATTGATTACTACAGCTTGATTCGTGCCATTCAAGCAATTAACCGATGCGATGTGGCTCTGCTGCTGCTCGACGCAACTGAATTTATTACTGCTCAGGATTTACATATTGCTAGTTATATCCTGGAAGCAGGCAAAGGAATAGTGCTTTTAGTCAATAAATGGGATATCATCCCACAAGCACAGAAAAGAGAATTCAAACAACTCCTAGAAAAAAGGATCAGATTTATGTATTATATACCTATGCTTTACCTCTCAGCTGAGTCAGGAAAGGGAGTGAAGCACGTTTTGCCTCTAGCCTGTCAAGTATGGCAGGAAAGGCAGAAGCGTTTATCACACTCAGCAGTCAACAAAGCCATCGAAGAAGCAGTGGATATCCACTTACCTCCACGAGTAGGTACAAAACGGTTGCAAATTATGCGCGCTTATCAAGATGAATCGAAACCAGCAAACTTTGTTTTGCAGGTCAACGACCCCAAGTTGATTCACCCCCCATACCAGAGGTATTTAGAAAAGAAGCTCCGTTCGAAGTTTGGCTTCCGTGGCGTGCCATTACAGCTAAATTTCACCAAATTTAGTCACAAAAGCAGTAGAAAGATAAAGGTGGCAAAGTGATAATCGCTGAGTTTGTTGCTGTAATAATCATCGCTTATTTGCTTGGCTCCATCCCCTTCGGGTTGATAATTGGCAAGGTATCTAAGGGCATTGATGTCACAAAATACGGCAGTGGCAAGATTGGTGGTGCTAACGTGATGCGTGCCGTAGGAACAAAAGCGGGCATTTTAACCATAGTCCTTGATATCGGCAAAGCTGCTGGAGCGGTTCTTCTAGCTGCAGTAATTGTTGACCCAGGCGTGCTGAGTGTCGGTGGAGTAAACCTCTACTATTGGCAGGCAGCCCAAGTTTTAGCCGGGCTTGCAGTGCTGGCAGGACATAACTGGCCCATATTCTCGAAGTTTAAAGGAGGTAGGGGAGTAGCCGCCTTCTTCGGAACATTATTGCCCATCTTCCCCCCCGCAGCTATATTTGGTGGCGAGGTTCTAGCTGTGACCGCATTGAACAGTCGCTATATGTCATTAGCCTCAATAATGGCACTTATTGCTACATGGTGTCTATTGGTACCCATGACCATTGCCTATAATCTCGCCCCTATTTACCTCGCTTACAGCCTGGCAGCTACAGCCCTGATTATCTATCAGCATCGTGGGAACATAAGACGGCTACAGCAGGGTACAGAGCCGCGGCTGGGTGAAAAAGGCCAGCAAATAAGCTAGCCAAACTATGCCTAAAGCCACCATCATAGGTAATACCACCTGGGGCAATACTCTAGGAACTTTGTTAAGCAACAACGGCGTAACAGTAACGCTGTGGGCAAGAAGCGAAGGCGAAGCTGAGCAGTTAAACCACGAGAAACATGGCTATGCTTCCACAAGTGACATTACAGAAGCCACCGACGGAACTGAGATGGTAATAGTGGCAGTTCCTTCCCAGAAATTCAGGGAAAACATCACCCAGATTAAACATCATCTAAACAACAGAACGATATTAATGAGCGCCGCTAAAGGATTGGAGGTAGAGAGCGGCAAAAGAATGTCCCAGATAATCGAAGAAGAAGTTCCTCCCCTGAAAAAGCAGATCTGCGTTCTCTCCGGTCCCAACTTGGCAAAGGAAATTGCTCAGGGACTGCCGGCCGCTTCAGTAATTGCTGCTCAAGACATCATCATTGCCAAAAAAGCGAAGGATTTGCTCCAGTCACCCCGATTCCTCATATTTACCACTGATGACGTTGCTGGTGTAGAGTTAGGCGGAGCATTGAAAAACATTATTGCTCTGGGCGCCGGAATGATTGATGGATTAGGACTGGGCGATAACGCCAAGGCTGCTTTTGTTGCTTTGAGTTGGAATGAGGTTGTTTCCCTAGGATTAGCCTTGGGGGCTAAGAAGGACACCTTCTATGGGCTAGCTGGTTTGGGTGATTTAATAGCTACCTGCGCTAGCACTTTAAGTCGCAATCACTATGTAGGTTATCACTTAGCGCAAGGGCATTCCCTGGCTGAGATATCCACCTCCATGCCACAAGTTGCTGAAGGGGTTACCACCACTATAGCGGTTCATCAGCTAACCAAGAAACTCAGCCTGGAAGCCCCAATAGCAGAAATTATCCATGACATTCTGTTCCAGAACAAGCCAGCAACTGAGCTAATTGCAAGCTTCAGCAAAATAACAAAAGACTAGCCAGGTATTCCGTCAGCCTTCTTCTTAATTTCAGCAATCCCTTGGTGCAATTCTACAAACCTCCAGCTTTATTTATCTGGTTGACCTCTTTATTCAATCTATCTATTCCCTCTTCAGTAAAGAGGCTCCACTTTGAAGTAATTGCTGAAGTCCTATCGGGCCGCTGATTTGCATCATGGCTTCTTCCTGGGAAATTATGTTTCTCTTTACCAGGTCGGTCACCGCCTGTTCCATAGTCTGCATGCCGGCTCCGGTAGACATTTCGATACAAGGGGTTATTTCGAAGAGCTTCTCGTCACGGACGAGTGTCCTGATCACGCTGTTAACAATCATAATTTCAAAGGCAGCTATTCGTCCCCCCCCAATACGGGATAAGAGCCTCTGCGATAATACCGCCTCCAATACTTGTGACAACTGTAGCCTGATTTGCCGTTGCTGCATCGCTGGGAATACATCAACTAAACGATCAACAGTCTGAGCAGCGTCGATCGTATGTAGTGTACCAAGCACCAGATGCCCCGTCTCGGCCGCTGTGATAGCTGTGGTTATCGTGGATAAGTCACGCATCTCTCCAATGACAATTACATCCGGGTCGTGCCGGAGGGCATGTATTAATGCTGTGGAAAAGGACCTGGTGTCCGTCCCTAACTCCCGCTGATGTATGATACATTTTTGGTCGTGGAATAAGTATTCAATCGGGTCTTCAATGGTAATGACATTCCGCATCTTATTTTCATTGAGATAACTGACCATCGCTGCCAGGGTAGTCGACTTGCCACTACCAGAAGGGCCAGTAACCACGATAAGCCCGTTTGGCTTGAGAATAAGCTCCTTGCAAATTTGAGGCAGTTCTAATTCATCAATGGAAGGAGCTTTAATTGAGACGAGCCGGAAGGCCAAGCTCACTGTGCCTCTTTGCCGCAGTGCGCTAACTCGGAATCGAGCTAAACCAGGAATAGAGTAAGCAAAATCTAGCTCATGTTCTCTAACGAAAGCATCCCTTTGCTCTTGAATAGTGATTTGTTCAAATACAAATTCGATATCTTCAACCGTAAGCGGTGGCAAATCTTCTTGCGGTATGAGCACACCTTCAATACGTAGCACCGGTGGACTTGGCACCTTGAGATGCAAATCAGTGGCACCTTTGTCTACCGTTAGTTTTAGGAGTTCATCTATTTGCATTCTATTACCCCTGCAGTTTTAACAACCCTCAACTTTGAGCCAATCTGAGAGCTCTTAGAGCCTGGATGCGCTGACAATGAGCAAGAGTCTGAACTCATATATGGCATTCCTCCTATTGTTGAAATCCTACTGACCCTTCTAATACGCTTCTTACAAGCAGATTAATCTCGTCAGCACCGAACGGCTTATGAAGAATCTCAAAACTTATTCCGTCTTCCGCGGCACTTCCGAGCTGATCAAAAAACTCTTTGTGAAAAGCCGTTATGATGTAAATAGGTACACCTGGGTCAAGTTCCCATAGCCTGCGCAGAGTTTCGACACCGTTTAAACCGGGCATCTTAAGGTCAAGAAATACTAAGTCATATCTAGTCTTCTGTTCCAGCTCGATCCCTTGCTCCCCCGAGCTAGCCGTATCTACTTCATATGGCGTGTCTTCAAGCGTTGCAACAAATAATTTTCTTATGGTCTCCTCATCGTCAATTACCAGTATGCGTTTGCTCATTTTGCTACTTCCTTCTTAATTTCAGCAATCCCCTGGTGCAATTCTACAAACCTCCAGTTCTATTTATCTGGTTGACCTCTTTATTCAATCTGTCTATTTCATCCCTGGCAAATAGTCTCCATCCTCTCCTATCCCTGCGCTCAGATTTGCTCAATATGCCCTGCTTGAGCCAACGAAACAAAGTAGTTCTACTTATACCAACTGTCCGACAAACTTCGATGGTTCTATAATATGTTTGACCGTTTATTGTTACAGGCATACTAGTGAACCTCCAATACTATTCAACTATAGTTATATAGTGGCGGATACTCTCCGTTTTGTGAATCACGCATTGGTACTGTTTTGGCTGATATTTTAGTACCCCGTACCACAGCCTGAGTCTTAGTGCTGTTACCTAGCCAGCTGCTTTTTTCATCAACCAGTTGTAGCCAGCAGCAGTTAACCCCACTAACTTTAGCGATTTCACCCAATGCTAAATCGGTAACCTCATTTGGCCCTCGACCTTGCACTAGAGCGTTAGCTACCACACTAAATACATCTATCCAGCGGTAAAGTTTCCCCTTCTCAACTGTGATTTACAGTCCTCAGCATAACTTTCTTAGAATTCCTTTGATCTCCCTCCCCTTAACTCCCTGCAGGTGAGGGTGAATTAGAAGAGATTTTGCGGTTATCTATGATCTCCGTAATTTGAGACGCAACCTGACGTGCAAAGGAGAATACGCTTAGCCGGTACGTAGCTTCTTTCCTTCGCCGACACTATTTAATCCCCAGAATCGTTCTAGGGCTGCTTAGCCTTAGGCAACATCTCAGCCAGTTCCTGGAAAAGACGCTTTTGTTTCTTATCAAGACGCTCCGGGGTGACTACACGAACGATAACAACCTCGTCTCCCTTGCCGCGTCCATTAGCATGTGCTATTCCCTTCCCCTTGAGACGGAAAGACCTTCCATTCTGGGTTCCTGAAGGTATGCCTAATTTTATTCTGCCATCCAAGGAAGGCACTTCCACCTCAGCGCCCAGGGCAGCCTGGGCAAAATTAATGGGCAATTCATAAAAAATATCACTTCCTTCTCTGCGAAATAGCCTGCTTGGCCTTACTGAGAGGCTGGCATAAAGGTCACCAGGTCTGCCACCATATAAGCCAACGTCGCCTTCGCCATTCAAAATCATGGTATAGCTATCATCCACACCAGCGGGAACATCAACCTCCAATCTCTTCTTCACCTTTACCCGCCCTCTTCCACGGCAATGACGGCAAGGATCAGTTATCATTGTCCCATTGCCTGAACAGCGGGGACAAGTGGTGACATGAGTAAAACGTCCAAAGAAACTTTGACGAACCCTTCTTACCTGCCCTGTGCCCTGGCATTCAGGGCAAGTTTGAGGACTTGTTCCTGGCTCGGTGCCAAGGCCATGGCATGAAGAGCAATTCTCGACGCGTTCTACCTCAATTTCTTTGCTACAACCGAAAACTGCCTCTTCAAAGGAAAGGGTAATATATGCTCTTAGATCGCTTCCTCTCTGTGGAGCACGCTGAGCAGCGGCAGCTCCAAATGGGCTTCCACCAAAACCGAAGAACGATTCGAAAATATCACCAAGTCCACCGAAACCAAAGTCAGGAAAACCCTGTATTCCCTCAGCTCGACCATAACGGTCATAATTAGCTCTCTTCTCAGCATCGGAAAGAACCTGGTAAGCCTCACTTACCTCCTTGAACCTCTCTTCTGCCCCAGATTCTCTGTTATGGTCAGGGTGGTATTGAAAAGCTAACTTACGAAATGCCCTCTTGATCTCCTCCTCAGTAGCATTTCGAGGCACTCCAAGCACTTCATAATAATCGCGTCTTACCGCCATAAGTGTTTAACCCCCAAACTTTTAGTATAGCTCTTTAGTTTATGCATTAGCAAATTTTATACATGCTATAATCCTAAAGTAATGAAACAGAAAATCAAGCGAATTCTCAGTCACTATCACAAAAAAAGGATCAATAACGATGATTTAATTCCCTCAGCGGTGCTTGTCCCTTTATTTTATGCCCACGGAGAGTATCACCTTCTATTTACTGAGAGGAGTGGGGGAGTAAACTTCCATCAAGGGGAAGCATGCTTCCCCGGGGGAATCCGCCAGCCAGGTGACGTTAGCCTTATCAGCACCGCTTTAAGAGAAGCCGAAGAAGAGATAGGCGTAGCCAAGAAAGACGTTGAAATCCTGGGCGAATTGGACGAAGCTATCACTCTCACCAGTGGTTGCGTTATCTCGCCTTTTGTAGCCTTCATCCCCTATCCTTACCCCTTTAAAGCAAATCCTGATGAGGTACAGCAAATTTTCTCCATTCCTCTATCAGCATTGATGGACAGGAGGAATTTTAACCAGGAATATGCAACCGTCAACGGGCAAACTTTTCCCGTCTACTTCTATGAATATCAAGGACATATTGTCTGGGGGGCTACAGCCTATATCGTCAGACAATTTGTGGAGTTATTGCAACAAGAAGGTTTATAGCATGCCTATTTACTTCTTACTCTTGGTTCCCTTGGCTTTGACTTTGATTACCTTTTGCTAAAAGACTCGCCCTTAGCTATAATTAGCGTATATTTTAACATAAGGAGAGGAGACCCTCAATGGCGATGGAAAGATTTACCGAGCAAGCACAGGAGGCTTTAGCAGCATCACAGGAGCTAGTCCGCCGCTATCGACACAGCCAATGGGATGTAGAGCATATCTTGCTAGCTCTGTTGGAGCAGGGAAGCGGAATAACCCAGCAAATATTGGATGAACTTGGTATAGATGTGGAGGAAGTCAAAAGTCGTGTGGACAAAACATTACGAAATTATCCCCAAATAAATTACGTAGGGGTACAAATTTATGCTACGCCGCGTATTTCTCAACTAATGGAAGAGGCCGCTCGTGAAGCCGATAGGTTAAAGGATGAGTTCGTCAGCACTGAACATCTGCTCATCGCCATCGCCCGTGAGGGCAAAGGTGATGCCAGCAAAATCCTGGTGGAGTCGGGTATCACCCAGGAAAAAATATACCAGGCCCTGCGCCACATTCGTGGTGCCCATCGAGTTACCGACCGCCGTGCTGAAAGCAAGTATCGCTCCCTGGGAAAATACGGGCACGACCTCACCCAGTTAGCGCGACACGGCAAGCTAGACCCTGTGATCGGCAGGGAAGGGGAAATCAAACGAGTAATACAGATACTCTCCCGACGAACCAAGAATAATCCCGTGGTGATTGGCGATGCTGGCGTGGGCAAGACAGCTATTGCTGAAGGTCTGGCCCAGAGAATTGCCGCTGAAGATGTCCCTAAGTCACTTAAAGGGAAAAGGGTAGTCGCCCTGGACATGGGAGCCTTGGTAGCAGGAAGTAAGTTTCGAGGCGAATTCGAAGAAAGGCTGAAAGCAGTTCTTGACGAAATTCGCCAAGCAAGCGGAGAGGTAATTCTGTTCATTGATGAGCTCCATACTGTGGTAGGTGCCGGTGGTGCCGAGGGAGCGATTGATGCCAGTAATATGCTCAAGCCAGCCTTATCTCGAGGTGAGCTGCAATGCATTGGAGCTACCACTCTGAACGAATATCGAGAGCGCATTGAAAAGGACAAAGCATTGGAACGGCGTTTTCAACCCGTTTTTATCGATGAACCAAGTGCCGATGATACCATAGAGATGCTTAAGGGTCTAAAGCCGAGATACGAAGCTCACCATAAGATACAAATCGATGATTCAGCTTTAGTAGCAGCAGCAAAGCTCAGTCAACGCTACATTACTGATAGATTTTTGCCCGATAAGGCTATTGACCTCCTTGATGAAGCTGCCAGCAAGTTACGTATTGACCAGGAAACCGCTCCCCCAGAGATCACCGAACTGGAACAGAAGGTCAAGCGTTTGCTTGATGAAGAACAGGCTGCTTCACAGCGTGGGGATTATGAACAAGCAGCGGAACTGAGAGCGGAAAGATTGCGCCTGGAGCCGAAATATAACGAAGCCAAGACAAAATGGCTTCAAGGAATAAAGACGGACGCTGTAGTTAACGAAGAGGATATCGCTCAACTTATCTCACAATGGACAGGGATTCCCGTTTCCCGAATGCTTGAGGCCGAGAGTGAGAAATTGGTCCACATGGAGGAAAGGATTCACCAGAGGATAGTAAACCAAGAGGAAGCTGTGGCTGCTGTCTGTGAAGCAATAAGGCGAGGCAGAGCTGGCCTCAAAGACCCCAAACGTCCCATAGGTAGCTTTATTTTTCTGGGACCTACCGGGGTGGGTAAGACCGAGCTAGCTCGAGCTCTAGCTGAATTCCTGTTCGACGACGAGAACGCCATGGTAAGACTCGATATGTCAGAGTACATGGAAAAGCACACCGTATCACGCCTCATTGGAGCACCCCCAGGGTATATAGGATATGAAGAAGGAGGACAGTTAACGGAGACGGTGCGTCGCCGACCTTATCGAGTCATCCTACTCGATGAAGTAGAAAAGGCACATCCAGAAGTATTTAATATCCTGTTGCAAATATTAGAGGATGGCAGGCTCACCGATGGGCATGGTAGAACTGTGGATTTCAAAAATGCCGTCGTTGTCATGACCAGCAACCTGGGAACAGAGGAATTTCGTCGACAGAGTGTAGGATTCCGCCAGCGTGACAAGGATGAAGAGCAACAGTTAAGAAGCAATATCGAAACTGCGCTAAGGAGCACCTTCCGCCCTGAGTTACTTAACCGGGTAGACGACATCATCATCTTTCACATTTTAACTGAGCAACATCTGGCGAAAATTATCGACTTGTTGCTTAAGGAGGTGGAACAGCGTCTCGCCGAACACAATATTGCGCTACAGGTAAACAATGAAGCCAAATCATGGCTGATAAGCAAAGGCTACAATCCTGAATATGGGGCTCGTCCGCTACGGCGTGCTATTCAACGCTATGTGGAAAACCCCCTTTCAACAAAGATACTGCGGGGCGATTTTAAGGAAGGAGATACCGTAGCTATCAGCGTTGAAGCAGAAGAGTTGAGTTTTACCAAAGCAGAGCCGGTAAAGGCAAAGCCATAGCCCAGAGCCAGTCCAACCGTGAATTTAGCCTCAAAAATTAAGAACTACTTCCCCAAAGAACTCCTTGAGTTACTTCGAGATACCTCCAAGGAGGCTAGCAAGCTAGGACAAAGAGTCTACCTTGTCGGGGGTATAGTGCGAGATTTACTGCTGGGCTACCCTAATTTCGACCTTGATCTGGTAACCGAGGGCGATGCTGTCGAACTAGCTAAGCGAATAGCTAGAATCAGCGGGGCAGGATTGGTGATATATCCACGCTTCAGCACTGCTAAAATCAAGAGCGGTGACTTCGCCATAGATATCGCTACTGCCAGAAGCGAAACTTACGCCAGACCTGGTGCACTACCTGCAGTCACGCCAAGCAGTATTGAAAAGGACCTCTTCCGCAGAGATTTCTCTATCAATGCCATGGCGATATCCCTCACCACTGAACATTATGGACAGCTACTTGACCCTCATCGTGGCAAAGATGACCTACATTCACATCTCATCCGTATCCTACACCCTGATAGTTTCAGCGATGATGCTACCAGAATCTTACGAGCGATACGCTATGAACAACGATTGGGATTCAATCTTGAGCACGAGACCGCTCGATTACTCAAGCGAGATATTCCCATGCTGGATACTATAAGTGGCGACCGAATAAGGCACGAACTGGAGTTAATCTTCAGAGAGGAACATCCTGAACATGTCATTAAGCGACTTGGAGATTTGGGAGCATTACAAAGGATAAACCATTCCCTTGGTGGCAATGAATGGCTCGCTGCTAAATTTGATGACGCACGCCGATTAGGTAAGCCAGGTGAACTTCCAGCACTTTATTTCTGTCTTCTCGCCTACCCACTCAATGGGGAGCAAGTTAACCAGTTGGTAAGCCGTCTTAACCCATCAGCAAAGCTAACCAAGACATTGAAGGATACCGCTCGACTCAAGCTGCACCTTACCCAACTAAATAAACCATCTTTGAAGCCCAGCGATATTTACTACTTCCTTCATGAATATGACCCATTAGCCATCAAGGCTAACATTATAGCCGAAGGCAAGCTTGTGATTCGTCAGCACCTTGAATTTTTCCTTTCCAAATTACGTTATGTAAAGCCTTGTCTTAATGGGGAGGACCTTCAAAGACTGGGCATCCCTGCAGGAACAAAGTTGGGAGAAATCCTCGAGATATTGCACAAGGCAAAATTGAACGGCGAGGTTACCACTAAGGACGAGGAGGAAAAATTAGCCCGGCAGCTGAAACCATGATGGTAGGAATTGAAAAAGCTTAGCACTAAAATAACAAAAGACAAGATACTTAAGAAATCTGCCTGCCCAGCACGGCAGCAAGAATTTCCACAGCGGTAATCTTGATGCTCCAGCAGTAAGTCCGGCGATATCAAATGGCAAGATAGGCTGGAGAGAAAAAAGAAATATCGCCAACAGACCGTATCGATTAATCCAATCCACAAACCTATTGTATCCCGGCATGTCTTTAGTGATCACTATTCTCTTTCCGAGGTAACCAGCATAATAGCCAGTCATTTCCCCCAGGGTACCACCTATACTGGCTACCAAAGCCACAATGATAGGATTCCAGTACGCTGCTGCTGCTATCATCAGAGGTACATGGAGATGCGAGGGAACCATGATGCTAGCATTAAATAGCAGAGTAACACCAAAAATAACGGAATAAGCATAAACACTAGAGCTAGAGGCAAATTCTTCTACGGAGATATTGAAATAAGCCATCAAGTATAGAAGCAGGTAAGTAAGACCAATGCTAAGTCCAATAAGGCCAGCGACATAAAGCGTTAATACAAACCACTTTCTTTGTATCTTAGCCACTCAACTCACCCCTGAGAGCGAGGTTACCACATAACATTCCAGTCCCTGTTTCTGCATAGATAGACACACTTCATTAGCCTTTTCTTCGTTCAGAACCGGAGCAAACAGGCCAGGACCCGAGCCAGTGAGGTGGACAGGTAAGCCCGCTGTTTGTTCAAATATTTCCTTATATTTATCAAGCCTGGGAAAAATATCAAAGGCTACCCCTTCAAAAACATTAACCATCAAAGAGGAAGGGAGCGTCTTTCCCTGTTCCAAAGTCTGCAAGGCAGCGTGTACGAACTGACCTTGGGTAAAATTCCTGGTACTTAATTTGCCGTAAAGCCTGCTAGTTTTATCTGGTATCCTTGCTACCGATGGCATATATAAGACGAAGTAAGTTGGAGGCAAATCTGGCAAAGGAGTCACTTTCTCCCCCCTTCCCTCCACCAGAGTGGTGCCCCCGTAGACAAACAAGGGGGCATCTGAACTTATCATTGAAGCTAAATGAGCCAACCGCGATCGAGCAAAATTCGTCTCCCACAGAGCATTAAGCGCCACAAGAGTGGAGGCAGCATCGCTGCTCCCCCCACCTAAACCCGCGCCCCACGGTATATTCTTACGAAGCCCGATTCGCACACCCTTATGGCAATTGGTAACCTCCTGGAATAGCTTAGCTGCTTTTATCACCAGGTTCTCAGCTTGCAAGCTTGATTCATTGCATTCCAAAGATATTTCTTTCCCTATCTCAAAGCTGAGAACATCGTATAAGGTTATCGTCTGGGCAATGCTCCTGATTTGGTGGTTATTATCATCATACTTGCCCAAAACTTCGAGAACGAGGTTTATCTTTGCCGGTGCATAAACAGTTAGCATAACGATTATGTTCTAAGCGGGGCAAAAGCTTCCCATAGCTTTCGCCATTCCTCCAAGCTCAGAGTTTCCGCTCGCCTTGTAGCATCTATTCCAATCCCTTCAAGTAACCGACAGACCTGGTCAGGTGATATTGCCAAACTATGCGCCAGGGAGTTGCGGAGTTGCTTGCGGCGTGAACTGAAGCCACAATGAACCATGTCAAAAAAACCTTGGACATCAGATACCTCAACGGGTGGTTCAGAATAAACGTCGAGACGCAGGACCACAGAATCTACCTTGGGTGGGGGACGGAAATCCTTAGCTAGCACATAAGTTATAATGGTTGGCTTACTGCAAAGTTGGACACCAATGCTGAGCTGAGTCATCTTGCCAGGCATGGCAGCAATAGCCTCGCCAACCTCTTTCTGCACCATTATCACCATCAACGAGGGTTTCAGCTCAGCACGGAGGAAATGCCACAATATTGGTGAAGTAATATAATAAGGAAGATTAGCCACTACTTTATAAGTTTGTCCGCTACTCACTGGAGTACCAATCTTTCCCTTCAAAAGCTCCTCAGGAGTGATTTTGAGTATATCAGCATGCACAATCTCGACATTTGGAAGAGAAACCAATTTCTTGTTCAACATATTGACCAATTTAATATCAAGTTCCACAGCAATCACTTTGGCAGTTCGCCCAGCGAGCTCTTTAGTTAATATACCCATCCCCGGACCTACCTCCACAACAACATCTCCCCTATCAAGTTCAGCTGCAGAGAGGATGCGCTCCACCACGCTTTCGTTAATCAAGAAATGCTGGCCTAATCTTTTTTTCGCCTTGAGATACATCCAAATATCAATTTAGGTCGTGCACCTGCTCTCGGTTTCTATGGTGCAAATTACTCTTGCCAGCCAGCTCCGTCCAGGCACTTCTATGTCACCCAGAGAATGTTACTTACCGCTGCTTCCTTCCGGACCTGACGGGGTTCGTAGTTCTCCGTCGCATAGAACCCAAACTTCATCACCGCTTAGCAGAAAGCAACTTTGCACCTCGAAATCTCAAGCAGGAATTCAGCCCCGCTATAGCGGATTTCGGGTTCAGGGCACCGCTAGCTCCCCACCTAGCACGACCTACCGTAAATGTTATCAGCAACAACTAATCTCATCAAGGCTGATTTGCAGATTTTTCCCATCATGTAACCTTGCCCTGGAGACGAGAAATAGGATAATCACAGTGTTGCTATTGGTACCGAGATTTCTTACAATTAGTACTTCAGTTCCGATATCGATAGGTAGGAAAATGGAGACGATAATTAATCAAGTCAGGCTTTCGTTAATTCAAGGAGATATTACTGAGCAAGATACCGACGCTATAGTCAATGCTGCTAATCCCAGTTTGATGGGTGGCGGGGGAGTAGACGGAGCAATACATCGAGCTGGGGGGCCAGCTATCCTGGAGGAGTGCAAGCAAATTATTACTAAACAAGGACGATTGCCGACAGGGAAAGCTGTAATTACCACAGGGGGAAACCTTAAAGCAAAGCATGTCGTACACACTGTGGGACCTATCTGGGATGGTGGCGACAGAAATGAAGCTGCGCTTTTGGCTAGCGCTTACCGGGAAAGCCTCAAACTAGCAGCAGAGAGGAATTTGACCAGTATCTCCTTTCCCTCTGTAAGCACAGGAGCATACGGCTATCCCCTAGATAAGGCAGCAAGAGTAGCTCTTAGAGCCGTGGTTTCGTTCCTCAAAGAAAAACCTACTTCCTTGAAGGAGGTGAGTTTTGTCCTTTTTGATTCCTCAACTTATGAAAGTTACTGTTCCGCATTGAAAGAGTTAATATAAAAATAAGAAACGCAACGCGTTAACTCACCTCAGCATAGCAACATAGCTATTCAGCGGTATTCCCAGTGAGTTTGCCACCGGTCTACACTTCGCCATAAGGCAGTAAAACACTTTCCCTTCCTCAGGAAGTTCACTCAATGCCTCATAATGTCCCATGCCTTTAGCGAATACAAGGTCTGCTGCTTTAAATTCCTGCTTGAATTGATTTGAAGCTAAGTCAAGAATTACCCCAGGTGAAGCCATACCTGTAGTCATCACCGCTCCAAATTCGCCTTCCAATCCAGCTTCTTTGAGATCCCCCACCGTGGCATCATTTTGAACAGGTGAAGGCTTAACCACATATTTAACATCAACTAATTGCCTCATTTTTTTGACCAAAGGCAAGTCAAAATAGATTTCACCAACATTATCCGCCAAATACAAAACTTTGGACGCCTTTTTTAACTCTGCTTCAAACCGCTGGGAATCGTCTATGGCAAACTCCACTGGTTTCTTTATATCCTCAGCAACGTCGTCGAGACTCCTGAAGAAATCTATGGCATTAGCTACAGCAGCAAGTTTGATATAATCATTAATAGTATCTTTATACTGACCCTTCACCTTAGAAAACAATTCCCCGGCAACCACCAGCTCATTTTTCTTCACCGCTTGATACGGGTCTGGATTACCAGTTATCTTCCGTATTATCTTATGGATCTTGGTAGCAATTGCAATTGATATCTGCTCATTGGAAAATTCGCGGTCAAGGACGTTTGTGGCTTTTTCCACCGCCCTTTGCCTGAGTAATTCATCGTTTGTAGCCAGCCTGGCCGTCTGGTAAATTAGCCTTTCTAAGCAATCATAGCACTCCGGGTAAACCCTCATAGTAACACTACCCCCTTAAATCTATTTGAATAGGTTTCGTGGGCTATATTATAATAGCTTTGAAGAACAAAAAGATTAATTGAAAGCCATGCTCGATAAACTGGGATTAATAGAAAAGCGCTACGAGGAACTGGAGCAGATGATTGCCCAGCCTGAAATTGCTACTGACCCAAAACAGCTACAAGAGCTGACACGGGAAAGAGCTAACCTCAAGGACATCGTCACCCAATACCAACAATATAAAACGATTTCCAAGGAGTTGGCTGACCTCGAAGCTTTGCTTAATGATGACCTTGAGCCTGAAATGATTGCTCTGATCAAAGAAGAGCGAAACAAGCTGGAACAACGTCGGGATGACCTGATTGATAAACTAAAGCTTTCTTTGCTACCAAAAGACCCCAACGATGACAAAGATATCATTGTTGAAATAAGAGCGGGCGCTGGCGGTGAGGAAGCAAGCCTTTTTGCTGCCGATCTATTTCGCATGTATAGTCACTATGCTCAGAGTAAAGGATGGCAAACAAATATCATGAATAGTAGTCAAACTGACATTGGTGGTTTTAAGGAAGTGGTATTCGAAGTTAAAGGCAAAGCTGCTTTCAGCAAGCTGAAGTATGAGCGTGGAGTACATAGAGTGCAACGAGTGCCTATTACCGAAGCCTTGGGACGGATTCACACCTCGACAGCTACTGTAGCTGTCCTTCCCGAAGCAGAAGAAATCGAGCTGAACATAAAGCCAGAAGAGCTCAGGGTAGACCTCTTCCGTAGCAGCGGTGCCGGGGGGCAAAATGTGAACAAGGTAACCACGGCGGTACGCATCACACACATCCCTACAGGGATAACAGCTACCTGCCAGGCTGAACGCTCTCAATTGAAAAATAAAATGAAAGCTATGTCGGTTCTTAGAGCAAGATTATTCGGCCTAGAACAACAAAAGCAATCAGAGACGCTCGAAAGGGAACGGCGAACACAAGTAGGCACAGGTGACCGAGCAGAAAAGATTCGCACTTACAATTTCCCCCAGGACCGGGTCACCGACCACCGCATTAACACCGTTTTTCATAACTTAACTGAAATCCTGAACGGTGAGCTTGATGAACTCCTTGAAGCATTATCCACCACAGAGCAAGCGCAACAACTGGAAGCAATCCTCTCATGACCTCGAGAGAAGCTTTAATTCTAACCAGGCAAACACTGACATCGGCAAACTCCGACGAGGCTGGTATTGAATCTGAGCTTTTGCTTTGCCATGTGCTGGGAATATCAAAAACAAAATTGTATAGTGAGCCACAAAGAGTATTAACCCCAACAGAAATAAAAGAACTTCAGCACTCCATTAATCGCTGCCTACTTCACGAACCTATTGCCTACATCCTGGAGCATGGCGACTTTTATGGTCACGATTTTTATGTCAACCATCATGTCTTTATTCCCAGACCAGAAACCGAGCTACTGGTCGAAGAAGCAATTAATTTCGCTCACCACCACACTATTTCACAAAATGAACTTATCCTTGCTGATATTGGCACTGGCAGTGGTGCTATCGCAATCAGCGTTGCCTTGGCATTACCACAGGCTAAAGTCTATGCCATAGATATCACTGCTTCAACTCTCCATGTAGCCCATATAAATTGCCAGCGATACCACGTTACCCATCAAGTTACCCTTCTGCAGGGTGATCTGCTGGAACCACTGCCTGAGCCTGTGAATGTAATAATAGCTAATCTACCTTACGTCAAAAACCATGAATTGAGGATGTTGCCCCCGGAAATAATAGATTTTGAACCTTCGGTGGCTTTAATTGGTGGAGAGGATGGCTTGAATGTAATACGCCAGCTACTAAATCAAATTCAGGGGAAGATCTGCCCAGGTGGTTGCCTGCTTTTAGAGATCGGCTATGGACAAAAAGAGCCAATAACTTCATTGATAAATAGTCACTTTGCCCAAGCTTCCATCGAGATAATACCTGATCTGGCTGGTATTGAGAGAATAGCCAGAATCATTCTATAATAGGCGTTTTCTTTCGCAGTACATATTGACCCTTGTTAACATACGATATAAAATCTCCACCTGTTGCCCGAGAACTTGGGCGCAAATCTAAAAATCTCTTAAAGGAGGGAAGGTGATTTGTATGCACTGGGAAGACATCTGTTACTAGAGTTAAAAAATTGCAATAAGGAGGTGTTAAATGACCTAGATTTTCTTAGAGATTGCTTGCATCGAGCTGCCCTTCAATGCGGCGCCACCATAGTTGGTGAATCTTTTCATCAATTCTCCCCTCGTGGGGTGAGTGGAATAATTAATATCGCTGAATCCCACATCGCAATTCATACCTGGCCTGAGTATAGCTACGCTGCTGTAGATGTGTTTACCTGCGGAAACAATGTAAATCCCGAGGAAATAGCCAATCTAATAACACAAAGCTTACAGCCCCAAAAGTGTTCCATAATCGAGTTGCGAAGAGGCATGGTAGAGAAAAGTAAGGTTAGGAGCATCGCAAACTAATGAAGGCCGCTGAACCTGATAAACGTAAATGGTTTCATGATTACGTCAACCCCGACATCACCATATCATACAGGGTCAAGGAGTTGACATACTCAGGGAAGACCAAATTTCAGTCTATAGATATCATTAATAATGAGCGGTTCGGGAAATGCCTTATGCTTGATGGTAAGATTCAATCAAGCGAAGTTGATGAATTTATCTATCATGAAGCTTTAGTACACCCTGTCATCATCACCCATTCCCATCCCGAGAAGGTATTTATTGCTGGTGGTGGTGAAGGAGCTACCTTAAGAGAAGTGCTGGCCCACAACTCAGTCAAGAAAGCTGTCATGGTAGATATTGACAAAGAAGTGGTAGATATTTGCCGCCGCTTCTTGTTTTCATGGCACCAAAATTCCTTTGATGACCAGCGGGCAGAATTGCACTTCGCCGACGCTAGGGAATACCTTGAAAAAAACGATGATAAATTTGATGTCATCATCATTGACCTGCCTGACCCTTTACAAGAAGGCCCTGCTCGCTTGCTATATACCCAGGAATTTTATCGCCTAGTTAAACAAAGGCTACAACCAGATGGCATTATCTCGGTTCAAGCCGAGTCCGCCGATTGGACAGAGTTAGAGAACTTCGTGGGCATCGTTAATACGATGGCGAACGTTTTCCCCATAGTTCGCCCCTATCAAGCTCATATACCTTCCTTCAATAGCCTGTGGGGCTTTGCCTCTGCCTCCCAGAAACTTGACCCTGGAAAATTAACTCCTGAAGACATTGACGTTAAAATCTCAACAAGAATATCAAGACAACTGAAATTCTATGATGGGCTTACTCATCAAGCCATGTTTACTATCCCCAAGCACTTGAGACTTAAGTTATCCGAAACCAAAAGAGTCATTACCGACAAAAAGCCTATCTCTACTTACTGAACCGTCTATAAATTCCTGGAAATCAGCAGCCTTTGTATCTCATTTGTGCCCTCGTATATCTGGGTTATCTTGGCGTCCCTCATACGTTGCTCCACAGGATAATCACGGCAATATCCAAAGCCACCAACAACCTGGACTGCTTCCACAGTCACTTTCATTGCCACATCGCTGGCAAAAGTCTTGCACATTGATGAATATCTAACTTGCTCCGGTGATAGCCTGGTCATATCCTTAGGACATTCTTGCAGGATGGAGCAGGTCTTGTATAAAAGCTGCCTCGCCGCTTCCGTAAGTATACACATGTCCGCCAGCTTAAATCCTACTCCCTCATGCTGGATAATAGGCATACCAAATACAATTCTCTCCTTAGCATAGGTTATACAATAATCCAAAGCGCCTTGAGCTATCCCTAAAGCCTGGGCAGCTATTGCTGGTCTGGCAAAATCCAGGGTCTTCATAGAGATGGCAAATCCCCTCCCCTCCTCCCCGACAAGATTCTCAACAGGTACATAACAATCCTCAAACACAAACTCCACAGTGTCAGAACTCCTGATGCCCATCTTGACCTCGTGTTTACCTACAGAGAGACCAGGCGTCCCTTTGGTAACAGCTAATACACTAGAACCCTTGTAAGCACCCTTCGCAGGATCAGTCACCACATACACAGTAATTACGTCAGCGACACCGCCATTAGTAATGAATATCTTATTGCCATTAACAATGTATCCATCCTTTCCCTTTTCAGCCCGACAGCTAAAATCGGCTACATCGGAACCACCTGACGTCTCCGTAAGCGCAAAAGCAGCCAAATGCTCACCCGTGCTTAGCTTAGGAAGAAATCTATCCTTCACTTCTTTCTTACCAGCCAACATTATTGGCAATGCACCAAGCGCCTGATCAGCAACAAGAAGTCCAACAGAGGCATCCACTCGAGAAAGTTCCTCCACCACGATAGTCTCAGCCAGCATCCCAGCATCACCGCCTCCATAGTCTGCGGGAAAGTCTATACCTAAGTACCCGCCATCCCGCAAAAGCTTCACCATCTCCCAGCTAAATTCTTCCTTCTCATCCCTCTCATGGGCCCCGGGCCCAATTTGTTCCTCAGCTAGTTTCCTCACCGCAGCCTTCAGCATTTCTTGCTCTTCAGTTAACTCGTACTGCACTCTTACCTCCTGTAACTAAAATCTAGACGGAAGGATCATCAGAGAAACTTTAAAACAACGACATCATATCCTGGGTTACTAATTCCACCAAGATCAATAGGGTATTATAAACGAGTTCTGCGTATATTGCACAGTGTCAAACAATGAAACCCGAGGTTGTTAGCTTGGTGTTAGCCGTTTACCTCACCTTCAGCGCCGTTTTGACGGCACCAGTACAGGAAGTCACTTCACAAGATTAACCATGGCCACATCACTAGCGAAGTGGAAATGGACGAACAGAAATTGCAAGGTATGGTAGCGCACTAACGGAAAAAGCTGAATTAAATTATTTGATGTTCTGAGGTTTGCTTACCTTGCGGAGTTACTTTCCATGGTTTATCGTCGCTTTCTACATGGTCGACATATAGAACGCCATTAAGATGATCTATCTCATGTTCTAAAGCGTGTGCTAGAAGTCCCTCCCTCCTAAGACGAAATTCCTTCCCGCTTCTATCCTGTGCCTTCACTTTGACTACTTTTGAGCGCTTAACCTCTCCATAATAACCAGGAACGCTCAAGCAAGCTTCCTCAACCACCCGCTCGCCCTGCCTCTTTATTATCTCAGGATTAATCAAAATGATGACTTCCTTTCCAGGGATCTCAATAACCGCTATGCGTAGCGACATACCTATTTGCGGAGCAGCTAACCCTACACCATGGACAGTCCGCAGAGTATCAATCATGTCGTCGATTAACTTCTGAATCGAGCCATCAATGTTAGCTACCTTTTTTGCTTTTTGCCGTAATACCGGGTCAGGCAAAGTGCGAATCCTCAAAACTGTCATGCCTGAATTATAGCTCAGCTCTTTTACAACGTAAATCTAGACCATACCCACAGGGTCAACATCCACAGTCCAGCCTTGAGGTAAGGTTATGTCCGATAAAGCTTGAGCAGGATTGGAACCACGAATGATAATCTGCCAACGATATCTGCCCCTAACTCTGGAAGCAAAAGCAGGGATGGGACCGATTAAGTTCCAATCAGGCATCTCCTCCCGTTTTTTCTCCAAGAGTAAACTACTCACCTTCTCCGCCTCTTTCTGACACAATTTATCATTGGTATGAGTATAAACCAAGCGAATGAACCGACTAAAAGGAGGATAGCTATATTGCTGCCGGTAGTTTATCTCCTGATCATAGAAACTGACATAATCGTGTTTGGCTGCAGCTTGAACAGCGTAATTCTCTGGAGAATATGTCTGAATGATAACCTTCCCCACTTTAACCCCACGGCCAGCCCGACCAGCTACTTGACAAAGAAGCTGAAAGGTCCGCTCGCCAGCACGGAAATCAGGAAAGTTAAGCCCAGTATCAGCGTTAATTATCCCGGCAAGAGTTACCCAGGGTAAATCTAGCCCTTTGGCTATCATCTGAGTGCCAATGAGTATATCAGCCTTACGATCGCGAAAAGCGCTCAATAATTCTTCATGTGCATACCGTCTTCTGGTTACATCCCTATCCCAGCGAAGCACCGCCGCCTGTGGGAAGAATCGCTTCACTTCATCTTCCACCCTCTGTGTGCCAATGCCCAAGAACCTGAGGCGTGAACTCAAACAATTTGGACAATTTACGGGAAGCAGCAAAGCATAATGGCATCTATGGCAAACTAACTTCTTCTCCACTGAATGATAGGTGAGCGCTATTGAGCAACGGGGGCAGCGAAAAACAAAACCACAACGCCGGCACTGGACAAAAGTGGCTGTGCCACGGCGGTTAAGAAAAAGGATTATTTGTTCCTTTTGAATCAAAGCTTCTTTCATCGCGCTTAGTAGACGGCGACTAAACATGCTGGTATTTCCAGCTTTGAGCTCTTCCCTTAAGTCCACTATGCTTACTTCAGGGAGTGGTGAATAACCATGAGAAGTAATTCTTTCCTTCAGCTCCACTAATTGATATTCTCCCAGCCGCGCTTTGTGAAAGCTATCAACATCGGGTGTGGCACTACCTAAGATAACAGTAGCACCGCTCAACTCCGCTAATTTAAGAGCCACATCTCGAGCATGATAGCGAGGAGATTTATCTTCCTGCTTATATGTCCATTCATGCTCTTCATCAATAATGATCAGCCCAAGGTCAGGTTGAGGAGCGAATAAAGCGCTTCGAGGCCCGATAACTACATCGCATTCGCCTCTCCTTGTCCACCACCATTCATCAAATTGCTCACCTAAAGAAAGAGCACTGTGCAATACCGCTACCCGACCTGGAAAACGACTGGCAAAACGTTCCACCGTCTGTGCAGTAAGGGCAATCTCAGGAATAAGGCAAATACCACGCTTGCCTTCAGCGACGGTTTTGGCTAGAGCCCGCAGGTAAATCTCCGTCTTCCCACTCCCAGTGACCCCAAAAAGAAGAAAAACAGTGGATTTACCCCCGTTATGTTCTATCCTGTTCCAAGCAACTTGCTGCGATGAGGTAAGAGACACTGGAGGCATTGGCTTGATATCGAAATGCGCCAATGGGTCACGCCTGACAGTAACCAATTCTATAGAAAGCAAGTGCGCACTTTCCAGAGCCCTGATTGTTTTAAGCGAGCAACTAACTCGCTTCCTTACCTCGCTGATGGGAAGTGGCTTGGATTCCTCAGCCAGAAATTGTAATAACGCAGCTTGCTTATAGGCTCTGGTTGTTTTCAGCCGAGCTATTTCACTAGCAATATCGTCCTTACTAGCAACAAGCTTAATATAAGGAATTACTTTTGGTTCTACCCTCGCCTTCTCTAACTCAGAAAACCTAACTACGAGCCCGAGATCAACAAGCTTGTCAGTGATTCGCCCAGCTTTACTTGCCCCCAACTTTTTCTCCAGTTCCTTGAGGCCTACCCTTCCCCTCTCCTCAATAAAGTGAAGGATCTGGGCTTGTTCTGGCGTAAGCAATGATAAACCACTTTGATCGCCTGATAGATGGAAGTAACTGGCGAGTTTGCGCTCAAACCCAGGTGGCAACATCAGAGCCATGGCATCAAACAAAGAGGCAAGATATTGCCTGCTTATCCATTGAGCAAGTCCAACTTGTGTGGCAGAAAGCAAGGGGTAACCAGTAGCAACATCGTCTATCTCCTTAACCACATTAACAGAAGGAATCTCACCCAACTGCACAACAATGCCTTGCACGATTCTGGAACCAAAAGGAACCCAGACTGCCTGACCTACGTGCACATTCAAGTGAGGAGGAATGGCATAACAAAAGGGAGAGTAGCTTGGACACTTAACCGCTACATCGGCATACTTCATTTAAGGTGCTTGGACTTTCTCTTGTCTTTCCGCCAATCGAGCCTGTTTAGCACTCAGTTTTCGGATGTAATAAAGCTTAGCACGCCGCACCCTACCGTGCTTAAGCACCGCTACGTCCTGTATAAGCGGAGATTGAAGGGGAAAAGTACACTCTACTCCGACCCCGTAACTTACTCGTCTCACCGTAAAATTGCCGCCATCAATGCCTTTCCTCAGCCTGATTATTACACCCTGAAATTGTTGAACTCGCTCCTTATCGGCATCTATCACCTTCAACCTAACCTTCACCGTATCACCGGGAGAAAGTTGAGGAATATTTGGGTTTATTCTCGGCTTAACTAGCGATCTGATATCCATTTTTACTCCTCAGCAGATAAATTTCCTTGTTTAGCGAGGTCGGGGCGGCGTTTCAAGGTTCGCAAGATAGCCTGCCGCCATCGCCAGCGAGCAATCTCCCCATGGTTTCCGGAAAGCAAAACTGACGGCACTGTCCAACCTCGATATACTTTCGGTCTTGTATATTGAGGATATTCCAGAAGCCCGTTGCTATGGGAATCACTGTGAAATGATAGTGGTGAGCCAAGTGCCCCTGGTATCAATCTAACCACAGCATCAACAACAACCATGGCAGCTAATTCCCCAGCACTGAGCACATAATCACCAATGCTAATTTCATCACTAACGAGATGCTCCCGCACTCTCTCATCCACACCTTCATAATGACCACAAATTAGCATTATATTCTGATGTAGAGCCAACTCCATAGCAACTTGCTGTGTGAAAAGCCTGCCTTGGGGAGTG
Organism: Dehalococcoidia bacterium; assembly: GCA_034431195.1. Classification (GTDB taxonomy): domain Bacteria; phylum Chloroflexota; class Dehalococcoidia; order GIF9; family AB-539-J10; genus CG2-30-46-19. Next base: position 98,792 of record DAOUDP010000025.1, on the reverse strand, counting down.
AGTAAAATAATCGGCAAATCACTGTAATCAACCTGCTCTTTTATTGATTCCGTTGCTTCGAAAATTGGCTCGGGCTTGAGCACCATCCCTGGACCACCCCCATATGGATAGTCATCCACGGTATGATGCTTATCATGACTGTAGTCTCGAATATTATGAACCACGACTTCCACTAATCCGCGCTCTCTAGCCCGTTTAACAATACTGCAATCAAACGGAGATGCAAGCATCTCAGGGAAAAGGCACAATATATCAATTCTCATTTTTGCTCTTTTATCTTATCACACATTTATTAAGCAGTTACAGAACCTTTTTTTGTTTTCGTTGTTCCCAGAATATCTAAACATCTTGATGCAAAATCAAAAAAATTAGGCAAAAAAGGCAAAAAGTATTGACAAAGGAATGGGGGTAAAGAGTATAATGATTGTGGGGAATGGTGGGAGATGGTGGGGAAGAAAACAAGGTGGAGGTTATTATGGATACGCGCAAAGCAAAGCCAGCTACCGTTCTGGAACCACCCAAGCATACTTCTATAGAACAGAGAATCTTAATTTTCTGCACCAGGCATCCCAAAATGAAATTCACCCTCGAATGTATTCTAAACCACCATGAAGGAGACAAATCTGACCTGCATGAAGAGGTAGAAGACTTGGTAAATGATGGAATTCTCGAAAAGCAAATAAGCAATGTAGGTACTGTTTGGTATTACGTACTAAATTGACATGAAGGAAAGTCTCTTCTACGGCACATATCGGTATAAGGTTGACGAAAAGGGGAGGATGCCCCTGCCCCGAAAGTTCAGGGAGCAATTAAAGGATTCAAAAGGTGGCAAGCTGGCCAAGGGGGCAGACAAATGCATCGTCATTTACCCTTTAGGAGAATGGATAAAACAAGCAGCTGAACTAGAAAAGGCAGTAAGACCTCCGGATGTGCAAAGAAAATTAAGACGCCTTTTCGGCGCTAGTATTTTCGATTTTATCTTCGATAAACAGGGAAGAATAGCGCTCCCTGCAGAGCTACGCAACTACGCTGAAATCACCGATAGCGCTGTCGTCATCGGCGCTCAGAAATACGTGGAAATTTGGAATCCGGAACTTTGGGAAGAACAAATAGGCGAGTGGGAGCAACTAGATACACTCTGGGACATGAAGGAGAGTAAGTGATAGCCTTGGATGTTCCTTTGCCTACCCATGTACCTGTCCTGGTTAACCAAATAATAGAGGGACTCAACCCTCAGCCAGGAGAACGTTTCATTGATTGCACTGTGGGTTTGGGAGGACATGCCTCAGCTATCCTAGAGAGGATCTTACCCGATGGAAAAATCTTAGGCGTTGATACTGACCCGCAGGCTATTGAGCTAGCCAATGCCAAACTGGCGCATTACGGTGAGGCAATTACCTTGGTTAACGATAACTTCATCAATATTGAGGATATTTGCAAGCAACATGATTTCTATCCCATTGATGGTATTCTGTTCGACCTTGGTGTTTGTTCTTTGCAACTAGATACAGCACAACGTGGCTTTAGTTTCCACTTCGAGGCGCCTCTGGACATGCGCTTTGACACCAATCAAGGGTTAACCGCCGCTGACCTGGTTAATACCCTGTGCGAAGAGGAATTAGCGCGGATCCTTCGAAAATATGGTGAAGAGCGCCACAGTCGAAAAATAGCGCAACGCATCGTCCAGAACCGCCCCATTCACACTACCTTGAAACTTGCTCGGGTAGTCAAGCAAGTCCTGGGTAGCAAGCATGCCAGAATTCATCCTGCTACCAGGACTTTTATGGCACTTCGTATCGCTGTCAACGGTGAATTAGAGAACCTGGAGACAGCCCTTGGGCAGACCATCAACCTCCTTCGCCCCGGCGGTAGGCTAGCAGTCATTAGCTATCATTCTCTGGAAGACCGCATAGTCAAACAATTCATGCGTCGAGAATCTAGCACTGAAATGCCTACCCTAAAGCTCATATCAAGGAAGGTCACTAGACCTACTTCGTTGGAGACAAAATCCAACCCACGCAGTCGCAGTGCTAAATTAAGGATAGCCGAGCGACTCAGCTGATATACAGAGAATCCCAAAAAACAAAGGAGGTGAAAATGCCAAGAAGGAAGATTATCTCAGCTATTGATGTAGGCACGACTAAAATAGCCACCATCATGGCCGACGTTAAAGCAGAAAATGACATCGAAATCCTGGGAGTGGGGGTCGTTCCTTCCCATGGTTTACACAAAGGTACAGTAGTCAACATGGACGAAGCTAAGGCATCTGTTCTTTCCTCAGCGAGGGAAGCTCAAAGAATCAGCGGCATACGCATAGATTCGGCTTATATCGGCGTTACTGGCAGACACATAAGCTGCCTGAATAATCAAGGGGTGGTATCCATTCCACGCAGCGATCGACTAGTGCGTCCTGAAGACCTTAAGCGAGCACTGTCAGTAGCTCGCAGCATTTTTGTCCCTGAAGGAAAGAAACTACTCCATGCTATCCCTCGCTATTATGCTCTAGATGGACAAGAGGGAGTAACACAACCTGTAGGCATGCACGGCACTAGGCTTGATGTAGAAACACATATCATCACCGCTTCAGCAACCGCAGTGCAAAACTTGGTTAAATGTGTTCGCAGTACCGGTATCGAAGTTGAAGATCTCATCCTAGAGCCACTAGCTAGCAGTGAAGCCGTGTTAACACAAGAGGAAAAAGAAGCCGGCGTCATAATGGCCGACATCGGTGGTGGCACAACAGACATTGCACTATTTAAGGGTGGCAACATTTATCACACCTCTATTATTCCAGTAGCTGGCTACCAGGTAACCAGTGACATATCAATTGGATTAGGCTTGCCTTTCAGCATAGCCGAAAAAATGAAGAAGAGATATGGTAATGTCACTCCGGACTTGGAGGTCGACCAAGAAGATCAGGTAGGTATCGAAAATGGTCATAGTGCCTCTTACCGCGACCTATGCGATATCATCCATTCCCGTATCGAAGAACTACTTCAACTCATCCTTCTGGAAATGCCTACCAGCGATTATCGGTCATTAGCCCCATTTGGCCTAGTGCTCACCGGTGGAACTGCTAACTTAACCGGGCTTGAGGAACTAGGACATTCAGTGCTGCAAATACCTGTGCGCAAAGGACGCCCTTTGAATTCGGGAATCTATGGCATCTCTGATATTTTGCATGATTCCGCCTACGCCACCACTCTTGGACTAATCCTGTGGCCGATCAATGGCAAAGAAGGAGCTGCCTTCCGAGTGAAAAGGGCTGGAATCTTGGGTGGCTTTATGACTCTTGTTAGAAGGCTACTCCGCAGCTAACAATGAATTAGAAAGGAGGTTAGAATGGCAAAACAAATTTATACTCCGTCACCAGCGAAAGTAAAGGCTATAGGCATTGGAGGAGGCGGCTGTAATGCCATTACTCGAATGGTTCGGCAAGGGATAAAAGGCGTTGACTTCATAGCTATGAACACAGATGGCCAGGCGTTGGCTTTAGCTGAAACACCAACCAAAATCCAGTTAGGGGAGAGACTGACCCGAGGTTTGGGTGTCGGTGGCGACCATAAAGCTGGAGCCAAAGCAACAGAGGAAAGCCGTCAAATTATTGAGGAGCTCTTTGAGCGTACCGATATGGTATTTGTTACCGCTGGAATGGGTGGTGGGACAGGAACTGGTGGCATACCCATAATAGCTGAACTAGCCAAACAATCCGGTGCTCTGACCATCGCTGTGGTAACCAAACCCTTTGGTTTTGAAGGAGTACATCGGTCTCAAGTAGCTGAAGAAGGATTGGTTGCCTTATCAGGCAAGGTTGATACACTCATCATCATCCCTAATGATCGGCTTCTTCAACTTTGCGATGCCAAGACAAACGTTGATAGCGCTTTTGCATTTGCAGATGACGCTCTTCGATCAGGAGTAAAAGCTATCTCCGAAGTGGTCACTGTTCCAGGGCTAATTAACTTAGACTTTGCTGATGTCAAATCAGTGATGAAAGATGCCGGCCCAGCCTGGATGTCCGTGGGGAAAGGTAGCGGACAAAACCGAGCTACTGAAGCTGCTAAAGCTGCTTTAGCCAGTCCACTGTTAGACGTGTCCATAACCGGGGCCAAAGGCGTACTGTTCAACATCACTGGTGGGTCTAGCCTAACCCTCTTCGAGTGCAACGAAGCTGCTGAGGTAATCAGCCATGCAGTGGACCCCGGCGCCAATATAATCTTCGGAGTAGTATATGACCCGAAGATGGATAGTGAGCTACAGCTCACCATTATCGCCACCGGGTTTACCAGCCAGTATGGTAAAGGGATAACTAACGCTGAAGAGCTTCGTAGCTTGATAGCAAGCGGTAGCGAAACCCTTGATGTTCCTTCTTTCCTGCGGCGCAATCAACGATTCCCAACATCTCATATAGGTATCACTTCCAAAACAGCCAGGGCAAGAACCCCAGAGCCAGCTAAGATTTCCTACCAGTAAACCTCCCGCCTCATTTAGGAAAGGGGGTAGCGGGCGCTACCCCCTTTCCCATTTCTGAAGAAAAAGCTATAATTATAGACAGAATGGGGAGGTGGCATCTTCCTGAAAGCTGAAGGAATAGCACAACTAGCTACTGAAGCTGCATCGCAGAAGCAAGCAACAAACATCGTCATGCTGGATGCGACGAAGGTGTGTTCGTTTACGGATTATTTCGTCATTTGTAGCGGAGATTCAGATCGTCATATTGAAGCTATCTCGCAAGGCATTAACGAAACAATGAAAAACAAAGGGGTCATCCCTCATCATAAAGAAGGCACCCCTGATTCAGGTTGGATGCTTACTGACTTCGGCTCGGTAATCGTTCACATATTCACAACAATAGAGCGAGATTATTATCAACTAGAAGGACTTTGGCATAAGGCAATCCCCATAATCAGAATTCAATAAAAGGGTCAACAATTTCTTTAGCCGAAAAGAAGAGAGCAATCTCGCTTCCAGCGTTCTCCACCGAATCGGAGCCATGTATCAAATTATGGCTGATGTCTCCACCAAAGTCGCCTCTGATAGTGCCCGGCAGAGCTTTTGCCGGGTCAGTTTCACCCATCGTTTGCCTTATCACTTTCACTGCGTCATCATCCTGCAAAACCATAGCGATGACAGGCCCAGAGGTAACAAAGTCGACCAACTCATTAAAGAATGGTTTATCTTTGTGAACAGCATAATGACGTTGAGCTAATGCTTTATCCATACGAAGCATTTTCATCGCCACAATTTTGAGTCCCTTACTTTCAAGCCGAGAGATAATTTCTCCAGCTAATCCTCTTTGCATAGCATCAGGTTTAATGAAAACCAGGCTTCTTTCCATATCTATTCAATCAGCAAAAATATCCGTAAGATTAGTTCGATAATTGCTATTTTACTAGAGGAGAAGTTACAATCCAAAATTCTTCTTTTCGAAGGGGCGCGATAATAGCGGTAAGATACCTCGGATATCCGGCTTTTGAAATCACTTCTCTAAAGAGAAAGCCATCTACTTCTGGATTGACGGCAATCCAACACACCACAATAAATTGTAGGATGCAGCCAAGCCTGATCCAATTTATAGTGACCCGCGATCACTTTGACCATATTGGCAACGCTGCTGTCCTTCACAAACAAGTAACCTCACTCATTCCACTTCCATACAATGTGCTTGCCGTCTAACTGGTAAGTCAAGTAGTTGTTGTCTATCAACCTCTCAATCTCTGTCTTAACAAACTCAAGAGGAAAGGAAAGGGTATTCCACACTCGCGTTTGTAATTCGGCAATGTATTTCCCCACTTCTAAAGGATTACCATCTATCCTTATCTTTCCCCATTCCTCAATCACTTCCTGATGCAACAATTGCCATATCAAGTTTTGCGATTCCTGACTCTGCCATTTTTTCAATTCCTTGTCAGAGAGCTTCTCTAACAACACATCCCTGACACGCTGGTCGTAATACATCTGAGTAATTCCATCAACTACTTTGTTTAATGTCTCCGCCTTTATCCCTTCAGTTTCGCACACAGCTTGATTGCAATCATAGCGTTCCCAATCATTGGTCAATATTTTGAGCCCAAGCTCTGCAGCCCTCTCCCTGACCTCTGTCCCAAAGAAGGGAGATAAAATATGAAACCCCCACCCACCTTCACCAAGGCTTTCGGCAAATTCTACACTCTGCCTCAAAGTATCTTCAGTTTCACCGGGAAGCCCAGCAATAAAAGAGGCAATGAAGTCATACCCTGAATCTTGGCATAGCTTAATAGCTTCTCTTATCTTCGCTGGGGTGATCTTTTTATGAGCTAAATCCAAAACCCTCTGATTGCCACTCTCCACCCCAAAACACAGACTAAAGCACCCAGCTTGTTTCATCTTCTCCAGCAAAGGTTTATCTATCGAGTCCACCCGAGCATAAGCTGCCCACATCACATCTAACCCCCGAGCTGTAATTTCATCACAGATAGCCGTACAATGTTTATGGTTAACGGTGAAAAAGTCATCTTCGAAGGCCAGCAACTTAAACCCCAGTTTTATGATATGCTCCATTTCATCTATTACTACCTTCGGGTCACGATATCTTACCTTTTTCCCAACCATTCGGTGTCCCACACAAAAAGAACAACCAAAGGGACAGCCTCTACTTGTCGATAAACCACACGCCGCCTGCAATGCTAGATATCTAGATACGAGAAGCAAATGTCTTGCTGGAAATGGAAGCTTATCCAGATTTTGGATGAATGGACGCTCAGGAGTGACCACTATTTCTGAATCTTTTCTAAAAGCTATTCCCTTAACCTGGCTTAGATCGGTGTCCCTTGTAATGGTTTCCACTAGCTCCACCACCGTCTCATCTCCCTCCCTTACCACCACAATATCTATGAACGGTGATTCACGCAGGGTCTCCTCCACACTAAAAGTTACATGAGGCCCCCCCATGATGGTGATTAGCTTATGGTCTATTTCTTTACAAGCTTTAAGAATCCGACGAGCTGCAGGATAATTGAGCGTAACCGACGTCGCCCCAACAATATCAGGCTTAAATTTTCTTAGCTTCCTTTCAAGGTTTTGGGGAGAGTACTTGCTAACCAAGAAGTCTAAAACCTGTACCTCTACCCTTGCCTCCTCCAACACTGCCGCTATGGAAGGTATGCTTAAGGCAACATGAAGCCCTTCAGCTTCTGGGTAAGGAGCATTTATCAACAAAACCCGCATTACTATCTCGAAGGGTCGCCCTGCATCCTACAATGACCCTACACAAATCGGCTAATTCTATATCTCTATTGAAGCTAAAGTCAATAGTTTTACATCAAAGAGAAATAGAGAAATCTTTTGACCAGCTTTCCCACTTCACGTATACTACACAGGCACTATGGAATTGCTTTTTGGTTCTGCGGGGGTTCCTCGAAGTGTCAAAAATCGCTCCACAGACCGTGGTATTCGCCGCATTGCCGAGCTGGGGCTTGGTTGCATGGAATTGGAGTTTGTAAGAGGGGTAAAAATGGGAGAGTCTGCTGCTCGGAACATAGGAAAGCTAGCCAAAGAGAAGGGAATTGCCCTTAGCTCACATGGACCTTACTTCATAAACTTGAATGCCAGGGAAGCTGAAAAAAGAACCGCTAGCCAAGAAAGATTACTAGACACAGTTCGAATTGCCTCTTTATGTAGGGCAAGAACCGTAGTCTTCCATGCCGCTTATTACATGGGTGACTCGCCAGATAAAGCTTATTCCGTGGTGAAAAAGAACCTGCAAGATATAATGCACAAGCTAAAATTCGAGCAAAATCAGGTTTGGGTTAGGCCTGAGGTTACTGGAAAAATCAGCCAGTTCGGCACTTTGGAGGAGGTGTTAAGTCTGAGTAACGCGATTAAAGGAGTTGCCCCTTGTATTGACTTTGCTCATTGGCATGCTCGTACGGGAAAGTTCAACTCATATGCTGAATTTGCCAGCATCCTCGAACAAATAGAGCGTCAGTTGGGAAGAGCGGCTCTGGATAATATGCATATACATGTTTCAGGAACAGCCTACGGCGCAAAGGGTGAAATCAAACATCTGAATTTGAAGGAATCGGATTTTGATTATGTTGGCTTAGCTAAAGCTTTGAAAGATTTCAATGTCAACGGATTGGTTATTAGTGAAAGTCCTAACCTGGAAGAAGATGCTCTATTGCTCCAGAGAACCTATAATTCTCTTGGTTAGCTCGACTCCGTGTTCACAATGATATTAACGGCTTAATTTTACATTTATACCATAGTTGCTATAATAAACATAAGGTTATGAAAACTAAATGGCGGCGAGGCGGATTCTTTTACATACTGCTTTTAGTGGTAGCAATTACCCTCATGTTTGTCCTTGTACCGAGGATACAGGAAGGTCCCACAGAAGTAGAGTTACCTGAGTTCATAAGCTATGCCAAGGAGGGGCAAATTGATCTCATCAAGCAAGATGGGAACACCCTCATTGGTATTAAAGATGACGAGACATTGTATACCACGGCATTTCAAGGTAGCACGCTTGAGCTCTCTAATTACCTCAAGGAAGCGGGAGTAGAGGTTCCTATCGACGTCAAACCCAGCGGCACCAACTGGGGGGTGATAGCGTTACAAGTAATATTGCCTATTACATTACTTGGTGTATTGTTTTATTTCTTTTTCCGCTCAGCTCGTGGAGCAAGCATGCAAGCATTCAACTTTAGCAAAAGTCGTGCTCGATTAAATTCCCCCGCTAACCCTAGAGTGACCTTTGCCGATGTTGCCGGGATTGAAGAGGCAAAAGAGGAGGTTCAGGAAGTAGTGGAATTTCTCAGGTCACCTGGGAAATTCCGTGCCCTAGGTGCCCGGATACCTAAAGGCGTTCTCCTGGTAGGCCCACCAGGAACTGGCAAGACTTTATTAGCCAAAGCCATAGCTGGAGAAGCCAAGGCGCCTTTTTATTCCATTAGCGGCAGTGAATTTGTGGAAATGTTTGTCGGTGTCGGCGCCTCTAGAGTTAGAGACCTATTTGAACAAGCAAAACGTACTACACCAAGCCTCATTTTCATGGATGAGATCGATGCAGTTGGCCGCCACCGTGGCGCTGGATTAGGTGGTGGACATGATGAAAGAGAGCAAACTTTGAATCAAATCCTTGCCGAAATGGATGGCTTTGACACTAATACTAACGTTATAGTCGTAGCTGCTACTAATCGTCCTGATATACTTGATCCAGCTTTGTTGCGCCCCGGTCGTTTCGACCGCCACATTGTTATTGACACACCAGATATCAAAGGGCGTAAAGCTATCTTAGAAGTGCATGCCAAAGGCAAGTCATTAGCACCAAAAGTTGATCTAGAAGTGATCGCAAAACAAACGCCTGGCTTCAGCGGGGCTGATTTAGCTAACCTACTTAATGAAGCAGCTCTCCTGGCAGGCAGACACAACCACAAAGATATCAGCATGAAGGAGCTTGAGGATGCCGCCGACAGGGTTATCGCTGGTCCGGAAAGAAAGACTCGCGTAATTACCCAAAAGGAAAGAGAAACCATTGCTTACCACGAAAGCGGACACGCTTTGGTAGCCAAGATGTTACCCAATGCTGACCCAGTGCATAAAGTCTCCATTATTGCTCGAGGGATAATGGGAGGCTGGACGCGCTTCCTGCCCACCGAGGAGCACCATCTCTGGACTAAACCTCAACTCGAAGATAGGTTAGCAGTTAGCTTAGGTGGACGAACTGCTGAGGAAATTGCCCTCGGTGAGATAAGCACAGGAGCACAAAATGATTTGGAACAAGCAACTAAATTAGCTCGTAAAATGGTTACTGAATACGGGATGAGCGATAAGCTAGGACCACGAACCTTAGGACAAAAGCCCGAGCTTGTTTTCCTGGGTCGCGAGATTACCGAGCAAAGAGACTATGGCGATAAGATAGCTGACGAGATAGATGAAGAGGTGCACAATCTCATTCAACGTGCTTACTCCACTGCCAAGAAAATCCTGACCACTCATAAAGCAAAACTAAAGGAAATGGCGACTGTCCTTATCGAGCGAGAAACCTTGGAAGAACCTGACCTGGATAAGTTATTTGAAGGGCTATTGCCAAAACCCGCTACCAGCTAGTTTTTTCATCCTTTCCTTTGCACAACGTAGTGAGCCAAATCAACCAGATGGGAGCGAGGAAATTTGTCAGGCAAAATTTCCAATGCCTGGCAAGCTTGGAGCGAAAAATTGCGAGCGATATCAACACAGTCTTGAATAACCGTTGATTGGCAAATCTTACCCCTAACCAATTCTATATGTTCGGCAATTTCACTTTCCAAAATTTTCTTTACCGTATCATCGTTGGGATAGCGTTCCAGAAAGATTATGGTTGGTAAAGTCAATACCCCTTGACTTAAGTCGGAGCCTGGAAGCTTACCTAGCTCCACTTCATTACCAGTAAAGTCCAAAACATCGTCTACAACTTGAAAAGCCATGCCCAAATTATAGCCATAATCTCTCAAAGCTTGAATTGCTTCTTCAGGAGAATTAGCCAGAATTGCTCCCGACTCAGCTGCTGCTGAAAAAAGAGAAGCAGTCTTAGCTGCAATCCAACGATAATAATCATCTCTATTCTGTTTCCCGTCAAACGAAAGCCCTTTTTGTCTTAACTCGCCTGAAGAAATGACCATAGCAGTGTTGCTGAAAAGCTTCATAACCTCGATATTTTCCGTCTCTGCGGTTAATTCAGCACATTTGCCTAACAGATAATCCCCTACCAATACTGCACTTGTATCACCCCACAATCTGTTTACTGTTGCTTTACCACGCCGCTGCAATGAGTTATCCACCACATCGTCGTGAACCAACGTAGCAGTGTGCAGCAGCTCCACTGCCGTGGCTACCTGAATCAAAGATCCCAAATCATAGTCATAAAACTTCCCACTAAACAATGTAAGGGCAGGACGAATCCTCTTGCCACCAGTTTTGATTATGTAGTCCAGTAGCTTCTTTAGAACAGGTATATCGACATCGGCAACTGAGACCAGACTTTCCTCTACCTTCTGTAAGTCTTCCTGGATAGGCTGATAGATAGTATCAAGCTCCATTTATCTCACCAGTCACACGCTGAGCCAAGTCGACTACTCTCTTGCTCAACAACATCTTCATCCAGCTTGCTAAATAATGGCTGCGGTTGGCGCAGCTTTTGCCCCTCTGCCAGCAATTGAAATTTCCAACCGATCTCACTGAGGCTTCCTTCAAAACCAAGAAGAGAATGAAGCTTTTCGGAACTGAAGGGGAGAAAGGGATAAAGAGCAGTTTTCAACGCTGCTAGGCTCGATATTGCAGTATAGATAGATCTAGCTGAAGCTTGCCGGTCCTTTTCAATCGTTTTCCATGGGGCCTGGTTGTCAAGATAACGATTTGTCTTTTGAGCCAAAGACATAGCCTCTCTAATTGCCTCTTTGAATCTACAGTGGTAAAGCAACCCATCCACATCGTTAAGCATCGTCCCCGCTTCATGAAGCAATGTTTGGCTCTGTGAATCAAGGTCACCTAGGGAAGGCACCGCTCCATTAAAATTGCGATAAGCGAAGCTGAGAACACGATGAACCAAATTACCATAGGTGGCCACTAATTCATTGTTAGCTCGACGAACGAATTCACGCCAAGAAAAATCACTATCCCCAGTCTCAGGCATATTCACTGATAAAATATAGCGCAATGGATCAGCGTCATACCGTTCCAGATAATCAGGAAGCCAAACTGCCCAATTACGGCTGGTAGAAAGCCGCTTTCCTTCTATGGTCAAAAATTCATTAGCAGGAACATCGTAAGGTAAGTTTAGCCCACCATAGCCCATCAGCATCACTGGCCAAACAATGGTGTGGAAAAAAATGTTATCCTTACCTACAAAGTAAAAGCTTTTTGCATCTCCTTGCCAGAAATGCTTCCAAGCTTGCTCCTCATGGTAGAACTTCGCCCACTCTTTACTTGCTGACAAATAGCCAATAACTGCCTCGAACCAAACATAGATTCGCTTCCGCTCAAATCCTACCTGTGGCACACTCACACCCCAATTAATATCGCGGGTTATCGCCCTATCCTTTAACCCTTCATTCAAGAATTTCCATGTAGTGCCAGCCACATTTCTCCGCCAGTGAGATTGAGCTACTACCCATTCCTTCAACCTATCCTGAAAAGCGCTGAGTCGTAAAAAGAAATGCTCAGAAGATTCGAACCGTGGTGAACTACCACAAAGAACACAATGTAAATCCTTGAGCTCCGAGGGATTTAATGGTCTGCCACATTGGTCACACTCATCCCCCCTCGCCTCAGAAAAACCACAATAAGGACACACCCCTTTAAGATAGCGGTCGGGAAGAAAACGTTGACACTTAGGACAATAAGCTTGCAGTGTCCTATCCTTATAAAGATAACCCTTATCGAGCAAGGTTAGAAAAATATCATGCACAACCTGAGCATGGTTTTGAGTGCTCGTGGTAGTAAATAAATCAAAAGAAATGCCTAACTTTTGCCAGCAATCAAGAAATTGTTCGTGATACCTAGACACCATCTCCTGTGGAGACCTAGATTCTTGGTCAGCGCGAATTAAAATTGGCGCTCCATGCTGGTCACTACCCGAGACCATCAGCACCTCGTTGCCTTTAAGGCGATGATAACGAGCAAAGATATCAGCAGGCAGATATGCTCCGGCAATGTGCCCAAGATGCAACGGCCCGTTAGCATAAGGCCAGGCTACACCGATGAGAATACGCTCTTTCAAGATTTCCCCAAACGAAATACTCTATCATACCTGCCATCTCCAGAAAAGTAACACCAAAAGTCAACTCGGTAGCGTTTCCTTCTCCAATATTGCCAGTGAGCTAGATACTTTACTAGCACACGGCATATAAGCTAAACTTAGTTAATAAAGACTGGAAAGATTAAGAAAGAATTTCCTGATTCGTAACTATGTGGCAGGATGTCGTCCAAATACTTGGGACTGTGACCGCCCCCACCCTATTAGGGCTGGCTATTATATTCTTGCTCGCTATGGTTACCGAGATGGGTCTGCCTACATACCCAATCATAGAAGGCCTAATAGTTTTTGCCGGCTTCCAGATTGTCCATGGGACGGGTAGTACTGCCTCCCTAGCTCCATTCTTGATCGTAGCACCTGTGGGACGCTTGTGTGGCTCCACATCAACCTATTGGTTTTCACACTCCTTTGGAGACAAGCTCGTGGATAAATTTGGCCAGCGTATTCGAATCACAAGGGAACGCCTAGAAAAGACAAGGGAAAGAATTGCAAGGTTTGCTCTGCCCAACCTGATTATGGCAAGGCTTACCCCGGGGCTTGGAGTTCTTGCTTCAGTTACTTATGGCACAACGCGCATTCGTTTCCGATACTTCTTTATAGGTGTGCTCATTCAACTGCTAATCTGGGAGGGGATTTATCTCGCTTTAGGAGCCTTAGGAGGTGGCCTATCAATTCTCCTTGCTCCAGAATTTCGCCCCCTGTTCATCACTGCTCTCGTGATGGCAGTAGCTGGTATAGGAATAGCAATTTGGTATTTCTTTTTCCACCAAAGCAGGAAAGCGCAACCGGAAGAAACATCTACTGCTAAGGAAAACAAGAATTAGCGTGCTTTATGTCAACTTAATAAGCGTTACCTCTACAGTAAATGTGGAGCTGATGGGATTCGAACCCACTACTTCCTCAATGCCATTGAGGCGCTCTCCCGATTGAGCTACAGCCCCATGCGTAATTTAGCACAATGCTATAGGCAATTCAAGCGATAAAGATAATGCCAGATAAAGATTTTCAACTTAAAGTGCTCATCACCAGAGAGGAAATAAAGAACACCGTAGCCAAACTAGCCAATGAGATAAAAGAAGATTACCGAGGCAAGCATCCTTTGCTTATCTGCGTCCTTAAAGGCTCCTTTGTGTTTATGGCTGACCTTATTCGCCAACTAGATTTGCCAGTGGAAATCGATTTCATCAAGCTTTGCAGTTATGGCACTGACATGAAGAGTTCAGGCAAAGTCAAAGTAGTTCAAAGACCCAGAACTCCTGTAAAAGGCAGAGATGTCCTTGTGATTGAGGATATTGTGGATACCGGGCTTACCCTCTCTTTCCTGCTCAATTATTTGAAAAGAAAAAAGCCTGCTTCCCTAAAGGTTTGTGCCTTGACTGATAAACCATCCCGCCGTAAGGCTCCAGTATCTATTGAGTATCTAGGTTTCACCTTGCCTAATAAATTTATTGTTGGTTACGGGCTTGACCTCAATCAGAAATTCCGCAACTTACCAGATATATGTGTTTTTGAGGACGATGAATCTAGCTGAACTTATTTCCGTGGCCAGAGGGGACTCTCTACCAGACCTACTACTAAAGAACGCCCGCATTGTAAACACCTTCATTGGGGAAATAGAGGAGGGTAACGTAGCCATTTGTGGTGATAGGGTCGCCGGTATAGGAGATTACACACAGGCAAGACAAATCATTGACCTGGAAGGCGAATACCTGTCTCCAGGGCTAATTGATGGGCATATCCACATTGAAAGCTCCATGCTCCATCCCGCTCGATATGCTGAAGCAGTCGTGCCCAGAGGAATTTTAGCCTCAGTCACCGACCTGCATGAACTCGCCAATGTTTGTGGCATCCAAGGCATAAGATTTGTTATTGATTGGGTACAAAACTTGCCCATGGACATATTCTTCATGGCTCCTTCATGTGTACCATCAACTTCTCTCGAGACATCAGGTGCCAGAATCAGTGTGGAAGAAATAGAGCAAATCCTCACCCTCCAAAATGTTATCGGACTGGGGGAAATGATGAATTTCCCCGGCGTAATAAATGGTGATAACGAAATACTACGCAAAATTAATGCTGCACAAGGCAAAATAATTGACGGACATGTCCCAGGACTCAGTGGCAAAAAACTCAATGCCTATAAGGCAGCGGGAGTCCTGTCCGACCACGAATGCACAACTTTTGAAGAAGGTAGAGAAAGGTTAAAACTGGGAATGTACCTCATGATTAGAGAAGGTTCCTCAGAGAAGAACCTTGACGCCCTTCTGCCACTAATTAATGACAATACTTACAAAAGATGTTTCTTTGTAGTGGATGATCGCACTTGCTCTGACTTGCTCCGGGAAGGTGATGTCGACGCCGTGGTGAGAAAAGCCATTAGCCGTGGACTAGACCCAATTCGAGCTTTGCAATTGGCTACCATAAATACCGCCGAATATTTCCAGCTTGGTAACCTTGGGGCTATTGCCCCAGGCTACCTGGCTCATCTCATCACCTTCACCGAACTTCCCAAATTAGCTGTAGATATGGTGTTCTATCAAGGTAAGCTGGTAGCTAAAAAAGGTAAATGTCTATCCTCAACACCCCAAATCGCACCTGAATTGACAAATACAGTGCATATTAAGAAGCCATTTACCACTGAGCAACTTAGGCTAACCGCCAACAGCGAAACTCAGCCAGTCATTGAAATCGTCCCGGGGCAAATAATTACCAGAAAAAGATTGCAAAAGGTCAAAAGCAACCAGGGAATAATCATCTCTGACATTGAAAGGGATATCCTGAAACTCGTGGTGGTGGAACGGCATAAAGCTAGCGGTAATATTGGGGTAGGATTGGTCAAAGGCTTTGGCCTGAAAAAAGGAGCACTAGCTTCATCTATAGCCCATGATTCCCACAATATAATAGCAGTAGGCACCAATGATGCCGCCATCTTTACTGCAATCGAGGAGATAGAAAATTTACAAGGTGGACTTGTCGTCTACGCTGCAGGACAGACCATAGCCTCCCTACCACTGCCCATCGCTGGATTGCTCTCCGCCGAGCCTTTGGAAACAGTGGTAGTTCAGTTTGAACAACTAGAAAAAGCTGCTGCCAGTTTAGGCAATTTGCCTCCCGCGCCCTTTTCCATCCTTTCCTTCCTCGCCTTACCGGTAATCCCCGAATTGAGATTGACCGATTTGGGATTGGTGGATGTCACCGCATTCAGGTTAATGAGCTAGTTTGATCTAGAGTAATCTTATTTCTGCCTTGTTGCCCATAATGGAGAAGCGTCAAAGGGCTCACCACTCAGCTTGGCTCGCAAAGTCTTCTCAAGTTCCTTTATGGGCACCCTGATTTGTGCCAGGCTATCTCTATCCCTGATGGTGACTTGGTGGTCTTCCAGAGACTCAAAATCTATGGTAACACAGAACAGCGAGCCAATTTCATCCTGGCGTCGATACCTTCGCCCTATACTTTGAGAATCATCATAATAGGTTATGAAGCTAGAACGCAGTTGTCCATAAATTTCCTTGGCCAAAGGAGTTAGCTTTTCATTCCTGCTTAAAGGTAGAATGGCTACTTTTATGGGAGTTAAAGAAGGATGGAGAGACAAAACTACCCTTTTTTCACCTTCCACTACTTCTTCACGGTAGGAATCGATGAGGAAAGCTAAAAAGGAACGTTCAACACCAGCAGAAGGCTCAATAATGTAAGGAACATAGTGCTGCCCACTTTCATTATCATAAAAGCTGAGGTCCTTGCCGCTAAATTTAGCATGCTGAGTTAGATCATAATCCCCCCGATTAGCAATGCCCTCAAGTTCTGCCCATCCCATAGGAAACAGATACTCAATGTCATAGCAGTCCTTAGCATAATGGGCTAACTCCTCTTTGCTATGCTGTCGTAAACGGAGGTTTTCCTTTTTGATGCCAAGGGCAATATACCAGTTGAACCGTTCCTTTACCCAGTAATCGAACCAATGTTTATCATCCCCGGGTTTGACGAAGTATTCCACCTCCATATGCTCAAACTCTCTAGTTCTGAAAACAAAATTACCCGGTGTAATTTCATTACGAAAGGATTTACCAATCTGGGCAATGCCCAAAGGTAATTTTTTCCTTGAAATAGTTACGGCATTCTCAAAATTGACAAACATCCCCTGAGCAGTCTCAGGACGGAGATAAATAGTGCTTGCCTCATCCTCAACGGGACCCATGAAAGTCTTGAACATCAGATTAAACATACGGGGCTTAGTTAACTCGCCTCCACATTTGGGGCATTTTTCATCCCCTAGTTCTTCAGCTCGCCACCTCAGGTGGCAGGACTTGCACTCTACCAAGGGATCAGTGAAACTATCGATGTGTCCGCTTGCTTCCCAGATTTTTGGATGCATCATGATGCTCGTCTCCAGACCAACCACATCGTCTCGCTCTTGAACTATAGTCTTCCACCAAGCATCCTTAATGTTTCGCTTAAGCTCCACTCCAAAGGGTCCGTAATCCCAGCAGCTAGCCAGCCCACCGTAGATCTCGCTACTGGGAAAAACAAAGCCCCTTCGCTTACACAAAGAGACAATCTTCTCCATACTCACGTTGCTGCTCATTTCATCCCCGAATTATGTAGCTTACCAATTTTGCTCACAAGCGTCAAAGGGATAAGCTATGTTATGATTAGTTCTAATGAGGGCTCCGGATTTCCCTCTGTTCAGAAAAGTTAGAACCGCACCATAGTTACAATAAAAGGTTACCGATACACAGTTGACCTTAAAAGAAGCATAAGGTAGAATTGCGTCATCGCGCAATGAGCCCAGTTATTAGCAGTGAATTATCACGCTAAAGCCGAGGAAAAACAAGGAGGTGTTCTATGGATTTCGACTTCACTGAAGAGCAAAGGATGTTCAGGGATGCTCTGCGAGACTTCATGCAACGGGAATATGCCCCCATAGTTGATAAAAGGGACAGAGAAGGGCCATTTACCAGAGAAGAGGAAATAGAGATAAATAAGAACTTTCAAAAGATAGGTATCGGCATTGACCCTGAAAACATGAAGGCATTTTTGGACCCGACGCTATTCGGGATAATGTCAGAAGAAATATCGAAGGTTTGGGCAAGTTTGTTGCCGCTTTGCGGCATGGGTGCCATTCCAGCAACTTTTGTCCCGATAGCCTCGGATGGTATAAAAAACAGGGTACTTCCCAGACTTGAAAAAGGAGAGTTCGTCGGGGCTTTCGCCGAGACTGAACCTGAGGCGGGGTGTGATACCCGAGACATTCAAACCACGGCCAAGCTGGACGGAGACTATTACATCGTTAATGGCACAAAGACCTGGATAAGCAATGCCGTGACTTGCGATACAGCATTTGTAGGGGTAAAAGATCCCGAAACAGGAGCACAGACCTTCCTTCTAATAGAGAAAGAGGTTTCTCCATGGGAGACAAGTCCGCTACACAAGATAGGATGGAATGCATCAGACACCGGAGAGATGTTCTTTGATAATTGTAAGGTTCCCAAAGAAAATGAGATGGGCGCTATATTGCAGAATGCTGCCTCCAAAGGCCAGATGCCACCGATGTCGCCGGGCTATGCGAAATTGTTCACCACGATGACACCGACCACCGCACTGCTCACACTGCCCAGGGCAGGAATGGGATTGATGTCGGTGGGAATAGCCCAGGCAGCTTTTGAAGCTTCGGTAAACTATGCTAAGGAAAGAGTTACATTTGGGAAACCTATTGGCAGGCACCAGCTGATTCAGAATATGCTCTATGAGATGAACCTTCTGATTGAAACAGCAAGGCTCCTGGGATATAAAGCTATTGATACAATCAACAAGGGAGACCCGGATGCCAGGAGACTCTCATCAATGGCTAAAGTGTATGGAGGTGAATCGGCGGTCAAAGTGACATATCACGCTATACAGATTCACGGTGCAAATGGGCTTTCCCAGGAGTTGCCCTTAGAGAGATACTTCAGGGATGCCAGAATGCAGACGGTTCCTGATGGCACAAGCGAGATGATGAAGTTAATAAGTACTTACACTATCCTGGGCAAGGGATTCTCAGCATACGCTTAGAAAACTATGGTGTGATACCCTTTTCCTCAAAGACGCAAAACAAAGGGGAATAGTTCCAGCCCTCGGTAGTAGGCAGGGGCAAATTTTATCAATCACAGAAGGCCCGAGTTCTATGGCATGATTGCAGAGTCATAGAAACTCTCCGTGGAATCGTAATTAGAGTGATGACCAGGAAAGTAAAATTCCCCTGTGGTGAGCTTTTCCTAGAGGGCATACTAGGCATACCCGAAGATGCAGAGCCTTTCCCGGCAGTTATAATCTGTCATCCTCACCCACTCTTCGGCGGCAGTATGGATAATAATGTGGTAATCAGCGTCTTTGAAGCGCTCGGCCAAAAATCGCTCATTCCATTCAGGTTTAACTTCCGCGGCGTAGGTGAAAGTCAAGGGGAGTTTAGTCACGGAATTGGCGCGCAGGAGGATGTCAGAGCAGCAATCTCCTTTGCAACTTCAGTGAAGGAAATAGAGTCACAAAGGATTGGACTCGTTGGCTATTCAGCCGGCGCTGGCTTCGCTTTGCCTGCTTGCTTCAATGACGACCGTGTTAAAGCCCTGGCAGCAATTTCCCCACCTCTTGCTATGTTCGATTTCCAGCCCCTCAGAGATTGCTTCAAGCCTAAGCTTCTTCTCTCCGGGAGCGAGGACAATTTCACCCCTCTGCCTCAATTCGTTGAGTTCTGCCAGAGCCTTCCCCAGCCTAAGAAATGGGAGAGCATTGAGGGTGCAGACCACTTCTGGTGGGGATATGAATCAACCGTCGCCACAAAAGTAGCTGCCTTCTTTGATGAAGCACTATAATGCAAAAACTCATTGACGGCGCTCAGAAGCTGGGCATAAATCTCAATGACAAGCAGATAACCCAGTTCAAGCTTTACTATCAAGAATTGGTGAGTTGGAACAAGAAATTTAACCTCACGAGGATAACAGATTACCAGGAAGTCCAGATAAAACATTTCCTCGATTCACTAACTGTGATTTTGGCTTTGACAAAAGAGGAATTAAGACAGCCTGGATTCAGCATTATCGATATAGGCACCGGCGCCGGCTTCCCTGGCATACCACTTAAGGTTTTTCTTACCCAATCGAGATTAGTGCTTCTTGATTCTAAAGCCAAGAAGGCGACTTTCCTTCATCATGTTATCGACCAACTGGAATTAGACTATGTAGAGGTAGTAGTTGGCAGATCTGAGGAAATAGCCCACCAGCCACTATTCCGTGAAAATTTCACCTTGGTTGTCTCCCGCGCTGTGGCTTCACTACCCGCATTAGTGGAACTAGCATTGCCTTTCTGTCAAATTGGGGGGGAATTCATAGCTCAGAAGAAGGGACAAATCGAACAAGAAGTGATCCAAGCAGGTAAAGCCATTGATGTTTTGGGGGGGAAATTGAACCAGGTGAAGAAAGTAGAGCTGGAAGAACTTAGCGATAAGCGTTATCTAGTAATCATTGATAAAATATATCCCACGCCAGAAAAATATCCGCGGCGTGCCGGCACACCAGCGAGACATCCAATCATAGGAGGTGAATAGAGATGTGGCGCAGAAAGTCCTGGAGATTCTACTTTGGTTTTCCTCCCTTCGGTTTCTACTTTCACGGCATAAGACCTTTCCCAAGTAAAGAGGAATACCTCAGCATGCTTGAGGATTATAAAAGGGAATTAGAGGAAGAGCTAAAGGAGGTGGAGAAGGAGATGGAGGAAATAAGGAAGAGCAGTTAATCTATTTTTTGATTTTTCCTTCGTGGTCGCTTATAATTTGATTAGATATGGAGAAAAGTAGCTGGAAAGTCAAAACTGGCTTAACTCAGATGCTAAAAGGTGGGGTGATTATGGATGTGGTCACGCCGGAGCAAGCCAAAGTTGCTGAGGATGCTGGCGCTTGCGCTGTTATGGCGTTGGAGCGAGTGCCCGCAGATATTCGTGCCACCGGCGGTGTAGCTCGCATGGCCGACCCAACAATAATTTTAGCCATAAAGGAATTAGTAAGCATTCCAGTAATGGCTAAATGCCGTATTGGACACTTTGTTGAAGCTCAAGTGCTCGAGGCGTTGGATATTGACTTTGTTGATGAATCCGAGGTGCTCACTCCCGCTGATGAGAGCCACCATGTCTGGAAACACGATTTTAAGGTTCCTTTCGTTTGTGGCTGTCGTGACCTTGGCGAAGCATTGCGTCGTATTGCTGAGGGAGCGGCCATGATTAGAACCAAAGGTGAAGCAGGGACAGGAAATATTGTTGAAGCGGTAAGACACATGCGGGCAGTTCAGGATGGAATCCACAGACTTAAGTCCCTACCTGAGGAAGAGCTGGTAGCTGAAGCGAAGGCTTTAGGCGCACCGTTAGAATTAGTGCTGGAAGTGCATAATACAGGAAAGTTGCCCGTGGTGAACTTTGCTGCTGGAGGAGTAGCCACACCAGCCGATGCTGCTTTGATGATGCAGCTTGGAGCCGAAGGGGTGTTTGTTGGCTCAGGTATTTTTAAGTCAAGTGATCCACCAGCTATGGCAAGAGCTATAGTCAAAGCAACCACTCATTACCGAGACTCGTCAGTTATCGCCGAGGTATCCAAAGGATTGGGAATTGCTATGCCCGGGCTGGACATAAAGACTATCTCGCCACAGGAACTATTAGCTACTAGAGGTTGGTAGAAAGGCATTTGCGAAGAGAAATCACTGACGACTTAGACGCCCTGCTTGATATTTTGCCACCCCATATTCGCGAGACAGTTTATCAGCAAGACGACCGCAGCGAGCTAATAGAAGTAGTGCTAGACCTAGGGCGTCTTCCCGAAGCTCGCTTCCCCCACCGGGAACTAATTATTAATTCCAAGGAAGTTAGCCACGATGATCTTGACTACGTGGTGTCTCGGGTTGGCGAGTTCACCGGGGACAATAGAGCTGGAATTGAACGCACCCTTCATCGCATTTCAGCAATACGAAACAGAAACGGCTATATAATCGGGTTAACCTGCCGTGTAGGCAGAGCTGTATTTGGCACCGCAAAATTGATGCAGGACTTCGCTGAGTCAGGGAAAAATGTTTTACTCCTTGGGAAGCCTGGTATAGGCAAAACTACCATGCTAAGAGAAGTAGCCCGAGTGTTAGCTGATGACCTCAAAAAACGTGTTATAGTGATTGACACCTCCAACGAGATTGCCGGAGATGGTGATATTCCTCACCCTGCTATTGGACATGCCAGGCGAATGCAGGTAGCTACTCCCGCCAAACAACACGCAGTGATGATCGAAGCAGTGGAGAATCACATGCCGGAAGTCATTATTATTGATGAAATAGGCACTGAGCTTGAGGCTCAGGCGGCTCGAACTATCGCTGAGCGTGGAGTGCAACTGATAGGCACAGCACACGGAAATACGCTGGAGAATCTAATAATGAATCCCACTTTGTCCGACCTTATTGGCGGAATACAGACAGTCACCCTCGGAGATGAGGAAGCAAGACGGCGTCGCACCCAAAAATCCATCCTGGAACGTAAAGCACCGCCTACTTTCGATGTGCTAGTTGAAATCGTTGACTACTATAGAGTGTCTGTTCACCCGAGCGTTAGCGAGGCTGTGGATGCTGTCTTACATCAACAGCCAACTGAGACAGAATTTCGCTGGATAGATGAACAAGGAAATGTAAATAAGGGAAACACGGCTATACCGTTAGCACCAAAAAGTATGCCCAAAGAGCGTGACGAACAATTACTGCGCCTTTACCTCTTTGGCGCTAATCGTTCTCGATTGAAACAAGTCGCTGAAGAAAAACGAAGAAAGGTAAAAATAGTTACTGACTTTAAACAAGCTGATCTTTTCTTGACTATCAAAAGCTACTACAGCCGAAAACCGCAAAAAATAAGAGATGCTGAAGCAGTCGGTATACCAATCTATGTCCTCAAGAGCAATAATGCTAACCATATGAGACAATGCTTGGATACGGTGTATCCCGCTGATTCCCCATCTCCTTATATCCAGCATGTACAATACCTATCAACTAAAAGCCAAAATCTTGACCCCAATAACCAAAGTATTAAGTAACATCACAAATAAAGGAGCTAAAGTAATCCATTGAGCTTATTTATTACCTTTGAAGGGGGCGAGGGGTGTGGCAAAAGCACCCAGGCTAATGCTTTATACCGGAAGCTACGGCGGAAAAATCTTCCTGCAGTGCTGATACACGAGCCTGGAGGAACAACTCTGGGCGAGCAAATTGGGAAAATGCTAAAACGGAAGACAGAAAATATTCACCCACAAACTGAATTACTCCTTTTTGCTGCTTCTCGCGCTCAATTGGTTGCTGACGTAATCCAGCCTGCCTTAAAGGAAGGGGAAATAGTTATTTGTGACCGTTTTAGCCATTCCACTACCGCTTATCAAGGATATGGACGGGAGCTCGATCTGGCTACCGTGCAAATGGTCAACAACTTAGCAACACAAAATGTGAAGCCTAACATCGTTATATTCTTGGATTTATCGCCGGAGCAAGGACTGGTGCGAAGAGGAAAGCTATTGGACCGGTTTGAGCTACAGGAACTGTCATTCCATCGCCAAGTGAGACAAGGCTATCTTAAAATGGCAGCAGAAGAGCCTGACCGCTGGTTGGTAGTAGATGCGACACTACCCAAGAAGAAAATCTCCGAAATCATTTGGGGAAAGGTCAACCACTTGCTAGCGGAAAAGGGATACCTGTAAGCCATGGGCAAAGAGCGAGTAACTGTAGCACTGAGTGGAGGACTGGATTCCTCAGTAACTGCCCTATTACTTAAGGAAGCCGGTTACGAGGTCAGCGGAGTACACATGCAACTGTGGAACACTCCGCACTGCACATATCAAGAACGTCATGCTGAGCAGATATGCCGTGTGTTGAATATTCCCTTTTCCGTGATTGACGTGCATCGGGAATTTGAGCATTATGTGATTAACTACTTTTGCCAGGAATATGAAAGCGGCCGAACTCCGAATCCGTGCATCGCCTGCAATAAACACATAAAGTTCGGCTTTCTACTTAGCAAAGCGCTCTTCCTAGGTGCTGATTATCTAGCCACTGGACATTATGCCAGCATTGAGTACTCCGGAAATAGTTACCATCTACTGAAAGCCAACGATGAGAGTAAAGACCAATCTTACTTCCTTTACAATTTGACTCAAGAAAAGCTTAAATACCTCCTTTTCCCCCTGGGCAAATATAGTAAATTAGAAGTCAAAAAGTTAGCAAGAGAGAAGGAATTACCGGTATCATCTAAGCCAAGCCAAGATCTTTGCTTTATTTCCGATACTAATTATCGCACTTTCCTTACCCAACGCTTCGCAACGAAACCAGGTGACATTGTACACTCTACCGGAGAAATACTAGGACGTCACCGCGGAGTAGCCTTTTACACCATTGGACAAAGGCATGGTCTGGGAACAGCTTCAGAAAAGCCATTCTACGTAATAAGAATAGAATCGGATAATAATCGCGTCGTGCTTGGCACCGAAGAAGAGCTTTACAGCCAACAAGCCGTCGTTAAAGAAGCACATTGGATAACCGCCACACCACCTGCCAAACTCAACAACATCACCGCCAAGATACGCTACCGCTCATTAGAGACGCCAGTCACTATATCCCCAAAGGGAGAGAATATTAATGTCTGGTTCCCACAGCCACAGCGAGCAGTTACCCCCGGACAGGCTATCGTCTTCTACAACGGTGGTGAGATAATAGGCGGTGGCGTTATCGAAAACTTTTCACCAATATCCCCCATTAGAGAAAAGGTAAAACATGTCTCAACGAACCAACTTAACTAGAGTCGAAATGAGCATGAACCGCAAGGACATTGGCAAGCTAGGCGAAAAATTGGCTCAAAAATTTCTTAAGAAAAGAGGTTATCACATTTATGAGGCGAATTTTCGTTGTCAGGCAGGGGAAATCGATATCGTGGCAAGGAGACGGGATTACCTTGTCTTTATAGAAGTACGCACAAAAAGCAATTTAGATTTCGGCACTCCTGAAGAATCAATAACAGAGAGCAAGAAGAAAAGACTCATTTCTTCATCTCTACACTATATTAACACTCATCATGGTCTACCAACTTTATGGCGTATCGATGTCGTAGCAGTAGAAATCGACGACAAAGGAAAAACCAAACGTATTGAGCTTATTGAAAACGCTATAACGCTATAAAACCAGCATAAAAACTCAACAAAGCACGATGGATATCCTCATTAGTTAAAGCATTTTGGAGTGCCACGGCACTTAAAGCAACTTATGATGCCACCCAACGCTATCGGCATCCCCGAAGGATATCCCCTCGAAAGGTATTATCGAGACGAAAGGATACTTACCCGGTTCGGTGAATTCCCCGCTTTTAAGTTTGTTTACCTATCCTAGCTTGCGCAAATTCCGTTAGCATCCTTTTCTCTATCTTACCGGATGATGCTCGAGGAATAGACTCCACAAATAGTATATGCTTTGGTACTTTGTAATTCGCAAGCCTTTGGCTGCAATACTCGATTAGCTCTTCCTTGCTTAGTTCCTCACCTTCTTGTGTCTGGATGCAAGCAGCTATTGCCTCGCCCAATTCTTCATCAGGAAGCGCAACAATTCCAACATCCCTGACCTTAGGATGAGCCCTTATCACCGCCTCTGCCTCAACAGCATAAACTTCCTTCCCACCACTTTCAATAATGTCCACACCCTTTCTACCTGTCAGATGAAACCATCCTCCCTCATCAACATAACCCAGGTCCCCAGCACAGAAATATTTGTGCTCCTCCACTATCCTGAAAGCCCGCTTTGTTTCCTCAGGGTTCTTCCAAAATCCCAAAGCACTATGACCATTGGTGAGAAACTCTCCCGTCACTCCTGAGCCGGGTTTAACCTCCTCACCGGTTTCAGGATTGATAACTTTGCACGGAGCTTGAAAAGCGTATACCCCTTCTCTATCAACTTTGATTTGAATGGGAGTCATCTCCTCATCCACGGAAGAGTTAATGCAAACATAGGCAACGCCAGAACCTCGAGCTCCGTAGCCATCCACTATTATCATAGAGGGGATCAACTCCAGAAGCTCCTTCTTGAGATGAGGCGTCCATGTCACCCTGGTGGAGAGCATAATTCCTAGTGAAGAAAGGTCATATCTTCTTCCTTCCTTCTCCATCCGCCTTAATTCCTCCACGACGGGTATAGCAAAAACATCACCTGCTATCACAGCCATGTTTACCTTTTCCTTCTCCACTATTCTACAAAACTCTTGCACATCAAAGAGAGACGGAGTGGGAAGGAAAACAGTGCAGCTACCATCCACCAAGATACTGCCCAAAGTTGGGTTATAACACGCCTCAAAGAATAAAGGGCAAACAGGGAGAACCTTATACCCTTCCTTCCCAAAACGCCTAGCCAACTTAATACGAAATGTAGTGCCCATTAATATTCCGATATGTTTGAGGTAAAATTTCTTCCAAAGCGCCGAGCCAAAAATGCCACGCCCTGAACGCAGTAAACCTCTGAGCCCAGGCAGCGCAAACATGGCACCATGTAAATCAATAGCGGCTCCCTCTTGCTCCCTATCCACTATCGGTAGATAATCGCTCAAGAGCATCATCATTAAGCTCTTTGTCAGCCGCTGATAATCCCACACTGCCCCGACATAGTAACCTCCACTTCCCAAGCTATATTCCAGATGGGCAAAATCTTCATTGGTCACCTCATAACTCAGCCTTGGCTTTGTAGCCGGGTGCCTTGTCATCAAGTCATCATAGATAATTGCCCCGGGGGGAACAAGCTGTGGCACCCTACCTACATCATAAACGATCAGATACCTCAGGGAGACCATCCCTTCGGTCACCCTTGCTATAGTAGAGGCATACAGACCCTCCGCTATCACTGCTACCGCATCGGCATCTTTAATTACATACGCTATCTCGCCAAGGGTCAATCTGGGGTCTAAGAAAAAGGAAACCGCCCCGACCTTAGCTACAGCAAAGTTGGCTACCATCCATTCTATGGAGTTGAACCCAACGATACCTACCCGCTCCCCCTTGTTAATCCCTAAGTCCAGTAGGCCGTTAGCTAATCTATTTACCTGCCGGTCAAATTCCTCCCAAGTAACCCTTCTATTTCGCTGAATAAAAGCAATCCCATGGGGAATAATCCTTGCCAGCTTCTCCAGCCTACTTCCCAAAGTGTTGTTAGATTTTGTTCCATGCCGATAGTGTTGGCGGTAATTGGAAAAGCTATCCCTCTCCAACCTCTCTAACCCAGTTCTCAATTCGCTGGCAGACACTTTCCTTCCCACTCACCGTTTTCTAAACCTTTTCAGGTTTCTCCAAATCCACAATATCCCTCTACCTGACCATCGCATCACGTTACACAATCTCTCAAATATTATACCAGAGGACATCAGCAAAGTGGGGATTACCTTGAGATCAGCAAAGCATTATTCACGAGAAATAGGCAAACTGCTTTCTCGGCACTGGAATAGTCAAGCAGGCTTAGACAATGCGTATGTCCTTCTACCGCGAATGTCACAATAAGGCTCGCCCCACCACCCTACCTCGTCTACTTCATGCTCAAGATAGTTATTACGCTTCCCCTCCCAGTCTAGACTCAACAAATTCCTTTAGCACCCTCTTCTCCACCTTGCCAGTTGCCTCCCTGGGAAGAGACACTACCAACATTACATGCTTTGGTATTTTATGCGCCGGAAGGCCTTGGCTACAGTACTCCACTACATCACGCTCGCTTAATTCCTCCCCTTCATCCACCTCAATAACAGCAGCTAACACCTGGCCCAGCTCTCTATCAGGAACCCCCATAACAGCAGCATCCCTCACTTTAGGATGAGACTTGATGAACTCCTCTATCTCCTCGCTATAGACCTTTTCCTCCCCTGTATCTATGCATTCCTTGCCTCCTCTTCCTACAAGACAGAACCGCAATCTCTCATCAATATAACCATCGTCTCCAGTAAAGAAACACCTTCGGCCATCTATGACCCTGAAAGCCTTCTTAGTGTCAGCAGGACGCTTCCAGTATCCTAGAGACACATATCCCGCAGCAGCAAATTCTCCCACCTCTCCTGTTCCGGGCGTAACCTCCTGCCCTGTTTCACGATTGATAACCTTGAAAGGGACTTGTAGGGAGTATACTCCGCCTCTAGCAGGAAGCGTAGCTCCAGCACAGGGCAGCTCTTTATCCTCCAGGACAGCAGCCGACCCATAACCAACGCTAAACTCTGTGCACCCATATGCATCCATTACTACGACCTGAGGCAAGAATTTACAAAGTTCCTTTTTAGTGCGAGGTGACCACCTTACTCCCGAAGATGCTATACTTCGGCACGATGAGAGGTCATATGTTCTACCCTCCTCCTTCGCCTTCTTCAATTCATCCAGGATTGGCAGAGCGAAGGCATCTCCATTTATCATGACGCCATCCACCTTCTCCCTCTCTATTGTTTCCAAAAGTTCCCTGGCATTGAACGGATAGGGAGTGGGAAGGAAGACTGTAGTAGCTCCAATTGCAGCAACCATACCAAAAGTCTGCATATAGGCACTTGCGTGGAACAAAGGGCAGACTGGAACATACTTGACCCCCTCCTTCTTGAGACGCCTGCCTATGTCGGCCATCAAACCTTTTCCCCATGTCATCCTAAAGAACCTGATTACCGCCACACGAATAAAGCCAAAACGACGGCTCAAACGGGATAATGTTCTAAGTCCTAGTAGAGGATATAAATTAAACAGAAACTCAAAAATTTTCTCATCACCATACCTGTCAAATGGGGGTAACAAAACATTGTAAATAAGTTGCTCAACACCCTTCACCCTTTGTTCACTATCCCACACCACTCCTTTGGGATATCCAGTCTTTTCACTAGTGTACATTAGATAGCAAAAGTCCTCGTTCGTCACCCTATAACCTAGCTTTGGCTTTCTAGCCCGATACTTTGCCATCAAGACGTCATAGTCAAGTGCCCCACGGGGCACATACTGTGGCGACCTAGCCGTGCCATAAACTATGAAATACCTTAACGAGGCTATTCCTTCAATTACCCTTTCTATAACGCGGGCATACTCATCTTCCACTATCATCGCCACCGCATCGGCATCCTTAATTATGTATGCTATCTCATCAAGGGTAGTCCGGGGGTTTAAGTTGAACGGAACAGCACCAATCCTGGATATGGCAAAGTAGGACTCCACCCACTCTATGGAGTTGAACCCAGCAATACCTACTCGCTCTCCTTTCTTAATCCCCAAGTTAAACAGCCCGTTAGCTAATTTGTTTACCCGCTCATTAAATTGCTTCCAGGTAAGCCTTCTATCGCCTTGAACAAAGGCTAATTTGTCGGGGATAACCTGAACTATCCTTTCCAGTCTGGCTCCCCAGGTGTTGCTGGAGCTTTCCCTAGCAAAGTGGTAGCTCCGACGGTAACTAGTAAAGCTGTCTCTCTCTAGCCTCTCTTCTTCCCCTAATTCATTAACAGCCATTTCGCTTTGTTCCATGTTTCAGTTTTTTGCAGCACTTCTCTGATTGATAGCAGTAACTATATATACTGTACCATGAAATTACAAGGGATGAACTCATTCATGAACTCACGAGGGTTGAAATATCCCTCCATTCATCGAAGGGATACCAAAAGGCGTCGCTCATCTGGTTTTTGCCATCATACCTTGCCGCAAGGTATTGCCCAAATAGCAACTTATTTTCTCCAAGAGCTTGTTTATGCCCCAGCCTTTAGCAGCGGAGATGGGGACACTATTCTCGCTTGATAGCCCACTTTGTCCTTCAAGGAAAGGAACCGTGGTCAGACATTCCAGTTCTTCCTCACTGCCCAGGGCCAAATCCAGCTTGTTAAACACTGTGACCCTTGGCTTATCATTAAGGTTTAGTTCTTCTAATATTTTCTCCACCGCGAGGCATTGATAAGAAGCATTCTTATGCATTATGTCAACTATATGAACAAGCAGGTTAGCTTCACTAAGCTCCTCAAGGGTGGCACGAAATGCAGCGATTAACAAGGTTGGCAATTTATGAATAAAGCCAACAGTATCCGTAATTAGAAACCGCTGCCCATCAGGCAGGGTCAAACGACGAGTTACCGGGTCTAAAGTAGAAAAGAGGTCCTCTTTCACCACCATGCTTGCTTTGCTTAAAGTATTGAATAAAGTGCTTTTGCCTGCATTGGTATATCCTACAAGAGCTACTACAGGCATACCCCTCGTCCTACGACGCTTTCGATAAAGGTCTCGATGTCGCCTTATTTCCTCTATCTCGCGTTCAAGACGGTTAATACGCTTGTGGATAAGACGGCGGTCAGTCTCCAACTGCGATTCACCTGGTCCCCTGGTACCAATTCCACCACCAAGTCGCTCCAGGTGACTCCACTGACCAACAAGCCGCGGCAACAGATATTGATGCTGAGCTAACTCAACTTGAAGCTGTCCTTCCCGAGTCTGAGCATGTTTGGCAAATATATCTAAGATGAGTGCAGTGCGGTCAATAATCTTAACCTCGAGAACCTCCTCAAGATTTCTCTGCTGTCGTGGGGATAAGTCGTCATCAAAAATCACTGTATCATACTGAATTTGTTCCTTAAGATTGCATAGCTCGTCAATCTTGCCCTTGCCGATATAGTGAGCTGGCGAAGGCCTACCTAGCTTTTGAATGAGCTTGCCCACCACAGCAGCATTAGCCGTCTTGGCCAAATAGGATAGTTCTTCTAATGAATCAACTGCAGACCAACCATCACTAGAGGCTCTGCTTTCGACCCGAACTAAAAATACACGTTCTTGCTCAGCTTGTGTAGCAACAGTCTTTCGCCTTATTCTTGCCTCCCGTGCCAGGATAGTAATCGTTCTATTCCTTGCTCCAATTTGTCGTCGGCAAGAGTTAAGGAGAACCTGATATAGCCTTCTCCCTTCTTTCCATAACCAATGCCTGGAGTCACCGCTACCCCAGCTTCATTAAGCAACTTGTCGGCAAAATCTATGGAGGTGTAACCTTGAGGAATACTCGCCCAAATATAGAAAGTAGCTTTAGGAACTCGCACTCTCATCCCTACCTGATTAATAA
This sequence comes from Dehalococcoidia bacterium, assembly GCA_034431195.1. Classification (GTDB taxonomy): domain Bacteria; phylum Chloroflexota; class Dehalococcoidia; order GIF9; family AB-539-J10; genus CG2-30-46-19. The sequence continues at coordinate 67,916 of DAOUDP010000025.1, read as the reverse complement.
CTTGTATTAACTTATCTCGGCGGCATTGCAAAATAGCATTGTGCTCTGAAATATGCTCCTGAGAACTGTTTAGGGCCTTTATAGCAGCATGCTGGATTGCCTGAGGAATACCTGAATCCAGATTGCACTTCACTCGAAACAACGCATTTATCATTTCAGCATTGCCCACCACCATCCCTATTCGCCAGCCAGTCATATGGTACGTTTTTGATAAAGAATGAAATTCCACGCCTACTTCCTTAGCCCCAGAGGCTTGCATGAAACTCGGTGGCTTATAGCCATCAAAGGCAACCTCAGTGTAGGCAGCATCGTGACATATTGCCAGGCTATGCTGCTTGGCAAAGGAAACTGCTTTCTCAAAGAAATCAAGCTCAGTGGTAGCACCGGTGGGATTATTGGGATAGTTTAGCCACATGAGCTTTGCTCGCCTAGCTATATTCTCGGGGATAGTTTCAAAATCAGGCAAGAAATCGTTTTCCTCCTTCAAAGGCATGAAGTACGGTTCACTACCAGCCAACAGGGTTCCCATACTGTAAACAGGATAACCTGGGTCAGGCACTAAAGCTATGTCTCCAGCCTCGACAAAGACTAAAGCTATATGTCCAATCCCTTCCTTCGAGCCAATGAGTGGCAATACTTCTCCACTCGGGTCCAGAGCAATCCCAAATCGCCTCCGATACCATCCAGCAATGGCTTCGCGAAGTTGAGGCAAGCCAGCGGTTTCAGGATAACGATGGTTAACAGGGTCATGCGCTGCCTCACACATATACTCAATAATATGAGACGGCGTGGGTAAGTCAGGATCGCCAACAGCAAAGTTGATCACATCCACCCCCTCAGCCTTTTTTTCAGCAATCCTTCGGTTAATTTCTACAAAAAGATATCGAGGTAACCTATCAAGCCGCTTAGTCACTTGCATTAGTTCCCCCCTAGATAGCCGGGATTGTGATGCAAATTTTTCTTATTTTAGCCACTCTCCAGTGAATACTTCCTCCACAGGACCACCAAGCATTACCTCACCTTTCCCATCCCAATATACCGCTAAAGCTCCTCCTGGAAATATTATGTCAACATCCGTGCCAACATAATTGAGCAAACGAGCAGCTACAGCGATGGCACAAGCACCACTGCCACAAGCCAAAGTCTCCCCGACGCCACGCTCCCACACTCTAGCTTCTAGCTTCCTTCTATCTAGAATCCTTGCTATCTCAAAATTAGTCCCTTGCGGAAACATGTGATGCTTCTCCACCTTCGGACCTACTTTCCCTAATGGGAATTTGACAACCGGTTCAGAGACAAAGCACACCGCGTGAGGATTTCCCGTAGATAGAAGAGACAAACCCAACTTCCTTTTGCCCAAGGTTAAAGGATAGTTCAATATTGGTATTATATCAATTTCCCCTTTGATGGGAATCTGTTGAGGCTCAAATCGAGGCATGCCCATACTCACCTCAACCCACGTTACTTTATTCGCCGCTACACAGGCTTTTGCCTTTCCGATACCTGCTAGAGTTTCTACAGTTAAACAGGGATTGCTTGGCTCCGCTCGCAGTGACACTTCATCCGCTATCTCCTGTTCAACAGCATACTTAACAAAACACCTTAGTCCATTACCACATGCTTCAGCCTCAGAACCATCGGGGTTGAAAACACGCATCTTCAAATCAGCAACTTTAGACCTTTCCACCACCAGCAATCCGTCGCCTCCCACACCTAAGTGGCGTTGACACATGGCTCGTGCCAATTCTGCCCAATCATGCTCCACATCTCTGCCATCCACAAGGATAAAATCGTTGCCACTACCCTGTAGCTTATGAAATTTCATGATAGAAAGCTCTCCACTAAATCATTCGCCTTTTTCCTGGCATTATTGGCATCAAGCCAGTTGATTCTAGCATCGCTGGGACGAAACCAGGCATATTGATGACGAGCCAAATGGTGAGTTTCATACTTTATCCGCTCCACTGCCTTAGGCAACGACACGCTGCCAGAAAGAAAATCACCAACCTGTTTATAGCCTATGCCAGACATTGAAGGCAAGGAAAGGCTATAACCTTTGTGCATCAGCTCCTTTACCTCTTCGACTAATCCTCTATTAATCATTTTATCCACTCGCTGGTCAATTTTGTGGTAAAGTTCGCTTCTTTCTGCAGTCAAACCAATAACTAAAATGGGGGAATGGGGCGCCTGTTTTTGCCTGATTAGCGAAGGGAGTTGCCCAGACAGCTGATGGATTTCCAAAGCTCTTATGACACGACGTATATTACGGGGGTCTATCTTTTCCGTTATCACAGGGTCAATTTCATGCAATTGCTGGTAAAGAGCGTGACTGCCCTGCTTCCTCGCTTTAATTTCCAGTTTCCGCCTTAAGTCTCGGTTGGGAGGAACGTTAGGAATTTTCCAACCCTCGATTATCGACCAGACATAAAGGCCACTACCTCCTACCAGCAACGGCAACTTACCCCTCTGCTGGATATCCTGGATTACCCGGCGAGCCATGTGGAGATAGTTCGCCAAGTTAAAATCATCATCGGGATTCACTACGTCAATGAGATGATGAGGAATTGACTTTTGTTCCTCCAGCGTAGGTTTGTTGGTGCCGATATCCATATACCGATAAACCTGGCGGCTATCGGCACCTACTAATTCCGCCCCAAGATCGGAAGCTAATCGAAGGGCAAGCTTGCTTTTACCTATCGCTGTAGGACCAACAATAGCAACAAGACATCTCATCGCCTCGACGCTCTTTAGCTAAGCCCCCTGCCTTTTAATCACGGACGATTGACTCACAATGCTCGGAAACTCATCGGCTTTAAGGCTCGCACCACCAACTAAAGCACCATCGATTTCAGACTGGGAAACAAACTCGGCAATGTTGTTGCTAGTAACACTACCGCCGTAGAGAACACGCACTTCTTGAGCCACATCGCTACCCCAAAGCTTGGCAAGGATATCCCGAATACATTTAATGGTGGTTTTCGCGGTTAACCCGTCAGCCGCCCTGCCTGTGCCAATAGCCCATACCGGCTCATAGGCGACAATTAAATTAATGGTGGGTTTTATGCCACCTAGACTTTCCGTTAATTGTTTAGTGATAACCCGTTCTGTTTCACCAGCTTCATTTTCCTCAAGCCTTTCACCAACACACAAGATAGGCTTCAGTCCGAAATCCAGAGCAGCTTGCACTTTCTTACTAATTACCTCATCTGTCTCGACAAAGCACGAGCGCCTCTCAGAATGCCCTAAGATAACGAATTCCACGAGCCCTTTAAGCATTGTCGGAGATATCTCCCCAGTGTAAGCCCCCCTCACTTCAAAATACATATTTTGAGCCCCCAACCTCACAGAGGAACCCTGGAGTATCCTGCCCACTGCAGTTAAAGAAATAAACGGCGGACAGACTACTTTCTCTATCCCTTCTATTTTATCCAACTTCGCTCGCATAGAAGAAGCAAGTTCCTCAGCTTCAGCTACCGTGGTGTTCATCTTCCAATTACCGGCAATTAAAGGAATGCGCATGATAGAGTCCTATTATTCTTCCTGATCCAACAGGGCTTCTACCCCAGGCAAAGGAGCACCCTCCAGAAACCTCAAACTTGCCCCACCACCTGTAGAGACATGAGTCATTCTATCAACTAACCCCATTTCCTGAACCACCTCGGCGCTGGAGCCACCCCCGATGATAGTGGTGGCATTACTGAGAGTGGAAAGAACACTCACCAATGACCTGGTGCCGTGGTCAAAGGGAGGCATTTCACAAACACCCACAGGACCATTCCATACAACGGTGTGGCATCTTCCCAACACATCTGAAAAAAGCACAATGGTGTTTGCTCCAATATCTACGATGAAACTATTAGCTGGAAGCCCCTCTATAGACACAAGCTGGCTGCTAATACCACGGGTAATTGCTGGTGCTACCACCACATCTACAGGTAACAAAATCTTGGCAGTCCACTCTCCACCTGCCTCCTGCAATAACTCCTTAGCTAGATCCAGCTTGTCCTCCTCCACAGGGGAATTGCCCACCTCATACCCCTGCGCCTTCAAAAAAGTAGCTGCCATGCCACCACCGATAAGTAAGACATCTACCCATCTTAACATGTTCTGTAGTAACCCCATTTTGTCGCTCACCTTGGCACCACCTACCACACAACCAAATGGGCGTTTTGGCTCGCTTAATAAACAGCCTAATACTTGCAATTCCTTCTCCAACAGAAAACCAGCCACTGCTGGCAAATATTGAGCCACACCAACGGTAGACGCATGTGCTCTGTGGCTGGTTGCAAAGGCATCATCGACATATAGATCAGCTAACTCAGCCAGCTCTTTAGCGAAGGAGGGATCGTTTGCCACTTCCTCAGGGTGAAACCGGAGGTTTTCCAAAAGGAGGACGTCTCCCTCCCCAAGCATTTCCACCTTGCTTTTCACCTCTTCACCCACACAACCATCAGCGGCCGCAACGGGCAACTCCAGAAGTTCTGACAACCGTCGCGCTATCGGCGCCATCCGTAATTCTTCAACAACTTTGCCTTTAGGACGCCCTAGATGAGAGCAAAGTATTACCTTTGCCCTATGCGTAACAAGATACCTAATGGTGGGCAGTGATGCTTGTATACGACTATCGTCGGTAATGGCACCTGTCTCCATATCCAGTGGCACATTGAAATCAACCCTAACTAAAACCCTCTTCCCTTCAACGGACATACCTTTAACAGTCTTTTTTTGCATCTCTGTACCTAGTAGTCGCGTTCCAACAAAAAGCTCGCCATCTCCTTTAACGGAGTCCGACATGACAAATCTAAACTGCTTATTCCCAATTTCGCCAGAGCTTGACGATGATATCGTCGTATCAACTTTTCACCATGTTTGCGCGCCCCTGAGCAGTCCAAGATTTCCACCACTATGGCAACATCATCATTTGAAATAACTTCCTGTGAGTAAAGCTCCTCTAGTTTTTCACGGCCACTATCCTCACAATTCTCAAAGGCGTAGACCACCGGTAATGTTTTCTTCCTCCGTGAAATATCTTCTTTCACCGGCTTCCCGATCTCCTCCTCCTTTCCCCAGATACCCAATACATCATCCTGAATTTGATAAGCCATACCCAGCTCTTTACCAAACCCATAGAGAGAATCCACCACCTTATCACCATCCGCAGCCAAACATGCCCCTATAGCAGTTGATGCTGCCATTAACGCTGCTGTCTTCTTAGCTATCATATCAAGATAGTCCTTCATAGTGACATCAAGACGGCTTTGATAAGCAATATCAAGATATTGCCCCTCACAAAGCTCCAGGCAAGCCTTATTTAATAACTGAGCCGCAGTCACTACCTTTTGCTCGTCTATACCATTATACCTTAGTTTGAACAAGGCTGAGAAGGCCAGGGCAAACATGGCATCGCCGGCGTTTATCGCCTGTGACTGACCCCATATCTTCCACACACTGGGACGGTGATGGCGTTCGGAGCTAGCATCTTGAATATCATCGTGAATCAAGGAGAAATTATGAATGAGCTCTAGCGCTGCCGCGGCAGGCATTATCCGCCTTGCATCCCCTCCTACTGCCTGGCAACTAAGCAAGCAAAGGAGAGGACGAATAAACTTCCCCGCTTCCCGATGGCAAGGGCAACCCTGCTCATCCTGCCACCCCATGTGGTATCGCAATACATCATAAAAAGTGAGAGGATTGCTACCAATAATCTCCTTCAGCCCTGCTTCTATCCTCTGCTGGTAAGATTGGAAATCTTCAGCTAACCTCTTGCTGCTTCCCATCAATTCATCCTAATGGAGCTGGGGTTACAATAGGTAGAACTTTCAAACTTGCTTTCAGCTTAACTACCTAGCACCACCCCTTCCATCAAAGGTAATTGTAGCAATAAGGCCCCCAGCCCGCAACTGAGCACACCATCCTGAAATCAGCGATTGCGAGCTCATTTTAGCTACAAGAGGCCTGGCAATTGTATTATAGTAAGCAGCAAAATTAGGCAACCCTGGAGGTGAAAAATGACTAAAAGGCATAGGGAAGGGATTCTACCCTTCAAGCTAGTAGCAACAGATGAACCTTTAGCTGCCAGAGGCGGCTTAGTGCTCCTTACGAGCTAGCAAAAGCACTGAAGTTACCAAAGGTTATGGATAGTGAATTACCAAAACCAGCTAGTGGTCGAGGATATAAGCCATCTCAATTTGTTATAGCTCTGGTGCTGACGCTTCACGGAGGTGGGAAGAAACTTGAAGATTTGAGGGAACTAAAGGCTGAGATAAGCCTGAGGGGACTAGTGGAGACGAAAGAGCTTCCTGCCTCGTGCACTGTAGGGGATTGGCTAAGACGCATGGGTCAGGATGGTAGAGGACTTCTCGGACTAGCTAGGCTAAATAGACATATGGTGAATGAGGCATTAAACAGAGAACCGAGAAAAGAATATACCCTGGACACTGATGCTACAGTAATAGAAGCAGAGAAGGAAGAGGCAAAATGGAGTTATAAAAAAGAAAAGGGTTATCAACCCCTTTCAGGCTTCCTTTTCGAACCAAGTTTGGCCTCAGGAGATGAATTTCGTGACGAGAATGTTCCTGCTGAGGCTGGAGCGTTAGAGTTTATCAAGTACTGTGAAAATATTATGCTTCAGGGGAAGAGGATAAGATATTATCGTTCAGATAGCGCTGCTTGTCAGGCTGCAGTAATAAACTACTGCTTTGAGCATGACATACTTTTTACTATGACTGCCGATCAGGACAAAGCAGTGAAGGGGACTATTAAAAGTATAGGGGAAGAAGGTTGGCAGTCTTATGAGGGAGGCGGAGAGATAGCTAAGACAATTCACACCATGAATAATACGAGGGAAGCATTTCGGCTTGTAGTGCAACGCTGGCCAAAACTACAGGGAGAGCTATTTGATTCTAACCCCTACTCCTATCATGTCATCGCCACCAATAGAGAGGAGCCGACTGAGGATATAGTGCATCTCCGTAACCAAAGAGGACGAGCAGAGAATTTCATTAAGAAACTAAAGGATGGCTTTGGTATGAACTGGATGCCCTGTGGTGAGACTTATGCCAACGCAGTGTTCCTCAGGATAGGAATTATCGCCTATAACCTCTTTTTAGCCATGAAGCTACTGGCTTTACCACCATGGCATCGCACCTTTACCATCTCAACAGCAAGATGGAGGCTTTATCAAGGAGCAGGGACAGTAGTCAAGCATGCCCACCAGATGCTGCTTAAGCTATCAGCATTAGACAAGGTAATTCTGTTCTGCAAATTTCGCTTGAGATGCTATGAATTAGCTTATGGCTAGCCTTTAAAGGATAAACCCCCTTCTTGATGCCCTTATAAAGTAGGGGGAGGGCGGTTTCGCTTTTCATCAGAAATTGACCCTATTTGGTACAGGGAAAGAAGTTTTTTGCCTCATTGATGAAAAGATAGGATATCCAAATTCAGGTTAAAAAATGCTCTGAGGATAAGAGTCTTAAGGCAAAAATGGCTAGATTTTTGGCAAAATTTCTTAATCACTAATTCCAAGGCTACACTGCTCCAAGGTGGCACTGAGCCTAACATTGTTTGCTAGGTGCCGTCAGTCGCTAGAAACTTTTGCGGGTCTCTGGAGATGCTCTCCCATATAGTATATGGTTTTTATGCCATTTATGAGTTGGGAGCTGGCCGCCCTCTTAGGGATGAATCCATAGGCTCCTATCTGCTCAGCGGCAGCGACGTTCTCCTCGTCATCGTACTGTGACAGCATCACAACTCTGATTTGAGGATATTCCTTGTATATCTGCTTAGTGGCCTCTAACCCGTCCATTACAGGCATGACTATGTCCATTACCACCACGTCAGGCAAGAGCTGGCCTGTTTTCTCCACTGCATCTTTCCCATCCACAGCTTCACCTACTACCTCAATGTCTTTTTGCAGCATGAGCACAGCACGAACCCCATCCCTGACCACAGAATGGTCATCCACTATGAGCACTTTTATCCGTTTGGCTGCTCTCTCCAGTATCGCCTGGGTTCGAAGCGCTAGTGAAGCTGGTTCAATCGGCTTGGTTATGTAGTCCTCAGCCTCCATCATCACAGCCTCGTCCCTTCTCCACCCCTTGATAAGTTGCCTTTCCGGGGCAGCGTCGACCACCAGGATAGGCAAGTCCCTAGTCCCGGGATGTTGCCTTAACCATTGATGCAGCGAGAATGCTTCTCCACGGGGAGTCATTGTGCCCAGAATGATGATATCGGGCTCCTCTTTCTTGATTCCTTCCTGTGCCTCTGCCTTGTTGCTGGCAGTAGTAACCTGATATTGTCTTGCTTCCATAGTCCTCTGCAAAGCTAACAGAAAATCGGGTTCATCGTCTACGATTAAGACTTTTTTGGCGTTTCCCATTATTATTTTCCCTCCTTTCCTCCCTCCTTAGACTTGATTAGCCCGCTCGACCCACGAGCCATTTTCGCTAAAAATTAAACGTGCACGCTGACTTCCAGTCCAGCAGCCTCCAAAATATCGGGGACAATGCCTTCCCTCCCTACCGCCATAATATGAACTCCATGGCACAAATTCTCGTCCTTTATCATCTTCATCAACCGCACAGCAATTTCAATGCCCTTCTGAAGTCCCTTGCCCTTTTCTGCACCAGCCAGCTCATCGATTACAGCTTGGGGAACAACTATCCCAGGGACATTGTCGTTCATATACTGAGCCATCCTCGCTGAAGCCAGAACTATAATGCCTGCCAGGATTTTGACGTTAAATTGGGAGGCATACTGCATGAACCTGCGGAGGCAATCTAGGTCATATACGCCCTGGGTCTGGAAGAACTGCGCCCCGGCCTCCAGTTTCTTGTCAAACTTGATAAGTTGTGGCTCGATGGAATCTGTCGCGGGGTGAACTGAGGCACCGATACAGAATTCTGGGGCGCCCTTGAGATCATTCCCTGCTAGATCTTTCCCTGATTCCATTATCCTGATCATTCTTAATAGCTGCACAGAATCCAGGTCAAACACTGGTTTTGCTTCCTTGTGGTCGCCGACATCAACAGAATCGCCAGTGAGGCAAAGCACATTCCTGATGCCCCTGGAATATGCCAAAAGGAGGTCGGCTTGAAGCGCCAGGCGATTGCGGTCACGGGTGGTCATCTGAAATACAGGTTCACCACCATGTTCCCTCACCAAGAGACAGCCACCCAAGGAAGGGAACCTCATCACGGAACTTTGATGGTCGGTGACATTAATAGCATCAACCTTATCCTTAAGTAGCTCTATATGGTGAACCATTTCTGAGATGTCTGTTCCCTTGGGAGGCCCAATCTCAGTGGTCACCAAAAACTTACCGGAATTGAGTCTTTCCTCAAAAAGTGATTTAGCCATCGTTTCCTCCCAGATCAATGTCAGCCTTGCTCACGATCCTTCTCGGCCTGGGGATTGTCCGAAAGTTCCTAGGAGGGTAATATCGGCGCATTTTTTCCAATTGCCCTAACCTCTCCAGTCGCTCATAAATCAGTACCCAGGCACAGTCCATGTCGCTGCTCACCTCGCATTTTCCACTTTTGCTGCCCGCACAGGGACCATTAAGTATGCCCTTAACACACCTGGTGATGGGACAAATACCACCAGTTTCATCCAGTCTGCATTCGCCACAAGCGGCACATCGCTCATCCCAAACACCCCACTCCTTAGACGCACCCATAAAAGATGTGTCGACGCCAGGCAAAACAGGTATACCTGGGAAACGCTCAGCTATCACCTGCACACCAATGCCACAACCTAGCGAGAGAATGGCATCCACCTCCCCGACCCTATCCTCGAGCATGTCCAGAAATTCAAAATCACACTGCCGCTTCACTGTGTATTCCAAAAAACTATGAGCCTCATTTCCACCTCTAGCCTGGGCCACCTTCAATGCACTGTGAAGCAAGGAGACCTCTCTTTCCCCACCAGCACCACAAACAGTCATACAGGTACCACAGCCAAGGATTAACACCTTCTCGTAAGGAGCAATCAGGCGTTTTATTTCCCCTAAAGGTTTTTGCTCTGCAACTATCAAGTCTTCACCTCCTGCTTTATTGCTGAAGCCAAGTAGAACTCTCCTATTCGCTCAGTGAACTTATCTAACGCCGTGGCAGGATCCTCTCCATCGGCATATAAGTTAAAGGCTTGCAGGCGTTGTGGTTCAAGACCAATCTGAGCTAACACCTTCTTGGCTTTTTCCATCCGCTGTAACGCCCAGAAAGCAGTATCTTCCCTGGCACACTGTTCTTGCCCACATCCAGCAATAAAAACGCCTTCAGCACCCATCTCAAAGGCCTGCAATATGTGCTCAGCTTCTATCTTGGCTACACACAGGACAGGTACTATCCAAATGCCAGCTTTAGCCCCCCTCCATAAGCTCGCCAGGGCACCAGTGCCGTAAAGCCCGTATTGACAAGAGAAGCCAATAATCAAGGGCTTGGACTTCGCCTGTGCCGCAGACTTAAGGACATGATCTAACTCCTCATCTATCTGCCGACGATCCTGTGGCTTGCGCAAAACTATAGCCTTAGCAGGGCATTCGGCCACGCATATACCGCAGGCTTGACACTGATCAGCAGGTATCTGGATGGTGCCGCTGTCGTCCAGGTAGGGCACGTGATAGGGACAAACTCGCAAACAGGTGAGGCAGGTAGCACATTTGTCTTGGAACAAGATCTCAGCGCCCATGCCGCAGCGCAGGCATCTCCTGGCTTCGTTGATGGCGCTTTCCCAGTCATAAACAAGCTCCACGAGCTCGAACTCTTTCACCCTTGCTTCGGGAGAAACGGTTAGCGGCTCAAAGCGGGTAAGCTTCCTTATCATCTCTATAGTTTTGGGGAGAAGCTCGCCTGCTAGGGTTTCCTTCTCATCTTTGCTAACTAAGGGATATCTATGCTGGAGGTAGTCGTCGATGCGGGAAGCTGCCCCCCTACCAGTTGCCAATGCCTGAACTACGGTTGCCGGTCCGGTGATGGCATCGCCTCCAGCGAAAACTCCCACCCGATTGGTGGTGAGAGTGATGGGATCAACTTGAATAGTGCTGCCTCTGCCAATGCGGAGACGGAAATCACCGGGAATTTGTGGCGCTTGGCCAATAGCAGTAATTAGGGTGTCAATCCCCATATTGAATTCGCTGCCTTGGATGGGTATTGGCCGGCGCCTGCCACTAGCATCCGGCTCACCGAGCTCCATACGTATACAGGTTAGTCCCAACTGTCTATCCTCTCTTGCTATCTTAGTTGGTGTTGCCAAGAATAGAATTTCTACTCCCTCCTCTATTGCTTGCTCTATTTCTGCAGGGTCTGCTGGCATTTCTTCCCGACTGCGGCGGTAGAGGATTCTTACCTCCCTTGCGCCCAATCGGAGTGCTGCGCGGGCGGCATCAATCGCTACATTGCCGCCCCCCACCACAGCAACCCTTTCACCAATAGATGGTTTAAGCCCCAGGTTCACCTCACGGAGGAAGGTTGCCCCATCAACCACCCCAGGACTGTCCTCTCCTTCTATTCCCAATCTAAGACCCTGATGAGCACCCACGGTTACGAAGACGGCTTTGTAGCCCATATCAAACAGCAAATCCAGAGATACTACTGGCGTATTTGTCCTGATTTCAACCCCCATCTGGATCAGCCTTTGAACCTCAGTATCGAGTACCTCCCCCGGGAGGCGATATTTGGGGATACCCACCCGCAACATCCCCCCGGGCTCTGAGTAGGCCTCAAAGATGGTTACGGGATAGCCTAACCTTCTTAGGTAGTAGGCAGCAGACAATCCTGCTGGACCAGATCCCACTATGGCGGTCCTCTCCTCGTGTCTCGTCTCAGCTTCCAGTTGGATCATTCTATCGCCACCGAATTCTACAGCGAACCTCTTCAGTGCTCTGATGGCAACGGAATTATCCACCTGACCACGCCGACAAGCATCTTCGCAAGGATGGATGCACACATGGGCACAGATGGAGGGAAAGGGATTGCCATCCCTTATGACCTGCAATGCTTCCATCACCCGCCCTTGGGCAATCAAATCAACGTATTCTCGAATCTCCATATGCAAGGGACAAGCATCTTGGCAAGGAGGCATGAGCGTATGGTCAAAAGAGGTTTTCTTAACACCATCGCTGTGGTCACTTTTAAAGGCATCGATACCCGCTGAATACATTGTTTTCCTCTCGGATGAACATAGCTCCGCTTCTTTACTATTCATCATATATGGTAATTCGCCTTAGGGTGAAACAAAAGAGGGGTTCCCCTCAAAATATGTGGTTTTAACTCCTGAATTCTGTCGAATTAAAGCTTGTTTATGGAGGCAAAAACCCTGATTGAGCGACGTTGAAAAGGTTAGGTTTGCTTATACTATCAGACAGTTATGATGCCCTTGCGTATGGCATACTTGACGAGGTCAGCCTTATTGTGGATGTCCAGTTTAGCCATTAAATTGGTCTTGTGTCCTTCCACCGTTTTCGTGCTGACTACTAATAAATCTGCTATTTCCTTGGTAGTATACCCCTCGGCAACTAGCTTGAGTACCTCTCTTTCTCTGTCTGTCAGCTGGCGGTAAGGATCTCCTTCTTCTCGCCCAGGAGTTCCTCGCTGATAGTCCTCAACGAAAACCTTTGCTGCGACAGGAGAAAGGAAGGAATCGCCCTGGTGGACAGCCCTTATGCCCGAAGTAAGCTCTGAAGATGCCGCTGCCTTGCTTATGAGGCCTTGGGCTCCTGCCTCGATAATGGGGAAAATATACTCCTTCTCAGCATATTGGGTTAGCACCAACACCTTTGTTTTTGAGAATTCCTTGCGTATTCTACGTGTCGCTTCCAGCCCATCCATAATAGGCATGGCTATATCCATAAGCACCACATTCGGGGCAAGCTGTCTTACCTTATCCAGCGCCTCCCTACCATTTTCTGCTTCGCCAACCACCTCTATGTCTGCAGCCAACGCCAGCAAAGCGCAGATGCCATCCCGCACGATGGTGTGATCATCCACCACCAGCACTCTTATCTTCTCAATCGGCTGCGCTCCCCCTTATTGGAACCTTGACGATAACTCTAGTCCCTTGCCCAGGCTGGGAATCAATAGAACAAGTGCCGCTTACTAATTTTACCCTTTCTTTCATGCCGAATAGGCCAGCACCACGACCTCTCCTGTCAATGCTTGTGATCTTGCCAACATCAAACCCCTTGCCATCATCCTCAACCCGTAAAATACATCTTTTAGCATTACATTCTATTTTGATACTGGCATTCTTTGCCTCTGAATGCTTTATAATGTTGCTCATAGCCTCCTGGGTAATGCGGAAAAACGCCAACTCAATTTCCGACGGTAACTTCCGGTCAATTCCTCCAAACTCTGATGACACATTAATGCCTTGAGAACTGAGGTTAGCCTCGGCAAGCTGATGAATAGCAGCGGGCAGCCCCAATGTATCTAATAGAGTGGGGCGGAGCTCCCTTATGAGCTTGGTTAACTCGGTGCCTGCATGGACTGCTAGGGACTGAGTCTTTTTCAATATTGCCTTAATTTCAGCATCTTCGACGCCGCCCATTTCCATCATTTCATTAACTGCCTGCAGGTTGAGCGCCAAGCCAGTAAGCTCTTGACTTGTTTCATCATGTAGCTCTCTGGCAATTCTTTTTCGCTCCTGTTCCTGGATAGTAAGAGCCTGCCTCAGCAGTATCTGGTATCTTTCCTTTCCTTCACTCAACTGTTCATATAGCTTTGCCTGCTCGATTGCCGTGCCAAGTTGGCAAGCAATTGAGTTCAGGAGGTACATATCATCTGAGGTGAATTTGCCCGCCAGATGGCTGGCAACATTCATCACGCCCAAAACCTTGTCCTTTGCTTTCAAAGGGACACTAACGAATCCCTTAAGACCCTCTGCGGCTATCAAATCAGGGCGAGCAGCATCTGGATCTCTAGAAATATCTTCCAACAAAATAGGCTCACCCGTTTGAGCCACCTTTCCCGCTATTCCCCCACCCATGGTCAGGCACATCTCTCCAGCGTATTTGGCAGAAAGGCCACGGTGCGCTTTGTAACATAGCTTTTGGACTTTTTCATCAAAAAGCAGGATTCCTCCTGTGCTTCCGCCAAAGATCTGTAACACGGTGTCAAATGCTACATTTAGGATAGCATCTAAATCCCATAACCCACTAACAGCAAAAGAAATACGGCTTAAAGCATCAAGATGGTGATGTCGCCTCAGAATCTGCACTTCCAGTTCTCTCTCTGCAGTAACATCTCTCCTCAACTCAACCGCTGCATCAATCCCGCCATGACTATCTTTGAGTGGCCACATGGTAATCTTGACATATCTACCCAAGGTGCTACCTGCGCTGGGGGAGGGATAAGGATGAATGACGCTTGCCGAGTTGCCGCTCTGCAATACATCCCTAAGCGGACACTCCCACAGAGGGGCGCTGCAGGGCTTATCCCTCCCCTCGAAGACTTCGTAGCAATGCCTACCGACAGGTGATTCAGTGCCCTCAGGCAACCTGTGCTGCATAGCTGAGTTAGCAAAGCTGACTTGATATTCACTATTGACGATGAGAAGCTCGTCCTCTAAGCCACCGACAAGGTCATGCAAGTTCATGTCAAATCCCACAGTCTTAGTAGTTTGTTGAGCTGCTGGATCTCTCATTCTAGCCATAAACTTAGAATACAACTACACCCGATTCCCGTCAAATACGCTTATTAGGCTCCCTCACAGTAAGTTCCCATTTACACCAAAACTCTTCGGGGTGGGGGTCGGGAGGGCATGTAAGACATTTCACTGCTGCCCTTGGCTCAACCACCCTGGCGATATTGGACAATAACGTCAGCTTCATACTTTGTAAGGAAATTCTTGTTTGCCTTGCCTCTTTCTTCCTTCTTGAACAGGACAACGGGGGTAATAGAAGACGATTTTTTGGGAGCTTTCTTGCGCTCATTCATAAAACGAATAGAGATGAATACAAAACAGGTTACAGTATACTATAACCTGCCGGTGCCGCAAGATGGCAAATCAAAAGAACAAATAGGAGTTCTGCCTATTGATACCCTTGGTGGGGAAGGGGGGATTCGAACCCCCACGCCTTACGGCACATGATCCTAAGTCATGCTCGTCTGCCAATTCCGACACTTCCCCCATGCAGAATCTCGTTCCACAGAACAATAGTATTTTACCAAACCTACCTTAACTCTCATAACTCATCACTGATTTTCTGCTCCTTCAGCTTATCCTCATACTCCTGAGCATCTCCATATATGTAGCAACACCTAATTCCTAAGAATAGGTGGAAGCATCGAAAGAAAAAACTAGATCTGGGATGGCGACAAGAACTTAAGCCATCTTAACAAGGATAGACCCATTGTGGTATGCTTTGCACCAGGCATTATATGTTATTTGTTATTCCGAAGTATTTCTAACCTATAAACGGTATGCCATTAGGCGAAATGCAAAATATCAGATGCCAGAGATGTCTCAGTGTATAGACTTAGCTGTAGCATGTCATCCCAGACGGCCGAGCACCATCGTGAGCATCTGCGGAAGAGCGATTTATCGGTTGCCAGTGCAAATGTGCGATATAAAGGCTAATAAGAGCTTGGGACTCAAAGAGGATGTAACACAAACTAACAGGTTAGCGGAAGGAGGAAAAAATGATTATAGA
Source organism: Dehalococcoidia bacterium (assembly GCA_034431195.1). Lineage (GTDB taxonomy): Bacteria > Chloroflexota > Dehalococcoidia > GIF9 > AB-539-J10 > CG2-30-46-19. The sequence goes on along the minus strand of DAOUDP010000025.1, from coordinate 52,270 downwards.
TGCACATTGTCATGTTTGGACATGGGACATTATATCGGATAATTACTGGAACGAACTGGCTGAAATCGGAATAGATTTTTTTAGAAAGAACAAACTGGGTTCTCCTACAGTAGATGAAGTAAAGAACAACATCATGGACCCAATGATGGATGCTGATGGCTCGAAGCTGATAGCAAACATGGACGCATCAGGCGTGGACAAGGCCTTTGTTATGGCCATTGATTGGGGATACGGAATAGGAGAGGCAGGTAAAACAGTGGACGAGATCAATCAATTCTATGGCTCTTTGGCAAAGAAGTACCCCGATAGAGTTGTTGCATTCGCCGGGGTTGACCCGCGCAGGTCTGACGCGGTTGACATCCTGGACAGAGCGGTGAACGACTATGGATGCCGCGGTCTTAAATATCATCCCGCAGCAGGCTTCTATCCTGACAGTGAAGTGTCACACAGGGTACTGGAGAAGGCTCAAGAATTGAATATCCCGTTGCTTTCCCATCTGGGGCCCATTTCAAAGCCCCTGAAAAGTAAATATGCCAGGCCTGTCTACCTGGATAGCATAGTAAGTGATTTCCCAAAACTTACGGTCATAGGTGCTCATCTAGGTCATTGCTGGTGGCACGAGATGGTTAACCTGATATCGGCCAAGGCAACCACCTTCTATGCCGATTTCTCAGGTCAACAGGTAACAGCAAGAAGAAACTTTGCCGAGTTTTGCCATATGCTAAGAGCAGCCTTTGATGAGGCTGATGCATCAAAGTTCCTCTGGGGAACAGACAATCCCGTATTGGAGGCTGTAATCCCTATGAAAGACTGGCTTAACATGATAAAGGAGCTCCCTGAGAATGCACCTGACGGCATTAAATTTACAAAAGAAGAAATAGACGCAGTACTTGGAGAAAACGCTGCGAAAATCTTTGGCTTTAAAAGCTGAGAAAGGAGGGAAAGATGGCCATTAAGACATACGATGATTACTTCAATAGAATCAAGAAGATGCGGAAGAATCTCTACATCAGTGGAGAGAAAGTGGGTAGAGATGACGAGAGACTTAGTGGACAGCTACGCATTATACGAGAGACATACGATCGTGCTAATGACCCAGAGTGGCAGGATCTATGCACGACAACATCACACTTAACCGGAGAGAAGATAAACAGATTTACCCACATTCACCAAAGCGTGGATGACCTACTGAAGAAGCAGCTAATGACCAAGCTCCTTTGCCACAGGGTTGGCGGCTGTATTATGAGGTGTATGGGAATAGATGTTATGAATGCCCTCTCCGTGGTTACCTATGAGATGGATCAGTTCTTAGGCACAGATACCAATCAAAACTTCCTTAAGTATCTCCGATACTGGCAGGACAATGATATATGTGCTAATTGTGCTCAAACCGACCCCAAAGGCGACAGGCTAAAAAGACCTCATGAGCAGGTGGACCCCGACCTTTATCTCAGAATAGTAGAAAGCAGGCCTGATGGCATCGTGGTCAGGGGAGCCAAGATTGATAACACAACCGCTCCAGTGAGCGATGAGATTATAGCCATACCTACAAGATTCATGACTGATAAAGATAATGACTACGCTGTTGCCTTCGCCATCCCCGCTGATTGGGAAGGAGTAAAAATGCTTGTTAGACCGGCGCGTATGCATAAGGTGAAATATGGACAGGCTCCTGGTGCAGAAATGGGCGATGCGGAATCATTTACTATCTTTGATGATGTCTTTGTCCCTCGGGAAAGGGTCTTCATGGATGGAAAGGCTAACCCAGGACAAACGCCTTTCGCTGGTTTCCTTGCTTTGCTCTTTGCCCATTACCACCGTCATTCATATACCGGTTGTAAGCCTGCGGTATCGGAAGTTCTAGCCAGTGCCGCAGCACTTGTGGCGGAATACAATGGGATTGAAAGGACAACTCACGTAAGGGACAAGCTATGTCATATGATAAGCACGGCAGAACTTGTTTTTGCTGCAGGTCAAATGAGTGCCTATCGTGCTGAGAAATCGTCGTCTGGAACATGGGTACCTGATGAAATTCTAACCAATGCTGGCAGGAAGCTCGCTGGAGAGGAGATTTATAACGAGTTTAAAATCGTCGCTGACCTTGCTGGGGGTTTGTGCGCTACCATGCCCTTTGAAGAGGAATTCTTCTCGGAAGAAACGGGAAAACTGGCAAATAAATACCTGATGAGAAATCCAAAGATATCTGCAGAAAATCAACACCGGTGTTTCCGGGGCATAGAGGGTATGATAGTCTCTGAGGTAGCTGGGGTGATGCAAGTGGCAGGATTGCATGGCGGTGGCTCTCCACAGATGGAAACTATCACCATGATGGGGAGATATGAGCTCGAGCCTTTGAAGAGCATAGCGAAATATCTGTTTGGCATAGAAAAAGAATTGCCCAAATATGAAAGACCTACCGTAACCCCCAGAAAGATGTTGGAGCGATTTAGAGAGTTGTATGGTAAAACCTAGATTGTCGGCATATCTAGCTGAGTATCATTATAAGGAGTAGTACTATGGATGATAGTAAAAGGGAGTCATTTCTGGAGAAGTTTCATCTTCCAGGGAAGGTCGCCCTAGTTACCGGTGGAAGCCGGGGAATTGGTCGGAGCATTGCTTTAGGGCTGGCAGAGGCAGGTGCTGATGTAGTGCTTGCCAGCCGTAAATTACCAGACTTAGAAGCCGTGGCTCAGGAAATAACCGATATGGGAAGGAAAGCCCTTCCGGTATCAGCCAATGTTCGCCACCTTCCTGAGATCGACAATCTGGTTAAAAAAGCGATGGACGAATTTGGCCATATTGATATCCTGGTGAATAACGCTGGCACCAATCCAGTGTTTGGCTCAGTGTTCAATACCGAAGAGCCAGCCTGGGATGTAATCATGGGGCTAAACCTTAAAGGCTATTTTTTCCTAAGTCAGGCAGTAGGCAAGATAATGCGAGATAAAGGTGGTGGAAGCATTATTAATGTTTCTTCATCAGCTGGTATTACCCCTGATGTAGGGTTGGGAGTCTATTCCATAAGCAAAGCGGGTGTTATTATGCTCACGCAGGTACTTGCTCAGGAATGGGGACAATACAATATCAGGGTAAATGCAATTGCTCCAGGTGTTGTGAAAACCAAGCTTTCCAGCCTGTTATGGAGCACCTCCGAGATTCGTGAGAAGGTTGAAGACAGCACGGCTCTGGGGCGAATAGCTGAACCTGAGGAAATGGTTGGCGCCGTTCTTCTTCTAGCCTCAGATGCTTCAAGCTATATGACAGGGCAAACTCTTGTGCTAGATGGAGGTCACTCTTCTGATGTGAGAACTTTCCTATCGATGCTTTCCTTAACAGAGTAGACCTTTAGGGACAATAAAATAAGGTGCTTCAATTGAATTTTGATCCAGCGAAATGCACTGTCTGTAAGACTCAGGATTGCCTTGTCAAATGCCAATATCTGCACCTAGACAAGGACAAGGCAAAGACAGAGATGCAAAAGATAATCAATGGTGAAGATTCTTTTGTGCTACATGACTGCGTCACATGCTATGCCTGTGAAGAATACTGTAAGATGGGAAATCATCCATTTTACTTGATCGTTGAGCGTCAGGAAGAAAAGGGCATATTACCTGCCCCCAAGCCCATCATCAGAATGTGGATTAACCAATGTCAACCTGTAGGAAAGTTCCGAATAGGCAAAGTCGAGGAGAGGGCATTATCATGCTGCTTTATTCCTCAATTTGCATTCCTGGCTACAGGAAGGCTTTTTGAAGGTATCGCCTCGTCCTATATTTACGGTCAGGAGTTTTTCTGCAATGCTGTTTACCTGCATTACGCCAGAATGTCAGTAATAAAAGACAGACTTCCCAAAGTAATAGAAAATATCGCAAAGCTGGGGATCAAGGAACTCATATGTCTCCACGATGAATGTTACGGCACATTTAACTCACTGGCACCAGCCTACGACATCGAAGTGCCATTTAAGACCACTCATTACTTCGAATATCTATACGATAAGCTGAAGGAACTTAAGGGTGAAATAAAGCCACTGAATGTTAAGGTGGCCTACTTGCGAAACTGTTCCACCCGCCTCAGCCCCCAGACAGAGCACTTTGTGGACGACATATTTAAGCTAGTAGGAGCTGATAGAATTGAAAGAGAATACGACCGCGAGAACGCTCTCTGCTGTGCCGAGGTTATCAGGATGGGCCAAGGCTATAAGCTGGCAGACGATGTGCAAAAGAGAAACATAGAGGACATGCTAAAAGCTGAAGCCGAATACTGCGTGTTCAACTGCCCCATGTGTCAGTTAAATATAGATGAAAAAGTTGCCAAAAGCGGGATAAAGCCAATCCATATGATCGACTTATGCAAAATGGCAATTGGCGAAAAGCCAGCATTGGAGGCGTGAGGCTATGACTAATATTTATGAGCGCCTTGTTGGCATAGTTGGAGAGAGGTATGTTTCAAACCAGAAAGAGGAGCGTTATTTCTACAGCCGAGATCCTGGATTAACCACACCACATGAACCAGACTATGTAGTGATGCCAAAGACAACCGAGGAAGTGCAAGAGATAGTCAAACTGGCAAATAAAGAGAAAATACCAATAGTTCCAAAGGGAGGAGGTCTGGCATTAACCGGCCTGGTCGTTCCTCAGAGGGGCGGAATTGTAATAGATACGAAAAGAATGGGAAAGATACTAGAGGTAAATGAGAAAGCCAGATACGTCATTGTTGAAGCTGGCACTACACATGGTGTGCTCAAAAGCTATCTGGAAAAGCGTTATCCCCACTTAAGGCACAGTATACCTGACTCACCACCAATAGCCACAATAGTGGGTAACGCAGTAATACATGGTCAAGGGCGTCTGGCACAGCAATACGGCTTTAATTCTGACCTCGTCAGTGGTCTAGAAGTGGTGTTGCCCACGGGTGAGATTTGCCGAATTGGCTCGTGTTCCGTATCCCCCTACTGGTTTTCAAAAGGGGCTCCGCTGCCTGACCTGACTGGACTCTTTCTAGGATGGTTCGGCACCACAGGCATCATCACCAAGTTAGCCCTGAGGCTTTATCCCTGCAAGAAAATGAGAGACGTTATGCTATTCTTAATTGATAGAGGGGAGCTGGTTGCCAACATCGTGCTCAAACTCAGCGATACCGAAATGGTAGAAGACATAGTGGTCAATTTTCAGCCATTACCGCTAATGTTGAGAGAAAATTATAACATGCTGATATATATAACCGGCGACTCGGATGAAGAGCTGGAATTCAAGAGGAAGATGTTATGGGATACGCTTTGGGAGTACTTTGACAGCAGAGATGGGGGATTCATGAGTCTCCCACCAATCATGAAGCCACCTTATCTGGCTATGCCATCAAAGGACACCACCAGATTTGCCGATGTGAGAAAGGGGGGTGGATTTGAATACAGCGGACCGATTATCCCGATCGACAAGTACCCCACATTTGTTACAAAAACGGTAGAGCTTGCTTCAAAATACAACCTCTCTTATTCTACCGTAGGGCGAGTTATTGCCGGGGGGCACTGCATGATGTTTGCCTTTGCTTTTACATTCAATCGGGCTGACCCTGATGAGATGGATAGGGTCAGGAAAGCCCTGCACGAAGCAGCCGAGTTCTCCATAGAGCAAGGAGGGATCATGTGGAAGCCAAACGTGGGTGAACAGAAAATGATAGTGGAAAGGATGAACCCTAATACGCTGAAGATCATGAAAAAGATAAAGCAGCTATTAGACCCTAACGGAATTATGAATCCAGGAAATTGGGACATGTCAGCATGATGAAGCAATATGCTGAGCAAATCCATAGATGCTTTAGATGCGGATATTGTAAATTCCCCACGGACTATTCAGATTTTAACTGTCCTTCTTACGCCAGGTTCCGCTTTGACACCTATTCCACCAGTGGCAGACTATGGCTCATTTATGCATGGCTAAAGGGTGAAGTTGAGTGGTCAGAACACCTGGCCGAGATTTTGTACTCCTGCACAACATGTAAGAACTGCGTGGAACAATGTCCAATGAAGTTTGCCAGCGACATCGTCGATTGGATAGTGGCTGCCAGAAGCGACGTGATAGAGAAAGAAAAAGGCAGGATACCGCCCGCTGTCTCCAGTTTTCTAGAGGATGTTTACCGGCTTGGAAATCCATTGAAGGAGAGGGGTAGAAGAGATGCCTGGGCAAATGGAATAAAAAGATATGAAACAGGTGATGAATATCTGTTGTATGTGGGATGTCTCGGCTCATATGATGAATCTGGACAAAGAATGGCCAGGAGCGTTGCCACGCTACTGAGTAAAGCAGGAATATCTTTTGGAATCCTTGGCAATGAAGAGAATTGTTGTGGGAACGAAGTATATCTGCTTGGAGAAAATGAGCTATTTCGAGTGCTGGCTGAGAAGAATGTCCAGAAGTTCAAAGAGCTCGGTGTCAAAAAGGTAGTTACACTTTCGCCGCATGCCTATAACACGATCAGAAATAATTATCCACTAGTCAGTAACACATATTTTGAGGTATATCATTACACTCAGCTCCTGCGTGCTTCGCTTTGGTCAAATAAAATAAAACCATCCAAGCACAACGCTAAAGTCACTTATCATGACCCTTGCTTCCTGGGAAGGTATAACCAAATATACGATGAGCCGCGGGAAATTTTGCAAAGCATCCCCGGAATTGAACTAGTGGAAATGGAACGGAGCAGGGAAAATTCTTTCTGCTGTGGTGGGGGGAGCGGTAATTTTGTTACCGATCTCCTGGCGGGAAGCGAAGAAAGTCCCAGCAGGATTAGAGTTAGAGAAGCTTACGAAACTGGAGCTGATATCCTGGCAGTTGCTTGTCCCAGTTGCATGACCATGCTCCGGGATGCCATAAAAGTGGAGGATCTAGAAGGCAAGCTAGCCGTCAAGGATATTTCCCAAGTTGTAGCGGAACCCCTGTGAACGGCCATCCCAGTCTTTCCAACAAAGCCATACCAACTGCTTGTGCCGCCTTCCATACAGCCTCAGTTATTCTCCCCTGACAAAATCGTGTCCGCCTAGATAGACAAAGATTTGACAGAGCTTAAAGTTTATCAAGGTCTAATGGTATGCCCTTGTTGGGATCCAACACCAGCTCTCTCGCTTCTCCTTTACAGAAATCTACACAAGCACCACAGCCCATACACTTGTCATAGACTGTTTCCGCTTTCTGTGTATCCGGATTGAGTTTACAGGCATCAAACGGGCAGACTTCAACGCATGTTCCACAGCCGATACACTTCTTCTCATCCAGCCTGGCCACATAACCAGAGGGAATAAGTATATTGGGGGATTTTGGTCCTGTTCGTTTTAACAGCCCCGCCAGCTTCATAGCTTCAATTCCTCCACAAGACCATTTGGAACAGTTGCATAAAATGCCCGTTCTACCGCCAGTGGCATCTTTAAGCCAAATGGTGTTAATCCAACCTTTTTTGTGCCCATCGGCAATGATTTGCAGAGCTTCCTCGCTGGTGATACTTCTTGTATGTCGCTGTGGTATTTTCTCAAGCCAAAAATTTACGGTGGTCTTACCAATCGCTACACAGACATTGACTGGCAGATCATTATGCTCTTTTAGATAAGCAGGGTTCTTCTCCAGACGACAGGGGCAATCGGTGACTGCTATGTATTCGGGATTTTCGAGAACGATTTTATTTGCAATTTTAAAAGGAATAATCTGTTCAGCAATTGATGGGTCCGCATGAATATCCCTATGGAGCATAACGAATTTCTTTGCATCTTCCTCTCTCAGAATCTTGGCGTGATATCTATTGAAGAGGTAATCATACGCCGTTCTTAAAAATCTAGAGCGTGGAAAATGTTTTACAAGCCATCTGCCAAGCCTCAGAACAACTCTGACATACCCATCATAGTGAACATAATAGACATAGCCATGCAAAGCCCGGTCTAAACGCCTCCACCCCCCAGCCATCTTAAGAAATTCTTTAGTAGCGGCTTTCATAAAATTCCTCCGTTCTCACGCTTGGGCTAAATCTCATAGGTTTTCAAGTCCATTAGACAAATTCGCTTCAGTACTTCCGCAAGTTCGCTGGCTCGGCTTGCTCTATCTCAATTATGCCTTCAACTAACCTCAAATAGAAGCTCCCCCAAGCGCCAAGAATTTCACTTGTAGTCATAGAATCCCTTCCCCACCTTACGTCCCAGCCGTCCGGTCTCAACCATCTTTTTTATCAAAGCAGATGGAGCATATTGAGGGTCCTTAGTTTGCTCATACATAGCCTGCGACACCTTATAGGCAACATCGATACCATTAAAGTCTAATAGAGCTATTGGCCCTATGGGATGACTCAACCCCAACGTCATACTTTTATCAATATCCTCTTTGGTGGCAATGCCATCTTCCAGCATCTTGACGGCTGTGCCTGCCAAGGCCATCAACAGACGATTGAAAATAAACGGTGGGACATCTTTGGCAACAATGACGTCCTTCCCCAAGGATTCACCAAACTTCTTGCCGCTCTCAAGGGTCTCATCGCTAGTGGCAGCAGACCTGACAATCTCCAGTAACTTGCTGGGTGGTACAGGCGAAAGGAAGTGCATGCCTAATACCTTTTCAGGCCTGTTGGTTGCCTTAGCTAACTCAAAAATAGATATACAAGAGGTATTGCTAGCCAGGATGGTATGCTCAGGGCATATCTTATCAATCTTGGCGAATACCTCTTTCTTTAAATCAATATTTTCAGGAACAACTTCTATCACCAGATCACAGTCGCTGAAGTCTTTGCTGTTAGTAGTGCCTTTGATACGAGCTAGGGCAGAATCCTTATCCTGCTCAGATATCTTGCCCTTCAGCACGCTTCTAGTCAGATAATAATCAATCGTTGTCAGCCCTTTATTCAAAAGCTCATCATTTATTTCTGATACTACTACCTGATACCCCGATTGAGCGCAGACCTGAGTAATACCGGAACCCATAAACCCACAACCAACCACTCCCACCTTCTTAATTTCCATACTGTTTCCTCCTTTAATTCAACTTATTATAGTCCCTATAATTCTGGAATAGTTCCGAATTATACCTTCACCCAACCTCAAATAGAAGCCTTCCATTCTGCCTCCTGATAAACCGTCCTGTTTGGATTTATGTTGCAACTACATGCTAAAATCAACCTGGAAGAAACATGCCGGAGCAAGTTGATTATTCCATCCTGGACCAGCCAGAAGTCCTTTCCTTCATCTTTTTCCCCAGGAAAGATGTTACTAAAGCTCCCGCTAATGCGAGCGACTATCTCATTCCCATAGATAAGGATGTCTCCATTTCCTGCCGCTTTTATGTTTATAACCAGAGAGCACCCTCTTTCATCTATTTTCATGGCAATGGTGAAGTGGTCAGCGACTATGACCACATCGCCCCGATATATAACCAACTTGGCATTAACCTATTCGTGGCAGACTATCGAGGCTATGGCGCAAGCCGGGGAAGACCTACCTTCAGCAATATGATTTCAGATGCCCCGGCGATATTTAAGGCATTCGTAGACATCCTGAACGAAAACCACTATAGCAACGACATCTTTGTGATGGGTCGCTCCTTAGGAAGCGCTCCTGCCATCGAAATAGTCTATCACCACCAGGAGCAACTAAAAGGACTGGTAATCGAGAGCGGCTTCGCCAGTGTCATTAACCTTCTTCTGCACCTGGGACTTCCCACCGAATCCTTGGGACTAAAGGACGCCGAATTCCCCAACCTCACTAAGATTCGAACCATTACCATACCAACGCTCATTATCCATGGCGAATATGATAGCCTTATCCCCCCGACTGAAGGCAAAGCCTTGTTTGAAAATGCAGCCTCGAGCAACAAGAACCTGGTTATTATCCCCGATGCTGAGCACAACGATATAATGCTAGTGGGAATGGAGCGTTACTTCAAAGCAATCAAAGAATTCATCCTTGCCTAATTCTGAACGGACGAACTTTCCAGATCAGCTTGCCTAGGACCAGTTATCCTTGTAACCGTTGCCCATCTGGTTCTAACTATGTCGGGGAACTTTCCCTCCCGATGATAATATTGTGTGAGGAATTCCCTTGTTTTCCTATCCGAGGGGTAACCGGAGCCAAAGTCACCATATTCAACATGTAGTTCCCGTATCACCTTATCCCTATGAACTTTAGCCAGTATAGAGGCAGCGCTCACCACAGGATAATTCCGGTCGGCAAAATTCTCCGCTATGATCTGAGTCCCACCTTGAATTGCTGAGTTAATTAACCTTGCATAGCCACGCGCACCCTTACCGGGAGCATCAATGTAGGCGACCAGCGGCTTTAAACGAGAAATTATTTCGGCAGTTTTCCGTGCCTCTAATGAATTAAGACCTGGCACACGTAACCATTTATCTATTTCAACGGGACTTATCTTGATGAGCATGAAATCTTCCGCAAGGCTCACTATCTCAGGACCCAGTTGCTCTCGCTTTTTTCGGCTTAATTGCTTGGAATCTCGAACCTTTATTTCCCTAAACCGCCCTATGGTTTCCTCGCTTGCCAGCACACCACAGATAACCAGCGGACCAATCACGCAGCCTCTACCTGCCTCATCAACACCTAAAATCATCCTGCTAATCAAAAATCTTCCCCGGGTTTAGGATGTAGTTTGGATCAAAAACTCTTTTTATCTTCCCCATAAGCTCTATCTGCTCTTGTTTTATCGCAATGGGCACATATTTCTTCTTGACAACGCCAATTCCGTGCTCGCCAGAGATGGTGCCTCCTAGCGATACACTTCCTCTAAATACATCCTTCAAAATTTCAGGCAACTTACGGTTGAATTCCTCCTTTGGCGTACCAAAGGCGATGACGCTAAAGTGCACATTCCCGTCACCAGCGTGCCCGCTACCGCTTACCAGAATACCATGCTTCTGCGTTATTTCAGCCAACATGTTCATGAATTCAGGAATCTTACTCCTCGGAACCACAGCATCTCCCATATCTACTAATCCTAACTCTTTCACGGCAAAACCCAGTTTTGCCCTGACATCGGACACCTTTTTCATATCTCTCTCCGTGTCCACGATGAAAACATCGGAGGCACCATTATCTAAGCAGATAGCGTTAACTCGCTCGGTAAGATTCTTCAATTCCAATTCACTATCCGATTCAATAATTATAATAAGGTAATTTTCTGCTTCTGGAATGGGAAGTTTTATCCCCGTATAATTCTGGCACAGCTGCATGGCAGCGGCTAACATGAATTCAATGGCAACCGGGACTATGCCTTCTTTGAGCATCTTTGGAACAGTGCCTATTGCACCTTCAAGCGTCTCAAAAGTCGGAATCAGATAACATCTGTTCTTTGGCCTCTTGATTAACTTCAGTATAATCCTGGTTACCACGGCCAGGGTTCCCTCAGAGCCTACCAGAAGTTGAGTCAGATTATAGCCAGTGGAATTCTTTACATATTTCCCACCTGTCTCTATCACTGCACCACTTGGAAGTACAGCTTCCAATCCCATGATATAATTCCTGGTGACACCATATTTCACTGCCTTCATACCGGCAGCATTCGTTGCTACATTCCCCCCGATGGTAGCACTCTCCTCTTCAGGATAGACAGGATAGTAAAGCCCTCTATCCTCCACAGCTTTATATAACTCAGCCAAGATGACGCCGGGCTCGACTACAGCCAAAAAGTTGTCCTCATCTATTTCCAGGATTTTATTCATTCGCTCCAGTGAAAGGACAATTCCACCGTAAATAGGAACTGCGCCACCGGACAGTCCTGTCCCACCACCCCTGGCAGTAACAGGAATTATCTCCCGGTTAGCGAGTTTCAATATCTCAGACACCTCTGTTTTGTTTTTCGGTTTCACAACAACTTCAGGAAGTGCCCAATCCAACAAATATGTTTCGTCATGCCCATAATCCGCGAGATGTTCTGAAAGGATATTCTCATCCCTAACTATGTCCTTGAGCTTTCGGATAGTTTCATCGGTAACCTTGTTATACTTCATATTAACCTCCCGCTCATTTTTATTAACGCCGTGGAAACTAAAAAGATATGGCTGCTTTTAGTATGCCAAAAACAGCCTGTTTGTTTAGTTCAGCCTTGGGTTTCTTTCCTTCGGTAACCTTCTCAATAAACTGGACAATTTCGTCTCTCACTTCAGCAATACTCTCATCCCCATCTATGATTGTACCAGCGTTAATATCTATATCATCCTTCATCTTATGATAAGTTTCGCTATTGCTGGCAATCTTTATTGTGGGGGAAATAGGTGACCCTGCTGGTGTTCCTCGACCGGTAGTAAATAGAATAAGCTGAGCTCCCCCTGCTGATAAGGCGCTTATGGATTCCACATCATATCCCGGTGTATCCATGATTACCAAGCCTTTCTTGGTTGGAGCCTGGGCATATTCCAAAACCTCCACAATCGGGGAAGTTCCTCCTTTTCTGATACAGCCAAGCGATTTTTCTGCTATTGTGCTTATCCCCCCATCTATGTTTCCCGGAGCAATGACCATTCCTGCTAAGGGTCCCAAGACATCCCTGGTTGCTTGCTCCATGCGGGTCACAATCTCGGCAATTCTTCGTCTCACTTCTTCATTCATTGCGCGTCGCTCAAGGACGTGCTCTGCTCCAATCATCTCAGTGGTCTCGGAAAGAATAACCGTACATCCCCTCTCCACAAGCCAATCTGATACCGCACCAACACAAGGGTTAGCGGTTACCCCGGAAAAAGCATCAGAGCCACCACATTCAAGACCTATCACCAGTTTATCAAAAGGCACCTCTACCCTAGCTTGGTTAGAGAGCCTCCCCGACATCTTTCTAGCAATCTCTATTCCTTTCTCCATCGTCTTCTGTGAGCCACCATATTCCTGAATTAAAAGATGTTCAACTGGTTTTCCTCTCTCAGCTATCGAATTTGCTAGACTATCTACATTCACAACCTCACATCCCAGCCCGATTGCTAGCACCGCCCCCACATTTGGGTTCCTCCCGATGCCACTTAACGTGTTGGAGGTAATTACCAGGTCACTTGGTCCTGCTCCACAGCCATAACCATGGGTAATAGGGATTGCCCCTTCCACTTCGTTGGCAATTTGATTAACCACTCCATTAGCACAGGCTACCGAGGGAATAACAGCGAGGTAGTTTCTTATCCCTACAGAACCATCAGCCCGTTCATAACCTAAGAAGCTCTTCATCTCTTTACTTCGCTCTCTACGTTATGAATATGAACCCATTCTCCTGGCTTCACATCAGTTTTTGCTATGGCGATTGTTTCACCATATTTTACTATCTTCCCTTCTTTGGGAATGTGAATCAAAGCAACCTTATGGCTGTAAGGGATGTCATTAAGAGCTAGAAATGGCTCTCGATCCGATGTTATAACCTTCTTCCCTTGAGAAATATCTTTGAGGGCGATGGCAACATTATCTTCAAGATTTATAATCAGCGCATTAACTTTCTTCATCTATTCTAAGCCAGAAATTCAAGCTTCCTCACGCCTGCCTTCCCCGTGGAATAGCTTGGGAATGTTTCTTATTCAAATGAGCAGCACTACATTTTCCCTATCAAAGTTGGGTACGACTCCCAGCTATCACAGCAGGACAAAACTTTATAAATCCTCCCTTACAACCTCCTTATGATGCTCCTGCTCCCCCTATCATTTTTATCACTTCCTTCGCTGTGTTGGAAGCCTGAATTCCGGCAATCCCTGAAATTATCAGAAAAACTCCTGCTATCATGGCGAGGTGATGAATAACCTCGGCAAATTGCGGGGTTTGCGAAACGAAGCCCGGCACTCCCAGCAGCACGCAACCTTGCAAAATTGGGCCCAGAACCAGTATAGCTATCCCGATTTTCCGCATTGCTGGCACATTTCGTGCTATAGCAAACCGCGTTTGGAACTGCTGAATTGCGATCAACGTAAGGGCAAGCCCCAGCAGTCCCCACGCTCTCCCCTCTATTCCCCCTATTATGGTTATGGCCTGCGCACCTAAAATAAACGCAGCACAAACACTTGACTTGCTTCCCGTCTCTATTCCCTTACGTGATACAGCTAATAAATCCTCTACCTTTATATTCTCCAATTTCTTGCCTCCTTTCGTTTCTTTATTTCCGTAGATAATCTAGTCACGGGCTTTTCAATCCCCACATATCCTCTACCGGCCCTCTACCGGCTCAATTTTGTTTTTGTTTATCTTATCATGGTGCTTCGTTGTGCATAAATAGCCGAGCTGCTCATATTTTAGGAAAGGCAAGCCTGCACTCGCTTCATAATTCGCTTTCTATCCTATATTTCTCATACTCTTGATAGCGCTGTTCGAGACCAACCATACTGTTAGAATCTTCAAAACTCATCAGGTCGCTGGTAATAGAGGAGCTTCCCCCTTCCTTTCTTAGAGTAATGAACACTCTTTCCAGAGCCTTTACAGCGGCAAATAGACCGGTAAGCACATAGCCAACGACAAAAAAGCCCATTTCATATAGTTCCTCCAGACTGCATACAGGGGTAACCCCTCCCTCAATCATATTGATTGCCAAAGGTGGCGGTAGTTCTCCGCCAATACAGCGTAGGTCTTCTTTATTACGTGGTCCTTCTACAAACAGTACATCAGCCCCAGCTTCCTTATAGAGCCTAGCTCTTCTAATCGCTTCATCCACACCGTGAGTAGCGAGGGCATCGGTGCGAGCAGTGACAATGAACCGGCTTTCGCCTGCGGCGTCTTTGGCAGCACGGATTTTCATGGCATGTTCTTCTGCACCAATAACCTCTTTACCCCGCATATGGCCACAACGCTTTGGCCATCGTTGATCTTCAAGTATCATCCCGCCTGCTCGGATTTTTAGTAGTTCCCTAACCATACGCTGCACGTTTAAAGGACCACCGTAACCGGTATCAACATCTACTGTGACCATAATATCTACGGCCTGAACTATACGCCGGGCTACATCCAGAATTTCGCTTTGAGTTAAAAGGCCAAAATCAGGCTCGCCCAGGTAGCTTGCCGACACTCCATATCCCGTCACCACCACAGCAGGGAATCCAACACACTGAGCAATCTTGGCCGATAAAACATCGTAAACCCCAGCAATCAGCATGACCTTATTTGTCTCAAGCAAAGGATGATCATTGGCATTCATAAAGACACCTCCTTACAAGCCTTAGTCTGAATCTGTGAAGCAAAAATCCCCCCTCTAAGAGTTAGCACATGGCGCATTCACTCTTCCAACTCAATAGGAAGGAATATCAGCAGCACATGCCGCCGGATGCTAAACACATCCCCATTTTATCATTTTATACAGCGCCAGGGGTTGATCTAGTTCAGATAGATAGGTGACACCTCAAAGTATGAAGATTATGTCCTATTTTGAGCTTAAATTTGGGGCTCAAACAATTCTTTGCTCTGTGCAAGTCCTCCCACACGTCATTGCGAGCCGAAGGCGTGGCAATCTCAGAAAAACGAAATTCTAAACCCTAAATCCGAAATGCTAAACAATATCAAATGACCAAAATCCAAATGACCAAGGATGTTTTGAGTTTTGAATTTGGATATTAGGATTTGTTTAGAATTTAGTGCTTCAACTTGAGATTGCTTCGTCGCTATCACTCCTCGCAATGACAGAAAGAGGAGGCTTGTGTCACTCATCATATTTAAACGAGTACAGGGATGTCTCTTTGAGGAAGATACGTGATAAAATACACAAAACAAGCTGAGGGATAGGAAACGACAATCGATATTCATTCACACCTGGTCACAGAGAAGATGTTACTACCTAAATTCCGGGATGGCACAATAGAAGCAATTCACAGTGACACGAAGAAGGCAATGAAGATGGAAATCTCGTGTGAAAGGAACAAACTATGGATATGAAAGTCAAAGGTTCCAAGGAGTTGCTCACGGAGGTTATAGATGCCGGATTATGCACTCTATGTGGTGCATGTGCCAGTGGTTGTCCTTACTTAGTTTCCTACAAAGGCAGGATAGTGCTCCTGGATAGTTGTACCCTTTCACAAGGGCAGTGTTATCAGTACTGTCCACGAACTTACACTGACATGGATGCGATTAGCCAGCGAGTTTTTGGAACGCCATATAGCGGTGATGGACTGGGAACCACCAAGGAAGTGTTGATGGCAAGGTCAACGGATGGACGCATTAAGGAGAGGGGACAATATGGCGGAACGGTAACTACGCTTTTATCATTGGCACTGGAGGAGGGATTTATTGACGGTGCAATCCTGACAAAGATGTCCGATGATAAAACCCCGAGCGTTTTCTTAGCTCGAAGCAGGGAGGAGATGCTGAAATGTGCTGGCTCCAATTATATGGCTTGTCCTGTATTACAGGCTCTAAATGGGATTCCTAAGGATAGTGAACAGCGACTGGCGGTAGTAGCTATGCCCTGCCAGGTCTTAGCACTGAGCAAGATGAGGGAAGAACCACCACAAAACAGAGTGAACATAGGCAATGTGAAGCTAGTAGTCGGATTGTTTTGCACCTGGGCTTTGTCCCCTGACGGATTCCATCAATTCTTAAAGGAAAATCTCAACTTACCACAGGTGACTAAATTTGATATCCCACCTCCTCCGGCAAATATATTTGAAGCGTACACTCCATCAGATAGAATTTCGTTTCCACTGGATGAAATCAGGAGGTTTGTCATGCCTGCCTGTGCTTACTGCCTGGATATGACTTCGGAGTTTGCCGATATCTCAGTAGGCTCAGTGGAAGGTATTGAGGGATGGAACACCGTTATTGTCCGCACTGATGTCGGTGCTCAACTGATCGAGATGGCTAAGGAAAAGGGGAAGCTTGAAGTTGATATCCTTCCTCCTGAGAATCTAGCTCACCTCAAGGAGGCATCTTTACTTAAGAAAAAACGAGCGCTACAGCAAATCATCACCAGGAGTGGCGATAGAAGCAATCTACTTTATGTTGGTCTCCAACAGAGCATAATTGACAGGCTGTTAGCTTAGAAATGGAGGCAAGTTTAAGGAGGTGAGTAGTATGTCAGGCGTTGGATTAGATGCTCCCGGCAGCACCCAGCTTTTCATCGGCAACGAAGCTATTGCTCGCGGGGCACTCGAAGCAGGCATAGGGCTTGCTAGTGCTTACCCAGGGACACCTTCAACGGAGATAATGGAGAGCCTGATATCGGTGGCTAAGGAAATGAATTTTTACGCCGAATGGTCTGTTAACGAAAAGGTGGCGTTGGAAGTTGCTGCTGGTGCCTCTTTCGCCAACATTCGAGCAATCACTTCTATGAAGCAGAACGGGGTGAATGTTGCCTTTGACTTCCTGGCCAACCTCGTTATGAGCGGCATAGGCGCCGGGTTGGTTCTGGTATCTTGCGACGATCCATCTGCTCTATCCAGCTCCAATGAACAGGATTTGAGGAACATAGCTAAGTGGCTGGATATCCCCCTCCTGGAACCAGCCACCTTCCAGGAAGCCAAGGACATGACAAAATGGGCTTTCGACCTCGCCGAGGAATTAAATAGTATATGCATGATACGAAGCGTAACACGCATTGCTCACGCCAGAGGCAACGTAACATTGGGTGAGTTGCCCAAAAAGGAGCAAAAGGCACATTTCGACAGCATATGTCCCGTTGTGCCCACCTTGCCCAAATTCATACCATACCCAAGCGCATGGTTACATAGCCAATTGCACGCAAAACTGGATAAGGCACAGGATCTATTCGAATCATCGCCTTTCAACTGGTACACGGGGCCGGAAGAGGCAGAATTGTTAATCATAACCGGTGGTAGCTGCTGGCTCTATTCTTTAGAGGCGGTGAAGGCGTTGAAATTGGAGAGCAAGGTGGGCATCTTGAAGCTGGGCACCATCTGGCCGCTACCACAAAAACTCATTGAGCTACATCTAGGTAAATCGCAGAAAATACTGATGGTGGAGGAGATCGATCCTTTCCTGGAAGGAAGCATAAAAGAGCTGGTTGCCGACCTACCGCCTGGCACACCCCATCCTACATTCTACGGTAAGCACTCCGGGCATATAAATGCCTACGGAGAGCTAAATCCTGACCTGGTTATCGAGGCAATAGCTAAGATAATGGGTCTTGCTTACCAACCTCGCGACCCAGAATATAGTAAAAAGGCAGAACAAGTTCCTATAACCTACATGCCACCGCGAATTATGACTTTCTGTCCGGGCTGTCCCCATCGAGCTGCTTTTTGGGCAATCAAAAACGCACTCAGGCTGGATCGGCGTGATGGGTTTGTTACCGGTGACATTGGCTGCTACACCCTGGCAATAGGTCCCGCCGGCTTCTTTCAAGAGCGAACAATGTATTGTATGGGAGCAGGTGCTGGCGTAGCTAATGGATTGGGAAAGCTGGGGCAATTTGGCTTCAATCAACCGGTGCTCGCTGTGTGCGGTGATTCTACTTTCTTCCATGCCGCAATTCCAGCACTGATAAATGGTATCTATAACCAATCAAATTTTACTCTCGTCATCCTGGATAATAATGCCACTGCCATGACTGGCTTCCAACCTCATCCTGGAACGGGAGTGACTGGTATGGGGGAAACAACAAGAGCTGTAGATATGGAAGCTTTGTGCCATTCGTTAGGAGTACAGGTTGAGGTCTGTGACCCGTTTGACCTTGAGAATAGCACGGCAACGCTGCTAAAGGCCATAGCTCAAGACGGAGGCCCTCGAGTGGTGATAATGCGCCGCGAGTGCGAGTTGGTGAGAGGAAGGAGGGACAAGAAACCTCCGTACAAGGTACATGTTGACCGTGATAAGTGCCTGGGGGAAGCCTGTGGCTGCGATAGACTATGCACCAGGGTGTTCGGTTGCCCGGGAATGGTATGGGATAGCGAAAGTGGCAAAGCTACCATAGATGAAACAATATGCACCGGCTGTGGCGTATGCGCAGATATATGCCCGCAAGGTGCCATTATCAGGGAGGCAGTATGATTATGAAGACATTAACGAAAGACCCACTCAATTTAATTATCGCTGGCGTTGGTGGACAGGGAAACGTGATGATATCACTGCTTATCGGTAAAGCATTCATAAGGGAAGGGTACTTCGTGACCATTGGAGAAACATATGGGGCATCTCAACGAAGCGGCAGTGTTATGAGCCATTTGAGAATCTCGAGGGAAACTGAGTATAGCCCGTTTATTCCCAATGGGCGTGCTGATATCATCCTTGGCATGGAACCTGTAGAAACTCTGCGAATACTGCAGCAATTCGGAAATTCCGATGTTATCACCATAGCCAACTCCAGACTGATACATGCCGCTGGGATGGAATACCCAAGCCTGGATAAGATCGTCGAGGCTATCGAAGGATTATCAGCTAAATCATGGCTGATAAATGCCACTGATGAAGCAATGAAACTGGGTGACCCTATCTTCGCCAATATGATACTCATCGGTGCTTTAGTTGGCTCTGGCATCTTCCCCATTGATAAGAAATCGATGGAATTAGTGTTGCGGGAAAGCTTTCCTGGGGAAAAATTTGATACCAATATGGTGGCGTTCAACAAGGGCATGGAGCTTGTGGCACAGTGAAGCAGGCTGGACATCTCAAGCACCTGAACCTGTGGCACAGAACTTTACCAGGGAAACAAGAACATAGCATTTTGCAATTTCTTGGATTGGAGGTTTAAAGATAACTGCCATATCAACGCCGGAACTGGTAGAGCAATTTAAGATACAAGCTATCAGGGTTGGTGCGATAATCTACGAGGCCGAAAGTGCCGCGGATGCTAATAATTATGTCGTGAAGCTGGGACGAGAACGTAACGTGCAACGAGTAGTCAAGTCGAAGTCTGTGGTAGCCACGGAGATTGGATTGAATAAACACCTTGAGAATGCTGACATTGAGGTAATAGAAACAGACCTCAGAGAGTGGGTTGCTCAATTGGCGGGAGAGGAACTTCCGCCTCTGGTAAGCCAGGGAATACAAAAAAATATAGAACAGGTAGCTGAGTTACTTTCCAAAGCCATTGGTGAAAGATTGGAACCTGACCCCGAGATTCTACTGCAGGCGTCACGTCACTATTTGAGGCAGTCTATTATCAATGCAGATATGGGTATTTCTGGAGCCAATATTGCCATAGCTGAAAGTGGAACTCTAGTTATCATAGACAATGAAGGGAACAGCCGCCTGATTGCCACCTTGCCCCCCGTACATGTGGCAATGATTGGCTGTGAAAAGCTGGTTTCCAGCTTGAACGATGGTGCTACAATCCTGAAATTACTTAGTAAAAATGCCGCAGGAAAGAAGATGCCAACCTACATCACTTACATTAGCGGCAGAAGCACTACCGCCGACATACCTGGAGCACCGTTGCTCCGTGCTCAAGGTCCCGAAGAAGTTCACATTGTGTTACTGGATAGCCATAAGGAAGTGAAAGAATTCAATGAGGAGACATATCGGTTACCATGATTTTTACTCAACTGTCATTGCGAGCGGAGCGTGGCAATCTCGGCGGGGTACCAGATTGCGGAGCTTGTTCCGAGCCGAAGCCTGAGCGACGTGAAGAGCCAAGCGAGGAATCTCGCTTGGAGATTGCTTCGTCATCCCTCACTTCGTGGGGGATTCCTCGCAATGACGGAAGGGATCATTGCAAGCCCCTTTCCATTGTCATTGCGAGCCGAAGGCGTGGCAATCTCAGGAAAATCAAAAGGCAAAATGACAGAGCAAGAATGAAAAACGGTCAGTATGAAGCTGATGGCTACTAAATTGGGATTTATGATTTCTCCCTTGGGGTGCTATTGCGAGTGTAGCGAATTAATCTCGCTGGCGGAGAATACGAAATGACGGCAAAGATGAGAAAGCGTGTGAATAAGGCACTGGCAGATAAGAATCTGCAGATGGCTCTTCCTACTTTCATGTTGATCACAAAGCTAGCCCGCCAGATTGGGATGGATGGCATTGACTTTAATAGTTTAAGAGACGAAGTTCGCCACGTAAAAGAGAAATCCATCGCCAACCTTCCCCAACTTGTGAAGCGATTTAAGGCGGAAGCTACTAAATCCGGTGCTGTGGTCTATGAAGCTAAAGATGCCAAGGATGCCAACAATTATATTTTGAAGCTAGCAAAGGAACGCAATGTAAAACGGGTAGTCAAGTCAAAATCAATGGTCACCGAGGAAATTGAATTAAATAAAGATCTTAAGGACGCTAGCATTGAGGTAACAGAAACTGACCTCGGAGAGTATATCATCCAGCTAGCAGGAGAAAAACCTTCACATCTGGTGGGGCCAGCGATACATAAGACTATAGAGCAAGTAGCTGAGCTTCTTTCCAAAGTAGCCGGCGAGGAGCTAGGGCCTGACCCTCAAAAGCTAGTCGAGGTAGCCCGTCGCACATTGAGGCAAGCCTACCTTAATGCAGATATGGGTATTTCAGGAGCCAACATCGCCATAGCTGAAACTGGAACCTTGGTCATCGTCACTAATGAAGCTAATGGCTGTTTGGTCACCACCCTACCTCCAATACATGTGGCAGTAGTCGGTTATGAAAAGCTTGTTTTCAGTCTGGATGACGCCACCGCAATACTTAAATTGCTTAGCCGCAGCACGACAGGTCAAAAACAGTCAGTCTATGTCTCTCACATTACTGGTCCCAGTGCTACCACCGCTATGTCAGAAGAACCGCTGTTCGGCATTCAGGGTCCTGGTGAACTCCACATCGTCCTGGTGGATAATGGTCGCACGCAAATAAGACAATCTGATGAGTTCAAAGAGGCGCTATACTGCATTAAATGTGGCGCTTGCCTTAATATCTGCCCTGTCTTTGGCTCAGTCGCCGGGCAGATTTATGGCTACATATATCAGGGGGGCATCGGTGCCATTCTGACCGCCTTTCTGCACGGCATTGATAAAGCTGCTGACCCGGCAAGCTTGTGTATGAACTGCATGGCTTGCACTGAGGTCTGCCCCGCCCATATTGACATACCACACATGATATTAAGCCTCAGGAAAAACATCGTTGCCCAAAGTGGCCTATCATGGACAGATAAGGTTGCCTATCACGGTATCTTGAGCCACGCGAGGTGGCTGAACGCAACGATAAGAATTGGCTCATACTTGCAATCGCCATTCGTCGGCAAGGACTCCATGATAAGACGGCTTCCCTATCCACTCGACTCGCTAACTCGAACTATCAGCCTTCCAGCAGCATCACATCGTCCGTTACACCACAGGATGAAAGATTTCTCATCACCTGGAGCAACAGCTCAGCCTACGGTAGCTTTCTACGCCGGGTGTGTTGCTAACTACGCCTATCCTGAAATTGGCGAAGATGTCATGAAGTATCTCCAAGAATGGGACGCTGTGCCATATTATCCCCGAAAGCAAACTTGTTGTGGTGCCCCGGCACTGGTTACTGGCGACGAGGAAACATGCATCAAGCTGGCCAAAATAAACATCGCTGCCATTGAAGAAATGAATCCTGATTATGTTGTTACCGTATGCCCCGGTTGCGCCGTTATGCTGCAACGGGAGTATCCACGGCTGCTTGTTAATGACCCTGAGTGGAGTCACCGAGCGGAAGCAATGTCCACCAAAATTCGAGACTTTTCACAGCTGATTCTTCAATTAACTTCTACGGCAGAGAAAATGCCTTCTCAAAACCTCAAGGTTACTTACCATGACTCCTGCTATCTAAGACGGGGACTTGGCATATATCACGAGCCCAGACAATTACTCCGGAGGGAAGGGGTTGAAATAATAGAGATGAATGATGCTGATGTTTGCTGCGGCTTTGCTGGCACTTTTGTGCTTGAATACCCCGAACTATCAGGGTCAATCTTGAACAGAAAGCTGGACAATATAGAAGCCACTGGCGCCGATATAGTGGTTACCAATTGCACCCCTTGTGTTCTTCAGCTCAGGGGTGGCTTGGATAAGCGTAACAGCAATATCAAAGTAATGCATAGCGCTGAGCTGCTGGCAAAATATGGCAAATCACACTATATCACTACCTGACATCAATATAGAGACCTTATCTTGCTTTGACCTCCACAGTCCTCGTACCCCAACCTGAAGCGGTGCAGGTAAGATAGCGATTCTCAAGCTCACAATGGACGGAAGCCCCTTCTATTATGTCGAATTGTGACCCGTTAAACATGATATCCAATGGAACATAGAGCAAGGTGGGAGCAGCCAGTTCCGGTTGGTTTTCCCACTCCAGGCGGACCCTTTTATCGCTGACCTCAAGCTTCTTTGGTATTCCAGCAACACGCTGAGCACATGCTCTAACCCTAAAATTCTGGCGTATATTACCCCTGTCATCAATGATTGAGTAGTTCTCCCTGTTCCAACCATCGAGCTTCGTGGAGTCCCAACCAGGGCAGTAGTTCCATTGGGTTCCTCCATAGAAACAATCATCGAGCCTTCGATAAATGTCATCGATGTATTCCGAGACTCTAGCTTTTTCAGGATACATTCCAAATTCTCCCAGGAGTAACGGAACTCCCCCCAGCTCTTCCACCTTGGAATTAAAATCAGCGAAAGACTTATCAGCTTCAGCGGTTGAAAAGATATTGGAAATGAGCAGAGATGCGCTGTAGAAGTGAGGAGCGTAGGCGTAATTAGCCAGGGAAAGTGGCGGGAGTTGAGAGTAGATAGCGCCAAAACTGGTAAAAATGCTTGGCTCAACGAACAGGATACCATCAGGATCAAACCCCCGAATAGCTGCTCCGGCATCTTCATAAAGAGGAGCGAGCTGGGAGACCTCATCGCCGATGGGCTCATTCATCAGGTCATAGCCAATCACTGCGGGATGGTCTCCAAAGCGCCGTGCTATATGCGCCCACATGGAGATGTAGTGGTCGCGAACGCCATTTACATTTGCATAGAAGGAATCAAACGCTCGGAGCACATTTTTGTCATTCAGACCGTTAACCCAGTCAATGCACCTTTCATCGTTAGCTGGTGCATCTTGAGGAATAGAAGGGTCAATAGCCCAGGATGGAGCACCATCTCCACAGCCACCATTAAGATAGCGCGAGAACATGTCTTGATGCATATCAAGAATGACGTATATCCCGCGTTCCCCTGCAGCGCTTACCAGCGCCTCCATAGCATCAATATAGTCCTCATTGTATTTCCCCGGCTCAGGCTCGATAGCCTCCCATATCAGCACCAGGCGAATTACGTTCATTCCCCATTCTTTAAGGGGATCAAGACGGGTTGTATCGCTGAACGGCACAAAGGGAGGTATTTTGCTATTGCCGGCAACGTTCACGCCCCGTAAGATGACCACCCGACCCCCTTCATCTTTAAACCAACAGCCATCTGCATGGAGTGGATTTCTGCTCATTTCTCACCCTCCTTTATACCCGCTCCAAAAGGCGACATTGTCAACTGTCTAGGGAGCACAATGGTAGCACTAATTCTTGGTTATTTGTCTTGCTCAAATATCTCAAGCCCGTATAGAGTAGCTAAATTAATAAATTGTTTCCTAAAATCCCCATAACAGGTTACTAAGTGCCACTTAAATAACTCAAAATGATATTTCTCCAGTATCTTTTCCGCTTCAACTCCTGCTGCCAATTTAGTTCTGCAGCCTTTATCCTGTTCTACATTTGCTATTGTTTTCCCCTGATGTATGGCGAAAGCTTTGTCAAGGCTTACCTTTACCGTTGTCACAGTCTCCTCTAATGGCATCAGCGATTGCACGGATGCTCCCCTGCGGTCTTCAGCGTGGGAACGAATAATATAGGGATTGGCAAGCCCGTCTGGTCCATAAACCTTGTTTGTAGCAACACAATGAGCATAGATGATTTGATTCGTGGCAACATCAATAACAGGGTCTGAAATATAACCAGGTCTACCAGTTAAATATCGTATTAATAATTGAGTTATTGCTGCCTCAAGATCAGCTTCACAAACTCCAGTTAAACCGTCGTTGTTCAATTGAAAGAAGGAAAGACAGGGATAAGCTGGTAGCTTATGTTCGTAACACAGGGAAAGACAATCAACTGTAGACGCATCAGCATTCTTATCATCCATAGCTTTTTTAATAGCTAAAAATAATTTTGCTGATTTCAAAATCTCATCCTCACTCGGCTCAACTACTTTTACTGCCTCCTTTATCCATTTTGTCTTGATTTTCTCCGCTTCACTTACATCAACTTCTCGGTAATAAGAATTTATCTCCTCAGATTTCATCTGTAATACTTCTGTTCCAAAGATTTCTCTTATTTTATTTATCACGTAGCTATTCACAAAGAAGCCTTCTTCATCAAAAACCGCTAGAATCCGCGAATTTTTCATCTTCTTTATAACAGGAAACAATTTCACTCCATCCACTATATCCTTAAAATTAGAAGAGGCGATCGAAACAACAGGAAGTTTTTCTCTTTTAATTAAAGAATGAGTGTTGATAAACCCTCCTGAGCCTGAGAAAAGTTCATCAGCAACAATAACTGGATGATAATTTAGGGCCGTAAATTCAGGAATTCCGGTCCATAATGTGGTTAAGTAAACTAGGTATCCATCATAATTTCCTTTTTCGGCATCAAGCATTTTTCTTGCTTCTTCAGGTGAATAAAGAATGGCTTTTGAAAATTCAATCTCAGGAATATTTTCTTCTAGTTTAGATATTATCTCCTCGGTTCTTCTTTTATAGTCATAATCTATATATGGCCAACCAGGTTCACCTTGTTTTAAGGCTGGAAAAATAACTTTAACCTTAGCTTTCATGTAGCCCTCTTCATGTAGCCCTCTTAAAGTAAATGAACCCCTGTGCCTGGCAATCGATATTGCCTGTAAGATTAAAGAAAATATCATAATTACACAGTAGTATCAAGATTCTTGCGCACATTTATAGGGTAGGGTCAACTCTTTGTTATTGATAGATAATTGGTTTCGTGGTCTACATCGACTAAAATAGTCCTGATGCTCCAGGCTGCAAATACGGAACGGAGGTGAAACAAGCATGGGTAGAGTCAAAAATAGCCTTGGTGTGTGGGCGTTTGGTTCCCTGGCTACCAGGTTCCTCCCCGTGGGTTATCATCGCGGGGCAGAAAAACTGAGCATGGTGCAAAGAATGGAAAAAGTAGTCGCTGGGCTTGGTAATCTTATCGATGGCTATGAATTCCACTACCCGGGGGAAATAAATGAAACAAATGTGGACAAATTGCAACGAGTATTGGCGGACAAAGATATCTATGCTATTGCCAGTGGATTACACACAGACCCTAAATTCGCCTCGGGAGCTTTTACTCATCCCGATAAACAAACAAGAAGAGCTGCCGTAACTCGCACCAAAGAAGCTATCGACCTCGCTGGGGATATCGAAGCGAAATTTATCATATGGCCGGGTGGCGAGGGCTACAATTACCCCTTTCAGGCGGATTACGAAGACATCTGGGATAGCTTTATCGCCTGCCTGGCTGAATCAGTAGACTACGCCAATAGCAAGAATGTTACTGTTCTACTGGAGCACAAATGCAGTGAACCAGCGATGAAGATATTGATGCGCAACATAGGTATGACCATTTTTGTCATCCGCAAACTGGAAAGAATGGGCGTTGATGTGAGTCGCCTGAAGATAAACATGGATTGGCAACACCTTATAATGAACGGTGAATCACTGGCCGAGTATGCTGCCTTGTTAAACAAGGAGAATCTGCTGGGGCACCAGCATGGCAATAGCGGTTGGGGGATTTTTGATGATGATAATATCGTGGGTGCCACTCGCTTTATGGAAACGTTGGAGCTTGCTATAGAACTGAGACGCATTAACTATGGTAGCAAAGGGGAAAGAATCGGTTTCGACATATTCCCTTACACCGAAGACCCAATACAAGCGGCAAAGCAATGCGTTCTGCAATGGGAATTTATTGACAACCTGGCGGAGAAGGTTAACAAGGAGGCTCTCTCTCAAGCTCGTAAACAGAAGGACGCCCTCAAGAGTCTGGCTGTTGTTTTTGAAGCCCTTGGCTTAAACAGGAAATTTGTAACGGACATTATGCGAAGCCGTGAACAGGCAGTGTAACCGAAGAGCATACTAAACCCACGAGAAAATAATCATGGAATATCTCATCGGCATTGATATTGGAACTACGGGAGCCAGGACCGGCATTTTCAACACCGCCGGTCAAGCAGTTACCATCGCCTTTTGCTCCTACGAAACAAGACATCCCAGATTACGCTGGGCGGAGCAGAGCCCTCATGAGTGGTGGCAGGCTACGGCATCTTCTTTAACAGCAGTCATGGCCAGCTCTGGAATTTCCCCACGAGACATTAAAGGTATAGGCGTATCGGGACAAATGCACGGCCTGGTGCTTCTGGATAAGGAGCATAGGGTCTTGCGTCCATGCATTATCTGGTCGGACCAGCGCACTGATGAGCAATGCCGCTGGATTATGGAAAAAGTTGACAAAGATAAGCTAATAGCGCTGGCTTGTAACCCAGCACTGCCAGGCTTTACCGCTCCCAAGCTTCTATGGGTCAGAGAAAATGAGCCGCAGCTCTATGACAAGATTTCCACTTTATTGTTACCAAAGGACTATATACGGTTCTGCCTCAGCGGTGAATTGATGACCGAAGTATCCGACGCCGCTGGGTCACTATTTTTTGATGTTACCAATAGAAGCTGGTCACCGGAAATTTTGAAAGCTTTAAACATACCGCAGGAATGGATGCCGCCCTGTGTAGAGTCTATTGACATCTGTGGGCAGATTACCAAGGAAGCCGCTGAAGCAACTAATCTCAAAAAAGGAATCCCTATAGTTGCTGGAGGCGCAGATAACGCTTGCGCCGCCATCGGTACTGGCATTGTAACGGAAGGTTTGGCGTCTTCCAGCATTGGTACCTCAGGGGTAATCTTCGCCCATTCCGATTCTGTAAAATGTGATTCCCTCCACAGAATTCATACTTTCAATCATTCAGTCCCCTCTAAATGGTACCTGATGGGGGTTATGCAAGCTGCTGGCCTCTCCCTGCGCTGGCTGCGGGATAACTTCTTCGCCAGGGAAAAAGAAACAGAAGACCGTGCTCATCGGGATGTCTATAGATTGATGAGCGAAGAGGCAGCTCAAGCACCACCAGGATGCCAGGGACTCATCTTCCTTCCTTACCTTCAGGGTGAACGCACTCCTCACCTGGACCCCTATGCCAAGGGTGTCCTGTTTGGCATCATGCCGCACCATACCCGTGCCCATATCATACGGTCTATCATGGAGGGAGTGGCTTACGGCCTTAAAGATTCGCTGGACATCATCGAGGAACAGCAACTAAAAATCATCCAAGTGCGGCTCACCGGTGGCGGCGCACGTAGCAAACTGTGGCGGCAAATTCAAGCCGATGTCTTCGACAGAGAAGTTGTTACCACCCAGGTTGAACATGCCGCAGCGTTTGGTGCTGCCCTGCTAGCTGGAGTCGGTGCCGGCGTCTACAATTCCTGTAAACAGGCTTGCTCGAATACAATTGCCATAAAAGAGCACATTCAGCCTGTTCCTCAAAATGTTTGTAGATATCACGAGTATCATCAAATTTATCGTAAGCTTTATCACAACCTTAAACAAACGTACACGGAGCTGGATAGCCTGGTATCTCGCACCAAGTGAGAAAATAAGATATTTTTAATTGACATTAACCTTGCCCAGATATATAATCGGGCGGGTACTGCAACTCAGATCTACAAAATTTTAAAAGGGGGTAGTTTTAATGGAAGATGCAGTAATAGTTGATTATCTAAGGTCGCCATTTTCAAGGTCGAGACCAAGAGAGCCA
Source organism: Dehalococcoidia bacterium (assembly GCA_034431195.1). GTDB lineage: Bacteria > Chloroflexota > Dehalococcoidia > GIF9 > AB-539-J10 > CG2-30-46-19. The sequence goes on along the minus strand of DAOUDP010000025.1, from coordinate 23,557 downwards.
GAAAGGGATGTGTTCAACAGCTTGAGGATGGATGATGTTGCCGCGACATTGATAAAAAAACTTATTGAGAGAACCCGAATTAAGCCAGAGGAAATCAACGACGTGCTAACCGGAACTGCTTTTCCCTTCGGCGAACAGTGGCTCTATGGAGGAAGGAACATTGCATTTCTGGCAGGATTGCCATTCAACGTTCCCGCTCAGCAAATCGACAGGCAGTGCGCCTCAGCGATGTCCACCATACATCAAGGTGCTATGGAGATAATGCTTGGATATTCAGACATCGTCATTGCAGGTGGGATTGAACACATGACACACAATCCCATGCCGGGGCCCGGGATTGACCCCAGCAAAATAAAAGTGGAGCCAAATCCAAAATTGTTTTCAGAACCAGAGTATGCCAAATACGAGATAATGACGACATACAATATGGGCCTCACTGCAGAAAAATTGTTCGACCAGACCGATTTCACCAGAGAGGATATGGACCGGTGGGCGCTTAGAAGTCATCAAACGGCAGCCAAGGCGCTGGAAGAGGGGTTTTTTAAGGGCGAAATAATGCCCGTCGAAGTGACAATGCCAGACGGCACAAAGCAGGTCATTGACCATGATGTGAGCATCAGGCCAAATACAACTATAGAGGCCCTTGCCCAATTGCAGCCGTCTTTTAAACCAGATGGGAACATAACCCCGGGGAACTCCTCTCCGTTAAACGCCGCCGCATGTATGATGATATTAATGTCAAGCAAAAAGGCAAAGGCATCCGGGCTTAAACCTCTAGCTAAAATTATCTCCATGGGATGGGCTGGTGTTGACCCGAGTGTCATGGGATTGGGCCCAATTCCAGCAAGCAGAATGGCTCTAAAGCATGCCGGGATGGAGGTTAAGGATATTGATTTCTGGGAAATCAACGAGGCGTTTGCCATTGTAACAATCAACGCCATAAAAGAGTTAGGGATAGACCCCGATAAAGTGAATGTGAAGGGTGGAGCCACGGCAATTGGTCATCCACTCGGTGCTACCGGAACAAGGCTTGTAGGAACATTGGCCAGGATACTGGATGTGGAAGGGGGGAGACTTGGTCTTGCCACGCCTTGTGTTGGTGGTGGACAGGGTACTGCAACCATAATTGAGAGGATAAAATAGCTTAGGACAGATATCCAGAAAGGGGATTATCGAGAAAGTCGTGTTTTGCCATGATGCACAAAGGAAACTATGAAGGAGGGATAGGATGGCTTATGAAACTTTGATTGTGGAGAAGGAAGGCAATATCGGGATAATCACTTTGAACCGACCACCAGCTAATTCGGTAAATTTCGCTTTGCTCGAGGACCTTGACAGGGCACTGGACCCATTCGAGGAGGATAAAGAGGTACGGGCATTGATCATCACCGGTGCCGGTGAGAAGGGATTCTCGGCCGGTTTTGATGTTACCGAGGCAGCAAGGGCAGCAGAGATTGGTAACAAGGGGCGGGCGGTATTTACTCGAATCGAAAGATATCCCAAGCCTGTGGTCGCTGCGATAAATGGCTATGCCTTAGGAGGTGGCTGTGAGCTAACGATGGCCTGCCATTTCAGAGTCATGGTCAGTACGGAGAAGGCCAAGATCGGCTGCCCTGAGGTCAACCTCGGCATCATTCCCGGCTGGGGTGGCACACAGAGGATGCCCAGGTTAATCGGGAAAACAAGGGCAATGGATATGCTCGTCTTCGGAAAGAGAATAAATGCTCCTGAAGCTTTGAACATCGGTCTTATCAACACGGTCTCTCAACCGGGGGAATTAATGAATGATGCCAAGGACCTTGCCCACAGATTGGCAAAGCAGGCGCCGCTTGCCGTTAAGGCTATTCTGGAATCAGTCACCCTCGGACTCGAAACAACACTTGAAGAAGGACTGAAGGTCGAAGGGAAAAACCTCAACATGGTGTCAAGCTCAAAAGATGCCATAGAGGGAATAACAGCATTTCTAGAAAAAAGAGAGGCCCAATTCAAGGGGGAATAAACAGTATAAATTAAAAAGGAGGTCAGAATGAAGGTCGAAGAAATTAAAAAGATAGCGGTAATGGGTGCAGGAGATATGGGGCATGGGATGGCCCAAGTTGCACTGATGAGCGGCTACAAGGTAGCCATGAGGGATATCGAGCAGAGGTTCATTGACCGAGGCGTCCAGGGGATTAAGGACAGCCTGGAGAGATTTTTTGTTGCCAAGGGAAAGCTAACCGCAGAACAAAGGGATGAGCTGCTAAACAGGCTTGAGACAACTATTAGCATCGAGGAGGCAGTTAAAGATGCTGACTTTGTGATTGAAGCAGTTCCTGAGGTCATGGATATTAAGAAATCAGTTTACAAGGACTTGGATAAGTTTGCACCAGAGCATGCCATTCTTGCGACAAACACCTCGAACATGAGCATCACCGAGATAGCAAAAGCGACGAACAGGCCGGACAAGGTTGTCGGAATGCACTTCTTTAACCCTGCCGTCAGGATGAAGCTCGTTGAGGTGACAAAGGGAGAAAAGACAAGCGAGGAGACCATGCAGGTCACATATGATTTAGCGAAGAACACAGGCAAGGCTCCAGTCAGGGTTGAGAAAGACTCTCCTTCATTCATTTACAACAGAGTAAATGCCCCTGTCATGCTTTTGCTTGAGCTAATACTGGAGAAAAAAATTGTATCTCCGGAGGAGTTTGATGGTGCGTTCAAGGCAGTGATGCCTATGGCTCCTTATGAGCTGCTGGATTTCGTAGGAATTGATATCGCTTATCACTCGCTCAAGTATCTCCACGATGGGCTTTCTCCGGATTATAGAGGAACAGCACTTGAACAGAAGGTTAACGCAGGCGAACTCGGGAAGAAGACCGGCAAAGGCTTTTACGATTGGTCTGCAGGTAGACCTACAATAGATACCTCAAAGGCTACTAAAGAGTTCAGTGTGAATGACCTCATTGCCTTGCAGGTAAATGAAGCAACGAAACTGCTTGACGAGGGAGTGGCAAAGAGCGCCTCCGATATTGATACCGCAATAGTCAATGGAGGAGGCGGCTTCGGCCCCTTCCAGCTTGCAAAGGGCATAGGATATGCTGAATTGACCAGGAGATGTGAAGCTCTTGCTCAGAGATTTAACGTAGGAGTGTTTAAACCGACTGATACGATGAAGGAAGGGAAAATCGAGGTCTGATCATCAAGCCCGTTTCTATACCCTGCCTCGCAATGATGGAAGGCGGTCATTGCGAGGCTTTTTCGTGACTGCCATAGCCAGCAGAAATTCCCTCTCCCTCGATGGGAGAGGGCAAGGGTGGGGTGAAATTCCCCCTCCTTCTATCTGCCCCCACCAGCCAAGGGACTATCAGCAACGAGATTGCTTCGGCACTCCGTGCCTCGCAATGACAGAAGGGGGTCATTGCGAGCGAAGCGTGGCAATCTCAAAGAAAGTCAAAACTCAAAAATCAAAATGCAAAATGACAAAGCAGTCAGTAATCAGCAGTCAGTGGTCAGCTAATGGCTGATGACTGAAAGCTGATAGCTACCAAATCGAAAAGCAGTCAGTAATCAGCAGTCAGTGGTCAGCTAATGCCTGGTAGCTCAAAGCTGAAGGCTGATAGCTGATAGCTACCAAATCAAAAAGCAGTCAGTAATCAGCAGTCAGCGCTCGGCTAATGCCTGATAACTGAAAGCTGATGACTGAAAGCTGATAGCTACCAAATCGAAAAGCAGTCAGTAATCAGCAGTCAGTGGTCAGCTAATGGCTGAAGGCTGATAGCTGAAAGCTACTAAATTCGGCTCTTCTTTGTTAGTAGGCAAGTACATATCCAACAACAATAGGCTTCAGTCCTATGGTACTAAAATACCGTTCAAAACAGTACCAACTGGGGATTTGCACAATAACGAGTACACCTTACACTTTACGTAGAAAAATATAGCTGATTAGTGAGGTAAATAGTAAAAGGAGACACATGGCAAGGAAGAGAACGATAGCCATATTGCCGCAGGAAGAACTGCGGCGCTTGTTCTACCTTGAGCATAAGAGAAGCTTGTCAAGGAAAGAATCGCTTGAATTGTTCAAATTGCAGGAACTTTATCAAAAAGCTGTGGAGGAAGGTAACACTACAGGGACAGGAGATGATGGGGGTGTTTAGTGCAACACGAATAATCGAAACCAGATGGCTTGGGAAATAGCATGCAGGAGAAAAGGGAACAGGAAGACAAACCGCGGCGTGACCTGACTGATATTACCCGCTTCACGGAGAACGTGTCGGCGAAGATACATGGCTTGCCGGACCAGGCTGAGACCTACAGAACTCTGAGGGAGGAGTTTGCAAAGTCGAAACAGTACAGGGTGAGCCTACTGCTGTTGACGGATGATGGAGCGAAGCTCAGGCTCACGGAAGCAGGATTCCCCGCCGGGGAGCTTGAGGCTGCACAGAGGGCAGCTGGAGTCCGGGCGAAAAGGCACAGGATCGACCTGAACAGGTCAAGCATGTTCAGTCAGGTCGTAACAGAGGGGAAAACAGTCGAGGTTAAGGTTAGTGACATAATTGCCGAATTGTTTCCACAGCGGCTAGCCGACTCGATATCAAACAGCCTGGGCGCCGAGAACAGGACGTGCATCCTGACGCCGTTGAGGCGGCATGGAAACATCACAGGTGCCTTCGGCATCTCCTCCACCAAATTGGCCGAACACTTCATCCCGTCGGTGGTGAACCTCGCCCAGCATGTTTCAAATGCCTTAGAACTGGCCGATGAATACGGTGCTCGCAAGCGGGCCAGGGAAAAGATTACGAAAAGCTGACAAGGAGTTAGAAATGCGTGTTAATCAACGAACTGCACAACTTCCAAGAAAAACCCGAAAGCTGACTGCTGAGGTCACCGGGCGCAAGAGGGCGGAGGCAGCGGTGCGGGAAGCTGACCAGAAGTATAGAACCCTATTTGATTCAGACTCACATGGTATTGCCATTACTACGCTGGACGGTGAGATCGTTGATGCCAATCAAGATTATCAGGATATGGTTGGTTACACGTTAAAAGAACTTAGAGGCACTAATTTCCAGGAGCTGACCCCCAAGAAATGGCATAAGCTTGAAGCAGAGGCGATGAAGGATTTCATGTCTGAGGGGTACGGGACTTTTGAAAAGGAATACATTAGAAAGGATGGCACGATATTCCCTGTATCACTGAGTGCGTGGTTAATAAGAGACAGGCAGGGAAATCCTGCAGGAATAGGCGCTTTCGTCAAAGACATCACCAATCGCAAGCAGGCAGAGGAAGCGCTGCAGGAGATTGACGCGAGATATAACGCGCTTTTTGACCGAACGCTTTACTGCGTATATGTGCATGACTTTGAAGGCAGGCTCCTGGACGCTAATGACGCCGCCTTGAACCTCATGGGATACACCAGAGAGGAGCTTACTTCCCTTAATATTTCTTCATTGCTGGGAGAAGACCAGTTGCCCACCGCCCTCAAAGCCCTTGAAGAGATTAAGCAAACCGGTCACCAGAAAGGAACTACCGAATTCAAATTGAGAACAAAGGATGGCAATTATGTGTGGGTGGAGACGGAAGCCTCCCTCATTTACCGAGGGGAAGAACCCTATGCCATTCAAGGGATTGCCAGGGACATCACCGAGCGTAAGCAGGCGGAGGAGAAGCTGCGAGTGAGTGAGGGGCATCTTCGGGGTCTGTTCGAAACGATGGAGGAGGGTATAGTTTTGATTGCCCCAAGTGGTCAGATCGTTCAAGCCAACCCTGCGGCAGAGCGCATCCTGGGGCTCAAACGTTCTGAAATCGAAGCTCGCAATTGCGTCGCTCCAGAGTGGGAGATCCTCCGCCCTGATGGAACGCCGATGCCGCCGGAGGAGATGACTAGCCCCCGTGCGATGAAGGAAAAGCGTCCAGTGAGAGGTGTAATCATGGGTGTGAAGCGCCCGGATGGCTCCATCTCCTGGATCAGCGTCAGCGCTGCACCGCTCATGAACGAGATCGGCGAGCTTGAGGGTATCGTCGGTACCTTCACAGACATTGCCGAACGCAAGCAGGTGGAAAAGACACTTGAAGAATCTGAAGAAAAGTATAGAACGCAATTCGAACAGGCGTTGGATGCTATCTTCGTAGCCGATGCCGAAACAGGCATGATAAGTGACTGTAACCGGGAAGCATGTAAACTGGTATGCAGAAAGAAATCAGAGCTTGTTGGACAACATCAGCGGACTCTCCATCCTCCGCAAAAGACTAGAGGAGTCACCAAGACCTTCAGACAGCATCTCGGAGAAAAAGAAGGGCGGGTTCTGGAAACGCAGGTCATCACCAAGAAGGGAGAAATCAAAGAGGTTGCCATCAAAGCCAATGTCATTGAACTCAGGGGCAAAAAGTTGCTTCAAGGAATATTCCGTGATATCACCGAACGCAAGCGGTCGGAAGAGGCATTACAACAAGCTAAGATGCGCTTTGAGGACCTCTTTGAAACCGCAAACGAACTAATCATAACAACAGACGTAGAAGGATGGGTATTGAGGCTTAACAAAGAGGTGGAAAAGCTTTCCGGTTATTCAAAAAAGGAATTGATAGGAAAGAGCATATTGGAGATTGCCTATCCAGAAGATAGAGACAAGTATATCCAGTTCTGGCAAGACATCCTCAGCGGGCTTAGTCCTCACTATGAACTAAGGACTATTTCAAAGACAGGTGTTGTCAGCAACTTACTGGCAAGCGGGAATGCAATTAGAAAAGACGGAAACATCGTTGAGATACAATACAATGCCAAGGACATTACCGAGGAAAAACGGGCGGAGTGGGAGCTGCGGGAAAGTGAGAAGAAATACCGAACCATCCTGGAAAGCGTGACAGAAGGCTATTATGAGATTGACCTTGCCGGTAACCTTACCTTCTTCAACGATTCGTTGTGCCAAACCCTGGGATACACCAGAGATAAGATGCTGGGTATGAACAACAGGAAATATATGGACGAAGAGAACGCCAGGAAGGTGTATCAAATATTCAATGAAGTATACCGCACTGGTAAGCCTTACACACGAGCTGATTGGGAGATCATAAGAAAGGATGGCACGAAGCTATCCGTTTCATCCTCGGTATCACTGATAAGGGACTCACAGGGTCAGCCGATAGGGTTTCGAGGTCTTAGCCGGGACGTCACGGAGCAAAAAAAGGCAGCGGAGGAGCTGCGGCGGAGTGAGCAAAAATACCGAACCATCCTCGAAAACGTCGTAGAGGGCTATTATGAAGTTGACCTTGCCGGCAACTTTACCTTCGTCAATGATTCCATATGCAATAACCTGGGATATTCCAGAGATGAACTGATAGGTATGAACAACAGGGACTACATGGATAAACAGACTGCGAAGAAGGTGTTGGAAAAATTTGGCGAAGTATACACCACCGGGCAGCCTGCCAGAGGATTTGAGTTTGAGGTTGTAAGGAAGGATGACACCAAGCTATTCCTTTCATCTTCCGTATCACTGATGACGGATTCACAAGGTGAGCCAACAGGGTTTCGAGGTATTGTCCGGGACATCACCGATGAAAAGAAGGCGGAGGAGGCGCTGCGCCAATCTGAAGAAGAATACCGGAATCTGTTTGAGAGCGCTACAGACGCAGTATTTACCACAGATATGCAGGGCAGATTTACCTCAGGTAACAGGAAGGCTGAAGAGATAGGCGGTTATAACAGAGAGGAACTGATTGGAAAGTCTTTCACCAGCCTGATCTCTAAGAAAGAGATCCCGCGCATGGAGAACATCTTCCAAAAGGTAATCAAAGGCAAGACAGCTACCTTTGAGGTTGATATCAAGGGTAAGAGCGGTGATTTGGTCCCGCTGGAGGTCAGTACGACGTCTATAGTAAGAGAGGGCGGGAAAAGCGTGGGCATGTTGGCTATGGCGAGGGATATCACCGAGCGCAGACAGGCGCAGGAGAAACTGCAGAAAAGTGAAGAGCAATACAGAAGTCTATTTGAGAGCGCTACAGACGGAATATTTACGATGGACTCACAAACTAGATTTACCTCAGGTAACAGAAAGGCTGAAGAAATGTGCGGTTACAGCAGGGATGAGCTCATTGGCGAGTATGCCACTCTCATCCTTCCTGAGGAAGAGATCCCGCGCATGGCGAACGCCTTGAAAAAGGTGCTCAACGGGGAAACAGATACCTATGAGACCAGGATTATCACCAAGAACGGTGAGCTTCTTCCGATAGAGGTCACCTCATCCCCTATAGAAATAGATGGGAAAATAATAGGCACTATGGGCATGGCGAGGGACATCACCGAGCGCAAAAAGGCGGAAGAGGAGCTGCGGCGGAGTGAGGAGAAGTATCGTCAGTTGACAGAGGAGATAAACGATGCCATCTACACCATTGACCAGGATGGAAATGTAACCTATATCAGCCCGGTGATAGAGTGGTTGACCGGATACAGTCCCTCAGAAATAATGGGGCGCTCTTTTGCTGAGTTCTTGCATGAGGAAGATTTGCCACATGCCATAGAGGGTTTTGAGCGTACGCTTTCCGGCCACAGCACGGAAGGTGAGTATCGGTTTCATATCAAGTCTGGCGAAATCCGCTGGATGGGCATTTCCAACCGACCGATCTTTGACGGAGATCGCGTAGTCGGGGCACATGGAACACTTACCGACATCACCAAGCGCAAATTGGCGGAGGAGGCATCAGAAGAAGCTAGAACGCGCTTTGAGGACCTGTTTGAAAGCGCAAATGAACTAATCATAACAACAGACCCAGAGGGATGGGTATTGCACGTTAACAAAGAGGTGGAAAAGCTTTCCGGTCTTTCAAAAGAGGAATTGGTAGGACAAAGCATATTGAACATCGCCTATCCAGAAGATGTACCCAAATATATTCAGTTCTGGAAAGACATCCTCGACGGGCTTACTCCCCGCTATGAACTAAGGGCTATATCAGCGAAAAAGCCAGGTAAGATCAGGCACTTGTTGGCAAGTGGGAGTACCGTAACAAAAGACGGTAAAATCGTTGAGATACAATACAATGCCAAGGACATTAGCGAGGAAAAGCAGGCGGAGGAGAAGCTGCGGGAAAGTGAGGAAAAATACCGAACCATCCTAGAAAACGTGACGGACGGTTACTTTGAGGTTGACCTCGCCGGCAACCTTACCTTCTTCAACGATGCCTTGTGCCAAATCCTGGGATACACCAGAGGCGGAATGATGGGTATGAACAACAGGCAGTATATGGACAAAGAGAATGCCAGGAAGGTGTATCAAACATTCAACAAGGTATACACCACTGGAAAGCCTGCCAGAGGATTTGATTGGGAGGTCACAAGAAAGGATGGCACGAAGAGATTCGTTGAAGCTTCCTTATCACTAATAAGGGATGCAGAAGCTAAGCCGATAGGGTTCCGGGGTATTGTCAGAGACATTACTGAGCGCAAAGAGGTGGAGAAAGAGAAAGACGAGCTGCAGCAAAGGGCTCAGTTAGCCAGCCGTTTGAGCGTTGTTGGCGAGATGGCGTCAGGCATCGTCCACGAGATAAATAATCCCCTCACCAGTGTCGTCGGCTTTGCTGAGATACTGGCACATAGCAAGCTCCCTGAAGACGCCAGGGAATATGCAACGATCATCAATAATGAAGGGAAACGGGTAGCCAGCATTGCCGGCAGGCTGCTCAATTTTGCCCGCCACCAGAAGCCAGAGACAGTATATATTGATATTAACAAGCTGATAGAAGCCACCCTCGACCTGCAAACCTATGAAATGACGACCGGTAACATAAAGGTTACCGCCAACCTCGACCCTCACCTGCCACAAACCATGGCAGACCCCGGGCAACTCCAGCAGGTGTTCCTTAATATAATGCTAAACGCCAGGACGGCGATGAGAGCAGCCCATGGCGGAGGTAGATTCCTGGTCAAAACACAGGCGAAAGATGACACCATTCGGATATCTCTTAAGGATGATGGCCCGGGGATACCGCAGAAAAATCTGAAGAGGATATTTGACCCCTTCTTTACTACCAGAAAGACGGGCCAAGGAACGGGGCTTGGCTTGAGCATTTGTCAAGGGATTATTAACAGCCATAATGGCAAGATATATGCCGAGAGCACCCTGGGAAAGGGAGCCACCTTCATCATAGAATTGCCTGTGGTCGCTCGCCAAAGAAAAACAGCCACAACCGCCAGGGCTAACGGCAATAACGTTTGGCGGTAGCTGAGCACAAAGCTACTCAGTAGTGAGCCGCCAGGGACTCGAACCCTGAACCGGCTGATTAAGAGTCAGCTGCTCTTCCAATTGAGCTAGCGGCCCGCCAGAATTTTATGTTACCACCAGGAAGATACCAAAGACAAGGAACTGTACTCGTTGGCACAATTTGGTAGCTATCAGCTTTCAGCTATCAGCCTTCAGCCATTAACTGACCGCTGACTGCTGATTACTGACTGCTTTTTAATTTGGTAGCTATCAGCTTTCAGCTATCAGCCTTCAGCCATTAGCTGAGCGCTGACTGCTGCTAGCCGAAGGCGTGGCAATCCCGAAGAACAAAATTCTAAATACTAAATCCGAAATACTAAACAATATCAAATGACCAAAAGCCAAATGACCAAAAGAGTTTTGAGTTTTGAATTTGGATATTGGGATTTGTTTAGAATTTAGTGCTTTGAGTTTAGGATTTGACTTGGAGATTGCTTCGGCACTGACGTGCCTCGCAATGACAGAAGGAATGCGCCACTAATCACATGAACGAGTATACCCCTTCATTATTACACCCAAATAGGTTAAAATAATAGTTTCGTTAGAGATTTTATATAGTTCAGGCGAAGAATATGGAAATTAAGGCTGTAATTGGTGACATAACCGAGAGCGAAGCCGATGCACTGGTGGTGAATCTTTTTGAGGAGGTGAAACAGCCCGGTGGAGCCACGGCTGCTGTCGATAAAGCTCTAGGCGGAGCTGTGAGCCAGCTTATTGACCAGGGCGAGATTAAGGGCAAGCTTGGAGAAGTTACCATCATTCATACGCTTGGCAAGTTGCCCGCCAGGATAGTGGCTACGGCAGGACTGGGCAAAAAAGAAGAGTTCAATCTAGACAAAGTACGTAGAGTAACCGGTGATTTTTCCCGCTTATTACGCAAATCAAATTGCCACAGTGTGGCTACAATACTCCACGGTGCGGGCACAGGCAGCATTGAACCAGAGGATTCCGCAGAAGCAATTACCGAGGGCAGTCTTCTCGGACTTTACAATTTCACCAGGTATAAAAAGCCTGAATATGAGGATTTGGCCGAGATTTTGATAGTGGAGAAACAACAAAACAAGCTAAAGGCCGTGGAGCATGGCATTGGAAATGGCAAGATAATGGCAGAAGCCACCGTAATTGCCCGCGACATGGTGAATGAGCCAGCTAACCAGATGACCCCTGCTCGAATGGCTGAAATAGCTGAAGAGACAGCCAACAAATATGATTTGGAATTCAAGGTTCTCGATTCCAGGGATATGGAAGCGATGGGCATGGGAGCACTTTTGGGGGTGGCAAGTGGAAGCAGCCAGCCACCAAAGTTGATAACTCTTGGCTACAAAGGTAATCCAGATTCCCAGAACACTGCTGGCTTTTTGGGCAAAGGAGTAACATTTGATTCTGGAGGAATTTCCATTAAACCCTCAGAGGGCATGGGTGAGATGAAAGATGACATGGCAGGCGGCGCAGCAGTTATGGCAGCATTGGCTGCCATTGCTCGCTTAAAATGCCAAATCAACATCACCATTATAATTCCAGCAGTGGAGAACTTGCCCAGCGGCAATGCCCTCAAGCCTGGAGACATATTGAAGGCAATGAACGGCAAAACTATAGAAATAATAAGCACCGATGCTGAGGGAAGGCTTATCTTAGCTGACGCACTGAGCTATGCCGTAAAACAGAGCCTGTCTCCACTGGTAGACCTGGCTACTCTAACCGGTGCCTGTCGAGTTGCCCTGGGCACTGGCTATAGTGGACTCTTCAGCAATAACCAGCCGTTAGCAAATGAAATTGTCAAAGCTGCTAACAAAACCGGAGAAAAGATGTGGCAAATGCCATTGCCCGAGGAATATAAGGAAAATAACAAAAGCCTCATCGCCGATATTAAAAACACCGGGAATAGATACGGTGGGGCTATCACCGCTGCTCTTTTCCTGGCTGAGTTCATTGATGATGTTCCCTGGGCGCATATTGACATAGCTGGCACGGCTTCCAGCAATAAAGAAAGCGGCTATACAGTGAAAGGAGCGACTGGAGTAGGTGTAAGGACACTGACCGAATTGGCTTTATCACTAGCTAAGCAAGGAGGGTTAGTATGAAGATAAAGTGGCTGGGTCATTCCTGTTTCTTGATTACCTCTGAGAAGGGAACAAAGTTGATTACCGACCCCTATGCAGTCGGCGTAGGCATTAATTACGCTCCCATCAAGGAAAGCGCTGACGTCGTCATCGTAAGCCATGACCACGGTGACCATAACAATGTTTCAGCGGTGCAAGGACAACCACAGATAGTCAAAGGTAGCGGCATCAAGAATGTCAGTGGTATCGAGTTTAAAGGCATTGCCGCCTACCATGACAGATCTCAGGGAAAGGAAAGGGGAGATAATACTGTATTTTGTTTTACCGTCGATGGCATCAGACTTTGCCATCTAGGAGACTTAGGGCACTTGCTGAGCCAGGAGCAAATAGCCTCAGTTGGTAACGTGGATATATTATTCATTCCCGTAGGTGGCGTTTTTACCATAAATGCTGCCGAAGCAACCCAGGTGTGCACTCAATTGAGGCCTAAAGTGATAATCCCCATGCATTTCAAGACGCCTAAATGTGCCTATCCCATAAGCGATGTCAATACTTTCCTCGAAGGCAAAGAAAGGGTGAAAAAGTGGGATAAGAGCGAGATAGAATTTCAAGCCGGGAAGTTGCCTGCTGAGAGTGAAATTATCGCGTTATCACCAGCTTCATAATCAAGCTTTTGCCATTGGCAACATATTCTCCTGGAGTTGAGCATCAGTGATTTTTAAAGATTCCGAATTCATTTTCACACCACCAAGAGAAATCTCTTGGGCAAGGCGCATTTTAATCAAACCCTGTGCCAGCTATCCCACGCCATACCCGGCCACCACCAGCCCCGAAATACTTAACACCATCATTGAAGGCATCAGGAAAGTGAGCAGCGCTGACATCATCATTACTGATGCAACTCCAAGCGGTGAGTCAATCTATCCCATATATAGCGCTTTAGGATACAACTTTCCTAATGTGCTATTGCTTGATACCAAAGATTCCATTTTCGTGGAGGTGGAAAATCCTCTACCCAAATTCTTCGCCACGCCTACCTTCTGGATACCTAACGTGGTTTTACGCAGCGATTTATTGATCAGCGTGACACCGTTTAAGATTTCCAGAGATACGGCATGCTTCACCATGGCGAATCTGTTAAGCCTGCTTCCGGTGAGCAAATACCAATCGGGCAAGACAGGTGGCTGGGGAACATTATATGCATTGGGAATAGAAAGGGTACTTGCTGACCTTTACTTTACCATGCCCTTCGATTTAGGGATCATAGAAGCTCGTCAGAAGTTATTTTACACCGATGACCCTACAAAAGGAAAAACCGAGGAATACGGAAAGATTTTTATGGGCGAGCCTTATGAAGTAGACCGTCAGGCTTCAAAGGCGGCGCGGATTAAGTCCAAGTATCTACAGTTAATCGAGGAAGGAAAAACTGAACTCGAAGATTAAAAAGCCTACCCGTTGAAATAAGCATTGATATCCGCAGCGGCTCGCTTGCCAGCTCCCATAGCACTGATGACCGTAGCTGCTCCAGTGGCCATATCGCCTCCGCACCACACTCTATCCTTACTTGTTCTCCCTGTATCCTCATCAGCTTTCACCGTGCCCCACCTGGTAAGTTCAAGTCCCTCGGTCGTTGAAGGGATAATCGGATTAGGGCTGGTGCCCAGGGCAACGACCACGGTATCAACAGGCACAGTAAACTCAGTTCCCGCCTTCCGAATCGGTCGCCTCCGCCCACTCTCATCAGGTTCGCCCAACTCCATTTCATAGCACTCTACTGCCTTGACCTTGCCCTGTTCATCCCCGATAAAACGATCAGGATTTGTTAAAAGCCTAAAAATGACTCCTTCCTCCTTAGCATTCTCCCTTTCCTCAGCCCTTGCTGGCATTTCCACTTCAGAACGTCGGTAAATGAGATGAACTTCTTCAGCTCCGAGCCTCAAGGCACACCTCGAAGCATCCATAGCGACATTGCCGCCGCCAACGACAGCCACCCTTCCCCCTGCTTTTATCGGTGTATCATACTCAGGAAACAGGTAAGCCTTCATCAAATTTGTCCTGGTAAGAAATTCATTAGCTGAATAGACGCCACTCAAATTTTCACCGGGAATGTTCAGAAACATCGGCGCTCCAGCTCCAGGAGCCAGGAAAACGGCATCATAGCCATTTTGTAAAACCTCGTCCACCGTGGCTATTTTACCAATCACATGGTCAAGCTTGATCTCGACGCCCAGAGACCTCACATAATCAACCTCAGCTTGAACAACATCCTTGGGCAACCTGAATTCGGGAATACCATACATCAACACGCCACCAGCTACATGGAACGCCTCAAAAATGTTTACTTCATATCCCAATTTACTCAGGTCAGCAGCGCAGGTTAAACCTGCTGGACCCGAGCCAACTACTGCCACCTTCTTACCGTTAAATGCAACACGCTCTTTTTGCTTTTCACCAACCTCAGGATGAGCCCGTTCCCAATCAGCCACATATCGCTCCAGTCTACCAATAGCACTGGGAGCACCTTTCTTGTTCAATGCGCAGGCCACTTCGCATTGCGTCTCCTGCGGGCAAACTCTGCCGCAGATGGCGGGAAGGCTATTTGTACTTTTGATTATTCTTGCCGCCTCAGGCATATCACCTTCATGGACTGCCTTTATGAATTCAGGAATATTTACCTCCACAGGACAACCCTTAATGCAACCTGGTTTCTTGCATTGAATACAGCGGCCGGCTTCCTCAACAGCCTGCTCTTCACTATACCCCAGGGCTACTTCATCAAAATTCCTTCTCCTTACTGCCGCTGCTTGCTTTGGCATAGGCACGCGGTTTAGATTTAGCTTTATCTTTTCAGCCACTTTATTTCCTCACTGCGCTTCTTTCCCAGAGATTGCTTCGCTCCGCTCGCAATGACAGGGGAGGACGCTGGCAGCAACACGGGAGGACGCTCGCAATGACATCTGCTAGCATCTTATTTCTTCACTGCCTTTGTTTCCCAGAGCTTCATCGATTCCTTTTCCTCATCAAGGTAAGCACGCTGCCGACTCATGAGCAAGTCCCAATCAACCTCATGACCATCGAAATCAGGGCCGTCAACACAGGCAAACTTGGTTTCTCCACCCACAGATACACGGCAGCAACCACACATCCCGGTGCCATCAACCATTATCGGGTTTAGACTCACAATGGTCTTGACACCCACTGGCTTGGTAGTCAAAGAACAAAACTTCATCATAATAGCTGGCCCAATAGCAATTACACGGTCAACTTTTCTTGCACCAAGAAATTCCTTGAGTGGTTCGGTCACCACCCCCTTTCTACCATAAGAGCCATCATCGGTAGTTACTATCAGCTGGTGACTAACGCTGCGGAGGTGGTCTTCCCAGAAAATAAGCTCCCTGGTTCGAGCACCCATTATGGCGATGACCTCGTTTTGGCGAGCCTTCAGCAACCTGGAAATAGGAAATATAGAGGCAGTACCAACACCCCCAGCAACACAGATTACCGTGCCGAAGCGGTCAATCTCTGTGGGACGACCTAATGGGCCAACAAAATTGAGGATGCTATCTCCCGCATCAAGCCGAGCTAACTTCCTGGTAGTAGTGCCCACTGCCAACAAAATGATGGTTATGCTCCCCCCCTCCACATCCCAATCGGCAATGGTTAGCGGAATCCGTTCGCCTTCATCGTCAACCCTGACAACGACAAATTGCCCTGGCTGTGCTTTCCTCGCCACTTCAGGCGCTTCTACTTCTAGAAGGTGAATATTCTCAGCTAATCTTTCTCTAGCTATGATGCGATACATCTCAAAGCCAAGCCATAGATGTTAGCATACAAGCCAGAATACTGCAAGCGTCCGCGCAAGTTACCAGAGTTGGCAATATCCGAAGTAAATTCTATTCCTCGATAATTGCCACTACACGAGCCCAGCCAGCACTCCCGCCTGTTAGCTTGACCGGGAAGCAAGCCACTTTAAAGCCAAAAGGCCTGGGGAGTTTGTCCAGATTCGCCAGTTTTTCAATATGGCAGTATTCTTTTTCTATACCGGCACGATGTCCCGCCCACAGGATATTTCTGTCTTTGGTTCGTTGAAATTCCTCTTTTATTGCCCAGAATGGTCTATCCCAGCCCCAGGCATCTATTCCCATGACTTTCACGCCTTGCTCTATTAACCATAGCGTGGACTCCCTCCCCATGCCACAGCCAGCATTGAAATATTCTGACCTGCCCCAGAGCTTATCAGCCCCTGTTTGCATCATCACGATGTCCCAGGGTTTTATTTGGTAGCCAATCTTGTGTAGAGCCTGCTGAAGATCATTGATGGTGATTGACGACCCCTGGGGCTTGTGTCTCATGTCTAGAACTACGCCATTGCTATAGAACCATTCCAAAGGAAGCTGATCAATAGTCCTTGCCTTTTTCCCTTCCGATGTGGGAAAGTAATGCCACGGAGCATCGACGTGAGTTCCAGCATGAGCTCCCAGCGTTATGGTGTCATTAGCCCAACCCAGCCCCTGAGGGAGGTCATCTTTGTTGCAGCCGAAAACTAGCGTCATAAGCTCAACGCTTTGTTCATGTGTTTCGTGGATGACTTTCACCGGGGAAGGGTCGCTGGGGCTCTCCTCAGTGGGGATACTTAAATCTATGATTCGCGTCTTTTTCATATTCATTCCTCCTTTTGCCCCTTTTTTAAGATTGAATATACAGCGCTGCATAGCAAGGTTTTTCACGACGTCTCCGCGCGGTTTCTTCGCATCTCGCTTCTATTACGGTCTCTCTCCCTTACCCTGTTATAGCTTTGAGGCTATCTCGCTAGTATTTATTTGCAGGAAGCTTTCTGGAGAATTGGATTTTTTAAGTTACCAAGCGATCTCATAGCGTAATGTCTAGTTTGTCAAATGTTGCGCCACCGCGGGATAAAGTGAAGGGGGCGCCTCTCAGTGACAACTTAGCAAAGCTATATTGGCGCCTCAATTATCACTGATGTTCCCTTGCCTGGTTCAGACTTAATTTCTAAGACACCGCCCAGCAATCGCACCCTCTCTTGCATCCCGATAAGGCCTAACTTACCAATGCTGCTGAGGTCACTTATCCGCACGGGGACTTCAAACCCCTTACCATTGTCGGTGATAATCACCCTTATTTTTCCTGCCCCAGATTCTAATCTAACCATTACCTTTGATGCCTGGGCATGTCTCCTAATGTTGCCCAGGGCCTCTTGGGCAATACGGAACAATAGTAGCTGAGTTTCATGTGGCAAGTCGTGCCCTGGCATATCTAGTTGAACATCAACATCGATCCCTTTTTCTGCAGTTAAACTGTCAAGCATCCATTCCAGCGCCGCTACTAACCCCATGTCATCCAGAATGGCTGGTCTCAACTCCTGAGCATAGCGGCGTAAGCCGTTGAGGGTTTCCACAGCCAAATCATGTACCTGAGTCAGCTTTTCCTGGACCGGCTTAGATAGCTTGCTTCTAGAATCGGAGTCTATTGCGTCCAACTGGTGTGCCAGCAGCAACAGGGATTGACCAGCTTCATCGTGCAGTTCACGGGCAATACGCTTGCGCTCCTCCTCCTGAGCCACCAGAACTTTCTGGAGGTAAAACTGCATGCTATCCCGCATTTTCCTTTCTTGGGTGACATCTCTGGCGATATTGTGGAAAGCTATGGGCTGATCACCTTGCATAATCAAATTTGTTGTTAGCTCCACTATTGCCTCAGTTCTATCCCTTCTGAATAATCGCTGTTCGTAACGCTGCTCGATAGGCTCGCCTTCCAACAGCTTTCTTTTGACCATACCCGCTAAGGTATAGGCATTCTCAGAGAGGAACTCGATAATGTTTTTACCCTGCAGTTCATCCACGGTGTAGCCAGTCAATTTTTCAGAAGCCCTATTTGCAGCAGTGATATAGCCCATAAGGTCATGAATCCAAATGGCATCGCTGGCATTTTGGAATAGCTCACGATATTTTTCCTCTGACAAGTGCAGGTTTGCCATTGCCACTTGTAGTTTACTCCGCTCTTCTCTTGTTCTTCGCCATGCTTCAATGACTAGCACCAGAAGCACTCCGATGAAGGCGGTAGTTAAGCTCTCAAAAAGGGCGTCTCTAGGACTTGGTGAGATGAAGATGGCACGCGGGAGCATAGCCAGAATACTGGCTAGCAGAACGGTACCCCCAATCTTTCCCCCGAATACCCAAGTAGAATAGGCTATAATAATAATGTATATGAGCCGATCCTCGGTATGCCGACCTAAGCCGAAGAAAATGCTGGTTGATATCTGGCCGATGATGGGCACATTTTGCAAAAGCTCATGGTAATGACTGATGCTAGTAACCGCAAACAGCACCACGATAATCCAGAAATGGGGATTCAGCACTATGGGTTTGGATTTTGATGTCAAGAATGAAACACCCATGAAATCTCTAGTGGCTCTTATAGACCGGTGTGTGAGCATCTAGTCTTTGCTCTCGTCATCAGACATGTCCTCCAAGGTGAGCCAGCCTTCCCTTGCCCCTTTGACTATAGCCTCAGTACGCGAAGCTACAGCCATTTTGTTAAAGATATTGGACAGGTGAGCTTTTACTGTGCGGACACTGAGAAAGAGTCTCTTAGCTATATCCTTGTTACTCATGCCCTTGGCAGTTAGCTTCAAGATCTCCAGCTCCCTGTCGCTGAGTTGTTCTTCCGTCTTCTGTTCACCACCCTCAGCCTCTATCCGCATCCTGTACTTCAGGATTTTAGCGATTATAGTGGGATGAAGCACTGATTCACCTGCGTGCACAGCGCGGATAGCCTTCACCAAGACTTCCCCCCGAGCACTTTTCAGCAAGTAGCCAGCCGCTCCCGCTTCCAGTAAGCCTATCACGTAGCGATCATCATCGTAGGCTGTCAGGATCAGCACAGCGGTGGTAGGGCTTACTTTCCTGATCTGCTTGGTTGCCTCGATACCGCTAAGTTTTGGCATTACAATGTCCATTACTATTATATCCGGCTTTAACTGTGAGCTTAGTTTGACCGCTTCTTCTCCATCGCTCGCCTCACCCAACACCTCCATGTCTTCATGCTGTTCAAGCACATTTCGCATTGCCTCTCGCAGCAGTGGATGGTCATCTGCGATCGCTATCCTGATCTTCATCTTTGAGTTCTTCAAGTCGACTCCCTTCAGACAAGATTAGCTCGCTATTTTTCCAAACCAATTGTAGAGCATCAAAGCTGGGATGGCAAGAGGATTCTTCTCTTCCCGTCCTTCTAATACCTTTGTACATCCATAACTGTACTTTCGGGCATGTCCAAAATAGAGCCAAAGGCCGATGAAATACGCTCCAGAGGCTAGTATCGTATATATATATGAGGGTAGTGTGAGAAATCGAGATGGAAAGGAGGATTACGATGCGAGTGTCAAGTAAGCCAAAAGTAGAAGGGGTGGTGGAAACAAGAGAGCCTGTTGCTGAAGTTCTTAAGGGAAGAGAGTTAGTGCTGGCAGTGCTGGAAAGGGCGGCTGAGGAGAGCGATTTCCTAGCCCGACTAGCGGATAACCCCAGCCAGGCTCTTGTAGAGTACTATACCCTAACCTCAGAGGAGAAAGCCGCATTGGCCAGTGGCGACATGAAGAAAATAGAGGCGTGGGTGGGCAAGCTGGATGACCGGTTAGCAACATGGTTATGGTGCAGACTGAGTCAGGAGAAATGGTGAGCTCTGTGGTCACCACTCAGACCGTTTCACAGGCGTAGTATCAAGCTGGGGAATACGAGATGGAACAGGATAGGTGGACAAGAGAGCCTATGTCGTCAGAGGTTGTGGCCGAGCTGGTGAAGAAGGCAGCTTCAGACTGCCTGCCACCTCCCGAGGTGGCACGGAAGGCGGAAACTGTAGGGGTCACCAAAGCAAAGCTCGATGTCCCGAGCACAATGCTGCTTGGCATACTGGCTGGGGCTTTTATCGGTCTGGGGGCTATGCTTTGCACCTTGGTTACCACTGATGCTGGCCTGGGCTTTGGGTTAACAAAGCTACTTGGCGGGGTTGCCTTTTGCCTAGGACTGGTTCTTGTGGTAGTGGCTGGCGCAGAGCTTTTTACCGGTAACTGCCTGTTAGTGATGAGCTGGTTCAGCGGCAAAATAAGCTTTGGTCGCCTGCTTCGAAACTGGGGACTGGTATATTTTGCCAACCTTATTGGCTCCCTGGCTCTAGTGGGCCTGATGTTATACACGCTTCAGTGGGGTTTCAACAGCGATGCGGTGGGAGCTAATGCTGTCCTGGTTGCTAACGCTAAGGTCAATCTCTCCTTCACCTCGGCTCTCACCCGGGGCATCCTGTGCAATGCTCTGGTTTGCCTGGCTATCTGGTTATGCTTCAGCGCCCGCACCGTTGTTGGCAAGATATTCGCCATCCTGTTTCCTATCACCGCCTTTGTGGCAGCTGGCTTTGAGCACAGCATTGCTAACATGTATTTCATCCCTATGGGCATGCTGTTGACAAAGCAGTCTGCTGTGGTTCAGGCGGCAGGGTTGACTTCAGCTGGTGTAGCTAACCTCAATGTTATGGGGTTTGTGGCTAACCTTATTCCAGTCACAATCGGAAACATCATTGGTGGGAGTCTCCTAGTAGGTGCAGTATACTGGACAGCTTACTTACGCCAAGATCGGGCCGACGTGTGGATGGCGATAAGACGTTGGCTGAAGACAATGGTCCCTTTCCCTCGCCCCACCGAGCTAGAAGAGGCCGTTGGGTTGGCGAGCGGAAGCAATGCCTTACGGGAAGTGTTAGCTAGATCACTGCTCGCGAAACATGCTAAGGCGGGTGAGACGGTTGCTTTGGAACGTATGGGTAGCAAGGCCTTACGGGAGGTGCTAGCTAGGGCAGTGCTCGCTAAAGCTGGAAAGGATGATACCTTCTTTACAAGATTGGCCCGGGAGCCTGATGAGATTCTGAAAGACTATGACCTAAATCGTGAGGAAAGAGTAGCCTTATCCACTGGTGATATCAAGTGGCTGGAATCCAGAGTCAGTGTCTTGGATGACCCATTAGGAACATGGGTTACCTTGAGGTTAGCTTCAAGCAAAGAATAAAAGTGAGCTTTGAACCAAAGAGTGTTGGCTGATGCCGATTGTTGGTGTCAGTCAGGCTAAGGGTAGTGTACTTCTCTAGCAGAGGGCTTGCCATTCATCCATGCAACCTATACAACGGCTCGAACATACCCCCCTACCAAATGTGTCCTCAATGCCAAACCCAATTCTGACCATGCGTTCTCGGTCAGTAGCTTAAGCGTGCCGCGGGATAAAGTGAGGGGGCGCCTCTCAGTGGCAACTCAACAAAGCTATATTGGCGCCTCAACTATCACTGATGTTCCCTTGCCTGGTTCAGACTTAATTTCTAAGACACCACCCAGCAATCGCACCCTCTCTTGCATCCCAACCAAGCCAAGCTTACCACTGCGAGATAGAGCACTTATCTCTTTTGGAGACTCAAACCCTGCGCCGTTATCCCTTATGATGACAGTCGTTTTGCGATCTTCAAATTCAATCACCACCTCAGCCGTTGATGCATAGGAATGCTTCCCGATATTCCTCAGTGCTTCCTGAACAATGCGGAAGAAATTCAATTCTACTTCCTTAGAGAACCTTCGCTCAGCACCGCATACCTGCAAGCTGGACTGTATCCCATACCCGGTTTCGAGTTCCCGGACAGTCCATCGCAGTGCAGCCACCAATCCCACATCATCCAGAATGGATGGGCGCAAGTCACGGCTAAGACGACGCAGCTCTTGCAATATGTCCTTTATGTGCTCGCGGATAGACCATATTTCTCTAACCTTACGCACAGGTAGATTCGGCTGGTCATATAGAAAATTCTCCAGTTGCTGAAGGACGGTAATAAGGCTTTGGGCAGTACTGTCATGGAGTTCACCGGCAATACGCAAGCGCTCCTCTTCATAAGCTTTGGTAATGTGCCCAACATAAAACTGCAGATTTTCTTGCCTCATCTCTTCATCAGTTATATCTCGGGCAATATTCTGGAAGGCTTGGGGACGGCGATTGCTATAGATCAAGTTGGAAGTGACCCTCAGGATAGCCTCAGTGCCATCTCTCCGGATCAGGTGTTGCTCATAAGGTTGAGGCGTGACCTCACCCCGAAATAAGCGCTGCTGCACGTTCTTTGCTACCTCGAAGCTTTCACGAGAAACCAACTCTTTGACATTCATGCCGCATAAATCCTGTGTATTGAGCCCCGTGAGCATTTCAGCTGCTTCATTGACCGACAGTATATTGCCTTCTAAGTCATGAACCCAGATAGCATCTGGAGCACTCCTAAACAGCTCACTGTACCTAGCTGCGACTTCCATTTGCTTGGTGCGTGCCCTGAGCCAGAGATTTGCTAAGACACCTACCAACACCACGGCCACAACCTCGACTAAAGCATCAGTAGGGGTTAAAGAAATAAGAAGAGCTCGAGGCAGCATAAGGAGCAGGACAGTAAAGGTCATGGCTAAACCCGCTGTTGCACCGAAGACATAGCCGGCATAAATTACCGGCCCAAGGTAGAGCACACGATCTACCGCATGTCGTGTCAGGTCAGAGAACCCATCGAAGGGCAACGAAATGGATAAGCCTATCGCGTCGCCATAATGATGAATGGTGCAAAGCACCAGCATAGCTAAGATAATCCAGAAATGACGGTTGCGTATGAACGGTTTCGCCGACTTAGACAATCTGGTTGTCCATCCTGTCCAAGTCATCTTTTGTCGGAGTCACGTTGATCCGGAATATCCTCTAACGTGAACCACCCTCTCTTAAATACCTCCATGACTGCCTCAATACGGGAACACACATCCAATTTGTTGAAGATACTTGTCAAATGACTCTCAATAGTGTGTATGCTGAGGAAAAGCTTCTTGGCAATATCCTTATTGCTCATTCCTCCAGCTACCATTTTCAGCACCTCAATCTCTCGCTCAGTGAGTATGTCTGATGCTTCTCGCCTGCTGCCCATGGCACTCACTCCCCTGAAGTTCTCCAGTAGCTTTCGAGCTACCACAGGATGGAACACCGAATCTCCCTTGCGTACAGTATGGATAGCATTAACCAACTCCCGCCCGCTCATATCCTTCAACAAATAGCCGGCAGCACCCGCCTCCAGGATAGGGAAGATGTATTCCTCGTAATCATAAGCAGTCAGTATCAATACAATCGTGCGCAGGTGAAGCTCCTTTATCTGCTTGGTAGCTTCGATTCCATTAAGCTTGGGCATAGCAACATCCATGATAACAACATCAGG
>DAOUDP010000024.1:0-54160 GCA_034431195.1 Dehalococcoidia bacterium | reverse complement strand
TGGCCTTCCGTCATTGCGAGGCACAACGTGCCGAAGCAATCTCCGGGAAAAGCAAGAGAAACTCACCCTCACCTAGCCTCTCCCTTCAAGGGAGAGGTATTTTGATGAGATTGCCACGCTTCGCTCGCAATGACAACTAAACGGGCAGGGAATGACAAATACGAAGAGGATTCTAATAGAAAGCTGTGATGTCAGCCATCATCAGCAATATCTGCTGAAAAGAGTAACCCCGCAAGCAAGGCTGGATTTTGGAAGAGAATCGCAGGAACTTGCGCTTAGAACCACCGCCGGGCATTGGCAAGGGCCTCCTCAGCCTCCCTCACCATTCTCTCCAGAAGTTCCCGGCAACTGACGATTTCCTTGATCAGGCCGATAGATTGACCGAGCGCCAAGGGAGCATATTCCACATCGCCGGTTTCCCAAGCTTTCTGGATGCGCTCGCCGGAGATGAGGGATATCATTTCTTCGAGTCCGCCGTGGCGCGCCTCCACCTCCAGCACCTCTTGGACTAATTTATTCTTCAGGGCCCGCATCTGCAGGTTAATCGACTTGCATACCAAGGTAATATCGTTTTCCTGGCGGCGAATGAGCTCCTCTTTGATGTTGGGATGTACCAGACACTCTGCTGTAGCAATAAACCGCGAGGCCATCATGACTCCATCCGCTCCAAGGACCATAGCAGCAGCCATACTCCTTCCATCTGCAATGCCTCCTGCAGTAATAACAGGGATATTCACAGACTCACGGATTCGGGGGGTGAGCAGCATGGTGGTCACATCGTCGTCCAGAGGATGTCCACCTTCCTCGAAACCGGCAGCAATGACGGCAGCGTAGCCAGCTTTCTCCGCATGCCTCGCATGTCTGACAGCACCAACTTTATGTATCAACTTCACGCCTGCTTCCTTCGCCTCGCTAATGGAGTTTGGTCCCAAGTACTTATCTAAGGGTGCGCCTGAGATTTCAAGGGCAGTCACTTTCTCTTCGCAGCAGACCTGAAAGTATTCCTGATGTAACTCTTTTGTAATGCGCACAGATGGTAAGAAAGTGATGTTGACGGAAAAGGGTTTATCGGTCAATCTCCGAGTCTCATCGATAGCCTTACGAAGGTCGTTTCCCGATTCGTAGTTCCCCGCGGTCAAGTTTCCAAGCCCACCGGCGTTCGAGATAGCCGCACAGAGCTCAGGTTTAGCCAGCCACATCATACCACCGCATATGATAGGATGTTGAATGCCAAAAAGTTCTGTGATTCTAGTTTTCACGAGATTTCCTCCTTTACCTGGCGTAATTATACCGCACTAGGAACACAGGACAATAGAGTGCGCTCGTTCATACAGTTGGTGGCACATTGGTTTTCACACTTCCACCCGCGCCTGGTCACCCGTCAAGGGAGAGGAATTTTAATGAGATTGCCACGCCTTCGGCTCGCAATGACAAATAGAAAAAGGGGTCGCAATGACAATGGGAAGGGCTGGCAGAGATGCGCTTCTGCTATTGCTGGGAAACCCTAAACTCAGCTTAGTAGCCATCAGCTATCAGCTTTCAGCCATCAGCTTCATACTGACTTTTTTTCATTTTTGCTCTGTCATTTTGCCTTTGACTTTTGACTTTTGAGTTTTTTACATTGTTTAGTATTAGTGAAAAACCAATACCCAAAAATTTGATGATGAAATGCATGAAAGAATTAGCTAAAATTAGAGTAAGAGCCCCCATCAAATGTGGAGATATAGTTTGTGAAAATATCTTAAATACCGGGGTAAACATAATCGTTTCCCGAGATCTGCCGGAAGAGAGGTGAAAATGGAAAAATATATAATCGCCCATGATTTAGGGACAACCAACAATAAGGCGGTGCTTGTTACTACAGATGGCAGAATAGTTGATTCTGTGAGACAAACCTATCCCTCGGGCATCGTTATGCCTAAAGCAAGCTATGCGGAGCAGGTCCCTGATGAATGGTGGAATGCAGTTGCTTCGACAACAAAAGCCCTTCTCCAAAAGACCCAGATTAAATCTGATGATATTGCCGGAATGACGTTTGCCACCCAGATGCAAGGCTTCACGCCGGTAACAAAGGAGGGTAAGCCTCTTACTAATAGTTATATATGGATAGATGCCAGGGGAGCCAGGTTAGCCAAAGAAAGGCTATATAAGGAGCTAATAAAGATTAAAGGCTATCCCCCACTCAAGATTTTGAATTTCCTGCGAATAACAGGCGGGGCACCCAGCATCACCACCGGTAAGGACCAAATTCCGAAGATTTACTGGTTGGAGGAGAACATGCCTGAGATATATAGAAATTGTCACAAATTTCTTGATGTAAAGGATTATATAATCTTCAAGCTGACAGGCAAGATGGTCACATCCACAGACCTTGCGGTAGTATGGTGGCTCCTCGACACCAGGAAGAACAGTCCTCACTATAATCATTGGTCTCAGAAGCTCTGTAACATGGCTGGTATCCCTATGGAAAAGCTTGCTGAAGTCCAAAGCCCTACTTTCATTGTTGGCGGCCTGACGGAAGAGGCAGCAAAAAAGACAGGTTTAAAACAGGGGACGCCGATAATAAATGGAGCAGGCGATATGACCTGTGCCGCGGTTGGTTCAGGGGCAATGCATGACGGGGAACTCCACATCAATTTGGGTACATCGGGCTGGATAGGAGGCCACGTAACAAAGCGGAAGGTTGATATTGCTCACTACACTGGTTGCGTCGGAAGCGCCTATCCTGAAAAATATTATCTTGTCATGGGACATCAGGAACTATCTGCTGGGGCGTTCGAATGGCTGATTAGAGAAGTGCTCTATCCTAAAGAGGCGCTATGGAAGCAGACAGACGTGGAAGCGGGAACACCACCATATGCTCTTTTTGAAGAAGAGGCGAGTAACATTCCCCCAGGGTCTGATGGGCTAATATTTACTCCCTGGCTCTTTGGTGAGCGCTGTCCTCTTGATGATTATGCAGTGCGGGGCGGTCTGCACAACTTAAGTCTTGATCATTCTCGAGGTCATATAATCCGTGCTGTCTATGAAGGAATAGCCCTTAATCTGAAGTGGGCTTTATTTACAGTCGAGAATTTGTATTCTAAGGTCGATGAATTACGGATAATCGGCGGCGGGGCGACAAATGACCTCTGGTGCCAAATTATAGCTGATGTAATGGACAGGAAAATACAAAGAGTCGAAGATGTGCAAACGGCAGTAGCAAGGGGAGCTGCCATGCTCGGCAGCTTCGCTCTGGGTTATATAAAAAACTTCGAGGATATAGGAAAATATATAAAGGTTGAAAGGACGTTTAGCCCCGACAGTAGAAACAGGGCCATCTACGATGAGCTTTTTGGTAAATTCAAAGAGATTTATAAGCTCAACAAGAAATGGTATAAGGCTTTGAACGGCTAGGTTAGCTGGCTCACACAATGAGGGACGGGACTGTCAATAGAAACTCACGATTTCCGCCTGGTGAAGTAGCTTACCGCAAAGAGAAGGATGGCGCTTACTCCAAAGCCAATGAGGCCAAGGTCTTCTTTGAGGGAAAAATCAACAGCGGGTATTTTACCTATCAGTCCTATCGCTCCACCGCCGATGATTGCTGCCAGCGCTCCCTGCCAGGTTACCTTTAGCCTTTCCTTGTAAAATCCGGCAATCACAGGGACGACCAGGCCGCAGGTGAAAATGGTATAGGCAAAGAGGAGAGATACGATCACCCCCTTCAAGGCTAAAGCTAATGCCAGCGCCAGAAGACCAAGGCCAACCAGGCTGAGACGAGTTAGTAAAACAGTCCTTCGTTCATCAATTGAAGGACGAAGTCGCTTTAAGATGTCCTCAGTCAAAATGACTCCCTGACTTAAAAGGCAGGTATCCGCCGAGGACATCAACGCAGCAATCAAGGCGGCTAGAATTAAGCCGCCTAAAGCGGGGGAAAGAACGCCGCTTATGAGCTGAGGAAAGGCTTGCTCGGGGGAAATCTGGGGATAGAGGACTTGAGCGCTCATCCCGATAAAAACGACAGCGAAAGCCAGGGGGATAAACAGGGTTGCCGCCAAGAAAGTTGATCTCTGGGCTATTCCCTCATCCTTAGCACAGAAAAGGCGAGTATACATATCCGGTCCTACCACATAAGTTGCGCCAACAAGAATCAAAAATGATAGCAGTATCTTCCAGCTAAACTCAGGGCTTACCGGGAAGGAGAAATAGCCAGACGGAAGGGATGCCTTTAAGCCATCAAGCCCTCCTATACCAGAAAGGGCAAGCCCTGCAGCTATAAAGATACCCAGGAAAAGTATCACCGCCTGGATAAAATCGGTGCGAATGATGGAGAACTGCCCACCAAGAACGGCGTAAAGTATCACCACCAGGCTGAAGATAACCATCCAGGAGGTAACAGAGGCCACCCCCAGGATAGACAAAACCTTTCCTGCGGCAACAATCTGTCCGGCAACCACACCCACCCAGGCAATAACGATGAGGATGGAAGCTGCCAAACCCACCACGCTGCCGTATTGTTTGCCTACAAGCTCGGGAAGGGTGTAGAGAGCGGCAGCCCTTACCTTCCGGGCAAAGAAGAATCCCAGAACTAGCAAGCCAATAGAGCCAACAAGAAGCCACCAGGCGCCAGTCAAACCCTGCTGGAATCCCAAGCCAGCCATCCCCACCGTGGCAGAGCCACCAAGGGCAGTGGCTAGAAGCGACCCGGTGATTAAGGGCGTTTTCCCCTGGCGATTAGCCACAAAGAAGCCGTCCTGACTTCCCGCCCTTCTCCTGCTCCACACTCCAACGCCGATTATGACCAGAAAATAACCGATGAGGATGAGCAACTGCGACATCTTTTACCTTAGATGAATGCAGTCTCCAGCGAGGGCAGCCCTCACCAAGCCGTCCTTATCCCTTATCAAAAGCGCCCCACTGGCATCAATGTCGATAGCCTGACCTTCCATTGTTTCGCCCAGAGATATTACCCTCACCCACTTATTTAGCGTGACAGAGAGGTTCTTCCACTTCTCAAGCAGTTCAGTCCTGGTTAGCAAAGCATATTGTTCATTGATTTCCTTGAGCAGCGAGCGTAAAAACTCCTTTCTGGAAATCTCCCTGCCCAACTCCTCCTTCAAGGAGGTGGCAGTGTGTTCAAGTTGAGAGATAGGTGAATTGGCATTTATTCCGATGCCGACATTAACGAAATTCACGGTATCGGTTTCAGCATCCATCTCAGCCAGTATGCCACAGACTTTCTTTCCGTCTATCAAGACATCATTGGGCCACTTCAATTCAGCGTTCAAGCCAAAAAGCTTCCTCATGGTATTAGCCACAGCAATTGAGGCCATCAGATTTATCCTCGGCGCCTGTAATGGACTTATCGCTGGCTTTAGAACAAT
The DNA here is from genome assembly GCA_034431195.1 of Dehalococcoidia bacterium. GTDB lineage: Bacteria > Chloroflexota > Dehalococcoidia > GIF9 > AB-539-J10 > CG2-30-46-19. Next base: position 48,794 of record DAOUDP010000024.1, on the reverse strand, counting down.
GGTGAAATAGATTCCTCCCTGCGGAGACTGCCACGCTCTACTCAGCCTTCCCCTTCCAGTAGTTTGTCTTTCAGCGATGACGAGCGTTCCCTCCTTCACCCCTTTCCTTGCCAATTCCCGGGCAATATCCATGGTGGAGCTAACTTCGTGAAAATGATGAATCTTTGGCTCTAACTCAGGGAATTCACAGGGAAGCAACAAATCAGGAGAGGAAACCAGTCGGTATCCTCTGGGTGAAGCTTCTATTACATAGCCATCCCGCTTTAAGTCACGGATGTGCTTCCAGATAGAGACCCTGGAGGTATCCAGGGATTTACTCACCTTTTCACCGGAGATATATCCTTTAGCCTCACGAAGTGCCTTTAATATCTCCGCTTTCATTTCGTTAACCTTAATTCCATAAAGGTTAACGATAGATGAGCCTTCTGTCAAGCCTCCATTTCCCCGCTACTTTCCAAAGATTGCGGAGCTTGTTCCGAGCCGAAGCTCTGAGCAACGTGAAGAGGCAAGCGAGGAATCCCACTCCGAGTTTGCTTCGGCTGCGCCTCGCAATGACAGGGGGATGTCCTCGCAAGGACAATCACGGCGGGGCAGGAGATTGCTTCGGCACTGATGTGCCTCGCAATGACAGGAGGGGGGTCATTATGACCTTTTTTATTTGTCATTGCGAGCCGAAGGCGTGGCAATCCCGAAAAACCAAATTCTAAATACTAAATCCGAAATACTAAACAATATCGAATGACCAAAATCCAAATGGCCAAAACAGTCTTGAACTTTGAGTTTAGATACTGGAATTTGTTTAGGGTTTAGTGCTTTGAGCTTAGGATTTCCCTGCAGGGTGTCATTGCAAGCTGAAGGCGTGGCAATCCGAAACCTCAATCTCCTTACCTCTGCCCTGCAATGTGGTATTATGGACAGGAACAATACCAAGACGGTAGCGGTGGAATCCTCACAAGAATACAAAGTGCTTACCAGGTATGAGGCGGAGATTCTAAGAGCGGCTATCCCTGATGTGCTGGGAGAGGATAGGGGACTGCCACCTGTAGATGCGGAGCGAATTGTTCAATGGATTGATACTCAATATCTGGCCAAGTCCACCTTCGGGTTCAGATTACTGTACCGCTTTTTGATTCTGGCACTACAATTTCTGTTCCCCTTCCTATTTGGAAGTGAATATAAGATTTTCCTCCAGCTTTCGCCCGAAGAAAAGCAACGTCTGTTCAACAAATGGGCTCAAAGTCGGCTTTACCTACTTCGCAATAGCTTTACCATTTTCAGGCTGGCTATTTGCTTTGCCTACTATGGACAAGATGAAGTGTCCAGGGCGATAGGATACGATGCCGAGGCAAAATTGGAGGAGGCTTCAAAAAGACAGGTGGTCAGGGACTAAAGATGATTTTGAGTTATCAAGACATCCATTCCGATGTAAAGCTTGATTGCGATGTAGCAGTCATTGGTTCGGGCGCAGGCGGCGCTGTGATTGCCAAGGAACTGGCGGAAATGGGACATTCAGTAGCGGTCGTGGAGGAAGGGGGATACTTTACCAGAAAGGACTTCAGGTGCCGACCGGTGGAGTCAATGCTCTTGATGTATCGGGACAGCGGACAAACTCTCACACTGGGTACACCTATCTGCATCCTCCCACTGGGCAAGACTGTAGGAGGGACAACAACCATCAATTCGGGCACTTGCCTGCGTCTTCCACCAAAGGTGCTAAAGAAGTGGCAGGAAAACTACGGACTCAAAGAGCTCAACGCAGAGGAACTGGGACTATTTTGTGAACGCATTGAGCGGTTTTTGTATGTGCAGCCAGCAGACCCCGAGGTAGTAGGCACAAATAACCTGAAGTTCAAGGAAGGGGCAGATAAACTGGGATATTCGGCAGGTTTCCTGCCACGCAATGCCAAGGAATGTGAAGGCTCGGGACTATGCGCCTTCGGTTGTCCCATAGACGCCAAACAATCCATGAATATATCCTACATTCCTGAAGCATCAAAGCTGGGAGCGACCATATATGCCAATTGTCTTGCTGAGAAAATTGTGGTGGAAAACGGAAGAGCCACTGGGGTTCTGGGACACTTTGTTGACCCTGATTCGGGACGAAAGGGGAAGAGCATCCAGTTGGGAGCAAAGGCGGTAATCCTGGCTGCGGGTGCCATTTACACACCCTATTTTCTTCTTAGGAACAAATTAGCCAACTCCAGCGGTCAGGTGGGAAAGCACCTCCACATTCACCCCTGTGCCGGCGTAGCAGCATCATTTGATGAGGATGTCTGTTGCTGGGATGGAATCCCCCAGAGCACGTATGTCGATGAATTCTTTGAGGAAGAAGGCATCATGCTTGAGGGGGCAGCAACCCCGCCTGAGGTCCAATCGAATACCCTGCCTTACGCTGGGAACAAACATGCCAAACTGATGAGCCAATTTTCCAAAATCGCCTTATTCGGCTCCATGGTCTCTGATACCGGTGAAGGCTCGGTGCGAGCGCTGCCTTTCTCCCATAGACCCATTGTGCTATATAACCTCAACAAGAATGATATTCGCAGGCTACAGTTATCCGTGGTACACCTGGCTGAAATCTGGTTTGCCGCTGGCGCCAAGAGAGTTTACCCTATGCTTGACAGGATGGCAGAATTAACATCACCGAAGCAGGTCGATGAGCTTAAAAGATTCAAGCTAAACGGGAAAGATTTTACCATCACCGCATATCACCCCATGGGCACTTGTAGGATGGGAAGTGACCCAACGAAATCCGTGGTCAACGTTAACTGTGAGACCTGGGACGTAAAAAGGCTGTTCATCTGCGATGCCAGCGTTTTCCCGACCTCGCTAGGAGTGAACCCACAAATGACCATCATGGCCATTGCCACCAGAACTGCAGCCTATATCGATGGAGTTCTGGCAACAACAAATTCAACAAAGGAGGTGGTAATCAACGATGATACCGTTTGATAGCTTCTTGATTGATGTCTTCTGGCTGATAGGATTAGGTTTTGTGGTTGCCTGGGTAAATGCTGCTTTTCCCGGCAGGCATCTGGTGGAGATACTTTCGGGGGTAATCCTGGTGCTTTTCTGGGTCTCCAGCATTGGCATGTATTGTGAGTGGTCAGCGGCTGCCTGGATGTGGCAGATGATGGGCGCCGAATCGGGAAGGGACTGGATGATAAATTCAGGCATATTCAACTTCGATTGGAGAAACCTTACCGTAGGGAGCCATATCCTTTTCGGCACCTTATTCGCCGCTTACCCGCTGTGGCTATACACCGGGCTTCGAATAGGATATTCAATCTTCGGAAGAAGAAAGGATTAAGCTGCTTGCCTCCAATGCCGAGTTGAAGGCGATGTCTCCTGCGAGTCGTCGATCGTTTTAGGGTTGTACACTATGTCGCCATCGTAAAGAGAAGCTTCGGCACATTCCTCCAGCCCATCTTCAGGGACACCGACGTCACGAAGTCTTTGAGGAAGCCCCAACTTTTTGGTCAGTTCCCATATGGCATTGGCGGCAGCTTCACCAGCCTCCATATCGCTCATCCCAGCTTTTCTGACTCCCAGTTATTCTTAAGCGGTCACTAAAACCCGAACTGTTCCCTGAGCTGTTTAAGATCAGCTCTAAACTTCTCAATTTCGTCCTTACTGAGTTCATCAGGCCATACAGCTTCAACCAGCCCGGTACATCCCGCCAACCTCTTAGACGCCTTTACATGCCTGACTACGTTAGCCATATTTCCCTTCATCTTTATTTTACCCAGCATAGTAGCCTTAATAGCATCTGTCTTACCTGTAGCCACAGCTTTCCAGGTATCGAGGCTACCGGTCATAACATACGGCGCCTTCGCAGCTTCTTCTTTGGGAAGGATTTTCACAGACCTGCAAGCACCATGCCACAGGTCCAGCACCACAGAAATGTCTTCGTCTAGCCCTACCTCGGGCTTTGCCTGGAGCACCAGGGTAACGGCACCTTCCCAGGTCTTGGCTGCCGCTCTATACTCGGCATCGCCGTCAACAGTTTCCCCAAATACCTTCCCCCATTCAGGAGTCGGCACTATGGGCTTAGGGTGGGCTTTACGCCTTTCCTCGACCACCTTCTGGTACTCTTCGTCCCATTCCTTCGTCCCATACTTAACTGGCATAATGTCACCTCCCTTTTAGTTTATTATTTGCCTGAAGTATATAACCTTCGAGCTAAATCGGAAAGCCCCACATCCCCCAGATTCTCCCGGGAAGGATAGCCATGGGCATTGAGCTTCCGCAAGGTTTCATCACCCACGCTCGCTTGAGAAATCTTTCCCGAAGTTAGATTTACCTCCAGAATCTTGCCGGTGTATCCGCCTTTTGCCATTCTTAACACCTCCTTTCAGCTTTTACAGAGTCTCACATTCGTAAAAATATCTGGCAACTTCCATCAAGTCCAGTTGTTTTCCCCCCATCCAGAGCTGCAGCATCTTGGAGTCTCTCCAGTGCTTTTCGATATCCCCTTCCCTGGTATAGCCGTAAGAGCCCATAAGCTCCATAACACGCCCGGTATGGTTCACCGCCATATCGCTAGCGAACATAGAACAGGCCCTCGTCTTAGCCACAATTTCCTGAGACCATGGTGGACCATAAACATCGGGAGCATCCACCATATGAGCCACGGTATAAGAGTAAGTTGACACCGCTTCAATAGCCACAACAAGCTCAGCCAGAATGACGGCATTCATGGAATGTTCCTTCAGCGGCTTGCCGGCAACCACTCTTTCACTGGTATATTTCTTGATTATCTCATAGGTGTTTTTCAACACCCCTAAGGAGAAAGCAGCAGTCCCCAGGTTACCCATTGTGATGACCTCGTTGAAGCATTTCGCCGTCCACTCAACAGGTTGAGCGTTGTACCGTAAAGGAACATGCACATCATCAAAGTATATATCGGTATTCATGTCTGCAGCCATTCCCGCTTTATGGTAAGGCGGTCCCACCGAAACCCCCTTGGCATCTGCGGGGACATAAATAATTGCGAGCTTATCATCGCCCCCACCCTTCTCAGTAACACAAAAAACACCAAATAGGTCAGCAATTTTGCCTGAGTTGGTAGACCACTGCTTATGACCATTTATAATCCACTCATCCCCTCTTCGCGTAGCGGTGGTGCGAATAGTCCTTCCATGCATACGCCCGATGTTCTCTATATCAGCCCCACTCTCAGGCTCGGTCATGGCATAACAGCCCATATAAAGCTCATCTCCACAGTACCTGGGACCAAACTCATTGCACAGTTCCTCATTCCTGTGAGGAAGCTGCGTTATAGGTAGCACCGGCCAGAGGGAGCAAGCACAGGCGACCGCAAACCCACAATCTGCTCGACCAAGCTCTTCGTAAATCCTTATTGTACTTACACCGGTAGTTCCCAAAGAGCTGATGTCAAGCCCACCAACCTCCCCGGGCCATACCGATCTATTTAACCCAAAATCAACCATTATTTCCTTTAACAGAGGCTTAACAAGCTTGTGTTCTGCCCAGTCCTCGTCTATCTTTCTCCTCACGGGCATATACCTGTCATCCACCCATTCCCTGATAGACCTGCCCATATCATCAATTAGTGGCGGAATTAGCTCCCTTGGACGAGTGAAATCATCTATGGTAGGCATTTAACACCTCCTTCAAAATTTTTGTCATACTAAGAATCATATCGACCGGATATAAGCAGTTACCTCGACCTTCCCCACCCTTGCAGCCGTTAGTGTAGTGGTTGAGCATTGCGCCGTCAATACGACATGATTTCTCTTATCCTACGGGAAAGGCTTTCTCGGCGAAGCGGAGAGACTTCAGGACAAAGCTTCTCCATCTGCCTTTCAGCAACTTTTGCCCGACGGGCTTTATGCCCGACCTTTGCAGTGCTTCACCGAACTCCAGCGGTACATACCTAGAGCGGCATGGCTTGCCCCGGCAGAGCCGGATAGTTCTGTTTCTGGGCTGAAGGATGAAGGAATAAACGGTCTCACCTTCGGCCATTGCATCCAATGCCTTTTTCAATCGAAACCGACGCAGATACCAGCCGTAATTCCACACATGGCAGCAGATAGTGGAATCGTCCACAATTCCTGTTTGGGGAATTTCGAAATCGGGCAGCAGGCTGTAGTTCTTTCCATGGTCGGAGGCAAAATGTATCACAGTTTGCAAATCAAATTTACCGGCATATTCCCTGGCCAGCTCCCAGGCACGTCCCAGCCTGGCATAGCTGCCTGCTATCGCGTTCTGCCCCACTGGCCCGGCACCACCCGAGACCTTCCTGTCCAGGTACTGATGGTGATTTGTCTCCACCATAACGCCACCTTCATCAATGCCTCTCACAGCAATATGGTTCTTACTATATTCTATGGTAACGGCGTTGCCTTGCTCATCTGCCCACATTGAGTTCAGATTGGCAAATATCGCCGCACTATAGCCAGGAAGAACAAGGCGGGTGCTTTCACTGTAAAGTTGAGATACTTCGTCCACCGCGGAGCAGGAAGAAAGCGCCCTCTGAATTATCTCAAGAATGGTCGCCCCTTTCCCATCGCCATCCTTCATGCCTACAGCATTCCCTACAAAGCACAAGCCCTTCTCGTTCATCATACCGATGTGCAGCCAGCCAGGGATACCCCAGGCTACACAGTTGTACCCCCCCGAATTGGTGACGAAGAAGCGGAATCTATCAAAGATGACCTTGGCGGGGCGGAGAATATCGAAGTTCCATAAAAGATATATTTCGCCGTCTTTAGTCGCTGGCGGGACAGCAACAAGCGTAGTACAGCCCATATCTATTGATTACAGTACCTTAATCCCAGCCCGCAGTGCAATATCACTTGCCCCTTTCGAGCATAGTCAGATGGCTTCCTATAAGCTCTACCAGCAAAAATGCTGAAGGCATATCATCGGAGGAATGTTGCCCCTCGAAAAGGGGATTGAGACGCTGTAGCCCATATTGAGTGATATACTGTTATTCTAACCTGAGCGTTAGTGGTAATGTCAGTAATATTAGCAAAAGGAGGTAAGGCTTTATGAAACAGCTAGAGGATTACCGAAGTGCAGGCGAGGAATTATACCAGAAGTTACGGATTAACACCTTTCCCGTGGCTGTAAAATATATAAAAGCTATTACAGAGATTCCAGAAGGATTCACCAGCCCATCCGCATTTGGACAGAAATGGAGTTTATGCCAGGCTTTCACCTATGCCCGGCGGCACGGAAGGAATGTCGCCATGACCGCTGAAGATAACTTCTGCCTACCGACTTCTTTCGTCCATCACTGGATTGATATAACCGTTGAGGAACTCATCGAGAGTCAGAGACTAAACAAGTGGCGAAAGGATGTGGATGCCGAAATAAAGGTTCAATCACTGTATGCTGATTTGATGACGGAAGAAAATAGACAGAAGACCGAGGGGCATATCGGCCTTATTGCCTCACCACTAACAAGAACCCAGTTTATTCCTGATTCAATTCTTCTTTATGGCAGTCCAGGACAATTAATGCATGTTATTCATGCGTTAAGTTACGAAGGAAAACACCTTATACAATCGCCATTTAACGGCTATGGAGAATCATGCATAAAAGGTGGTCTGATGCCATTTTTAACAGGAAAACCACAGGTTGTTCTTCTCGGGGGCGGAGACAGGGTTTTCGCGCTTGCCTCAGATGATGAAATGGCAATTGGAATACCCGGGGCAGTCTTATTCGATGTGGCTGAAAACCTGTTTAAAACGGGAGAGGTATTTAACGTGGGACAGCCGATTAAGGCTACACTCCCAACACATTTAACCGAAAATATCTTACCCGGCTGGGTCTACCTCAAGAAAAGACTAGAGGAACGAAAAACAGTAGACCCGACGAAAAGGACCTAAACCCCAAAAGGGGATTGAAACCCTTCAGATAGAGATAGGAGACAGTGCCAAAGATAGGGATAGAGATGGGGATAGGGATAGGAACAAAGACAAGGATAAGCCAAGCTGTTACAATAGGAGTGTGTTTAAATTTGAGAGGTTAGAGGTCTGGAAGAAATCCATCGCAATTTATGAAAAAATATGTGAGCTATCCAAGGTCATTGACCAAAGGGAACAATTTTCCTTAGGAGAACAGATAAGAAGAGCGGCTTTATCTATATCCACCAACATTGCTGAAGGAACAGGAAGAGAAGGGAATAAGGAGTCTAAGTATTTCTTTAACATCGCCAAAGGCTCGCTGTACGAGGTACTTAGCTTACTTTATGTAATGAAGAACAGGGGCTATCTCAAGACCCCCGATTATGAGACCTTATATCAAGAGTGTGATGAAATAGCCAGGATGCTGAGCGGGTTGTTAAACAAATAATCTCTCTGTCTCAATCCTCTGTCTCTGTCTGCAACTCCGAATGTGCTTATCTCATATATGCTTCCTTTCCTGGCTGTCGCCTATCTTCAGGCTTGGCTTGTTGGAGCCATAATAATGTATAATTCGGTGGCGTTTTGAATACAAATTTTAAGCATGGAGGCATCATAACATGGCGCTAATAGAATATGAATTGGATGAAAATGTGGCTGTTGTTACTATGAACAGCGGGGAAAACCGATTTAACCTGGCATTTCTGGATGAGTTTCTTTCTGTTTTGGATACAATAGAGAACGATACCGATGCGAATGTACTTGTTGTAAAGTCTTCCCATGAAAAGATCTTCTCTAACGGCATTGACCTCGATTGGCTTGTTCCCTTTGTTCAGAAAAATGACCTGGATACCGTAAAGAAGTTTCTCTATACCATGACCAGCCTTTTCAAGAGGTTGCTTATTTATCCCATGCCCACCATTGCTGCCATAACAGGCCATGCATTTGCTGGTGCAGCTATTTTGTGCTGTGCATTTGATTTTCGATTTATGCGCTCTGACAGAGGGTTCTTCTGTTTCCCTGAGGTAGACCTCGGCATACCTTTTCTTCCCGGGATGATAGCAATCGCGAAAAAGGCAATCCCTATGTATAAGCTTGAAGAGATGAAATACACCGGTAAGCGTCTCACTGCTTATGAGTGTGAAGAGCATCACATCGTTATGAAGGCGTGTAATATTAACGACCTGATGAGCGAGGCCCTTTCCTTCGCAAAAAGCCTGAACAAGGGGAGGGAGATAATCGGGGCGATGAAGAAGGGGATGTATAAGGATATCGTCCGTGTGCTGGATGAAGAAGACCCTTTAATTATCGAAGCAGGGAAGCTCAACATATAGCCTTAGACCTGGACAGCTTAGTATTATGTCTCTTGATTCAGAGCTAAATTGGCTTGATACAGAACTTTGATTGTGTCATAAAACTGGTCCGCGGTTTTGCCCATCGATAGCTTCTCAAAAGGACAAATATCGCTGTTCTGCCTGTTCAAAATGTATGGAACCTTGTTTATAAAGTGATACCTGATGCCAAAGCTGGCTAGGCTCCGGGCAGCTCGTTCGCTGCCCAGTGAGCTCCACACTTCAGCGCAAAGAGCCAACTTTAACAGCAGCGCGGCGGCATTACCAACTACTCGGTCAAGAATAAGCACTTCCCCTGTCCCAGGAGCAAATTTAGTGACGTAATCTACTAATGGTGCCAGTCCCCTATCTTTAGAGCTGAAAACTAGCTCAGCTCCATGATAAGCACGCAAATTATCCTTGCTTGCCAAAAAATAATTGAATAGATGTCTTGCTGTCAGCATCCGTCATATGCCCTCTTTTGATACCATTTCTCGCCCACCCTTATTATCAACGGAATAAGGGTTAACTGAATGGCAATTCCAGGCAAGCCTTGCAACACCACAGACCACATATAAGCAAGGGGAGAAACCTCTCCTCCATAGAGAAGAAATACTGAAGCTATAAAACCCAGTCGAGCCAGCCATCCCACAATCATCGCCCCGATTAATGCCCAGATTATCCTGAGATGAAATTTACCTCGTAATAGTCCAGCGATTAAACCATAGAAGACGCATCCTATAGTTATCTGAGGCAGGACTGGCAGCAGGGGCATTCCTGAAACGCCAAAGCTAATCAATGGAGTGCATAGTCCCACCAGTAGGCCAGCTCGCCAGCCACCCGATAAGCCGGCTAACAGTATGAAGAAGAACATAGGCAGGAAGATGCTGCCAGCTTGGACTCCACCAAAGTGATGGGTCAGCCACGGCACCAGCACATCCAAGGAAATAAAGGCGGCGCTGAAAATATAGAGACGCACATCTCTAAACTCTAGTGCTCGAAAAGGAATTCCAGTTGAAGCTACCGGCACTTCAGCTTGACTGCTCATACTAAGAACCCCTCCTTTCCCTAGAATACATGGAGATTATACTTTGGAGCAGACGGATAGTAAAGGTTGACATATGCCTCTCTGTGGGTGAACATTTCATCGCTTTGTGCAGTCTGCAGTCCCTGTTGCTAATTGACCCCAGCTTGTATAGTCTGATAAATTTCGTCTGAAGGTGAAAAGATCATACATTGCAAAATTCAAGGGCCCACTATTCACCCAATCCAGGGGAAGAGCAGTATTATGCTCCCAAAGAGTGGGCTACCAAAGATTTTCCTGGTCAACAAATCAATTGAAAAAGGGTAGCTGGAGAAAAGCAAGAATAACCGGGGAAGTTTGAGACAAATTGCATTGGAGAATCTCAGTTTCGTGATAGATTGGTTAAGGTCAAACTGACCAAGGGAGGAAATATGCCAGAATTTGGTTTTAGTGAAGCTCAACTCATGTTTAAACAGAAAGCACAGGATTTTGCCGACAGGGTTCTAGCCCCTGGAGCCAAAGAGAGATGTAAGCAGAATCAGTACCCCAGAGAAATTGTCGAGCAAATAGGGAAAGAAGGATTTCAAGGGTTGTGGATCCCCGAAGATTACGGAGGGCAGCCTGGAGATGCTATGATGCTGGGAATAACCGCTGAAGAGTTCGGCAAAGTAGACCATGCTGCTGCACTATTTCCGCTGGAGGCATTCGGAGCTGCAGTAATCGTTGGACGCTGTCATCCCGACATACAAAGAGAGTGGCTTCCCAGGATTGCTTGTGGAGAAGTTATCCCCTGTTTTGGTATAACTGAGCCTGAGTGCGGCTCTGATGCAACTGCACTCAGAACCAGGGCTACCAGGGACGGCGATGATTACATACTCAATGGAGAAAAGACATCACTTAGTCTCGGGATGCAAGGAGATTTGGCCGGTGTATTTGCTACAGTCGACCCTTCTAAGAAAGCGAAGGGAATAACTTGCTTTGCTGTACCCTTGGACATTCCCGGAGTTTCCAGGATCCCGTTTGCTGACACCGGGTGGATTTCCCTGGATAGATCTTCAGTGTTTCTCGATAATGTTCGTATCTCGTCCAAGTACAGAGCCGGTGAAGAAGGACAGGGCTTTGGATTAGCCCTGGAAGATTTTGATATCTTTCGAGTCATGCTGGCTCTGTCGGCTCTGGGCATGGCGGAAACTAGCCTCAATGAAGCATTCGATTATGGTAAGAGTCGGCATGCCTGGGGTAGACCCATCCTCAAATTCGAAGGGGTATCTTTCAGGCTCGTAGAGAGTTTGACCAGAGTAGAAGCAGCTCGCTTGCTCTGCTATAAAGCTATGTGGCTGCATGATCAAGGGTTACCCTTTGCTAAAGAGTCAGCAATGTCTAAATATCTGGGACCAGTTGTAGCCGTAGATGCTATCCACAATGCCTTATTAACCCTTGGTCACGTGGGTTATAGTGTAGAATACCCGCTGGAGCAACGGTTACGAGATGCCATAGGCTACGAATTCGCTGATGGCACTGCCGATATTATGAAGCTGAATATTCTCCGTAATGTGGCAGGGAGGGAATACCTTCCTTATACCTGACGAAGAGAAGATTATCCAGAACGCAGGCAAGGGAAATATGTGAGCTTTCCCATCAGGCTGTAATAACCTGTGCAAAGGAGGTAATGGTTAGATGACTTAATGTGTGCTTTTGGAATGAGCAAACAAAGGCAAGACCGGTACACTTACGGGACTCCAGGTAAACGCAAAAATTTTCCTGGAAAAGAGAAAAATAAATGAGGTGCCAGAAATGGAGCGATTTAAGGACAAAGTAGCAATAGTAACGGGTGCCGCTCAAGGTGTGGGAGAGGCCATAGCCAAGCGCCTTGCTCAGGAACAGGCTGCCGTTGGCATCCTTGATATTCAGGTAGATAAGGCGAAGGCTGTCGCATCTGACATAGGATTAACGAATGGGAAAGCTATGGCCATAGAAATGGATATCACAAATAGCAGCTCCGTGAAACAGGCCATCAAAGAAGTTGAACAAAGCTGGGGAAGGATTGATGTTCTGGTGAACAATGCAGGTTGGGATAAATTAATGTTGTTTATGGATCTACCTGAGGAACTCTGGGATAGAATAATAGCTATAAATCTAAGGGGGCCCATAACTGTTACCAGAGCGGTTCTCGATGGAATGAGGGAGCGTAACTACGGCAGGATAGTGAACATAGGCTCGGATGCTGGCAGGGTTGGCTCGACGGGTGAATCTGTCTACTCAGCCTGTAAGGGGGGCATGATCGCGCTTACAAAAACGCTTGCACGAGAGCTTGTAAGGTATAACATTCTGGTAAATTGCATATGTCCAGGACCAGCAGAAACCCCCCTTCTTGCCTCTATGGCTGAGGCGAACCCGAACCTGATTGACGCTTTGAAGAAAGCAATCCCTATGCGGCGGCTTGCAAAACCTGAGGATATAGCGGCCGCCGTTGCCTTCATCGCGTCAGATGAGGCAGGTTATATTACGGGGCAAACCATGAGTGTTAGTGGTGGGCTCACTATGGCGTAAAGGGCTTTCTGTAGATATAAACGGGAGGTGAAATTATGGAATACAGGGAAATTCTCTATGAGAAGAAGGATGGCGTAGCGAGGATAACGATAAATCGGCCGAAGGTAATGAATGCCTGCAATAATGTGGCTGTTTATGAACTGACTCAGGCCTTCATGCAGGCGTGGAGTGATGATGAGGTTCGTGTGGTAGTATTCACAGGGGCAGGAGACAGAGCATTCTGCACTGGCGGCGACCAAAGCGTACGCACAATCAAGGGTTATGAAAACACCATAGCCGCTTTGCCCCTGGAGGTTGGTTGGCAGCAGGTTACCTGGTTGATTCGTTTTATTCCGAAACCTGTGATTGCTCGGGTGAATGGCTATGCCATTGGAGGTGCGCATGTCTGGCAGGTTGCTTGTGACTTCAGCATAGCTTCTGAATCCGCTCGCTTTGGGCAAGCTGGGCCGCGGGTGGGAAGTTTTGACCCGGGCTTTGGCACCGGGGAGTTAATGCGCAATGTCGGCACAAAGAAAGCCAAAGAAATATGGTTCCTCACCAGGGTATATTCTGCTCAAGAAGCCTTACAGATGGGATTAGTCAATGCGGTAGTGCCTCCAGATAAGCTGGACGAGGAAGTGGACAAGTGGTGTGAGGAGTTATTGGCAAAGAGCTCAACCTCTCTAAAATTCCTGAAGTATGCCTTCAATGCCGAAACGGATGGAGTAACAGGGGTTACTTACCTGGGAATTGCCGGTCTAGGTCTGTACTACAACACTGAGGAGGCAGCAGAAGGGGTGAAGGCATTCCAGGAGAAGAGAAAGCCGCGGTTTGAGGACTATCGCAAGGCGGCGATTTAAAACAAGGCGACCCTGAATTGGCTTGCTGCGCCAGAGCCATCTGCAGAGGCATGACGGCGGCAACCATCAGTGTCACAATGATAAACAAGACTACAGACGGTCTCATTTTGTTAATTATAGCGCTGACGAAGAATGCAAAAATGAAGTAGGAGAACTTCGCTATATTCCTACCTGCTGAAGTTTAGCTTGGATATAGCCAGGCTGAACAAACATCCATGGCCTTCCATTCAGAAAGGTTATACTCCGGGTGGGCTGCACATCCAATTTTCCATAGATTAACACCTTTCAGAGCGTAGGACATGGTGCATGCTCTGGGGACAAGCCCGTAGTTGCCTTCGAAGTCAAACTCGTAGCCCGCGGCTAACTTCACCGGGGTTGTCAGGTCTATGTCGAAATCGCATCCCGGCAGCTGTATATCATCTGTAGTGTTTATGTCATAGTACCTGGTCTTGTTAGCTACCAGCCAGTACGTCCCAGTTATATTGGCCGTATTGATGTAATCCGGGGTGCTTATATCACTTCTTAAGTAGCCAGGACCAACAAGCAACAGCCGCACATCTACATCGGGTAACTCCTTGGTATTAACCTCGCGGGTCACTCCCACTATATCGCCGGGCTGTGTTACTATGACCTGAAACTCGCCCTTTACGCACGCTTTATATGGTCCTTTCTCGTTGAAGTAGTACTCCAACCAGGATTCATCGATAATACAGTCGGAGAAGTTATTAACTCCTGGTGTGGCCGTAGTCGGGACGGTCACCTTGCACATTACGGAAATGTTTTTGCCCGCAGCAAAAGGCCCAGCCAACATAATCTCTGCCTTATTCCCGAGAGCATTAACATAATAGGCGGAGGCCGGACTACCATCGATCCAGCACCACGTCTTATCAACCTGCACCTTCCAACCGTCAGGGGCAACGTCGGTGAGACCGATAGAGTTAAACCCATCCACCGGTGCTGTGAAGTCCACGAAGACATCGAATGTGTCACCAGGATATGTCTCGTTTGGCATTAACGCTACGTCAGGCAGATCTCTCATAACGTCGATAGTAACTGTTACCGCCGTCTGATACTCTCCTATTACGCACGACGTACATGGCCCCTGTTCGCCGACGTAGTATTCCAGCCAGGCCTTGGAACAGTCATCCAACGGGAACTCACTGATTCCTGGCTCAGCATCATCAGGGACGGTTACCTTATACATTGCGCTGAAGTTAGTGCCATTTCCATAGGGTCCATACCAGATAATCTCCGTTTTATTGCCTGTAGCTTTAACCTGGTCGGCATTCGGGGTACACCACGCTGCATCAACGGCAACCTCCCAACCAGCGGGAGCAAGGTCGGTGAGACCGATGGCGTTGAACTTATCGGCGGGGGCAGTGAAGTTCACATAAACATCGAATGTGTCACCAGGATATGTCTCGTTTGGCATTAACGCTACGTCAGGCAGATTTCTAATAACGTTGATGGGGGCCAGAATCAATGGCAGATAGTCTTTGTTTGCACCGCCGGGGATATTGTAAGGAGTGTCTCCAAAGCCGTCTCCATTGGTATCATTCCCGCTGTAATCACTCCAATAATTGCCGCCGAGATATGCACCGCCGACTATATTCGGCCCAGTAGTATTTGTGGTATTCCAGGCGTTGTTTTCGTTATCCCAGGCGTTGTTTGTGTTGTTGAAGTAGTTGTTGTAGATGGTGTTGGCGCTCGACAGCCACAGGTAGATGCCGTAGTCGGTATTGTTCGAGGCGGTGTTGCTAGTAAGCGTGCTGTTACTCGAGGAATACAGGGAGATGCCGCGGAAGTTGTTTGAGGCAGTGTTGTTAGTGAGCGTGTTGTTGCTGCTAATAAACAGTTCGATGCCAAGCCAGGGGTTGTTCGAGGCAGTGTTGTCCCTGAGTGTGTTGTTGCTGCTCGAACCACACAGGCGGATGCCGTGGTTATGGTTCGAGCCTGCGGTGTTGTCGGTGAGTGTGTTGTTGGTCGAATAATCCAGGCGGATGCCCTGGTCGTTGCTTGAGGCCGTGTTGTTGGCGAGGATGTTGTTGCTCGAATAAGACAGTTGTATGCCATAGTAGTTGTTCGTCACATTGTTGCTGGAAATGTTACAGTGGTCTGCGCTTCCAAGGTATATTCCAGCCATATTGCTCCCGGTGGCACCTTCCACCATAAACCCAGTGATGTTCACCCAGTTTGCAGTTACATTGAACACGTGGTCATTTGAACTTGCCGCGTTTACGACCGTGTCTGCCGGATTCCCAGAGGTTGACTTGATGGTTAATTGCTTATAGACATCTACATTTTCATTATACGTTCCCGCGTCAACGGTAATTGTGTGCCCATTTAACGTATCGGAGTCGTCTATGGCACCCTGAATGGTTGAGAAGTTTTCTCCAGTGTTGAGGTTGTGGATTGATGGTGGTGGTGGTGGGGTGCCCAACCAGAGATAGGTCTGACCAGCATTAGATCCGCCGTCCTCATCCAAGTAGGCACCGATGAGGAAGTCATCGCCGCCATCGCCGTTGACATCCCCGGCAGAGGCAACTGAGTCACCAGACCAATCCCACGAATCCTCGCCCCAGAATGAGACATCGGCATTTGACAGGTCACCGTCCGGGGCGAAGGCATAAACGGCGCCGGCAAAGGCAACCAAAGAGCCCGCTAGAAGAAACGTCACAAGCAGCCAGGCGATCCCTGACAGTTTTCGCTGATGCATTTTACCCTTCCTCGTTTCTTAGCCCTCCTTACCTACCACCTCCCGGCCCACGCCCGGGGAAGCCTCAACGATATTTTTCGCTGGCTCAACCAAGACTGCCGCAGGAGCAAAAAGGGATATCAATACTACAACAGGAAAAATAGAAAGCGGCTTCCACGCTTTAACCATCCCTGCACCCCCCATTTACTATAGTTTTTGACGATATCCAGGACTTTAGTCCTGGTACCTTTCTATATTCTACATTGTCGTGTCAGGAATATCAATTTGCATTTAGTTAACTCTAGTTATATTTAGTTACATTTTTGGGTTCTCAGTGAAGAACCACCCCTTTTCTCAGTTTGAGATTGCCACGCCTTCGGCTCGCAATGACAATTAAAAGAGAGGCCTGCAACGACCCCCTCCTGTCATCGCGAGGCACACTCTCCTTTTGGAGTGCACGACCTTCAGGGAGTAAGAGCAAGGCTCAAGGGTATCCACGAGTCCTGTCCGATGAAGCGTCTCATTGTTGCTGACGTCGAACATGTATCACACAGCTAGCTGCATGCCGTCATAGGCAAAGCGAAGCCTCTGGTCGTTAGTCTCCAGGGCGCGGTAATCGTCATAGCTCCGGTTCCAGTATTCCTCCAGGTGAACAAAAATGATCCTCTTAGCGTGGAGACGTGCTGCCAGATCCAGGGTTTGCTCAAAGGTATAGAGTGTGGTCCTGGAGATATGGTCGGCTGGGTATCTGAAGCCATGCTTCAGCCCTTTCTCAAATATCCCCGGCTGGATGACCAGCAGATCGGCCTGTTGAACCTCATTGCGATGCTCTGGGAAGGGCTTGATATCGCAGGGAGCATAAACCACCTTGCGTCCTGACTTTTCAAAGATGTAAACGAAGGCTAACCGGGAACCCCGATCAACTGCGATAGCAGTGATGCGCACGTCTCTTATCTGGACGCTGCCCTGAAAAAGCATGAGCCTGACAAAACCGCTTTCCTGGTAGAAATCGATCAGGGGACCATACTGAGAACGAATATTCCTTATTCCTTCGCCTAGCTGGTCGGGGAGCAACAAACAAATCTGTTTTTCTGGATAGGCACGCCAAGTACGAAAATCCAGCGCAATTTGCTCGACTACCCGGAATCCTTCCATATGGTCAGGGTCCAGGTGAGTGAACATCAGGTAATCGACACGGCGGATAGGGGAACGATTCAGAAGGCTGACAATTTCCGCTGGTGTGTCAATCAGGAGGTTGATATCATGAAGGAAAGCACAGGGACCTGCTCTGCTGTAAGGAATACCCCTCTTCCTTGCTTCCTGGCAGACCCGGCACCGGCAAAGGGGTTTGGGAATGACCATGCAGCCGCCAGACCCAATGATCGTCAATTCCATTGTGGATAAGGGGCCCGACTCACGAATTCGTTAGTGTTCCTGTCAAAAATGAATCTGAAGTTGGGGTGGCACCAAATAGTGCCCATCCATAGACTTTGCGTTCGCAACATGATGTTTCCGAACTCATCTTCTACTTGAAGGGATCCCATCGGATGGTCTGTTTTTCATAGGCGGGCGGGAAAAGGCGTAAGAACTCGTCGTAATAGTACAGCTCTTTGAAGGTTGCAAATGATAATCCGTAAAACGTTTTCGGTCGCTCTTTTATCTCTTCGGGGTCAATTAGTCTGGAGACCAGCGCATCCATAACGTCGTCCATGCCTGTCCCCATAGCAAACCTGAGTTTCTCACGATTGGCGATCTTCTCAGGAAGCATATCTCTGAATGCCTCTCTCAAAATGTACTTTTCCACCTGCTTTTCGCCATAAATCTTCCACTGCATGGGGATCTTCCGACTGAAAGCTACGACCTTCGTATCCAGGAAGGGGGTCTGGTAGTTTACAGCATTCGCCATCCATGCCCGGTCCATGCGTCTGAGTGCGGTATTGTACGCGATTTCCACCAGCCTTTGAGCCAGCTGTTCCCTGTGTTCATCACTGGTCACCTTGGGGCTTTTCAGCACCATGCGATATCCCCCGAACATCTCATCAGCCCCCTCCCCCACAAGAATGGAGTCGCTATATGTTTTTGTCATTTTTGAGACGTAACAATTGGAGATAACACCGGATATGCAGTCCTCGTCAAAGCTCTCCAGATACCAGATCGCTTCAGGGATGAAATTGGAAATTTCGGAGTCAGTGATTGTATAGATGTGATGTTCCAGCCCCAATAAATCAGCCATCAATATGGCGTTCTCCAGGTCTGGACCTGGTGCACTATCAATGGTACCAGTGAACGCCTGCAGATCAGGATTAAACTCCCTGGCTATGGCTGCAATGAGGGAGCTATCAAGACCACCGCTCAGGGAAACGGCTTGCACTCCCTTCATTCTTCTCTTTACTGCCTCTATCATGAGTTCCCTTAGCGCACTGGCAGTTTCTTTCAGGTCGCCTATTTCAGGTACGTCAGGAACAAATGGATCAAAGGTCTTCAGCCCTTCTTTTGTACTGTACATGTGTCCAGGGCAAAGCTCATGGACATCAAAACGAACATGGTCTATCAACCCCTTCATTTCTGTGCAGAAGCACAATAAGTTGTTTGCCGGCCCGTAGAAAAGGGGCCTTGCACCCACATGGTCACGGGCCAAGATGGTTTCGTCTTCTTCGACAATGGCGCAACTATAACCCCCGTCAAGGTATTTGAAGCAATCTTTCCCGTATTTCTGGTAAAACTGCTTGAAAAGCTCCACGTCACTTTGCCCTGGAGACCTTTCATTGAATAGTTCTCCGTCAAAGAGAATGTACGGGGGCGTGGAAATTGAGGTGCAGGGCGTCCTTTCGAGCGTCAGGTTGATTTCAACTGCACCCAGTGCTCCCGTCTTGTCTGGCAATGTCCGTGTGGTGGTGTTGTCCGGGCCCCGGTGACGGATCAACTCCAACATTCTTGTCAGCTGCTTGGTTGTCCCACTCGGACACTCTCCATCCACCGATATGATTCCAGCAATTCCGGCTATAGTTACCCTCCTCTAATCGAATAATCAAAGTAACGCACTTGAGTTATAGTTATAGTTTCACTTTTTGAAAATCCTCAAGCACCTTAATGGCATGAAAACCGTCCACGCAGTAGGCATCCGCTTCTATCTCCTGAGCATACTCCTCAGAGACCGCCGCTCCTCCAACTAGAACCTTGACTTTGTCCCTAAGCCCATTTTCCTTCAGTGCTTCAATTGTCTTTTCCATAGCTACCATCGTGGTAGTCAGTAAAGCAGAAAGGCCGAGGAAATCAGGCTTATATTCTCTGACAACCTCGACAAGCTTCTCCGGAGAAACATCTATGCCCAGGTCCTTTACCTCATAACCCGCTCCCTTGAGTAAAATAGTCACGATATTTTTACCAATATCATGGATATCTCCCTTTACTGTGGCTATGGCGAATTTTCCCCTGGTCATAGTGCTTGCCCCATCGAGATATGGTTTTAGAATATCCATAGCTCCACTTACTGCCTCGGCAGAGGCCAACATATCCGGGATAAAATATTCCTTTGTCGCAAATTTATCGCCTACAACCTGCATCCCGGCGGTTAAACCTTGCTTGATTATTATTTCTGGAGCGATATCGCTTTCCACCATTAACTGCGTTAACTCCAATACTGCCGGGGCCCCGACCATATCCCCATCTACTCCTTCATCATCCTTGGTCCTTCTACCCTGGATAACATTCTCCTTAAGCAGGGCAAGTACGTCCTCCTTCATTGTTTCCTTCATTGCTTCCTTCACTGCTTCCTTCATTGCTTCCTCCTTTCTTCATATACGTTCAGTCTGGACAGTATTCCAGGTATCTCTTCAAATATCTTCTTGGTGGTAGCTGGGTCTATGTGCTCCACAGGTTGTGCAAGGAGTTGCTTCATTCTCTCATATGCCAATGCGAATACATTATCCGTCTCCCCATCCCCTTCAAAGGGATAAGGCATTGAGAGTTTTCCACTACGCATCAGGGGGCGGATATACCTGATGTATAGTTTCTGTGGTGTCGCCACCACCTCTCTCACTTGTTTCAAGCTCTCAGCAACCTCGTCTTCGCTGATCCGCGGCGGTCGCAGGAAGAACTTGATCATCTGAAAGTGAGCGTCGTCCAAAACAGCCTGGAGTAAACAGAAAGTAGAATTGCAATCAAGGAGACCGTAGGCACAATGCAGGTATTGCGGTCCACTCAAAGTGACTAATATGTCTGAGAACAGTCTCTCTATCGATGTTTGTTGTCCCGGTATCTTCGTATCGCACACTCCCGCGGTAGCGTAGCAAGGCAACTTGTAGAACCGTGCCATTTGAACGCAGTCAATGTTATATTGGCTGGTTTCAGGAGCACCATAGGAATCGTTGAGGGTATCAAGCCGGGCTCTGACCGGTACGCTTCCGTAAAGCACCGGTGTTCCCTCGTTTACCAGCTGGCTCAAGGTTATTCCTGCCAGAACTTCAGCATTTATTTGAGCCATAATGCCGTCTTCCTTCATAGGGGCAGTGCTTCCAGCCTGGGGTGCGGACGAAACTACTACTGGCAGTCCCCTCCTGCAGATTTCCATCAGAGTCTGACTGGTATCATCCACAAATTGCAGAGGGCTTTTCACTAAACAGGTGATAAAGGAAATGATGGGGTTTTCCTTAAGCTCCTCTTCTCCTCCGACTATTAACTTTGCCATATTTACCACATTATCCAGTTGCTCCAAACTGGTTAGCCCTGCCATCACATGCTTGGTAGTGTTATTTAAGGAGGCAAAGAATTTATTAACATCTTTATTATCTTCTGTGATGTCTTTATCCTGGATATTCACGGAACGAATGAAGGCATCCAGACTTTCCAGATGCTCACACAGGTGAGCCGCTTGACAAAGGTCTAAAACAGTGCCACGCCGCTTGTGAAATTCGGGCACCAGAATCTCAGTACCCGGGTCAGATTTCTTAACATAGGTTGGGAAATCAACATCCAGCCAGATATTGGTTTCCGAGCCGGAAACGAAGAATACCCTTGGTTCTTCACCATTCAGGACAAGGCTGTTATCCTCGTTCCTGGCACCTAACTTGACTATTTTAGGTGCGCTATTGATGGCTTGTAGAACGAGTTTCTCTGGTATTCTTACCAACCAGCAGGGATTATCGGCAGATGTTATTGGCGTAACTTCTGCGCCATTGGCACTGAATATATCCGCCGCCTCACAATTAAAAGATATCATGCCGGGGTCATTCAGAATCTGCACGGAGGCATGGTGAATTTGCTTGATTTGCTCTTCGGTCATCCTTTCATATGGAGAATGAACCAAAATTCCTTCTCTAGCCATTTTCAATAAATCCTAAACAATCTCAAAAATCTAAATTCCAAACTTTTAGGATTTCAGATTTAGTGCTTCTCCTGGTATAGTCCCATTCGGTATGCCTTTAAATATTTTTTGCAATGGGCATCCTTCCCTAACAGCATTTCTCCTAGTTCAATGCTACCTATAGTGCTGCTGTGCAGCGGATTCACAATTACGGAGTCCAGGCCGACATACATAAGCATTAACAAAAAGGCATCGTTTATCATTGATCTCTGGGGTAAGCCGTAGGAGGTGTTGCTCAAACCAACAACAGTCTTAGCTTCAGGATACCTTGCTTTGATTTGCTCTAAAGTCTTTAAAGTAACCTGTCCTTGAGTGGTGTCTACTCCGATAGGTAACACCAGTGGGTCAAAATACACTTTCTCAGCGGGAATATTATAACGGCTCAAACCTTCCAGAATTAGGTCACATGCCCTGATACGCTCCTCTACTCGTGATGGTATACCATTGTCATCCATAGCCAAGGCAATAACATCAACCCTATACTCACCTACTAGAGGGCCTATAGCCTCCAATCTAGCTTTTTCGGCATTAACTGAGTTAACCATTGCCACACGAGCTTCACCGTGCTTTAACCCTGCTTCAATCACCTCAGGGTTGGCACTATCCACAACTATAGCCTTATCGGTGACTTTACAGATAATATCAATTAGCCATTTCATATCCTCAATTTCCTGTCCGGTAGACCCTTTATCCCCACCCACGTTTACATCGAGGTAATCTGCGGCTGACTGGGCTAAAGCTAACTCCTGAAGAAAAGTGCTATTACGTGTTCTTATTGCTTCTGCTATCCTTCTGTTACTAGCGTTTATATTCTCACCAATGATTAACATATATCTGCTATCAGCTTAATGCTGAATACTCCTCACACTATGTTGGGAATTTCGCTTAATATCCTGTCTCTTACATGAGCAGGCAAGCTATACCCTGGTTTATCCAAAATTTGTTCCACTCGCCCTTTTGCCTTCTGAAATATATCCTTACTCCCTTGTTTCTCCCATTCCTCTCTGAATTCCCTATTACTTAAAGTAGGTACATAGTGCTCTCTTCGCATGTGAGTTCTGGTATGTCGTCGGGAAACAAAATGACTGCTGGGACTTGCTTTCTTGATCACATCGAAAGCCAGAGTTTCATCGTTTACCTCTATTCCTCTTACAGCACGCAACGCCATCCCCAATATTTCATTATCAATCACAAGTTTTTCATAGCTCATAGTGAGGGCAAATTCCATCAACCCGGCAGCATCATGGATGAAATTAGCACCAGCCAAAGCACAAAGGAGAGTAGTGATGGAAGATTCATAACCACACTGGGCATCGATGACATTGGAGTCGGTCATGCCCCCGGTAGCATAAAAGGGCAACGTATAAAATTGCGCCATCTGGGCACCAGCAGCATTTAACAAGCCCATTTCGACAGAGCCTGTGACATACTTCATATCCCGCAAGTCTGTGCTGCTAGCCACTGAGCCATAGATAACCGGTGTACCTGGGTTAGCAAGCTGGCTGATTATCACTCCAGACAAAGAATCGACAACCTGCACCACTAAAGTTCCAGCTACGGTCACAGGAGAAGTAGCCCCACACAGAGGCTCTGCAGGGCATACCACTGGGACCCCCGCTTTAGCTATAGCTACCAGCATATCACCATATAGAGAATCAATTTTAAAGGGACTGATACTGCATGTTATCATCGATATAATGGGCCTCTCCCGAAGCCGACGCTTGTCGCCAGCAACGATTTGAGCCATTTTTATAACTCGCTCTACACCTTCTATAGTATAGACTCCACCCATAATATGTTTACTGGTGTTATCCAGACCAGCAAAGAAACGATTAACATCAACCTTCTCCACCGGTACATCACTGGGATAGACAGGCAACATAAAGATATGGATATTCTCTAAATTGTCTACCAGCCTGGCTATCTCCTTCAGGTCATTAAATGTGGCTACCCTTTTCTGCCCGTTCTTTCTATCAATAACATTAAGCGCGGTGCCTCCGGTGCCCGCATAGACTTTCGTGCCACCTAAGACTACGTTGCGCTTCCTGTCCCTTGCGTATAATGTGACTTCGGACGGAGCTTTGCTAACCAAATCCATGACCGTTTCGCGAGGAATCGTTACGCGCCGACTATCCTCATCCACCTGAGCATTAGTATGGCTGAATAAATCAAGAGCCTCTCTGGAGTTTATCTCGATACCAATTCCCTCAAAAACCCTCATCGCTGTCTCATGAATTCTCTCTATGGATTCTTTAGATAGAGGCTTGTAACTACCGCCCTCTATTCCCTTCTCAGTCATTTACAAATTCCTCCCTCCGGGTGGGACAACTCTTCCTTTTACAAAAACGGCATGCAGAAAAAGTATTACAGGACTTCCCCATGCCCATAATGCCTGATATAGATTTGCGAGGTACCATTAAACACATGTCGGTTAAATTAACTTCGATAAGCTTAGCATCAAGTCCTCTGAAGAGCTCCTTCTGCTGAGTAATATCCCAATCGCAATAGCCAGGACTATAACGCCAGCTCACTTTATCGCCATTTGCTGCAGCGAGGCTTCTAATCATACTGTCAAACCAATCTGCCACTTTTTCTACTGCTACTGACCCCACAGCATCCAATACTGATGCCTTGAGAATCAATCCCTCCTTTGTTAGTTGAGCAACTTCCTTCTCTAATGCCCCGCCTATAGTTACTACGAATATGGCAGCCTGGCTGCAACCAGAGAACATCGGAGCAAGCTTACGGGATGTAAAGAGTAGTCCATCTACTGATATCCTGGAGTTCCCAACACTCGTTATGGGCTTAAGCGTATAATAGGCCGCAGGCTTAATAAGTTCATATGCTTTGCGTATTTGACTATCTACTAGAGACAATACCTCTGACCGCGGACACTGTTCGCTTTCGTAGCCTAAGTAGCGGCGGATATCAACTTCATCTATCTCTGTTTTGATACCATCTTGTATGATTTTAGTTAAACCAAACTTCATGCCATCCTTCGACTTCATCGTTACGCATAAATTCTTTTCTCATAATAAACGAACATAGACCCCTTTAAGTGAGGAAAAAACGCTACTCAGGTTAAGTGAAATGATTTATAGAACCTTGAGGATTGAGTGCCAGATATTATGAGTTGAATATACATAAAAAATTGCTATATAGCATGCCTGCCTGCTATATGCATACCTAACAAAAGTTCCCTCCTTTTAGTTCTAGCTAGTACGCCCGCCGCTACTTTCCCAAACCCAGCATGATACAATAGATTAGTGGTGTCTTGATAATATTAACATACTGTAGCGTATCCTTGTCAAACAGGTGTACTCGTTTATATGACTAGTGACACCTCACCTTGCAGATGATTGTGGCTCAACAATTCATCGAAATGTGGAACCTGGTTCGTTATTGCTAACCTTCTACAAGCTCCATTCTTGCCTTTTGGCTAATACCACAGCTTCATTCTATATGATGGGGGGTGTTTGTGCAGTCGTACCGTGCATTTTGGCATTTAAGAACACCAGAAATGTAGAAATAGGATTCATCGGTACAAGATCCGGTGATTTTATTTTCATAAACTTCATCAACGCAGTTGTGACATCTGCAAGAGCATTATGAAAATTAACCATGATGATTTTTCTACCGGCATACCTCCTGGATAGATGATCACCGACTTCTTCGACAGCACACGGACCAACAACCAGAATAGGGCCATCGTTAAGATTCTCAAGTTGGTTTCTATCGATTCCCTTTCCATATATGATGTTGAACGGGCCGTGACCACCATAGTCTACATAGAGCATCTCGAGCACCATCAAGGTATTATTCTTACATCCCTCTATGCACGCCCTTTCTTTTCCTTCGACAATTTTGACATCTTCAGGGAAATCTCCGATGATATCATAGGAATACTTTGTTTTATACCGGGAAATATCTCCCCTTATCTGAATCTTGGACAAATCTCCGCAGCCAAGTCCAGCATCTGAGGCAATTTTCAGGTGCTTTACCTCATCTACGTCGTATCCAAGTATCCTGGCACCCACTGTATCAACGGCAACCGTGTCATCCCCGCCAATTAATATATTCAAAGGGACAAGATACTGGTCAAGCTTCTTTTCCAGCGGGTAATGCCCATGAATAACCGCGTTTATGCCATCAACGAGCGTGAAATCAGGCTTTATGAATGCATAGATATCGGCGAGAAACTGATGCAGTTCGAAATTATGCCTCGTGGGTCGATCCCTGTGGTATGGAAAACCCATTTGACATTTAACGCCAAGTGTTACCGTAGTCATACTGTGTGTCTTAAACTTGGGAATAGATAGGTAGAAATTATCCCTCCTGTTTACAATAAGATTATCATGGAGGACTTCAGGGAATTTTATTTTGTTATCTCCAATAGAGACTTCAACGGGCTTTTGTTCGTCAAGATATATCGGTTTTGCACCTCTTTCCTTTATGATTCTATCTATGCCAGTCACCTTGAAAATGAGCCGAGTTATATTCCCCTGGGTTGAGTTTTCCATCACATAGACTTTGTTTGCCCCGGCATTGTTCATCACATCGATTGCCGCTGATATAACCTCCGGGGAGGTATAACATTGCTTTCTGAAATCGATGCCATTTATCTTTATGAATACTGTTTTATCCTTTACTAAACCCTCTGCACCACCAAACGCATCGAAAATATTGGATATTGAGTGGTAAATGCTATCTTTAATGTCTTCTACTACTACGGTTGGCATATGCATCACACCTAGTAAGAATGTTGTAATTATACTATCACAGAAAAACTGGTAGCGTGCCAAAAAGCTCACAGTCCCCCGTGGGAAGTGAACTAATCCTGGAAAGGGGCTGGAACTGGATGAGCCAAGGAACCACTTCGGGTGTGTTTCTGCTACAATAGCAATGTATGGTTGGAAAAGAGAAGCTAGTTGCTATCTACACCGCCAAGCAGATAGAGGCACAGATAATCAAGGGGCGATTGGAGAACGAAGGAATTCCCGTTCTGCTGAGTTATGATAGCTCTAGCTTGGTGTTTGGATTCACCGTTGATGGGCTAGGGGAGGTGAAGATAATGGTTCCCGAGAGGTTTGCAGAGCAAGCCAGGGAGATTCTGAGGGTTAAATATAATGAGCTCGAGATTGGAGAGGATAACCAGTCAGAGGCTGGAGAGCCTGAACAGGATTAAGGAAAAGGGAATAGACCCTTATCCTCACTGCTATCATCCCAGCCACGCCATAAAGGAGGCAGTGGCTTTATTTGAGCGAGGGGAAAAAGCGGAGAACATCTCCCTTGCCGGGCGCATTATGGCACGGCGCTCCATGGGGAAGATGATTTTCGCCGATATTCGCGATGGCTCGGGGAAAATACAGCTTTGTTTCCGCTATAACCTTCTTGGTGAAGAAAAATTTGAACTTCTCAATGAAACTGACATCGGCGATATCATTGGAGCTGAAGGGAAGCTTTTCAGGACAAAGGCAGGGGAAATCACCCTTGAGGTATCCCAGTTTACCATATTATGCAAATCGCTCCGCCCGTTGCCTGAGAAATGGCATGGACTGGTTGATACGGACAAACGTTACCGGCAGCGTCATCTCGACCTCATTTCCAACGAAGAGATAAGGAACATGTTTATGTCACGCAGCAAAATTATCACCGCGATAAGAAGTTTCCTGGATAGCCGTGGGTTTGTAGAGGTAGAAACGCCGGTACTTCAACCCGAGGCAGGAGGGGCTGCGGCAACTCCCTTCACAACACATTATAATGTGCTGGATAGCGATTTTTATCTCCGCATCGCACTGGAGCTGCACCTCAAAAGGTTGATAGTGGGAGGATTTGATAAGGTGTACGAGATAGGACGTGCCTTCCGCAACGAAGGCATCTCGGTTAAGCATAATCCCGAGTTCACGTTGCTTGAGTGTTACCAGGCCTACAGCGATTACAACGATATGATGCGCCTGGTAGAGGAGATGGCTAGCTATGTTGCCCGAGAGGTTCTCAGCGATACCAGAATCGCCGTTAACGACAACATTATAAACCTTGCCCCGCCATGGCGGAGGATTTATCTGCGTGATGCCGTTAAGAATTATTGCGATATAGACTTTGAAGATTATCCCGATGCCCCCTCATTACGGTCAAAGATGGAGGAGAAGGGGATGGAGGTTGACCCGAACAAGGGGAGGGGAAAGCTTGTTGATGAACTCATCTCTACCTTTGTTGAGCCAAACCTCATCCAGCCGACCTTCCTCATCGACTATCCAGCAGAGATGTCGCCTCTGGCGAAAAGAAAGCGAGGGAACGAGCGTCTGGTGGAAAGATTTGAGGGATTTATCAACGGGATGGAGATTGCCAATGCCTTCACTGAATTGAACGACCCGATAGACCAGAGAGAACGGTTTAAGCAGCAGATAAGAGAAAGAGTTGGGGATGAGGAGGTTGAGGTAGCCGATGAGGATTTTCTGGAGGCACTGGAGTATGGAATGCCGCCAACCGGTGGGCTGGGGATAGGTATCGACCGCCTGGTAATGCTGCTCACCGGGCAAAGCTCGATAAGGGAAGTTATTCTGTTCCCGCAATTGAAGACAAAACAAGGAAGTGATTAGTGATAAAGTCTCACTCGCACACTCCGCTTCTTCCGTCATTGCGAGCGAAGCGAAGCAATCTCATGCCGCTGACGGCAGGCAGGTAAACAATTTGAAAGATTCTTCGCCCGGAGGGCTCAGAATGACACAGAGGGAGTGAAGACAAAATGATTGATATGAAAGTTATTCGGGAAAGTCCTGAGCTTGTGCAGAAGGCTCTGGAGCAGAGGGGCATTGCCTTTGACCTCGATCCCCTGGTAAAACTGGATAAGCAGCATCGCAACTTGTTGCAGCAACTGGAGGAGCTAAGAGCGAAACACAACCAGATGAGCAAACAAATAGGCAAGGGCGGCGGAGATAAGCAACAGCTCATTGCTCAGATGCGTCAAATAGGTGACGAAATCCCCTCGTTACAACAAGAGGTCAACCAGACCAAAAGCAAGCTTGAGGCATTATTACTGGAGCTGCCCAATATACTTCACCCCAGTGTGCCTTTGGGGAAAGATGAGGCATCCAACGTCACCGTGCGTAGTTGGGGAGAGCCGAAGAGCTTCTCATTTAAGCCATTACCCCACTGGGAACTGGGAGAAAAACTGGGGATACTGGATATACCCACGGGGGTCAAGCTATCGGGGACACGGTTCTATGTCCTTAAAGGATTGGGGGCGAGGCTCCAGCGAGCGCTTATCTCCTTCATGCTCGATTTACACATAAACAAGCATGGGTATAAAGAGATATATCCGCCATTCATGGTCAAGCGCG
Source organism: Dehalococcoidia bacterium (assembly GCA_034431195.1). Taxonomy (GTDB): domain Bacteria; phylum Chloroflexota; class Dehalococcoidia; order GIF9; family AB-539-J10; genus CG2-30-46-19. The sequence goes on along the minus strand of DAOUDP010000024.1, from coordinate 19,779 downwards.
AATGCATGGTGGGCTCGGGGAACCTACCCAAATTCAGCGATAGCCTGTACCACGATGAAGAAGACGACTTCTGGTTCATACCCACCGCTGAAGTACCATTGACCAACCTGCATCGCGACGAGATACTGGATGCCGCAATGTTGCCACTCCATTATGTCTCCTATACACCTTGTTTCCGCAGGGAGAAGATGTCGGCAGGCAAGGATACCAGGGGAATTAAGAGAGGACATCAATTTGATAAAGTGGAACTCTACAAGCTCACCGAGCCTGAGAAATCCGAGGAAGAATTGGAGAAACTGGTAGATGATGCCGAGGAAGTATGCCGAGAGCTAGAGATACCCTATCGGGTTAGAGAGCTTTGCAGCGGTGAACTTGGCTTTGCTGCCTGCAAGACATATGACATCGAACTATGGGCTCCGGGGTGCGGTGAATGGCTTGAAGTCAGTTCGTGCAGTGATTGCTCCGATTTCCAGGCAAGGAGGGCAAATATTCGTTACCGACCTGAAGGTGGCGGCAAACCTCAGCTCGTTCACACACTAAATGGCTCGGGGGTGGCTCTGCCACGCCTTTTCATCGCAGTTCTGGAAAACTACCAGCAGGCTGACGGTACCATCATAGTGCCTGGAGCGCTGAAAGATCATATGATGGTTGATGTAATACGATAGAGATTGCCACGCCTTCGGCACGCTCAGCCCTTCTGTCATTGCGAGGCTTGTCCCGAGCGTAAGCGAGGGAACTAGCGACGAAGCAATCTAGAGCAAGTAGAGAGCACAGTGAGGGCTAAATCTCCCTGGCAAGGCGAAAACCTTCCTCGATAGCCTCCTTAATCCTGCGGGGCTCAACGCAATCTCCAATAGAATACGGAGCAGGGACCTTGCCACTTAATTTCTCACCAAGCTCTTTGCTGGGCTTAAATCCTACCGCGAGCACCACAGTATCCCCGGGGAAGAACTCGACGGCACCATCTCGCTTAGCCTTTACCCCTCTATCAGTTATCTCCTCCACCATGACATTGGTCTTCGTCTTGATGCCAGTCTTCCTCAGCCTCCTGAACACAACATGCCGATAAGTTGCTCCATAATCGCTACCGATTTTGGGAAGCATCTCCACGATGGTCACCTTCTTGCCCAGTGCAGCTAAGAACTCCGCTGTTTCACAGCCGACCATCCCACCACCAATGATGATTGCTGTTTCACCAACAGCCTCACACCGTGCAAGCACATCGACGGCGGTAACCACACTGTCCTGTTTCACACCGGGTACATCGGGAATAGCCGGCGTGGCTCCAGTAGCCAGAATTACCACATCGGGGGGTTCCTTCTCCACCGCCTCCGGAGTAACCTCAGTGTTGAGCCTGACCTCCACCCCAGCCTTTTTCACCTGGGTAGCCATACTTTCAATCAAGCAGCCAAGCTCATCCTTGTAAGGAGGCAGGCAAGCCACGCTAAGCTGACCGCCAAGTTTCTCAGCTCTTTCACAAAGAGTAACCTGATGCCCGCGCAGCGCCGCCACTCTGGCTGCTTCCATGCCTCCAGGGCCACCACCAACGACGAGCACCCTTTTAACGACCCTGGCAGACTCTATGGTGTATTCCGCCTCGTTCCCCATCCTGGGATTCAGGGAGCAAAATGCCGGGGACACCGTTCCACTTTTATACCCCGTGAGAAGGTTATCCAGACAATTGGAACAGGCGATGCAGGAGCGAATCTCGTCAGTCCTTCCTTCCCTTGCCTTGTTGGGAAATTCCGGGTCAGCAAGCAATGCTCGTCCCAGACCAATAAGGTCAGCTTTACCATCGGCTAAAATCTGCTCTGCCAGCTCAGGGTTGTTAATGCGATAGGCAGCTACCACGGGAACATTGACCACCTTTTTAATCTCCTCGGCAAGATAAACAAAGGCACCTCGGGGCACAGACATCACCACAAGAGGCTCAGGGCACTCATGCCATCCTGCCTCGACATCCATAGCCTGGACGCCCGCTGCCTCAAGAATAGTGGACACCTTCCTGGAATCCTCAAGGGTATGTCCTCCTTTCATAAATTCCTCGGCGGAAACACGACAGATGATAGGATAGTCTTCGCCAGCTCGTTTATGTATTCGGTCAATGATTTCCAGGGGAAATCGCATTCTGTTCTCCAGATTGCCACCATATTCATCGGTCCTGTTATTGGTGCAGGGAGAGATAAACCGATTCAGTAGGTATCCTATGCCCAGATGCAGCTCGATGGCATCAAATCCTGCTTCTCGCGCTCTCCGCCCCGCTTCCCCATATTCATCGACAAGTAGATGAATCTCCTCCACGGTAAGAGCTTTTGGAGTAGCACCAACCATTCTATTAAACACCGGGGAAGGAGCGATAAACTCAAAAGAGCCATTTTCTTTATTCAGCCAGAAGTACTGTCCCAGAAATTGAGGAGCTATCTTTGTTCCGTAGGCGTGAACGGCGTCAGTCAGCCGACGGGCGCCAGGGATGAAACGGTCATCATATAGTCCAGGAATGAAGGGAAGTCCCATATCAAACGGAGCAAACGGAACAATAATGAGTCCCACACCTCCTCTAGCCCTCTCAACATAAAAGTTGATAAAGCGGTCGCCTACGGTGCCGTCAGGCTCGGGATAGCCTGTTCCTATGGCAAGCATCACCATCCTGTTCTTGAGCTGTACATTGCCTACCTTGATGGGTTCAAATAAATGGGTAAACTGGGGCATCGCACCTCCTTATATGAGACGAAGCTTACACAAAGGACATATTATATCAGGTTATATTAATCCCTTTGCTTAATTTCTTTGGAAAATCCATAATTGCTTACTGTTAGAAAAGCCGTAAGAAAAAGGGAGGCAAGGGAGATGGAGATTATGAAAAGTAAGAAGCTCCTATTCGGAATAGTGGTTGTTCTTCTATTGGTAACTTTGGTTCTACCCGGTTGCAACGAAGAGCGGCAATTAGTAATTCCTTCATCCCTGAGCCCGTACGAAGTTGTGGAGGAAATCTTTCCCAAAAATCCATTTCGCTTTATCCTGGGAGAGTCCCTTGATACAACCAACCTGCCGAAAGGAGCTTGTAAAGAAGGCTTTGACGGGGGGTATAGTGAGCCCTTTTTCGGAGTGTGGTATATTAAGAGAGATGGCAGACCAATAAACCAATCAATGGCCTTGATATTAGACTTGGAGGTATTGAAATATCAAGGCACAGAATTCGCCCAGAGAAGCTATGATGGCATTGGTGAGGCATATGAGCTTCAAAACCTCACCTACAGGAACATAGCCTTGAAAGCCGGAGTTGAGCCCGTTTCTGAGGAAGACGCTGAAATTGTCGGGGGTGTATCTAACGTGTCCTGGTATCTTATTCAGTCCGGTTGCTTCGTTATTTGTATCGACGGTCACGACGATGTTGCCCGGGATGCTCTGGACAGGACTATCGATACATTCGGGGTAGAAATGAGATAACGTTGCCATGGATATGTTGCACAGGGTTATCGTTGCGTTTGGAGTGAGTAAATAAAACATAAAGAGGTTGGTAAGTTTGTCAATAGATTTGCAAAGGAGACGTTTGAGAAGCACAAATGTTAAGAAGGAGACAAGGTATTAAAGATAAGAAGTTTCTATTCGCAATAGTGGTTGTTCTTTCGATGGTCGGTTTGGTTCTATCCAGTTGCAGCATTGGAGAGCACCCAGTTGAAGCCGACGAATTAGTAATTCCTTCATCGCTGAAGCCAATTGAGGTGTTTAACGAAACGGCCAACGCTGGTCCGCTTATTGAACCTCTTCTATGGTTTGAAATGGAATGGTCAGCAGAATATGTTCCCGCGCATGAGATGCTACAAGGGGCTACTGAAGAGGGGTTCATAGAAGGTGACTTCACTGCTATTTCAGAGCCTCTGTATATTAAGAGAGATGGAAAGAAGGCGGGTGATGAATTTACCAACTTAATATTATGTATTGTCATCCTTAAATATGAAGACACAGAATCTGCCGAAAGAAGCTTCGTTAACATTAGTGAAACGCAGGAGCTTCAGGACTCAATTTATGGGGGAATTGCCTTGAAGAATGGTCCCTACTGTTTACCTTCTGAGTGGGAAGAAATTAAAAAATATTTTTTCTGGGATGAATCTACTATGCCATGTTATCTTGTTCACACCGGTTGCTTCGTTATCCATTTCTATGGTCGACAAGATGTTATTAACGATATGTTGGACAGGATTATTGTCGCATTTGGAGTAAAGGAATAAGGAGGTTGGTATGAAAAGATACAGGGTAATGATGCTTGCAGTACTGGGGATAATAGCTCTGCTTTTGAGCTTTGCGCCAATGCCGGTGGCAGTTACAGCTGGTCATGAAACTGATGAACCATGTTGGGGTTGATGCTGTAACTGGTGAGATATTACGGCATGATGTGCCAGCACCATAAGGAAGGTGAGGATTATGAAAAGTAAAAAGTTTCTACTCGGAATAGTGGTTGTTCTTCTGATGGTAACCTCGTTTCTACCCGGTTGCAACGAAGAGCTGCCGCCAGTTGAAGCTGACGAATTAGTAATTCCTTCATCCATCAGCCCATATGAGGTCTTTAACGAAACGGCTAATGCTGGTCCATACATTAAAACTTGGCCATTCTGGCAAGGGGGATGGTCGGCAGAATATATAGAGCCGTGTTACATGCCAGAGGGAGCCCCTGAAGAACAATTCATCGAGGGTTTCGGTGCTGACCTCTTAGAACTACTCTATATCAAGAGAAATGGAAAGCGAGCGGGTTCCGAACTTTTCAAGCTAGTATCGTATATTGTTGTTCTTAAATATGAAGATACGAAATCTGCTGAGAGAAGCTTCGTTAACATTAGCGAAACGCAGGGGCTCCAGAACTCAACTTATGGGGGTATTGCTTTAAAAAGCGGCGTATACACTTTGTCTGACTGTGACGATCCTACAATGTGGGATGAGTCTAGTATGCCGTGCTATCTTATCCACTCTGGCTGCTTCGTTATCTACTTCTATGGTCGTGATGATGTTACTAAAGACATGTTGGACAGGATTATTGTTACATTTGGAGTAAAGGAATAAAACATAAGGAGGTTGGTATGAAAAGAGTTAGGTTAATGATGGTTGCAGTACTGGGGATAATAGTTCTGCTTTTGAGTTTCGCCCCAATGCCAGCGGCAACTACAACTCCAACTGGCGTGGCAGCGGCGGAAGCTGGTGGCAGTATGTCTGTCGGCACAGAGGTTGTACTTAGTAATAATACAGTAGCAACCTATCTCGGCAAGACGTCCGCAGGCAATGATAAGTGGCAGGCTACCTTCGAGGGACCAAAATACCTTGATGATTTGAAAACACCTATTGACTGTCGCTGGGAATATAACCTTGATAAAGAAGAGTGGAATAGCTGCGCTAACCTGTTCAACGCTACGGTTAAGGATGATAGGGTTACTGTGGAATATCAAGGCGTAAAGATGCACTGGCAGCCACAGCTTGAAATTGGGAATAAGCAGCAGACAGAGAATGGGACTACTCTATTGCCAGTTGACCCCATCAATGAGAATTACCCTGGCAATACTCTTCAGTGGGACTACGGCAACGGCATTACGCGCAATCTTCGCATCATAGAGGGTATGCTTATTGAGTACTATACCATCAGCGAGCTTCCTGCTGGCGATATAACTATCAAGACCAACATTAATAAAGACGCTGGCTTTGTATGGACCAGACCCGAAGTAGCTTGGGATGTCAACTATACGCCAGTCGACCTTATAGTAGATGGGGATGATGTAACCTTGACGCAGGGGGCTATGCAGAACGCTACCTTGCCGATAACCATTGACCCTGATAGTGCCTTTACTGGTAGCTCGTCAGATGTAGAGTTCGGAATACAGTCACGGTGGGGCAGTTCTCGTACAGAGCAGTGGAGTATAGTGCACGATGCGTCTGTCGCGGATTATATGGGGACTGGGGGGGCGCTAGCAGGAGTAAATGTATGGGGTCAGAAAGATGAAGATGAGTATCGGTTTGGAATAAGTAGAAGTGTACTCTATTTCGATACTTCAGCCCTTCCTGATGACTGTATAATAAATTCTGCTACCCTCCGATTGCTTAAACATACCTCTTTGGCAGATACTAGTTCTTGGATATTACAGGTACAGAGCGGTATGCCTACTTACCCGTACGACCCACCGGATATTGACGATTACTACTATGAGTACTACTCAGGTAATGGTGGGACACTTCCCTCCAACTTAATGGGTGGCACAGGGTGGAAAAATATAACCCTAAGTGCTACTGGGAGAAGCTGGATAAGCAAAACAGGAACTACTAAGTTTATGCTCAGAGATGGAACATACGATATACCTGACGACTACCCACCGCCTAGCGATCCCAATCACGACAATTACTTTTTCTTTTTTACCTATGAGTATGGTGCGGGCCCTCAATTGGTAGTGACTTACGAGACGACCCAACCACTTTCACCGCTAGAAAGATATGCTCCAATCTTATACTTCCATCCCTACGAGAATTACTACACTGATTCAATTGGCAGCATGCTGAATGAATCAAACCTAACGTTATACAAGACTAAGGATGATAGGGAATTTATTCTCGAAAATCCCACAACAGACGACTTAGCTAGTCACAACACCAACAAATACTATACGGATATGCAGGATGCGGAACCCGGATTTGGTCTGGTTTACTCTGATGGCTCCTGGCAGAGCATAACTGCTATACCTCCAGACCCAATCAGATTTGCAGGATACCAGTATACCATTTATGGAAGACAGGTTGAAGTCGATGATTACATCGTTCTCCAATACTGGTTCTTCTATCCTTACAACAACTGGTGGAACTGTCATGAGGGGGATATGGAAAGGGTACAAATCATCTTGGATAAGGCTACAGAAACACCACAGCGAGTAACCTTTGGACAGCACTGGGGTGGAGAGACCGTGACCTGGAATGAGGTCAGCCTTATGTCAGAAACACATCCTGAGGTTTTTGTCGGCGTAGGCAGTCATTCCAGCTGGCCGACTGATGGTAATCATGCTTTTGCGTCATTTTTTAATGATATGATAACAGTGACCGACTACACTTCAAGTACAGGATTACCTCTGTTCCCTGATTGTATAAGCAGCTCTTGGAACAATTATACCATTGTTAATATAAGTAGTGAACCTTCCTGGGTGAAATGGCTGGGAAAATGGGGTTATTTCGTGCCTGGACGCTGGGGAGGTTACGGCAAGTGCGGTTGCGATAGCCCGGCAAACCTGGTCGTAAACGGTATAAATGTTTGGGATAATCCCATAGAGTGGGCTAATGACCCGGGTCTTCCCGCGGATATATCAGCAGCCACTGGCCCAGTGCGGGTGCATGCCTATGACAGCAATGGCAACCACACCGGGTTAAACGAGACCGGTGGGATAGAGACAGAGATACCGGGCACTTATTTCTATGTTCCCGCCAGTAACCAGAGCGATGTGGAATTGATGTGGATTTATACTGAAGAGAACTTAACTTTCACCCTTGAAGCAACTGAAGCAGGAGAATGCAACTTTAGCTTCGCCAGATGCGTTGAGGATGAAATTACCACAAATTATACCCATGTGGAAGTCATTGAAAACACCACTGCCACGGTGGACACCGGCGAAGAAAACCCACTGCTCTTGATGGAACTGGACTTCGACAGCGATGGTGTAACGGATGAGTATAAATTCCCCGATTCAAATAGCACTCTGGAGGGGCAGGTCAATTTTACAGGGAGAGACACTCCTCCTAATGATAGGTGGATAGAACCATTCAATATAACGCTGTTCGAGCCTGGTAATCTCAGTAATGTGCTGTGGACAGGAGTTGCGACCACTAACAATACCGGGGTGTTCACCATTGATGATATTCCCTCCGGTACTTACGATATTGGAATTAAGAACTGCACTTGCCTGAGCGAGCTGGTGACTAACGTAACGGTAGGTGTTAACGAGACTGTTGAGGTTGATTTTGGCACCACTCGTGAGGGGGATGCCAATAACGATGATTATATCACTATTTCGGATCGGACGTTGCTTTACGGAGCTTGGGGAAGCGGGGAAGGTGACCCAAATTGGAATCCTAATTGTGACTTCAATCGCGATGGGTGGATTACCCTGGCGGACAGGACGATAATGTATGCTAACTGGGGTCAGTGTGGAGACCTATTGCAATAAAAAGTAATAATGATAGATTGGGCTGGTTAATTCCTTTTTCTTTGGAAACTCAGCCCCATTGAGGTATAATGTTTATCCATCCACATGGACATTCTAGCTACGCTCAATGCCGCCCAAAGAGAGGCTGCGGAAACCGCTGAAGGGCCGCTGCTCATTTTAGCTGGTCCAGGCAGTGGCAAGACCAGGGTAATCACACATCGAGTGGCTTACCTGATCAAAGTTTGTGGGGTGAAACCTCATAACATCATGGCGGTCACATTCACCAATAAAGCCGCTCGTGAAATGGAACAGAGATTGGAGCAACTATTAGGACAGACAAGTGAGGCATTGACACTGGGAACCTTTCACGCTATCTGTGCCCGAATTTTGCGTCGAGAAGCCGGGGCTATCGGGCTTAATCCGAGATTCGTCATCTACGATGCCGAGGACCAATTAAATGCCATAAAGCAGAGCCTTCAGGGAATAGATCTCGACCCCAAACAATATTCCCCCCATGCGATACAATCCGTGATTAGCTCCGCCAAGAGTCGGCTTCTCAACCCGCAACAATACTCAGAGCGAGTGCAGAGCTACTTTGAAGAAATAGTTCAAAGAGTTTATGAGCAATATCAAGGCTTATTGAGCAAAAGCGAGGCACTGGATTTCGATGACCTGCTGATGCTGACAGCACAGCTATTTGAAAACCATCCCGCTATCTTAAGCAGATACCAATCTCGCTATGTTCACATTCTGGTGGATGAATTCCAGGATACCAACCTAGCACAGTACGCCCTGATAAAACAGCTGGCAGGGAAATATAAAAACATCTGCGTGGTTGGTGACCCGGACCAATCCATTTACTCCTGGAGATTTGCTGACTTGCGCAACATCTTGACTTTTGAAAAAGATTACCCCAACGCCAAAGTGGTGATTTTGGAGCAAAACTACCGCTCCACCAGGAATATTCTCCAGGTGGCTTCAGACATCATCTCGCAAAATGTAAACCGAAAAGCCAAAGAATTATGGACGGAAAATGAAGCGGGCAGCCTGGTAAACATCGTGGAAAGCTATACCGAGGACGAGGAATCCCAATTTGTGGTCAGTGAGATAGAAAGACTGGTTACCCAGGAAAAGCTACCGCTCAAGGACTTTGCCGCGATGTATCGAGTTAACGCCCAGTCAAGAACGCTCGAGGAAAGTTTCATTCGCTACGGGGTACCTTATAGACTCATCGGCGGCACACGCTTTTATCAACGGCAGGAAATCAGGGATGCCTTAGCTTACCTCAGGGTTATTCGCAATCCCAATGACAATTTAAGCCTGATGCGTGTCATAAATGTTCCCGGGCGAGGCATTGGGCAAGTCACGGGCGCTCACCTCCAGGCCAGGGCAAGAAGTAATGATATCTCCCTCTACCATGCCTTAAAACACATGGTAAGCGAGAAAGCTTTTTCAGCACGTATCCTTCCCGTAGTTACCAGATTCTCCATTGTTATAGATGACCTTATCACCAAAAGTCACAAGCTATATCCCGCTGAACTACTGGATAAGATATTAGAGAGCACCGAATACCGGGAACACATCCTGAATAAGGAACACGGAGAGGAAAGGTGGGAGAATATCATGGAGTTAAGGAACGTTGCCTCAGACTATAATGGACCTTCCCCTGAGCAGGCTCTGGATGCCTTCCTGGAGAAAGTGAGCCTGGTATCAGATACAGATGAACTGGATGGAAGTGTTGATGCGGTGACATTGATCACCCTGCACCAGGCCAAGGGGCTGGAATTCCCGGTGGTGTTCATCGCCGGAATGGAGGAAGGGGTCTTACCACACCGAAAATCCTTTGATGACCCTGACGAGATGGAGGAGGAGCGTCGTTTATGTTATGTTGGGATAACCAGAGCTAAGAAGCACGTTTATCTTCTTCGCAGCTATCGGCGCAGCCTGTTTGGCAGTGGTCTGGTAAACCCACCTTCACGCTTTCTGGAGGACATCCCACCGCAACTGATGACCACCAAAGGATTGTGGGAGAGGGAAACCGCCCCACCACCGGTCAGCCGCGAAAAACCAACGGAGTTAATCGTCGGTGACCAGATTTATCACGATAAGTTTGGCAGTGGAATCGTGGTAGATTGCTTCCCGATTAGAGGCGACCAGGAAATAACCGTATCCTTTCAACGGGTGGGAGTCAAAAAGCTTTTGTTCAGCCTCGCTCCTTTAAGAAAAATCGAGCCAGACTATTGACAGAATACACGAAACCGTGTAAAATTTAGATAATGCCGATCAAAGTTCTCACTCCACAGGTCGTCTCAAAGATAGCTGCTGGTGAAGTAATTGAGAGACCGGCTTCGGTAGTCAAGGAACTGGTGGAGAACTCGCTTGATGCTCAAGCCAATGAGATTAATGTTGAAGCGCATGGTGGCGGAATAGAGTTAATCAAGGTAAGCGATAACGGAACTGGCATTCCCGCCTCGGAGGTAGAGCTTGCCTTTCATAGATACGCTACCAGCAAGATCGCTGACCTAGTTGACCTGGAAGATATCTCCAGCCTTGGCTTTCGCGGTGAAGCGTTACCCAGCATAGCTGCTGTAGCTGAGGTGGAAATCCTCACCAGAGCATCTTCAGAGCCAATCGGTAGCTACATATGTTTGAGAAAGGGAGACATAGTTGCCAGGGAAAGTCGCGCCAGACAGCAAGGAACAACTGTGGTGATACGCCGACTGTTTCGTTATCTCCCGGCACGCCTCAAGTTCCTCAAATCAGCAGCTACGGAAAATAGCCACATTTCCTATTTACTGAATGAATATGCTCTTGCCTTCCCTGAAGTCAGGTTCAGCCTGGTTACCGATAAACGAAATAACTTATTCACCCAGGGCGATGGAAATTTACGGAACGTGGTCAGCCAAGTATATGGGTTAGAGGTAGCTCAGAGGATGTTAGAGGTGGAGGAAGAGAACGCTTTCGCCAGAGTTAATGGACTGGTTAGTCCGCCATCACTAAATCGAACCAATCGTAGCTATGTCAGCTTCTTCGTAAACCGGCGCTGGATACGCAGTCCATTATTAACCAAGGCAGCCGAGGAAGCCTACCACGGCTTACTGATGGAAGGAAGACATCCCTTAGTAATACTCAATCTATCATTGCCAGGCAAGGAGATCGACATCAACGTTCATCCCACCAAAGCCCAGGTGAAGTTCCACCATGAACAAGTTATCTTCGCTACTGTGGAAAAGGCAGTAGGGGAAGCGCTGAGAAAAGCATCCATGGCAAAAGCGATAGCCATGCCTGCGATGACCGGTCCCTATCGGCAACGAAGCCTCTCGATGGTGAGCGATAAAGAACCAACCTTCGCTACTCCGTTACCCACTCTCAGCCTGCCTATTTTGCGTGTCATTGGACAACTAAGCAACACATATATCGTTGCTGAAGGTCCCGAAGGGCTTTACCTTATTGACCAACATGCAGCACATGAGCGGATACTTTATGAAAGAATATTGGCCCAATGGTCGACACAGGAAGTCGAGGTTCAAGGCTTGCTTGAACCAATAACCATGGAGCTTAATCCCAGAGAGGAAGAAATCCTGAAAACCAATAAAGATATGCTGGCTCAATTTGGCTTTGACATCGAGCCATTCGGTGACAGGAGCTATTTGATACGAACCATACCGGCGTTAGCCACCAAATCAAACCTTGACGAGGTAATGAGCACACTATTCAGCAATCTTGATAGCAAAGAAGAGGTAACTTCATGGGAGGAGAAAATAGCTGAATCACTTGCTTGCCATAGCGCTATCAGAGCAGGACAGCAGCTAAGTAATGAGGAAATGACGGAATTAATAAGACAGCTGGAGCAAGCAAATCAACCACACACCTGCCCTCATGGCAGACCAATCATGATTCAGCTAACCTCACATCAATTGGAAAGGGAATTTGGCAGGACAGGGTAGTGCTGTAAAAGGTGCCAAAATCCTGTTGCTTTTCTAGAACGCAAGTGCTAAAATAGCCAGCAGTGAAGCTACTAAAAATAGCGTTAGACAAACAAGATTACAATCTGGCTGCTCATGTCCTTGTCTATGGCTTGATAAAGGCGACACAGGAGAAAACTAAGGACTCAGTAAACTCCAGAGAATTACGAAACTGTCATGCGAGAAGGAACAGGAAAAGATGCCTGCAAGGGTGACCACCGTGGGTTTTACTCCAAAGCATTACAGGAAGCAGAGAAGCTAGAGCTAGACGAAGCCTACCAGATACAAGGCGTTGACGATGAGATCGCTTTACTCAGGCTTAGACTCAAGGAACTAGCGAAGGATCAGCCACAGAGAATCGACCTCCATCTCAAGGCAGCCAATACCATCGCCAGATTGGTCAAGATCAAATACCAAATCAGCAAGGAGCAAAAGAACTCGCTTAAGGAAGCCATTGCCAAGGTGCTCACCGAGGTTGCTTTACCCCTGGGGATAAACGTCGGGGTGAAGCAACTGTAGCCTTCATGAAATTGAGACCCTACCAACAAGAAGTAGCTAAAACAGTGCTCAACTCCATCCAGAGCCACAAGGGCTTGACTTTTTCAGTGGAGATTGCCCGACAGGGAGGGAAAAACGAACTATCTGCCCATCTGGAATTGCTTTTGCTCACTCTTTATATGGCTCGAGGCGGAAACTTGATTAAATGCTCCCCTACCTTCAAGCCACAGACGATAATCTCCATGACCAGGTTAAAGGACAGACTTGATGACTTTGGCTTCAATGGATTATACCACTCACAAATGGGATACATCATTCAGCTAGGTGAAGCCAAGGCGACATTCTTATCGGCAGAGGAATCATCTTCAGTGGTAGGACACACCGCTGATATCCTGTTAGAAATTGACGAATCCCAGGACGTCGCAAAAGAAAAATACAACAAGGAGTTCCGACCTATGGGTTCAGCCACCAATGTCACCTGCATCCATTATGGCACAACCTGGGATGACGGCACCTTGCTGGAGGAGATAAAGCAGAATAACCTGGAGCTGGAAAAAATAGACGGGATAAAACGGCACTTCAGGTATGACTGGCAGGAAATAGCCAGATACAACCGGAATTATGGCAGATATGTTATTCAGGAGAGGGAAAGGCTTGGCGAAGACCATCCGCTATTCAGGACTCAATACGCCTTATTGCCCATCAAAGGCGGCGGAAGGTTTCTATCCCGGCAGCAAATAGCTCAGATTATTGGAAGCCATCAAAGGCTACAGTCACCCCATAAAGCTGGAACTCTCTATATCGCTGGTGTCGACCTAGCTGGAGAAGCCGAGCAAGCTCCGCAATCCGTAGATAACATGAGATTGCTTCGCTTCGCTCGCAATGACGGGGAAAGGAGCCAGGATTCCACCGTTATCACCATCGCTGATGTAGATATGGCCAACAGATTGCCAGTATTGAGGATAGTGGAACAGTATCAATGGACGGGGATAGCCCATAGCGAGCTATATCCACAAATGGTGGAAATCCTAAAGAACACATGGAATTGCCATCGTATTGCTGTCGATGCTACCGGGATTGGTCAGCCTGTAGCTAGTTTCCTGAGAAAGGAACTGGGTAGCAAGGTGATCCCATTCACGTTCACCCAGAGAAGCAAATCCGCGCTGGGATTCGAGCTATTATCCTACACAAATTCAAACAGGCTAAAACTATACCGGCAGGATGGTTCTAGAGAATATCGGGAGACGATGTTTCAACTGGAAAAAGCAAAGGCGCAATATCGACCCAATCAGACGGTAAATTTCTACGTTCCGCCCTGGGAGGGACATGATGATTTTCTAATGAGCCTTGCCCTGCTAATAGTCGCTGCCAGGGACCTCCAAATTCGCCATGCTAAAGGGCTCAACCAGGGATTATAGTTAACCAAAAACCTCTAAATTCTAAGCTCTAAATCCCAAACAATATTAAAAATCAAACATAAAAAGTCAAAATGACAAATTAAAATGTAAAAACCCAAGCTTGAAATCCTAAATACTAAGCACTAAACCCTAAACAAATCCTAATATCTAAATTCAAAACTGAATTTAGTAGCTATCAGCCTTCAGCCATTGGCTAACTGCTGACTGCTGATTACTGACCGCTGGCTGTTGACTACTCGCCCAACAGGTTGGGTAAATCCCTGCTCAAAAGGCTTAATTCATCTATTCTCTGCTTAGTTTCCGCTAACTGCCCTTCATATTCCGCAGCATAAACCGTAGCTTGCTCATAAATATCCCTTATCCTGGGCACAAACGCTAGCTGCGAGAATATCACGGCAACATCAATGAAATGCTTTTCGGAAGGGAAATCGCCTCCCCTTATCGTGGCATTCGGGGAAAGCTCTTTAATGTAGGTGCTAATGCTTTTCACCATATCCATGTTCAGCTCCCTGCTGGGCCCGGCGATAATGTACAGAGCTTTGCCAGCATCCTTGGGATCACAATCAATGGAAAGTTCATGCACGGTAGCATCCATAGCCCGCGTCCCTCTGAAGCTCTCCAATGCTTTATCACGGAACTTCTTCTTATTTATCTCCCAGGGGAAGCGCAAACTGGGGAGCACAGTCCTCCCTATACCAACGGTGGTCCACCCCTCAATAGAGGCAATCATATCACCAGCATCCACTGTCCTTGAACCCACAAATTTACCCTTAGTTACCTCGCCAGCACACAACAAATCATAAAAAGGCTCAGCGATTTGCCGGTTTATCTTTTCCATATTATTTATCAGACTCATGTCCTTTCTAACATATCTCTGGTTATCCGCCAGGAAAACAGCATCCACTACATCGTAGATTGACTTGAGGCAGGTAGCAGTATTATAAACGCTTCGGGCCTCAGTTGTCTGTTCATGCTCAAAAGGAAGCACAACAAGGGCCAAAAGGGGCTTATTGAGGTATCGCTCCTTGATCATCCTGGCAATCACCGGTATCCCCCCCGAGCCGGTGCCACCAGCAGCGCCAGCGATAATCATAAAGGCATGAGTTTCGTAAAACCTTGGTTCTGCCCTTATAGCATCCATCACCTTGTCGCCATCCTCCTTAGCCAGCTTGGCGCCAAGCTCATTAATCTTGCCAACACCATGCCCCAGTGTCTGCCGCAAGCCAATAAGTATGCGATGCATGTAATCATTGTTAATAAACTTCAATCCAGTAAGGTCAGCCTGGTCAGTATTCACCGCCAGGACGTGCGGAGCAATGACCGCCCTGCGTTCCGACCGCGCCTTAGCATTTAACCTGGCAAACTGGTCGGCAATCCGACAACCACATTGCCCCAATCCGATAACTGTTAGCTTCATCTGTTACCTCCTAATTGCATTAGTCGTAATAATAACGCCGTGGCCTTATCACAAAAAAGTAAACCAGGACACCAACACCCACCACTGCTAAACCTATAATAGCGATAAGTCCCCATAATGGCAACTGCCCGGCGTGAAAAGACTGGATAATGGTCCAGTGTCCTTCATTCGCTGCGGCGTCTACAGCCCTGAGTCTCCAATAGTAGGTGCCGGAGGACAAGGCATAGTCTTTAGGTAAGGTATAAGAAATAGTGTCATCGAGAGAGGTAGCGTTTTCGCTGGGAATGGAGAGAGAGACTATAGGGGCAGTGAAATTTATGCTATCGGTGGATATCTGCAACTCGTAGCTGGCGATGCCACTCACGTCAGTTACATTAGACCATTCAAATGTAGGAGTTACCTTGCCCACAAAGCCAACTCCAGTGCCATTTGCTGGCGAGAGGGGTTCTGGAGCCGCTGGCGGATTCTCCTCCATGAAGAAGGTGTCGCTGGCCAAGACATGCCCCAGGTCATCCTCCACAACTACCTCTTGTGCACCATGCATTCCTTTAGCCTCAAAAGCAACAGTACCGGTAGAGGGAAAATTGCCTTCGTTACTGGTAGCAGTGCTAGCTGTTTGGTTTCCATAAATAATGGTTAGTGAGATACCAGGCTCAAAGCCACCGCCGGTTACAGTTATAGTCAGGCCCACATGGCCTGGAGAGGTGGAACTGGTTGTCGGCGCCAATTTCATCCCTGGAGCTACTTTGAAGGTAACATCTTCAACTTCACCATATTCCGTATCTTTACCTCGGGCATCTACCTTGTAGCTTCCTTCAACACTGGGCGGCACCTCAAAAGTAGCGCTCCAGCTACCAAGCTTATCGGTTTCCGCCTCCTCAATCTGCTCCACCACCTCATCATCATACTTTATCTTGATACTCGCCTCTTCCTTTTCAAATCCCGTGGCGCTTACCGTGACGATATCTCCCGCGGAGCCCGATGTTGGATTTAAGCTTATGCTCGGATTCACGGTGAATTCGACTTCGTCGACGTCTGCATAAGCGGTATCGTCTCCTTTAGCGTCTATATCATGCTCCCCTTTGACAGACTCAGGAATGACAAAAGTGGCCGTCCAGGTACCATATTCATCAGTTTCCGCTTCCTCAATCTGATCCACCTCATCGTCATCATACCTTATCTTAATGTCCTCCTCGTCCTCGGCAAACCCGGTGCCGGTTACCTCAACCTCGTCTCCCACAAACCCATCATCAGGGTCCAGCTCAATTGCCGGCTCCACGGTGAAATAATCTCCCTTCCAGCTTGAGTCATAGTAAACACGAATATAATGGTCGCCGCTGCAGCTCTCAGGAATATGAAACTCATATGTAAAATTGCCATCGGTACCAACATCGAAATCTTCCTCTATCAGTTCATAATCATCATTAAAATAATAACGGATATCCACCTCTTCACCGGAACCAAAGTAATATCCCCGAATAGTCACCTCGCGTCCCACATTGCCTGAGTCGGGTGAAACCGTGACGCTGGGAACAGCAGCCTGAAGTTGCTCAGGGACAGCAAGAACCGGGATTGCTATAAGACAGATGAGCAAAGCAATGATTAACCGTGGCAGTAACTTCATTTAACAACCCCCTTTGTTTGTCATTGCGACTTTTTGTTCGTCATTGCGACCTTTTTATTCGTCATTGCAGGGTTTTTTCTTTGTCATTGCGAGCCGAAGGCGTAGCAATCTCAAGCCCTCTCACCACACAGAATAATATTCCCCATTTCTGGCTCATTCTATCATAATAATGAAACTCCAGCACAAAAGTAAATACCCAGCTTGGGAGAAAAAATATTTGTTATATCACGTTTGCCATGGCGAACAAAGGTGAGTATATTACACAAAGTCATGCTCAGGATAATCGCAACTATCTGCCCATTCAAAGCAGTGCGGACATGCTGCTAGACAATCTATGTTTTCGCTCTCCTTCGCCACCAGAGGAAGTAAACCAAAATACCGGCGACGATCGTACCGGTTACTATCGTCCACCAGTATTGGCTGAGCGATGATTGAGGGATATCATTATCATTGTAGCTCAAGGACAACCCTATATGCTGACCATCGGGGCGGTGATAAACTATTTACGCTAATGAAGGAAGGGAAGAATAATCAAGCTTCTGGGTTGGTTATTCACTCTGTGCCGGCTGTGCTGGCTGTGCCCGTTTCTTCCACCTTTTTCTGCCCCGAATCGCTCCCCAGGTAATCAGGCCAACAGCGAATATTATGCCAAAGATAGACCACCAGTCGATGGTTTGTGACACAGTGAACTCTCCACTCAACCCGGCGACTTCTACCTCATACTGTCCATAATCCATTCCAGACAGAGTGAAGGTTACCTGCTGGCTTTGTCCTGCAGCCAGTGTCACTTCTTTGGCATCTATCCTTTCTCCATTTAACTTCAGCTCAGCAATATAAGTGCCTTCTTGCCCACCGTTATTGGCTACATTAGCAGTGATGGTAACATCATTTCCTGTCACTCCCACGAAGATGTTTTTCCATACCTGCGGGCTTTGCTCAATGTTCAAGGCACTCGGCACAAAACCGGCCGGTGCGGGAGCGGGGGCAAGTTCTGCTATTATGGCGACTGCGCTGCAGTGCTTTATCAGACCGGTTGCCTTACCAACTTCAGCCACGCGTCCTATATCAGTTGGCAAACTAACCCAACTGCCCTGTTCGATATCATAGTAGGCAACAGCCAGCGAAGCAGTAGATTCCGGCAGGTCATTGGGGTCATAGCTCAACACTATTGTGATATTCTGGTCGAAGCTAACGCTTGAACAACAATGTAGCGTGCCCCGGTAGCCGCAAGAGCTAGAGCTATAGTTACCTGTAAGGTCATAGACTGAGCCGATTATTACTGAGCCATCCGGCACCGGCGGTGATTCCTTTGCCACTATCATCACCAGTACTTCTGGCGGTTTGTTAGTGTCATCACAAATCACCGTGGTGTCACGGTCAATCTCCAGGAAGTTGGTGTTATTAAAGTCAGATACCACCACCGATTCGAGAGTTCTGCTGGTAGCATATGAGATTTTCACCCTGGTTATCTTCCCCAGAATGTCTATCTCGAGATAGCGGCTGCCTCCGCCACCTCCGCCGCCACCACCCCCACCGCCACCTCCACCACCGCGACTGAGAACAGTTACTGTAGCAGTTGTAGTATCACTGCCGCAATCATTAGTGACATTAATGACATTCAAGCTGGCGGTGTAAGTGCCGACACTGTTATAGGTTACCGTGTGAGGTCCCTGTCCTGTAGCATTTGGAGGACTGCCTCCGGGGAAGTCCCAGGTCCAGTCTGTGGGGTTACCAGTGGAGTTATCAGTGAAATTAACCGTTAAGGGAGCGTAGCCAGTGGGGGGAGTGGGAGTGGTGGAGAACTTAGCTACTGGGGCAGCCTTCACCGTGATGTAATTGGTTTTGGTCTCGGTATCATTACCACACACATTCTCTACAGTTAGGCTCACGTTGTAGGTGCCGACAGTGGAGTATTGGTGGCTTGGGTTCGGGTCTGTGCTATTGTTGCCATCACCGAAGTCCCAAGTCCAGTTATCAATCTGACCCGTGGATAGGTCAGTAAAGTTAACTGAGGTATTTACACAAGGAGTGTTATCGTCAACGGTGAAGTTAGCTATGGGTGGAGCGATCAACGTGATGTAATTGGTCTTGGTCTCGGTATCATTACCACATTCATTCTCTACGGTTAGGCTCACGTTGTAGGTGCCGGCATCGGAGTATTGGTGGGTTGGGTTCGGGTCTGTGCTATTGTTGCCATCACCGAAGTCCCAGCTCCAGCTAGTGGGATCACCTGTGGATAGGTCAATAAAGTTAACTGAGGTATTTACACAAGTAGTGTTGTCGTCAACGGTGAAGTTAGCTATGGGTGGAGCACTTACCGTGATGTAATTGGTCTTGGTCTCGGTATCATTACCACGCACATTCTCTACGGTTAGGCTCACGTTGTAGATGCCGGCATCGGAGTATTGGTGGGTTGGGTTCGGGTCTGTGCTATTGTTGCCATCACCGAAGTCCCAGCTCCAGGAATCGATCTCCCCTATGGGTGTGGATAGGTCAGTGAAGTTAACTGAGGTATTTACACAAGTAGCGTTGTCGTCAACGGAGAAGTTAGCTGTGGGTTTCTCAGTTAAAAGCTCCACCTGAGAATCACCCGTTATGTTTTCACCATAAGGTCCCTGAGAACCAAGATAATATCGGAGCATGCCAGCAAAGCTGTGAATTCCCAGCTGGGCATCATGAGGCACAGTTACCTTAT
>DAOUDP010000023.1:0-58469 GCA_034431195.1 Dehalococcoidia bacterium | reverse complement strand
GGTAAGACAACTGGAGGAGATGCCAGAGGTAGATTTTGTTGATCCGGTTATTGGTCGACGCGACATGGTAATCATGGTAGATGCACCAGTAACAGTCCAGGCTGTAGCTAACAAGATAAGGGCCAAGGAAGGGATTAAGAACTTGGAGGTCCTGAGGGTTGTCGGCATGCTTGAGCACTATCACCCTTCAAAAAGAAGGGAACCCCTTGAAGTTCTGGTCCCAAGTTCAGTGTAACCTTCGTCCTTGGTCAACGGGATGTGGTCAGCTGATTTTTTGACAGGTTGTTTCCTCGAGAGAGCAGAGGAATATCTTTATAGCTGAAATTATATATGACGATGAAAAGGAGTTTAGTATGGGGATAAGTGTATGGAGAGCGAAGGTAGACGAAATTATGGAAAGTTGGGGGAAATCAAAGGAGGCTCTTTTGCCTTGTTTAGAGGTGATACAGGAAGCATGTGGTCACATTCCACAGGAGGCGATTACCTACTTGAGGGAAAACCTCGATGTCCCATCAATAGACATCTATGGAGTGATAACCTTCTATGGCATGCTCACCACCAAAGAGCAGGGGAAATATGTTATCCGTATATGTGATTCCCTTCCCTGCTATCTCAACAAATCGGATGGAGTGTTGGGGGTAACAGAAAAGGAATTGGGAATAAAAGCGGGTGAGACATCGGCAGACAGGAAGTTCACCCTGGAGGTCGTTCCCTGTTTAGGTCTGTGCGATAAGGCGCCAGCGATGATGATCAATGACAAAATCTATGAGAACCTGACTGACGGATCAATTAAGGAAATCATCGCTGAACTGAAGCGGTAGGAGGCAAAATGGAAAGGGTATTGACCAGGAACGTGGGGAAACCAAATTCGCAGGACATTGAGGTATATTTAGGTGGCGGCGGTTACAAGGCGCTGGAAAAAGCGCTGGGCATGAAGCCTGAAGATGTTATTGCCGAGGTCAAGAAGTCCAAGCTTGTAGGAAGAGGCGGAGCCGCCTTTCCCACTGGGTTAAAATGGGAATTTACCCGGAGGGAAAGCGCTGAACCGAAGTTCATCGTGTGCAATGCTGATGAAGGTGAGCCGGGAACCTTTAAGGACCGCGTCATCTTATTAAATGACCCCCACATGCTGTTGGAAGCTCTCGTCATAGGGGGATATGCCATTGGAACGAGCAAGGGATGTATTTACATCAGGGGCGAGTATTACCGTGAGATTGAAACGGTAGAAAAAGCCATCGAACAGGCAAAAGCAAAAGGATACTTAGGTAATAATATCCTCGGCTCTAATTTCTCATTTAACGTCCAGCTCTACAAGGGTGCTGGTGCTTATGTATGTGGTGAGGAGACAGGCCTGCTTGAATCAATGGAGGGTAGTAGAGGCTGTCCCGACTGCCGCCCACCATTCCCGGCACAATCTGGATTCTTAGGTAAGCCGACAGCAGTAAACAATGTCGAGACCCTGTGTAACATCCCCGCTATTATGACTAACGGTGGCGACTGGTATTCCAGGATTGGTAGCCCTGATTCCCCAGGTCCCAAACTCTTCTGTTTATCAGGGCAGGTAAACAGGCCTGGCGTGCATGAGCTTCCCATGGGAATAACGTTGCGAGAACTTATTGAGAATCATGGGGAGGGGGTAAAGGGGGAGTTTAAAGCTGCTTTACCTGGTGGCGTTTCCAGCAGCCTGCTTGTCAACCTTAATACGAAGCTGGACTACAGGAGCGTAGCCAAGGCCGGGAGTATGTTGGGCTCAGGCGCAGTAATCGTAATAAATAAGGATACCAGCATAATAGATGTAGCTAAGAACACGATAGACTTTTTCGCTCATGAGTCCTGTGGCAAGTGCTCAGTATGTCGTGAGGGCACGAGAAGAGCCAGGGAAATCCTCACCCGATTTTCTAATGGAGGGGGAAAAGCAGAGGAACTTGACCTCCTGTTGGAGTTGGGGGAGGTAATGTATGACACCGCTTGCTGTGGCTTGGGGCAGGCGGCGATGAACACTACTGCCAGTGCCATAAGGCTCTTTGGGGAGGAATTTGAGCAGAAAGTGAGGAAATAGGGAGGGAAAGATGGTCACATTAACAATAAATGGTGAACAGATTACGGTTCCTGAGGGAACCAGCGTTATGCGTGCGGCTAAGCAAGTGCATGTTGATATTCCTCACCTCTGCTATCTGGAGAGTCTTGAACCGGAGTATCACTGTCGTATCTGCGTTGTTGAGATTGAGGGTGAGCCCAGGTTAGCCCCTTCCTGCGTGCGCCAAGTAAGTGAGGGGATGAAGGTGCAGACAAACTCAGCTAGGGTGAGAAGAGCCAGAAGAATGATTGTGGAACTCCTACTGGCAAATCATCATATAGATTGTCCTACCTGTGAAAGAAATCAAATCTGTGAGCTATTGAAGCTAGCCTTTGAGCTGGGAGTAAAAGAGATAAGATTTGAGGGGGAAAAACCACACTATGAACTGGATAAGACGAGCCCGGCTATTATTCGTGACCCCAATAAATGCGTTCTCTGCGGGAGATGCGTTCGCGTTTGTCACGATGTGCAAACGGTGAGTGTGATCGGCTTTGTTAATCGTGGTTTAGAAACGATGGTCTCTACTTTCCTGGAAAATGGTTTGGGTAATGTAGAGTGCACAAACTGCGGGCAATGTATCCATGTCTGTCCCGTAGGAGCCATCAAGGAGAAGTCTGCTGTGGACGAAGTTTGGGCAGTTCTGGCAGACCCTGAAAAGCATGTTGTGGTTCAGGAAGCGCCAGCAATCAGAGCAGCACTTGGTGAAGAACTCGGCCTTCCTGCTGGAACGCTTGTTACTGGCAGGATGCACGCTGCGCTGAGGAGGTTAGGGTTTGATGCCGTGTTTGACACTAATTTCTCTGCCGACCTGACCATCATGGAAGAAGGAAGTGAGCTGGTGAAACGGGTTAAGGATGGCGGTGTTTTGCCGCAAATTACCTCGTGCTCCCCTGGGTGGATTAAGTTCATGGAGCATTTCTATCCCGACCTTATTCCTAATGTCTCGACCTGTAAGTCTCCCCAGCAGATGTTCGGACCGTTATCCAAGACGTACTATGCTGAAAAGGCAGGAATAGACCCGACAAGGATTGTCTCTGTTTCCATCATGCCGTGCACGGCGAAGAAGTTCGAGGCGCAGAGACCCGAGATGGCAGATAGTGGCTTCCCAGATGTTGACTATGTTCTGACGACCAGGGAACTTTCCCGCATGATTAAAGAGGCAGGAATTAATTTTGCCAGCCTGCCCCGTGAGCCAGCAGAGGAGCTTATGGGACTCTATTCAGGTGCAGCAACAATATTCGGTGCTACTGGTGGAGTGATGGAGGCTGCATTGAGAACAGCTTATAAGCTTGTCACTGGGCAAGAACTTGAGAAGCTAGACATCATGCCGGTGAGGGGACTTGATGGAGTAAAGACGGCTACTGTGAATATGGATGGTCTGGAAGTGAAAGTGGCTGTAACTCATGGATTGGGCAATGCCAGGAAGGTTCTTGACGAGGTAAGGGAAGGTAAGTCACCCTACCACTTCATCGAGATTATGGCTTGCCCTGGTGGCTGTGCAGGTGGTGGCGGGCAGCCAATTAGCTTTGATTTGGTGCTGAGAGGTATTCGAGGACAGGTTCTCCATAACGAAGATAAGGGACTTCCTTACCGGAGGTCACATGACAATCCATCAATAAAGAAGGTATATGAAGATTACTTGAAGGAGCCGTTGGGAGAGAAATCCCATCATCTACTGCATACCAAATACACCAAGAGGGAAGTAGTATAGATTAAGAAAGTGCAAAGGAGGTATTAAAGGATGAATAGTCAGGTGGAAACTCTAACGATTACAAGAACAAGAGTGATTGGATTTGTTTTGCTGCTGGGGATAGCCACTGCCGCTCCTCTGTTTCCCAACCAATTTATCACCGGCCCAATTGTTAATGCCACCCTTCTTGTTGCGGTGGCTTCATTGGGCATGCGAGATGCAATTCTTATTGGTTTAATACCATGTTCAATAGCCTTAGCTGTCGGGCTTTTACCCCCAGTGCTGGCTCCTATGATTCCTTTTATCATAGTGGGGAATGCTATTTTGGTTGTAACCTTTGGTTATCTGAGGCAAAGGAATTACTGGCTAGGACTGGTCTCAGGAAGTATTTTGAAGTTCGCCTTTCTATTCGGCACCAGTTCAATAGTCATCAGTCTGCTTCTCAACCAAAACCTAGCTTCAAGCGTGGCAGTGATGATGAGCTGGCCTCAATTGGTGACAGCCTTGGCTGGTGGTGTGATTGCCTACGGAGTGCTACGAGGGCTTAAGAAGCTATAGTGATAATCGAATAGTAGCTTCTGGGTTGAATTGCCGCGGTGTGAAAGGGGTGATTTAGCGTCTTCTCCGTCGGAACATGGAGAGGAGCCACAGCATCCCGAACACGCCAAAGAACGGGGATATACCAATTCCAGTGCCGCCGCTGCCACTTGGGGTTATAACAGTGGGAGATTTCCCAGATGGCTCCATTTTGGTTATCGCCTTGTCCTCAACCTCATAGGCCATTAATTCAGTCCCCATAAATCTTTCCGGCATCCAGCCTAACGGATTGTTCCTGCCAGTAGCCTCAAGCCAGACCCAGCCTGATTCGCCGTTAATGGATAAAATTCGGTTAGTCTTGTCGTATCCTGGTAAATATACCAGCGTTGCGGCGTGTCCTGGTGCCAGTACTATCGCTGAACGAAAACCTGCCCCTTTATACATTGCAGCAAGCAGTATGGCATAGTCCTCACAGTCACCATAGCCAATTCCGTCATTGTCAATAAAGGCTGCTAATTCGTCAGCATTCTGGGCAAATTCTTTATAGCCGAACTGGTCTTCATCTGGGGTATATCTGACCTTGTCGCGAGCAAAGGCAAAAATTTTCTCCGCTCTTTGATTGGAATCAGGGTAATCTACAGCAAATTGTTGACCAAGCTGGTAAGCCTTGTCGGCATTTTCTCCTAAGCTTTCGCCCAGTATGGTAGGGCAGAATCCTGCTTCCGAGACCTGGAAGAAGCCATCTTCGCCGACAGAATTGGTGCGACATATATCCCAATCATCATAAACCTCGCCCGCCTCTTCGTAGTAATTTGCTGATGACACTGCTAAGGCAGTAGCTGGCATTATTGTCATCAAGATTGCCACAAAAAGCAGGACAGCTTGTAACGGTTTTGTCATAGCAACTCACAATAAATACATGGTTAAAGCGCTATGTATTATTAAACCAAAGAAAATCAAATAACCGAAAACATAGACTCCTACTGCAATTGGATTCTGCTCAACGCTGAGAAAAGGAATTTTTGGCGTCATCTTGTCCACGATACGGAGCAGGGCTATTCCCAAAAGAAGGGCTACCAGGAAGCTAACAGCAACCAACCCCAGCCTCCTGGGATCAATCAGACTTGCCAACAAGCCACCGCCAGCTACCGCAGGGCCTGTTACCACCCCATGGATGACTAGGCCAACCAAAATGAAAAAACCACCTATGAACAGACCTACTGAAATCGGGTTCTCTCCTATTCTCTCTCGTTCCTGAATGTGCGGGGTGAGTGCATCCAATACCCTGATTCCAAGCCAGGCCAGCAAAGTACAAATGAATGTCCAAATTATGACTCTGGCTACCCAGAGCAATACTACTACATAGAAGGCGGTGCTGGGACCTATCGCTTCCATAGCAATGTCATAACCTTACACCAAGAAACTTCGTATTTCAACCCGCCGTAATGGTTACATGGCGTCAAAGTTTCTCTCCGCAGGACTTGATTTTTTCCATATCAAGCTCCACTCCCAAGCCTGGTTTATGTGGCACGCTGATGTACCCTTCATTGTCTATCTGAAAAGGCTCGGCGAGCATGAAGTCCCTTGCCTCTGGAATCCACGCTGGTGGCTCGTAGGGGAACTCGCAATAATAACAGTTGGGGACTGAGGCCATCAACTGAAGGTTGGCTGCCAGCCCCAGTCCATTAGTCCAGGTGTGTGGGCTGAACTCGAGGTTATACGCTTCTGCCATACCAGCTACCTTTTTCCCATTGAGAATCCCGGTGCTGAGGGTGACATCAGGCTGAATTACATCTAGACAATGCTTGGTAATCAAATCGCGAAATTCATGCAAATCGGTATTAAACTCGCCACCAGCCAGCGGCACACTGGTTGCCGCTCGAAGCTGTGCATATCCTTCATAATCGTGCTTATAAAGTGGCTCTTCCAGCCAGCGCACTTTGAGCTCCTCAAAGGCACGCGCCTCGTTCATGGCTCGTTTCAAGTCCCAGTGAGGATAAGCTCCAAATCCATGTATTGGCCAGCCTTGATTAGCATCCACCATTATCTCCATCTCATCGCCGACTGCCTGACGCACTGTCTCGACCAGGGCGATGTCTTCTTTTATCTCCATTGCCTTGAGTCGAAGCTTGACTGCCCGAAACCCCATTCCTTTGAGCTTCAATACCTCCTCAGCCCGCTGCTCAGCGGGATGAAGTTCCCCAGTGCTGGCATAGGCCAGAATTCGGCCTGTTCCTCCTCCCAGTAAACGATAAATGGGCTGTCCGGTTGCCTTGCCAATGATATCCCATAAGGCAATTTCGGGAAACCAACCTTTGTATCCCAGAAACAATGCGCTCCGCAGCAGACGAAGTGTATCCTCAACCTGAAATGGGTCTCGATTGAGTAGAAAGGGACGAAGCAGTGAGACTAGCCCCTTTGCTTCATCCAGGAATCCAACCATAGTGGAATATCCCTCGATCCCGTCATCAGTTCTCAGGATCAACAGCAAGCAGGTGTTCTTTGCCTGGGGAAAGCCGGGAATCCATGTTGGGTAAAATGTTTGTGGAAGCTGATAATGACACAAATAAGCATCAACCTCGGCAATTTTCATTTTCGATACCTCCTTCGCTCAAATTTACCCAGCTTGAGCATTCTATACCAGGCTATTAAAGGTTATAACAAAGATTCCTCCACAATTTGGGAGATATCTTTGATGGCTAATTCCTCTTCCAGCCCTTCTGTCTTGACTGCGTCCTCGAGCATCATCATGCAAATAGGGCATGCTATGGCTAAGATGTTTGCGCCGGTATTGCGAGCCTCTCTAACCCTGATTCTACTCGGGCTATCTTTGCCACTGCTTATAGAAGTGCATACCATCTTAGATTGGCCAAATCGAGGCGAGGTAGCTATTTACTCCATTTAGGCCGTCTTTTCTCCAGGAATGCTACGGCGCCTTCTATTATGTCTTCACTAGCGGCAACTTCTTTAAACGCCTCCAGGCTATACTCATAGCCGCCTAATCCCCTATTTATTGCTTGTTTTGTAAGCTTTGTTGCCAGAGGTGCTGAATTTTTCATCCGTTCTACAATTTCGAAGACAGCGTCCATAAGCTTTTCATGTGGGACTACTTTATTTATCAATCCAATTCTAAGAGCCTCCTCAGCAGATATGCGGTCGCAGGTGAATAACAGTTCCTTTGCCTTTGCCCGGCCCACTTCATCAGCAAGCCGAATCATTGCATAGGGGCATACTGAGCCGCGCAGAGGACCAATAAATCCAAATACCGCTTTGTCCGAGGCTATGATAATGTCGCACATGAGGGCACATTCTAAGCCGTGCCCCAGTGCGTAGCCGTTTACCGCGGCAATGGTTGGTTTTTCCAGGTTGATAAGCTTTATCATGGTAGATTTTCCGGTAGAAGCGTCAAGTTGTTGCTCTATCATCTGGAGCGTCTGCACATCGGCGAGGTCTGCCCCTGAGGAAAAAGCATCGCCGACGCCGGTAATAACTACGGCTCGAACATCATCATCGTTCTCCACATCTTCGAGCACGCCGCGGAGTTCCTCCATCAATTCTAGAGAAAGGGCGTTCTTTTTTTCTGGTCGGTTAAATTTTATAATTGCGGCGTTATTTCTTTTTTCACATAAAATATTTTTATCGCTCATTGTTTGCGTTCCTTCATCTTTTCTACCTCTTCTTGTCTCAATGTTATCTTGGATATTTTATCCACGCCGGCAGATGTTCTTGGAAATTCGCTGGCGTCCCTGAATTCCACGGACTTCGGCACGGCATATGGTGCTAGCCTTCCCCTCAAATATTCAATTATCTCTTGTTCCTTTATCTTTCCTTTATACTCCGGCAAGGGAACAACAAAAGCCTTTATCCTCTCGCTGCCTGGTTTTTCGGGGTCAGGAACACCTATCGTGGCAGCTTCAGCCACTCCAGGATATGACGATAGCACCTTGTCTATTTCTCCGGTGTAAACGTCAAATCCGCTGACCAGCGCCATATCCTTTACCCTGTCGACAATATAAACGTGCCCCATGTCGTCCACAGTGGCAACGTCTCCGGTACGAATAAAGCCCTCTTCATCAATTCCCGAACTAGGATTGGGCCAGAATCCCGACATCCTGCCAGGACCTTTCATCCATAATTCTCCGCTCAGTTTTTCCCTCACCACTCTTGATATCGGCATTTTTTCGCCACTATCTAAGTCAGTGATTTTTATATCGCAATCGACACTGACAATTCCAATGGAAACCCCTCTTTCTTCCTTTTTAGGTTCAGTGGGAGTCGGCGGAGCTGACATTGTCGTTATTCTGGTTAGCACCCTGCCTACATCATCCGGGCCGATAGCCTCCATTAAGGTTCTCATGAACATTTGAACGGCTGGCATTTCAAGAGCTTTCTTCAGCGAACCAAATAACATGCCAACCGCTTCATAGCTTCCCAGACCGGGACGGTACATATCGGCCATGGCGATAATGGTTCCAGTTCCACCAACTTCTGTTGGTCCGAAAACCTGCCCCATTCCGCCTTTGGTCTTTTGCCTGAACTCTCTCTCTGTGTCTTCATGTAATGGAGCTCCGGAGGAGAGGCCCATTATCCCGATATCCTCAGCCCCTTCTGCTTTGGCTAATCTCATAAATTGAGTGGGAACTCCTATACTCATCACGGGATGATATTTCTTAATCAATCTAAGGGTTTCCCGGTAATCCCTGGGGTCTTTTTGCAGTAGAGCCGTGTATCCATGGCCAAGCTGTCCAATTACTGAGTGGTGTCCATGAATGTGAAACGGTGGCACGGGCACGATTATCCTGAGAAGCCCCTCGTACAAACTGGCAAACCACGGTGGCGTAATATTTGCATGGGTATTCACTGCGGTTCCAATCAAACTGGAGTGGGGATACATGCATGCTTTGGGAGTACCTGTTGTCCCTCCGGTAAACAGCACCATTGCTACATCCTTCTTAACGTCTATTTCAACCTTCGGTGGATTTGGAGGATATTTGTGAATTAAATCGGTGAACCAGATTATTCCCTCTTCTGCCTCATGTGGTGGAGGGTTCGAGGAGTAGTCTTCTGCCTTTGTCACTATTATGTTCCGTACCCCGGTTTTCCCTGCGACCTCTTTTACCTTATCCACCACATCTCTTTCTTTTATGTTCGAATGAGTGCATATAACCATTTTGGGTTTCATAAGGTTGAATTTGTCCACCAGATTATCCACCGAATCCAATATACTCATCGGTGCATGTATCCCTCCAATTGCCGGTATAGCCAGGTCAGCGATGACGAATTGTATTGACGATACCATGGTGGTTACCACTACATCTCCCTTACTTATGCCCATATCCGATAATGCTGTGGCAAATCTATCTACATGGTCCTTCAATTCCTTAAACGTCATCTCATAGTCCATATAAACCACGGCTAAATTGTCAGGATACTTCTTTGCCGGTTCATACACATGAAATGCGGTGTAGGTCATTTCGGGGTATGTCAGGGTCTCTGGCAGGCATACTAAATCCTGAAGTTTACGCCACGGCCTTTCAACATACTTGTCTTCCATTTAAATCACCTCCATTTCCAACTTGTTTTTGATTTTGCCGGTCTCTCTTCAGGATTTTCGAAGTTGTATCATTATAGCAAAACTTTAGTTAGACGCATCGAGGAGCACTGAGTTCACGCTGCGTCTATGTTGAACTGCCGTCGCTGGCTTCCTGATTGGTGAGCAAGATATCGCCGAAGTCGCGCCACAGAGGCAGGTCAACCTCGCCGAGCTGGACATACCCGTCGTGCTTTGCGGGGCAAATTACAGCGAAATCACAGCCTGCGCACGCTGCGCCAGGAGAGGGAGGGTAGTCTTTTTCTTTCCGGATTTGGCTCGCCACCCGTAGCAGCTCCCATCTCACTCGATTCAAAGCTTCCTGACCAAGTTCTTTTGTGTACGTCGTGCCTGAGAGCAGATATAAGTAAGAGACCTTAGTGCCCGCAGTACTCCATATGCGGGATAAAATCAGCGAATGTAGCTCAAGTTGACTCCAGTCAATGCTTTCCGGTACCAGGCCTGTCTTGTAGTCAATCAGATGCAGAGTTCCATCTGGTTCCTTATCCACGCGGTCGACCCTCCCTCGCAAGATGAGCCCGGGAGTGATTTTGGCCTCGACTGGCACTTCCAGCATCATCGGTGTAATGCTTACATCTTGTTCGGCAACAAAGCGTGTCACCTCACTTAGCGCCCTGTCAGCCCATCTCTTCTCATCAGTCCTATTCTTGAACCCGATGCGATACCTCCGCCAATTGTTTGTAAGTAGCCGTTTGGCACTTTCGACTGTGCGGTGCTCTGGCGTTACCGAAAATAGGTCACGGAGCGTCGCATGAACATGGTTAGCCATAGTGAAATAGGGCTTGGCTTTCCCATACTTATCGCCCAGTTTATCTATGCACTGGAACTTGTATTGCAGCTTGCATTGCTTGAATAAAGCTATGCTGTGTGGGGAAAGCTTCAAAGCTGGCGCCTTGCTCTTTTCCGTGACGAAAACGGGAACGCTGCCAAATTGTATTCTGTACACTTTATTCCTTTGCCGGTCGGCCACCACCTTGTGAGCTTAGTAGAAAACACATTTGCCTGGCGTTGACAACTGCCTTGTCGTGGTGGCAATTATTGAACAGCACGTGCGTCTCTGCGGTTTGGCTTGCCATCTCGGCGATCTTGCTTGCCCATGGCTTAAGCTCCTCTTCGGTGTAAAGATAGTTGAAACGCTCCACGGCACTGATGCCCTTCTTCTCCCACATCTCGGTATTTCGTCCATGAAACCTTACGAGCCCAATGTCACAGGTTACCTCGCTTATTGGAGGAACACTGGACTTAAAACCCTGGGGTTCATCCACGCAGACGAACGGGAGAGCATTCCGCCTGAGAAAGTCAATCGTGTTGCTTCTGTTTCTCTCGTTTAGCCAAACGTTGTTTCTGAACTCTATTGCCAGTCGGTACTGCGGTAATCTATCCTTGCACAACAGAATGTAATCAAGCTGCTGCTGGCTGGGGTAAAACCACGGTGGAAACTGAAACAGCACAATACCAAGCTTGCCAACAGTGTCCAGGGGAAGCAGTGACATTTCGAATCTTCGCCAGAGCTCATCTGTCAACTCGCCAGGCATGTCCCCATAATATAGGTTGGCTTTCTGCTGCAGTGCCGGTGTCAGTTCCTGCCTCAGGTCTTTAGGCAGTGAATCAAGCGGCGTTGGATGCTGGGTGAACAGCCGGAAAGCCTTGACGTCAAAGGTAAAGTTCTCGCCTGTCCTCTGCGTCCACAGGTAGCCAGTCCTTTCACTGGGCAGCGAATAGTAGCTGCTATCTACTTCGACCAGGTCAAACTGGCTGGAGTAATAGTGGAGCCGTGCCTCCGCGGAACGCGCACTATCCGGGTAGAACCGACCGCAACTCAGCAGGGTTGGGTCAGTCCATGAGCAAGTCCCTACCCTTATCCTGGCCATTTCAGCGAATGCCGGTGGACCCGTGCCCGTGGGCTCCCCTTTCCGTGGCGGAGAGCTCGCTCACCTCCTCTATTGGCAGGTCAGCCAGCTTACCTATGACGAGCTGTGCTATCCTATCGCCGTGTTTGAGCTCGAAACCGTTATGACGCCCCACTGTATACATCGTCACCATCACTTCACCTCTATAGTCGCTGTCGACTGTGCCCAAAGCGACAAGAACTCCTTTTGCCGACAGACCTGACCTGGGGCGTATTTGAGCCTCATAGCCGCTGGGCACTTCAAGGGCAATGCCAGTGCCGATTAGCTTTGGCTTCTCTTCAAGTGTGACTGTTCTGCTGCTTTCCTTGATGTAGGCAAAGAGATCCAGCCCGCTCGCCCCCTCAGTAGCCCGCTGTGGTAGACGGGCATCGGGGTATAGCTTCTTGACTTTGAGAGCTGCCATGCTACTGGCTATCGCATCATGATTTTACTCTTGGGGAACAGCCATGGCAATCCCAGAAAAACGAAATCCTAAATCCGAAACATAAGAAGAGCAAAGCGCAAAAATCAAAGGGCAAAATGAGGAAGGTTTTTACATTTTAATTTGTCATTTTGACTTTTTATATTTGATCTTTGATATTGTTCGGCACTAATGCTCCTCGCAATGACACAACGAATTGCCAGAGCTTGTTCAAACTCAAGATGAGACGTAGCTCCATACTTCAAAGTGTGCATCATCCATCTGAACTAGATCATTGCTTCTGGAGCCAAACAGTAGGGTCCCAGCTCACTCTGCTAATTAACCTGATTAGCTTTATAGCTTCTCCTCGGGCAGCTCATTAAGGGCATGCCTTAACCCTTTTGTGAAATTGCTAACCGACGACATAAAGTTATCCTCAGCCTCCATAAGCTGAATCAGGCGGCTACCGACAATAACCCCATCAGCTATCCTGGCTACTCGCCTTGCCTCCTCTGGGGTGGATATGCCAAAGCCAACGCAGAGCGGCTGACTGGTAATGCCCCTCACCCTGGCAACAAATGCCTCCAAGTCTGCTGGTAGTCTGTCCCTGGCCCCGGTAACCCCGGTTACCGAGACTAAGTAGATAAATCCTCGAGACCTCTCGGCTACAAATTTGATACGCTCTTCAGTGCTGGTCGGAGCCAAGAAGTAAATAAGGTCAAGGCTTTCCTTTTGGGTTATAGTCTCCAGTGTTGAACCTTCCTCCGGAGGTAAGTCAGGGATGATTAAACCGTCGATGCCGGAGCTAGTACAGGCACTGCAGAATTCTTCGAGGCCATAACTAAACACCGGGTTAAAATAGGTCATGAATACTAAGGGTATTTCAACTACTTGATGGAGTTGCTTAGCTACCTCAAAGCAAAGCTGAGGGGTAACCCCATTCTGTAGAGCACAAAAGCTCGCCCGCTGTATAGTAGCACCATCGGCCAGAGGGTCAGAGAAAGGTATTCCCAGCTCCACTATATTACAACCATTTGAGGCAAGAAGGGGAACCACCTTCAAGGTAGCCTCAATACTGGGGTAACCTACAGTGATATAGGGTACAAGAGCTTTGTGAGTCGGTTGCTCAAAAATGGAAGCTATGCGGCTCAAGGCTTCACCCCCAGTGCTTCCACCACGATATCCATATCCTTATCACCACGTCCGGAGAGGTTAACTATGATGATTTGCTCTTCATTTAACGAACCTGCTATCTTAGCTGCATAGAATATAGCGTGGGCTGGCTCTAAGGCAGGGGTAATACCCTCGGTACGGCACAGCAGTTGAAAACCATCAAGTGCTTCTTCATCGTTTACTGACGTATAGATGGCGCGCCCGGTATCCTTGAGATAGCTATGCTCAGGACCAACACCGGGGTAATCAAGCCCAGCCGAGACGCTGTGTGTTTCTCGAATCTGCCCGTTGCTGTCCTGAAGGACATAGGACTTTGCCCCATGGAGCACTCCTACTTTTCCGGCAACTAATGGCGCAGCATGCCTGCCAGTATTAATTCCCCTCCCTGCTGCTTCTACCCCAATAAGCTTAACATCCTTATCGTCCAGAAAAGGGTAAAAGATGCCAATGGCATTACTTCCACCACCGACGCAGGCGATGATATAGTCAGGCAAACGGTAGCATATAGCCATAATCTGCTCTCTGGTTTCCCTACCGATTACCGACTGGAAGTCACGCACCATCGGAGGATAGGGATAGGGACCGACCACCGAGCCCAGAAGGTAATGGGTATTCCTGACATTGGTCACCCAGTCCCTTATTGCATCGTTGATGGCATCCTTTAGCGTTCGGCTGCCTCCAGAAACCGGCCTTACCTCAGCGCCCATCAGCTTCATGCGGAAGACATTAAGTGATTGGCGGCGCATATCCTCCTCACCCATGTAGATGACACAGTCTAGTCCCAGCATGGCGCATACAGCAGCAGTAGCTACCCCATGCTGCCCAGCGCCGGTCTCAGCAATGACTCTATGTTTTCCCATTCTCTGGGCAAGGAGACCCTGTCCCAGAGCATTGTTGATCTTATGAGCTCCGGTATGAGCCAAGTCCTCACGTTTAAGAAAGATGCGGGCACCACCGCAGTGCTTAGTTAGTCTTTCCGCTAAGTAGAGCGGTGTCGGTCGTCCTGAATAATCACGAGACAGTGACTCGAACTCAGCCCAGAAGGCGGCGTCAGCTTTCGCCTCCTTATAAGCTGCTGCCAACTCATCTAGGGCGTGCACCAAAGTCTCAGGAACAAATCGCCCTCCGTAGTCGCCAAAGTAACCTCTGTTGTCAGGTAGCAATGACATCCCTCCTTTCATCTAATATACCACTCCAATGTCTAAAGATTGATCGATATCCTCCTCCCTCCTTACCGCCTCAATGAAGTCTCTGATTTTTGAATTATCTTTCTTACCATTGGTCTCTACGCCGGTGGAGACATCAACCCCCCAGGGCTGAACCTCCTTGACCAGTTGTCCAACATTCGCTGGGGTGAGTCCTCCAGCGATAATCACTGGAAATCTGCCTGATGCCTCCTTGGCTAATTGCCAGTCAAAGACCTCACCCGTTCCGCCATAAGTGTCCCTGACCTGCGAATCCAGAAGACAGATAAGGTCATATTTTAAGCGTAGCTGGTAGCCTATCTCCAGCTCAGCGAGGATTTTCTTAGCTGTTCCACTGGCTGATACATGAATGACCTTGATGATTGGCCGTTCAACCTCCCGGCAGTAGTGCCAGGTCTCATCACCACTGAGCTGCACCCAATCCAGTCGACAATAGTCAGCAATGTGGTTAACCTCCTGAACTGCAGAATTTACAAAAACACCAACCACGGCTGGACGGGGGCTTAGACCGTGAACCGCTTCCACGAGCGGCAGTGCTTTTGAGGGAGAGACCTGACGCTGACTGGGAGCGAAAACCAGCCCTAAGAAATCGGCGCCGGCTTTGCCTGCCACTAGAGCATGCTCTATCTCAGATAACCCGCAAATCTTGATCTTGGTCACAATAACTCCTTCATCTTGGTTGCGATGTTGGGTGCTGATATTAGAGACTCACCAATGAGAACGGCGTCAACACCCCACTTTTTCAACTTTCCCATATCGCTGCGGTCTCTTATTCCGCTTTCGCTGACCACTGTTCTGTCTTTTGGGATAAGTGGTCGGAGACGCTTGGTAGTAGTCAGGTCTACGGTAAGAGTGGTCAAGTCCCGATTGTTGATTCCGATGATTCTAGCCCCGCCTTTCACGGCAATTTCAAGCTCAGCTTCATTATGCACCTCTGTCAGACAGCTCATACCAAGTTCATGACTTAGCTCCAATAACTCTTTCAGTTTCTCGGGTGTGAGGATAGCCACGATGAGTAGTACACTATCAGCACCATAAGCTCGAGATTCGTACACTTGGTAGGGGTCACAAAGGAAGTCCTTTCTGAGCAGAGGCAGCCTGTTCCCCAGTGCCTTTCTGATGTCCCTCAGGTGGTTGAGGCTGCCTTGGAAATATCTGGCTTCGGTTAATACCGATATAGCTGCAGCACCATTAGCCGCGTAGGTCTGGGCTATCGCTACGGGGTTGAAATCGGAACGAATAACGCCCCGGGACGGCGACGCTTTCTTGACCTCGGCAATGAGCTTAACATGGTTACCGTGTAGCGCCGAAGTGAAATCGAGAGGCGAGGGCTGCTCTAGCGCGACAGTTTGCAGCTCTTTTAACGGAAAACTACGCTTCCTGGATTCAAGTTCCTCAAGATTGTCGGCGACTATCTGGTCTAAGATCATTCTATGCTCCCTGTGTAATGCTCTGGCTGAACTCGATTAGCCGTTCCAGCTTTGTCAAAGCATGACCGCTATCTATTACCTCTTCAGCCAGACTTATGCCCTGTTGAAGCGTTTTCACACTGTCTCCGGTTAGTAGCACGGCGGCAGCATTCATCACCACCACATCTCGCTGAGGACCAGGGGTACCGGCCAGAATATTGCGCAACTGGGCAGCATTTTCATCAATGGTACCGCCTCGCAAGCTATCCAGGCTGGCTCTCGGTAAACCGAAATCTTCCGGGCTAACGGAATAGCTCATGGTACGTCCGTCTTTGAGTTCACAGACCCGGGTTTTCCCGGTGACCGTGATTTCATCTAAGCCGTCATCGCCATGGACCACCATGGCACGCTGACAGCCCAGACTCTGAAGCACCAGAGCTAGTTTCTCCACTAGCAGCTCATCGGGTACACCGAGCACTTGAGCCCTGGCTCCAGCAGGGTTAGTGAGGGGACCGAGGATGTTAAACACGGTGCGAATGCCTATTTCACGCCTGGGAGTGGCGGCATATTTCATTGCCGGATGGAATACCGGGGCAAACATGAACCCTATCCCTACTTCCTGCAGGCACCTCTGCACTTGTTCGGCACCGAGGTCAATCCTGATTCCCAAGGCTTCTAATACATCGGCACTGCCGCACTGGCTGCTCATAGCACGGTTGCCATGCTTGGCCACCTTGAGTCCGGCTCCGGCAGCGACAAAGGCAGCAGCGGTGGAAATGTTGAAGGTAGCTGAGCCATCGCCACCAGTGCCGCAGGTATCCACTACTGGCTCGGCAATGGTCACGCGAATGGCTTTAGCTCTCATCGTCTTAGCCAACCCGGCGATTTCATCAACCGTTTCCCCCTTGAGCCTGAGCGCGGTAACAAAAGCACCGAATTGGGCCGGGGTGACGTCACCGCTCATGATTTCTTCCATGACCTGTGCCGCTTGCTCCATAGTTAGCGAACGTCCGGATACCAATGTTCCGATAGCTTCTTTAATCACTTTGGTTTACTTCCGTTAGAAAATTCCTCAATATGTCCTTCCCCACCTGAGTCATAAACGATTCGGGGTGAAACTGGACGCCCTCTACCGGGTACTGGCGATGGCGTAGACCCATAATGGTGTCATCGTCCGTCCACGCCGTTATTTCAAGACAGTCGGGGAGCCCCTCACGCTGTACTATCAATGAGTGGTAGCGAATGGCGGAGAAGGGATTGGGAAGCCCGGCCAGCACCCCCTGGCTATTATGATATATTTGAGACGACTTGCCGTGCATAATTTCCTTAGCCTGCCCAAATGAGCCACCATAGCTATAACCAATACACTGATGTCCGAGGCAGACGCCGAGTATCGGTAAGGTAGAGCCGAAATGTTTGATGACCTCGTTGGAGATGCCAGCGCGAAGCGGCGTAGATGGGCCGGGTGAGACAACTATCCGCTGAGGCTTCATCTTATCAATCTCCTCAAGAGTGGTCTTATCATTACGCACTACCACCACTTTCTCACCTAGCTCACTTAAGTATTGGAAGAGGTTATAGGTAAAGCTGTCGTAGTTGTCAATCAGCAACAGCATGACTCCTCCTAGGGGTCGGCTCTGAGCTCTGCGCTTGGGTAATAGCTTTGAGTAGTGCCTGGGCCTTGTTCAGACTTTCCTCATACTCACGCTCAGGCACACTATCGTAGACAATCCCACTTCCTGCCTGCGTATAGGCGATGCCTTTTGTCATCACCATAGTTCTTATGGCTATAGCCATGTCCATGTTACCTGAGAAAGAGAAGTAGCCCACAGCCCCGGCATAGGGTCCTCTTTTCTGTGGCTCAAGCTCAGCGATTATCTCCATAGCTCGGATTTTAGGTGCCCCGGATACTGTGCCTGCAGGAAAGCAGGCTCGCAGGGCATCAAGTGCCGTCATGTCACCCCGCAGTCTGCCCTGCACATGAGTAACCAGGTGCATAACGTGGGAGTAATGTTCAACATTCATCAGGTCACTAACCTCAACTGTCCCGGGCTCACTCACACGTCCAATATCATTGCGCCCCAGGTCCACCAGCATAATGTGCTCAGCACGCTCTTTTTCGTTGCTACGGAGTTCTTGCTCGAGACTAGCATCCTCAGCCAGACTTTTCCCTCGTGGCCTGGTTCCAGCCAGAGGGCGAGTCATTACTATACCATCCTCTACTCTGACCAGAATCTCGGGGGAAGCACCGATAATGTGAAAGTCGGTAAAATCAAGAAAGAACATATACGGAGAGGGATTGATAGTGCGTAGGGCTCTATAGATTTCAAAAGGAGCAGCATCAGTGGGTTGAGCCAGGCGTTGGGATAAGACCACCTGAATAGCTTCGCCAGCAGTGATATACTGCTTTATCTTAAGCACACTGGCTTCGAACTCTTCCTTGGAGAAGTTTGAGAGAAGCTTGTTATTGCTCGTGGGATGGGTGGCAGTCTTGATGTGCTGGCTTGGCGGGACTCGCTGGCTCAATCTTTTCACCAAATCATCAATCCTGTCCACGGCCTTTTGATAGGCCTTTTCTATGTCTCCATCAAGATGGACATAGCTCAAGACCTTAATCTTGTGCGTAACATGATCAAAGACAAGCATAGTATCCACGAACATAAATAGCGATTCCGGTAATTCCAGGGGATCACTGCTTGGAGAGGGTAATTTCTCAAGACGAGTCACCGTTTCATAAGCCAGGTAGCCCACAGCTCCGCCACAGAACCGGGGAAGGCCACCAACTGGCACTATCTTATACTTGCTTAGTTCCTCACCGATAAGGGGAAGAGGGTCGGTCTTATCCTCTCCCCTGATGGTTAGCACGCGGTACGGCTCGGTGCCTATGAAGCTATAGCGAGCCACTTGCTGGCCACCCTCGACACTTTCCAGAAGGAAAGAATAGCCACCACGATTAATCTTCAGGAAAGCAGACACTGGTGTCTCCAGGTCGGCAACAATCTCACGGTAAACAGGTAATAGATTGCCCTCTTTCTTATGCTTCTTAGCCTCTTCCAATGTTGGGTAATACATATAACTTCCCCTAACTTCGCCAATATGGCGATAATAAAAAAACCTCTCGCTCCTAGGGGCGAGAGGTTTATCCTTCGCGGTGCCACCCTAATTGATTGCCGTTAATTCAAGGCAACCATCTCATTCAGGTACGGCTTCAGTATCCTAAAGCGATACCCTGGGTTTTGGTAACGGTACCCTTTCCGTCAAAGCCTACTTGGGGAGAATCCCCTTCGGTTTGCAGCTCCCGGGTCCATTCAACCCCTGCGCTGGCGCCGGCTCACACCTTCCCCGGCTCTCTGAGCTTCGCTGAGGGCATACTAGTCCCGTTCCCAGCCTTTACTTTTTTTAGTTGTTAAACAATATAAGTATAAGCGGTGGGTAAGGTTTCTGTCAAGCTGTTCGGCCCTGATTTCTTGTTGCCCGGTTGAACAAGACGAGCGGCGAAGCAGTTGAGAAAGGACAGCCTTGTTCACTTGCGCTTCTGGAGTGTAATCTTCATCCAAACGTCTGTTAGCTCCATCTGATGACTATCTTTGAATTCTGTTTGGTCTAAAATATCTTTAATTTCGCTCTCGTACTCTTCCCTGGCGAAACCATGAAGTTCAGCGACTTTAGTTCCAATTCGGTAAACTAAAAACCCATATTCCTTCCGTATTCTATTTCTATCAGCTTGGTCCTTGAAGGCGTCAGGACAACCATCATATATCCAGGCTTCCCTGCCAATTTTTAGAACACGATAACATTCATCAAATACCCTGGCTGGTGTCTTCCAATGATGTAAAGAGCCGGTACTAATGATAAGGTCTATTGAGTTATCCTCGAAAGGAAGGTCAGCAGCATTGCCAAACTTAAATTGAGCATTTTCGACACCTCTTGCATGACGTCTTGCAATCCTGATCATTTGCCTGCTCAGATCGATGCCATAAACCTGTATGCCTGGTGTCCTCTTTGCAATCTCTATTGATAAATAGCCTGTTCCTGAACCTAAATCAAGAATAGTCCCGCTTCCTATCTTTTCAATTATGTCATTAGCTATCTTTGTTTCAGGCTTTCGAAGAACCTTTGCTGCTGTCGCATTGTAGATTATGGCACCAGGAGCTGGAATTGCTTCATGCCTCTTCAGTATAGCTTTGATGAATTTTGTTAGAGACATGATTATTCCCCAAGAGCACCCCTCGCCCTTTTGTGCATTAGGTAACAAGTCAAGCAGATGTGACGTTGTACAAAATGGACTATTGTTTCGGAAACCAGCCTTCCCGTTCCTTTACCTCCTTCGTAATCTGGCTGCTCGGACCATCTCCCCTGGTTACAAAAACACCGACATTTCTCCCAACCGCTTCGGCTATCTCCGCAACATTCTCGTGTGTAAATCCCGGGCAGAGCAGGATTGAGTGAATGCCCTCCTGTTTGACAAGATTCTGGCAGACCTGGACCGCTTCCCGTTGATTCTGGACCACCACTACAAAAAGCTTGTACTTGGACGTTTCAATTACGCACCGGTGCTTTTCCAAATCTGCATCAGGGGCATGGGCAACAAACGCTGATTTAAATGCCATATTCAACGCCTCCTATTGTAATTTTTATGTACACGGGCTGGGTAGTTCACTTATCGTTATATAAGCGGACGTCAGTTGCGCCCAACAGCAGCCACAGGTGGGATTATAGCATCGTGGTAATGACCATAAAACTGGGAGTTGTGGCTTGTGACCTATAAAAGGAAGGAACTCCAACCCGACAGGAACCCCACATCACTCATAGTTACACAAACCGCCATAAAGTTCGATATGATGACATGCATGGCTCCAGTCCAAGTGCGATAGCCCACTCATAGAGGTTTTGCTACGTTCCAACAGGCTGGAGGAAGGTCTAAGTTCATCTCAAACTGCGGCGATGATTCTAATTGCTACCGCGGGTGGCAGATACAGCTTGTCCCTTTATTCTTCAATTCCACCATGGTGTGATTCTAACTG
This sequence comes from Dehalococcoidia bacterium, assembly GCA_034431195.1. GTDB lineage: Bacteria > Chloroflexota > Dehalococcoidia > GIF9 > AB-539-J10 > CG2-30-46-19. The sequence continues at coordinate 37,433 of DAOUDP010000023.1, read as the reverse complement.
CCGGATGCCCCTACTACCTTAGGCAAACCATCGTTTCGCCGTTTCTTTCCAGCAGGACCTTCCCTTCTTCCTCGAGATAATCCAGGTATGAGAGGACCACTGCAGCCAAAAATCCCATGGTCATAGGGTTTGCATCGTTAAACAAACTTTCCGTTAGCTGAAAATGAGTGATTTTCCTTCGCTCTATCAGCGTGTTCAAAATTCTCGCTTTGGTCCTCTGCATGTTCTCCAAGGACTTATTTAGATGTTTGATAGGATCCTCGATGGGCTTTCCATGAGAAGGAACGATCAACTTGGGGTTCAGACCGCGCACTTTCCTCAGTGAGTCCTCATAATCCCTCACACTACTGGTGAGAGGAGCATACATGAACTGGGCGTTGTCCGCTATCAAGTCGCCTGAGAAAAGGATGCCCGAAGATCTGTGGTATAGAGCCATATGGTGCGCTTCATGACCGGGCGTATGGATTACTCTCAACGTCACCTCCCCTATTCGGATCTCTTCTCCTTCCTCGACTACCCTGCAAATATTCACATCTCGATAATACCTATTTATGGGAAAGTATGAGTCCAGAAATTTACATACCGCATCCTCGTTTCCCAAGGAAAACAGTTTCAGTTGCTCCTTTCGTACCTCCAACAGGTATCCAATAAAATCGCGTATGATTTTATCCCCTCCCTTGAAGACAGTATGAGGCTTCTCCGCAACTTCAGCCAATGCTTCGCTTCCGCCTACGTGATCTACATGGGGGTGAGTAATGATTATTTCTCTTGTGCCCTTCAGCTTCCCGCTTTCTAACTGTTCTCGTAAAACCTTCGTACTCATATCACTCATATGGCCAGTATCTAGAATAATGTTTCCTATTCGAACGATGCTAATAGGCCTGAAAAATGGTTGTGGAATACGAATCAGCTCAAAATCCAGGTACACGTTCCTCCAGGATAATTATCCATCTCAGGTTGTGATCTTTATGTGTATCGGCTCGGTAGTTCACTTAACGCTATATAACCGCACCTGGCTTCCGACCAACCGCAGCCACAGGCAGGATTATAGCATCGTGGTAATGACTATGAAACTGGATATGGTAACTCACCCCACTGAACAATCCGCCAAAAAGTGTAATGGAACGACTGCCACTTTCATATCTGGAGACAGGCGATTGTGAGATAGGGCTTGCTTTTTGTGGTTTTACTCACTATAATGAGTATATACTCACTTTTTGGAGTTATATTTAGTGCTCAACCTACATATCATTGCCACAGTCAACCAGAAGGTCCTTAGCCTTCTCGCGAAGTTCTCAGATAAAGAGTTCTACGAAAGGCAAATCGCTCGTAAGATTGACATAGGTTATGGCTCAGCAAATCGTGCCCTGAATGAATTGTACTCTACCGGTACTATCAAGCGGAGGCAAGAAGGAAAAATGTACTTTTACTCCATCGATCCCTCCAACGCAGCCATCATTGAGTTTAAGAAATTGACAAATATTGTGCTTATTGAACCATTGATAGAAGAGCTCAAGAGTGTGTCCAGCCGGATAGTGCTCTATGGAAGTTGTGCCCAGGGTATTGATACTTCGCAAAGTGATTTAGATCTGTTTATCGTATCAAGTGATAAGGAACGAGTAATGGAAGCGATTGGCAGCTTCAGCTTCCCACGAGGATTTGAGGATATTCATATTCAACCTGTGATTAAGAGCCCTGTTGAGCTTCTAGAAGCGGGAGAATCGGAGCAAGCTTTCATTGAGGAAGTGGAGCACGGTATTGTCTTGTGGGAAAGGGCAGCAAATGGACCAAGACTTTAACCAGTGTCTTGAGAACAAGAAAATCATCGCTTTCCCAAGGGGTAAGGAATTAGTTAACAAAGAGCTCTCAATTGCTCAGCGCGACTTGTTGGATGCCAAAGCAGGTTTTGAGAATCAGCGATACAAATGGCCAACCATCCAGGCCTACTATGCTATGTTTCATGCCGCTAGAGCCCTTATCTACTCCCGCGGCTATCGCGAAAAAAGTCATTACTGTCTCGCCATAGCAGTGAGGACGTTGTTCGTGGATGAGGGTCTGATGAAAGCCCAGTCAGTGCGTGACTTCTTGAACGCAATGAATCTTCGTGAGGCAGCCGATTATGAAGCTGAGTTTTCTCAATCTGGGGCTAAAGCGGTCATTGCTTCTGCGGAAAGATTCATTGAAAAGGCAACTACAATCCTGAATGTCGAAGAGTAATACTTTGCTACAGCGTCAAATTCGCAGGGGCTTCAACGTTAAATTGAACGCTCAAAACGAGGGTAACCACTTGCAGCAAGCAGAGCTTTCCACGGCTAACCAAACCGGTACTATCTTGGAGCGCGTAATACCGCAGCAAAAAGCAAAAATTGTAGGCAATAGAAAAGGTGTTATCGCCCCGTTTGCCACGGTGTTGGTTATATTGAAGGGTGATAGCGGGGAATATCCCCGAATCCTTTGTACTTGCTGATATGGTTTAGGTAAATTGGGGTCTCCTACCCAAAGAGACTGAACCATCCGCCGTTTTGTGCGATGGCGGTATAAGCTCTAACAATTGTGCTGATAGCAGCACCATAGTTATAATTGCGTCATGTAGCGGAGTGGGACGATAGATGGGCAAACAGAAAGACTATTACGGTCACAGAAAGCGGCTACGCCAAAGTCAGAAATGCTCTATCGCACCTTAGGACGTACAGGTGAGGAAGTTTCCATTGTGGGCTTAGGGGGAGCTCACATAGGCATGCAGGATGACGAAAATGATAGCATACGGATAGTACGAACCGCCATTGATAACGGGATCAACTTCATGGATAATTGCTGGGACTACAACGATGGACTGAGCGAAATCCGGATGGGAAAGGCCCTGCGAGAGGGATATCGAAGTAAGGTCTTCTTAATGACCAAGATTGATGGGCGGGATAAGAAAACGGCTGCAAAGCAGATTGATGAATCCCTTAGAAGGCTTCAAACCGACAACATTGACCTGCTCCAGTTTCACGAGATTATCCGCATGTCAGACCCAGCCCGCATTTTTGCCCCCGGTGGCGCAATGGAAGCGGTTCTTGAGGCAAAAAAGGTAGGCAAGGTTCGTTATAGTGGCTTCACGGGCCACAAGAGTCCAGATGTGCACTTGGAGATGCTCCAAATGGCCCTCGCCAATGGCTTCATATTTGACGCTGTACAGATGCCACTTAATATCATGGACGCACACTATGACAGTTTTGAAAAAATGGTTCTACCGGTGCTCTTGGAAAACAACATCGGAGTACTGGGAATGAAACCGATGGGCGGCGGACTGTTTTTGAGGAGCAATGTCGTAACTGCGGTGGAGTGTCTTCATTACGCCATGAGCCTGCCGATAAGTGTCGTTATCACTGGTTGTGATTCTCTTGCAATCCTTCAGCAGGCTTTGGAGGCGGTTAGAAGTTTCAGTCCTATGAGCGAGGAACAACGTTCGGCCTTATTATCTAGAACGGCAAAAGCAGCTTATGGTGGCGAGTACGAACTATATAAAACCGATACAATATTCGACGCAACGTCACTGAATCCCCACTGGTTGGGATAAGAAGTGACAGGACCTTGTCATGCACTTGTTTTTGGCCAACAGAAGTCCCATTCGACATTACGCTAGAAAGTGCAGGGCGGCGAAGTTAAACAATACCGAGGAATGTGTAGGGTCTGGATTTCTCCAGTATTAACCCAACTCTGCCCATTGCGCCAGAGTGCGCGGTGAGGGCAGTTCAACCTTTCGGGTCTCCGTAACCCAGATATACTCATTGACAAGTGCTAGCACTGTCGAATTTGGTCGTGTCAGTTTTTGGGGAAGCTCGTCAATTTGGAAGCCTTTATTCCTGCATAGAGCCCCAATGTGGGAGGTAAGGTTGCTGATTGTTTTTAGGTACCTAGAATAAGATTTAGGACTACCATCACATTTGAAGCTGATCCGCATTGCTTCGTCCCAAGGCATCAACGCTTTCGGCCTGATGGCGAAGAGGATCTTAGAGGCTGCGGTTTCACCGATAAGAACCTCCTCTTCTCTCCCACTGCGAATACGCCGAGCCCCGGTCTTGTCCTTAAGAGAACCATATGCATTAGCGGCCATTTCTAGTTCATTATCCCCCAGGTCCCAGAGTGGTTTCTCATTAGTAAATAAACTAGCGCCGTCTACCTTGTACCAGTTCAAGATACTGCATGATGCAACCTCATGGTGTTCCTTCGAAAGATGCCTGCACCCCCAAGCATTTAACCATTTTATGAGAGCAATGCGATGCTCGGGATTGGTCAAGTCTATGCTACCGCCCGTAGCCTTGTTCAGGACTTCAAGCGAATGATTGAAGGGCGTTAGGGAATCGTACATAGTGCTAGCGATAGCCAGCTTACATAGTGTCACATTCTCGTAATTCACCGGTTAGAAAACCTCCCACTATTGTATAAAAAGCCACACGCCGTACGCAGTTGACATCTTCATTACCAATCTCCTTCCCTACTTTTCCTCGTCGGTTAGTTTCGATATGTGAACGGAATCGGTTGTTTCAATTCTGCCGTACTTCATGACTTTATCAATCAGGTCTTTGCTCCACAGGCCACTTTCGATAATATCGGTGAGTGCCGTGGCATCAAGTTGGGAGACTTCTGCCCACTTGCCTGCTTCTATTATTGTGTTATCCAGCTCCTGGCGCTCTGCATCGTTCTTCCCGGGGAACTTCAGCTTGTCCTCGAACTTAACTCGCGCTTTACGGTCGCTGCCCTTTATGACCTCAACCTCTTCCTTCCTGGCATACTCGAGTATTGCCTCTCTCACCTTTTGTATCTCTTCATCTATCCTTTTCGATTCATCTTTAAGAGCCGCGTATTTGTTAACCAGCGTAACTCCCGGCTCTTTGAGATACTCGTTTACTGGCAGCGCCTCCACCGTGTACAGATGCCTCCTCATCGGGCACAGGTCAGGATACTCACACCAGTTGCATAAGGCAGATTCCTTTGGTGGAAAGTCCTCAGCCGCTTCTATCTCATCAATTAAGCCTCTCGTGCTTTGAATTAAGTTTGAGATAGCTTCGGAGGTGCGGTAGGAAACCAGTTCCTCATCGAAGGCGACGTAGTGCCAGATGAGCCTGATATTCTCGATATCGGGCCATTTCTTTTGAACTCCAACGTGGTATAAGCCAAGTTGCCGGTCATTATCAATGTCCTGCTGACCCGGCAAATGAGCTGACGTCTTGTAGTCATGAATCTCGTAAATACCATCGGGAGTGCGTGACAATCGGTCTATGTAACCCCTCATCCTGTATTTGTTATCATCGTCCAGTGGGAAATTAAGACCAAGCTCAGTGCCTATGGTTATATCCTGGTCAAATGGAGCATACCTGCTGTAGTAAGTTTCAATTAGCTTTTCGCCCAGAGCTCTGTAGTGCTCTGCTGTCAGGTCCTGCTTCACGATGATGATTGAGTCGTTCCAGTTTTCCTGCCAGATTTTGTTATAGTAGGCAAGCAAATCACTCAAGCTATTTGTCCTGGTAAGCCTGAGGTCGTCGTAGCACTTCTTCAAGGTCTCATGGACCCTTGAACCAAGGAAGCCCTCAACCCCTTCGATGTCCCGCTTGATGTTGTCCCGGTAGCGAAGCTTATATTTGAAGGGACAGTCTTCATACATACTTAGCCGTGAATCAGAATAAATAGGCATGGTTCTACTCTTATCGGTCTCCCTTCGGATAGTTCATTAACGCTATTGTTCTTTACCCTACTCCCTTTGCATGTTTATTCACTGGCAGTTCACCAAGTTAATCCAGATTGTTTCGTTTCATCAACCGAATTTCCTGCCCTGTAAGCCATTTATAAAACCTTTCTGGATGGCAAAGATGACGATGAGGACCGCGCTGTAGAAAAATTGCTTCTGGCTCTCCCCATTCTTCCTGAATCTTATCTTCCAAATAATAACGTCCATTAGGGCGGTATTCACCAATGCGAATGCATCGTTCTAGCCTCCCCGATTTACCTTCCTCTTCCTTACCAAAAAACACAATATCATCGTCTTCAAAATATCGGCATAGGACCTTTATGCCATTTTCTACCGCTTTTTGCTGATAATCCCAGAGCCTTTTGCTTTTGGAGAAAGTCTCCAAATCAAATGAATTCCAGCTAGGGGGCAAATCTTCAAATCTTGAATCTTCAATTATGTCTTGGAGGAATATTGTTGTCATGGCTATTGTTCTTTGTTGTTTTCAAGGTTTTTATTAGCCGTTTGGCGTCTTTGTGGCTCTTTGTGGCGTCTTTATGGCGTCTTTATCGCCTTTATCTCGCCTTAAAATATACTCAGTGCCTTTCCCAGTAATGCCAATTTGTTCAAAGATTTCTGCAGAAACTAGACTTGACAGATCCCGGGTGGCAGTTCTCTCAGAAGTATTACAAAGCCTTTGATACTCTTTATTCGTAATCCTCCCCCTCTCCTTCACATACATCACTGCCTTAATTTGTCTTTCGTTTAATCCCAACTCTTTGAGATTTTTTTCGTTCCATTTATCGCCGTAAAACTGCACAGTAACAACTCCAGATTCTTCCTTAAAGTCAGGTTCAGGAAGTTCCTGCTCTAAGCACTTTTCCACTATCTTTATCGTTCCTCTGCCCCAGTTCTCTATATAAATCCCGCTTTATAAAAAGCGCCCGCTAGAAGCACATTTCTCGGCTTGGAAAGATGCTCTGTTTTTAGCTTCTCCACTGGCACTTCAGGGGGGAATTTGCCTTCGTTCATCATAGTGAGTCTATCGTTATAGACCCTTATTTGAATTGTGGATGTTCCGAGATAATCTCTATGGATAAGAGCATTTATTATTCCCTCTCTCAGAGCTTCATGAGGATACTCCAAAATTTCCCTTCTATGAATTCCTTCGAATTTTATTTCACTTTTCAAATACTTTGTTCTCAAGATCTCTAAAGCATTTCCAAGTTGTTCAAAAAGATTCCCCTCCACGACATCGCTCGTCTGTAGGTCTGCTTCTGTTAAGAATTTCCCAATTTTTAAATAAGCAGAGGGATAGAATTTCTGTGAGTCATTACCGAAGAGTAAAATCGCAGCTCTTTTGAATTTGCTGCCATCCAAAAGATTTAGCTTCTTGAGGATTACCTTGTGGTCTTTTTCCTTAACAATGGAAGGGATTCTATCTTCAGCAAGCTTTTTGAAACTCTCAATCGTCTCGGGGTTTATATCGTCAAGAGATGCCCTTTCTTCAATAAATTCATCCCAGGTTTTGCCCACTTTCCTCATAAGGAAGTTTGTGAGTTCGTTCCCCTCCAGTTCCAAATTAGTGCTGCCGCTTCTTACATAGTATTTCCCATTGTAGGATGTAGGAACTGAGGACGGGTTAACTAAAATGTGAATTATGTCTTTGCCTTTCTTTCGTTCAACTTCAACCGAGGGAATAATTCCAAGTTTATTTCTTACCTTATTTGGAATGTCTTCCAACAATTTCTTTGAATTTCTTACTCCTTCGAGATTACCATTATCATCTACGCCAATTATCAGCCTTCCACCATCTGCATTGGCAAAGGCACAGATTACCTTAAGGCATTCATCTCTCCAGGTTGGTTTGAATTCTATATTTTGGGTCTCCATATCTCCCACGCTACCACCATATTAGAGGTTTAATGGGTTTATAATCCAAATCCTTAATGCCTCTCTTTTCCCCACCCTCAAGTTCCACAAAATCATGGAGTGATTTGCCAGAGCCAATTCCCAGAGCGTATTATCATCAATTTTCCCCCACTTTACCATAAGTCATTACCTCCAAGATTAATTTGTCCAGTATATCATAGCTCATTCCTGTGACAGCTAGATTGTCACAAACTGCTATTTCTGCTGGTAAACATCCAGCATTGCCCGGGCGGTTTCGGTTATTTCCTGGCGGAGTCCCTCGGGCTCCAGCACCTCCACCTTCTCTCCCCACCTGAGTATCCAGGAGTAAAGGTCCACCGTGCTGGTAACTCTCAATGTCATTATCACCGAGCCATCTTTCTGTGGTTCCAACGTCTGAGAGGGATGCCACGGCGTTGGTTACGTTGAAGGCTCATAGTGCGAGGCGTCCCTCAATGCCCTGTGGGCGTTGATATCACCGGCGGAAACTGAGATTGTTGATTTCGGAGCGCCTGAACAATCCGCCGTTTTCATCGAGATTATAGCACCACGATAATGACTATGAAACTGGATAGGTAACTCGCAGCTACATAAGTGTGCTTATTGTTCCTTTAGCTTACTCTCTATGTAGAATAGGAGTTCCCTTGCTCTTTTCAGTAATTCCTTTGCCTCTTTTTCAGTAATCAAGCCTACCTCATCGTATATGGTGCGATGTCGCTTTTTCCTCACCCGGTCAAAGTAAGAAATCGATTTCTTCAAGGGTTCATCCACGGCGAATCGCATGAACTCAAAAGTGTTCTTGTGTGCTTCAACGCTGGCGGGTCGGTAGCCCAGGCGAAACATATAGGCTCGGCAAGCTTGCAACACAGCGTTGTAGGCAATGGAATAAGACCAGTCTAGGCTTTCCTCCAGGATATTCTCAGCTAAGGCTAAATCGCGCCGAGCAACCTCAACAGCTTTGTCAACTTCGTCCTGAGTTGCTTTGAATGGATGGATACTACCTTTTTTTATGAGTTCTTCAATGGACATCGAGATTACCTTTCAGTATTAGTTTTTCTTCCCGCTCAATTCGCTTGATAAATGGCTCACCTCGCTTACTTCTTTCTTTAAACTCTTCTCTCGTCATCAGGGTGTAATTAACTTCCCGGCCAATTTCCCCTTCGATGTCAGACACCAGCTTGTGCAGTTCTTCCTCTTCAATTTCCCCCACGACAAAGAGGTCAATATCGCTTTTCTCCCTTTCCTGGTTTTTGGCTACCGAACCATAAATGAAAGCAAGCTCTATCTGGCCTGAGTCCTTGAGCTTTTCCCTCAGGTAGTCACCGAGCCCAATGGTGGAATAGATAATCTTCTTCAGCTCCGGGTAAAAGGGAAATTCCTTGACGACCGTAAAGTATTTAAGGTTTCCTTCCCTGTGTGATTTTAACAGGCCTGCTTCCTCAAGATAGCCCAGTTCCCGCCTTACCGCATTTAGAGGCTCAGCAGTGAGCTTGGCTATCTCCCTGGTATAAAATCGCTTCTCCGGGTTGGTGAGAAACAGCTTGAGGAGACTACGCTTTGTCTTTGATGTTATAAAATATTGCAGCATTGAACACAATTTATGTTCTATCGTATACTATTTGTGTTCGACAGTCAAGCTAAATCTGCCAGAGAGGTCTGGATTCCCTTTAGTTCCTCTGTAGTCAGACACCAGATTCGGGTGGGATTATAGCATCGTGGTAATGCCTATGAAACTGGATATGGTAACTCGCCCTACCAAACAAAACGCCAAAAAGTGTAATGGAACGACTGCCACTTTCATATCTGGAGACAGACGATTGTGAGAAAGGGCTTGCCTTCCCGCAGTGGTCCGCACTACTTTTCCTGAATCTGCGTATCTCGAAATCTCGTTTCGGGGTTAATTTTTATTTTAACCCGCAGATTCTTGTTCAGTTATTTCCTTCTGGATACACCTGACGCCACCCTCCACCAGGCTGCCAGCACAGCCGTTACATGAAATGCAGTCGGCGGTTAGTCCTCCTATTCCCTTCAGCCATCTATTTGGAAGGTTTGGTTCCCGAATCAATGGTCGGCATAGGGCAGCGAAGTCTGCGCTTCCTTCCGCCAGTATTTTTTCAATCACGTCAAGAGACCTTATTCCACCCACCAGAATCAATGGCACATCGATCACTTTCTTGATTTCTCTAGCGTATGGTAAATGGTAGGCTTCCTTATCTTTAGACCTGATGTTAGTTCGGCAAAACGAGGGATAGGCAGGTGTCCAGCCAAGTTCTTTCTCGTCACCCGCACGCGCAACTGCGGTTTCATCCATGCCTCCGCTGGTTTCAATGGCTGCGAATCCCATTTTTGAAAGCCTTTCTGCGATCTTCCTGGATTCGTTCAGGTTTATTCCGCCTTCCAAGAAATCGTCGACGTTCATCTTTATCATTATGGGAAAATCCTTTCCTGCCTTTTCCACAGTCCTTTTGTAAATGTCTTCAACGATTTTGATCCTGTTTTCTGTGCTGCCTCCGTATTCATCTGTTCTTCTGTTTGTGTAAGGGGACAGGAATTCGCTCAAGAGGTATCCATGAGCAGCGTGGAGTTGAACAGCGTCAAAGCCTGCTTCCTTCGTCCTCCTCGCTGCTTCGGCAAAAGCCTCTATGGTTTCTTCGATTTCTTCAATCGTCATTTCTCGTGGCATATTATTCGTCAATTGTTCAAGAACGGCAGAGGGGGCTACGGTCTTTTCTAAGAAAAAGGATTGGCGACCACAATGGACCAGCTGTATCGCAACTTTGCAACCATCGCCATGTTCATGGACTGTTTCTGCGATTTTTCTCCATCCTGGAATTAAATCGTCTCTGTCTATTCCCGTCTGGCGAGGCATAGGCTTACCACTTGGTTGCACATAGGCATATCCGGTGATTATCAATCCGACCCCCCCTTCAGCTAAAGTCTTGTATAATTCCACGAGTTCGCCTGTAACGCTGCCATCTTCAGAAGCCATACCCTCATAGGTGGCGGATCTAACTAACCTATTCTTGACCACCATTCCACCGATTTCCTCAGGTTCAAAAACCAGGGATGTGATCCTTTTAGGTACCTCTAACTTACTCATTTTTTCACCTGCTTCCATTCAGTTACTCCTTTTGCATGCTAACATTTAATGTGACCACCGGACGAACAATCACCTTGCTAGTCCCGGTAATGGTTACAGATTTACTGGCATCAAAGTCCAGGCTAAGAATGGTAGTGTTTCCGTCAACTACCTGAAATGGTCGGACAAACTTCAATTCAGCGCTGGGAACTGTAGCATTCTGAGTTTCGCCATCCAAGGTTACATTAACTCCCGCAATAGTCATGCGAATTTGGGTATAGTTACCAGCAGTTACATTCCCCTGGGCAAGAAGCTCTTTCAGTCCCGTCTCATTAAGTGCAATAAGGTCAAAGCTAGGGTTAGTTATATTTAGCGATATCCATTCACCTTCCCCATCGTCTCCCGCCTTATGAATTTTTACCTCAGAGGCGGTGATGTTTATGTGGCTTACATTGCTGACAGGCCCGGGGTCAGTGACATAGACTGCAACAGCGCCAGTAGGTGCTCCAGTAGGAGCTCCAGTAGGAGCACAGCCTGTCGGTATAATGACTAAAAGTGGCAGGAGAGCCAGTAGCATTAAGTATTTCCCCATCTTGCTCATATTAACCTCCTTTATTTTTTACTTGCCAATTTCTCCCAGGGAAAGGACTCCTTATTTTCTTTGCCTCAATTATGCTGCCAAAGTCATAGGGACCAATTTCAATCATAGATTTAACTATGCCATTTACTATCATCTCCTATTGTGATTCTTATGTATATAGGCTTGGGTATTTCACTTAACAGCGGTACATACGAACTCTGGTTCGCCTGATCCGCTATTTTCATCGAGATTATAGCACCCACGATAATGACTATGAAACTGGGGATATGGTAACTCGCCCTACTGAACAAAATGCTAGTTTGTTAACCGGTGGGTATTGTTTAGACAGCCGGAAAAAAGGCGGAGCAACCAGCATTGCTCCAGTTCTAGTGTTTCCCAAATGGGAGGGTGGTCGAGCGTCGATATATCGACCACCTTTTTCTATCTATAAGGGAGTAAAACCTGACACTATTTCAGTACAGTCATAGTAATGTGATCTTTTGGATTTCGACCCAGTAATTAAAAACTTAATTAGACTATTTTCCTCCTCTAACCCGTATTCACAACGTCTACAGTTTTGGCGCAACACTATCTCGCAAATGACTATATTAATGACAAGTCTTTTTGGAACCTTGCACTGTAGACTATAGTCTGTAGATTTTTAGTATTCACGGTACCATCATAATAATATATTCCACCCGGTGAGTATTAATGGATAAGAAGGTTGAAAAGTCGTTAGGTAGGGAGATCGCTATTAAGCGGAGAGAGTTAGGTATTTCACAGGAGGAGTTAGGCTTTCGATGTGGTCTACATCGTACCTATATAAGCCAAGTTGAGAGAGGTACCAAATCCATAACAATTGGAAAACTTATGCAGATAGCCAATGCTCTTGATGTTTCTGCGTCTGATCTGCTGATGAAAGTAGAAAAAAGTCTATAACATGCGAGCATTGGGTAAATAATATCATCTCATAGAGCTAATGGTTTTAACTCTAAAACTTATGATAGCTGTACTTAGTGGGAGATAATTAGTGTGGATATCGGTTCAATCATAAAGGAAGCTATATGCCGTCTGATCGCTGACCAGAGAGATCCGGAAATCGATAAATGTGTCTCGGTGGATGATTTTAATCGCATGATATCTAAATATCGTATGGACTTGGAAAGAGTTTGTGCAGAGATGACGATTCTAGCTTTGCATACATCAAAGAACCGAGGTGACAGGAGTAAACGAGATTCACTCACTTACATAACTTCAACGAGTGAAGAAGACACACTCCGATATTTGGACACACCGTCAACCAAGTGGGCATTTGATCTAAATGTTGTTAAAGAATGCTTAGTATCGGCCAATAGGTTCATCGAACTGATCCATGATATATCGATTCTTTACACCACCAACTTGTTCCAGATACTCGGTCTGAGAAATCTTAGTGCCTTCGTTGGAGAAATCTACGCTAAAGAACTTGCTAAAAGCACGCCAGATAGACTAATGCCAAATCCCAATCAAGATGGTTATCCTGATCTTTGTGCTCTTACAGTAGAGGGAAAAGAATACATTAATCGTCATAAGCGTGAGAATGGTACGATTAAATCAGATAAGAACTTGTGGAGTCCTTACCCTATGGGCGGTATTGAAATAAAAGCTACCTGCGGGAATACTCCTCCTGCTTCAGCAATACCTAAACCGTTAATAGGTGAGTCTCGTCTACCAACGATGACTTCTGCCGAGTGGAAAGCTCATCATCAAGAAACGAAAAGTCTTCTTGGAGTGTTCTGGGATTTCGTTGATGGATTACCTACTATTCTGGCGATTTTTTTCCGAAACGATCTTGATACAACTATTGGATCAAACAATAAAGACTGGGGTGGTATAATCAGACCGATAGACGGTGCAGGTAGGACTACCAGTGTATCAATAATGAAGCAGGGTAGAACAAGTAACGAGGGAGTTAAAAAGATGGGACAAGGTTGGCTAGTATTGCCTAATGACGAGCAGCTACTGAAAGCTATCTGTGCCGCCTTTTCTATCGATCTTCGGAAAAGCCTTCTATAATCGTAGTATTATTGACTGATATATCACAAGTAAAACAGTCTCAGTTGATTCTTTCTGATGTCCAAATGTATGGATGGATCGCTAAGTGCTTTTAGATGCTTACCCAATAATTCAGTGAATCTTGGAGGTACGCTCTCCCCTAGTACTAATCTGATCAACGAGGGTGGAGCAACCAGAGTGGTCTTGCCCTTGGAATCAATATAAGGTCCCCATTGATATTCGTAATCAGATAAAGTATGTATGGCGAAAGCCTCAGCAAGAGATAATACTCGATTTTGATATGGATGTATTTTGTGATCTGAACATGGGAAACTCAGATTCCTTGTTAAAGCTGAAGCGGGCAAGTCGGGATCCATACGCTTGTATGCACTTGTATATCCAGACATGATTCGTAAGGACCCGTCTTTGTTGTGTGTGTAAGGTCTTGGAAGTAACGAACCACACTTCTCGCAATATAGGGGAGTGTCTTTATGTGGTTGATTTATGCCTTGATTATTCCTACTGGCTCCATGCCTCCTATTTTGCTGAAAATTACAATCTGGATTAACACATTGATTATCAAAAGCTGAGGCTCCGGGTGGTGTGTGTCTGATCCACTCATATTTCTTCTTATCTAGCACTGGTACCGCATGAAATGGAATACTAGAATCCGTAGCTTTTTCATGGCTTGCTGCATCAAGCGATGGATACCTATCAAGAACTTCACCGACTGTAACCCATCGACTTGTATTATTAACACCATCCTTTGAGTGTGTTGCTTCCGGAATCAAGGAGATACCTCTCTCGTAGTATTGTAGTGCATTTGAGTCGCGAGTATATACGGTGATCAAGCGTTTTCGGCGCTGTGGTATGCCATAGTCCGCGAACTCCACATCATAAGCCTCTCCCTGATATTTATCAGAGAGAGTTTTTCGTATGATGTCGAGGATTGGCCTAATCTGGCCTTCTTTGTCTTCTATTAATGTGTTGCGCATTTCACATACATTCTCAAAAACAATAAAAAGAGGATTAACGGTCTTAATCATGTCTAATGCCGGGAGAATGAGCCTATTGCGTGGATCAAGTATTGGCCTTCTTCCCATGCGGATGTTACGCAATAACGTTCCTTGCCCACTCTTAGACATTCCTTGACAAGGGGCAGTACAGAGCACAAGAAATAGATCCGTTTCAAGTTCTTCGCGTTTCTTCATTACATATTCAGTGACTTCACCCATGCGCTCATTGATGTCACCAACAAACATTTCAGTGTCTGGAAAGTTAATCTGTGCAAGATTCGCTCGATAGGCATCTATTTCAGACATAGCCAGAAATATATACCCCGCTGCTCTGAATCCTATATCACCTATTGCAGCGCCGCTGAATAGGCTAACAGCAGTCATTGTATTGGTTACTTGTTGCACAGCGCTCGTCCTATTCGCTTCTTTATTAGGTTTGTTAGATCGGGTTCTTTTAGAATCTCACATTCCCAAATCACTGCGACATTCCATCCATCATCTTCTAGCTTCTTTCTTATCTTCACATCCTTCGCTGCATTATACTCGATTTTAGTCTCCCAAAAATCAGCATTACGCCTCGGTCTAACTGTACCCTTCTTACATTCTGTATGACCATGCCAGAAGCAACCGTGAGTAAATATGGCGGTTTTACTATGCGGTAACACCATATCTGGTCTACCGGGGATATTTGAGTTCTCGGTAGTATAGTAAACACCTAAATTATCTATGCAGTCTCTAACCTTTCGCTCAATCAAAGTATCCTTTGTCCGAACATTCTTCATACGACGCGTAGTCTCTATATCTGTATCCAATTTAGAACGCGAGCTCAATTTATAATCCCCAAGTCAGACATTCTCTATATTACTTGACTTCAATGAGCAAAGATACTCCTAAATAAATGGCAAACATGAGAATATATTTATCTATATTTTATCTCTTTCGGTGAGGTTTTAAAAACCCTTTGGACGAACCCTCGAACTCTCCGTCCATTTAGGCGATCTTCACAATATTTCAAGATAATGACAGGTTTTATTACCTTCCATGACTTTGTTAGTCATAGAGTAATGAAAGAACCTTGTAGGCAATGAATTTGAAGGGGAAGAATTACAGGCCAAATGGTAGTGATAGTGGTGTTACCTTTGGACACAATGTCAATAGGCTTTCAAGCACTTTAAGAACACTATGAGGCATGAGCACCTTGTAGCTGCGGGGAAGCCCACTTTGAATTCCATTTAGAACTTAAAGTCCAAAGGTAATCTTATACGTAAGCCATATTGAGGCTTAGATATGCTCAGCGAATATGCAACTTAAAGTGGTGATTTTGAAGGCAAATATCCCCAGTGATATGTAGAGGAGCGGGCATATAGAAGAAACTCAACGTATGCCTTTCTATCCTTTCTTCTTTTCCGCTATTATCTCGAATGCAACAGTCTTTGTATAAACTCGTCTACATTTCTTCGGTTTCTACCAAGGTCAAATTTGACACTTGGCAATTTGCAATCGCTCAGTATTGATACTTGATGGCGCGAATCCCCAATCTGTTCGATTTGAATTGTGATTCTATCTTGGTCAAGTTCGGCTTCGATAAACCTATTCTGAACATCCAGACGAGTCGTCCTCGCTCCCATGTCGTTTAGCACTTCTTGGCATTTATTGAATAAGCTGTTGAAGTCACTCTCAAGATCAAGTTCTGCTGGCGCGGCTACCCAACTCCTACCATTCTTTCGCCTTCGCCACTCTACTACTGCGATATCCGTGAACAACCCTATGGGTAGAATTATCATGAAAATCAAAAACATGACTGATCCAATGTCCAAACGAGGTGTATCCTGCTTGGCTATCAACAGGTAGAGCATCAAACCAGCGAGGACAAGAAGGACTGCACTTGTTGTTGCTGCTACTATTGCGACGATCGTCCAGGTTCTTGTCCCTGTCTTGGGTGCTTTCAGTTTTAACAGTCTGAAGTCAGGAGGTTTGCGATGTTGAATGGAATCATCAGGTGATAGTCTGCGTCTTTGTAGTAAAGGAGTTATGAGTCGGATCAACGCATAAAGAGCTGGAGGTATCGCCAAGATAATCAGAATAACTACATGCTGCATGTGTGGTTAACCTCCAACGGCGTCAGCACGTCTGCAAATATTCATCGGTGCCAGCCTATTAACGCAATATGATGTCACCTATTGCTTTATCACTGTGCAACCACTGGCATCAACCTTTAGCCATCCGCTTTCAGTAAGAAGCGTCTCAATAAATCGACTCAGTTCTAATCGTTCTTGGGCGATGAGTTCATATATGTTAATCAGGTCAATAGTCCGCATCACTAATATGTGGTCAGCGGTTGCTCTCTTGCATTCATTCGATTCGATGCGCTCGTTTTTCTCCCTGACGTCTTGGAGCGTTGCGAAGGTGTTTGCCACTAAGAGGGCAGGAAAGTCGTCCGGCTTCTCTCTTGCTTTCCTATGGCCATCCAATTTAGCAATGTCCTGGCGCTTAATGTTGCCATTCATGCTTTTGACTTCAGCAATGACTACATCTTTTCCACCTTGGACTATCCAGAAGTCTTCCTCGAAGCTTTCATCCTGTCTGATTTCAATACCTAATTCATTCAGGAAACGTGGTACACTATCTTGCAAAGCGTAGTCCCTCTGCCACAACACCGCACGCCGGTTCTTAAAGGGAACAAGGTCGGCATCTACATCTTTGATTTTTGCTTCGAGTTCTCGCTTGCTTTTCAGAAGCGGCTTTTCTTGGGCGAATACAAAGCTCTTCACCCACTCTGGCTCTTCTGTTGCGATTTTTGATAGATAAGTGACAATACCTAAAGCCAAAGTCTGCATGGCTTCATCAAAATCAAGCTTACTATGTCGGAGATAAGGGAGGAAGAGAAGATTACCCCTACCACACTGAAGGCAGAAGCCTGCAACATTGCCTTTAGCATCACAGCAAATGACATCTGCTTCTTCTGAATTACCACTCAACGTAAACGAAATGCTTCCAGCTCCAAAATTATGGAGGTAATTCGCAAACTCACCTCTCTTCACCTGGTAGTGGGATGTGACTTCTTCATGCAAATTTGGGGAAGCTTCTAAACTGCGCAGGATACGATGTCCGATAATATTGCTCTTCAATCTTTCATCATCCTGTTTGAAGAATCTATACACATCATCAATTTTGATTAAAGTATCATCCGGATAAGGGAAACCTATTAAGCTTTCGGCGACAAAGCACACAGTTCGCCCTTTCTGTAATGCAGCTAAAACCTGTTGCTCTAAGTCCACGATATCAACGAGAGGCGCACCAAACTCAGTGTAAATTCCGAAAGGCGGATTGGGCTGGCTCTTCATGTTTAGATACATCCTGTAAGGCAAAACAACAATGCCCCATTCTTGCAACTCATGGTTTCGTAGATTCTTCGTATGTTCCACATGGACAACAAAATTGTCGTATTCTCTAGAGCCGTGAGACACTATCGAGTGTAAATACTCTGCCCCAATAATGATTAGCTCAGGCAAAGGTGATGTTCGCATAGGTATCGCAATTATAGCACTTCCACTATCAGAATTGCGACGGCAATGAATAATCTTCGTGGTATGATGTAGGGAGTGAGGCCGGATATTATTCTATGCCTGATTGTCATGGTGGCAATCTTCGTTTACGCTTTGCGTCATCCTGATGTTGATGATTGGCGTGGTCATTAGTGTGACTGAGAGAAGGTCTGCTAAGTTTGAGGATAGTTTGAAGGCAACTAGAAAACTGCACAATCCGCCCTTTTGTGTCTCGTTCTTACTGATGTCGAACAAGCTAGTAAGATGAGTGAGCAAGCTTGGACGTCTTAGGGCCATCGAATCTGTGACTGCCCTGACAATGACCTTTACACGATGCAGTCTGAAATGGGGCAACCTGCTCTTTTATATCACGTAAAGCAACGGCACTTCCCCATATACCGGACACTTCGTTAATGGGCAAATCATATGGCTCACCATTAATGGTCGCAAAGGCATAGACATGACCTTCAACAACTATACGAATTCTGTCTCCCTTTTTAAGTCGCATTTTTTCCCACCAGTGATTAAGCCTCTTTGTTCCTCTGGCGGCTACCTCGTTTGGCCCGTACAAGTCAATTCGGTCGCGTCGAAGGTGCTTGCGTAAGCGATCTATATCCGCATGATGCCAACAAGCTATTATAGGTTTCATTGTGCCTCCTATTGATTCTCCAAATCCACCTAGCTACTCATCAGGTAAAGGTGGAGTAGTCATGATTATCGTAATCGTAGCATTTGCAGAAAGGGGACTATCAGTTTGATTGAGACTGCTGGCTATCTCATTATCGGGAATGCCGGTATCGGCAACCAAAGGGTTACCATCAGAAATACCTGATAGGAGTAGGGCTCCCAGCACGACGATTAGGGTGGCTAAGATCGTCAACCTTCTCATCTTCGCCTTTAATTATAACCTCAGATAACCTCAAATGGAAGACCTGCTGAGTTTGAGGATAGCTTGAAGCTTTGTCACAACCTAGCGACTTTGAGCAAAGCTTAGTAGTTGCAAATGAGGGAGCCGTGGCTTAGAATGCCGGAGGAGGCGCCCACAAAATCCTTTCTGCTTGGGTGCAGGGACTTCACCATACAGTAAATGTGAATAGGAGTCTAATGTGGACAAGTTTCAAAAAGCGATGAATTTCATAGACCAAGGCAGGCTTCAGGAAGCAAAAGGTATCTTCGAAGAGCTGCTAATGGATGACCCCAAGAATGCAGATGCGTTGTACAACTTAGGAATGTGCTTTACAGAGTTAGGTGACCTAGGAAAAGCCCTTAAGGCTTTAGAACAGTGCATAAAATACAAACCTGATTTTTCTAATGCATATGTTGCGCTAGGCTTTGCTTATAGTAAGATGATGGATTCCGAAAATGCTAAGAAATACTTTCTTGAAGCATTGAAGATTGATGCCAACAACTCCTTTGCTCTAAGGAATCTCGGGGGCTTATTTGGAGAAGCCGGAGAAATAGAGAAATCACTTTATTATCTTGAAAAAGCCTATCAAATAGACCCTTCTGACCCCAACACTGTCTATGGTTTGGGCTATGCATATCAAAAAGTAAAGGATTATGAAAAGGCGGACAAGTATTATAAGCAAGTCTTGAAAATGGATGCCCCAGGGGAGATTAAGAGTCTAGCCCAGGATGGACTAAGAGAAATAGCAGTTAGCCATTTCAAAGCCAGAGGCTTTCGCATGGATGCAGTCATGTATTTGGTAAGTGCCTTAAGGCTGTTTGAACAAAGAACAGAGGAGGAAATTCGCAACATTGCCTTTGAAATAGCTCTGAAGGGACAGAGTGGCCTTGATATTAATTACCTAGAGAGAGAATATACACTGAATGCCCTAGAAGGAAGCTTCACGGGGTTGCAGCTAGTTTGTTATATGTATGCGGGGTTTAAAAGAATTGAGCCATCTTTAGATGTTGGGATAGATTTGTCTGATGAATATGCAATGGCATTGAAGGTATTCACTTCGGGAGAGGTTTTATGAGTTTGAACTTAATAGAACCTGTAAATGAGATACTACAGAAGGTAAAAGAAGTCACCGGCAAGGACATAGAATTCATTAAGAAAAATGATTTGACCACATATGCCGCCCTAAAAATGGCTAGAAAGAATATGCCATCACACCTTATCTTCTACAAAGCGGAACATCATGAAGAAATCAACCATCTGATAGCGCATGAATGCGGACATATTTTGAGGATATTTGGTGTATCTGAAGAAAAGAGGCTAATCCCACTCACAAATGATCAGATAAAGTTGAAGGCATTGACTCAAATTGAACCAGAAATACAAAAGCTGTCTTCAGTCTTACCCTTTAACAAACTAGCCCAAATCGTGAATCTATGGCATGACGGAATAGTCAGGCAAGTCACCAATTTTCCTCCCGATATTATGATCGAGAAATGGATTTATGATGAATATCCCAAATTGAGACCTTATCAATTACGGGACATCAATAAGCAACACAGGGAAGCTCTCGCTGGGTTATCGATGCAAGTAATGGAGATGACACCGCAGAAAATTCTGGACGCATCCAATATCATGAACTACGCATTCTTCAAGATAATCGGAATACACTTCGGGACCAATTATGTCAGGCCGTACAATAGTTCACCCTATTTCGACAGAGGAAAGAAACTAGCAACCATAACAGAGGAGTATAATGATAGCTATGAAGGCGACATTGAGATGATCAACAAATGGGCTGATTTCCTAGATCTTTCAGGATGGTTCACCTGGACAAATTTCGAAAAGGTGCCAGAAAATTACCAAGAAATGCTGTGAGCTGGATATGGATGATAGGCTAGGCAGAACCCTTAAAATGCTAATTGAATTCAGAGATGAACGAGATTGGCGACAGTTTCATAATCCAAAGAATCTGGCAGAAGCCATTTCAATTGAATCAGGAGAGCTACTGGAAAAGTTCTTATGGATGACCACGGATGAATCAAAAAAGTTGGACAGTGCTAAGCTAGATGAAATAAAACAGGAAATTTCAGACATTGCTATCTTCCTAATATATCTGTGCTATGACCTAAACATCGATTTGCTAAAAGAGGTTGAAAATAAAATAGAGGTGAATCGGAAAAAATATCCGGTGGAGAGGTCGAAAGGATCGAGTACAAAGTACACGGAGCTCTAGGATGAGATTGTATGCCGGTACTTCCCAACAGTTCATAACCGATGCTATCAGGAATCAAATTGCGGAAAAATTGAAAAATGAATTCTTTAACTACTATAGCTATTATCCTTCTCCTGCGGAAATCAGCTCTTGGGAAAATTCTTTGAGGGCGGTTTCTAATGTTTTCAATGAAGCTGGCTTAAGGGATCATGGAGTCATGTTGGAATATCAATTGCCTTTCAGCTCAAAAAGATTGGATTGTATCATTTGTGGCAAAGATGAAAACAAGAAGGATAATGCAGTAATCGTAGAATTGAAGCAGTGGGCAAAATGTGAAGAATCACTGGGAGAAAATGAAGTGATTACTTGGGTGGGAGGAGCTGAAAGAGAAGTTTTGCACCCTTCTGTCCAAGTGCTGGGTTACAAGATGTATTTGAAAGATAACCATACAGCTTTTTACGAGGAAGAAAACCCTGTGGAATTGAATGCATGCTCCTACCTTCACAACTATCATTATTATTCTGACGATGTAATATTAGCAGACAAATTCGCAAACGCCACTGAAAAATGTCCTGTATTCACAGCAGATGACTTCGACGAAATATGTAATTACCTTCTTGAGAACCTGGAACAGGGAGAAGGAATCGAAGTACTTAGTAGAATTGAACAAAGTAGGCTCAGGCCTAGTAAGAAATTGATGGATCATGTTGGAAACCTCGTTAAAGGTAAACGAGAATATGTATTATTGGATGAAC
Organism: Dehalococcoidia bacterium; assembly: GCA_034431195.1. Lineage (GTDB taxonomy): Bacteria > Chloroflexota > Dehalococcoidia > GIF9 > AB-539-J10 > CG2-30-46-19. The sequence continues at coordinate 15,684 of DAOUDP010000023.1, read as the reverse complement.
AGAAAGTAGTCTATGACACTGTTTTCGCATTAGTAAGAAGGGGTTTTCACGATAAGCAGAAAAACGTGTTCATTGTCAAAGGTGGTCCAGGAACTGGAAAATCAGTTATTGCATTAAATCTTATGGCCGATTTGCTATTAGATGGCTACAACACCCATTACGCGACTGGTTCAAGAGCATTCACCCAGACTTTAAGAAAAAAAATAGAAGAAAGGGGGGCTCCTCTCTTTAAGTATACTAGTGATTATACTACCGCTGAACCGAATGCAGTTGACGTCCTAGTATGTGATGAAGCCCATAGAATTAGAGAAACTACTTTGAACAGATTTCAACCTGCGACAAGATCAAATCTTCTTCAAATAGAAGAATTGCTACGGGCTTCCAAAGTATCAGTATTCTTTGTTGATGATTATCAAAATGTAAGGCCTTACGAAATTGGTTCATCTGAATACATAAGGCAAGCTGCAATAGAGTATAATTGCAAGGTTCACGAGCATCAACTTGAAGTCCAATTCAGATGTAGCGGTTCAGAGTCTTTTGTAGGTTGGGTAAATAATACGCTGGGCATTCAGAAAACTCATAACAAAATATGGAATGTACGTGAAGAGTTTGATTTTCAAATCTTTGATTCTCCTTTCAAACTAGAAGATGCTATCAAGGAGAAAATTGCTCAAGGATTTTCCGCTAGAATGACAGCAGGTTTCTGTTGGCCTTGGTCGAAGGAAACTAAGCCCGATGGAACGCTCAAAGATGATGTTGTGATAGGTGGCTATGTTAGACCTTGGAACGCACACCTCAGGGCAACCCGGCTTGCTCCAAACATTCCAAGAGCCCCCTATTGGGCTACTGACCCCGGTGGTGTTAATCAAGTAGGTTGTATTTATACGGCACAAGGATTTGAATTCGACTATGTGGGTCTGATCTTTGGGAATGATTTAGTCTATGATCTTGATGAGCAGATGTGGAAAGGCTATCCTGAAAAGTCAAAGGATACCATGGTTAAGAGGTCAAAAGGCCAATTTATTAAACTAGTAAAGAATACCTACAGAGTGCTACTGTCCAGAGGAATGAAAGGTTGTTACGTTTATTTCGTGGATAAGGACACTGAGAGATTCGTAAAGAGTAGAACAGAAAATCTGATGCTTGAAGATTCAAGAGAGGATAAGCCTTTGCCATCGTGGTCTTCGGCTGATGAGTTACAATAGCGGGATGTTTGCCGGGGATAAAGGTCATTCGACCAGATAGTCTACAAGCGCTATGGGCTTACCGATGAGGAAATAGCTATTGTGGAAGGGTAATATACCAAAACTAAGCTAGTTTAGAATAGAACCCAGCCGGTACAGAAATTTATTGCACAGTCATAAATTGCACACTCCGTCAGTTTGTTAACTCTGCCATTCATGAAAGGGCTAAATCCCTTTCTGAAAAGCAGACAAATCATGGCTGCCCATTTTAAGCGTGAGCTAACCTTCTTGCACTTCGGCAACAGTGCTCGATATAATAGTAGCCGTTTAGCGCTAATATGGAAGAAGGAGGTAGAAATGCCTATTCCGCGGAATTGGAGTGAGGAGTTGATTTCCGAATGGCTTCAGTTGTTGGGATACTTAACTGAAGTCGGTGTACCGGTCGGCGTAGGCAGTGGGGGTGGCAGAAAGGAGGCCGATGTTGTGGGGGCGAAGATTAGTGAGACTGGTGAGGAAGGAAGGATTTTACAAATTTATCATGTCGAGGTGGGGGAGCTTGGCGGAGCCTATACGGCGAACGTTCAGACTCTAAGAAACAAGTTCTCGCGTGAACGAACGCAAGAGATAGTCGATCGGTTCAAGGAACGAATGGGATTGATCGAGCAAGTTGAATATGAGAAAGTGTACGTAGATATCTGGCCAACCAAAAGCAAGATTAACAAACTCATGAACCATAAAGAGATAAAACAAGAGGGAATAAAGGTATGGACACCCGAGAAATTATTCCAAGAGGTATTTCGAGCAATAGCGGATTGGGTTCCGACCCACAAGTCAAAATCTGGGAAAGCTACCCTTCTCGAATGCTGGTGGATGCTGAAACTGCTTGAATCTTTGCGCGAATGGAAAGTGCTTAACATTGATATCGCTGACTGATTCATAGTCAGCTTACGTGGGAACCTCTCGCCTTCGGCTGAGCTTCGTATACCGGAAATGCTAAATGAAGGCCAGCGATTTGAGAAGAAGAAATGATTAAGTACCAAGAAAACAAGGATGCTGTTATTCAGAAGGTTGAGATTGATTTAACAAAAATTCCCCTCGAAAATAGACAGGATTTAGAAAGCAAGATTGCTGAAGTTCGTAGCGAATACAACAACATACTCGAGTATGATAAGAGGAACAACAAGCTCGTTTACAAAACTGAAGCCTTGATTCCCGAAGTAATAAATGACGGTAGACTCAATTTATTGATGGTGCTTGGTAATCCTGCCATTCACTCAGTGGCAGAAGGAATGTTTTTTTCTTATGAAAAAGCGCGAAGCAAAGAGGGCAAAGAAAACTGGAGAGAACATAGATTCTGGAGAGCTTTAAGAGACTGCAGGGTGTTAACATTTTACAAGGATGTTGAAAAACCAACCCCCGAAAATATTGAGAGGATAAATGAGTATAAACGGGATTGTTTATTGAATGGAAGCTACCATAGTGAGTTCAATATATTCCTTTTGCCCTACTTTTCTTTTCCCACCCCATCGTCAGGAAAATATAGTGGAGTCGCTGGAATCCCCAAAATAGTCAGCAAAGATGTATTTGCGGAAATGAAACGCTCTGAATTTCAGCGATTTGAAAGGATTGTTTTATCTCATAACATTAAGAATATAATCTGTTTCCAGAAACGTGCATTGAAAGAGATAGTAGAATGGATAGAATGCAAGGAAATCGATAATATAGAAGGTAATCCGGTTTATGAATCAGATGATGCCTTAAAGCATGTTCTTCTATATAAGGCAGACCCAACAAGATCTCTCCACACTGATAAGAGTAAAAGGATATTAGAAGCTATATTAGCTGATATTAAAAAGACCAGATAAGAATACGGGGCAGAGGCTGATGATGCAGTTGTCCTTGCTGCCCCCCTTTGATGAAACTTGCTAAAAAGCACATAGATGCTGCCTCCTCCTCCAAAGTTGTAATTACATTCCGCACAGACAGGGATTCACCATGCATCCGGGGTGTTGATAACCCCGACACAACTACTTACAATGTCAGCAAGTTATTCATGACGGTTGAGTAGCTAATATAATAACAAAGGGGGATTATTTCCATGGCAAAAGCTATTGTTATTTATGAATCGAAGTATGGAAATACCAAGCTTGTAGCCGAAATGATTGGCGAACAAATAAACCAAGTTTCAGGAATGGAAGCTGTCCTCACCGAAGTCAGTAAGGTAGACCTAAGCCAGATAGATGGGTTTGATACAATTCTGGTGGGTTCTCCAAATCATATTGGCCGAGCAACAAGAAACATCAGGAAATTCATCGATAAGCTCGGGAAACTCAGTTTAGAGGGGAAACAGGGTGCAGTTTTTGACACATACCTTGGAAAAGACTTCGAAAAAGCAGTGAAAAAGATGGAGAAGCAAATACGTGAAAAGGTCCCCACATTGAAAATAATGAGTCCGGGATTATCAATAAGAGTTCAAGGAATGAAGGGGCCAATCGTGGAAGGAGAGCTTGCTAAATGCAGTGAGTTCGGAGAGAAAATAGCAGCTCAACTTAAAACCTGACTTGAAGGAAGGTACAGGTCTAAAAACTGTTGGAACGGAAGAGACACATAGCCGTTTAAAAAGGTAAGAAATATACTATTTGATAAAGAGGAAGGGCAATTTATTGTATGCTCATAAGCTCAATTTCAAAGGTCAGGTCTTTCCCCGCAAGATGGTGGTTAAAATCTACTGTTATCGTCGTGTCAGTGACATTGGTTATAGGGCCTATACTTGTTCCACCATCTGGTCGAGTCAGCTGCAGCTGCTGACCAACCTCTGGATCCGGGCCCGGCGGAAGTTCCTCTCGATTTATTACCAGTACCAGGTCATCACGGTACGGGCCATAGGCCTCATCTGCTGGAATGGTAACGGTTTTCGATTCCCCGATTTTCATCCCCAGGACAGCTTGTTCAAACCCGGAAATCATTTGACCTGCACCCAGAGTAAACTCCAGAGGTTCACGTTCCACTGATGTATCAAATACGGTGCCGTCTTCCAGTGTTCCAGTATAATGTACCTCAACAATGTCGCCATTCTTCGCTTGTGCCGCATTCTGGTCTGCGTTACATCCTGATATCAGTATTGCTCCCAGTAGAAAGATTCCCAGTAAAATAATATGGCTGTGTTTCACCACACTTACCTCCAATTTCTATATTTAGCTCCGGCACAACAGGCCGATGAGCTATATGCACATCCTGGCTATTCTACGTCAGGTACTGCATTCATTCTACACCTCCCGTTCGCTGGCTAACAATAGTGTGTACTCGTTCATATGATTGGTGACACTCTAACTTCCTTCTTCGTCATTGCGAGCCGAAGGCGTGGCAATCCCGTGAAAACAAAACTCTAAATACTAAATCCGAAATACTAAACAATATCAAATGACCAAAATCCCAATCACCAAAACGGTTTTGAATTTAAATATGGGGATTGCTTCGTCGCAAAGCTCCTCGCAATGACACAACGAATTGCCAGAGCTTGTTCAAACTCAAGATGCGAGGTAACTCCATACTTTGAAGTGTCCATCATCTATCTGAACTAGATCAATTACAGAACGTTATATTGTTACTACAAAGGGAAGCAGTAAAGCAATAGCATAGAACAGGTTAAACCAGATAATACTGAGCACGGCAGCTATCTTTATTAAGATAACAGCCGGGAAACCCAGAACAGCCAGAGGGTTGTGTCTCCAGGCCGCTTTCGAGTAACGCCACAAGTTATCGGCATCTCCACTGCTGGGGAATGCGTGCATCCCTATGGATATACCCAACCAGTACAATAGGAGAGCGACCGCACTGGAAGAAACATTTACCGCAATGGAAAATATGAGGAGGGCGATAGCCGTGTTAACGATAAACGGAGCCACACAGATTAGGAAACCAGCCCCATAACTGTGTACCGGGCCGTGAATAACATATCCAGCAGGATTGCCCAGCCTGAAATAGCAGGTCTTATAGACACGAACACCGGCGAGGCTGCAGAAAAGCCTGTGTCCTGCCTCATGGACTATGACACCTGGGAATGTCAATATGGCAATTAGCTTTCCGGGGATAAAAAGCATAGCCCAGATTCCTTGTTACCTGACATAACCTCTTTAGGACCTCAGCTGCCCCGTGAGGTTCAAGAAGCGGGGTAAGCCTCCCAGACTACCTAGCCCTTTTGCGATTGTCTGGTAATTAGTTTCTCCTGTCAGCAGACAACAGCCAGCGTTCCACACCCTTTCATCTCGTTGCAGAAGCCCGAAAAGGTTCAATGGAAGATGAGCCAATACCTTAGAGAATGTATAGGCTATTCTCATATCGCATATTATCTTTTCTTCTACGCAGCGGCTGTACTCTTCCAGTGCCTGTTCATCTCCATTTAGAAATTTCTGAATCGCTGGCGCGGCAAGTTGAGCACTCAAAATTGCATTGTGCAGGCCCTCCCCGGTTAGTGGATCGGCGAGAGCAGCAGCATCTCCCAGCAGTATTGTTTTGCCATGGGCAAGAGTCTGTGAACCAGTGCACATCGGCAGAATGCCTGCGGTCCATCTGTCAATAGTATAGTAGCCTAGCTTCAGAGACTGCAGAAACTCCAGGAAAAAATGCTTCAAGTTCTTTGCGTTGTCAGCAAGACATCCCATCCCGATCGAGAGATGACTAGCCTTTGGGAAGACCCAGCCATAGCCACCTGGAATTCGTCCAATATCAATTGCCACATGGGACTTCCACCTTGCCAACTCGTTCCTATCCACGAGCACCTCCGTCTCTATCGCTATCAGGTGCTGTTTACTGGCAGCTGCTCCTACTGCCCGAGCTACTATGCTTCTCGCTCCATCCGCCCCAGCTATGATTTTGCATCGCAGATTTCCCTCTACTGTAGAAACATCCACGCCCTCTCTATTAAAAGCAATGCTGCGTACTTCTGTATCCTGGAGGATGTCAGCGCCAGCCTTTTCTGCTCTTTTCATTAGCGCAAGGTCGAATTTCTCGCGGGTAACAGTATACATAATCGGCTCGCTGGAATAACCGTGATATGGATTCCTGCCAGAAAGAGCTACGGTGACGTCCGAAATAGCATCATCCACTAGCCCACGCAGGTCTTCTCCGAGGAGATGGGCAGCTTTGATTGTGAGACCACCCGCGCAGCATTTGTACCGCGGGAATTTGGTTTTCTCAAGCACTAGCACTCTGATTCCCTTGTTGGCCAGTTCGTATGCTAGCGTCGCTCCTGCCGGGCCACAGCCGACGATAATCACATCGATCGCGGGTTTCAATTTTGGTGCTCCAGAGACCGTCACAGGATCCCAAAGGAAAAGTAGCAGGAAGAATATGGCATGTCAACATGGCTGAAGAAACAATACATCGCCTTGTTGAAAGCTGCCGGTAAGTGGAAGCACATGGTCTTTCCTCGCCACTTCGGAACTTACATTGCTATATAAACTCTGTCTATCGCCGGAATGCTATTTTGAACAGCGCGAGGACAACTGTACAATAGGCAATCGTGATGTGGTATATGGGGCGGTGATTCAACTAGTAGGAAGCACGGCTCAAGAAAGCCGGTAGTGTGTAGTTAATAGCAATGGAGTGTTGACTTCAAGATATTATCGCAGTATAATATACTGCGATAGCAGTAAGTATAACTGCAATGATTATATAATGCGATGTTAGCAACGATTTTAGGGTCAAAACTCAGGGCAAAAGTGCTGGGATGGTTATTCACCCATCCAGATGAGCGTTATTTTGTTCGCCAGCTCACTACTTTACTGGGAGAAGATTCTACCAATGTGAGCCGTGAGCTTGCTCGTCTGGAAAAGACCGGTGTTCTTATTTTAACCACCGAGGGAAAGCAGAAATATTATCAGGCAAACAAGGGAAGCCCCGTTTTTAATGAGCTTCATGGGCTAATTGTTAAAACTGCGGGTGTGGCAGATGTTCTGCGCATGGCACTGGCGCCTGCCATGGAACGCATCAAGGTCGCTTTCATATTCGGTTCAATCGCCAGCAGAACGGAAGAAAGAACAAGTGATATAGATATGATGGTAATAGGTGAGACAACCTTTTCTGAAATTGTCTCACTTATCAGCCCGGCGCAAAGGACGCTGGGAAGAGAGATAAATCCGGTTGTCTACCCTGCCTCCGAATTCAAGCAAAAAATACAGGAAAACCATCACTTCCTGAAGACGGTACTCGAGAGTGATAAAATTTTTCTAATTGGGGATGAGCATGAGCTTGCAAGACTGGCTGAAAAGCGGGCGGTTTAAAGCACATAAAACAGGTAGTCGTGAGATCGCCCAACTCCTGGCGGTAGCTGACCGCGACCTAGCGGATGCCCATGTACATGCCTTGAGCGCAGACAGAAGGTTCGCTACCGCGTATAGTACTGCTCTACTGTCTGCTACGGCGGCTCTGGCTGCCAGTGGCTACAGGGCACCACAAGAAGGTCACCATTACTGGACTATCCAGTCGCTAGCCTTCACCATGCGACTTGATGGCAAGACGATTGAGAAACTTGATAAGTTCCGCAAGAAGCGCAATATCAGTGATTATGAGATGACAGGCATGGTTTCTGAACAAGAAGTGGGTGAGATACTTTCTGTGGCACAAGACCTCCGCGCTGCGGTAGAAAAGTGGCTGCACGAGCACCACCCGGAGCTTATGCGGGAGTGACCGATGCCGGCACACGATATTATGGATAACCCGGAGGGAAGACTGCCTGCCTATCGCCTTGGCCGGAAACGTCACCGCCGCTTTCGCAAACAAGATCTGGATAAGGTGCCCCGGACCGCTGAAGATGATAAGAACCTGGAAAACATGCTGGTGCTGACGGCAAGGGCCGACCCGGTCCTGGCAGAAATCTGGGACAATGACAAGGATGCAGCTTATGACCGAATATAGTCGCGGAGATATCGTCCTCGTCAACTTTGTCCTTTCAGATGAAACAGGGGCTAGACGACGCCCTGCCGCGATAGTAAGCTCAGACGCCTACTATCAGGGTCGTCAAGAGGTTATTATTGCTGCCGTAACCAGCAGAACAGACCGAATATTAGTAGGTGACCATCACATCAAGGATTGGGAAGATACTGGCTCGTTCACCGAACTGACTCTGTCTATCGCCTGAATGCTATTTTGAACAGCGCGAGGACAACTGTACAATAGGCAACCATTCTAATCGCGACCAAAAAAGCCTCCAGGGTTTTCCGGGGATATCCCCGTTCTAGAACTGATTGAGTATTACCTCCATCGCTGATACAATTTGCTAAAGGTCTAGTTTGATGAGTATCAGTCTGTTATCGGCTTGCTAACATGGGGAGAAAAATCTGGATAAGAACAAGTTTAGTTGAAGCAGCAGCTGAACTAAATGATACGAAGACGGCTGAAGCAATTTGGGAAGCACTACCCATCAAGGGGCGTGTCAATCTTTGGGGAGAGGAAATATATTTCTCAATTGACCTTAGCCTCGAGCTGGAGGCCGGGCAAGAATTGGTAAGCATCGGCGATTTGGGCTACTGGCCGCAAGGCAGTGCCTTTTGCATCTTCTTTGGACCAACCCCAATCAGCCAGGGAGACGAAATTCGCCCGGCAAGCCCGGTTAATGTGTTTGGTAAGGTCATTGGCGACGCTGGTTTGTTTAAGCAGGTAGCTTCAGGAATAGAAATCACTGTCGAGGGGGAGAGCAATGGCTGAAATGGTTAAAAGGCAGGTCTATTACTTCGATGAACCCGGGGAAGGCAATACCCAGTTAGTAATCGAAGCCGTTTCCCAGCGGCTAGAAGCCGGTGGAGTTAATAAGGTCATCGTTGCCAGTACCTCTGGTGAAACGGCGGCTAAATTTGCCCGTAACCTCAAGGGCAAGGCGGAGTTGACTTGCGTTTCGGAAGCACCATACCGACGGGAGTGGGGCGAAGAATGGCCTTGTCTGAAACAGGAATTCAGGCAAGAGCTGGAGAGGCTCGGAGCTGCCATTATCGATAGAGCACCCTATGTTTTCCATAGTTCAGTATCGGAGACTGCCGGATGGTCTGGTGCCTTTCCCGAGCGTCTGGTGAAAGAAACACTATACTGCTTTGGACAGGGAATGAAGGTAGCTGTGGAAGTTGCCTTGATTGCGGTGTCCTGGGGCTATGTGACCCCTTTTCAGGATGTGATAGCTGTTGCCGGGTCGGGGAAGGGAGCAGATACAGCCATTGTGCTTCGAGCTACCTATCCTGCCTGTCTGTTTGACAAAGACCCGTCAAAAAGGCTGGAGATAAAAGAGATAATTGCTATGCCTATTTCTAAGAAGTGGTGGGAATAGGCTGGAATTGTGCCCAACAGGTGATAGGGGAGGTCAACCATGGGACGTCGTTATTGGAATTATCTGGTTACTCTGGCCATAGTTCTGCTGATTTTCGGCGGCTGTGATAAACCAGCGGGAATTCTGACACCGTCTTCAGAACAAGCAGAGGTTATAAACCTCCCTGAGCCACAATATGATAGCGATGTATCTATTGAGCAAAGCTTGCTTAACAGAAGATCAATCAGAAGCTATACGGGCGAGCCGTTGACACTACAGGAGGTATCTCAACTTCTATGGGCGGTCCAGGGGATTACCGATCCCAGAGGCTTTAGAACTGCTCCATCTGCAGGAGCTCTCTACCCGCTTGAGGTATATCTAGTGGCTGGTGATGTTGAGGATTTGACCTCTGGTGTTTACCGGTATGAACCGGATGGTCATCAACTCGCTAGAATTATAGACGGTGATAAGAGAGCCGAGCTGGCTGGTGCCGCCCTGGCGCAGCCTTGCGTAAAGGAGGGAGCTATCTCCATTGTATTCGCCGTAGTTTATGAGAGAACAACCGTTAAATATGGCGATAGGGGTATAAGATATGTCCACATGGAGGCAGGTCATGCCGGTCAAAACTTGTGCCTCCAGGCAACGGCAATGGGCTTAGGAGTAGTAACTGTAGGTGCCTTTGATGATGAACAGGTAGGCAAACTCCTGAACCTACCACAGGACGAAAAGCCTTTGTATATAATTCCTGTAGGCAGGAAGTAATAACAACTGCCATCAGCTCTTGCTTGTGGGGATAAAATGTCTCAAGTAACCTCACCTCTTTTGGATAACGGCGGGAGGCAGCTAGCACACATTTCATCGAAATGTTAACCCCTCCGTCCGTGAAAGGGTCAAGAATCCCCCTTGAAGGCCAAGCCTTTGACGAAAAAATTCTTTTAGGATTTGTTTTACTCGCTGTATATAGGGTGCGTATTTAAGGTATTCGTCATCGTATTGGTCATCGAAACTAAAGTCTTCCATTTTGTGCAGTATTCAAAAATGCAGAAAGGATTATAGCTGAAGTAGCTAGGGTAAGTCTAACCCCTAAAGTATTAACACTTGGTATGCTCGTGGTTCCCTTGAATTGAGAACAAGCATGGTTGTTTAGAACTTCAAGCCGGATAGGTCATTGTATGACAATTATTAGCTGTCTAGGTTATACCTCTTCTATGTGCTTGCTAACACCATCTCTGTTTCCAACGTTGTAATTACATTCCGCACGGGCAGAGATACATCACTGCAACTACCTTGACAACGTAACTTAGAATACCGGTGGCATAGGGATATTGTTTTGGGCTTCCCATTACCCAATCTAGCGTTTGTTCAATGTTACCTGGAGGCGGCAATTAACACCTATCCACCTATCTTCCATACTTTAGCTTTGCATATAGAAGTAGAGCGACGAGAACCGCCCCTGTTGCATTCCAAAGAATAACTGGAGTGAGCCTGAGATAAATCCCATAGGCTAGCCACCAAATCATACCCAGTAAAAGCAACATGGTAAAAAGTCTACTTATCTCATGGGCACTTTTTAATTTGAAGACACGAATCAGTTGTGGAACCATACTACCTGTTACCAGCGCTCCAGCGACTAAACCCAAAGACTGTTCTAACTGCAAGACTGAACCTCCTTTTGGTGTTCAACTAGATTTAGATTGATTATAGCAGTATGTGATAGTTCTTTCCTGCTCAACTAAATCAGCAAACAGAAACTAAATGCTATCTCACAGCCTGCTGACAACAATAAATATGTTTGCTACTCCTATACCAGAATCACGATGAGAGGCCAATCTGTGGGCTTTATCCCACGGCAATGCCTCTTTTTTTATTGCTCATTACCTTTATGATACTCGAGCCTGTTTCTAAGATTATTCATAAATACAATATGCGGCATCATTTTTCTAAACAATGAGGAGAAACTATTCCTATTCGGGATCATTAATTTTAACAGTTTGTCATTGTTCATAAGATAATCTACAAGGCAATAAAGGTCGCCGTCCCCGGTAACAATAAGGGCTTTGTCATAGTTTTGATATTCGACCATGGCATGAAGAACCAACTCAGCGTCAATATTCCCCTTAAAATTTCGCAAAAACAAAGCAATTCCGCTTATGCTTACTTCCACAGCGGGGAGAACCTCTGGTGCCCTCCTCGCACCATGCTATAATCTGTATGACAAACAGAGGTTGCTGTTGTGGATGATAAGAGCCTGGAAATACTCGAATTCCCTCGCATCAGGGAAATACTGGCTGGATTTACTGCGTTTTCGGCTAGCCACGAACTAGCTCTCGATATTCAACCACTTTCGGATTACGAACAGATTTCGTTACTGCTGAGACAGTCGGCTGAGGCGCGTCGTCTTCTTTCACTGGAGCCTGATTTTTCTATTGGAACAGTTTTCGATATTCGAGAGGCGGTAGCGCTGACAGCACAGGGCAAAATCCTTGAGCCGCGAACTCTCATAGAAATCCGACAAACTGTAGCTGCTATGTGCCAGTTGCGCAGCACTCTGGGAAAGTTGTCAGAAAAACTACCGTTGCTGTGGAATATCGCCGACGGCATTGTGGAACTCCGCCAGCTCGAGAAAGATATCGCCAACTGCATCGCACCAACCGGGGAATTGCTGGATTCTGCCTCGCCCACGCTGGCTGCAGTCAGGCACCAGTGGAAAGAGGTGCGCCAGCAGTTGCTGCAGAGTCTGGAAGCCATAATAAGGTCACCCAGGAGGCGCAGGATAATCCAGGAGCCCATTATCACCGAGCGCGAGGGAAGATATGTTATTCCAATAAAGGTTGAATTTCGCAGAGAAATGAAAGGTATTGTTCACAGCGTGTCTAGTACTGGAGCCACCCTGTTTGTTGAACCATGGGCGGCTGTAGAGCAGGGGAACACACTTCGAGAGCTTGTGGTAGAAGAAGCGCGTGAAATAGAGAGGATTCTCAAAAACCTCAGTGCTGCAGTGGGAATACACGAGGCAGAGCTCTGTCACAGCATAAGCCTGGTTGCCGAGTTGGACCTGGCGCTGGCCAAGGCAAGGTATGCCATTAAGACCAAGGCTACTGAACCCATCCTCATTACTTTCAGCGGAAACGGGAAAATACCCGCGGATGAACAAGCTGGCATAATCACACTTGTCGAAGCCAGGCACCCCTTACTTATGGAAAAAGCAGTGCCACTTTATGTGGAGATAGGGCGGGATTTCTCTATCCTTGTAATTACCGGGCCTAATACCGGTGGCAAGACAGTAGCACTTAAGACGATTGGACTTCTCAGCTTGATGACCCAGGCTGGCATTCCTATCCCTGCTGCAGCGGAAAGTCGCATCCCGGTCTTTGATGGGATATTCGCTGATATCGGTGACGAGCAGAGCATCGAACAAACACTTTCCTCCTTTAGCTGGCACATAGGCAACATTATACGCATCATCAACGGGATTACGGAAAGGAGTCTGGTGCTTCTTGATGAGTTGGGTACGAGCACCGACCCCGCCGAAGGGTCTGCCTTAGCTCGCTCTATTTTACACCACTTCTTATCGCGAGGAACGATGACCGTAGCTACCACACACTTCAGTGACCTCAAGGCGTTCGCACACACAACCCCAGGGCTGCAAAACGCTTCGCTTGACTTTGACCCTGTTACTCTGACGCCAACCTATCATCTGACTATGGGCGTCCCCGGCGGGAGTAATGCCCTGGCTACCGCCTCTCGTCTGGGCTTACCCATCAAGATTATCAACGACGCCAGAGGCATGTTATCGAAAGGCGCTCAGGAAATGGAAACCATGCTCGCCGATTTGGTTAGCGGAAAACAGACAGTCGAGACCACCCGCCGTGACTTAGAACGGAAGAGAAATGAGGCGGAGCAACATAACACCGAATTAAAGGCCGAGCTTCGACTGCTAAAAACGGAAGAACGAAAGATCATTCAACAGGCTCGGGATAAGGTTACTCGTGAGGCTGCCGAGTTACAAAAGGAAACCCGCCGCGCTGCGTCAGAATTACGCAAGGAGAAATCGGAGCTTGCCCTTGAGCAAGCTAGAAAGGCGCTGGCTGCCGTGTCGGAGCAACTAAAGAGCGAAATCTGGCAGCCGAAGGTAGATGTAAAAACGGATGAAGAGGTAATAGATGAGAGCAGCATCTCTGTTGGTGATACGGTTCGGTTAAAAGAAGTGGATTTGCAAGCAACGGTGCTCTCAGTATCACAGAAAACACGACAGATTGAAGTACAGGCCGGGCTGACCAAGCTCAGGCTCGGGCTTGACACCGTAGAAAAGGTGGCGTCGCCACGTGGCAGCACCACTCCAAAATTTATTCCCGTGAGGAAGCAGTTGCGTAGACGTCCAGTTTCAGTTGAACTTGACCTGCGAGGAAAACGAGCCGAAGAAATAGAATGGCTGCTCGATAGTTACCTCAACGACGCCAGTCTGGCTAATCTGAACGAGGTGTGTATCATTCATGGGTTCGGCACTGGCACCGTGCGAAATATCGTCAGAGAACTTCTGGCTTCCCACCCTCTAATCAAATCCTTTCGTCCCGGTGAGAAGGGAGAGGGTAGTGATGGAGTAACTATTGTTAAGCTCTAGTTGAACTTACCCCAGCAGTCAAAACGCCAGACAGGGCTTACGTCACTCTGCCGCTATCGAAAAGGGAAAGGATTTGGGCGTATTACGGACATGCCATAAAGAAATAACCACCAATTCCCAAAAGCCCGCTGGCGAATCCTACCCCTATCCCCATGCCCAGCAAGGCGAGAATATAGGCTATTGGCATGTCTTTATTGCCATTATGGTCTATGTTGGACAGTAACATTCACCACTTACATGGTGAGAGGCTCACAACCGTGAAAGCTATACTGTCGGTAGTTGCGCCGCCGTTACTATCAGACACCGTTACCGTGACAGTAACTGTGTATGACGAGGGAGGTGCGGTAAAAATAACTGTATCGCCCTCTCCAGAGACGTCACCTCCATCAATTGACCATTCATAGAATAGCTCATCGCCATCTGGATCCGAAGCTTCGCACTCAATTTCACAACTTTGGCCAATCCCGATTTTGTATCCCCCAGACATTTCCTCCAAGTATTTGTGTTTGGCGGTAACAATTAAGTTCTCAATAATTGGCCGCTTGTTGAACGCTACTTTGATAGACAATGATGCTGAGCCTTCGCCTCCGAACTCATCGGTAACCACCACAGTAATGGTATAATTGCCTATGTCTTCAGGAGCAACCCAGGTGACGGTATCTCCTTTGCCTGTGATATTGCCCCCACTGGCTAACCATTCATAGCTTAAGCTATCGTTATCTGGGTCTGAAGCTTCGCAGCTGATCGTGCAATTCCCTGAAGGCATAATCCATTCCTCACTGGCTCTCAAATCAACGATTTCTGGCCAGCGATTCTCTCTTACAGCAATGGTGACCGATTGTGTAGCCCAATTACCATCTCCATCAGTCACATTGACCGAGACAACATATTCCCCAACCTCATCGGGAGCAATCCAGGTGGTTGTGGCTCCCTCGCCCGAGATGCTCCCCCCACTAGCATTCCACTTATAGTTTAGCTCGCCACCCTCGGGGTCTGAAGCAACACACTCAACCTGGCAACTCTCTAGAGTAAGAACCAACTCTCGCTCAGCTTGCAAGCTGGTAATAGCTGGAGGCTGGTTGGGTGGGACGCAGCCGCCTATGAAGAGGATAGTGACGGCTAAAACGGTTAAGCTGGTTATCCATTTGTTTACCTTAGAGAAAGCTCGTTTCATTTGGGCTTCTCCCTTCTGTTCTTAATAAACCACGGGCGAGAATGTAGAACTCCGGTAGGATGAAACACTCATTTCCAGCCACAATCTTCACAGCTTGGATTCCTTTCTAGCTCAACCTCGTCTATCGTTGCATTCAAGCCGTCCCAAAGCAGAAGCTTATTCTCTAGGAAGCTTCCCATCTTAACAATGTACTTTATCACCTCAGTTACTTGAATGCATCCTATAACGCCACAGGTTGCTCCCACTATAGGGAAGGTCATTAATGGAGGAGGTTCAGGGAATAAGCATCTTAGGCAAGCGGTCTTCCCCGGAATTATCGTTGTAGCCTGTCCATGTAGTCCGTTAATCGCACCATGGAAAAAAGCGATGTTCTTCGCTATGGCAGTCCTGTTCAGCAGGTACCTGGTATGAA
>DAOUDP010000022.1:0-74362 GCA_034431195.1 Dehalococcoidia bacterium | reverse complement strand
TAAACACCAACATATTTGTTATTTCTCTTCCATCAAACAATTTAAAAACACCTCTACCTATAGGGACTTCATCGGGTAGTCCATAGTCCCTTCGCAAGGTAGTGAACAGGTCGGATATGGTTGCCGGGCTATTTAATTTGACCTCAATTTCTCGCTGATTCCCAAGAGCATCACGAATAAACATAAATGGCTTTACGATGACTTTCACTGTTTCCCTCTCTTTCTATTTTCCCCTATCGCCTTTGCCGCTCGACCAGGTCCTGCAATGTAGTAGTCTCTAAGACTCCATCCACTGCCTTCTTGACCTCACCCCAGATATCGCGGGTGACGCAACGGTCGGAGCGAGGGCATATCTTGGAGTGGTTAACACACTCTACTGGGGCAGTCGAGCCCTCGAGAAGCTGAATCACCTCACTGAGCTTAATCTCCTGAGGATGCTTGAGTAATGAAATCCCACCCCGAGCCCCTCGGGTGCTCCTTATTATCCCTGCTGCTATAAGAGGGGTAATTAAATGCTCCAGATAGGGCAGTGAGAACTCCTGTCTTCGGGCGATGTCTTTTAGTAGCACTACCCCCTCACCTTGGTGAAGAGCTAAATCCAAAAGCGCCCTGGTTCCATAGCGTGCCCTAGTAGAAAGTTTGATCATTATCCTCTCACTTTGTTGATAAAAATAATCAACATAACATACAATATTATAGGGGAAAAAGGTTGTCAAGACAGGGCTTACGTCACTTTGCCGCCAGGGAAATGCCAGCCGTGTACACTAATATACAAACAACCCTCGACAGTGATGCTGGCGATCACCTCAATAGCGAAACTAATTCCTATACCTAGCACGTAGGTTGGTCACAAGCTATTGTTATTTAGCACGTTAAGCCACAAATGGAAGCAGTAAAGCAATAGCATAGAATAGGTTAAACCAGATAATACTGAGCACGGCAGCTATCTTTATTAAGATAACAGCCGGGAAACCTAAAACAGCCAGAGGGTTGTGCCTCCAAGCCGCTTTCGAGTAACGCCACAAGTTATCGGCATCTCCACTGCTGGGGAATGCATGCATCCCTATGGATATACCCAACCAGTACAATGGAAAAGCGACGGCAGTGGAAGAAACATTTACCGCAATGGAAAATATGAGGAGGGCGATAGCCGTGTTAACGATAAACGGAGCCACACAGATTAGAAAACCAGCCCCATAACTCTGTACCGGGCCGTGAATAACATATCCAGCAGGATTGCCCAGTCTAAAATAGCAGGTCTTATAGACACGAACACCAGCGAGGCTGCAGAAAAGCCTGTGTCCTGCCTCATGGACTATGACACCTGGAAATGTCAATATGGCAATCAGCGTTCCGGGGATAAGAAGCATAGCCCAGATTCCTTGTTACTTGTCATAACCTCTTTAGAACCTCAGCTGCCCCGATTATTTTTGTGAGCAGCTAAGGCGAGTATAATGCCTCTTCAATACGGCTGCTTAACCTTCCCTGGTAACAGTCCTCTGTTTCATCAGCCACATATTGTATCGATACACGTACTATACCATGGCTCATTCACCAAACTAACTCCGTGTATCGCCTGAATGCTATTTTGAACGGTGCGAGGACAACTGTACAATAGGCAATCGTTCTGATTGCGATCAAGAAAACCTCCAGGGTTTCTTTGAGACCAAGAATGGTGAGGAGATGCGAGATGCCAAAGAGCCCAAAGGCTATGCCAATGAAAAATGGAAGACCGGCGACTCAGGGTGACACGTCCCACATGGGGACAAAGATAGTTAGAATAGGGAAGGCATAACGCTAACAGTGCTATCAGGACTGAACACGGGCTGGATAATTTCATGACGGGACTTCCAGCCCGTTTGCCGCGAAAAGTGTTATGCTATGCTGGGAAACGACTCGATTACAACATAGCAGTATGCGTTTACACGACGTGGTTATTCCTTATCTTTTTCCTTCCCACGCCCACCCTTTTTTAGGGCATCAGCTTTGGAGAGCAGGTAGATCATGCCACCCAGACACACAAGGAAAATGCCAATGCCAATAGGTGAACCCCAGGAGAATGCCAACCACAGATTTTCCATTTCTTCCTCCTTTGCCATATGATATAGCTAACTGCGAGGCACTTTAATCGCCCAAACCACTCTTGTCAAGGTTCATCGGGTTGAGTAAGGTGTCTTCATCGTATTTTGCCCCTTGCAAGCGATGCGAATATGCCTCCGAAAGAAAGGGTAGCAAAAATAACAAATGCTACCTTCACGCCTTTCAAAAAGAGTAAATAATGTTCAGGGGTAATTTGAACCCTTCCAAGGTATACGGCAAATATCAACATAGCAATGCCCATGCTGAGAGTTTGCCCGACCAGTCGCATCGTTCCCACTGTGCCTGAAGCTACTCCGTAAGACCTCTTTTCAACAGAACTCATAACCGCGTTCATGTTGGGGGAGGAGAAGAGGGCAGCGCCAAAGCCAAGAAGAAGCAAGCTGGCAATGATGAACTCCAGAGTTGTTTTTTCGGTCAAAAAAATGAGCAGACAAAGGGCCGTGGTTATCAATGCCATCCCGATTGAGGCGACTATTCTCGGCTCAATTCTATCTGAAAGCCTGCCAGCAAGGGGCGAGAAAATAGCCATTACGACGGGCTGGGATACCAGAATCAGACCGGCATCTTCGGGACCAAATCCTTTTACATATTGCAAATAAAGGCTCAAAAGAAAAGCCACAGCAAATGTTGCGCTAAAGCTAACCAAAGCTGCCAGGTTAGAAAAGGCGAATGCTCTGTTATTTCTGAACAGATTTATGTCGAGAACAGGACTTTCCACCTTCATTTCCCATTTAATGAATGCCAGAATCCCCAGGACACCGGCTGCAACCAGGCATATACCCAACATCGCCGGCAGCACAGAAAAACCGTACATTATCGCTATAAGGGCGAGGCTGTAGATTATGGAGCCAGTAAAGTCGAACTTCTCCCCTTTTGCCCCAGCCCATTCTCCCTTCAGTTTCCACAAAATAAAAGCGATTGTTACCAAGCCCAGAGGCACGATTGCCAGAAAGATACTTCTCCAGCCAAAATGCTCGGTTAACAATCCGCCTAAAGAGGGACCAAGGGAAAGCCCTAGAAAAACTGCAGCAGCATTTATTCCCAGAGCTTTGCCTCTCTCCCCGACAGGAAATGCTGAAGTTAGGATTGCTACCCCGGTGCCAAAGATCATTGCACCTCCGATTCCCTGCAAGACCCTGAAGGAAATAAGCAAGGAACCAGAAGTTGCAAATGCCGAAAGGAGAGAAGCGAGAGTATAGAGCAGCATGCCATATGTGAAAATCCTCTTCCTTCCATATATATCTGCTATCCTTCCGAAGGGGAGAAGAAACATTGCTGCAGCTAGAAGGTATGAGGTAGCGACCCAGCTTAATAAAACTGCATTCATTGCAAATTCCTGCCCTATTGACGGAAGCGCAATGTTGATGGAAGAACCCATAAAGGGAGTAACGAAGGAGGCTAATGCAGCAACAAATAAGGCAGTCCTTTTAGTTGCCGCATTATTCATACTCATCCGCTCCATTATAATATAACTGATTTATATAACCGCCCTTCTTCACTCCGCCCAGCAGGGATGGTATTGAAAGTAGCCCTCGATACTTTTCCTCGGTTCCGAGCAGTGGTGTGACTTGCTTGGGCGGTGAGTGTGGTATATGGTGACCTAATTCAAGTAGGTGGGTGATACTTCACGGTATGGAATTATCTTTCACTTCAAGTTTGGAACAGGCCCACTTTGAGATTGCTTCGTCGCTGCGCTCCTCGCAATGACAAAAAGGGGGTCACTAATCGTATGGATGAGTATATAGGGTTGCAGGCTAGATAGCCGATTGTAGAATGCAGTGGCACTCACGGCATGTAGATTACCACGCTGGTGGTGAAACTGCACTGAAAAGGAACTTTTTTGAATCTTGTGGAGACCTTGCCCAGCAACTATTATTACAAACTTTTTACTCCCAGCGAGAGTGCTATAATGGAGGGACGAGATGGCACCACAATGGATTTCCCAGTACAGACCTTCTGGAGAGAGGCGATGCAACCAACGGTAATCCGTGGCTGAACAAATGCCTGGAGACGAGGTCGCCCAAGGGCTGGCGCCGGAGAAAAGATTAGCGAGAGTCAGCGATAACCCAAAAGCCTTAAGATAAAACCAAAGGGGGATATGAAATGATTCTGGATTCACCAGAAAGAATTGAAGAATATACAGCCAAGGGATATTGGGGGAACAAATTACTTACCGATTATTTCAAAGAGCGTGTAAGTGAGGACCCTGATAGAGTTTGCCTGGTGGATCCTCCTGATAAAGAGCAATTGGTGGGCTTAACGCCAGAGAGGCTTACGTATAGAGAATTGGACCGGGCAGTGGATGCCACCGGAGAGGGTTTCTTAAGAATGGGTATTCAGAAGGATGACATTATTATCGTTCAGCTTCCCAATTGTTGGGAATTGGCAATGCTCTATTTGGCTATTGGCAGGGCTGGAGCCATCATCTGTCCTGTGCCAACACAATGGAGAGAATCAGAATTACGATATGTTGGTGACCTAACTCAAGCCAGAGCGTTCATTACGGTCGAGGAATTTCATGATTTTAAACATAGAGAAATGGTCGAAAAACTGCAGTCAAAGCTTCCCAATTTAAAACACATAATTTACTTACAAGAACTGAGAGAAATGGGGAAAGGAGAGATAACGGGCAAACTTGATGAGGTAAAAATAGATGCTAACGATATTTTTACGCTTTGCTGGACTGCCGACACTGAAATCGAGTCCAAGGGATGTCCTATGAGCCATAATAACTGGATTTTTGAAGGTGCTGGAGAAGTGGAGCAAACGGGGATCAAAAAGGGAGAAATACTACTAACTGCTGGCCCATTGATTAACATTGCTTCATTGGGAACAATATACGTTCCTTGGCTCATAGTGGGTGGTACACTTGTGTTGCATCATCCCTTTCGTCCGGTGATTTGGCTGCGACAAATGATAGAGGAGAGGGTAAACTACACTCTTCTTGTTCCTGCGCTGGTAAACGCTATAGCAAAGCACCAGATGGTAGATGAATTTGACCTGAGCGCTGTGAGGGCAATCAGCATAGGTGGAGCACCACCAGCCCTATGGTCCGCTCAGGAATTTGAAAGAAGGTGGAACATGGAAATCGGGAATATCTGGGGGATGAGCGAGGGGCCAGGCATTCATTCTGGACCGCTGGATGCCCCCAATTTAGAGAAAAGGATAGAGGGATTGCCTCAATACGGTAAGCGAGGGGTAACATGGAACGCGAAGTACTTAACTAGAGGCGTTGAAACAAAACTCCTGGATCCTGAGACTGGCAAGGAGATAACTGAAGTGGGCCGTGTAGGAGAACTACTTTACAAAGGTCCAAATGTAATATCCGGTTACTTCAGGCAGCCCGACTTGACAGAAAAGGCATTTGATAAGCAGGGGTTTATTCGCACAGGAGACCTGTTCCGAATAATGGAAGGAAATTTCATTAGTTTTGTTGATAGAAAAAAAGATATCATAATTCGAGGCGGCTTCAATATCAGTTCACTGGAGGTTGAGAGTATCCTTCTTGAACATCCTAAAGTCTTGGATGCAGCAGCGGTACCGATGCCTGATGAAAGATTGGGCGAAAAGATCTGTATTTATGTAGTTCCCAGAGAAGGAGAAAAAGTCACCCTGGGTGAATTAACTTCATTTATGAAGCAAAAGAGTATCGCTATATATAAGCTTCCACAGCGACTTGAAATTACGGAGGAGATACCTAAAGACCGGAGCGGCAAAATCTTGAAAAATATACTGAAGGAAGATATCAGAAATAAACTGGAATCAAGGTGAACCGGTCCAGTTATTAGACCTGATGTAACATTTTGAGGAATTTCTTGATAGTCAAGTGCCCTGCTGGCTTTGAAATAGGCCGTGAGGGACTCGAACCCACGACACCCTGATTAAAAGTCAGGTGCTCTACCAAACTGAGCTAACGGCCCATTGCGTTTATTTTTGTGTTAGTAGATCGGAGATATAGCAGGCAAATGATGGATGTACATCACAAATGAATCCGCCGTCAATCACTTCAACGTCGAACGTAACCCTGTTAGGCTTTCTGGCAGGGTCACCAAATTTGCTAAGTCCAACTTCATCCCAGGGCATATCGTGTCCCAGTATTTCCAGAAAGCCCCTAACGTCTCTGGGCTGGTCCAGCATCACCTCGAAAGGGAGGTGCTTTGCTAGCTGGCTTAATTGTTTGTCTTTCAACTTTATACGCATATTGCTTCCACAGCGGGTGATGGGGCTCGAACCCACGACAACTTGCTTGGGAAGCAAGCACTCTACCGCTGAGTTACACCCGCAAAAACTTTATCTTATTCTAACCCCATGATGAAAAGTTGTAAAGCAATTGTACTCGTTCATATGAGTAGTGATGCATTAGCCTCCTCTTTCTGTCATTGCGAGGAGCGGGATTCCTCGTTTTAGTCAGAGCAGGCTCCGCAATCCCCGCGGATTCACCCTCACCCTGACTCTCTCCCGTCAAGGGAGAGGGGATTTCTGCTGAGATTGCCACGCCTTCGGCTCGCAATGACAGGGGAGGGCTTGAGCAGAGCAAAGAATTGTGCAAGCCCCCCATTTAAGCTCAAAAGTGGAGGGTGATTTCCTGTTAAATAGTCAACGGCCTTGTGAAACCATTTCTTCTATAATCGCCTTTACGGGTTTAATCTCCTTAATCAAAGCGCTCACCTGTCCTCCGCCTGCCGGGAAGAGGTCAAAGTCTCCGCTATTCCAGGCTCGAGGGGCGTTTATTAAATTATACTCTTGAGTAAGGTCTACATCGGGATTATCCATCTTCTCCCTGAGCTTGGGATTGACGATGACTCGTATATTCAAGTTTCCCAGAGGAAGGAGTCTGGTCTCTCCATCGCCACAATTGAGTATAGCGTTCTTCCATTCTGTAGGGGCAGGGCTTTCCTCAGAGGCTATAAAGCGTGTGCCAACCTGTACTCCTTGAGCACCGAGAGCTAGAGCAGCACGGTAGCCTCGTGAGTCAACAATGCCTCCAGCGGCGACCACCGGGACATTTACATGGTCTACCACTAATGGGACGAGGATCATGGTCGTGGATTCAGGACCAGTGGAGCGAAGACCCCCCGACTCTAATCCCGAAACAACCAGCCCATCCACACCGGCATCTATAGCCTTCACGGCATGAGGGAAGGAAAGAACAACATGCATTCCCGTCATCCCCAGGGCGTGGATTTGCGGATAGATACGTTTAGGAGAACCTGCTGAGGTGGTGACAGCTTTTACCCCGGCATCTGCCAGTATCTCGAGGATGTTTTGATTTGCAGGGTTCATGATCGAGAGGTTTGCTCCGAATGGTTTATCGGTCAGCTCCTGAACCTCTTTTACCAGGCGCTTCGCCTCCTGAAGGTCGCTCATGAACCCCATAGCAAGCATCCCAAAAGCTCCTGCTTCGCAAATGGATGCTACCAGCTTCGAGCTGTTCATGGCACCAACTGGTCCGTGAATGATAGGGTAACGACATCCCAATATGTCCAATAATGCAGTCATAAAAACCTCCTGTTCTGGCTGGCGTCCATTGCTCCATGACACTCAGGCAGTTGTTTTAGGTTGAGCACCTTTTTTCTCAATTCCCTGTCTAAAGCTCTCACCGGAAATAAGGAGACTCTGAACGATGCCCGCTAATTCAAGTCCCTCAGATGTGCTTAACGAAAAGTTCATATCAATGGCTTTCTTTGCCAGTCCCACCGCTAATGGTCCATTCTTCATGATTGCCTCTGCCCAGGCTCTAGCAGTATCTCGCAGTTGTTCCACAGGGACAACCTTGTTTATCAGCCCAATTCTTTCTGCTTCTAAGGCGGAAATCATTTTGCCGGTCAGGATGAGTTCCTTTGCTCTGCCTGTGCCTACTATTCTGGAAAGTCTATGCGAGCCACCTAAATCTGGGATTATGCCTAAAGTCACCTCGGGTATGGAAAATCTTGCTTCTTCGGAAGCGACTCTGAGGTCACAGGCTAGCATCAATTCAAATGCTGCCCCAAGGGCATATCCGTGGATTGCGGCGATAACCGGTTTCTCGAGATATTCTATCTCTGAAAATGCTCTCTGAAGTTTCCGCAATGATGCTCGGAAGTCCTTGACATCACCGCCTTGCTGTGCCAGTTCTGCTAATTCAGTTAAGTCTGTGCCGCTGCTGAATGCTTTTCCTTTCCCTTGAATGATCACTGCCCCGACATCATTCTTAGCGGCTACCTCGATCATGCATTGCTCAAGGTCAGCGAACATTTGCAAATTCATGGCATTCCTTTTCTCGGGTCTATTCAAGCTGACATACAGAATTTTACCCTCCTGTGATACAGAAAGCGTCTCGAAGTCCATAAAAAGCACCCTCCTTTAGAATTTTATTTCAGTGGGCCAAAAAACGAAAATTCGCACTATATACTACTCAATCGGGGATTTAATAGTCAAACCTCCTATAAGGGCGATGTGGCTCAAAAAATGAGGTATAATAAGGCAAATTTCTGAAAAGGGAGGTAAGACTATTGTTTAAGACAAGGATAACTGAAATGCTGGGGATTGAATATCCCATAATTTGTGGTGGGATGCAGTATGTATCAAATGCTGAGCTTGTTGCCGCTGTGTCCAATGCTGGTGGCATGGGTATGCTTGCTGTGGGCAATTTTGCTTCTAAGGAAGAACTAAGAGACGAGATTCGAAAGATTAAAACGCTTACCGATAAGCCCTTCGGAGTCAACGTTACTTTT
This sequence comes from Dehalococcoidia bacterium, assembly GCA_034431195.1. Classification (GTDB taxonomy): domain Bacteria; phylum Chloroflexota; class Dehalococcoidia; order GIF9; family AB-539-J10; genus CG2-30-46-19. The sequence continues at coordinate 65,549 of DAOUDP010000022.1, read as the reverse complement.
ATGCCTGTGCTTGAATTTGTGGATAGGGAAGGGATGATGGACATAGCTATTGAGGAAGGGGTTAGCGCTTTTGAAACATCGGGAAGAATCAACGAAGAGCATGTGCAACGTATTAAGAAGGGCAATGCGAAACATATTCATAAGGTAGCTCGGGTGAGGGATGCTCGGACGGCAGAGCGGCTGGGGGCGGATGCCGTGGCTATAGTGGGATATGAATGTGGCGGCATACCACCGATGGATGAGATAACTACCTTTATTCAGGTTCCGCTTGTCGTCGGTGCTGTGAGCGTTCCTGTGATTGCTGGAGGTGGGATCGGTGATGCCCGCAGTTTTGTAGCGGCCTTAGCTTTAGGAGCGGAGGGTGTAATTATGGGCACGCGCTTCATGGCTACTAAGGAAAGCCTGATCCATTCGAATGCTAAAGAGGCTATGATCAATGCTAAGGAGACTGATACTATATGTGTGATGCGTTCCTTGGGCATCATGGAAAGAACTCTAAAAACCGAAGTATCACAAAAAGTTGTCGAGATGGAGAAAAAAGGAGCCACTCTGGAGGAGTTGATTCCGCTCATTATGGGCAAAAAAGTTCAGGAGGCTTTTGAAACGGGTGATTTGCACGCGGGAATTCTGCCTTGTGGACAGATCACCGGGCTTATCAACGAAGTCTCTAGCGTGAAGGAAGTGATCGATGATATGGTAAGTGGTACTGGGGAAATCTTGAAGCGCTTAAGCAGGATGGTTGTGGTGGGCTGAGTGGGGTGGGGAGGAGATCTATTGTTGCGCTGTAGGAGATGTTTGATTTAAACAAAATACGGGCTCAGGCAAGGAGAGATTTTACTGGGACGTGGATATCGACGGCCAGGCTTTTGCCCGTAGATACTGAAGTCCGTCTCCAGGGTCGTGGTAGACCTCACCTTTTGCGTGAACTGATTCAAAAATCCAGGGAAATATTGTTAAATCTTGGCTTTGATGAGGTGGAAAATCTTACCATCTTGCCTGATAGCGATGTTTCCAAACAATATGGTCCTGAGGCGCGAGTCATCCTTGACAGGGTTTATTATCTTGCCGAATTGCCGCGTCCCGAGATAGGTTTGAGCAACAAGAAGATAACCGAGGCAAAAAAGATAGTGCAGGAGCTTGATGTCAGGAAGTTGCGGAGCATCTTGAGGGCATATAAAAAAGGAGAAATTGAAGCCGATAACCTTGTAGAGGAGCTTATCGATGGGTTAGGTATTACTGACCATCAGGCTACTGACCTGTTGAGTCGCGTTTTCCCTGAACTGGAGAAAATGAGGCCGTTGTCTTCCAACAAGACGCTCAGGAGTCACATGACGGCTACCTGGTTTCACACGTTAGCGGCGATACAGGATAAAGCTAAGTTTCCCGTTGCCTTGTTTTCGGTAGGTCCTCGGTATCGTAATGAGCAAAGGGAGGATGCTCACCATTTACGAATTCATCATTCTGCGTCAGTAGTGATAATGGATGCCAACATTTCCTTAAGTGCTGGTAGAAAAATAACCGAGGAAATTCTCAAGCAATATGGTTTTTCTGATATTAAGGTTGAAACGAAGATGGCAACATCCAAATATTATGCTCCTGGTCAGGAACAGGAAGTTTTTGTTAATTACAGCGGTGAGTGGATAGAAGTTGCTGATATTGGTATGTATTCCCCGGTATCGCTGGCGAACTTTAATGTTAAATATCCGGTATTCAACGCTGGCTTAGGCATCGAGAGATTAGCGATGATACTTCATGAAATGGATGATATTAGGAAAGTAGCATATCCTCAATTCTCTGTGGTGGAATTTTCCGACGATGAGATAGCCGGGTCTATCAGCTATATAGCAAGTCCAAGAACTTCTCGGGGGAGAAAGATAGCCAGTGCAATTGAGCAAACTGCACGAAAGCACAAAGATGAAATTGCTCCCTGTGAGTTTCTGGCCTGGAAGGATGACCTCGTTGAGGTGAAGGTCGTGGAGACGGAGGAGGGCAAGCGGCTCATCGGTCCCGCTGGCTTCAATGAGATTTGTGTAGCTGATGGTACTATTTATAGCGATATTGTCCCTTCGGGGGAATATAGCGGCGTAAACTATATGCGTGCTATCGCTATGGGTGCAGCAGCTCTAATAGAGGATAGCCGCGAGGATTTAACCTATCAAGTAAAAGCGATAAAGCATCTCTCAGACCTCAATTTGCAGATTCCCACGGCTATTCGTGAATATATAGAGAAACAACAGAAAAAGATTGGGGTTGGTGGGGCTGTTTTTATAACCGTAGAAGCGCAATTTAAAGGAGGGAAGGACAAGGTTGAAGGATAAGAGGCTGCAGAAGCTTGGTGAGTTACACCGAAAGCATAAAGATATTATAACTCTTATGCCCTTGCAGACAGGTGGGCTGCTCACTGAAGCGGCAAAAAAGGCTTTGATAGAATTTGGAGATGGTTACTCCGTGTGTGATTTTTGCGCGGGTAATCTAAGTAACATCGCAAATCCTCCTATTCGAGAGTTTGTGCACGAGCTTTTGCCTGAATTTTTGGGTTGTGAAGTTGCCGCTGTAACTCATGGGGCGAGAGAAGCTAAATTCATGATAATGCATTCTCTGGCTAGGCTTGGTGATTCGATTATCGTCGATGGTAATCGGCATTACACTACAATCGTTGCTGCTCAAAGAGCGGGATTAAACGTGGTTGAAGTACCCAGCTCGGGCTACCCTGAATTCACCATTGATGTTAACCAGTATGAGCCATTCATAGAAAAACATCACCCCAGGATGATTCTATTAACCTACCCTGACGGTAACTATGGAAATATCCCTGATGCAAAGAGGCTGGGGGAGATTGCCAAAAACCACGATGTTCCATTTATCCTCAACGGGGCGTACGCTGTAGGTAGAATGCCTGTGAATATGAATGAGCTAGGGGCTGATTTCATCATCGGCAGCGGTCATAAGAGTATGGCGTCTGCCGGCCCTTGTGGAGTATTGGGGATGAAAAAGAGGTGGGAGGAGGTGGTATTGAGGAAATCGGAAACATATAGCAATAAAGAACTTGAGCTTCTTGGTTGTGCATTAAGAGGAGTTCCTGTGATAACGCTTATGGCATCGTTTCCTTATGTAGTGGAAAGGGTTGATGATTGGGATGAGCAGGTATTAAAGGCACAGTGGTTTTCCGATGAGGTTGAGAAATTGGGATTCAAGCAGTTGGGGGAAAAGCCACACAGGCATGACTTGTTGCATTTTGAAACGCCGATGCTTTACGAGATATCCAAGCGTGTTCGGGAGCGAGGATATTTTCTTTATAAAGAGCTCAAAGATAGAGGGATTTGGGGTCTGCAGCCAGGCTTGACCAGAGCTTTTGAGCTCTCCACTTTTGCTGCTAGCAGAGAACAGTTGAGTTTTGTGGTCGATTCCTTCAAGTCTATCTTAAGCAAATATAGCTGACTGCGGCAGTTAAGCGGCAATGAAGGACTCTTTCCACCTTTGTTGGTGAGCTTGCTTTAATTCCTGAAAATGTGCCTGAAAGGAGGCAGAGGTTATAGTATTTGTGCTCATAAGCACAGCATCCTCCTTGTTATTTGAGTAGTAACGAGAGCGTCTCCCTACTGTTTGGAATCCATATTTTCGGTAAAGTGACTGAGCTGCTTTGTTGGAAGCGCGTACTTCTAAGGTGATTGTTTTGATGCTCAGTTGGGTGGCAAGGTCAATAAGTGAGATAAGTAATCCCTCTCCTATTCCACTGCGGTGATGATTGCTCCTTACTCCAAGGGCGGTGATGTGTGCTTCATCGGGTATAATCCAAAAGCCGGCGAAACCAAGGACATACTGCTCATTAGTTGTGTATTGTACCTGATAATTATGGCTAAGAAGTCGCTTATACCAGGGAGGTTTGGGCATGATTTGCTTGTTTGTATTCAGTCCATGCTCTTCTCCTGCACATGCTACAATGTAGCGAGCTAATGGATTGTGAATCTCCCTGTGATATGAAGCATAGGAGCGAAATAGTTGCTCCTCAGAGAAAGCTTCTCGGTCTATCTCAGCTACTTGACGGATATCTCTATCCTCTGCAAGGCGGATAGTATACTGGTTTCCCCCCACCATTTTAACCTACCATAATTGACTGATATGGGTTTATTATAGACTACCTTGATATAATGGTGAAGGGGCTAAGAATGGAAGGTGGTTTGTTAAGCACCAGCGTTCAGCTAGCGCCACATCATCCTGAAGGATTAACCTTGGCTAATCCGGTGATGACTGCTTCAGGCACTTTCGGTTATGGCATAGAATATAGTGAGCTCGTCGATATACAGAAACTGGGGGCCATTGTATGCAAGGGAATCACCCTTAAGCCGGGGAGTGGCAATCCTCAGCCACGATTGATAGAAATGAAATACGGCTTGCTCAATTCCGTTGGATTGGAAAACGTCGGCGTTGATGCCTTAATCAAGGACAAGGCGCCAATGTGGGCAGGCTGGCAAGTCCCAGTCATCGTTAATATTGCCGGGGAAACAATTGATGAATATGTTCAACTTGCTGCTAGGTTAGAAGGTGTGCCGGGGGTAAGTGGCATTGAGTTGAATATTAGCTGTCCTAATGTCTCGGCAGGAGGGATGGAATTTGGATTGACCCCTGAAGTGGCAGCTCAAGTAACCTCAGCAGTCAAGGCTGTGACCACTTTGCCTCTCATCGTGAAATTAACTCCAAATGTGACTGATATTAAGGAAATTGCTCTGGCAGTGGAGGAAGTCAAGGCTGATGCGGTGTGCTTGATCAACACCATAAAGGCAATGGCAATAGATATAAATGAAAGGAAGCCATGCTTGGGAAATATCACCGGTGGACTTTCTGGTCCTGCCATCAAGCCGATAGCCCTCTATATGGTGTATGAAGTAGCCAAAGTAGTCAGCATTCCGGTGATAGGTTGTGGTGGCATTGCTTCCGGCGAGGATGCCCTGGAGTTCATCATGGCTGGCGCCAGCGCAATCCAGGTCGGTACAGCGAATCTTACCAATCCTCGTGCTAGTCTTGATGTTTTGCAGGGCATAGAGCGCTTTATGAAGGAAAACGGAATCACAAATTTAGTTGACATAATCGGTACAGCGACGAAATGAACCACAGGGTCTGTTTAGGTAGCGTTGAACTTGGTGAAGTAATTGATAACCTGGTGGGTGAACAGGAGACCAAGCGGAAACAGAGAGCAGCAGGGTATTTCACTAAAGGTGTTATGGATAGGGAGAGAGTTTATACTGATGGCTTGATTGCTGCTTTAGTTCTCTTTTTGAACGAGAATTTGTTTATGAAAGGAGGCTCCAGATGAAGGTTGTCTTGCTTGGTGGAGGGGGGATGGGAGAAATTGCGCTGAAGGATTTGGTCGACAGCGGTGTTAAGCAAATCGTTATCGCCGATTATGATAGGCCCAAGGTGGAATCCTTGGTGAAAGACTATAAAAGTCAAGGGGTGGAAAATTCAGCGGCGTTTGTGGATGCCAACGACCATGCTTCTTTAATAAGGGTGATGCAGGATGCCAGCGTTGTAGCCAGCGCTATCGGTCCATTCAGTGAATACGGGGTTAAAGTCCTCAAAGCGGCAATAGAAGCTCGGGTGAACTTTGTCGATATCTGTGATGACCCTCAGCCAACGATTGAGGAGCTTAATTTACATAACGAAGCTAAACAAGCTGGCATAACTGCAATAATCGGCATGGGTAACAATCCCGGGGTGGGAAATTTATGTGCTAAATATGGGGCACAGAAACTGGACGAAGTTGAGGAAATCGAGTTCATCTGGGTTCATCCTGCCATTTCTCGAACAGGAGGCGCTGGCGTCCTGCATGCTATTGGCGCATTTTCAGGTGATGTGCCTTCCTATCACCAAGGGCAGTGGGTTGATGTGCCTGCTGGTTCAGATAAAGAGGTAATTGATTTTCCCGAACCTGTGGGCAGAGTCGAGGTATTCCATTCGGGACATCCTGAGCCCATAACCGTTCCCAGATATATTTCAGTCAAGAATGTCTCGTGCAAAGGTGGCATCGTTCCAGTATGGGCAGGACAGGAATTTATAAGGTTTCTCTCCTACGGGCTGGGAGGTGCCGAGCCTATTAAAGTGAAAGGAGTCTCGGTGGTGCCCAGGGAGTTCACCGTTTCTCTGCTGGAATCACTGCTTCACAGGATGGGCAAGGATATGATTGGTGGAGGGCAGCTTACCAAGGTATCACGGGTAATCGTGAAGGGTAGGAAGGAGGGTAACGCCACAAGTTACACCTATGATAGGATAGGCAATGATTGGGAAGCAGGCATAGCGTTGTCCATTGGGGCTCAGATGCTCGCCAGCGGCGCTATTACAGAGAAAGGCGTGTTCGCACCGGAGGGCTGCGTTGCGCCACAAGAATTCTTCCAGGAGCTGAAGAAAAGAGGGTTAACAATCTCCGAAAAGATGATGACAGAGCATTATCTGTAAAATTGGCTGCAATGCTTATCTTTTCATTGATCAATGTCCTGAAATTGACTCCTCAAATCCTTCTTTAAGGCCTTCCCTGAAGGGTTTTTGGGAAGGTCATCCAGCACAATGACCTTCTTGGGCACTTTATACCCGGCGAGGTTTTCCTTGCAGAACTGGATGATTTCTTCCTCGGTGATGCTCTCGTTCGGTTTAGCGACCACAAATGCGGTAACAGCCTCCATCCACCTCGGATGTGGAAAGCCTACTATAGCGACATCAGCAACCTTGGAATGGTCAGCTATTACTGATTCTACCTCAACGGTGGAAACATTTTCTCCTCCGCTCTTCACGACGTCCTTCTTTCTATCGACGAAATAGAAGTGATGTTCCTCATCCATTATGCCAAGGTCACCGGTATGGAGCCAGCCTCCTCATGACATGTGACTCCAATGCCTTCTCCATTGAACCACCACCTTTTTTGTTTGCCAAAAGAGTTCGTTTTAAATTCCATTCTACGTCTTTCACTTCGCCTTAACAAGGTTGTTGGAGGCTTGTTTGGTATTGTTTTTGGGAGCATTTTCTAGGTAAAATATTTGAATAAAATAAATTTAAGAAGGGAGAAATGTAAAAATGAATGTGGCGCAATTGATAAAAGACAACATTAGTGACTTTGATGAGTATCCTTTACTGACATTCGAAGGCAAGGAATATTCCAATGTTGAAATTGACCGTTGGTCAAACAGGGTTGGCAATGCACTTAAGGGCCTCGGTGTAAAAAGAGGTGATAGGGTTGTTATCCAGCTCCCCAATTGCCCTGAGGTAGTGGTGAGCTTTCTAGGAATATTCAAAATTGGCGCTCTGGTTATCCCTCTCAGTTTCCTCTACCCCGCTGAAGAGACAGCATATATCTACCAGGATGCTACCCCCGTTGTAGTAATAAGTGCTACAGAGTTCATGGAAAAGGTCTCCCATGGCAAGGCAGCAACACCGAGTATAAAGCATGTAATTTCAGTTGACGAAGCCCCGGACACACTGTTATTTCGGGACATAGTGGAAAAAAGCTCAGACAAATTGGAGATAGAAGATATCGCTGACGAGGAGTTAGCAGCACTGCTTTATACTGCAGGGACTACAGGAAGGCCAAAGGGGGTTATGCTCTCTCACGAGGCTTTGTATGCCTGTGCGGAAGGGCAATGTGAAACCCTCAAGGGACCAGTCATGCCGGGCGATGCGCTGTTAAGCTCGCTTCCCCTTTCTCATTCCTATGGCGTGTCAACAATGAACGCGGTTTTCTACGGTGGCACTAAATGGGTGCTGGTCAGATGGTTCGACACTGACCTCATTTTTGAGGCGATACAAAAACATAAGGTAAGGATCACAACACAGGTGCCTACTATGTTCGTTTACCAGAATATGTATCCTGAGCCTAAGAAATACGACCTCTCTTCAATGAAGTTCTGGATTTCTGGCTCTGCTCCATTGAACGAGGAGACGAGAAAGGAGTTCGAGTCTAAATACCCCGGCAAGGTATACCAGGGTTGGGGATTAACCGAGGCGACAGCCAATAATAGCTGTTGCTCGATAGACAGACCGTATAAGCCCGGCTCCATAGGTAAGCCGTTGAGTGGTAAGATGAGAGTGGTCGACGATAATGTCAAACCAGTCAAGCTTGGTGAGGTAGGGGAGCTAGTGGTGGGGGGACCTGTGGTGATGCAGGGATACTGGAACAAGCCGGAGGAAACTAAGGAAGCATTGCAGAGAGGCTGGCTTCGCACTGGAGATATGGGCTATATGGATGAAGATGGATATTTCTTCATTGTAGAGCGCAAGAAGAATATGATAATAAAGGCAGGGGAAAATATCTTCCCACGTGAGATTGAAGAGGTTGTCTATCAGCATTCTAAGGTCTCCGAGGCAGCCGTTGTTGGCGTTGCTGACCAGAAATATGGCGAGGAGCTCAAGGCGTTTATCGTGTTGAAGCCGGGTGAGAAAGCTACCGAGCAGGAGATAATCGATTTTTGCAAGGGGAAGCTCACTAGCTTCAAGACACCGAAGTACGTTCAGTTCGTCGATTCGCTCCCGAAGAACCCCGTGGGTAAGATACTGTATAAAGAGCTGCGGAAGATGGGTTGAATTTGCCGCACTGTCACCTCTTGGTGGATTCGAACCGGCGACCTGCTTGACAGGGCAACCCGGTGGGGATTGACCAGGGAATAGATGGTGAGTTGTAACTTGTCGCTCATTTTGCCTCCTCCCTGTGGTTGGCCAAGCTTGTTGGCTTAAACGGCGTTTTTAGTAGAAATCGTCACCTTTAGAGCTAACGACTATTGACAAATACAGCAGTTTGTCTATAGACTTGTCTAGTCTTATGGCAAATCAGGGTTTGACAATAGCACAGGCAGCCAACTCAATGGGGGTATCCACCCGGACAGTCAGACGGTATATCAAGAGCGGCAAGCTCCATGCTGAGTTTATCAGGGGAAATCATGGCGAGGAGTTCAGGATATCGGCAATACCGCCTGAGCTAATTAAGGGAAAAACCCTGGACAAAGAGCGTGGACGGACCATGGACACCCTTCAAATGTTGCTACACGAGTTGCAACAACAAAATCTACAGCTTGCTGCTCAGCTCGGGGCGGCCACGGAGAGGGTCCATACCTTGGAAAATCAAGTTAAATTACTCACCGCTGGCAGGCAACCGTGGTGGCGAAGACTATTTAAGCGCATCCCCAAAATGTCTCCTTAGAAAATCGCACTGTGCCCTATAAGGCATAACGCTAGACTGCCAGTAATATCAGGACTCCGGGGAGCAGCGGCTTTGTCTTTTGATGTTCCTTGGGGAAACAGCTCAAACGGAAGATGTTAGCAAAATCCGATGGTTTAGCTGGCGCGCCTAGAGGGATTCGAACCCACGACACCCGGTTCCGAAGACCGGTGCTCTGTTCCACTGAGCTATAGGCGCATAGTTAAAAAGGGTGAGCGGTGGGATTTGAACCCACGATCTCCAGGGCCACAACCTGGCGCCTTAACCACTGGGCTACGCCCACCACAAACATAAACATTATACCGACAATCGTCATCTCTTTCAATTTCGTGCTCTCATTGGCGACTTCCTTTTCCGTCATTGCGAGGCTTGTCCCGAGCGAAGCGAGGGAACTCGACGAAGCAATCTCCAAGTTAATAGCTTTCAGCTTTCAGCTATCAGCCTTTAGCCTCATACGGCCTGCTTTTTCATTTTTGCTCTGTCATTTTGCCCTTTGATTCTTGAGTTTTGCTTTCCTGGGATTGCCATGCTTCGCTCGCAATGACAGATAGGGGGTTATTCGTCATTGGGATAAGCGTATAGAGAGGGTTATCCCGGTGCATAACCTCATTTCCTGCCTCACTCTCTATTATTATTGGGAAGCGATGTAGTATTATATTTGAAGCGAGCTAAAAGGTAATTTTTATTGGAATAGTTAGATGCGTGAACGACTTAAAGCATGGCGAGGCAAACTTTTTGTTGGGGAGCGGAAACAACCTCAAGGACGGCGAATCAAAGTTCCCCCGGCAGCTATCGCCGGTATAATTGTATTTGCCCTCTTTGGCGTCGCGTTGTACCTCCGGGTGTATTTTCCCTACGACAGCGTTTTTTCCGATGGCTCAGTTTGGTTCAAGGGAGCTGACCCTTGGTATCACATGAGATTGGTGGATAACCTGGTTCAACATTTCCCCCAGCGTATTTACTTTGATGCCTATTCCAATTATCCCCATGGTCTTGTAGTACCATGGCCGCCTTTTTGTAACTGGCTTATCGCTGGCGCTGCCTGGCTAATTGGCTTAGGGCATCCCAGCGTGCATACTGTAGAGACGGTCGGTGCCTTTACCCCCGCTGTTCTCGGCGCACTGACGGTTATTCCAGTATACTTCATTGGCAAGGAACTATTCAATCGCTGGGCTGGCATTATGGCGGCTATCCTGGTTACCATACTACCCAGCGAGTTCCTTAGCCGTTCTTTGCTTGGCTTCACCGACCACCATGTCGCTGAGGTTCTATTCAGCACGGTAACCATTCTATTTTTGATTATGGCGGTTAAACGGGCCAGGGAAAGGGAAATATCCTTCAGTCACTTGATAAATAAAGATTGGGCGGTTATTAAGAAGCCGCTCATCTATACTTTATTAGCCGGCATTTCCTTGGGTATTTACTTTCTTGTCTGGTCAGGTGCGCTGATGCTGCTGTTCATTATCTTTGCTTATCTGGGAATTCAGTTCATCGTGGACCATTTAAGGGGCAAACCAACCGATTACTTGTGTATCATCGGTGTACTGACCTTTGCCATCGCTTCCATAATGTCCATCCCTTTTTTGCCTAAAACGCACATATCAACTGTGTGTGTGGCCTCTCTGATAATCGCCATAATTGCCCCGCTGGCATTAAGCGGTGTCTCCCGATTCATGGTGGGCAAGGCGTTGAAACCTGCTTACTATCCGTTGGCATTGCTCGGAATTGCCGGCATTGCGCTTCTCATTTTCTGGGCCATTGACCCTTCGCTGCTTCATTCGATGCTTGACAAATTGCGTATCTTTGCTCCACGAGTAGCTGGAGGCTTGACTATCCAGGAGGCGCGACCTCTCGACATAGCCATGGCATGGTCTAACTTCACCACTGCATTCTTCATCGCCTTTGTTGCGTTGGTATTGCTCATTTACCGTGCTGTTAAAGAAAGGAGTGCCGATAAGACGCTGTTCCTGGTATGGTGCGTGGTAATAATGGTGGCAACGTTAGCTCAGCGCCGCTACTGCTACTACTTCACGATAAATGTGGCTTTGCTCGCCGGTTATTTCTCCTGGAGGGTCCTGGACTTCGCTGGATTGGAGAAACTACTGACCAAGCCCAGAGAAATAGTGAAAACATATACCACGAAGAAGAAAAAGAAAAAGGCAAAGAAAGAAGTAAGCGAAAGAAGATTCTTACAGCCAAGGGGAACCTGGCTAAAGGTAATTGGGGCTGGAATAGCTATCTTTTTCCTGGTTTTCTTCCCTAATATAGACCCTAAGGACACCGCTACTCGTGTTTTTTACCCCAGCGCATACCAAGCAAACTTACCATCCTTTGGGAGACTGGAGGCATGGGCCAGCAGAGGACCGGTTGCGGTTGACATTGAATGGGAAAGTGCGCTGGTATGGTTAAGGGAGAACAGCCCTGAGCCTTTTGATGACCCCGATTACTATTACCAGCTATATGATTTCCCTCCTAAACAGGACGACGGCTTTGAGGATTATGATTATCCTGAGACGGCCTATGGCATAATGTCGTGGTGGGATTATGGTCACTGGATAACTCGTGTTGGGCGTCGCATACCGATTGCCAGTCCGTTTCAAGGGCTTGCCGCCCCGATTGTCGGCAAATTCCTCACCTCCCAGAACGAAACCGCGGCTGATCAGATAATGGATGAATTAGGGGGAAAATATGTGATGAGTGATTATGCCATGCCCGTCTATAAATTCTACGCCATGGTGACCTGGGCCGGCAAAAATGAAAGCGATTTTTATGATATCTATTATGCGCCTGTGGGGGGTGGGGAATTGCAACCGTGGAGGCTCTTCTACCCTTCGTATTATAATTCCACCGTCGTCAGGCTGTATAACTTTGATGGGCAGGCGGTGGTTCCCTCTGAAAACGCTACTATAGTTCTTTCTTACCGTGAGATGGTGGATCGACAGGGCAGGTCATATAAGGAAATCACTAGCTGGAAGCCCTTTTCCTCTTATGAGGAAGCCAGAGATTTTATAGCAGGCCATGCTTCCGAGAACTATCGAATAGTAGGCCTAGACCCATTTAACAGCCCTGTGCCGCTGGAGAAGCTGGAGCATTACGAACGGGTTTATGCGTCATCATCACCATATCCCGTGAAGATATTTGAGTACACTGAATGAGGTTGTCCGATTTCCCCCCCCTTAAGGTAATCGCTGAAGCCATAGCTATAATCACATCCAGAGAAAAGCTGGAGCAGTTTATCGCCATCCCGCTTTATAGCAACGCCTTTTACCTGATGCTCAACACCGGGGTTATGGCTCTTTTCGGCTTCTTCTTCTGGATCGTAGTGGCTCGATTTTACACCGAAGCTGAGGTGGGACTTGGTTCGGCCATAATCTCAGCAATGAGCCTCCTTAGCATCATAAGCCTGGTTGGCTTGAATATCTCTCTTGTTCGCTTCCTGCCTCACACTGACAAACCACAGGAATTGATAAACTCCTGCTATACCCTAGGTGGTATCATCAGCTTGGTGATAGCTGGCATTTTTCTTGCTGGCCTGGGATTTTTGTCTCCAGCATTGGCGTTTGTTAAGCAAAATGCCATCTTCGCCTCAGCCTTCATCGTTTTTACCATGTTGTGGACGCTACAAAGCCTGGTGAATTACACCTTTATAGCCCAGCGAAGAGCCGGCTTTGTGTTATCCAAAAACACCATTTTCTCGGTGCTCAAGCTTGCCTTTCCCGTTCTTTTTGTCCTCTTTTTCCACGCCTTTGGCATAGTTGCCTCCTGGGGCGTTGCTATGGCGGTGGCTCTCGCTGTTTCCATTTTCGTGTTTTTGCCCCAAGTTCAGGATTCCTATAAGCCGGTGCCCATGTTAAAGCTAGGTTTGCTCAAGGATATGTGGCGCTATTCCGGTGGCAATTACTTTGCCAATCTATTTATGGCCTGTATACCATTCATTTTGCCGCTGATGGTGGTAAATGTTCTTGGCGCCGAACAAAATGCTTATTTCTATATTGGTTGGATGATAGGCGGCCTGCTTTTTGCTATCCCTAGGGCAGTTTCGGAATCATTATTTGCCGAGGGCTCCCACTTTGAGGATAAGTTAAAGGAAAATGTCACCAAATCATTGAAATTCACCTATCTGCTGTTGGTTCCCGCAGTCATCGTGCTTATTTTGGTGGGAAAGTGGGTGCTGCTTGCCTTCGGGCAAAGCTATTCGCTAAATGCCTTGCACTTGCTGTGGGTTTTGAGCCTATCCAGCATCCCCTTGGCGCTCACCTATATCTATACCGGCATACTTCGAGTTACGGGAAGGATAAGGGAACTGATGGCAATCTGGGGATTTATCGCTTTATTGGTGTTTTTAGCCAGTTATCTGATTATGCCGGTAACTGGTATAATCGGCATTGGCTATGCCTGGCTTGGCGCTCAGGCTGTGGTAGCTGTTTACATCCTTGCCCGCAGACTGTCCGTATAGCTGTCAACTGTGTTCTTGCTTAGAGCTTCATCTGGCCTCTCCCTTACTGTTCTCATTCAGATAGATGGGTGACACATAATATGTTTAGAACACTGAAGAATATCCCCCATCATCGCGAGTCTCTTTTTAACTGTCATTGCGGTGAGCTGAAACCCCGAGCGCAGCGAAGGGGCCAAGGCGTGGCAATCCAGAAAAGTCTCCCTCCCCTGAAGGGAGAGGAATAAGGTAAGGGTGAAATGATATAATAAACTAGCTGGCATGGCAAAAACGTTTGGTGATAAGGAAATGAGTTATACCAATAGAGGCATAGAACAGGTCTTAGCTAAGGCTGAGGGAGATGCTGAAATAGTAGCTGTTTTCCTTTTCGGCAGTCAGGCTCGCTGTGAAACCACTCTTGCCTCAGATACGGATGTCTGTCTTATGCTTCGCCCCGGTAACTATGATGCCCCGACGCTATTTCAAAAAAAGCTCAGCTACCTTAAGGAAACCAGTGCTGATGTCCATATCTTCTCGCAATTGCCGTTATATATTCGGAGAAGAGTCCTGAAAGAGGGGAAAATTCTCCTATGCCAGGATGAGGATGTTCTCTATGAAGTGGCTTTCAGGACGGCGCAAGCCTTTGAGGACTTCAAACACATTTACTATAGCTATCTGGAGCAAGTTGCCCATGCTGGATCGTGAAAGGATCTTAGCCAGGATTGACCACCTCGAAGGGTATCTCAGGGAACTTCGTGAAATTATTCCTGGAGATTTTGCTGCGTATCACGAAGTGGCGAAGAGGAGAGCTTGTGAAAGGTTACTTCAAATATCTGTAGAAGCTGTGATTGATGTGTGCTACCTTCTAGTAGTGGGGCTCCGGCTGGGCATCCCCGCGGAGGAAGATGACCTGTTTGAAAAGCTGGAAATGGCGGGGGTAATATCTGCACAGATAAAAGAGACATTAAAAGAGATGAAAGGCTTCAGAAACATCTTGGTTCACGAGTATGCTCGGATAGATGATGAAATCGTTTATCGGGCAGCAAAGACCAAATTAATGGATTTTGAAGCCTTCAAACGAGAAATACTCCGCTATCTACAGACAACCTGAACAATACTAGGCATGATGAATATCATAGTTATCGGCATTGGCTATGCCTGGCTTGGCGCTCAGGCTGTAGTGGCTGTTTACATCCTTGCCCGCAGACTTTCCATATAGCTGTATAGCTGTCAACTGTGTTCTTGCTTAGAGCTTCACCTGGCCTCTCCCTTACTGTTCTCATTCAGATAGATGGGTGACACGTTAAAGAAAGTCAAAAGGCAAAAATCAAACTGCAGGATGACAGAGCAAAAATAAGTCAGAGATCGAAATGAGGAAGGTTTTTGCTTTTTGAATTGTAATTTTGATTTTTTATCTTTGATTTTTAAAGAGGAGGCTAATGTGTCACTAATTCTATGAACCAGTACAGACCCTGGTAGGAAGCGCTTAAAGATTATATGATACAGAAAGCATATATTGAGCAATAAGGAGGTGGCTACTATGCCGAAGATTACTTTTCGTGCCGAAATTTTTCGAGAAGGTGACCTCTACGTAGGGCTCTGCCCTGAGCTCAATATCTCCAGCTTCGGACAAACTATTGAAAAGGCAAAGCGCTCCCTTCATGAGGCAGTGGAAGCGTTCGTTGAGGAATGTGAAGTTATGGGAACCGTTGAAGAGGTAATGGGCGAAGCTGGCTTTATCAAAGAACACGATACTTGGATTTATCGAAAGCCTGTCGCTGAGGAAGTGTTATCTATCGGTTGATAAGTGTCATCGCAGAAACTCACGCCAATTCACTATTGCAAGTTAATGAAGATATTTGAGCTAGCGGGGGTTTGCTATCAAGCGCCGCAAGGGCGACCATATAATAATGACCAAGCCCGGGGTAAACCGTCCCGTGGTTATTAAAACTAGCCTCCGCGAAGTTCCAGTAACTCATATTTGCACCAATCTGGCAAGTGCCGGTATAAGCAGAGAGCGATATTTTGAGCTTTTAAATCAGGTAAAGTAGGGGGAGGTCATTCATGCCAGCTAAGGGCAGAAACTATGAAGCCTTGATGAATATTGTAGTTATCGACGCTGGCTATGTTGGGTTGGTGGTTGCCTGTTGTTTGGCTGAACCTGGTGGCTGTCACCGTCGCATTGCCATTTTTTCTTTGTTGAGATAGTACACGCCGTCTCCTTGTTCCCACATTAATTTAACAAGGACTGAATAATCTGCCTGCCCTTGACAAATGAGTAACTGAGTATTATACTCAGTACTGATGGTAACCTGTGAAATCTGTGGAGCGGTCTTCAAAAATACCCAGGGGCTAGCTGGCCACCGGAGGCTTCGCCACACTGACCAAAAGCCTGGCTTCACGTTAACTGGACACCAGCTATATCGTAGGGTTCTCCAACGCCTGGCGGACAAACTCGCTGAGCAATTGGCCAACGGTATTCTGGAAGCTCATGGTCAGGAACTTTTAGAGAGCTGCCTGGAGGAGCTACACGACCAGGGGCTTGATGTTCAGCCATTGGACAAGAGACAAACGGTCAGAGCCATTATCGTGGCAGCCGGGCAGTCCAGCCGCTTGTTTCCTCTGACCAGCGATAGACCTGGTTGCTTGCTGGACGTTGGCAATAAAACCATCTTGGAAAAGGAACTGGATACCTTACATGGTTGTGGCATTAGCCACATTGCAGTGGTTCGTGGATACCAGAGGGAAAAGATCAATTATCCGCAGATCCGATACTATGAAAACATCGATTATGAAAACAATGGTATCCTGAAGTCTTTGTTCTGCGCTGAAGGCGAGATAAACGATGAGTTCGTGTTTTTGTATTCGGATATCATATATCGAAGGGACGTGCTGGAAAGGCTACTTCAAGACAAGGCTGATATATCCCTCATTGTCGATACTGAGTGGATAAGCCACTACCATCAGAGGTATCAACATTCCTTGGAGGAAGCTGAGCTAACCATGGTGGAGGGCAACCGGATCAGAAGGATCGGCAAAGATATCATCGATCCAGGTAGGGCGCACGGAGAGTTTATTGGTTTGGCTAAATTTACCAGGCGGGGGGCAGAGATTCTGAAGTCTAGCTATGCCAGGGCGCTTAACGAGTACAGCGGAATACCTTTTCACAATGCCCCTTCGGTCGAGAAGGCTTATTTCACTGACATGATTCAGGAGATCATCGACCAGGGATATATCGTGCACAATGTAGATATTCAAGGCGGCTGGGCTGAGATCGATACTCTTGAAGACCTGGAGAAAGCCAGGATGCAGTTTCAGCAAAATTGAGCCCCTCTTGTTCACCTAGTCCCTTGACTTTAATTGAGGAGGTTAAAAGTGAAAGCTATTATTGTAGCTGCCGGACTGGGCAACCGTTTAATGCCCTGGACCAATGATAAGCCCAAGTGCTTGTTGGAAGTAGGTGGTAAGACTATCATGCAGAGACAATTGGAGGTGCTGAGGCAATGTGATATAGATCAGATTGTGGTTGTCAGGGGATATAGGAAGGAGATGATCAACTATCCAGGCATTAAATATTATGAGAATACAGACTACGAAAACAATAATATTTTGAGGTCGTTGTTTTATGCCGAGAATGAAATGGGCGATGGATTCATATTCTCTTATTCAGATATCATATTTGAGCAGAGTATTTTAGAAAAGTTACTGCGGAGCCAAGCTGATATTTCTTTGGTTGTTGATGTTGATTGGATTTTCCACTATGAGGGTAGATTACAGCATCCCATTGGGGAGGCGGAGCTGGTTGAAGTTGAAAATGGCAAGATAACCAAAATTGGCAAGAAAATATGCCCTGCAAATAGTGCCCACGGAGAATTCATAGGTCTGGCGAAGTTCTCAAAAACAGGGGCAGAGATATTGAGGGCGAATTATCAAAGGATAGTGGCCGAATATCAGGGTAGAGCATTCCAGCAAGCAGCAACGGTTGAAAAAGCGTATTTGACGGACATGATTCAGGAGTTAGTCAATTTGGGTTATGAAATTGACAGTGTTGATATCCAAGGAGGATGGGGTGAGATTGATACACCCGAGGACTTGGAAAGAGCGAAAAACCTACACATGTGATGAGAATAAACAGGCCGCAATACGATTCTTGAAAGGATGCTAATGAAACCCAAGATAGTAAGGACTGATTATCCCTACAAAGGCAAGATTCTCAATTTGAGAGTTGATGAAGTGCTCCTACCAAATGGCGAGGAGGCTTATCGTGAAACAGTAGAGCATGGCGGCGTTGTGGCAATAGTTCCATTTGTCAACGAGAGCGAGGTTATTCTTATCAAGCAATATAGACATGCAATAGAGGAGGACATCTTGGAAATTCCAGCCGGCTTGTTAGAACCGGGCGAGGATATTTATAGCTGTGCGGCGAGGGAACTAACAGAGGAAACTGGTTTTAAAGCGGCAAAGCTAGAAAAATTAACGGAATACTATCCTGCCCCGGAATTTTCAAACCAGATGACTTACATCTTTAAGGCGACCTCTCTTGAGGAAGTTGGAGCGAAACTCGATGAAGATGAGTTCTTAGAGGTTGTGACGATAGACCTGGATGAAGCCATCAAGTTAATCTGGGAGGGCCAAGTAAGAGATAGTAAGACCATCATAGGGTTGTTGTTTGCCTGGAAGGGCATCAAGTAAGCATGTTTTCTAACGAGCCTGATAGTAACCGCGGCGGAAGTCGCCGCCAAACAGATATTGCTAACCAGAAAGAAGCCTTCAAATACTGGCGAAGTAGAATATTTCTCACCACCTGGATTACCTATAGCACTTTCTATTTATGCCGGGTAAATATGTCTATCGCTGCTCCTGGCATAATGGACGAATTCGGCTACTCTAAGGCAGCCATGGGCGGGGTCATGTCTGCCCTTCTTATTGCCTATGCGGTTGGGCAATTTATCAACGGGCAGCTGGGAGACAAGTTTGGTGCGCGAAGTTTGATTACCCTTGGCATTTTAGGCTCCGCTCTATTAAACATAGCTTTTGGGTTCTCTCCAGGCATCACTGTGATGATAGCTATTTGGGCTTTAAATGGCTATTTTCAATCCATGGGTTGGGCACCCAGTGTCAAAACAATAGCTAACTGGTTCCCGCCAAGGTTGAGGGGAAAGATGGGGGGGCTATTGGGCTCATCCTATCAAATAGGCAACGCCTATTCCTGGGCTCTCGCTGGATTTGTTACCGGGCTCCTGGGCTGGAGGTGGGCTTTCTGGATACCAGCGATTATCTTCATTATAGCGGGGATTCACTGGTACATTAGGGGTAGAAATGCCCCTGAGGAGGTTGGATTACCCGCAATAGAAAGCGAAGCAAGCGGAGCGGAACCCCAGGCTAAAGAAGACTTGCACCTGGGATTCAGTTACACCTTGAAATTAATAGCCAACAATAGGGCGATATGGATTATAGCCTTCAGTTTGTTCTGGTTGAACATTGTGCGATATGGCTTTATGAGCTGGGCGCCAACTTATATGTTTGAGGTTCAAAAAGCAACCATATCTGTTGCAGCCTATAAGGCTATAGCCCTGCCTCTTGCCGGCTCATTGGGTGCTTTTTGTGCTGGTTGGTTAACTGACAAATACTTCCAATTGAGGAGAGCACCAGTGGCAGCAGTTATGCTGTTTCTCTTGGGTATGTTTGCCTGGCTATATCCCCGGATTCCAGCGGAGAGTTGGGTGCCAAGCTTGCTTTGCTTGCTGGTAATAGGGTTCATGACCTATGGCCCCCATATTCTGATAGTGGGTATTATGCCTATGGACTTGGGAACCAGGAAGGCGTCCTCATCAGTAGCCGGCTTTGTTGATGGCTTTGGCTATATTGGAGCGGGGCTAACTGCCGTCTTTTCTGGTTGGTTGATAGATAGTTACAGTTGGGATGCAGCTTTTTACTTCTGGGTGATTTCGGCAATTATTGCTGGCATTTTGATGGTA
This sequence comes from Dehalococcoidia bacterium, assembly GCA_034431195.1. Taxonomy (GTDB): domain Bacteria; phylum Chloroflexota; class Dehalococcoidia; order GIF9; family AB-539-J10; genus CG2-30-46-19. The sequence continues at coordinate 45,943 of DAOUDP010000022.1, read as the reverse complement.
ACGTTGTGGAAGCATAAACCGGAGAGAGGTAAATATCTTTGATAAGTGAATGGTCGATGATAAAGTCATAGAAATGGGGAATTATTTCTCCGCTTCTTTTAAACACTCGGAAATAGATAAATCCTCTCTTTTACCAATATCAAAATTATAGTCTGCAGCTGGGTATTGAGAATATGTCCAGTTTGGGTCAGGATTCATCCAGTTCTCCCCATAGTACAGCGATAAGTAATCGTGAACATGAGATGGGATATTGAATGTCATACCATAGAAAGATATAGTGTCCAGGTTTTCATAATAAGATTTAGGTATAACAACTGCGCAGTATTTTCCCCCGAGCCATTGATACACCCTAAATGAAAATTTACGGATTATATGCTCAACAAAACTTGGTATTAAAGCGAAACCTATTTTCTGCCGGAGATATGGCATCTTAGTCCTGCCTGGAAAGTTTCTATATAATATTCTGCCCCCCAACCCGAACCGGTCAAAATAGCGTGTGACCCTATGGAATTTTGGCTTTCTCGCAGTCCATAGCATCCACGCCTTAGCTCCTTTAAGATGGTATAAATTAATATGTATTAAGACCGACCCCTTCCCAATGTAAAGTGCATAATCTGTTATATCGACGACAAGTCCTTTTTCCTCCATTTCAGGTATTTTTGCAATGACCTTAGATAGCTCTGCGCACATTATTCCGAGGTCACCGGGGGGGTTATCCCAAGGAATGAATTTCGCGTCTCTGACCGCACCAAGTAAAGTCCCGAAATCAAGCCAGTATTTTACCTCCGCCTCATCTAAAATCTGCTTTACATCGCGAAGGACTTCAACACACTTTTCCTCATCTATGAGCTTATCCTGCCCTCGGATTAATTTATTCTTCGCTGGCATTGTAGGCTAATTATACCATCCTGCATCATTATAATCCACATATGCATTTCCTTCTACCTCACCGGCACTTTCACTTCTCCAACAATAGTAACATATGGTATTTCCCAAGTCTCTGAGCGAGGCGAAGGGTCCGTGAGATTCTGTGGCCGCCACGGTCCCTCAGAATGACATTAGGGTGAATAGTTACTACAAGTCTTAAAGCCAATCTCCAGCTTTTCTCCGTCATCACATTTGGTGCCCTGGCCCACTGGTGATTTTCCTTACCATAATATTGCGCTCGGTGCTTCCCAGTTGGAAGTCACGCCATGTTACTCGTTATCTTTTCCCATACACGCAAAACCTCTCTTCCGTCTTCTGCGGTAACAGGTGGGTCAGTACCATGCTGGATGCTCTCCATGAATTTCCTAATCCCGGTGGGAATCCCCCGATGCTTTCCTTGAACGAAGTTCAATGCAGCGACGAACGTATCAGCTAATATTCGAAAACTTCGCTGCAGATTCTCCCTGGCGTATAAAGAGGCAATGCCCTTTCCCATGTCTGTTTTTCCGCCATATGTGATTACCACTGAATTATGAAGGTTCGCGTGTATATTCTTCTTTGTCCCGAATATATCAATCATCCACAGGCTGGGCCAATTGCATGATGAAATAATGGTTCCCACGCCATTTCTGCCTTGCAAAATTATCTGGACTTCATCAAAACGCATATGGTCGAGGTTGCCCATTTTCTTGGGATACACTGCCACAGGCTCTATATCGCCCAGGAATTCCCTGGCAAGATATATTGGGTGAGGTAAGGTATCGCCAAACACCCCTCCAGGCAATCTATGCCACCAGTGGCTTGGGTCTGCAATTATGGGGAAGTCCTGCGGTGGGCAACTTTGCTTAACTTCTACCCTTACTAAATCTCCTATGATGCCTTTATCCAGGATGCGTTTTATCTTCTGAACGGGAGGTATAAACAGCAGGTGATGATTGGTTCCTAGTTTCACGTTATTCTTTCTCGATACCTCTATCATCTTATCAGCATCCCCGGTATTGAGCGCCAATGGTTTTTCTGTAAAAACATGGCAGCCAGCTTCCATTGCCTGGATGGCTAAAGAGGCATGTGTATCTATTGAAGTGCAAACATTTACCACGTCAAGTTTTTCTACATCCAGCATTTCCTTGAAATCAGCGTAGTATTTGCCAATCTTGAATTTTCCTGCAACGCTCCTTGCCAAATCTCCGTTCCTATCACAAATTGCCGCTAACCTGACGTTTCTGCATTTGAGGAGCGCAGGTATGTGGGCATTTTGTGCTATGAACCCGCATCCTACCACCCCTACTTTCAAAATTCTTTTACCCATTTCTTATCACCTACTTTCTACTAAATTTACTCGTAAGTGCTCAGCCAAACCATGTCACCCTAAGCCCGTCGCCTCTTGTCATTCTGAGGGAGCAAGGCGACCGAAGAATCTTGCTCAGGGTGAACTCCACGAAGAACCCTGAAGGGACGGTGAGATTCTTCGCTGGGCTCAGAATGGCATTACGGTGAATAGTTATCACGAGTCTTAAAGCAAATATCTAGGTATTTCTATCTCTAGATTTTTGGTTATCACATTTAGCGACCTAGTCCGCTGATGCCTTTCTAGCATAGTATTTACCCTTAACAATTGGCACACTGATAAATCCGTACTTTCTTAGCACCTCTTGGCATTTTGTCAAGTTACCTCTATTTGTAGCCTCAAAAATGATTCTCAAGTGTGGGTTCTTGCTTATAGTTTCCTCGGCCCCTTCAAGAACTTCACCATCTGCTCCCTCAGCATCAACCTTTATAAAGTCGATGTGTTCTATGTGTAAATCTTTCAAAATATCGTCTAGCCTTAAACCGCTGACCTTAACAAAATCCCTAGATACGGGAGTTTTAACTGAATGTTTCCCTGTATCCATTGAAGGCGATAGATAGAGTTTGAGATTCTCATTTTTATTCCAGCAGACTATGTTGAGAAGCGTCACATTTGATAAGTTGTTCAGTTCAACATTAGCCTTCAATATCTCAAAGTTGGATATTTCTGGCTCTATTGATATTACTCTACCGCTAGTTCCTAGTTGATTCGCCATCCTTATAGTATATTTCCCGATGTGTGCACCTACATCTACAAAGGTGCCTTGTGTCATCTTTTTAAGGTATCTACGGAAAGGATACTCATATGCTTGTGCTGTGAACTGAGCATCAATTGTTCCTTTCCTGCAAAAGAACTTCCCATCACAGTTTTCCATCGTCACATCAAACTTGGGCTTTGATAGATGGCAAAAAACAATATGTAGGCGAGGTATTTTGGAGGAGCCTATTGCAAAACCAAAAAGGCGGACAATTGTTCCAGGAAAGAGTATCAGCTTATCTCGAACGTGTTGTCCCTCTGTGAACAGCTTAAGCCAATAATAGAGACGCATAACCATACTGAGGAATTTGCTAAATTTTCCTTGGCCTTGCCTCAGTTTTTCTTCTCCCTCATCAGTCATGATTGCTAGTACATAGTAACAGGTGGCTCACTGCCATTCTGGTTGTTTTCTATAATACGCTCCATCTCAAGTTTGTAGAAGTTCCTCTATTTCTCTTATCAATTCCTTCTCCTTTTCCTGCCGAGGGAACATCCCTTCAATTCTTTCTCTTGCCCCTCTCCCCTTCTCGCTATCCAAAGCTTTTCTAATGGCCTCTGCCGTTGCTTCCGAATCTCCATAGGGGACATAAAACCCGGTGCCCCCAACAACCTCTGGTAACGCTGCTCTATCGGTGACCACAGGTACACATTCACACGCCATTGCCTCCGCCAAAGCCACACCGAATGATTCATAATAGGAGAGTTGGCAGTACACCTTTGCCTTCCGGTACCACTGAAGTGGTGCTTTACCATCCTTAAAAGCGACATTCGACGGAGCAATTGATTTGAGAGACTCAATGGAGTTGTCAGAACAATTACCAACCAGTGCAAATTCCACCTTCGGCAGGTGTTTGGCCACCTTTATAAAAGTCTCAAATCCCTTTCGCTTAATGGTGCCTCGCTTTACGAAGCCAACGGTTATCACCAGATTTTCCTTCTGACCGCCTGGGCTGAATTTGTCGCAGTCGATAATATTACTGCCATACACAACTTTGACATTGTTGTTTCTCGTATATTTTAGGATTTCCTTCTTGTTAAACTCAGAGACTGCAAAAAGCTTGTCAGCGTGGTTCAGCACAAATCTTACTACTTGAGCGTATAGCGGATTCAACATAGCTCCATATCTTATTTCGGGCACCCTGGCTACTTCGTAGCCGCCGACGATTACTATGGATTTTTTCCTGAATATTTTTGAAAACAAAACTGCCAAAAAGGCATGCGTGTCAGCAAAATGTGAAAAGGTTAAATCTGCCCATAAAGTTCCTTTCAGGATTTTGAAGATGCTCGGGATGCTGGTGATGGGCTTTTTGCGATTGAAGGTGGGTGCAGTTCTTATGTCAAAGTGGTTCTTAAGTATCTCCACATCTCTCTCGAGGAAAATATCACCCTGTGGAATTGCTAATATCTTCCTTTTAGCCATTACGATTCTGCCTGCCCGGGAGACTTTGCAGCCTGAGCCAGTCTTTCCCAATAGCCTCCGTGCTCACCTAATCCTCCACAATTACAGGTATAATGATTCTGCCCTTTTCAAGTTTCCCTACCTAGGCTGTCTTGTCGGCATAAACAATTCATGCAAAAACCCACAAGACCAGGCAATCGCTAATATTAATGTTGCCAGAGGCATATTTAGCGCCACTCGATATGATTTAGTTTTAAGGAAAGCAAAGCTCGCTGAGAATACAGCCACCAGCAATACCCCACCCAGAATAAAAATCAGGGGAAACCAGGGATTCAAAATTGCCAGTGCGATGGAGACTATGATGAGGATCGGAATAGTGAGGCCAAGTGCAACTTGTGTGGGAGTGATGGTCCCTGATATCTTTCGCTTCATTAATATCTTCCCTAATCCATACCTATACATCTGAGACCACCACTTTCTGGGCGTGGCTCTGCGATAGTGATGCACAATTACATCGGGGACATAAAGTAATTTGTGGCCCAGACGTGTGATTCTTTGGTTCATCACGACGTCTTCTCCCTCAAACATATCTTCGTCTATCGGCATCACTCTACGAAGCACATTGGCTCGATAGATAGCGTTAGAACCATGAGCTCGGGATTCAATGACCCTGTCATACACCCTCGTGGGAGCGCCCCCGCCAAAGGAGAAAGCATAGTCGAAAAGCAAACCTGCAGCTTTACCAAAAGCAGACTCAGTTTGTGGAACCAAATTTGGCCCACCTATTCCGGCTACCTTCTCATCCTCAAAATACTTTATGGAGTTTTTGAGCCAATACCTATCCATAACGCAATCAGCGTCAGAGAAGGCAATGAGTTCACCATGTGCTGCCTCAAACCCTATGTTTCTTCCTGAGACTACCCTTATCCCAGGATTCGTTATTACCGTCGCTCCATAGCTCTCGGCAATTTCGCGAGTCCTGTCTGTGGACAATCCATCCGCTATGATAACCTCCATCATGTCTTTGGGGTAGTCCAATTCCCTCAGGCTTTTGAGACAATTCTCGATTATATCTTCAGCGTTTCTGGCAGGGATTACCACAGAGATAAAAGGCTCTTCCATTTATCATCCAACCCTCATCGCGCAATCCTCTTTCTTATCAAATAAAATAAGTTTTGTAGCCCATCCCGCCAACCTCGCAACTTTACTTTACCAATGCGGGCTTTATATTCGATAGGCATCTCCCTCCAGCGGCATTTAGCAAAGTGGCAAGCTTCTAGTTTTAATTCTTCTGAGAGTGGCATTCCGTTAGACCTTAGCACCAAGTTGTCTAAAATGCTCCTCCTGAATACCCACATTCCAGATTGTGAATCTACCAAATCAATTCGAAAGAGCAACCTCGTGGTCAAATTTAACACACTATTTCCAAACTTATTCCGCCACGACATAGCATTCTTATCCATTTTTGCAAACCGATTAGTAGTGATGAAATCTAATGTCTCATCCTCAAGCAGCTTAACAAATCCAGGAATCTCTTCCACAGGATAGGTTAAGTCGGCATCAGCAGTAGCGATGATCTCGCCTGTGGCATTAGCAAAGCCCGTTTTATATGCATTTCCATAGCCTCGCCTAGGCTCGAAAACAACCTCTGCTCCCGCTTTCTTCGCCAGTTCCCCCGTTCCGTCGTTCGAGTCATTGTCCACCACCAAAATCTGGACTTCATAGCCCATCCTTTCAAGCTCGTCTTTGGGGATAGCTCGTATCGTTTTTTCAATTGCTCCCCTCTCATTCCGGGCGGGAATTACAATGCTGATTGTTTTCATGGTCAAAGTCCTATGTTCTAGGTTCAAGGTTCCAGGTTCTACATTAGCTTTATCTCCTATTATGCACTATCCATCGGGCTGCTTCAAGGAGACTTCGGGCAGTGTAGTCGGGCATCTGAAGTTCAGAGCTCGAAGTTCCAGGTTTCAAGTTCACCGATTGGGGACCAGGGACTGGAGACTTGGGACTAGAGATTAGAGGCTGGGGGCCAGTGGTTACCAGAGCTGTTTTGCATCCCAGGGCTTTGCCAGCATCTATATCCATCTGTTGGTCACCGACTACATAAGAAATTTTTAGGTCAATGTTATGTTCCCCTGCTGCTTTAAGGAAAAGGGCTGTCTTCGGCTTGCGGCACTGGCAGCCATCATCAGGATGATGAGGGCAGTAGTAGATGGCGTCCACCCAGGCGCCATATTTTGCCAGCTCATCTTTCATCTTTTGGTGAATCTGAGCCAGGGTCCCCTCAGTAAAATAGCCCCGGGCAATTCCTGACTGGTTGGTGATTACCACAACCTTGAAGCCATTTTCATTCAGGAGCTTTATGGCTTCAGGGACAGTGGGAAGGAGCTCAAAGTCCTCTGGTCTGCGGCAATAATGGACATCCCCGGCGATGGTGCCGTCTCTATCGAGAAAGACTGCTCGGTTCATAGTTCTATGTTCCACAGCGTTCAAGGTTCTAAGTCGAGCCCGTCTAACGTAGAACGTAGAACTCCCAAACCTAGAACGTCCTTATTTGCTTGATTGTATTTCTCAATGGTGCCAATATCAATGAGATAGTCTTGGGACTTCAGGGTATAGCCATAAATAGGGAGGTTTAGTTCTAGCAGCTTGGGGAAGATATCATAGGCGAAATCAGAGAAGCCTTGAGCCGGGATGTACTTGAGGACTTCTTTTTCCAGGACATAGACCCCACCGCTGGCGAGGGATTGGAGTTCTAAGTTCGATGTTCTACGTTCTAGGTTCGCTGCTTTTGGTTTTTCTACGAAGCTCAGGATTTGGCCTTCGGGACTCATCTCCACTACCCCGACTTCTGTTGGATTTGAGGCCTCAAAAATAACCAGGGTGGCTGCAGCCTTTTTCTCTTGATGAAATTTGACCATCGCTGAGAGGTTGAAATTAGTAAGTACATCAGCATAAACTACCGCAAAAGTGTTGTGGAACAAATGCTCCATCCCTTTAACGCCGCCTGCAGTCCCTAATAAATTTTCTTCGGGCGAGTAGAAAATTTTTACCCCAAAGCGAGAACCATCGCCAAGGAAATCCTTGACCTTATTGCCCAGGTGATAGAGATTTATAGCTACTTCTTGAATACCGTGATGTTTAAGCCAGGAAAGCTGATACTCAATCAAAGGCTGCCCACCTATAGGTAGGAGAACCTTTGGCATTTCTAGCGTAAGGGGTCTGAGTCGAGTCCCCTCACCAGCAGCCAAGAGCATGGCTTTTCTTGGGGACCGGGGGCTAGAAACTGGGGATTGGCAGTTAGAGGTCGACATCTTTCCCTCTGAGTGCTGAGATAAGAGCATTAAGCATCTTAGATACTTGGACGTATGCCCTATCCAACTCGTTATACCTTCCGTCTTTGAGGTAGCCCAGATCCTTAGCAAGTAACAAGTGGTATCGCAATTCCTCAGCCGAGCCCCTAGCTACGTAAAGGAACTGGATGTACTCTCGCCTACTGTGCCTGGCATGCCCCTCGACAATGTTCGCCGCCACCGACGAAGCAGAGCGACACATCTGGTCACTGAGCCGAAATCGCTCTTTATCAGGAAGCTCTTGAGCCAAGTGGTACACTTCCAGCGTTAGCCTATGCGCCTCCTTCCAAACCTCTAAATTTTGCCATTCTAACATGAGATCCTAGTCCCCAGTCCCCAGTCCCCAGTCCCCAGTCCCCAGTCCCCAGAATATCCCTTTGGGTGCTTCCTCATCCATTTCCAAGCGCTTTCAATTATAGCCTCAAGTTCGGGGAATTTAGACCTCCACCTGAGCTCCTCTTTAGCCCTGCGTGAGCTTGCCACCAGAACTGCCGGGTCTCCTGCTCGCCTGGGAGAGATTTTGACAGGGATTTCAGCATGAGTGACCTTTCTCGCTGCTTCTACCACCTCAAGCACGGAGTAACCCTCTCCATTACCCAGGTTGTAAGCCCTGCCGCTTAATTGTTCAATCTTTTCCAGTGCCAGGATGTGTGCCTGAGCAATATCTATTACATGAACATAGTCCCGGATGCAGCTTCCATCCTTTGTAGGGTAATCCGTGCCGAATAACTTTACTGGTTCTATGTTCAACGTTCTATGTTTTATGTCCTCACTTCCTGACTTAGAACCTTGAACTTTGAACCTTGAACTGTCCGGTAGAGCAGGTTTGAGCACATTGGGGATGAGGTGAGTTTCCGGGTGGTGGTCTTCACCCAGAAGCTTGGTTGCCCCGGCGGCATTGAAGTATCTCAAGGAAATGTGTTTAAGCCCGTAGGCTTTCCCATACCATTCCAGCATGCGCTCAAACATGAGCTTGGACTCTCCATAGCTGTTTACCGGAAGCTTGCGATGGTCTTCCTCAATAGGAATGCTCTCAGGGTCTCCATAAACCGCAGCGCTGGAGGAAAAGACAAATTTGCAGACCTTGTGCTTAAGCATAGCATCGAGGAGGTTTATTCCGCCGACAATGTTATTGTGGAAATACCTTTTGGGGTCAGTCATGGAATATTCCACCACTGTCTCTGCTGCCATGTGCATTACAGCATCAATTTCAAATCGGTGAAAGACATCCTCAAGAGCCTGAGCTTCGCAAATATCAGCCAGGACAAATTCAGCTTCAGGAAGAATCGCTTCTTTATGCCCTTGCTGAAGGTTATCTAAAATAATGACTCTGTAACCCTTATTCAGAAGTTCCTCAGTAACGATACTCCCGACATAACCCACTCCACCAGTGACCAAAATGTTCATTGTTCTAAGTTCTATGTTCTGGGTCATGAGTCTGACTCGAATTTCTCAAGCAGGTGGTGATAACGTGTTCCAAAAGAAGGTGGATATCCTCGACTTGTTCCATGTTATGATTGGGCACTACTATGGCTATATCTACAAGTTCCTTGAGTTTCCCTCCATCGAAGCCAATAAAGCCAATAGTGGTAGCGCCTTTAGCCTTTGCCACCTTCACAGCATTTAGCACATTTTGAGAATTGCCACTCCCACTGATACCGATAGCAATATCCCCCACCTCGATGAAATTCTCCAATTGCTCGGCAAAGATGTTCTCGTAGGCGGTATCGTTTGCCCAGGCGGAAAGAAGGGGGACATTATCGGTCAAGGCAAAGGCTTTTATTCTAGGCTTCCCCTGGGAGATTGCACCTTTCGAGAGGTCAGAGGCAAAGTGGGAGGCGGTAGCAGCAGAGCCACCATTGCCGAAAATATAGACTCTTTTCCTGTTCACCCGTGCCTGTTCGAGCCGTTCAACAACCTGGGCGATTCCCTCCACAGGGAGCTTCGCCAAGGTGGCACTAACTTCGGAGAGATATTTTTTTATAATCTCAACATATTGTTGATTCATCGCTTTTATGTCCTATGTCATGATGCCTGGTACCTAATCCCTGGTCTGCAATCCCTAGCTCCTAACAGTTTTGAGCACACCTTCTTGCTTCATCACTTTCTCAGCCTCAGCGTAGTAATCTGAGATCTCCGGTTGTTTTTTTGCCCAATGAATGTATTCCCTGGCAGCTTGCTCGATGGAGGTTCGTGGCTGCCAAGCCAGCTTCTTTATTTTGGAGACGTCGGAGATAATATGCCTTACATCGCCAAAGCGAAACTGCCCAGGGATTTCGGATGTGACACCTTTACCCATAACATTCGAAAGAAGCTTAGCATACTGTAACACAGAGAAAACCTCACCCCCACCGACATTGTAAACTTCGTAGTTTACAGCATTGCTTTCCATCGCTAGGATATTGGCTGCTGCTACATCTCCCACGTAAACATAGTCCCTAAGTTGCTCACCATTCTCATAAATGATCGGGGGAAGATTGTGGAGTAACCTGCTGGCAAAGATACGCAGGATGCCCGAGTAGGCGTTGTAGAAGCTCTGGCGCGGTCCGTGCGTTATGCTATAGCGGAGCACTACAGTGGGGATACCAAATCTTTTTCCTAGAGTTAAAGCATAAAGCTCCTGACAATGTTTGGAAACAGCATATTGATTATGCGGGCTAGCCTTGGATTCATCGGTGGGGAGAGGCTGCATTGGTTGTTGACATGTGGGGCATTTTATCTCCCAATCTCCCCTCTCCAGTTGCTCCGAAGAACGGGGTGAAGGATATTGAATGCCATGCTCAGCACAGCGATATTTCCCCTCCCCATAAACTGCCTGAGAACTTCCCAGAATCAGTTTCCTTATAGGAAGCTTTTTCTGTACGATAACTTCGTATATCAGAGCGGTGCCACCATCATTGGTAAAGGCGAACTTGCCGAAGTTGGTAAGATAACCTTGATAGGCGGCAAGGTGAAACACATAATCTACTCCTTGAAGTGCCCTCTCAATATCACCCTTACCTTGGACATCACCAAGGATAAAATCCACATCGTTAGGAAGGTAATCAGGCTTCTTTTTTTTAGGATGCACTGGCGACTCAAGGCTGTCTAGAACACGAACCTCATAGCCCCTTTCAAGAAGCAAATCAACAGTGTGAGAGCCGATAAACCCGGCACCACCAGTAACCAAAACCTTCACTGGCTTCTCCTGTAGTTGAAGATGACCTTGCTCCCATCCTGCTCGAAACGGAAGGGGAGTTGCCTGAGTCCCTTAAGCGCTCTGGTAACATCGTCCTGTTTATCTTTGCGACAATAGAAGAGTATGAAACCACCTCCCCCAGCTCCACTGACCTTACCACCGATTGCCCCGGCTCTGCGGGCAGTTTCATAAATATCGTCAATCGTTGAATTGCTCACCTTGCTTGCCAACTGTTTTTTAAGTTGCCACCCCTTATGCAGTATCTCGCCGAATACATCAAGCTCGCCCTCGAAAATGGCATCCCTCGCCTCGAATGCCAGCTTCTGCATTCCACAGAGCACTTCAACACGGCTGCTTATGTTTGCCTTTTGCTCCGACAAGATTTCGCTTGACTTCCTAGTTACACCAGTATAAAAAAGAAGAAGGTTATCATTTAGTCTCTTCTTATCTTCAGGCGAAAGCTCAATTTTTTCAACTTTAACACCACTCTTGTCAAAAGTGATGAATCGCATGTTGCCGTAAGAGGCGATATATTGGTCCTGCCTCCCGATAGGTTTTCCAAGGATTTCGATCTCTATATGGCATGCATCTTCAGCTAAAGTTTTCGCTGGTACAATTTCTCCCCGGTAAGCATAGAGAGCTTGAAGCAACCCAACTGTGATGCTACTTGATGAACCAAGCCCGGTTCCCTCAGCAGGGATATCAGCAAGAGTAGTGACCTCTATTCCCTTTCTTACGCCGGTAATTCTCATTGCCTCTCTCACCAATTCATGCTTCAGCTTATCAAACCTGTCTACTATTTCTTTTTTCGAGTAGTTTACATAAATCATATCATCGAACCTTTCCTTGACGATGACAAAAACACACTTATCAATGCCAGTGCTTAAGACAGCCCCACCGTGCTTTGCGTAGAAATCGTCAAAATCAGTCCCGCCGCCTAGAAAGCTTACTCGCAGTGGAGTTTGAACCACAATCATTTCTCTCCTCGCATTCTAAAGTCAATCATTCTGTTACACATTTGCTGAAAACCTGATGCACTCAGGTCTTTTCTGCAAAAAGGCTGTTACTTTTTTCTTATAGTCTTGGTTGAGAAGGTTGAGCCTATCAGCGATATAAGTGGCGGGATAGGTGTAATCGGCATCAAGCATGAATACGAAATCAACGGTGATCTGTTCAAAAGCAGTTCTGACTGCCCTACCCTTGTCTCTCCGGGGTTCAGTGATAACCCTCGCTCCCTTCTCCTGGGCGATTTGAGTAGTCTGGTCAGTACTGTCATTATCAACCACCAGGACCTCGACGCTATACCCTGCTTGCTCCAAACCCTGTTGGGGTATTTCATCAATAACCTTGCCGATTGTCTCGGCTTCGTTAAGTGCCGGGAGAATTATGGAGACTTTCGCTTTGTTCACTTGCCTTATTGTAATTGGAATTAGGGGCATAATTCAATGCAGGCGGCGAAATAGCTCTGTTCAGATAAAGGTGCGTTATATGTTTGCAACGCCGGGGGTAGTCCGCGTCATTGCGTCCTTCTTAATTGTCATTGCGAGCGGAGCGAAGCAATCCCACTGAGCCTCAATTTGCCCATTGTGAGATTGCTTCGTCATCCCTCACTTCGTTCAGGATTCCTCGCAATGACAAGAAAGGAGGTCATGTGTCACTGGGGTGGTGGCGGGTACGCGAAATTGTATGCCGTGCTTGTGCGTATTATAATGAAGTGATATGGCTGGTTTGGTAACCAAAGGAAATTGGCGAAGGGATTTGATTGCCCTCGGTCCCAGCACATATATAGGGTTAACTTTGGTTATGTCGGGAGTGGGCAAAATACTGGGGCAACCGATACCTGGTCAAACGGAGTTTGTTGACTTGCTGCTGAAATCCTTGTGGACTCCTACTATGGCTCACCTCATCGCTGATGTTCTTCCTGTAGGGGAGATAATTCTGGGAGTGGTTTTGATTTTGGGGATATTTACCCGAATTGCTGCTGGGTTATGTCTTCCCCTTATCATTGGCTTTATGGCTAGCAATTCAGTAGCAATAAGCCAGGGGATGGAAGAATTTCCTTCATGCGGCTGTTTCGGCGTGTGGGAGGAGCTTTTCGGGATAGTGACGCCAATGCAAGCAATGGCGTTGGATGTTGTGCTTTTGTTGCTGGCTGTGATTATATTGGTATTTCATCCCAGTGGATTTCTGCATTTTCGCCCCTGGTTTATTAAGGAGAAGGCAAAGGAGGGTGGGTAATGAAGTTGTTATTATGGAAATGGCTGCTCGGTTTAATTGGTCTGGTCGTTATTGGCGTTCTTGTCTGTGGTTGCGGTCTGGCTAACCATTTCCCGGTTATCACCAGCCTCGAGGCTGATAAGACGGTATTGCTTCCTTCAAAGGTGGTCAATATAGAATGTAATGCCACTGGTGTTGATGGTGGTAACCTGAGCTACAATTGGGCAGCGAGTGGAGGTGCTATTCATGCTCGCAAGAGCGGTGAATATGCCGGCTGGACTGCTCCTGATGAGCTTGGTAATTACACCATCACGGTTAATGTAACGGATGAAGAAGGTAATTGGGCTGTACGGTCGGTAACCATTCGTGTTCGGCTAAACCACCCTCCGATTATCACCAGCCTAAAATTTTGTGACGATTGGATAGTCCCTTTAGGCAAATGTCAATTAGAATGCCTCGCTGAAGATCTTGATAGTGACGATATTTTGACATATGAATGGGAAGCTGAAGGTGGCAATATTTCGGGCAGTGGTTCATCAGTTGCCTGGACTGCACCTGAAGAACTGGGCATATACAACATCTCGGTTGTGGTTGGAGATGAACTAGACGCCGAAACCAGGACCTCGCTGCCTATAGTGGTAGCAGCGGAACAACCAGCGCCAGTTATACAAAGCTTAACTGTTACCACCAATGTTCCTGCTTATATAAGGCAAAAATCCGGGGGGTACGAAATACTGCAAAAAAGTGAATACTGTACCCTCGAGTGCATCGCCTCTGATCTCAATGATGATGAACTGCATTATATTTGGTCAACTGAGAGAGGGGGCATCTCTGGGAGTGGTGCCAAGGTTACTTGGACTCTGCCACCCAGCAGCACAGAGGGATTCGTCATTACGGTGATGGTAGCTGATGGCAGGGGCGGCATAGCCTCTGAGGCTGTAACTATTAAGGTAAGAAGCTGCTTCTGTGGTTAATAAACCGAAGAGCAAATATTGATTCTAACTCAGAGGTATGATTCTTACCTTGCCCCATATTCCTATCTTGTCGTCCTTAATGATAATTATGCCATATAACCCCGGGATGTCTTTGGCTTTCTCAATTGCTTGAGGGATATCATCGATACTTGTGATAGTGTTGCCTATGGTGGTAGCTATAGCATCTGCCAGAGGTGTGGAAGGTGAGAGGGCGACCACGGCGTCGGCACAGCCCAGGCTTAAGGAATGCCCTATTGTTGCTGAAGAAGTGCATATCCCCAGGGGCGTTTCTTGGGGCTTGATTTCCAGGGCGATCTTGCCAGTAAAAGAGGACTTTCCGGCATAGATGCCGATGAGCCTCTTTTTCGATGTTTTCAGGAATATATCGCCTCCATTTTCCACGATTATCTCGGGTGAAAAGGGGAGTAAATCCTTGCCCACAGCTTCGGCGATGGCACCAGCCACGGCGGACATAGGACCAATGCCGGCTATTTTGCTCGCCATTGCCATTTCTTTGATAATGGCTGGAGCATTCTGTTCTGCTGGATATGGCTCGAGGGTTGTCAAAAACAAGGGATGGTGATCAATATATCGTTCTAGGGAGCGGCGATGTTTTGTCACTGATTGGAGCGCCTTGTTTTTGAGATTGCGTTCTGCCCGGATATACAGGTTGGTTTGTTCTACAACAACATTGAAGGAAACCAGGTCGGTGTCTTTAATCCCGAGGCGGTAGAGCATTTAGAAATATAGTTCCATAGCTCGAGGGGGACAGGCTTTAACGCATAATTCACAAACCACGCATTTGTTATGGTCAAAAAGCACCTTTCTTGTTTTAGGGTCTAGAGTGAAGGCACCAGTGGGGCACAGGTTGATACATGCTCCGCAGTGGGTGCATCTGTCTTCATTGCGAACTACATCCTGGCTTAAGGATTGAATTTTCACTCCCACTTCGGTGAGATACTGGATACCTTTGTCGTAGTTTCTCTGGTCACCACTTAACTCCATAACCATCAGCCCCTCTTCTCCTGGT
The DNA here is from genome assembly GCA_034431195.1 of Dehalococcoidia bacterium. GTDB lineage: Bacteria > Chloroflexota > Dehalococcoidia > GIF9 > AB-539-J10 > CG2-30-46-19. The sequence continues at coordinate 30,761 of DAOUDP010000022.1, read as the reverse complement.
GTAACGGAGGCTTTGATGATATTGAAGCTAAGATCAAAGTCCTTAGCCAGGCGGTATACTATAGATTGATTGGTAATGCGAGGGGGAAAGTGCAGCACTATTCTTCTTGAAATCGCCATTTTGCTACTCCATCACTGGTCTTTCCTTGAGTGGTTCAATGGTTATGCCTGATTCTGTTCCGGGTAGAGGAGCTACCGACTCACTGAGCAAAAATTCACCTTTTTCTATCCAACCTTTGAGGATATTAGCGATTTCCTGAGCCTTGTAGTAGCTGGATAAGGAAGCGGTGGCGACATCGTTCCCTCTAATTCTTATGTGGCCGCTCTTAAGCTCAGCATAGCTCACTTTTCCTAAATTGCTTGCTTTCATCTTGGGGTAGGCTTCAGAGTAGTCGATGATGGGCGCGAGGATGTCAGCATCACTTACTGTGGTGTAGCGCAAAATCTCTTCAGAGAGTATCGGAATGGGAACGCCTATGCCTACAGTCAGGGTGCAGCCATAGCCAAGCATGCTAGTCCCTACCAACCATTCAGGTTTCATCTGTTTCAAGTCACCGACCACTGCTAAACTTCCCGCAGGCTCTAAGGGCACTCCATTATCTCCTCGGGGGACGTTGGGATTGTGTTGCGTGCCATACCAGGCGACATAGCCTGTTCCGCCGCCCAAGAATATCTTAGTCCCTATGCCTATAGTTTTATAGTAGGGGTCATTAAGCAAGGGAGAGAGTTGTCCCGAGGTGCAATAGTTGGCATTGCCCAGCTCTGGCTTCAATACGCCCATATAGGTGTAAATCATTCGGTCTGATAGGTTTACCCCGACCTCATAGTTCTGGTAGGCATTGCGTACATTAAACAGGATGGCATTAGTAATGTCGTTGATATTTATCCAGGTTTCCAGCTTCCTTCGGGGGTAGCAATCGGTGCCGTAAGCAATAGCCTCTAATCTGACGTCTTTTCCGGCTACTAGCTCTTCAATGACATGGCCACCGCCGTATCTGAATTCACCAGGATAGATTTTGTTTCTGGGGTCATCGTCGGGCAAGGCGGTTGCCCCGAGGAAGATATCCACAGCGGCCAGGCCGGTGTAAGCCGGGACGTCGTTTAGGTACACTCTGCCGCCACCAAACTTTATTCTTGGACTGGAGTGACCGATGTTAAGAAAGAGGCCTGAGGAGCACATTGGGCTGAAGGTGCCAGTGGTAACGACATCAATTTCCTCAGCTGCCTTGCTGATGCCCTTTTCTCGGGCGATATCAATTACCTCTTCAGCGGTTACCACTACTGCCTTTCCTTGCCTGATTTTCTGGTTGATTTCAGCGATCGTCTTTGCCATCGTTATTTCAGTAATTCTATAGCTAGCTCAGCTGCTCTTCTGCCTGATAGAAGCATGCCTCCAAATATCGGTCCCATTCTGGGCAAGCCAAAAACGGCGCTTGCTGCCATCCCGGCAACTATCAATCCGGGATAAACCTCTTTGGTGTTTTCCACAATCTGTTTCTCGGCTATTTCAGCCCACATCGGTTTCTCGCCAATTACGTTTCCTGTAGGTGTCCTTAGATTAGCGCCTATTTTCCTGGTGACCAACTGGCAAATCTCACAATCATGTCCAGTGGCATCGACCACTAACTTAGCTCTTATAGCTAGGGGGTCGATATGTAGATTTGCTGCAGATACAGCGCTCCAGTTTAACACCAGTCCGCTAACTTTGTCGTTTTCTCTGATAACCACATCTTCAACATTAACCAGGTTGAATATCTTGGCTCCAGCTTTTACCGCTTGCAAGCAAAGGGCAGAAGCCATCTCTATGGCGCTGGCAACATAGTAGCCTTCTTGGTATTTGCTACTGGCGATGCCGAATTCATCAAGTATTTTCTTGCCTTCATCCTGGACTACAATCTTATTGAACATCATCCCACCTCCCCATATACCACCGCCAATGCTCAGTTTCTTTTCAAAAACAGCGACGTCTACCTTCTCGTTTGCCAGATAGCAGGCAGCAACTATTCCTGCTGGTCCAGCGCCGACTATGGCAACGTCGAGCTCCATAGCCTTGAGAAGCTCTTTTATGTAGCTTTCGGTTATCGCTTTAGAAATGATAACTTCATCCATTAGCTTCTCCAATAATATTGGGATAGTATATGCTATTTAGCTAGTATTTGCTAGGGATTGAGGCTCCACAATCCTAGTTTTTGCTCGCGTGCCTCTTTCTCCGATTGGAGGATATATTGTTGGTATTTGGTGTTAGGTGGATAGGAGTAGGAATAGGCATAACCTAGCTTAACAAGTTCAGCATTAACCATAATGTTATCAACCCATACATACCTGAGCAAGCGCCCGTTGTCATCTTTATCCTCAACATCACCTTCCAGGTGGACTTTCCTTCCTTCAACCAGGTTGCGGTTAGCTTGGGTGGCTTCCCCGTAGAATGGTTCATCCTTCTCTGGGGCATCGATGCCGATGTAGCGAACATGGTAACCGCCCTCAATCTCTATTGTGTCTCCATCAATAACACGAGTTACCGAAACTAAATTACCAGTTTCACGGCAGCCCAAGAAAGAAATGGACAAAATCAAGATCAGGCTGACCAATAGTAGTCTATTGCACAATCCAAATTTGTGATGGGTCATTTAAGATGATCTCCGGTCCTCCTTCGTAAGTTTCAATCAAGCCCTTAATTCTTACCTTTTTATCTTCAAAATAAGTCTCTGGGTTGGGGGGGAATGCCTGTATAAATTTGTCTCTATTATCATCCCAGATAAGAGCCTTGAAGTATTCCTTATATGGGACATGGAAATCCAGGAAAGTCGGTTTCCCCTTTGACTTTTCAGCATAATAGGTTCTAACTACAATCCCTTCAACAGTTCTTACCTCACCCACATGAGCAAGGAGTGTTTCAGTATCCAGTGCATCGAGCACTTCCTCTTCTTGACCATGAGGTGGCTTGATCGACAGGCTTACCACTGCTGTTTGAGGAGTATTGATTGCTCCTGGCGCTGAAACGATGGCGAGGGCGACGTAATGTCCGGAATCCATCCCGGAAATGTTTACCGATAGGGTTACATTGTCTAACTCTCCGGTCGAGCTTCCGCTATCAGGGTTTAGAGTAAGCCAATCAGCATCACTGCTTGCTGACCAGCTTAGCGTTCCGCTGCCTGAATTCCGTATGTTCAATGTTTGGCCTGATGGATTTATTCCTTCCTGCTCCGCAGTGAAATTAAAACTTGCTGGCTCAATGGTTATAGACGGTGCTTCTTGTTCGCAAGCTACAATTGAGCCGAGCAATAGAACAGCCAATCCAAGCAGTAACAATCTTTTCATTGGATTCTCACCATAAATCTAGCTTGATTATACCTAAAAACTACAGCTTAGGTAATTGTTCATATAGTCGGCGATACATCGTCTTTCATAATGTTATGCCTTTCGCGTAATATTATTTGTGTTATAATTCATTAAACTAAGTTAGGAGTTAGAATTATGGAAGCTAAAGTTAAGTACGAAGAGAAGCCGTGGCTTAAGTGGTATCCTGAGGGAGTTCCCGCCGAAGTGGATGTTCCCGAGAGGTCTGTTCCTGAGGTTTTTGATGAAGCGGTGGAGAAATGGGGGAATAAAACCTCCTTAATATTCTATGGGAAAAAGATAAATTACCGAGAGTTGAAAGACCAGGTCGACAGGTTTGCTACCGCCTTATGCGATTTGGGAGTTAAGAAAGGTGATAAGGTTGCTTTATTCCTTCTAAATTGTCCTCAATTCGTTATAGCTTACCTTGGAGCGCTTAAAGCAGGAGCCGTTATCACGCCGATTAGCCCTATGTATGTTAGCAGTGAGGTCAAGCATCAACTTGAAGATAGCGAAGCCAAGGACATCGTTTGCCAGGATTTACTTTATGACCGTGTTGAAAAAACAGGACTCAAGCTAAGGAATGTTATCTTAACTGGTATCGGGGAATATCTACCTAGCGTCAAGAAATTCGTGGGGAGCAGTGTTCTGAGAAGTATATATAAGAAGATGGAAGTGCCATCAACGAAAATTTTTGAAAGAGAGGGTTTCCATCAATTTCAAGATTTGCTTAGAAAATATCCGCCAGACCCACCAAAAATTGATATCATCCCTAAAGAAGACTTAGCTGTGCTCCCTTACACCGGAGGCACAACAGGGCTGCCTAAAGGTGCTATGCTCACTCATTACAACTTAATCGTCAATGAAGGTCAATCCCAAGCCATGTGGTTGCCGTTTTTCGAAGAGGGCACGGAGGTTGTGATAGCTTATTTGCCCTTTTATCATATTTATGGTCAAGTAGTAATTATGCTTGGCGGATTGATTTGGGGATATACTCTGGTCATATTTACTACCCCTGACCTTGATGATATTTTACACGCTATTGGAGCTTACAAAGTAACAATATTCTTTAGCGTTCCATCTTTATACGATGTTCTCAAGGACCATGAGAAGACTGACAGGGTGGATTGGAGACGTTTCAAGGCGCTTGTCTCGGGTGCTGATGCTCTTCTTGCGGATGTTGCCAAGGGCTTTGAAAGGCGGACAGGCGTAAAAATACACGAGGGTTATGGGTTAACTGAGACTAGTCCAGCAACTCATGTTAACCCGAAGGGGAGAATAAAGTTTGGTTCGTTAGGAATACCTCTGCCTAGTACTATGGCAGCAGTCCTTCATCCCGAAAAGAATGAGTTTCTTCCTCCTGGAGAAACAGGCGAAATTGCTATCAAGGGCCCACAAGTAATGAAGGGCTACTGGAAAAACCCTGAAGAAACCAGCGAGAAGTTAGTCAATATTGGTGGTGAAACGTGGCTTAGGACGGGCGATCTAGGAAGTATGGATGACGAAGGTTATTTTCATTTTTATGATAGAAAGAGGGATTTGATTAAGTATAAAGGTTATTCAGTTTTTGCTCGGGAGGTGGAAGAGGTTTTAAAGAATCACCCTAAAATAAGAGAGGCAGGGGTTGTTGGGGTTCGCGATCCCAAGGTTGGGGAGAACGTTAAAGCGGCAGTAGTCCTTGAAGCTGATGCGAGGGGGAAATTGTCTGAAGAGGACATTATCGGTTATTGTAAGGAAAAGCTAGCCCATTACAAAATTCCCAAGATTGTGGAGTTTAGGGGAGAAATCCCTAGGACGGATGTTGGTAAAGTCTCTCGTAGAGAGCTAAGGGAGGAATTGGAATAAAGATGGACTCTTCCTTCTTAGAGGTTGAAAATCTAACTAAGCGCTTTGGCGGTCTCGTTGCGGTTAACAATGTTAGCTTCCACGTTGGAGCAGGGGAGATTGTCGGCCTGATAGGCCCAAACGGCTCAGGAAAGACGACCTTACTCCGATGTATACTCGGTATATTAAAGCCTACTTCAGGCAATGTAAGATTTAAAGGTGAGGACATTACCAAACATAAAACCTGGGATATTGTTACAAGAGGGATAGCAGGGACATTCCAAGTGGTAAAGCCTTTTCGCCGCTTACCATGTATTGCCAATGTTATGGTAGCTTGTCTTTCTCCCGGGGCAGCAAAGAGAGGGGAATGGGTCAAAAGGGTAGAGATAAAGGCACGAGATGCCTTAGAGTTTGCTGGAATTGCTAACTTGGCACGGGAACGAGCCTCTGTCCTATCCCACGGCGACTTAAAGCGCCTGGAAATAGCCAGGGCGCTTGCCACTGAGCCTGATTTGCTATTGCTCGATGAGCCATTTGGTGGGCTCAATCCTGCTGAAACAGAGCTTTTGGCGAGATCGATGAAAAGATTGCATAAAGGGGGGAGGTTTGGCAGGTTACATAGTGAAGGGGCAGCTATGGTTATTGTGGAACATAAGTTAACTGAACTCATGAAAATAGTTGATAGGGTGATTGTGCTTAACTTCGGAGAAATTATTGCTGAAGGTACTCCGCAGGAAATAGCCGAGGATAAAAAGGTAATCGAAGCTTACACTGGCAGGGAGGTGATTGAAATTGCTCCTTGAGATAAAAGATGTGTCTGTTTCTTACGATACTGCCATGGTATTAAATGAAGCAAACCTGGGTGTTGATAGCGGAGAGTTAGTCAGCCTTGTAGGGCCAAACGGTGCTGGGAAAAGCACGTTACTACGCACTATAGCTGGATTAATAAATTGGGAGAAGGAAATAACAAAAGGGATGAGGAAAGAACTTGCAAATATAACTTTCCAGGGGAGTATAACATTTGAGGGAGAGAAAATCGACAAACTGCCGCCACACGAGGTAGCTAAGAAAGGGTTGATTCTTTGCCCGGAGAGAGGGAGGCCGTTTGGTGAATTGACTGTCCTTGAAAATTTAAAAGCCGGCGCTCACCTTTGTAAGAGTAGAGAAGAGATGGAAGGAAATTTGGACAGGGTTTACGAATTATTCCCTGTGTTAAAGGAGCGAAGGAAGCAGATATCGGGAACGTTATCCGGCGGGGAGCGGGCAATGCTTGCTATCGGAAGGGCATTAATGTATCACCCTAAGCTTCTATGCATTGATGAACCCTCAACAGGGCTTGCCCCCAGGGTAAAGGATGATTTGTTCCAACGGGTAAAAGAAATTTATGAGTTGGGTATCACGATACTCCTGGTTGAACAGGATGTTAGTTTCGCCTTTGATCTAGCAAGTAGAAATTATGTCCTTTCCCGAGGAAAGGTAATCGCTGAAGGAACAGCTGAAGAACTGTTAACGAATGAAACTATAAGAAAAACATATTTGGGCCTATAATTTAGCTTTGTTCCAATCTTTGTTCCAAGTGTAAGGGGGCATTACAGGCTCTACAGTATTGCCGAGTGGCAACATTGGTCAATTTGCATCTCGGGCATTCTACTTCAATCTTATCTCTGAACCAGCTAGTGAGCCCTTGGGGCATAAAGAGTAGAACTAATATCACTATAAGGGCGAAGATTAACATTCGGAACTGCGGAATGACCCCCCGTAAAATTTCCATGAGGGGATAGAGGATATAAACGCCTGTTACTGGTCCATAAATAGTCGCGATTCCTCCGAAAATTGTCCATATGATTGGTTGAAATGAGAAAAAGAGTGTTAAGTTTGAAGGGCCAGCGATCTGTAAAAAATGGGCGGATAAACCTCCGGCAATTCCAGCAAAGAAGCCGCTTATGCAAAAAGCTAATAGTTTATATTTCGTTGTGTTAATTCCTGAAGCTCGAGCTGTAATCTCGTCTTCCCGAATGGCGTGAAGAATAACCCCAGTTCTAACAAAGGTGCTTTTCGCATCAGTAAGCTTCCACAGTATAAGCACTGAAGCTATCATGACAATTAATGCAATGTAATAAGTAAGTACTCGGGAGCCTGAAAGAGGGCTTATTCCATAGAGGCCCAGTTCACCACCGGTAAAATCAGGAAAGGCAAGCACAATCCCGGTGAGCATTATGGGAAAAGCTAGGGTAACTAGGGCTAAGTAATGTCCTCTTAGCCTTAAAGCAGGTATTCCTACAATCAGTCCCGTCAATACAGCAAACAGAGCTCCAAAAGGTATTGCTGCCGCGGGGGGCAAACCAAGCTTTAAATTTAGTAGAGCTGTGGCGTAAGCGCCGACTCCGAAGAAGACAGCGTGCCCAAAATTCACCTGCCCGGTGAAGCCCGATAAGAAATCCCAACTGGCACCGTAAATAGCATATATGCTCGCGAAGATTAAAATGCCCAAGATGTAAGGATTACTGGTGATAACAGGCACGAAAAATAAAAACAAGAGGAAGAAGAAAGCTATTGCCGTTCCCGGAATGGCTAATATCTCCCCCTGAAAGCTCTTACGTAGCCGCCAGGCATAATCTCTCATTATAACCTTTCCTCCTCAAAAGCCACGCCAAATAAACCTTCAGGTCTTATTAGAAGCACCGCGACCATTATGGCAAGAGCGATTGCTTCTTTTATAAAGGAGATCGTGGGGAATAAGAAAACAACTATAGTCACAGTGTATCCTAAGATAAAAGCCGCGACGAAACTCCCTTTGAGACTTCCTAACCCTCCAAGGACAACAACAGCTAATACCATTACAAGGGGGCGCATCCACATGTGAGGTTCTATTGTCCATATCGGCGCTACCATTGCTCCAGCAACTGCTGCCAGGGCTACTGCTATAGCCATTGTTGTCAGGCATATTGTGTTCACGTTTATTCCCACTAAATTGGCAATTTCTCTGTCTTGGGCAACGGCTCTGATGGCAATCCCCAGTTTAGTTTTTGATAGCAATATCCAAACACCGAGTAAGCAAACCAAAACAGCCCCAAATGTCAGGATATGTTGAATTAAAACCCTGACCCCAAGCAGTTCCACATGTCCTGAAATGAAGCTTGGAGTACTCTGGAAGTGGCTGCCAAATGGCAGGAGGATGGATTCCTGAAAAACCAGGGCCAGGGCTATGGTTATCATTAACACCGCTGTTTCATGCTCCCGTATCCGTTCGATAACTAATTTGTAAGTGCCGACTCCTATGGCCGTGGTGATAATTATTGAGGCGGTAGCTGATAACGGAGCATTTAGACCGAGGTGATATGCAAAGGTGAAAATGAAATAGGCCGCCAGCATATAGAATGCGGTATGAGCCAGGTTTATTATCTTGGCTACCCCGAAAATAAGGGAAAAACCTAATGCCAGAAGAGCATATATCCCTGCGGTTATTGCTCCATTAATTAAAATATTTGCAAACATATGGTCATTTCACAAAAAATTTACCCCACTTGAAAGGTGAGCAAGCAATTTTCTTCAAGCAGGGTAAAATTTCCTTCCGGTAGGACAAATTGGAATGAATTACTTAGCTTTCCAATAATCTATTACCCACGGCGGTACTTTATACGCTACAGTGCCTTCATAGACTACACCTTTCCATGATCCATCTACCGGAGGCCAAACGCATAAAAGTTCTCCATCTTGCCATTGAGTTCCAATACCAGTCACATATTCAGGCCCCCACATTAAATCGTGGGGGTTGCCTGTCTCTGTTGACGTGAACACTATTCTACCCGCAGATGCATAATACTCCGTATTTTCCAGTTCAATGACGATAGCATCGGCATCAAGAGTACCTGCCCTTTCAATAGCATCCTTTAGTATGTATAGCGCATCATAAGTGCCAGCATTGTAGGTGGGGAATTCCCCCGTTTCTGCGATAAACTTGTCATAGAAGGGAATACTCTTCTCTGTCTGTTCTATACGAGCATATGTATTCAGGGTCGTGTCGTAATTTCCATATCCTCCAGTAGCATCCCAGAATCCCATCTTCTGGGCTTCGACATTAATCCCCACCGAAGCTGCTGGGATTTTAAGCTCGCCCCATTGCTTGGCATAGACAATTCCCACTGGCCCGGAAAAATAAGTCAGAATTATATGAGCCCCGGAATCCTTTATCGCGGATAACTCAGCTGTTACATCGGTAGCTGTAGGAGATGGTCTCCACACTCCAGCAAGCTCGATACCCTCACCCATTAGAGGAATTAGGTGCTCGGCCGCCGCCACTATTAGGTCCCCTACCTCTGCTTTTTCCATCAGTACGGCTATCTTTATGTTTTCAATGCCAAGCTCGTCTTTTACCACGCTTATAACATTTTCTAAAATAAAGAAACTGTCTATGACAAGTAACTCATCATTTATAGGTGTAATTCTAAACCAGTATTTATACTTATCATAGTCTTCTGCTACCCTCACACATTGCTCTTTACTGGCAGAACCACAGCCCAGGAAAATTTTCTGATGGTCCATAGCAATATCTTGCATGGCAAGTACAGCCTCCGTCCTGAAGCCGCCGACCAGGAAGTCGACTTTATCAACCGTTACTGCCTTTTCCATTGCCGTCGCGGCATCAGGAACGCTGAGCATCTCATTTGAATCGATTTGAACCAACTCTATTGGCATAGTCACGTTTCCCACCACTATACCACCAGTTTCATTTATTTCATCTGCCGCCATTTTTGCTCCATACCAGTGCTGCTCTCCCTGGACGAATGTCATCGGTCCAATAACTCCTATCTTTATCGTTCCCTCTGGACCTGGTTGGCATCCGGGAACCAGCGCTACAGCTACCAAGCACACAATTAATAGGGCAACAACTCCTCTTCTCATGTCGTCCTCCTTTGTTTTTCTTCTTCCACAAATATAGTGGCAACGTCAATGTATCACCCCCGATACAAGGTGTCAATACTAGATTTTCAGGCGCTTATTTTTTACATTCACTTTACGTTTCCCTACGCCTTAACAGGGTTAATTAATGCCGCTACCAGTACTATTCTGGGTCTATTTATGTTCAAATGTATTACTTAGCTTTCCAATAATCTATTACCCACGGCGGCAGTTTATACGCTACAGTGCCTTCATAGGTTATATCGTTCCATGATCCATCTACTGGAGGCCAAACGCATAAAAGTTCTCCATCTTGCCATTGAGTTCCAATAGCAGTCACATATCCAGGCCCCCATTTTATATCGTGGGGTGTGATTGAGTCTGTTGTCATGAACACCATTCTACCCGGAGTTCCATAATAGTCCGTATTTTCCAGTTCAATGACGATAGCATCGGGATCAAGAGTACCTGCCCTTTCAATAGCATCCTTTAGTATGAATAGCGCCTCATAAGTGCCAGCATTGTAGGTGGGGAATTCCCCCGTTTCTGCGATAAACTTGTCCCAGAAGGGAATACTCTTCTCTGTCTGTTCCACGCGAGCATACATATTCAGGGTCGTTTCGTAATTTCCTTTTCCTCCAGTAGCATCCCAAAAGCCTATCTTCTGGGCTTCTGCATTAATCCCCACCGAAGCTGCTGGGATTTCAAGCTCGCACCATTGCTTGGCATAGACAATTCCTGCTGGCCCGGAAAAAAACGTCAGAATTATATGAGCCCCGGAATCCTTTATCGCGGATAACTCAGCTGTTACATCGGTAGCTGTAGCAGATGGTCTCCACTCTCCAACAAGCTCGACACCCATTAGAGGAACTAGGTCATGGGCAGCCTCCACTACGACTTCCACAGCCACCGTTTTTTCCATCAGTAGAACTACCTTTACGTTTTCAATCCCAGTCTGGTCTTTTATGGCTTTTATAACCATTTCCAAATTCATGAAGTTGACCAAGCCAAGGTAGTCACTATTTAAAGGTACGACTCTAAACCAGTATTTGTACCTATCATAGTCCTCTGCTACCCTCACACATAGGTCTGGATGGGCAGCACCACAGCCCAGGAAAATTTTGTGATGGTCCATAGCAATATCCTGCATGGGAAGTACAGCCTCCGTCCTGAAGCCGCCAACTAAGAAGTCGACTTTGTCAACTATTACTGCCTTTTCCATTGCCGCCGCGGCGTCAGGAACGCTAAGCATCTCATTTGAATCGAATTGGACCAACTCTATTGGCATAGTCACGTTTCCCACCACTATACCACCAGCTTCATTTATTTCATCTGCCGCCATTTTTGCTCCACACCAGTGCTGCTCTCCCTGGATGAATGTCATCGGTCCAATAACTCCTATCTTTATCGTTCCCTCTGGACCTGGTTGGCATCCGGGGATCAGCGCTACAGCTACCAAGCACACAATTAATAGGGCAACCAGTCCTCTTTTCATGGCGTCCTCCTTTGTTTTTCTTCTTCCACAAAGATAGTGGCGGCGTCAATGTATCACCCCCGATACAAGGTGTCAATTGCAACTCTTAGCGGCTATCAGCGCCGTCCTTCTATAGTGTAGTCGTTTTTATATGATTGGTGATAGGTGACTTATATACATGTCATTACGGGGCGCAATGTATCGAAGCAAACTCTGGGATTGCTATACCTTCGGCTTGCAATGACACGTTTAACTCAGGCTATTTTGAAGGAGTTGAAACTTGGCTCTTTAACTTGCCGGTAAAATGGGCTAAACTTTATCGCCATATGGCTTTGAAATACAATCCTCAGGAAATTGAGAAGAAGTGGCAGAAGAGATGGGCGGATGATAGCATTTATGAGGTAAAGGAGGAAAGCGACCGCCCCAAGTTCTATGCCCTGACTATGCTTCCCTATACCTCGGGGGACCTTCATATCGGACATTGGTATGCCATGGCACCTTCGGATGTTCATGCCCGGTTTAAAAGGATGCAGGGTTATAATGTGCTTCACCCGATGGGGTTTGATGCCTTTGGGCTGCCTGCGGAGAACGCCGCTATCAGCCATGGCATTCATCCTTATACATGGACGATGGAGAACGTCGAGAATATGCGTCACCAGTTAAGAAGCATAGGGGCAATCTATGATTGGAAGCGTGAGGTGATTACCTGCCTTCCTGAATATTATAAATGGACACAGTGGTTTTTCTTGAAGCTTTACCACGCTGGATTGGCTTATCGAGGTAAGGCGCCTGTCAATTGGTGCCCCAAATGTCAGACTGTACTGGCTAATGAACAGGTGGTAGGCGAAGGATTATGCGAGCGTTGTGGTACTGAGGTGACCAAGAAGGATATGGAGCAATGGTTCTTCAGAATCACCAAATATGCTGAGGAGCTTCTTGACCACAGTCAGATAGATTGGCCGGAACGCATAGAGACAATGCAGACAAACTGGGTTGGTAAGAGCGAGGGTGCTGAAATTTCTTTTGAGCTAGAGCACGATGGTGTGGAGCAGAAGGAGATAAGGGTGTTTACCACTCGCCCCGACACTATTTTTGGGGCAACCTTCTTCCTGCTACCACCTGAGCATCCCTTAGTTCCTTTGTTGACTACTCCAGAACACAAAGCTGAGGTTGACGAGTATGTTGTCTGGTGCCGACGTCAGAGTGAGTATGAACGAACAGCTTTAGGTAGGGAAAAGACAGGGGTTTTCCTGGGAAGCTATGTCACCAACAGGTTAAATGGAGAAAGAGTGCCTATCTGGATTACTGATTATGTGTTGCTCAGCTATGGCACCGGGGCAGTAATGGGAGTACCTGCTCATGATGAGCGTGACCTGGAATTCGCCCGAAAGTTTAGCTTGCCTGTTCGTCCTGTCATCGCTCCTCCTGGGTGGTTGGGTGAGGAAACACCACTCCCATATCTTGAACAGGGTGTGATGATAAATTCCGGTGAGTTTACTGGGTTGTCCAGTGGGGAAGGAAGTAAGGCGATTTGTCATTTGTTAAGTGAAAAGGGATGGGGTAAACCAACCGTTAGTTATCGACTCAGGGATTGGCTCATCTCGCGACAGAGATACTGGGGGGCACCGATACCCATAGTTTACTGTGACAAATGCGGCATGGTGCCTGTACCTGAAGAAGATTTACCTGTTTTGCTCCCTCCGGATGCTGAATTTAAGCCCACCGGTGAATCTCCTCTTAAATACTGTCCGTCGTTTGTCAATACTACATGTCCTCGGTGCTCTGGTCCAGCGAAGAGAGAAACTGATACCATGGATACCTTCATGTGCTCCAATTGGTATTTCTTGCGATATGCTAGCCCTGAAACTAGTGATGTTCCATTTGAAGCTGAAAAGGTCAAGTATTGGCTGCCTGTGGATTTATATACTGGTGGTGCTGAACATGCTGTTATGCACCTCCTTTACGCTCGCTTTTTTACTAAAGCACTGAGAGACATGGGGTTGGTTGATTTTGGTGAGCCGTTCACTCGTCTGTTTAATCAAGGGACCATGATCTACCGTGGAGGAAAGATGAGCAAGTCCAGGGGAAATGTAATTGCTCCAGATGAGTATGTAGCTGAGTTAGGGGCAGATGCTGTTCGTGGTTATCTTATGTTTATCGGACCATGGGAATTTGGTGGTGAATGGAGTGATACCGGTATTGTAGGCATAAGCCGCTGGTTGAACAGGGTATGGAGCTTAGTAACGACAGGCTATGTTAGCCTGAAAGTTGAATCTAAAGCAGAAAGTGAGCTTCGCCATGTTATTCACAAAATAATTAGGAAGGTAACTGAGGATTTGGAAAAATTTCGCTTTAACACTATGGTAGCTAGCCTTATGGAGTTAACCAATTGGCTATCCAAAGTGCGGGAGGTGAGGAACGTCTCGCTTCCGCTGTGGCAAGAGGCTATTAGCTACTTTTTGCTTCTTCTTGCTCCGACCGCTCCCCATCTTGCTGAGGAGTTATGGGTTAGAAGTGGTCATTCTTACAGCATTCACAATCAATCCTGGCCGAAGTTTGATAAAGAGCTTGCTAAACAGGCGGAAATTACACTGCCAATACAGGTGAACGGGAAGCTGCGTGATAAGCTGGTTGTGCCCGCTTCTATAACTGAAGCTGAGGCTAAGGAGTTGGTATTGAATCGTCAGCGAGTTAAAGGTTATATTAATGGCAAAAAAATTGATAGAATCATCTACATTCCTGGCCGAGTGATGAATATTGTGGTGAAGTGAAAAGCTGGGGTTTAGATAAAGGAGGAGGAGTATGAGAATAGTATTTATCGGTGGTGGAACGATGGGAGAGGCAATGGTTAAAGGCCTTTTGGTTCAAAAAGTAGTTTCACCTCAGGATATTGTGGTTAGCGATGTAAATGAGTTGAGGCGGGAACTATTAGCCAGAGAATATAAAGTGAAAACCTCTGCCGATAGTAAAAGGGCGGTGGAAAATGCTGATGTAGTTATCCTGGCAATTAAGCCCGAGAATTTGGCAGAGGTGATGGAGGTGATAAAAGGTTCGCTTCGCGAACAAGCTATATTGTCCATAGTGGCTGGCGCTAGCTTAGCTACTTTGAGTGATGGCTTAACTTATCCTCATATCGTCCGTGCTATGCCTAACATGCCTGCACGAATCGGTGAAGGGATGATTGTTTGGACTACCACGGTTGAAGTTACTCAGGAACATAAGAAGATGGCTCGCTCCATACTTAGTGCCTTAGGTAAGGAAATTTATTTTCCCGAGGAAAAATATATAGACATGGCCACGGCTTTAAGTGGCAGCGGTCCAGCTTATGTATTTCTATTTATTGAAGTGCTTACTGATGCTGGTGTCTATATTGGCTTGTCTCACAAAGTGGCCAAAGAATTGGCAATACAGACGATACTGGGGTCTGCCCATATGGTTGAAAAAATGGGGAAACATCCTGTTGAGCTGAGAAACATGGTTACTTCGCCTGGGGGGACGACTGCCGAGGCTTTGGCTCAGTTGGAATGGGGAGGCTTTCGGTCCAGTATTCTTGAAGCTGTTATTGCTGCTCATGAGAAAGCCAAGCAGCTTTAAGCAAGTTACAAAATAAGATGGCTTCATTGGTAGAGTATCGTAATTGCCCCAATTGTGGTAAGAATGACTTTGACGTGCTGTTCGAATCCAATATGGGGGAAGGTGACCTTCAAGGTGGTATAGATACGGTCTACATGCTTCCCGGGGATAAATATGGAAAGCATGTTAAGTGCCGGAATTGTCATCTTGTATATGTAAATCCGATTGAGAAAGCAAGCAGAATCAACAGCAATTATTCTGAAATGAAGAATGGCGATGTGTCTATTGTTCGGGCAAATCGCTTACGTGCTACTAAAGCACAGGTAAAGCTAATAAGAAAATACAAGAGCAATACAACGCTCTTAGATGTAGGTTGTGGGGAAGGTTTTTTCCTGTTTAATGCTTCTAAGGCAGGATATACTACTAAAGGGGTTGAGTTATCACGAGATGCAGCAAGGTATGCAAGAAAGGAATTTGGCCTGGATGTAGAGATAGGACCACTCGAGGAATTGCAATTCCCCGAGAATTATTTTGATGTGGTCACTTTATGGGTAGTTCTAGAACATGTCCCGTATCCGCTTGCGACTCTTGAGGAAGCTTGCAGGATACTTAAGCCTGGAGGATTGTTGGCAGTATCAACGCCGAATATTGGAGGGGTGCTGGCAAAAATCCTGCGCAGAAGATGGTGGGAGATAAGGAGGGTTCACATTAACCAATTTACCACTAGAACCCTTACGGATATCGTCCAAAATGCAGGGTTCACAAACGTGTCTTCTGTCTGTTATAGAGAATCCATAAGTTTGCTCAAGTTGTCTGTACCAGTGCTAAAGTACTTAAAGATATATGGGGAGGTAAAAACTTTCCTCTCTTCTGAATCTGCCTTGGGCAAGATAATGGATAGAATGATCGTAGTACATCCCTCAAAGCTTAACTATTCCACGGTGATTGGTTTCAAATAATAATAGATTCTAATAAATGACAAATTTTTCGGTATTACAAGGGCTTAAGCTTGCTGGGAAAGAAATACGCAACTACATAACGAATCGCCCTTTAGTGGTTTCTTATGAGGTAACACTTTCTTGTAACTGTAACTGTCAGCATTGTGAATTGGGCGGAATAATAAAGAACGAGAAGCAGCTTCAACCTGCCGAGTATGGCCAGTTAACTCGGACTCTAAACCCGCCTGTAGTGCAAATCTCTGGAGGGGAGCCGCTTCTGCGCAAAGATATATTAGACATAGTCAAGGCTATTAAGCAATCTGATGGGCTCCCCTATTTGATCTTTGTTACTAATGGAGTGTTATTAAGCGAAAGCAATTATCTTCAGTTGTATGAAGCTGGGGTAAATCAATTTTCGGTGTCACTAGATTTTCCTGATGAAAGGCATGATGATTTCCGTCGGCACCGAGGTTTATATAAACATTTGGAGCAGACGCTTCCACAATTAGCAAAGTTTGGTTACCAGGACATCATCCTGAACACAGCTATAACAAGGGCTAATCTTAGAGATATATTATCCTTAGCCCAAAAGACTAGGGACTGGAATATATCCATATCGTATAGCGCGTATACCGCGTTGCGAACAGGTAACAAAGATTACTGCATCGATAGCGAAGAGGATCTGAAGGTTTTACGCCAAACGATTAGCGGACTTATAGAGTTAAAAAAGCAAACCAACCATGTAATCAACTCTAAAGCTATACTGTTAGACACTCTGAGGTACTTCGAACAAGGCTACATGCCCAATTGTAAGGCTGGCATAAGATTCTTCGTTGTAATGCCTGATGGGAGTTTTGTTCCCTGTTCACATTCCGGTGATACACATTCTACCCAAAAAGAGATGATACAGAATTTCTCGCAGATGAACCAATGTAGCGCTTGCTACGATGCTATAAGGGCTTACAGCGACCGTTCACTTTGGAATCAGGTAAAAGCTGTCCCTGAGTATGGCAAAAGGCTTTTTACCTCTCACTAATGGGTGCAATTGCTTCTTTTAGGTGGAAGTTGGAGTCTCGCCTGGATGTAGCTTGCGCCACTTTTCCAAAAGGTGCTCGCGAGTTTCCTGGTGCTCTGTGTCTAGAACACAGCAATCTACAGGGCATATCTCAACACACTTTGATGATTCGGACCATCCTATACACTCAGTGCATTTATCCGGGTCGATTACGTAGATTGATTCGGCCTCGCTTATCGCTTCGTTTTTACATTCCGATTCACAAGCGCCACAGCTAATACATTCATCGGTGATTTTATATGCCATCTTTTTCTTACCTCCTTATTTGCGATAAATTTTGTTTCAACGTCAGGCCCTTTGTGTAGGAGCTTCAAGTTACGCCTTGGCCAACCTGTTGTTTAAGGCAACAGCAACATGCTCAGGGACCAATCCCGTGAGGCAACCTCCGAGGTTTGCTACCTCTTTAATTAATCTTGCACTTAGGCACTGGTATTCAGAGCTTGCCATCAGGCAAACTAATTCTATATCAGGTGCCAGTTTCTTATTCATTGCTGCTATTTCAAACTCTGCCTCAAAATCGGAATTCATCCTCAGTCCACGTATCATTGCTCTTCCCCCTTCCTTGTGGATGAAGTCCACTGTAAGCCCAGAGTAAGATTTAACATGGACATTATGGAAATCGGTCGTCGCTTCCTTGGCTAAAGCGACTCTTTCTTCTAGGGAGAAGAGCATTTGTTTATCAGGTTTATCATAAATGCCAACGATCAACTTATCGAACAAAGCACACGCTCTGGTAATGATGTCAAGATGTCCATTAGTTATGGGGTCGAAGCTGCCGGGATATACTGCTGTTACCATTGTTTACTCTCCGATAAGATAAATAGAAACAGATGTATCGCCATAATGAAATTGCTTAACCAGATGTAGTTTACCATAAACAGGATTTGGTGAAAAGCGCTTTGTGTGGCAAAGCACTACTATGGAATTGGCTCCTATAAGCTCTGATTTGGCTATGGTTGCTACTACGTTGTCCATAGATGAAAGTGAGTATGGCGGGTCGACAAAAACAACATCGTAATTGCTGTTGAGGAATGTAGTTGCTTTGTTCATGTTGCAACAATAAACGTGAGCTCTGTCCGAAAATCCTGTCTTTTCTAGGTTATGTTTAATAAGGTCACAGCACTCTTTGCTTTGGTCAACGAAATCAACCCATTCTGCGTCGCGGCTTAAAGCCTCGATGCCTAGAGCCCCGGTGCCGGCATATAAGTCAGCAATGCGCCGCCAATCACTGGGCATGTTCTGCAAGATAGAAAAAATTGCTTGTCTCACTGAATCTGTGGTGGGCCGAAGCGATCGTTTCTGCAGCGTTTTTAGTTGTATTCCCTTAGCTCTACCGCCTGTTATCCGCATTTCCCGGTCATCCGTATTCTAGCGTAATTGGGTACGTGCTTCAACTGTGAAATTGATAAACACTGTCCCTGCTGTTGGAATACTGCCATAGCTGTGTAGGGAGACCTTACAGTGAGTTTTGCAAAACTAATCATTAATACTTGAAAGGAGTGCTAGATGACCGAGAAATTTAAGTTGCCTTGGAAAAACTATGTTTTCCAGCTGCGGCAACTACTGTTTTGGGTGTTGCCATTATGGGTTTTACATGGGATGCTATGATTGGGGTGGCAACACGTGTTGTGGTGTTATCGCTAGCTCACCACTTTCTTAAACCGTTCTTGAGGAAATTGATGTAGACCGCATTTCTTGACAAATTTGCCATGCACTTCTTATAATAAACAAGAGTCAACTTACCTCATAGCTGTAGGACAGCACATTGTTTCTTGATTTAGCTAGGTTCATCATAAATAGTGGCTAAGTATATTTTTGTTACCGGTGGTGTGGTCAGTTCTGTTGGTAAGGGGATATCAGTAGCCTCTCTTGGGAAGATATTGAAAAGTCGCTCTATTTCGGTTTTGGCACAAAAGCTTGACCCTTATCTGAATGTTGACCCGGGCACGATGTCTCCATATCAGCATGGGGAAGTGTTTGTTACCCGGGATGGGGCGGAAACTGACTTGGATTTGGGGCATTATGAAAGATTTATCGGTGTGGAATTAACTCGAGCCTCAAACGTTACCTCGGGTGAGATATACTCTACAATTATCGCTAATGAAAGGAGAGGCGATTTTTTGGGTGGCACCATTCAGATAGTGCCTCATGTGACAAATGAAATAAAAAGGCGTGTCAGGCAAGTAGCTGAAATATCTAATGCTGCCGTAGTCATAGTTGAAGTTGGTGGCACAGTTGGTGATATTGAGGGGCAGCCATTTCTTGAAGCCATTCGCCAGATGAGAAGGGAAGAAGGGAGAGACAATGTGTTGTATGTTCATGTTACATTTTTACCTTACATTGCTGCCACGGACGAGTTAAAGACCAAGCCTACACAGCATAGTGTCAATGAATTAAGAAGGATTGGTATTCAACCTGATGTTATCTTGTGTCGCAGTGATAGGGAAATATCGGAAGGGATAAAGAACAAGATATCGCTTTTCTGCGATGTGCCCAAAGAAGCAGTTATCCCATTGGTTACCAGTGAAACTATTTATGAAGTGCCCTTGATGTTGGAGGGGTGTGGGTTGGGCGACTTCATAGTCACTCGCCTGGGGCTTGAGGCCGAGGAAGCAGATTTGGATGATTGGTATGAGATGGTGGCTAGGTCGAAAGCTCCTAAAGACCTGGTGGTCATCGGTTTGGTGGGAAAGTATGTTGAACTGCATGATGCTTATTACTCAGTGCGGGAGGCATTGCGCCATGCAGCTTTAGCGCAGAATCTGGATGTGAAGATGGAATGGCTTAGCTCGGAAGGACTGGATGACGGCAGCGATAATAAGCTGGGACAAGTTCAAGGAATAGTGGTGCCTGGTGGCTTTGGCGATAGAGGCATTGAAGGCATGATAGAGACAGCTAAGTTTGCCAGGGAGAAGGGGATTCCTTATCTAGGCTTGTGCCTTGGGATGCAGGTTATGGTTATTGAATTTGCACGTCATGTGTTTCATAATGGACGAGTTAATTCTACTGAGTTTGATGCTGATACTTCTTACCCTGTGATTGATTTGCTTCCAGAGCAGCGTGGTGTTACTGAGAAGGGGGGGACAATGCGTTTAGGGACTTATCCTTGCTGTTTGGTGCCCGGGACGAGGGCAGCTCAGGCTTATAATGGGGAGATAGTTCATGAAAGGCATCGGCATCGTTTTGAGTTTAACAATCGTTTTCGTCAGACATTGGAGGAGGCGGGACTTATAGCTAGTGGACTTTCACCAGACGGCAAATTGGTGGAAATCGTTGAGTTGAAGAATCACCCTTGGATGGTTGGCTGTCAGTTTCATCCTGAGTTCAAATCTCGCCCTGACAGTCCTCATCCACTTTTTGTGGACTTGATCAGAGTAGCTAAGGAGACGCTTGTTGAGGGCGCTCAAATAGGCTTGCCTTCGAATTAGACGATGAGATTATTTTTGGATACCGCTAATATAGAGCACATTCGCCACGGAGTAAGACTGGGAGTGATCAGCGGGGTGACTACCAATCCTAGCTTAATATCCAGGGAGGGGAAGGTTGATTATCAAAAGTTGGTCAAAGAGATATGCGCTGTCGTTCCTGGACCGGTATCTACTGAGGTATTAAGCCAGGATGCTTCTGGGATGATTGATGAGGCCAGAGGAGTAGCTAAGTGGGCAGACAATATCGTGGTGAAAATACCGGCTAACCTTGAAGGAGTGGAAGCTACTTCGGTATTATCTAGAGAAGGTGTTAAGGTGAACTTCACCTTATGTTTTTCTTTGAATCAGACCCTGTTGGGGGTAGCTGCAGGAGCTAGCTTTGTGAGCCCTTTCGTAGGCAGGCTTGATGATATTGGTGAAGATGGCATGAAGGTGGTGGAGGATATTGTTAAATTCTTGCGTTTTTATCAACTCCCCACTCAGGTGATAGCAGCGAGCATTAGGCATCCGCAGCATTGCGTGGTGGCGGCGAAAGCCGGTGCGCATATTGCTACTGTGCCCTATAAGGTGCTGCTCCAAATGATACAGCATCCTTTGACTGACATTGGAGTCAAGCGATTCATGGATGACTGGTCAAAGGTAATGAAGGACTGAGGAGGTTGCTATGGAAAGCATGACTGAACTTGAGGATAAAACTCGTGACGAATTAGAGGTGATGGCCAAGGAATGTGGCATTACTGGATACTCCTCGCTGAAAAAAGCGGAACTTATTCGGCATATCCTGCAATCTCAAGCAGTGCAGCAAGGTAATTTGTTTGTGAGCGGTGTATTGGAGATTATGAATGAGGGTTATGGGTTCTTACGGCAAGATAGTTTTTTGCGTGGTGCTAATGACATCTATGTATCTAATTCTCAGGTTCGCCGGTTCAATTTGAGGAACGGCGATCATATTTGTGGAGAAGCTAGAGCTCCTAAGAATAGCGAGAAATATTATGGGTTGCTTCGTGTGGAAAGTGTTGATGGGCTTGACCCTGAAGTAGTCAGGCAGCGTGGCAATTTCGGTTCTTTGACGCCCACCTTCCCCGACAAGTTGCTTAATTTGGAAACGACTCAGGATGAACTGTGTACACGGTTGATTAATTTGGTAGCTCCCATAGGTAGGGGGCAGAGAGGCCTGATAGTTTCACCTCCTAAAGCGGGTAAAACAGTGCTCCTGAAGAAGATCGCGAATGCTATTACCACCAATTACAATGATATTCACCTTATGGTTTGCCTGATTGGAGAAAGGCCTGAGGAAGTAACCGATATGAAGAGGTCAGTAGAAGCTGAGGTTATTGCTGCTACCTTTGATGAGCCAGTGGAGAATCAGACTCGTGTGGCTGAGTTGGCATTGGAGAGGGCGAAAAGATTAGCGGAACTGAACAAGGATGTGGTTATCCTCCTCGATGGCATTACCCGTCTCACTAGAGCTTACAATTTGGCGATGCCTGTCAGCGGGCGCACTTTGTCTGGTGGTATTGACTCAGGGGCTTTGTATCCTCCAAAGCGGTTCTTCGGTACTGCCCGCAATACCCAGGAAGGGGGTAGCTTAACAATCATTGCTACCTGCCTGGTGGATACTGGCAGTCGTATGGATGAGCTCATATATGAAGAGTTCAAAGGAACAGGGAATATGGAACTTCATTTAGATAGAAAATTGGCAGAGAAGAGGATTTTCCCAGCAATAAACATAGTTCCCAGTGGAACGAGGCGAGAAGATCTCCTTCTGGATGAGAATACTGTAAAGCAAATATGGCTGCTCAGGCGTGTAGTTTCCATGATAGCTGAGGATTCCCCTAATCCCAATGAAGCTACTGAGAGGTTGTTGACCAGGTTATCTAAGACGAGGAATAACGCGGAATTCTTAGCCACTTTGTCCAAAGAGATGTAAGGAATCTTGATTTTGCTATGAGCACCGAGGGCCCGAGTTGGGCATACAGAGTCAAAGTCAGAATTAAAAAGGCATTAGGCAAGAACGTTATTCTATGTGATAGTTGTATGTGGAACTGGCGGGGTGCTTGTAATCGTCCTGAGCGTCCCAATGCTATTTGGTGCCCTGACTATTGTAAGAAGGGCAAATGATTATGTTGTCCCCTCCAGTATCGCTGCCATACCCTGTCCTCCACCAACAGGCATAGTTACCAGTGCATAATGCAGATTTCTTCGCTTCATATCGTGCATAGCCGTAACCACTAATCTTGCTCCTGTTGCGCCAAGGGGATGTCCCAGGGCGATACCGCCTCCATGGGGATTGGTGATATCCCAGCTTGTATCAAGCTCTCTCATACAGGCGATAATCTGGGCAGCGAAAACTTCGTTAAGTTCGATGAGGTCCATATCTGTAATGGTAAGCCTTGCTTTTTTGAGGGCTTTTTTCATTGCTGGCACGGCTCCGAGTCCCATATAGGCTGGATCTACAGCCCCGGACGCATGGGCCCTGATAGTTACCCAGGGCTTGAGTCCTGATGATTTGGCCTTACTTCTTGACATAAGTACCACCGCTGCTGCGGCATCGTTTATGCCTGAGGAATTACCTGCGGTAACCGTTCCACTTCTGTGAAATACCGGAGGCAAGAAAGCCATTCTTTCAAGGCTTGTGTCCATAGGACGTTCATCGGTGTCGAAGTGGATTGGTGGTCCTCCTTTTCTCTGTGGAACAGGCACAGGAGCGATTTCTTGTTTGAAAAGCCCTTCTCTTATAGCTGTTTTGGCTCGCTGATGGCTAAGGAATCCCACTTCATCTTGCTGAGTCCGGCTTATATTGTATTTGGACGCGATGTTTTCTGCAGTATTACCGATATGATAGCCGTAGAATGTCTCCCACAGTCCATCAAGCACCATGAGGTCTACAATGTCTGCTCTGGCGTTGATGCTCATCCTGTAGCCCCAACGAGCTTTAGGAAGGATATAGGGACAGTGACTCATGTTCTCCATTCCTCCAGCAACCACAACGTCTGCTTCGCCAAGCATTATCGCCTCAGCTCCCAACGTAATGGCTTTCAAGCCTGAGGCGCAGACTTTATTTACCGTATAAGAGGGTGTTTCTTTAGGGATGCCTGCATAGATAGCAGCCTGACGGGCGGTGTTCTGCCCCTGTCCTCCTTGAAGGACATTTCCCATGATTACCTCGTCAACTTGAATTTCCTGTAAAGAGGAATCCCAATCCTGGCATTTTGCTGCTAACTCAGAAGCCTCTTCGCCTTTAAAAGCGGAAGGTTCGTAGCTTAGAAGTTTCTTGCTGGTTTTTGGTCTTAAGCCGGCGCGTTCAAGCGCTTCGGTGATCACCAGGCGGCCTAGATTGACAACGGGGATATCTCTTAAGGTGCCGCCGAAGGTACCGATTGGTGTCCTTGCTCCGCTGACTATAACAACTTCCTTCGTTACTACCTCCTGTTTTCCACAACCTTAGAGAGCGGCGGGTTTTAGCAGTGTTGTTCCACTAGCTTTGTTCTCCTCGTCAAGTTTGAAGACTGTCGGTGCCAAAGCCACGCAATTACCAACACCAATACACAAATCTCTATCTACCCTTACCTTCAAACCTCACCTCCTAATAGTCCCTAGCTAACGCCATATTCTATTTTATCAGTCTTTTGGGTAGCAAAGTATAACATGAAGTCGGCTAGCAGGCTAAACCTCCCCCTGATTGCTCTCAAGGCAACCAAGAGGAAGGTCCGTTGCTCCTGTTACTGGAGGGTTATAACCTTCAGTAACCTGCCTTTCTCAAGGTTCATGAGGTAAGTTCTGAGACACTATTTGACTCAACCGATATAGCACCACTCCAGTCCCACCGAGGGCGAGCCCCGTGATGACCATAAAGACACCACTAGCAGTAACCGACTGGGTAAGACCAAAGGCAACAACGGCAAGGTACAAGTAGTTCTCCAAGTTCAGCGCCTGTGCGTAGGTTAGTTGCTTCGGATCTGTCGGATCATAGAGTTCTTCTCCCAGTAGATCACTATATGTCGGAGCTATACTCCGGCGATGCTCCCTTATAGTGTCGCCGGCTTTTTGTGCTTCTGCTAAGGAATCAATAACCGCGCCCTCCAACTCTGCACCTTCAATACCAAGAGTCACCTGTTCTACCCGCATCGCTTCCACTAGCTGATTGTTCTTAGAAACACCTTGGCCAATGAACACTGCACCCATGATTATTGCCACTCCACCTAGAAGGAACACAACTATTGCCAGATTTCGAGTCATCTTCATAGCTTCACCTCCTTTCTAATGTGAGATTGATTCTCTCACACTAATATTATAATCTTACTCTAGGATGCAATAAAAAATGCCGGAGTGACTCATCGCTCCCGGCATAGGATGATTACTAAAAGAAACCAGCAAGGCTTGGTGAGGGAGTTGTGGCTAAGAAATCTAGTCCCAAGAAATCTAAAAAGGCGCATATCCACATTACCGGGATGACCTGTACTACTTGTGCTGCTACTATTGAGAAGGGTCTAGCCGAGACACCCGGGGTGGAGCAGGCAAACGTAAGCTTTGCCTCGGAAAAGGCTATTGTAGAATATGACCCCTCCAAGGTAGAACTCGCCAAAATCAAGTATACCATCTCCCAATTGGGCTATGGGTTAGCCACCAAGAAATCCATCTTCCCTGTAGGCGGGATGACCTGCGCTTCCTGTGTTGCCCGGGTAGAGGAGGCTCTCTTAAGTGTGCCCGGGGTAATTTCAGCCAATGTTAATCTAGCCTCAGAGAAGGCTACTGTGGAGTACACGGAGGGAACGGGTATAGCTGACCTCAGGCAGGCAGTGAAAGATGCTGGCTATGAACTCGAGTCAGAAGCAGAGACGTTGGAAGATGTCACCACTGCCGCCCAGCGAGAACTCCAAGGCGTAAGGAACAGGTTTATCTTTGCCGCTATCCTCGCCTCATCAATTATGGCTCTAATGTGGGCTCCCTCATTCGCAGGGAAACCATATCTACTCTGGGCACTAGCCACACCGGTGCAGTTCTGGGCAGGATGGCGATTCTACCGGGGAGCTTGGGGTGCGTTAAGGCACAAAACCGCTGATATGAATACGCTGGTTGCCGTGGGTACCTCAGCAGCCTATTTTTACAGCATGATAGCTGTTCTCTTTCTTGGCCTCTTTGCTGCCGCCGAGGTAGAGCTTGGCCTCTACTTCGACACCTCAGCTATGATTATTACCTTAATACTACTTGGTCGCTTCTTGGAAACACGAGCCAGAGGACAGACTTCAGAAGCGATAAAGAAACTCATTGGCCTGAATCCTAAGACTGCCTTGGTTATCCGTGACGGCGAGGAAAGGGAAATTTCCGTCGAAGATGTTCAGGTTGGTGACCTCATTCTGGTACGACCAGGAGAGCGAGTACCTGTGGATGGCATTATTCGTGATGGCTATTCCAGCATTGATGAGTCCATGATTACTGGGGAGAGCATTCCTTTAGAGAAAAAGGTAGGTGATGAAGTTATCGGTGCCTCCATTAATAAGACAGGCAGCTTCAAGTTTGAGGCAACCAGGGTAGGTAAGGATACCACCCTGGCTCAAATTATCCGACTGGTGGACGAAGCCCAGGGAAGCAAGGCGCCGATTCAGCGCCTGGCGGATATTATTGCCAGCTACTTCGTGCCAATAGTAATTGGCATTGCTATCACTACCTTTATAGTATGGTACTTTGCCGGACCATCTCCAGCCCTTACCTATGCCATTCTAAACTTTGTGGCAGTGCTTATCATCGCTTGCCCCTGCGCTATGGGGCTGGCGACGCCAACAGCTATTATCGTAGGCACAGGTAAAGGAGCCGAGCATGGTGTTCTTATCAGGAGTGCTGAGACACTGGAGAGGTCTCACAAAATAAGGGCTGTGCTACTGGATAAAACAGGCACTCTAACCCAGGGTGAACCCAGGGTAACCGATATTATCACTTTGCCTTCTTCTTCCCAGGACGAGATTCTCCGACTGGCAGCCTCTGCCGAGCATGGCTCGGAACATCCACTCGGCGAGGCTATAGTCAAGACGGCTTTAGAGAAGAAACTGGAAATATCTCCGGCCTCAGATTTTAACGCTATCCCGGGACACGGCGTCGAGGCTTCAGTGGAAGGGAAAAAGCTTCTCCTGGGCAACCTCAGGCTAATGAGTGAAAAAAGCCTTTCCCTGAATGGGCTGGGGGAAGAAGCCGAGCAACTCCGGGCAAAAGGCAAGACAGTGATGTTTTTGGGTATAGATAACCACGTAGCGGGCATCATCGCTCTGGCTGATACCCTTAAGCCGAATGCCAAAGCAGCAATGGATGCACTACATAATATGGGTATTGAGGTGATGATGCTCACCGGAGACAACCAGCGTACCGCTGAGGCTATTGCCCAACAAGTAGGCATTGACCGTGTCCTGGCTGAGGTGCTGCCGGAACATAAAGCTCAGGAGGTCAAGAAGCTACAGCAGGAGGGGAAAGTGGTAGCAATGGTGGGAGACGGGATAAACGATGCTCCAGCTCTGGCCCAGGCTGATGTGGGCATTGCCATTGGCACCGGCACCGATGTCGCTATGGAAACTGGAGATATTACGCTGATTAGGGGTGATTTGACAGGAATCACAACCGCCATATCCCTGAGCAAACGCACCATGAGAACTATTAAGCAGAACCTCTTCTGGGCTTTTGCCTACAATACTGCCCTTATCCCGGTGGCGGCAGGAGTGTTGTACCTTGCCTTCGGGAACACCGGTGTCCCCTCTGAGCTTCACTTCATTCTGGGCAACTACGGCTTCCTGAATCCGATTCTGGCAGCGGTTGCTATGGCAGCTAGCTCCCTCACCGTAGTATCCAATTCACTGCGTCTAAAAAGGTTTAGGCCAGCCAGGCTTGGTAATTAATTAACAGGAGGTGTCACAGTGGCAATTGACCCGGTTTGCAAGATGGAGGTGGAAGAGAGCAAGGCAGCAGCTACCTCTGAGTACAAGGGGAAGAAATACTACTTCTGTGCTGCTGGTTGTAAGAAAGCCTTTGACCAGAACCCGGAGAAATATCTAGCTGAAGAAAAGAAGTAGGCATAGAAGCAGGAAATTGGCAATCGTCAGCAAGCTATTCAGAAACCGTAATTTCATACTTGTTCTTTCCATCGTGATTGGTCTCGCTGTCGGTGAGAAGGGAGCTGTTTTAACCCGGCAAGCGGTGCTACCAGTACTGGCGCTGATTATGACCCTGTCCACCACCAGCATAACTTCCCGCGAATTTGCCTCTATTAAAACCATGCTCGGCCGCATACTTGTTGCCCTGCTAATTAACTATGTTGTTATGGGTGGCATAATTTTGCTCATGGGAAGATGGCTGATAGATGACAGCGAATTATGGACAGGATTGGTTGTCATCGCAGCGGTGCCGCCTGCGATTGCAGTAGTACCCTGGACCTACGTACTGGGTGGAGATACTCTCTTTTCACTGGTCTCCCTGCTGGTAGCATACCTCGTTGCGCTAGTAGTAACGCCTGCTATAATGATTGCGTTCCTCGGAGTTGGTTCCTTAAAACCGGTTGAACTGCTTATTCTTCTTGGCGAGTTAATATTAATTCCTATAGTCGCTTCCCGAATATTGCTTTTTACCGGTCTGACCAGGCGTATCGACAAGTGGCGGGGTACAATCGTGAACTGGGGCTTTTTCATAGTGCTTTTTACTATCATTGGGTTAAACCGCCAGGCTTTCTTCGGGGAGTTTGATATTTTGCTCAAGCTCGCAATAATAGCTATTGTGGCCAGCTTTGGTCTGAGCTACGCAATTGAATTAGTCGCCAAGGCTTTCCACAGTAGGCAAGAGACCATCATCAGTTTGATACTGGTGGGCGCAATGAAGAACTTCGGCCTGGCAAGTGGAATCTTGCTTACCCTTTTCAATGAGAGAGCTGCTATTCCATCGTCTATAATGACCGTGTTTTTTCTTTCCCGCACCTTGTGGCTGGGATTCCACTTTAAGAAACCAACCTGAGTTTCCCCCAAGCGTATAGAATATTGGCTGACCAGAATCCAGAGAAGTAGCCAGCCGAGCAAAAGACATAGGTCTGGTATTTGGGGCTAAATAGAGACGGCTTGAAGCTTAACTGACAGGCACTGAATCCTGCACTTGCCCCTGCAAGCTGTCAAGATTTCCTACCGAAAGTGTACGAGCCAGCGGGCTTGGGTTACCCAGCGTAAATGATTGAGAGTAAACCAGAATTTGTTTGTGCTATAATTCAGCCACGGGAATATATTTTATGCAGATAGCTACCTTGAAGGAGAGTTATCAAGTTGCAGTTCAGCGGCAAGACCCAGATTCTAAGACGCTCATTTATTTTCTCCAGCTTGAATGATGATGAGCTCGGTGAACTCGCTGACCTTGCCATCGAGCGTAGTTTCATGCCAAACGAGTTTATCTTCTGGGATGGAGATACCCCCGAATGGTTCTACATCGTTGCCGAAGGGAAGGTGAAGGTTCTTAAGTATTCCTCTTCAGGGAGGGAGTTTATTATCGCCTTTTTTAGCCCCGGCGAAATGTTTGGTGAGGTCGCTGTCTTCGAGAATAAGCCCTATCCCGCTTCAGCCCAGGCTATAGCTGAAACCAAGGTCGTGGGAGTTAAGAGAGAGGATCTCCTATCTTTTCTAGCCAATCGTCCTCAGGTAGCCCTGAGGATTATTGCTGTCTTAGCGGGACGGCTCAGGGATGCTCAGGGCCGCCTCAGAGACCTTGCCGGAGAGAGAGTTGAGCAGCGTTTGGCCAGTGTACTGCTTATGCTTTCGGCAAAGCTTGGTCTTACTCTCCCCTTTACCCGACAGGAGATCGCCGATATGACCGGAACCACTACCGAGACGACGATACGGGTTATGAGCCACCTGAAGGACAGGGGGATTATTCGTTCTGTTCGTGGCACAGTGATTATCCTTGATGAGGAGAAACTTAGACTTCTGGGCGAAGGGCCACCACAAGTATAGAACCACAAAACTATGCTACTACCTCGGTTTATCTCCCTAACGCAAACAACTACTATTAACTCCCCACTATATATGATTCAAATCATAGTCGGTGATGTCAATAAGTTGTACTATTGGTATAGAAGCTGAAGCCCAAATACTTGCCGATAGAGGAGGTAACAGGAATGACCAGCAAATGTCCCGGCCAGGATTTCAGAAACTTGCGGGTGTCACTACACAAATGCCCGAACTGCGGCGCTGAGGTTGAAATCTTTTCCGACGAAATAAAAGTAAAGTGCTTGAAGTGTGGTGAGATGGTTTACCATGAGAAGATACCTTCCTGCATCGACTGGTGTGCTTCAGCCCGTCAATGCCTGGGAGAGAGGTGGAAAGAATTGAAGGGGGAGGACTAGCCGTGCTTTGTCCTCCAAAGAACTATTAAGGAGGTAGGCAATGACAACAAAAACCTTGCGGAAAATCATAAAAATCGACGAGGAGAAGTGTAACGGCTGTGGGCTCTGCGTGCCAGCCTGTGCTGAGGGTGCCCTTCAGATTATTGATGGCAAGGCAAAACTCATTAGCGAGACATATTGTGATGGCCTTGGTGCCTGTCTCGGAGAATGCCCCCAGGGAGCCATCACTATTGAGGAGAGAGCCGCCGAGCATTTTGATGAGGAGGCAACAAAGCTCCATCTGGAGGAAAGGAAGCAGACTATGGAAGAGCTTCCCTGCGGCTGTTCCTTGGCTACGGTCACCCGATTTGAGAGGCAACAGACAACAGGGATTGCCTCTATAGAGGCAACAAACCAGCAGTCAATGCTCGGTCACTGGCCGGTGCAGCTTACCCTGGTCCCGCCAACGGCACCTTTTCTGCAAGGAGCCGACGTTGTGCTAGCTGCGGACTGTGTCCCTTTTGCCTATGCTGGCTTTCACCAGGACTTCTTGAAAGGCCATAGCCTATTAGTAGCCTGTCCCAAACTGGATGACTTCCAGGCCCACCTGAAGAAGTTGACTGATATCCTGAGACATTCATCGGTGAAGAGCTTGACCGTGGTGCACATAGAGGTGCCCTGCTGCTCGGGGCTGGTGCATATGGCTAAGCAGGCAATACAATTAAGCAGCAAAGATATCCCCTTCAAGGAAGTAACTGTTAGCATTAAGGGTTACTGATATTGACTGCTTAAAAGTGTCCAAAAGGAGTATTGACAAGGAGAAAAATCTGTGTCTATTATTTGCTGTATTTCATAAGCATCGGTTCTGTTGGGGGGGG
>DAOUDP010000021.1:0-116119 GCA_034431195.1 Dehalococcoidia bacterium | reverse complement strand
GGAGGGTCGAACTCCCCGTCCATAGAAAGGTTGCCAGAATATCCTACAAGCTTAGTCAGCTCCACTTGTCTCGCTCAACTTTCATCTGCTGACCGAATCCAGTTAAGCCAGTCGATTTTCTTATCCAATCCGTATCGACGTTGGGATTGGAGCACCTCGACTTTTTGACACCCAGTCCCAACCTTCGAGGAGAGGTTGAGGTGGATGTGTAGCTTTAATTAAGCTGCAATAGGTTCGGCATTTATTTTTTGCCATTTGTTTTGTGAGATTAATGGCACCTCAGCTTGCAATTCTGTAGGCCTTCCCATGTCGAACCCACGCGCCCCCGCTATCCTGATTAGACTGCCTTTTTACCACCTCCCTTTGATTTTTAGCGCACGCTCTATTTCTCTGTCTGTCTCACGGCGCATAATAGTTTCCCGCTTATCGTAAATCTTCTTTCCCTTACCCACACCCAACTCGATCTTGGCAATCCCATGTTTAATATACAGCTTAAGAGGAACTAAAGTCAAACCCCGCTGCATCACCCTCACGGTGAGTTTGTCGACCTCTTTTTTGTGAAGCAAAAGCTTGCGGGGACGGGTTGGCTGATGTGTGTTGTAGCTAGCAGCATCATACGAGGCGATGTGGCTGTTGAATAGCCAGAGTTCTCCATTTTCCGGTTTGGCATAGGCATCCTGTAGACTTACCTTCCCCGCCCTTATTGACTTAATTTCAGAGCCCTTAAGCACAATGCCTGCCTCAAATCTTTCCTCGATATGGTAGTCGTGATAAGCTTTGCGATTGACGA
This sequence comes from Dehalococcoidia bacterium, assembly GCA_034431195.1. Classification (GTDB taxonomy): domain Bacteria; phylum Chloroflexota; class Dehalococcoidia; order GIF9; family AB-539-J10; genus CG2-30-46-19. The sequence continues at coordinate 115,329 of DAOUDP010000021.1, read as the reverse complement.
TTGATATTCCTGAATTTTTCGCCATATGAAAATCTTACCATTGAAATGCAAGGTTGTCATTCTGAATGGAGCAAGGCTAAATGAAGAATCTCTAAGATTCTTCGCCTATGGCCAGAATGACGAAAGATGAGGTCGCTAAAACAATGTCCAGGAAAGGAGAGCAGCCAAGATGAACCAGGCAGATAGATTTTACATCTTTATCACAGTTTTCTTGATTATTGCCCTGGTGGTCGGCGGTGTTATGCTGCTGACCAATCGCAATAAAGTCCAGCCTGTCGAGCTGGTGTTATCTCAAGCTGCGCTTCCGCAGCAGGGTGGCGAAGTTTATATTGGTGGTGCAGTCATTAACCCTGGTATCTATTCCCTCAGGGAAGGCGAGACAATACAGGCCGTTCTTTCAGATGTTGGCCTTGAACCTGATGCTGACCTTAACCATATCGCGATTTATATTCCTGAAGAAGGGGAAGAACAATCTCCGCAGAAGGTGGACATCAACCGGGCGGAAGAGTGGCTTCTTGAAGCCCTGCCGGGGATAGGTGAAACTAGAGCTCGGGCTATCGTGAAATACCGCAGTGAAAATGGTGAGTTCAAGCGGGTTGAAGATTTGCTTCAAGTCAAAGGCATCGGGCAGGGGACATTTGACAAGATAAAGGACTATATCACCGTATCACATAGCAAAACTTTTTGATGTGGCTGCTTTATATTAGCTGTGCCTGGGTAGCAGGTATTCTTATAGGCTCACAAGTTAGCCTGCCATTGATAATTACCCTACTCGGTATTTTCCCATTCTTGTTTATCCCTCTTTTCCCCAATAGAAGACAGAACTTAATAGTGATGGGATTGTGCCTTTTCGCCTGCATCGGAGGTATCCTTTATTTTCCATCAAGCTTACCTCGCGTAGATGAACATTCTATTTGCTTCTACAATGAGCAAGGGATAGTAGAAATTCAGGGGATGGTGAAAGAGGAGCCCGATGTTAGAGATAGATATTGTTTGTTAACCATTTCAACCAAGAAGATAAGCATGGAGGGTGAAGAGAAGGAGGTCTCAGGTGCTGTCCTGGTGCGAGTATCAAGATATCCTGAGTATCATTACGGAGATGTGCTCAAAGTAACTGAAGAATTGGAGACCCCTCCTACGTTTGAAGATTTTGACTACAAAAGCTATTTAGCTCACCAAGGAATTTACTCTATCTGTTATTACCCTAAGATAGAGATTCTGGAGGAAGGCAAGGGTTTTGAACCTTTGCAATGGCTTTATTCTTTCAGGGATAGGCTTTCTGATTCTCTGACTAAGGCTCTACCTGAGCCACAAGGCTCGTTAGCTCAGGGTATCCTGCTTGGCATAAGGAGCAACATACCTTATTCTGTGACACAAGCTTTCTCAAGGTCAGGGACTGCCCATATATTGGCTATCTCTGGCTTGCATATAAGTATCATAATCGGCATTCTCCTCAGCTTTCTAACTTTGGTTTTTGGAAGACAGCGCTCCATATATATTTGGCTTACCCTTATTGCTATCTGGATTTATGCCTTGCTTACTGGAATGCATCCGCCGGTAATTCGCGCTGCCATGATGGGCAGCTTATTCCTGTTGGCTGAATATTTAGGAAGGCAGCGAAGTGCTATTACTGCCCTGGCTTTTGTTGGTGCAGTGATGGTGGGCATTCAGCCTCAAATTCTATGGAGCATCTCATTCCAACTTAGCTTCACGGCAATGCTCGGGCTTATTTTGTTTTATCCTTATCTTCAGAGTTGGGGAAGGAAAGGTGTGGCCAAGGTATTTGAATACAGAGATAAGGCTATAGCCATCAGTAATGTTTTTGTGGATAGCTTTGCAGTGACCCTAGCGGCTATTATCGCAGTCTGGCCACTTGTAGCCTACTATTTTAACGTTGTTTCGCTGGTCGGTGTTCCAGCAACATTCCTTTCTCTGCCTGCCTTGCCAGCTATCATCGTTGCCTCTGCGTTGGTTGCTCTTGTGGGATTATTTGCCGTATTTGCGTCTCAAATTTTAGGCTGGGTCGCCTGGTTATTCTTAACCTATTTGCTTTTGGTAGTTGAGGGCTTTGATGCCTTGCCATTCTCTTCTTTGCAGGTATCCGCTATCCCTGTGTGGTTGGTATGGGAATATTACATCATATTTGCAATAGTTGTGGCATGGCTTAATTATAGGAAGCAGTTGAACGATATCTTCTCCAGGTTAGCTTTTAGGGGAGAGAGAGGTGGTTAGTGATGGCTAAATTCTCCCGACATTCGCTTCTGAAGTGGCTCATTCCTCCTCTTTTATTAGTGGCTATACTGGTCTGGGCTGTAGTTCTCACCACGCCGGATGATAACCTGCACGTGACATTCCTTAATGTAGGGCAGGGAGATGCCATCTTGATACAAACACCCGATCATCAGAATATACTTGTTGACGGTGGTCCCAGCCCTCAGACAATAAGTTTGGAGTTAGGCCGGAAGCTTCCCTTCTGGGATAGAACAGTGGACTTAATGGTATGCACGCAGCCTCAAGCTGACCACATTACTGGACTGGTGGAAGTGCTCCAAAGGTATGAAGTGGAAGGAGTGCTCGAGCCCGGTGTTTGTTATAATTCCTGCGTTTATCAAGAATGGCTTAAGCTCGTTGAGGAGAAGGGAATCAAGCATGATATGGCTAAAGCGGGGCAGGAAATCGATTTGGGCAGAGGCATTAAGATAGAAGTGCTTAGTCCACCTGGGCAGTTTTTCGAAGGAAGTAGCGCCGATGTGGATAACAATGGTGTGGTATTAAAACTGAGTTGGGGTGAAATCAGTTTCTTGCTTACCGCAGATATCAGATGGGAAGGAGAATTTGAGCTTATTAAACAGCGAGCTAATTTGAGAAGCAGTGTGCTGAAGGTAGCCCATCATGGCAGCAAGACATCTACCACGCCCCAGTTTCTAGCCGTAGTTGACCCTCAAATAGCAGTAATCTCAGTGGGGGCAGACAATACTTTTGGGCATCCAAGCCCCGAGGTGGTGGAGAGGCTGGAAGGAAGGCTGGGTGAAGACAACGTCTACTTAACTTCCCAGAATGGCACCATTGAGTTTATCACGGATGGGGAGAGATTATGGGTAAAGGTGGAGAGGTGACAAAAGCCATTCATTCCTTGACACAGGTAGCTCGTAACTAATACAATGTAGCATTTGTAAAACTAGCATGGATACGATATGGCTCAAGTAAAGCTTGGCTCTGGTGAAAGCTTCGAGAATTTATTGCGTAGATTCAACAGGCAGGTGCAGCAAGGCCGTATTTTAGCTGAGGTGCGTCGGCGAAAGTTTTTTGAGAAACCAAGCGAGGCGAGGAAGAGGAAACAGGCAGCAAAGAGGCGAAAAAGCGTAAGGGGAATGAGGTGACGCTGGGGGAGAAAATAAGGGAGGATCTGTATCAAGCAGTTAAGCAACAGGATAAGGTACGAATCTCCGCACTGCGCTTGCTCATATCCAGGATAAAGAATGCTGAAATTGCTGAACGAAAACCTGTCGATGATAACAAAATCATTGATCTCCTTAGTGGAGAGGTGAGGCAACGGCGAGAAAGCATCGAGGCTTTCAAGCAAGGGAATCGCAGTGACCTTGTAGCTCAGGAAGAGTCAGGCTTAGCTATTGTCTTAGAGTATCTTCCCAAGCAAATGGGTCGTGAGGAGATTATAGCTGCAGCACGACAAGCAATTGATATGGTTGGCGCAAGAGGGGAGATGGACAAAGGTAAAGTCATGTCGCAGCTTATGCCCCAGCTTAAAGGTAAAGCTAATGGCAAGGCGGTAAGCGAGATAGTTTCTGAGCTACTTGCTCAAGCCTAAGTTGTTTATATAATACTAACTCGGGATTCTGGTGATAAACAGGATAACCACTTTTAGACAAAGCGTGAGGTGATTCTTGGATGGCTGAAGTTTGTCCATTCTGTGGCATACGATACAAAAAGGAAAAGGTTTCCAATTTAGGAGTAGTCAATTGTCCACCATATGATGAGATTACTCCCGCAAAACAGAAACTTTATTACCAGAAAAGTGATTACAATGTGATTCGCTTGGAACTTCCTGCCCAGCCATCCGCAGATAGTGCCAAAGGTAGGTCTAAGTATGACAATGCTGCGATGACCTTGAAAAGCTGGCTTGGAGAAGGGGTTCTTCAAGCGGACGGCTCACCTGCTTTTTACCTCCATGATCATTATTTTAGCTATGACGGGAGGAGGAGGCGGCGTGAACTAATAGCCCGGGTTAAGCTGGTGCTGTGGGGTGAAGGCATATATCCTCACGAAGAGACATCTACCAAAATGAAGCGGGATAGACTTCAGCTGTTACGAACTTGCCAGGCTGCCTCCAGTCCCATCCTTGCTCTATACCAGGGCAGGGACAAGGAGATCGCCGGGATACTGGCGTCGGTGTCACAGCATAACCCGCCGGTGGACTTAATTGATTCTGGTGAACGTCATCTCATTTGGGCGATAACTGAGTCTCAGCTAATACGCCAAATCGGTGATCTCTTATCTGATCTACCCTTTTATGTTGCTGATGGTCACCATCGTTATGAGACTGCGCTAGAATATCAACGGGAAAGGATAGAACAGCTTTCTTCTCCAACCGGGAAGGAAGCTTTTAATTATATAATGATGTCCTTGGTTGAGTTTTCCGACCCGGGACTTGTTGTTTTGCCTATCCACAGGCTAGTACGCGGCATATCACCTGATACCAAAGCTAAACTAATCCATTGGCTAACGAACCAGGATTTGTTTATGGTGGAGACAAATCCTTTATCAGATATCAAGGCCAATTTAGCTGAAAATATCTTCCATAAGCTAAAACCTGCTGAGGGGGAAGGCGCACTTTTGGGAGTTTTGGGATTGGAGGATGATTCACTAATAATATTAAGACAACGCCCGGATGTGTCTATTGATAAAGCAATGCCTGTAGCTCGCTCCCAGGCTTATAGGAAACTTAGTGTTAGTCTTCTTAATCACCTTATTCTGGAGGAAATTCTGGGAATTGACTCCAGCAGAGATGATATTGAATATACCGCCGATGTTGACGAAGCTTATCGAAGAGTGACAGAGGGAGATTATCAATTAGCCTTTATCACCTCGTTACCCAAAGTAGAGGTGGTTAAAACCATTGCTGATGCCGGTGATAGAATGCCAAGGAAATCGACTTACTTTTACCCCAAAGTTCCTGCCGGGTTAGTTATCAACCCTCTCTGGTGATTATATTTTAACCAGTTTAGCGGTATAAACATCGGGCAATGCCAAGATTTCCCTGCGTTGCTCTCCAGTCGGTGGTTCATCTAAAACCAGAATCGTAAGCTGTTTTCCTCCCGGTTTTTGTCTGCTTGAGTGCATTGCGCTGATATTGATGCCAGCTTTACCCAACACGGTTCCAATGGCACCAACACGGCCGGGAGTATCAAGATGGTCACAGAGTAGAAGATAGCCTTCCGCAGGTATTATGTCCACCCAGAAGTCATTAATTTGAACGATGTGGGTTGCACTATCTCTAACTGTTCCTGATATGGTAGTAGTACCTGCATCTGTATTAACCTTTAGAGTGAGTAAGTTAGGGTAGTTGGCACAGGTTAACTCTTTTTCCTCAGTAAGTTTCAAACCACGCTGGGCGGCGAAAAAATTAGCGTTAACCAAATTTATTTTTTCGTCAGTCATTTGTCGGAGCAATCCACTGATAAAGGATACCTTTACCGGGCTTAAATCATAATTGGTTATCCCACCGCTGTACTTGATATGAATATCAGAAATTGGTCCCTCCATTAATTGGCTGGCAAAGCTGCCAATTAACGTGGCTCCTTCTAGCAGTGGCAGTAATTCCGGGGAGATGTAAGGCATATTGACGGCATACTTGCTGAATTCTCCGCGAAGGACTGTTAAAACCTGGTCAGCAACATCTTTAGCGACATTTGCTTGTGCTTCAACGGTTGAGGCACCAAGATGCGGGGTGACAATTATTTTGTCGCTTTCAAAAAGGATGCTATCTGTTGCTGGCTCGGTGCTGAAGACATCAAAGGCAGCCCCGGCTAGCTTACCTTCTTCAATCGCTTTGAACAATGCTTCTTCATCGATCAAACCACCCCGAGCGCAATTAATAACATAAGTTGTGGGTTTCATTTTTTCAATTTCTTCAGCACCGATTAGGTTCCTGGTAGCTTGGGTCAATGGCGTATGAAGGGTAATAAAGTCAGCTTCTTGAAATAACTCCTCTAAAGGAACAAGGTCAATCTTTCTAGTTTTGGCATAGTGTGCTGAGATGAAAGGGTCATAAGCAATAACCCGCATTTCAAATCCTTGAGCTCGTTTGGCTACCTCGGAGCCAACGTTCCCCAGGCCAATAATTCCTAAAGTCTTGTTTCTGATCTCGGTGCCCATTAGCTTGCTTCGCTGCCATAGCCCCGACTTCAGTTGAGTATTAGCCTTGGGTATGTTCCGTGCTAAGGCGAGGATGAGAGCGATGGTATGCTCAGCGGCAGACACGGTATTGCCTGTAGGAGCATTTACTACCACTATGCCTTTTCTGGTAGCGGCAGCAACATCGATGTTATCCACCCCTATCCCTGCACGACCAATGACTCTTAGATTCTTCCCGGATTCAATTATCTGCGCGGATACCTTCGTCTGGCTACGCACAATGAGTGCACTATAATCGTTGATTATCGCTTTAAGCTCGTCAGGCTTTAATTTGAGCTTGACATCTACTTGAGCATGCTCAGCGAGAAATTTTATTCCTTCTTCAGCAATAGGGTCTGCGACTAAGACTTTCATCTGGGTTAATACCTCACTTTCGGCAAAGCTTTTTCTATTGCTTCCAATGTTATTCTAATATCATCTTCGGTGACCAGCCCCATGTGACCAATGCGAAAGATTTTACCGGACAACTTGCGTTGACCTCCAGCGATAACTACATCATATTCCTCTCTCAGGATTTGGACGAGTTTAGGCGCATCAAGCTTGTCTGAAGCATTGACTGCAGTTACCGTGTTGGAAGCACAATTTTCATTGGAAAAAAGGGATAATCCCAGTGACCTTATACCATTTCTAGTCATCTGCGCCACTCTCTTGTGCCGGGTAAATACATTTTGTAATCCTTCATTCAGCATCAAATCCAGGCTAGCATCCAAAGCAAAGCAAATAGAAATGGCTGGGGTCCAGGGCGTCTGTCCCTTTTGTAAGTAGTCCTTGGCTTTAGTGAAGTCGAGATAAAACCGTGGCATTCTAGCCTGTGAATAAGCTTCCCACGCTTTCTCATTTACGCTAATCATTACCAGGCCAGGGGGAACCATCCAGCCTTTTTGGGAAGCGGTTACTACCACATCACAGTGCCAGTCGTCTGTGGGTAAGTCGATGCACCCAAGGCTGCTTACAGCATCAACGAGAAGTAGCTTGTCAAATTCCTTGACCACTGAGCTTATGCTGGCCAGATCGTTGGTTACGCCGGTGGAGGTCTCGTTATGGGTAACCAAAACTGCCTTGATGTTGGCATTTGACTTTAAAGCCTGGCGTATTGCTTCCGGGTCTACCGTGGTTCCCCATTCAAAGTTGAGGCGATTTACTTTGCCGCCATATTGCTTAGCGATATCAGCAAAGCGGTCACCAAATACACCACAGGAGCAGGCCAGTATATCATCACCTGGAGACAGTGTATTGACGATAGCTGCTTCTAGCCCACCTGTTCCAGCGCAGCTGAGTACAAAAACATCTTGTTTAGTCTGAAATATCTGTTTCAACCTTACCGTTAGTGATTGGAGAAGCTGGTCAAATTCCCTGCCACGATGATTTATCATCTGACGGCTCATTGCTTGAAGAGCTTCTGGCGGGCATGGTGTAGGTCCTGGTATGCGTAGCTGCATGTTATAAACCTCCCGAGGACAATTTAATCGCTATCCTGACAAAGTCGTGTTTTCCCACCTTTAGAACGCTACCGTTGTGGGCATCGATGATATTGCTGCTTATTTTATTGCCGTCCAACTCGATTGCTCCTTGTGCAAGAAGGCGCTTCAACTCACTGTTGCTCTTAACTATCCCTTTTTTTACTAAGGTAGGAGCAATGTCAATACGATAAATCTCATCTTCAGCATGGCTAGCGGTGAAGGCGTATTCCGGAATCTCCTCTGGCAGCTTTCTTTGTTGAAATACCATGGAAAAATATCTTTCCGCCTCTTTGGCAGATTCAACGCCGTGGAATTGAGCTGCAATCTCATATGCCAATCGTTTCTTGAGTATCATCGGGTTAGTGGAATGGGAGCCCAGCTGCTTATTGAATCCGGCGATTTCCTCATCAGGGACATCAGTTGCTAACTGGAAATAATCGATAATAAGGTGGTCAGGAATTGACATTACTTTGCCGTACATTTCCTGGGGGGACTCGTCGATACCTATATGATTATCAAAGGTTTTGCTCATCTTTAGTTTGCCATCGGTTCCAACCAGGAGTGGCACGAGGAGGACTTGCTGAGGGGGCTGTCCGCTCATCTGCTGTAGTTCTCGACCCAACAGGCAGTTAAACTTCTGGTCAGTGCCGCCAAGTTCAACATCAGCTTGAATAACCACTGAATCATAAGCCTGGAGTAAGGGATAGAGCATTTCAGCCAGGGAAATAGGATTCCCTGCACTAAACCTTTTGTTGAAGTCCTCTCTCGCCATGAGCTGGGCTATGGTGAATTTACTGGTAAGCTTAATCACCTCATGCAGACCAAATTTATCGTACCATTCACTTTGCCATCTCACTTCCGTTTTAGCCTTATCCACCACTTCAAAGAATTGCCTCAGGTAGGTTTGGGTATTAGCCTCCACTTCCTGTGGTGAAAGCATGGGGCGGGTAGCTACCTGTCCACTGGGGTCTCCAATCCGTGCTGTCCAGTCGCCCACTATCAGAATAATTCTATGCCCCAGTTCTTGGAATTGGCGTAATTTCCTCAATCCAACTACATGTCCGAGGTGGATATCGGGAGTACTGGGGTCAAACCCTTGTTTAAGCCTCAGGCGTTTCCCTGATTCCAGTAGCTTTATGAGTTCCTGTTCAACAGTGACTTCAGCCACACCGCGTGTTAGCAATGGCTCAAATTTGGAAGCCGTCATTTCATTTCCTTATCCATGATTATTCTTGCTTTTTCAACATCTTTTTCAATCTGAGACTTCAGCTCCTGGGGAGAAGTGAACCGCTGCTCATCCCTTATTTTGCGTATGAATTCTACCTTAAGTTCTTTGCCATATAATTCGCTATGATAATCTATCAGATAAGTCTCCACAGTTTTTCGACCTTGTCCGAAAGTAGGACGAATGCCTATATTTGTTGCTGAGGCGAATTGTTTACCATCTGCGTGGGCGATTGATGCGTAGACTCCGTTGCCAGGCAGTACCTGCTGTGAACCTATGTCAAGGTTGGCGGTGGGGAATTCCAAGGCGTGTCCTCGCTTATCGCCAGTGATAACTTTGCCGCTGACGCTGAAGGGATGCCTCATTAATTTCCTCACTTTTTCCATATTTCCTTGAGTAAGCGCTTGACGTACAAGAGTGCTACTTGCTGTTTCGCCATCGATTGTGAACGGTGACACGATGTGTACAAAAAACCGCATTTCCTTCCCTAGCGTAGCAAGTTTTTCGGCATTTCCTTGGCGTCCTCTTCCAAGGGCGAAATCGTCCCCGATTACCAGGCCGCGCATTTTGAGATATTTTCTAAGCAGGGTAATAAATTGTCTCGCAGAGAGTTTTGCTACCTGTGGGGTGAAGGATAGCAAAGCAATCAAATCTACACCAAGATGGCGGATTTCCTCAACTCTATCGTCCAAACTCATCAAGTAAGGCAATTGATTATGGGGGTTCAGTACTGATTGGGGGTGGGGGTGAAAAGTAACTACTCCGCTAAGTAAATCTCTTTCTTGAGCTTGGTGAATTAGCTTTTCAATTAGATAGCGGTGTCCTTCATGCACGCCGTCGAAAACGCCGATGGTGAGGACTGTTTCCTCATGGGGTACCAGGTTTGCTAATTCTTGTTCGATGGTCATAAAAGCTTCAAGGACTTGCCTTTACGCCACTAGCGGCTAATTTTCTACCTATTGCCTGAGCTATTTGTGTTAATTGAGACATGAGTTTGTCAAAATTATCGAAGGTGAGCGATTGTGCACCATCCTTAAGTGCCAAATCGGGATTAGGATGGACTTCTATCATAAGCCCATCAGCTCCAGCGGCTATAGCAGCAAGTGATACCGGTGTTACCAGATGCCACTTTCCTGTAGCATGGCTTGGGTCAGCAATGATTGGCAGGTGGCTAACTTTTTTGATAGCCGGTATAGCACTGACATCCATAGTATTACGGGTATAAGTTTCGAAGGTTCTCACGCCTCGCTCACAAAGGATAACCTGCTCATTCCCTTGCGAGAGGACATATTCCGCAGCTAATAGCCACTCCTGAATGGTGGCTGATAAGCCTCTCTTAAGCATCACTGGCTTCTTTGTTTTCCCTACCTCATCGAGCAAGGTGAAGTTTTGCATGTTTCGTGCTCCAATTTGTAGTATATCAGCGTAACCAGCTACCAGTTCAACATCACTCGGAGTGATTACCTCGGTGATTACAGGCATTCCCGTTTCCTCACGGGCTTTCGCCAGCAATTTGAGTCCTTCTTCACCCAAGCCACGGAAGTGATAAGGGGAGGTGCTTGGCTTGAAGGCGCCTGCACGTAATATATTGGCGCCACTTGCCTTGACTGCCAGAGCCGTGGTTAACAGTTGTTCTTCAGTCTCTACGGCACAGGGACCAGCCATGACCACTATTTCATCACCACCAATGGTGATATCATTTATCTTCACTGTAGTATTTTGGGGGTGAAACTCTCGGCTGGCAAGTTTGTAAGGTTTGCTAATAGGGATAACTTGTTCTACGCCGGGAAGCAATTCCATCCTGTCCTGCAATTCGGGAAAGATTTGTCCCAGTATGCCGACTACGGTGTGCTCCACACCTTGAGAGACGTGCGCTTTCAGCCCATATCCTTCGATGCGGCGAACAACAGTGTTAATTTCTTCTTTTTTGCAGCTGCCTTTCATCACTATGATCATGCTTTGCCTCCAGATACCGCTAGTTTGGCTTCCTTTAATTTCTTGGCTTCCCCTAAATAGATGTGGGCGATTTCTTCAGCTTTCTTTTCGGTGTTTATCAACATCAGAATTCGCAGGCAATGAGGTAACCCACCAGGAACGTTCATCTCATGTCCGCAAAGCAGGGCAATGTGCTGTGGCCATCCCAGCTCTCTTGTTGCTGCTGCAGGGAATTCGGCATTCAAGTCAGGTGTAGTGCTAAAAAATATCGCCGCTATATCATCAGTTTCAATTTGGTTAGCCCGAAGTATCTCTTTAAGCAATCTTTTCGTTGCCGTCATAATATTCTCTCTATCATTATCAGCCACCGTAATTGCACCTCTAATGCCGCGACATCTCAATTTATTAGTCTCCTTCGTAAATTTAAGGTAATAGCCTATCTTTTTTGTCACTTTACGTCAAGTAATCGTAATCGCGAACAATTTGCAACTTTTTTAAACTTATTGCGTTTATAATAAATGGGTAATTATATTTTCCATTGTTTAATGTGGATTTAAAGGAAGAAAAAGAGCTTGTTGACAGAGCTCGCCGGGATCCCGATGCCTTTGGTGAGCTTTATGACCGATATTATTCCCCGATATTTAATTATATTTTAAGAAGGGTAGCCAACCTTGAGATTGCCCAGGATATAACTTCGGAGGTATTCTTCAAGGCTTTAAAAAATTTAGGGCAATTTCACTGGCGCAATGTTCCTTTTTCCTCTTGGCTCTATCGAATCGCCACCAACCAAATTACTGACTACTTCAGGAGAGGCAAGCACGAGATGTTTTCTTTGGAAGAAATCCCTGACTCAATTACTCCCTCTAATCGCTCAATTGAGAGTGAAGTTCTTGAAGCTGAGGAGGAATTAAGGAGACACGAAGATTTCCTGCTTCTTCATGAAAACATAGCTAAATTACCCATCAAGTATCAGGAGGTAATTACCCTGAAGTTCTTTGAGCACAAACAAATCAAGGAGATGGGGGAAATTTTGGGGAAACGGGAAGGAACGATAAAGTCTTTGCTTCATCGGGGCTTGGAAAAATTAAGAAAACTAGTGGAATAAAATGCAACCTTTTTAAGGCCGGAGCGTTATAGTAGTTAGAGGCAATAAATGAAGGAAGAGGAATTAATCAAAAAGCTAGAAAACACAGCTCTTCCCGGGATTGAGGTTCAGAGCCACCGACGCCGGCTAAGAATGGCTTTGCTTGATTCTGAGTATTTCAGGGAGCAACCGGAGGTTGGTGTTTTTGGCCAAGTGAGTTCGACCGTGAAAAGAGGGGTAGATGTGCTAAGAGGATTAATTTCATGGCGACCGGTATGGAAGCCAGCCCTGGTTAGTACTCTAGCCATAGCTTTAATTGTTGGCTCTGCTTTATTTGTTCCATCGCTCGTTAGTCCATTGACAGGGACATTGCCGCCTGGTATTGCCAAAAACAGCGGGGAGGGATCAGACGCTCCAGCCAAGCCCATACTCAGTTCACCAGCCAATGGTAGCAGGGTTGGATTCATAGGCAAACAGGCTCTGACGTTTCAGTGGACGGTGGTGACAGAGTTTAGTGGAGTAAGCTATAAGTTACAGATTACCAGCGACCCGAGCTTCGTCAACCTAACGATTCCTGAAGTTAGTGGGTTGACGGAAACCAGCTATACCTTGCCTCAAGGGCAAGCGTTGCCCTATGGTACTTATTACTGGAGGGTGAAGGCAATAGATAGCGCCCAAAATGATAGCGGCTGGACCGCTCCTCATTCTTTCCAAGTGGGACTCATGCCCCTATGGACATTTATTATTATAGTAGTTGTAATCGGGATGCTCGTTGCTGCTTTGGTTTATCGCTTCGCCCTGAAAAGATGAGAAAGCTGGTCACTGTAAACCTTTTCCCAAAAGTTTCGTTTTTATTAACGGAGAATAAAATAAAAGGAGGAAATGAATGAAACAAGAAAGGAAGGTTCCGATGAAAGGATTTGCGACTGTGGCTGTGATATCAATACTGGTGGTCTCTTTGATAGCTGGCTGTGGTGGGGTATGTGGTGGGGTAGAGGTCTACACTGACTCCGAGCAGGTGATAAACACCACCGTTAACCAGGAGTTTATTATCGCTTTGGACTCAAACCCTACTACCGGTTATGGCTGGGAGGCAAGTTACGACGAGAATATGCTTAGCCTGGAAAAAGAGGAATATAATCCAGATGAAAAGGAAGCGGGGCTGGTTGGTGCCGGTGGGACTCAGTATTACCAGTTCAAGGCGCTAAAGGTGGGTGAAACCGAGATAACCGTTACCTATAAACGCTCCTGGGAAACGGAATATGCCGAGCAGAAGGTATTTACCGTTGATATAAAATGATGCTTTAAGTCGTTTTGGCATGGATTAATAGCTAACATACAGACGCTTGTTTTATTACCTGATTGCCCAAAAATAGCGGATTGTTCAATTTGGCAAATACACTAATAAAAGGAGGAAATGAATGAAAAAACAAGAAAGGAGGCTTAGATGAAAAAGATTTGGTGGTTAATTCCTTGTTTAGTTGTGTTATTAGCATTGGGTGCTGTTGGATGCACTCAGGTGGTAACTTCTCCCTTACCACAGCAAAACACTGGCATATGGGTTACTGGTCAGGGAGAAGCTATGGCAATTCCCGACATAGCTGAGCTGTGTCTTGGTATTGAAGCTCAAGAGGATACAGTAAGCGAAGCTCAAGCACAGGCAAGCGAGGCAATGGATAAGGTGATGGAAGCACTGAAGGATAACGGCGTGGCTGAGAAAGATATCCAGACACAGCAATTTAGCATCTACCCGGTGACAAGATGGATTAATGAGAGTGGCGAAGAGGAGATTGTTGGCTATCGAGTTACCAATATAGTGCTTGCTAAGATAAGGGAGGTGGATAAGGCTGGTATTATTATAGATGCTGTAGCTAAGGCTGGGGGCGATCTTACCCGGATTCAGAGCATAAGTTTTTCCGTGGATGACCCTACGCCATATTGTGAGGAGGCACGAGGCAAGGCGATGGAAGACGCCAAAAATAAGGCAACGCAGTTAGCTACCTCAGCCGGTATTCAGCTTGGTAAACCCACCTACATTTCCGAAGAGGCTGCATATGTTCCCAGATATTTCCCTGAGATGGCAGGAGGTATAGCTCCTGCTCCTGAAACTCCTATCAGCCCTGGAGAATTGAAGGTCACGGTCAACGTTCAAGTAGTTTATGAAATTAAATGAGCGAATTATGGATGAAAGGCTCTTAGCGAAGTGAATATGAAATTATTGATTGGTTTATTAGCTTTAGGTGCGATATTGTTAATCACAGGCATAGTACTGGTAATTTTGTAGGTACGCTAATCGTTTTTTTATCCTTATTTGGATTATACTAAAATACTAATTGCAATGGATGACATCTTGCTTGTAGATAAGCCTAAAGGGCTCACTTCGTCCCGCGTGGTAGAATTGATAAGGAAGAAACTAAAGGTAAAGGCTGGCCATACAGGTACGCTAGACCCTATAGCTACAGGGCTTTTGATTGTTCTTGTGGGCAGGCGCACCAAAGAAGCCTCCTCATTCTTAACGCTGGACAAGAGTTACAGGGTGAAAGCCAGGTTGGGTGTGGAAACTGACACTTTTGATTGTGACGGGAAAATCCTGCAGCAAAGCGATGCCATGATAACAAAGGAGGAACTAGAGGAGGAGGTGCAAGGATTTCATGGTGAGATCTGGCAAGTGCCCCCTTCCTTTTCTGCTAAAAAGTTAGCTGGCCATAAAGCCTACGAACTGGCTAGGAAAGGCGTTAGCGTGCAGGTGCCGCCTAAGAAGGTTAGCATTTATTCCCTCGAGCTTGGGGAGTTCCAATTTCCGTATTTTACCTTTGACTGCAATGTTTCTTCCGGGTTTTATGTTAGAAGCCTGGTTCATGATATTGGGAAGAAGTTGACTGTTGGTGCTACTGTGGTGGAAGTTCGCCGCACCGCAGTTGGTCATTATCGAGTGGAACAAGCTAAAAAATTAGAGGAAATTTTGGGTTACAAGGTATAAACTTTCACCCAGACTTTTCGTTGTAGTATGTGAAAGGAAGAAAATGAGGCACTTATTTAGAGCGTTGCCGTTAGTTATCTTTCTTAGCTTAATTACCTTGCCTTTAGCGCCAGTAGCTCTGGCGGACAGGGGGATGGTCCCCATAAGTGATGTCTTGGTCTACGGACCGGGGCAAAAAGCGATTATTGCCTGGAATGGTGAGGAAGAGACATTGATTCTATCTACTGATGTCACTGCCAGCGATGATAGCCAGGTTTTGGAACTCTTGCCTTTGCCTTCAAAGCCCGAAATAAAGAAGGGTGATTTTGCTTCTTTCGAACAGGTTAACCTGCTAATTAAAGAGCATTTTCCCGTTACTACGTGGGATTGGTTTAAAGAGGGGATGGGCGTGATGGGACCTCCGGGAAGAGGGGTAGTAATAATCTTTCACGAAAAGATTGGTGCTCATGACATCACCGTGGTCAAAGCTGATGATACCGCTGAGCTTATCCAGTGGGCCGAGGAGTTTCTGAAGGGTGCTGGGATTGAAAAGCAGATTTCATCGCCAAAGCTTGAATCAGTGGTGGCAAGCTACCTAGACCAGAATATAAATTACTTCGTTTTCGACCTCATTGAGGTAACCTCAAAGCCAAAGAGCATCGAGCCGATTGTATATCGATTCGACACTGACTTTCTTTATTATCCTCTTAAAATTTCCACCCTTGCTGAGGGGTGGACGGATATAAACCTGTTCTTGCTTACACCGCAGCCGGTGAGCCTATATGACTTGTCTGAGGGGAGCACGTTACCCCAAAATATGGAGGTGGGGAAGTTCTATGGCGGGAAAGGCGCTCAGCCTATTCAGTTTGAGGTAAATGAGGAAGAGCTAATTTCCATCGATGAGAGCATTGCCGAATTACTTGGGAGTAATGCCTGGCTTACTGCGATGAGCTATCATGGGGACTTAGCCAGTTTAACTGAAGATTTAAAGATAACCAGGGTGCCGCTTGATGCTCAGCTTATTTTCGACTATGGTCCCGGTAGCTGCGCCTCGAGACAGGAATCACAGGCTGCTGTAGGAGTTTCGGATGATGTAATTGTAATTCGTGGCTCGGTTGTCACCCCTACGCCTTGCTATGAGCTTAGAGCAGAGCTGAATCTATCCCTTACTTTCGCTCATCACCCAACTATAAATGTCGATATCATTGCACAGGAAAAACCAGGTATCTGCATTCAATGTCTGGGTGGAATACCGTTTTGGGCTAAGATAGTCAACTTGAAACCAGGGCTCTACGATATTGCTGTCCGATATCAGGATAAAGTCATCGGTCGGAAAACGGTGGTTATACCTCTTTCTGGAGAGCTTGAATATTTCGCGCTTAGTCCCCAATCTACCCTGGAGGTCGGTACTGCTGGGTTGGAATTCATAGTTCGGGTTGATGGAGAGAAGCTGAATTCGGGGGTGGTCATTAAAGCCATACTCAATGGAGATGCTCCTGGTTCCCATTTAGTATATTTGCAGTTTAACGACGTTACTCATGGGGTGATAATTGAGGTTGATAATGTAACGGCAATAGTCAAAATATCTCCAGAGTGTCAATTGAAAATCGAGGGCTCGCAGTTATTCCTCGATAATGGTTACCGGCTATTGCCAGTGCAGGTGATACCGGAAGAACTGGTGACCGACCTTGAGCCAGGTTATACTATTGAGCTCAAGGCTGCTGATGATAAGGCGGTATATGAGGTTCAGGGTATAAGTAGCAAGGAGCTATTGGGATTGGTATCCATGAAGATAGAGATGGTGATGGAAGTGGATGCCAGCACTGGAGAGATAATCAGCGAGCAAAAGCCCTGGTGGGCATATTTATGCTGGTAAAAGGAGGCGGCTATGAAAGGTAAAATAGTCAGGGTATTCAGTAGCTTAATGCTTGTCGGGATTATTGTTGTTAGTGGGTGCGCACATGGGGTCACACCCTCGCAGTTTACTATACCTTCAGTAGCCGGAGGTGAGGTATTAAATCCTAAATTTATCATGGTGGATTGTTATGAGCTTGAGCAACTCTCTATATCTCCTAGTGCCCCTGACTACTTACTGCCATTAGATTTAAATGAAGTGACAAATTTTGGGGAGGTGAAAGCCACTTTCTATCTAACCGAAAGTCAAAAGCAGCTTTTGCAGGAAAATGGCTTTGTGGTTATTCCCTGGCACGGAGATGACGTCGTCCAGCCCTATAAGACATTGAAGGAACGGGAAATACCCATTTTTGTTACTTCAGATACTCTGCTTCATTTATATCATATTCAGTTCAATGAGATATTAAAGCGATTGGAGGAAGAGGAGTTCTTTGATGAGCTTATCGATATGAGCCTGGCGATGATGGATAGGTCAATGCAGGATTATGAGTCCTTCGACGATGCTGATCTAAAGGAGGCTGCTAAACGAAATGTTGCCTATTTCGCCGTTGCCTTGAGTCTGTTGCAAACGCTAACCGAAGGCTACGATGAGGAAGCAATAAAGCAGGAAATCGAGCAATGGAATCAAGAGCATCCCTGGGAGGAACCCAAGGAATTCAAACCGTTGAAGAAGGTTGATTTTACCATTCCTTCCTATGTGGTTGGTGAGGTCAATGAGGAAATTGAGAACATCGAGGCTCACCAAGGCTTTAAGCCCAGTGCCATATTTAATTCCCAGGATGACTGTCAATGTGACCTTCCCGGTTGTTATTGCGAGGACTATTCCCAGTATGTTCCCCGGGGACATTACACCAGAAGCGAGGCACTTAAAAGATATTTTAAGGCGATGATGTGGTATGGCAGGATGGCCTTCCTGCTTAAGGGAGGGGATGATGCTTTGATAACTGAGGAAGATGCCCGTATAGCTACAATTCAGGCATCGTTTATCTCAGCCGAATTGCCCAGTGTGTTATTGCAAGCACAGCAAAGCAATCTCACCAGTTGCTGGGATGTATGGGACCGGATTTACTCGGTTACCTCATTTTTTGTAGGCACTGCTGATGACCTTACTCCCTATGAATATCTTGATGCCATGGAGAAGGTCTTAAGCACTGATTTCGATGTTAACCAGCTTGCTGACGATGAAATTTTGCTCAATCTGAATGCTGAGTTAGCTCAAATGAGGAATCCCCAGATTTATGGTGGCTCTGGCGTTTGTGTAATCTATCCGCCAGTGACCAAGGAGAAACTTTATGAATGTTTGGCAAAGACCAAGGGGATGAGATTTATGGGGCAGAGATTTCTCCCTGACTCCTATATGTTCCAGAATTTAGTCTTTCCTCCTGTGGGTATGTATGTTGGTGATGATGAGCCGTTTACCATGGGGATGACCGCCATTGGTCCCAGCAGGTGTTTTCCCAGAGGATTGGATGTCATGGCAGTTCTTGGCTCAGAGCGAGCTTATGAGATATTGAATGCTGAAGGTGATACCGAATATCAGGGAGAAAATATCAGCTATGAAAAGCAACTAAATGAGCTTAGAGAAGAGTTTGCTGCTGTCAACGAGAAGGATTGGAATCGCAATCTTTACTGGAGCTGGCTTTATTCCTTGAAGCCTTTGCTTGAGGCTTTTGGTCAAGGCTATCCTGCTTTTATGCAAACCGAAGCATGGCAGGATAAAGAATTGCAAACTGCTCTAGCATCCTGGACTGAACTTCGGCACGACACCATCCTTTATGCCAAGCAGAGCTACACTCCAGCAGCAACAGCGATGCCACCACAACCGAAGCCTGTGGTGGGTTATGTGGAGCCAGTCCCTGAATTCTATAATCGCATGCTTTCGCTCACCACGATGACCAGAGAAGGATTGAGCAATCTCAATGCTTTGAGCGATGAGGAAAAATCAAGGCTGGAGAGCCTGAAAAACATCTTAGGTAGGCTGATTACCATTTCCCAGGATGAATTAGAGGGTAAGGAACTGAGCGAAGACGATTATGAGTTCATCAGGAATTTTGGTCAGCATCTTGATTACATAGTAGCTGGCGTGGAAGCGAAAGGCAAGGAAACCACGCTTGTCGCTGATGTCCATACTGATGTTAACTCGGGGCAGGTCCTGGAAGAGGGGTTAGGCTATGTTGACCTTGTTCTGGTTGCTTATAAAGTTCCTGAGGGCAGCATCATCATTGGTGCTGGACCTACTCTCAGTTATTATGAGTTCAAGCAGCCTATGAGTGATAGATTGACCGATGAGAGGTGGAAGGAGATGCTGGAACAAGGTCAGCAACCCTCAAGACCAGACTGGATAGACAGCTTCTATGCTGAGTAGGCGTTAAGCAATCTCATTTGCTTGACAACCGTTCCTTTCCAGTGCTTCTGAGTCATGTTAAAGCCCCATATATTATTGCGAGCACCTCAATCCTTATCATGTGCATGGGGGGATGAGTTGCTTCGTAGCTTAAATCTACTGTATCATAGGATCAAATTGCACAACGTCATTGCAAGGAACGGAGTAGTCTCAGATGGTTGATTTTACTTTCAGCGAAGAGCAGGAAATCCTGCGGGCTAATTTGCGGAAATTTGGTGAGGAAAAGATTTCAGCTAGGCTTGCTGAGATGATAGAGAGGAAGGAGATCCCGCAGGAGTTGATTAAAGAACTAAGCGAGATGGGTTTACTTGGCATGTGTATTTCACCTGAATACGGTGGCTTGGGGCTGGAGGCGGTAGCTGCAGGAATTGTTGCTGAAGAGCTGGGCAAGGCGGATGTGGGCTGTGCTATCCCGACATTTTTCCTGGTTCAATGTGCCTGGAGCTACATTCTGGATAAGTATGGGAGTGAGGAAGTTAAGCAAAAAGTGTTCCCCAGAATGCGGAAGGGCGAGACCTTCGTAGGTGTTGCAGTAACTGAGCCAGATGCCGGCTCAGATGTTGCCTCTTGCAAAACTACGGCGGTGAGAAAAGGCTCCACTTATATCGTAAGTGGAGAAAAGGGTTATATCAGTGGCGTGAGGGAGGCAGAGAAATATGGAGGCGGCTTTGTCACTTTAGCCAAGACCACCCCCGAGTTGGGAACACGCGGGATGACCCTGTTTTTCTTTCCTATAAAGGCTGTTGGCGGAGTGACCACGCGCTATACTGAAGAGCTGGGGAGGGAGGGGATTTCCTGGGGTGGGTTTTATATGGACAATGTGACTGTTCCCGAACATTATCGCATCGGTGAAGAGAATAAAGGTTTCTATCTGGTGAACCAGGGATTTGAGTTTGCCCGTGGCCTTATTGCCTTGGTTTGCGTTGGTGCAGCGAGTAAAGCCCTAGAGAATGGCATTAATTATATGAAACAGAGGCAGGCTTTTGGTCGCCCCATTGCCAGTTATGAAGGGTTGCAATTTGTTCTCGCTGAAGACTATTCTAAGTTGGAAGCAACTCGGCTATTAGCCTATAAAGCATTGTGGATGTATCAGAAGGAGCAAAGGGAAGGGGGATTTTCCCGGTTCCAGGTAAGCGAAGCTATCGCTATGGCTAAGATGCTGGCTCCATTGTGGGCTTTCGATGCTGCCAATCATGCGATGCAATGGCAGGGTGCCTATGGCTATTCTATGGATTGTCCCGAACAGCGTGCTTTGAGGGGCATTCGCTCCTATACTCTAGCTGAGGGAAGCACTGAAGTCATGAAGCTCATAGTGACCAGAGAATTATTGGGAAAGGAATATCTAGCTTACAAATAGTTAGCGATGGAGATAATTCCTGCTATTGACATCAGGAAAGGCAAGTGTGTTCGGCTCTATCAGGGTGATTACCGTCGACAGGTTGTTTATGGTGAAAAACCTCTAGCAGTAGCCTTGAAGTGGGGCTCTCAAGGCACGCGCTGGCTTCATATAGTTGATCTGGATGGAGCGGCTACAGGCAAGCCAGAGAACATAGATTCAGTTGAAGAAATAATAAAGGAGAGCGGTTTATCGATACAATTTGGTGGTGGCATCAGACAAGAGGGCATGGTTGAAGAGTTACTGCGGAAAGGGGTAAGACGTATTATTTTAAGCACATCAGCAGTAGAAAATGCCGAGATGGTAAGGAAACTATGCAGCCGATTTGGCGAAGCGATAGTGGTGAGTCTTGATGCTCGAGACGGCAAGATTTGCATCCATGGCTGGCGGGAGGATACAGTGGTGGATATTTTACAGTTGGGTAAAGACATGGTAAACATTGGAGTGAAGCGATTTATTTTTACTGATATACAGCGGGATGGCACTTTGACTGGGCCTAACTTTGATATGATAGGAAGGCTGGTTAGTGGAATAAATGTTCCTGTGATTGCTGCTGGGGGGATTTCCAAGCTGGAGCATTTGAAAAGGCTTAAGCAAGTTGGAGTGGAAGGAGCGATTATTGGCAAAGCCCTGTATACTGGCGATATTGACTTAAGGGAGGCCATAACATCACTAGGTCATTGCGAGGCACAGTAATTCCGAAGCAATCTCTAACGGATTGCATGCCTTTGGCTCGCAATGATGAAAAGAGGAGGTCGAAGGTACATGTTGAAGTTTGATTCTCAAGGTTTAATTCCTGCTATCATCCAGGATGCCGGGAATGGTGAGGTATTGATGTTGGGTTATATGAGTAAGGAGTCGCTGGCTCGAACGATAGAAAGTGGTGATGTGTGGTTCTATAGTCGCAGTCGGCAGGAATTATGGCATAAGGGGGAGACTTCAGGCAATTTCCTCAGGATGAAGTCCATTATCAAGGACTGCGACAGTGATACGCTTCTCATCCAGGCGGAGCCGACGGGTCCGGTTTGCCATACCGGCAATCGGACTTGTTTTTTGCGAAATGATACGGACTTCAGACTTTTGGGGAACCAAGACTTAGCCTAGGTAGTTCTGTTAAGGGTGTTGAACAAGTGCTCTACGTCAATCTTTTATTCTATATCTCTTCTTGAACCGTCCCACCCTTCCCATGGTATCCACTATTCTTTGTTCCCCAGTGTAGAAGGGATGGCACTTGCTACATACCTCTACTCTAAGCTCTGGCTTGGTTGAGCCCACGGTGAAGGTATTGCCGCAAAGGCAGGTTATTTTAGCGTTCTCATGATATTTGGGGTGTATCTTATCATTCATTTGTAGATGCTCACCTTTTTCTTATATTTATTGGCGTGCTCATACTTTACAAAGCCATCTATCAGAGCAAACAGGGTGTAATCTCTGCCGATGCCGACGTTATTTCCTGGTAAAATACGGGTGCCTCGTTGCCGAACCAGGATATTTCCGGCACGAACCTGCTGCCCCCCGAATTTCTTCACGCCAAGACGCTTTGATTGGCTGTCGCGGCCGCCGCGTGTACTACCACCGCCTTTCTTATGTGCCATGCTTATGCCCCCGCGGTTTAATAATTTTATTTATTAGTAATTTGGTATAAATTTGCCGGTGTCCTCTTTTTCGCCGGTAGCGAACCTTTGGCTTATACTTAAATACTGTAACCTTGTCTCCTTTAAACTCACCTAGGGAAGTAGCTTTTACCTTGGCGCCTTTAATAGTAGGGTTGCCGGTAATTACATTTCCATCATCATTAATAAACAATACACTGTCTAGGTCAATGGTATCCCCCTCAGGTATGTTCAGGCGCTCAACCTCTATCTTCTCGTTAGGGGCTACCTTATATTGTTTACTCCCGGTTTCAATAATAGCGTAGATTTCTATCCCTCCAAGGTTAAATATAAATTTACGCCTCTAGCCTACCTGTTGTCAAACAAGTTCCCTTTTTGTGAAGCGCATCATCTTGCATATCTATCAATAGAAGTGCTGTCTCCCGCAGCCTTGTTTTGCCTCTGATACTGATTATCCCTCTTCCAGTCTCAAAAATCTAATGAGGATAGAATTGTATCACAAACGTAGGGAGAGGTAACTATCAGGCATTTGAATGAGATTGAGTGAGCAGCCTCAGATCTTCGACCACATCATTAAGGTCGTTGAATGGTGTGCAGGCAATATTTTCTTTGGTGCAATGTGAAAGCAAGTCGTCCCGGGCAAAAACGTGGTGAGCTAACCGGGCCGGGTAAATATCGGAGACACCATTCCCCAGACATATCAGGCGATAACCTTCCGCTAGGAACAATTTGGCATATATTTCTTTAAGCCCATCGTTTGCTTGATTGCCATCTGGTCCGATATATTGAACTTTAATACCTTCTGGGCAGAATTTAGTTTGTGCGGCGAATACTTCAATGTTTCTGATGCCAGCATCATCGAGTATTACATCGATATAGAAGTCTAGACCATTGCTTACAATGACCAGGCGGAAGTCTCGTTCATGGCAGTAATCGATTAGCTCCTTAAACCCAGGTCGTAACTTTGCTTTTTCTCTCACAAATTTGGTCAAAGTCTCCTTACTGGCTTTCACCATAGCGAATGCTTGCTTGTTGAAGTAGTCCACCGATATCTTGTTCTCTCGGTAGTCAGCTACTAGTTTCTTCCAATCCCCGTTGGCAAAGGTGTCTATTATCAGATAACTGATATCCTTTTCGGTAACAGTGCCGTCAAAGTCGCACTGAATTAGGGTTTTATTTTCACCAGTTGGGTGCATCTCAATATAACGCATATTTTTACATTAGTTGCAACAACTATCAAGCTTGACATAGCCCGATAATCAAAGCACAATTATTTTACTGAGATAGTTACTCAGAAGTTTGATAGCCAGCGAGCACTTATGAAAATATTAGTTACCAATGATGATGGAATTGACTCTCCTGGTCTTTGGGCTGTAGCAGAGAAACTTCGCAAAGTAGGTGAGGTGGTGGTTGTAGCTCCACAGAGTGAGCAGAGTGGAGTGGGCACTTCGGTTAATTTGCGCCGTGCTGTGAAGGTGTTTCCACAAGCGATGGGAAGTGGAATCTATGCTACCGATGGCACGCCAGTCGATTGCGTCATTATAGCTTTCAGGGCTTTATTCCCCGGAGAGATAGATCTTGTTGTCTCGGGTATCAATAAAGGTCCTAATATAGGATATGATGTTTTCATTTCGGGCACTGTTGCTGGCGCTCTGGTGGGATATTTTCACGGTGCTCCATCTTTTGCCGTTTCAGTGGATGCTTTTGAGGGGTCAGATTTCGAAGCTGCTGCTAAATTAGCTGCTCTGCTTGCGGATAGGGTAAAGAAAGGCGATTTACCGAGGGAAACTTTGCTGAACATCAACTTACCTAATTTACCTCTGGAGGAGATAAGGGGAATAGAGGTTACAAGATTAGGCAAGCAAACCCACGGCGGTGAGATAAAGAAGGTGTTAAGTGGTGAAAGTGAAGGCTATATCATCTTGAAGGACAAGGTAATAGGTGAGGCAGGTCTGGGCAGTGATGCCTGGGCGGTAGAACAGAAAAGAATTTCCATTACACCATTGCTTCAAAATCCTCGCAGTAGCAAATCAAGCCATTCCTTGCAGGAATTAGCCCGGGCTGTTTTCACTGAGTTGGTCAACAGGCCTATCCCGAGATAGATTAATTGACATCGATTTAGTTGTGCATTATCCTAATTATGCCTCTTTGGAGTAGTGTTTTGCGCCGAGGTAGCTCAGGTGGTAGAGCAGCGGACTGAAAATCCGCGTGTCAGCAGTTCGACTCTGCTCCTCGGCACTGGTTAAGATATATGCCGAAGTGGCGGAATGGTAGACGCGGCAGTCTCAAAAACTGTTGGGAGGCAACTCCCGTGTCGGTTCGAATCCGACCTTCGGCACAGGGTTGCCGAGTTGTGTAGTGGTAGCACGAGGGACTTTGGATCCCTAAGCCCTGGTTCGAATCCAGGCTCGGCAGCTTATTAAAAATACTTTTCCCCGGTAGCTCAATGGTAGAGTAGGCGGCTGTTAACCGCTTGGTTGCAGGTTCGAGTCCTGCCCGGGGAGCAAATGAAAAATTCCCACTGTTGCAGTGGGTTTTTTTATTTTTTCAGCGTAGATGAAGCACCGATTTTCAAACCCATCGCGGGCTCGATTTTGTCTGAGATTCTGTAGAATGAAAGGAGGACATTAAGGAGATTTAGAATGGAGAGTGAGAAGCAATTATCACAAGAAGAGATTTCAAAACTAAGAAGTCGCTATGCTTGGGAGGTTGCAGCTAATCTGGATTATACACAACATATAGGTGGTTTAGAGGCCACAAAGGTGCGCCTTTGCTATCCCATCTCTGTTTCTATCAACCCATAAGCGCCATCTTTACGGCGATATAGTAGGCTAATCTTATCGGTATCTGAGTTGATAAACAGGAAGAAATCGTGTCCCAAAAGCTCCATCTGGGTTATTGCTTCCTCTGTGGACATGGGTTTGACTAGAAAATGTTTGGTTTTTACCACCTTCATGACAGGTTGTTGTTCAACTTCAGGTGTTGTTTCCTGGCGGGCTGCAGAGATTCCCCTCCCTTTATAATACAGCTTGCCCTTGAATCGTTTGAGTCGCTGTGCTAGTGCGTTGATGACATTATCAACAGCAGTTGGAACATCGCTGGCTCTCACTTGAGCTCTAATTAGAGTCCCCTTGCTATTAATGGTGAGCTGAGCAATAAATCGCTCCGTCGGTAGCTTTGTATCTTCTCTAGAAATCTCTAACCTCCCTTCACTGATGATGGGAAGATAACGATTTAATCTGGTAGCTTTTTTGTTGACGTATGCAAGCATTGATTCCGAAAGCTCTGCATTCTTAGTGATAATTTGTAGCTTCATATTTCCTCCTCATTCTAGAATTTCCATAACCATGGTTAATCCCCATATTGAAATAGCCCCATTATTTTTGAGAGCTGCGGCACAAGCTTCCAACGTTGCTCCCGAAGTGCATACATCATCAATCAGAATGATTTGCTTACCATTTATTTTATCACCACGACATACAAAAGCACCGGTCACATTTTTCCTTCGCTCTTTCACAGTTGTTGTCCTTACCTGAGGTTTTGCTTCTGTAACACGAACAAGATAATCCGTAATGACAGGCAGGTTCACAAGTTTACCCAACTCTTTAGCTAAGAGGGCTGATTGATTATAGCCTCGCTCCCTTAACCGCCGTGGGTGAAGAGGTACGGGAACAAGAGCTTCGCCTGGCAGGGGAGTGAGTAGCAAATAATCAGCTAATAACGCAGCTAAAGATGAAGAGATTGCCTTCAAGTTTTGGTATTTTAGCTGATGGATAGCCTGGCGCATTGCCCCTTCAAAGCGGAAAGGTGAGCGAATCCCATCAATTGCAGTTTGCCTTTGGCGGCACGCGGCGCATAGGACACCGTTAACCTGGGGTTTGCCACACTTGGGACAAAACGGGGGCAATAGCTTTGGCACGCCCTGTTGACAATCAGAGCATAGAAAGGTCCCCGTTTTCCCGCAGCCGATACATCGCTTTGGGAAGAGGGAATCTATTACCAAACCAACTAACCGGCTCAAGTGCAGTCGATTCTGGAATACTGTATGTTATGAGCGGCGGCTGTGGATTGCTCCGCTGAGAATAGGTTCGTTTAAGTATATTTCGCCATTCCTGATTTTTAGATTATAGCCGCAATCAGGATTGGTGCATACCCAAGCCTTGTAGTGAACAGCTGCTCCCTGACCACCGAAATCAGACAGCGGCACTAGGTCTCCTTTTTCGCACTTCTGACATTTAGGGAACATCATGTTTTCCATGGATTCCACCTCCCAAAACCAAAATTAATAACTGATTGTATACCAAAGATGCAAAATTGGCAAGTGAAATCTGGTTCTTTATGTTTATTTACAAATTTATCTCCTCTTTCTTGTTTATTTTTGAGATGCTAAGTGTTGTATGTGAAACAAATTATCCGAAGGTTGCTTAATAAGATAGATGACGCGCGCCACCTTGCTGAAATAACCTCATTTGTTTATAATCTGGTTATGTCAGTAAGTAAACGGGTTCCTAGGACAAGTCTGAAATTACCTAGATTTCTTGCTGAGCTATCTGCACCGAGATTCCGCAGGAATGCTATCTGGACAGCTAGAATTCGTTACATGCTGATTATGGGCGTTTGGGGTTTTGCTTTGATCGGGTATACCCAGGGAATACTTTCTTTCTCAATGCTTCCGTTCCACATCATAGCCGCGGTGGGAATATCCGCTAATACTTTTCTTTACTTTTATCTTCTAAGGCCAGCGGCATATAAGAAAGCAGAGGACTATAGGCGAATAATTTGGATAGGTTTGAGCACTTTAATTGTTGATATGGTCGGGATTACGGCCATAGTTTACTTTAGTGGCTATCTGTATAGTCCGTTCATTATGCTTTTCGTGGTGCACCTGCTGAGTGTCAGCATATTTCTAAATTTGTCTTTGGCAGGCTGGAGTCTCCTCGGGATTGCTTCTTTGTTTGTCGCGGGAGTAACACTCTTGCCTAAAGCAAGCCAACTTCCGGGTGTGGTTATGCTTGAGCCCAGCCCTCCTCTAGCTATTTTTTCTTTGGCCTTCTTTACCGCCTGTGTTGGTTTGATGGTATTCATGGGAAGCTTCGCGTCCAATGAAGTTAAATTCAAAACTGAGGAACTGGCGGAAACAAACAAGGGGCTGGAGCAGCTAATCAGGCGGCTTGAAGAGCTCAATGCAGAGAAGAAGCGGATTCTTGTCGGCCTATCTCATGACCTTCGTAATCCACTCACCTCGATCATAGGATTTTCGGAAGTGCTGCGTGAAAAGACCAAGATAGATTCAGAATCAAAGTACTTCCTTGAAATCATAAACAATGAATCTCGGCGTTTAGGGCATCTAGTTGATGATATTCTTGACATATCTCGAGAAGAAGCAGGCACACTGCGCTGGCATATGAAAGTGCACGATGTCTCAAGTATTATGGAGCCGCCAATAGCCTCGGCAGAACCAGCAATTGAGGCAAAGGGGTTATCCTTAAAGGTGAGTATCCTCCCCAGCTTACCGCCAATATATGGGGATAAAGAGCGATTGAGCCGAGTCGTAACGAATTTGTTAAGTAACGCTGTAAGGTTTACCTCTGTTGGAATGATTAGCATCACCGCGGAAGAAAAAGACAAAAATATCTTGATTCAGGTAGCTGATACGGGAATTGGTATTTCGAAGGAAGACCAAGCCAAGTTGTTCAAGCCTTTTGGGCGAGGTACTGAACAATATGATGGCATGGGTCTAGGACTATATATCTGTAAAACCATAATTGACCACCATGGGGGCAACATCTGGATCGAAAGCGTGCCAGGTAAAGGCAGCACCTTTTGTTTCACTTTGCCCGTAGCGACAGAAGCTAAGGTCTCAACACAATCAGAGGAAAATCTATAACATCCAGCCTTTGGTAAATACACATAGAACAATAGCAGAAGAACTTCCTTTATTTTTGACATTTCACGGGGTTACTTTTGGCGTTTAGGAGACAATGCAGCGCGAATCGCGGCTAGTAGGTCTTCGGAAGTGAAAGGTTTTCTCATATATCCATCAGCCTTCAAGCTTAAAGCAAGCTTCTCATCCAATTTGTGCTGGAGAGCAGTGACCATGACCACAGGGATATCCTTGGTAGCTTTATTGGCTTTGAGTTGATTGCAGGTTGTAAAGCCATCCTTCCCGGGCATTAGGATATCCAGCAAAACCAGGTCGGGTTTTTCTCCTTGAGCTTTGGTTACAGCCGCGTCTCCGTCGCCCGCTTCGATGACATCATAGCGGGTGCCAATCATGTTCTTGACCAGCAATCTTATATTTGACTCGTCATCTACTACAAGTATCTTTTTCTTTTTAGCCATTTATAGTTCCCTCCTAAGTTAATTCTACACCGAAGTTCAAATTCAGCTAGGCTATTGTTACAATTTAATTATAATGATTATAAGCCAAATAACAAAATTTTTCTACATGTCTAAAACTTAAAGGGGGAACATAACCTCACAAGTTCTCTTGCTCTTTCGTTGCAATTTATCTTTGTACAATCTCAACGACCTTATCCCGTTGTTTGAAGCCACTTATGAGCTTGACCTGATTTTGAGGCACCTTAAAGTGTTTGGCTAGCAATTTAATGACCTGCCTGTTGGCTCTGCCTTCCTTTGGTGGCTCTTTAGTTGTGACTATAAGGGTGTCGCCTTTCTGGGTAACTTCTTCGTTTTTTGAGCCAGGCTTTACCTTAACTTGAATTTTCAATTAGGTCTCCCCACATTCCCTGGTTGTGAAACCCGCTTAACCTGACTTCCGCTATTTCATTGATCAATGGTTTCTCGCTGTGAGTGAATACTCTAATATAATTATCGGTCAGCCCGGAGTATATGCCACTCTGTGGGTTCGCTTCCTTTTCCCATAAGACAGCCATGGTTTGGCCTAAGAATTGCTGTTGAAAGCTATGCCGACAACTTTGCGATAAATCCAGCATCCTTCGAGTGCGTTCCTTCTTTACTTTGGTGCTTACCTGGTCAGGCATTCTGGCTGCCTCAGTTCCAGGTCGAGCAGAGAAAGGGAAAACATGGATGTTAGCAAAGCCAGCTTGCTGGCAAAAATTGTAGCTTTGTTCAAATTCCTCATCGCTTTCCCCAGGGAAGCCAACAATGATGTCAGTGGTGATGGCCACTACGGGTATTTCTTGCCTAATCAACTCTGTCATCTTTCTATAAGCGTCTAGAGAATAATGGCGGCGCATTCTCTTAAGCATCGTATCACTACCGCTTTGGAGAGCCAGGTGAAAATGAGGACATAACGTATTGTCTTGCCATAGCGCTAGAAAACCTGGGGAGAGTTCCTGAGGTTGCAGTGAAGAAAGGCGCAGTCGCTCAATTCTTGTGTTACTAAGGATGTGTTTTATCAAGGTAGCAAGATTGCTGTTGCCATCTTTATAGCAGCCGATTTTTGTCCCGGTGAGAATAATTTCCCTATAGCCGATGGCTACTTTTCCCTGAATCGTGTTGATTATTTCCGAGGCGCGTAAGCAAAATTGGGGAGTTCGCACTTTAGGCACGATGCAATAAGCACAGTGGCTATTGCAGCCGTCCTGAATCTTTACCAAGGAGCGAACTCTAAAAATACCGTTTGTGGTGGAACTTGCTTGGTGGGACTTGTTCTGAGCGGGTTTGTTCAATCGCTTCTCTTCGCCAGAGTAACAAGAAGCTAAGCCAGCATAATCGTGCGAAGGACAGGCTTCGAATAAAAAGGTCCTTATGCTCTCAATCAGGTGTTCCTTTTCCTCATTACTCAAAATGAGGTCAACAATAGGTATTAATTCTTGGGGAGCTCTTTGAGCATAGCACCCGGTAGCGATGGTTAAAGCCTGGGGATTTCTCCGCTTTGCCAGCCTGAGCCAGTGGCGCGACTTGCGGTCAGCAAGCTGAGTGACCGTGCAAGTGTTAGCAATATAGATGTCTGCTATACCGTTTGGTGACACCGGTTGGTAACCAGCCTCGTGGAATTGGTCAATTAGTGATTCAGTTTCTGCTTGATTCAATTTGCAGCCCAATGTATACAAGGCTACCTTTAAGGTTCTTTTGTTATGCATAAGAGGATTATATTTATTATTTGATCGGGCGGTCAAATTAGCAGTATTTACCTTGGTTTTAGCATCGTGGTATAGTTAACGGTTTTCATACAGGTGATTGAGTATGAAGTTGGTCCCTAGAGTTCGGTGGCATCTCTTGCCTTCGGCACCTCAGGCATATCTGCGTGCTTCGAGTCTTCCACCATTGATTGCCCAGCTCCTTTATAATCGTGGTGTGCAAACTGATGAAATAGAATCCTTCTGGATCATCGACCATTGTCTTGAAGGCGATCCCTTTTTACTTCCTGATATGACTCCAGCGGTGGACCGAATTTATAAGGCTTTGCTTTCAAGGGAAAAAATCGCTATCTATGGTGATTTCGATGTCGATGGCATCACGGCCACAGTTGTGGTGGCAGAAGGGTTATCATGGCTTGGTGGCGAGGTTGTCCCTTACATTCCTGACCGTGTTGATGAAGGACATGGTTTGAATGCAGTGGCGATGGGAAGACTTGGTAGCCAGGGGATTGGTCTGATCATCACTGTTGACTGTGGAGTTAGTGACATCAACGAAGTACAGGAAGCCGGGAAATTAGGTATGGATGTGGTTATCACTGATCACCATTTGCCATTTGAGGCGTTGCCTCCGGCAGCAGCTGTGGTTGATGCGAAGCGAAGTGATTCACGGTATCCCTTTTCAGATTTAGCTGGTGTCGGTGTTGCCTTGAAGCTGCTGCAAGCGTTGTTTTACCAGGATAGTAGGAAGGTGCAGCTTTGTGGATTGCTAGATTTGGTTGCTTTAGGCACTGTTGCTGATATGGTTCCCCTTGTTGGTGAAAATCGCTACTTGGTGAGCACAGGATTGAGGATTCTCAATAATACTCGCCGGTTGGGACTTCAAGAGTTGATTAAACAGGCTGGATTGGAGATTGGTAAGATTGATGCTGGGGAAATTTCATGGACTTTAGGTCCTTGGCTTAACGCTGCGGGTAGGGCAGGGGGTGCTTTGGCTAGTTATCACTTGCTTACTGCTCAATCATTGGATGAGGCGCATAGTTTAGCTGCGGAATTGGAAAGAAGGAATAGGGAAAGGCAGAAGTTGACGGCGGAGGTATTGGATAAAGTGAAGAAGAGGATACAGCTCAAAGCGAAACGTCCAGTGATTATTGAAGGTGATGAGGGGTATCCTGTTGGTGTTATCGGGATTGTTGCTAGTAGGCTGGCGCGTGAATTTAACAAACCAGTTATTATAGTGAACCTTGGTGAGGAGTTATGTCGTGGCAGTTGCCGAAGCATATCTGAGTTTAATATCGCGCTCGCCCTGGAGGAATGTCGTGACCTACTGGTCACTTTTGGAGGGCATCCCTTAGCTGCAGGGTTCGTTGTAAAGCGAGAGGATTTGGCTCAACTGGAGAAGAAGCTTATGGACCTGGGGACAAGCCAGCTTTCTCACTTGGATATCCAGCCGAAGTTAACCATCGATGCTGAAATTCCATTATCGACGCTTAACGGTGAGATATTGAATCTAATTCAGAAGTTAGCTCCTTTTGGGGTGGGCAATCCTCAACCTACCTTTCTTAGCCGTGGGGTAGAGGTGGTTGAAAGTCACAATTTTGGCAATGAAAGGGAGCACTTGGAGCTAAAACTAAGACAGAATCATGTAACTTGGCAAGCATTTGATTTCAATTCGCAGCAGCTAGCGGAAGAAATCCCCACCCACATAGACATTGTATATCAGTTGGGGAAGGGTTATTGGGGTGATGAGGAAGTGTTACGTCTTAATCTTGTTGACTTTGCTACTGGGTAGTGCCAGCAGCAGGTTCAGCAGTGGCCTTCTGCTGAAACCTGCGAATCCTGATAATAAGGACAGGTAAAATCACCAGTAATATTGCCAAACTGAAAATTTGTCCTTCTTGAAGTCCAAGGAGAAGTGGGGGATCGGCGCGAAGAAATCTCAAGCTAAAATCGCCAGCGCTGTAGAGAGCAAGATAGAGAAAGACAAGGGAGCCCCGTGGTTTGAGGCGTCCCCGTAATCGCCATACTACAGCGAAAACTATCAGATTCCATAATAGGAAGTAGATTTGTGTTGGATATAGAGGTACGTTCCAGTATTGTGAGGGAATGGTATAGCGAGGAGTGTAACTCACTGCCCAGGGGAAAGAGAGAAAGGGGCTAAGTTTGCCGTAGCAACAACCATTTATGGTGCAGCCGATTCTACCAATTGCCTGGGCTAGCGGTGTTCCCGCACCCACGGCATCGCTTATACTTGCTAAGTTCTCGAGGGAAATTTTTGTTGCCCTTATTCGCCAGTAAATTAACCCCCCAAATATGCCACCGATGATGGCCCCATGCAACGTCCAACCGTAGAGTGAAATAATTTCGGAAGGGTTTACCCCATAGAGTAACCACGGTTGAATAAGGTAACCTAACTTCCCTCCGATAATGCCACCGATGATCCCCCAAAAGAATAGATTATAGGTGGTGCTCTCTGGGACGGCACGCTGCTTCGTCTCTCGAAAGGTAATGGCTAACAGTGTTATCACGGCCGCAGCCACCATAATCCCATACCATCTTACTTGGAGGGCGCCGATGGAAAAAGCGACAGGGTCTATGCTGATGACAAGCAATTATCTCTTCCTTTTGGATAGCTTGAACCACGGATGATAGCTAATTATGGCATCGCGGTCTAATTTACCGTGGACGAAATAATTGGCGATTCTCAAGTAGTCTGCTACCCTATCAGGCATCAAAAAGTGCTCCTCGACATATTCATGGGCTTTCTCTCCAACCAATTCTGCTTCTTTTGGGTTTCTTAACAAGCGGATTACCTTGCTAGCAGCCTTTTTTGCCGAAGTAACAAAGAAGCCAGTCTCTCCACCTGTAACCTGAATGGGAATTGCCCCAACTTCCCGGGTTATCACTGGCTTGCTCTTCCACATAGCTTCGGTAATAACTAGCCCAAATCCTTCCTTGGTCGAAGGTTGCAATATTATCCTGGCAGCTCTTTGCAAAGCATTTACCTCTAGGGCATTAACGTCTCGGTCATTCGAAAGCTTGATAATGTGAATGTCAGGGTCATCTTTCGTTTTTTCACATATCTGGTTGAAGACTGCTTCACCCTCAGGGTCATCGAGAGCCATATTGCCAGCTATTATTAGCTGGCATCTTTCTTCAGTTCGGGCAATTCTGTGAGCTTGGATGGTCAAGTAAATTCCCTTCCAGGGGTCAAATCTCCCTATCTGGGCTAGCATGGGCATACTCTGGTCTATTTCATATTTCTCCAGTACGTGTGTGATTTCGCTTTGGGTTAATTTCTTGTTCTTGTTGGAAAGAGGGTCGATGAACGGAGGAATTATGTATTTATGTAAAGGCCAGTACTCCACAACATAGTGGGCGCCGGAGAATATCGCCGCATCATAGAAATCAGCACAGAACGTGATGAACTCGTATAAAGTGGGATTGGCTTCCAACGTCTGTTCTTCCACATCGATATGGGATCTCCAAACCCACTTCTGTCCTTTCTTTTTTAAATAGCGCGCCAAAGCTAACGGCTGTGGATCATGCACGACTACTATATCTGGCTTATAATCGCTAAGGTCTTTGGAGTACAGGTCGGCGTTTTCCTTGAGAGTATTGTAATATGTCCTTATCATTTCAAGAGTGAGGATTCCTTTCTTGCCTTGCAAAAGATTGTGAATAGTTTTTGTCACTTTATAAAAAGGCTTGGTGCCACGCATGACTTTCCATTCGTCCTCTACCCCCAACGCATTCACGAATGGCACTTGAGAGTAAAGCATCTCAGCTACGCCGCCACCTACCGCTGTCGAGTTAATCCCTAACATCTTTATTCCTTTGAGTTTGCGGGCAAGTTTTTCCAGTGTCTCCATCCGCTCCTCACCCACTATGGGAATATAGTCCTGTAAAGGGGATACCGAAAGGGACTCCAGTCCCTTTCTTTGGCTATACATGGTGCCGTCCTCCAAAGGCAGTTTTTTCTCCACTTGCTCAACTGCATCTTTTATTTGAGTTTCCATCCTACTCCTTATTGCGGCTATGACAGAATGTAGCTAAAAATCTCAAACCATAATAATACAGGAACTTGAGTTAGGATAAAATACTACTAACAAAGTTTTCGGCATCAAAGTGGGCTATGTCTTGTAATCTCTCACCAGTGCCTATATAAGCAATGGGTATGTTTAGTTCATGGCAAATAGCAAATATTATTCCTCCTTTGGCGGTGCTATCTAGTTTAGCTAAGAAAATCCCGGTTATACCTACAGCTTCAGTAAAATACTTTGCCTGAGTTAAGCCGTTCTGTCCTGTAGTGGCATCTAATACCAATAAAACTTGGTGTGGTGCTATGGGGTCAAGCTTAGTGGCTACTTTCTTGATTTTTTTGAGCTCTTCCATAAGATTAAACTTAGTGTGGAGCCGACCAGCGGTATCGATAATAGCTACTTGGGCGTGACGGCTGCGTGCTGCCTGGATAGCATCGAAGACAACTGCTCCGGGGTCGCTACCTGGCTGGTGAGCAATAACTTCAGCATCAGTTTTCTCTCCCCAATACTTTAGCTGGTCTATAGCTGCTGCCCTGAAGGTATCAGCGGCTGCCAGGATGACTCGCTTCCCTTGTGAGGTAAGACCATAAGCCAGCTTGGCTATGCTGGTGGTTTTCCCTGAGCCATTCACTCCTACTACCAAGATGACTTGAGGTACTGAGTCAGCGTTAATCGGCTTTGGCGGGATGTTTAGCAAATTTATCATCTCTTCCTTCAGAGCTGACCTTATTTGAGAGGCTTGTATAAGCTTGTCTACTTCGACTCGTTGTTTGACTTGGTCCACAAGTTTGGCCGTAGTTGCCACACCGACATCAGCCAAAACAAGCAATTCCTCAAGCTCATCCCAAATTTCTTGGCCAACCGAACCTCGGTCAAAAATATGAGCTATCTTGCCAAGCCAGGCTTTCTTAGTTTGCCTCACTCCTTGTTCAATTGTGCTTAGCTGTTCAGGCAATTTAATCCTCGCGTTAAATCATTGAAGTATAATATTACAATTCTGGTTGCCCTTTAGCTAATGGTTATTATCTGGCGAGGATAACGCTGCCTCTCCTTTGATCAATAAGAGTGGATAGACTATATCGCTGAGGCAGCAAGGAATCCAAACGGCGAGGAATAGGAATAAGAAAACGAAAGGGAGCAGGGGAAGCCAATTCGCTGTTCCAAATGAGGTGAAGTAGAATAGCGATGCCCAAGTGCTCAACAATACATGTCCGGAATGTGGTATTTTGGTTGTTTGCTTCCAATAACCGATTGCGATGCCAAGAAGTGCTGCACCGTTTACCACTATCCACTTTTCGATTCCAATAACGGGGATTTTTGAGGTTTCAATAAAAGGCACATGGAACCCCATTTCGATATGAAGCAAAGTTCCTCCCAGATAGGGGATTGCAGCGTCGCTCATGGTGGCTATTCCGATTGAGCCTGTCCAGCCGATTAAAATCACTGCCCAAATTTTAGCCTTCCTGTATTTCATATACATCGCAGTGGTTACCAGCGCGCTTAGTACAACATGGATCGGGTGTAAAGTGTAGAAAGCAGTCTGGGAAATCTGGGTGGGAATATTACCAAAAACTATTATCACCATGATGATAATTCCGGTAAGAGCTCCAAGGGCAGTGAAAGGAGAGTGTCTTCTGAGTTCCTGTGCTATTCTCTTAAGCATCTCTTATCTATTGGATTGAGGCTGAGCCTCTTCTTGCTTTTGGTGTTGCTTCCTATAGCAATTGGAACAAAGCCCCGAAGATTCAGAGAAATGGTATTCAGTATGAAACCCAAGGTTCTGGGTAGACTTGCTTTCCTGGAGACACAACTGTTGGGCAACAAATTCTTGGGTAGTTCCGCAATGATGGCAGACCATGAAGCGGTGGCAACCTTCTTTATTGCCCAAGGTGCACTTTACAAATCCACCGCTCAACAAAATTCTGTGAACTAAATTGAGACTGCAGAATAGGTCGAGTATGCGGTAGATGGTAACATGGTTTAGATGCTTGCCTTGTTGGCGCAGAAGCCTTTGTATGTCATAAGGTGAGAGTGATTCTTCCGCCTCCTCGAGAATCTCAAGTACCTGCCTTCGAGGCTTGGTAACTTTGTAGCCCTGAGCCTGCAGGACACGGATTGGGTCTTGAACCATAGGTCATATTGTATAAAGGTACAAGCTTAAATGCAACAATGTTGCAATTACGGCTGTGCTAAGCAGTCAGTTCCCGAAGTATTATTATCGCTGCCTTCTTATCCAGTGGCTGGTTGTTGTTGCCACACTTTGGCGATTGAATGCAAGATGGGCACCCATCTGAGCAGGGGCATTTCTCAATTACCTTCAAGGTAGCTTGCCACAGTTCGGTTGTCATCGCAAATCCCTTCTCAGCAATACCGATACCTCCGGGAAAGGCATCATAGATAAAAATTTGTGCCTTTCCGGTATCAGGATGAAAGGGAGTAGAAACGCCGCCAATATCATTTCGGTCACAGAGAGCGAATAAAGGAAGTATAGCTATGGAAGCGTGTTCACAAGCATGTAAGCCACCATGGAAATCAAGTCCGGCGTCAGTTATCCTATCGATCGCCTTTTGCGGCAAATCAAACCATAAGGCCTGGGTGAAGAAGCGCTGTGGTGGTAAGTCAAGCGACTCCTCGCCGGTAACTTCTTCAGTGAATTGCCTCTTTTTCTTAAAGCCAATTACTGTAGTGGTAACATCCACATTTCCCAGGTGGATTTTTATGCCTTTATGCTCTTTTTCTCTAGTTATCTTTGTAACACTCAGGTCGGTGATTTCCTTGGCTTGAGTGTAGTAATCAACTTGCGTTGGGGTTGCCATGGCAGTGCGGGTGCTTAAATCGAGTTCAACGATTAAATAGGATTCTCCTTGGTGGAGGTAAATGGCACCAGGGTGTATTTGAGAGAAAGCAGCGCTTTCCTCTACGGTCTCTAACATACATCTTTGTGAAATATCAACCACAGTATAGTTATTCTTCGATGTTGCGCGTATATTTATGTCTTGAGCGGGGTAAGCGACAGTGGGAGAAAGATACCACTTATTCCTGACTTGCTTCATTTTGCCTTCTTGTACCAGCCTGTCCATTTCTATTTCAGTGTTATTACCGAAGAAGTCTTTGTCGCCACTATCGAGAGGGTTTTCCCAGGCAGCGCATAGAAGATGAGGTTCGAGGATGTATGGATTTTCGGGATTGATCAAGGCATTATCGAAGTTCTTGTTGAAGAAGAAATCTGGATGACGCATGAGATACTGGTCAAGAGGATTATCCTGGCCAATGAGAAAGCTTAGAGAGCTACCTGTAGTTCGTCCGCTGCGTCCTGCTTGCTGCCAGGTACTGGCAACACTTCCGGGGTAGCCAGTAAGCACCGTTGCCTCCAAATCACCGATGTCTATGCCCAATTCCAAAGCTGTTGTGGCTACTAAACCGAGAAGCTCACCGGTGAAGAATTGGCGTTCAATTTGGCGTCTTGTCTCTGGAAGGTAACCTGCTCGGTATGGACTGATTTTCGAGCCAAGGGAAGATGGTAGCTGCTGCTGGGTGTAAATGTAGACAAGCTCGGTTAGCTTGCGAGTGCGCGTGAAGACAAGGCTACGGATATTGCTAGCAATGAGCTGACTGAGAAGGAAGGCTGCCTCGCTGTTGGGACTACGTCTGGTGCTTTTAGTCTCATCGATAATCGGTGGATTCCAAAAGGCAAAATATTTCTTTCCATGAGGTGAGCCATCTTGAGAAATTACCTGAAATGGTAATCCAACTAGATTTTGAGCATGTTCTTTAGGATTGGCAATTGTTGCGGAACAACAAATGAAGCGAGGACTGGAATTGTACAGGGTGCAAACACGCCGCAATCTTCGCAGCACATTAGCGGCATGGGAACCGAACACACCTCGGTAAACATGTGCTTCGTCGATCACTACGTAGCTTAGGTTACGAAATAACCTCGACCACGATTGGTGATTTGGCAAAATGGCAAGGTGAAGCATGTCAGGGTTAGTGAGCACTATCCTGGCTTGCTTTTTTATGCGCGTTCTCTGTGCTTGTGGCGTATCACCATCAAACGTAGCTATGGCTCTATTGGAAAGAAACTCGGGACAAGCTATTTCCTTCAAGCTGGATAATTGGTCTTGAGCTAGGGCTTTGGTGGGGAAAAGGTAAAGAGCGCAGCTATTTTTGTTGGTTAAGATCGCCTCTAGTGTGGCTAGGTGATAACACAAAGTTTTCCCGCTGGCACTGGGCGTAGCTATTATTACATTTTCTCCGGCAAGAGTGAGGTTTAACGCCTTTATTTGATGGCTGTAAAGGGAAGATATGCCCAGCGACTCAAGCCGGGCTTTAAGGGCAGGCTTGATATTTAGTGTATCCAGCTTACTAGAGACAACGCATTGCGAAGGAATATGCTCAATGTGAACCAGTTGCTGCCTGTAGACAGGAAGTGTCTTAAGGTGATGCAGGAAAGCAACAGCATCCATCAGCACTTCAGGGAGCTGGGAAGGTTTCTATTCTTGAACTTAGTAGTTCCAATTCAGGGTAGTTTTGAGTAATGAACCTGATAGCGTTAGACAAAATTTCATCATTGTGGCTTTTGTGGGTGCTAACGCAGGCAAGTCCCAGCGTGGCTAGCTGCCAGGAGTGTTGATTATCCACTTCGGCTACAGAGACATTAAACTTGTTGTGTAGCCGGGTAGTAATGGATTTAATTACCCGACGTTTACCCTTAAGGGATTGATTCTCTGGAAGGCGAAGTTGTACTCGGCATACACCCACATGCATTTTTGCTAAAGACGATTTGCTATTGTTGTTGAACGACCTGATTAATTATACGCTGAAGTTCTCTCAAAGCCAACCGTTAACTTCTGATCGGGCTATGGCATTCCGCTTGTAACGGACAAATAGAGCATTTTTTACCTTTGCAGAATTCTAGATTTATCTTCACCAAAGAGGATTCAATGCCAGGAAGCACAAGCTCTTTATTCCTTAACCCAAGATTGGAAGCAACCTCCCTGGCAAGTGTTGAGATGGATGGTTTTGCCTTCTCCCAAACCTCCTTTAGTTCCCTAAGAAAAATATCAACCGCTGTTGGACCAACACCTTTGAATTCAAGCAATTTTTCCTCTAGGTCTTTACTATCTAAAGATTGGTCATATAAATTCTGTAGAGAGCCATGCCGTTTCTTTAATTTGTTGGCTACGTTAAGTAAGTTGGATGCTGTAGAGAAATCGTACCGCACATAACCCCCAGAATCTAATATCTTTACTAACTTATCCCAGCCAGCATTGATGATATTTTCCGGAGTGATAACTCCCGCTGCTTCAAATTCTTGAAAAGTTCTCTTGGCTGTTTTGGAGGAAATCCTTTTAGCAAACAGAATTGAGGCAAGGAACCATTTAAATCTATCTTCTTCCCTGTTTAAGTTCAGTCCCAGTTCCTGTGAATATGTTGGTAGAGTTAGAAGTTTTTCTATGATCTCCGTCGTTTTAGTTGACATGCTTAAGAACCTACTATTACGTGAGAAGGCATTTGTTCTATTTTAATACTTGAGTCATCTTGTGTATAATTTATTTGGTAGATAGCTAACTTTGATATTATCTTCTTTTTGGTGGAGGGCAGATGTTTATTGAGAGTCCGAGGTATACTGAGCGTTTTGGAGCGGTAAGGATAAATGCTGTACAACGAGTTATCGCGTTAGATTCGGGATTTAAAAGTGAGCTGCCTCCTTATGGTGCCATGGGGGTGATGAAAATAGATGAAGATACCATCAAACGCTTTGAAGATAAGATGGCGGTGGTAATTCCAATCAAGGATGAAAAGCTCAAGTTATTTGAAGGTGCGATTAGTGGCTTGCCACATGATTGCTTGATTATAGTGGTATCGAATAGCCAGCAGGGAAGAATTGACAGGTTTAAAATGGAAAAGGATGCTCTGAATCAAATTTGTCGCTATACGATGCGTAATGCCTTCATTGTGCATCAAAAGGACCCTATCATTGCTGATGCTGTCAAGCAGGCAGGGTATGATGACATCTTAGGAGAGGATGGGCTAATACGGGATGGTAAAAGTGAGGCCATGGTGATAGGTTTACTTATGGCCAAAGTGGCAGAGAAAGAATATGTTGGCTTTGTTGATGCTGACAATTATTTCCCTGGAGCGGTATTAGAGTATGTCAGGGATTTCGCTGCTGGTTTTAGCTTAGCTCGGTCTCCTTACAGTATGGTAAGGATATTATGGCATTATAAGCCTAAAATCTCAGGCGGGATATACTTTAAGAAATGGGGAAGGGTGTCAGAAACCACTAACAAGTGCCTGAATGATTTGATTTTCTCCAAAACGGACTTTGAAACTGAAGTGATAAAGACAGGAAATGCTGGAGAGCATGCTATAAGTATGAAGCTTGCTGAGCTTTTGCCTTATGCTTCCGGGTACGCTGTGGAACCTGGTGAGCTGGTATATCTCTTCGAAAGTTTTGGTGGTATACTACCCGAGATAAACCATGAAGCTGTAGAGCGTGGCATAGACTTATTTCAAATCGAGACCAGGAACCCTCATATGCACGAGGAGAGGGGAATACAGCATCTTAAGCACATGTTGATTGAGGGGCTAGCTACTATTTACCATTCGCCACTTTGTGAGGAAGGGACAAAAAAGCTTATCTTAAGAGAACTAGTCAATCAAGGAGCTTTAAGCAGTAGGAAAAAACCACCTGTCCCTCATTTCAATGCTCCAATAGGTAAGATAGATAGCTCGAAGTTTATGAACGTTATAAAAGAGCACCTTGGTGTACTTTACGCCTTACATGAGGAGTAAGGAATTTATATCTTCTCTAAGAAAGATTGTATTTTCTCCCTTTCAAGCCCGTTAAGCATCTCTTCGTTATATGCTGTCATATCTAAATAAAGTTGCACATGTTCGGGTATTTGCCAGATACGGCTCTTGGCATATCGGTAGCCATATCGCGAGGAGCTCCCCATTTTCTTATTGGTTATCTTGCTGCTGGCATAACCGATTTTATTAACTAAATTAGCATCAAACCCATTCCTCTTCGCTATTGTGTCTAGTATGCTATGGACACCACTGCTGTGTTGAGCAGCTTCCTTGTTTCTGTAGGCATATTTTTGGGGGACTCCTATTTTTTTGGCAAGCTGGCGATGGGGACGCTTTCCTGTTCGGTCATTTTCAGAAGTCACTTTCAACTCAGGCGCTACACTCATAGCTAACTTCACTACTTCAGAATCAAGGTAAGGAAACGTCATTTCCACTTCGTGCGCCTTGGCTATCTTATTTTCCCTATCCAGAGTCTCTACATCGGCCATGGTGAAGTCATCCCACATCCTTCGGGAAAGCTCTCGGCGACCATCCTTACCTAAA
Organism: Dehalococcoidia bacterium; assembly: GCA_034431195.1. Taxonomy (GTDB): domain Bacteria; phylum Chloroflexota; class Dehalococcoidia; order GIF9; family AB-539-J10; genus CG2-30-46-19. The sequence goes on along the minus strand of DAOUDP010000021.1, from coordinate 73,442 downwards.
ACATCAGGGTACCAGCTATATCCGCCCCATAGTTCATCTGGTCCCTGTCCTGAAAAGATGACCTTTATGCCATCTTGACTAGCCATGTCAACTGCGGCGTAAATAGCGATGCCAGCTTCAATTTGAATGAAATCTCTTTCCTCCACCGCGTTAATAACTTTAGGGATATATCTCTGGACATCGTCGATGCTCAATACCTTTACTCTGTGGTCAAGTCCTATCTCCTCGGCGAATTCCTTGACCAGCATTATATCGGGAGAATCAGCCAAACCAGCGGTATAGGCGATCACCTTTATTCCAACAGAGGAAGCAATGTCTGATACCAATTTTGCTATTAAACAGCTATCCACACCTCCGGATAACAATACACCAACTTTATCTACATCCGTTAACCTTTTTCGCACCGATGAACGAATAGCTTCGTGGTAGTAATTTACAGCTTGCCCTAGGTCTTTTATTTCAATCCCACTTTTGCTGAGAAGAAAGGCCTTTTTGATTTTGATGTCATTCTGATTAAATACAGCGAGCATGCCTGCTCGTAGAGGGTTAACATTCCTCAAGCCTATTTTCCATAAAGCCTTTTTATTGGAAGCAAAAGCTGAAAAATTGCCATCTTCAGCAATGTAGAGAGGCTTTGTGCCTAGAAAATCCCGTGTCACTATTGTTTCGTCGGTGCTGCTAGCCACTAAGGCATAATTCCCATCTAAATCCTTTAACGCTCTCTTTATCCTTTGTTCAAGGTTGCCCCGGTGTTGTTTGAGTAGATAAACTAGTCCTGCGGCAGTAGCGTTATTGGTCAGGCGACGATTCTGAGGGAGCTTAGATATTATTGAAGGCAGGTTATAGAACTTACCATCATACAGCAACACCAGGTTATCACCATAATCTAAATAAGGATATTCCAATGTCTTTCTTTCAATAGGTGAAGACAGTTCAGCCAAGGCTTTACTGCCAGCTATATCCTCGAAGGATGAACTAAGTAACCAACGGTGTTCATTGTTCTCGGAATTAGCTTTACCATCATGGTGAGGGTAAAAGGTTTCCAGCATGGTAACTAATTTATCTCTTGCTTCGCTACCATCTCGGCTGAAAACGCCGACTAGCTGACTCATACTATTTTCCTTTGAAGGAGCAACGATGGGGACTTAGTATAACAAAGTGCTTCGGGTAACACAAGATTGGCAGGTAAGGTTTGATAGCCAAAAGCGTTGACCTGTGTAATTGAGGCAAGTTAGACTTAGCATGAACGGAAAGCTCATGAAAGCAATTATCTTAGCTGGCGGAGAAGCAATCAGGTTGCGTCCACTTACCTGTAACATTCCTAAGGCAATGGTTCCGGTGTTGAATCGTCCCTTTCTGGAACACCTTATCAATTATCTTAAGAAACACAAGATTGTTGACGTAATACTTGCGATGGGCCAGCCGTCTGAGCAAATCCAGAATTACTTTGGCGATGGTAGTGGCTTTGATGTGAGGTTAACCTATTCTGTGGAGGATTTTCCATTGGGAACTGCGGGAGCGGTAAGAAATGCTGAAAAATTATTGGATGAATGCTTTGTTGTTTTGAATGGTGATATTTTCACTGCTCTTGATTTAACTGCTATGGTAAATTTTCACTGTGAAAAAAAACCTATTGCTACTATAGCCTTGACGCCAGTGGAAAATCCCACTATCTACGGTGTGGTAGAGACTGACGGACAGAGCAGAGTTAGGCATTTTATAGAGAAACCACATTGGAGTGAAGTGACTACCAACATGATTAATGCTGGCGTCTACGTTCTGGAGCCTGATATTTTGGGCTACGTTGCCTCCAATACTTTTTTTTCATTCGAACACGATGTTTTCCCTCCGCTTCTGGAAAAAGGGGAGGCTGTCTATGGCTATTCATTTGAATCCTATTGGATTGATATTGGCACACCTGAGAAGTACTTCAGACTAAGTCACGACCTACTCCTTCGTTATGTTAGCGATAAGGATGTAAAATTTGAGGGAGAAAGTTTTGTTCACCCTTCAGCTCAAATTGTGGGCCCCGCAATAATTGGTGAAAGCTGCTTTATTGATAGAGATTCGGTAATAAAAGGGCCTGCCATTATCGGTCCTGGCTGTCAAATAGGGCAGGGTGCTACAGTAGAAGGAGTGGTATTGTGGCAAAACTGCAAAGTTGCTAAAGAAGTGAAGCTCAGGAATTGTATTATTGCTTCTAATTGCTACATTGAACAACGAAGCGAGATTTTGGACAACTGTGTTTTAGGTGACAGGGTGAAAGTCAAAAAGGATAGCAAATTATCCAAGGGTGCTTCAATTCAGCCGAACGAGGTTGTGTAACTGCGAAAGATGAGGCAAATTGTATTCACTGACTTGGATGGCACCCTTCTTGACTTGGTTACTTATTCATATGAAAAATCTATTGATGGAGTAAACCGACTCAAAGAAATAGGTGTGCCTTTGATATTTTGTTCAGCGAAGACCAGAGCAGAACAAGAGGTATACCGTCATAACTTGGGAAATTTTCATCCCTTTATAGTGGAGAATGGAGGCGCCATTTTCATACCGCGAGGCTACTTCCCATTTTCGCTTGAGTACCACAAAAGTGTTGCTGAGCTATTGGTCATTGAGTTGGGCACTTCTTATAGGGTAGTCAGACAATTGCTGAGTAAGGTGAGAGAAGAGAGTGGATTTCACTTTAGAGGCTTTGGCGATATGAGCGATGAGGAAGTAGCTGAGGAAACTGGTTTAGATATCGACTCTGCTAAATTAGCTAAACAAAGGGAGTATGATGAGACGGTTGTCATTGCGAGCGAAGCGAAGCAATCTTACATTACCTCTGGCGAGATAGATAAGTTCTTACAGAAGATTAAGCAGGCTGGCCTCAACTGGACGCATGGGGGACGGTTTTACGGTGTCATGGGGGATAATGATAAAGGTAAAGCGGTGAAGATTGTGACTGGATTATATCGTGAGATGTGGGGTGAAATAGAGACTATTGGGCTAGGTGATAGCCTCAATGATTTGCCTATGCTTTCTACAGTTGATATACCAATCTTGGTGCAGAAGAGAGATTATACCTGGGAAAACATAGATGTGCCCAATTTGCGCAAGGTTCAAGGAATTGGACCTGAGGGGTGGAGCAAGGCAATAAAAGAAATATTTGGAGGTTGAAATGCAAACGGTATATTTAGTGCCCCATACCCATTTCGATGTAGTCTGGGCTTTCACCAAGGAAGATTATTACCAGATAAATGAGCTTATCTATTCCAAAGCTCTGGAACTTATGAAGGAATCGGAATTCAAGTTCTGTATAGAACAATGTTTTTTGTTGAAAGCTTTTGAGGAGAGGAATCCCAAGTTGTGGTCTGGGTTAAGGGAGATGATCCACCTAGGCAAGCTAGAGATCGTTGACGGTCAATGGCTTATGCCTGATGCCATGTTGCCTGCTGGTGAAGTAATGATAAGGGAAATTCTCTTTGGGAAGAGATATGCCAAGGAGAAATTTGGCGTGGATGTTCCTGTGGCTTGGGCAGCCGATACCTTTGGCTTAAATGCCCAGTTACCCCAAGTTTATAAGAAGTCGGGATACAAGTGGCTTGCCTTTAGAAGAGGTTTGGGCAAAAGCGTGGGAAATCGAGTAAGTGAGTTTTTGTGGAGAGGCTTAGACGGAACTACTATCCTGTCTCACTGGATGCCTCGAGGTTATAGAGCTGGACTAGATCTGGATAAGCTGGAACAAACATTCAAAACTCTCAGCGGGGTTGCAGCCACTTCGCAAATACTCATGCCTTCGGGTAGTGGAGTGACCATTCCTCAGGAGGAAACACCTGATGCAGTTAATAATTGGAATAAGATACATAAGGATAGCTCTATGAGAATAGCCACCCCACGTGAATTCTTTACCGCTTTAGAACAACAGGAAAGGAAGTTCGAGGTGGTAGATGGTGAAATGTATAATGGCCACGTCCAGGACGTATTTCCTGATGTGTGCTCCAGCCGGATATGGATATTGTTGGGCACCAGAGAATGTGAGAGACTAATGGTAACCGCTGAAAAGTTTGCTACCATAGCTTGGTTGCTGGGGAACCAATACCCCACTGAAGTTATCAAACGGAATTGGGAAAAGCTTCTTTTCATCGCCTTCCATGATGTAATAACCGGGTGTGGCATAGATGAGATCTATGATGGGGTGGAAGACGACTTTGATTCTATCAGCGGCGAGTTGGGAGAGCTAATTAAGGAGTGCAAGGAATACATCGCCGGCAAGCAGGAAGGCGGCTTAAGTAAGGTTGTAGTTTTCAACGTGCTCCCCTGGTGGGTGACTAATTGGGTTGAGATAGAGATTGATGTCAACCCTAGTGGTATCAAGGAACCTGGGTTGAAAGATGACTATGAGATAGAATGTCAGGTATTAGAGATTGAAACGGGTGGCAATGGTGCTTTTGACAAAGCTAAGCTAGGCTTCATGGCTAAGGTGCCGCCCTTAGGCTACAAGATTTATGATGTAATTGAGAGGACTACTAAGCCCACCGGTAAAATGGAGGCAGAGGAAAACAAGTTAGTCACTCCCTTTTTTACCTTGTGGGTAGATGATAAGACAGGAATTGTTGAAGTTTATGATAAGGGCGGGAGGCTGCTAGTAAGGGGTAATGAGCTCATCATTGATGACGAGACAGGAGATCTTTACTTCCATCATAGCAGGTTGAAACAGCCAATACACAGTGAAGGTGGTGAAGGGCTTCTTTATGGGGATTTCAAACCTATCAGTTTCAATATAGAGGACAATAACCAGAGAGCCAAGATAACTTTTGAAGAAGCATACTATAGCCTTAGATGGCCTTATAGGTTGCGCGAGAAATATAAACCTCTTATTTATAGGCATAAAAACATTGAGGTATATAAGGAAATCACCGTGTATCGGGATATCCCCAGAATTGACTTCACCCTTCAGATTAACAATAAACACCCTGATGTACGCATCAGGAATAGATTTGATACTGGAATAGCACAGCCGAATTACTTCCGTGAAACGCAATTTGGCGTCATAGAGGAACCGGGGAAGTTCATATCCGATGTAGCTTTCAAAGTTCCCTGCCTAAGTTGGGTTGATTGTGGTGCCAGGGATAGGGGTGTAACTTTCTTCGGCAGGGGGATACCTATAAATGAGATGGGGGAAGGCTATGTTTATCTTACCCTGCTTCGAAGCGTGTCTACCCTTTCAGCAGATGGTGAAAGTGGACCCTTTGTGCCTACACCTAAGGCTACGGAAATCGGGTCATATGCTTATGAGTACGCTCTATATCCACACGCTGGGGACTGGAAAGAGGCGAAGTCCTTCAGGAGGGCTGATGAATTTAACCACTCTCTAATAGCTTCACAGATATGTCTCGGTGAGGGAATACAGCGGGGGCAATCTTTCCTCGAGCTGAGGCCCGATAACCTTATCTTGTCAGCTTTCAAAAAAGCTGAGGACAGCGATGAGGTGATATTACGGTTCTTTGAGACTAAAGGTGAGGAAACGATGGCTGAGATTGAACTATTCCGTAATATTGGAAGGGTAACGGTTGTTGACTTGCTGGAGCGTGAAGAATTTGAGCTGGAACCATCTGGCAATACGCTAAAAATGCAAGTGAAACCTTTTGAGATAGTAACCTTGAAGCTTCGGTTTTAGCCTACTTCATGATAAAGGATGCACTCGTTTGTCTCATCAGCCTCACAAATTATTAAACCTTCCGGGCTGACTATCATGCTATGACCGAGGCTAACATAGTCTCCTTGAGAGCCTATTGCATTGGCTTTAGCTACAAAAATGTTATTTTCCACCGCTCTAGCAATAGGAAGAGCTCGGTTTTTATCTAGCTTAAGATGTGCCTCACTTGGAAGGTAATAGTGGGCGGAAGGAAGAAACAGTACCTTTACACCTCTTCGAGTGTATCTCTGTGCTAACAAGGGATAATTCTGGTCCCGGCAAATAACTACGCCACATTTGATTTCCTTTACTTCAAAGATTAGTATATCTCGTCCGTTAGCAAAGTATTGTTTGTCAAAATCAGTCAGGTTATTCTTAAAATATTTGAGTTGATTGTCTATTGATATAACCAGGGCAGCGTTGTAGAGTTTGTCTGATTGTGAATATGGAGCCCCGATGATGAGAGTAATACGTTTTTCTGCGGCTATTTCCTGCAGGGTATCTAGTGCTTTTAATATCTCATCCCAGTCGATTTCATGAAAATCTCGCTTGTATCCAGTGAGGCTACACTCGGGGAAGCATAATATGTCTGTCTTTGCTCTTGCTGCTTCAGAGATATAACTGTCCATTCTATCTATGTTTAAATTAATATCATTGGCAAGAGCGATTTGAGCTACTCCGAATTTCACTGTGGTTCCTTTGACTGAGCTACCGCTCAATTTTGAACTGACACTTCCCGTCGTCTGCCATGCTAGCTTCTAAGGAGGGCTTGATGTCGAAGTCAAAGTGAGAGAGTATCTCCTCTATGAGCGCAAAGCAAGTCGATTTGCATACCATTTTATCCGCTGCTTCCTTCCCGTATTCCTCCTCTATAGCCTTATAAAGGCTACATTCATTAAGCCTGAAGGAGAAGCTTTTCGCGCTATTGGCGACTATCCTTAGCCTTCGAATTGGCTGGATGCTCAAGTATGCTATTTCGAGGTATCTTTGTGGGATGAAGGGAAATTTCATCTCACCTGTTTTTTCTATGGCTTTCTTCATAACGTGGTAAACTCTATCAATCCTTTTCTCGCCCTTTTCGATGCTCTTACGGGCTAATTCTCTCCCGTATTCTTCTAAAGAGGCTTTTGCATCTTCAATAGAATGAGGCTCCGACAATTTCAATGTCTTCACAAAATTCACGGGGGCAAATTCCTCCGAGAGCTCGTTTATCATTCCCTCATCAAGATCGAGGTTATATTTCTCCATTTAGTTACTCCTAACCTTTATTTTTATTGCCCCGGTAGGACACACTTTAACGCAATCCATGCATAATACGCACTTATCCTTGAACACCGCTTGAACCTCATAATCCTCGGGAGCGGTTTCTTTGAAACGCTCGACTTTGGTGGGGGCAACTGAAAAAATAGCCTGAGGACAAAGTTGAAGGCATTTTTTACATTCATAAGGTGTAGGGCATTTATCTTTATCTATCTCGATTTGAGGTATCACCTTACCATTCCTCCTTTAAAGCCGGGAGCTTCTCACGGTCGATAAGGCTTATTGCATCTTGCGGGCAGGCGTAGGCACATACCCCACAACCGAAGCAACGCGTCATATCGATATTGGACTTTTTCGTGGTAACCTCCATTTTTATGGCCCCAAACTGGCATCCTTGTACACAGTCCCCACATCCTGTGCACTCCTCATAATTTACCTTTGCCACTTGATGCCCTTTTAGCAAAAAGGGCTTTATGCCATAGTCCAACCTCACCCTTATGGCAAGACAATCAGGGTAATCACAAAGGCAGATGCCACCAATATAGGGAGTGCCGAAAGTCATTATTGTTATGACCATCCCCCGCTTATGCCAGTGTTCAATATGTTCTTTTGCCTCTTCAGTGGAGAGAAACTCCACGCCACCTTTGTACCTCTCTGGCCATTCCTCCCAGCGAAACATTCCAACACCTAACCCAAGACAGGAACGAGGGCGATGCTCCCCATCCTCCAGGGTTGCTCGGGTAACCCTCCTGCAAAGGCAATCAATCCTGGCTATCGGATGAGCTATCTCGACCATTTTTTTGGCATCCTCCAGGCATACAACCTGTCCACCCATTGTTTCATGGTACTTTGAGTATCCCTCCTTCATCTTTTCAAAAGCTTCAGGGTTATCTTTTAGCTCTATCAGTGGTTTGTAATAAAATGGCCCTCGAAGCTCCTCCAGAATCATTGGCTCTTTTTCCTTGCCCTTCTCCACTTTCTTGTATAACGGCCTGGCATAGTTCTTTGGATTCAGATACCACCGACCTTTATCTCCATATTTTTCACACAATTCACACATGCTTTTACTCCTTATGGCAAATTTCCCCCAAAATGGTACACTTTGAAGTCAGGTTTTCCAAACGAGCATTTCTCTGGAGGGCGAAGATAAACAGGACTCTTCATCAAACATTAAACAGGAAAGTAACTATGTCTCCATCCTTGACAAGATAGTTTTTGCCCTCTGTTCTGAGCATGCCTCTTTTCCTCGCCTCAGCTAGACTGCCGCACTTCTGTAAATCATTGTAGCTGATTACTTCAGCTCGGATGAATCCTCTTTCCATGTCAGAGTGGATTTTACCCGCTGCCTTCAGTGCTAACGTACCACTGGGGATAGCCCAGGCTTTTAACTCAGCAGAGGCTGTGGTGAAAAAGGAAATGAATCCTAGAAGGTGGTAAGAAAGATCGACAATTCGATCAACCATGGAGGTAGTTAGCCCCATGGCTTCACGAAATTCTGCAGCTTCGGTGTCGCTGAGCTGAGCTAATTCCATTTCCAGCTTTCCGCACAAGGCTACTATGGCAAATTGGGGGTAGACAGAATTCAGCTCGTTTTCCAGCAATGTGGCTTGTGGTATTTGTTCCTCTCCAATGTTGAGAATAACCATCATTGGTTTAACTGTGAGAAATTGGTAGTTGGATAATGCCTTTAGCTCCTCTTTAGTGATATCTTGTTGCCTTATAGGTATATCCTTTTCCAGCCCCGATTTTATTTTCTGTAGTAAGTGTTGTTCCTTCAAATATGCTTCACGCTCTGAGGCTTTAGCTCCTTTTAGAGCCTCTTCTAGTTTTACCAGTCTCTTTTCAATTATAGTCAAATCCGAAAAGGCAAGCTCTAAATCTAAGTTAGCTATATCTCGCTCAGGGTTTATGCTTCCTTCAGGGTGAGGAAGCTTTTCATCTTCAAAAGCGCGAACTACTTGAAGTAAAGCATCAGCAGTAGTCAGGTAATTTAGAAATTCTCCTTCTATCGCTCCACCGCGGTGTGGAGATTTGGAGAAGCCGCCAATATCCACATAACTGACTTCAGCCAGAATGGTTTTCTTAGGCTGGAACATATTTTGAAGTACCTCTAACCGTGGATCGGGTACTTTGGTTATCCCTACATTAGGTGTCAGTGATGAAGAATAAGCGCTAACTTCAGCCTTGCCTTTGGTCAAAGCGTTAAAAATAGTTGTTTTTCCACTTTTAGGTAAGCCTGTAATGGCAATTTTCATATGCACATTTTACCACAACTTTGAATTTAAACTTGATGGTAGAGGTAATCAATGCCATGATAAAATACAAAAGATGTTCTACATCCTTTATGGAGAAGACGATTTCTCTATTCACCAGGCTTTGGGTGAGATCAAGGAAGGATTAGGTGATGTGGGAACGCTGGCAGTTAACACTGTGAGCTTAGATGGTGAACATTTGACTTTAAACGAGCTCAGGCATAATTGCAACACTGTTCCCTTCCTGGCGCCATATCGGTTAGTGGTGGTTAAGGGTTTGCTCAAGCATTTTGAGCCAGGGGCAAGCAAGTTACATCCTGGCCGTGCTATTACCAAAACTGATGATAAGTTGAAGGAATGGAAAGATCTGGCTTCTTATACTAAGCAAATGACACCAACCACGGCATTGGTGTTAATCGATGGTAAATTAAACAAACAAAACCCCTTATTGAAGGAGCTTTCACCATTGGCTAAATTGAGGGTTTTCCCCAAGTTGCACGGTAAAAGGTTAGCAGCCTGGATACAGCAATGGGTGACTGGAAAGAACGGCGCTATTACACCTGAAGCAACAAATTTGCTTGCTGAGCTTATCGGTGGGAACCTATGGGCAATGAGCAACGAAATCGATAAACTTCTCCTTTATGCTCAGGGATGCAACATCGAGGAGAATGATGTTAGACAATTGGTAAGCTATGCGCAGGAAGCCAATATCTTTGCGTTGGTAGATGCTGCGCTTGAAAGACGACCCGAAGTAGCTCACAGGATACTTCATCGATTGTATCAAGAAGGAGCTTCGTCCGCTTATGTCTTAGTCATGATTACCAGGCAACTTCGCTTGATAGTACAAACTAAGGAATTGAGTTCACGATTGTCACCAAGTCAAATCCAAGCCAAATTAGGCTTGAAAAGTTACGCTTTGGATAAGACGCTTGACCAGGCTAAATCATATAACTTCGAGCGTATAAAGCAGGCATATAGCAGGCTGTTAGAAACCGATGTACATATTAAGACGGGTAAATATAACGACCAGATTGCACTTGAGCTATTAATAGCCGAGTTGTGCCGTAACAAAAGGACACACTCTAACAACGTTGTGGAAAGATATTAAGATGTCTTCTTACTCTTCTTGGTAGCTGTGGATTTCCTGGATGGCTGCTTAGCCGCTTCCATTTCAGGGATAGCATTGCCAAAGTAAACTTTGGTATGTGGCCATGGAATCTCAATTCCTTCAGCATCGAATGTTCTCTTAAGCCGAAGTCTTAACTCGCCCATCACAGCCCATTGCTTTATTGGTTTGGTATCCCCCAGTATTTTGATGTCAATGCCGGAATCCCCGAGATTATCTACTCTGAGCACCCGTGGCGTGGTGATAAAGTCTGCCTTCCATTTAGGGTCCTCAGCCATTTCCTTGCATACTTTATTTGTGACTTTGATAACATGGTCAAGGTCCTCTCCATAGGCCACTGAGATATTCAGGTTTACTCTGGAATACCCTTTGGTGAAATTACTGGCTGTTTTAATTTCGCTGTTGGGAATGGAATGAACTATACCGTCCAGGTCTCTAAGAACGGTGCGGCGTAGACCTACTTCCTCTACGAAGCCAGCAATACCGGCGACTCTAACCACATCACCAACATCATATTGGTTCTCTAGCAAGATAAAAATGCCACTGAGGTAATCTCTGATTAGACTTTGAGCACCGAAGCCAATAGCGATACCCAGGATACCAAGTCCGGCTAGCATTGCAGTGATGTTTATTCCAAATTCAGGAAGGATAGTGACTAGAGCGAGGATGACAATTATGCCCAAGCCTGCTTTTATCAACACTGAAGACAAGGTATCGCTTCTCTGTTTTATCTCTTCTTCAAGCTCTCCCTTCATACGGTGTGCCACTGTCCTCTTGATTAGCAGTGGTATGAAATGGCGCAGCGCAAAATATAGAGCAGCAGCGATGACAATGATGACCAGCATCCTGATACCGCTCTCTTCAAGCCACCCTATAGTGAATATCTCAGCCATAACTAACCCTACATTTATCATAGAATTGTTTAAAGTGCAACTCTTGGTTAGAGGTTAGAGCTTGATTGGCACTCCGATTTTGGGTATGCGGACTTGCATAGTGGAGCTGAGTTTACTGGCAAAGAATCTGGGATGTTCTGTATGTATTGGGATAACAACCTCTGGATTTATAGCCTCTATGAGTTCTAGTAACTCTGGGCCTGAAGCGTGTCCGGAACTGTGAAAGCCTTGTTCACTTGCTGCCACTTTGCCTGTTTTTGCGCTGGGAATACCAACAGGTAGCAGCTTGAAATGTGCCAGCCACTGCTTCAATCTCTTAACATCAATGCGTTGCTCTTCATCGAATGCCTCGCTTGAGGAGTAAATATAAACGCCGCCTTCACCAGGGCAAATATCAATTAATTTGTTAATATCCCAAAAACTGAAGCAGAGGATATAATCCCCTTGCGCGCGTCTAATATCATCGGGGTGGACACATTTCCCTTTTTTCCTGTATTGAGTGTATAAATGCTTCTCCCAATCCACAGCACTTCTTGCTTCTGTATATAAAGTAATTGTCTCGTCTTCAGCGGGGTCAGGAACTTCTTCCATTACCAGGTGCAGGGATTGTAACAGATAGGCATCTCTAGGCAGTATTACCAGCTTTCGATTGCATTGCTTGGCAACCTCTTTGAACGTGAGCAGCCTTTCCAAGTTTCTGGGACCAAAATCGGCTATTACCAGCTTGCCCTCGGCTTCTAATACCTTCTTGAGTGCATTGTTAAGGACCACTTCTTCTGTGATATTGCTGCCTTCTTCCTTGATGTTTGTTCCTTCACACAGTAGCGCGATCGGATGAAGGGCTTTTGCCTCGCTGATAAATTTCCCGGTCAGATGTCCCATTTTGCCATGCAGACGCAGGTCACCAGTATAAATTACCCAACCCTGGCTTGTCTTGATAGCAAAGGCAGTTGCTCCATATATAGAGTGGTCAACAGGAAAATTCCTGATTGTCAGATTGCCAATCGTGGTAATGGTTATTGGCTGCTTGGGCTCTATCTTCCTGCCAGTAGGGCATGTGTTCCAGAATTTACTGGCTTCGGCAGTTAGCAGTTTTGCGTCAGTGAAGCAAAATTGCCTTTGAATTGAGCGATATTTGTGATAGTCCTTGAGAGTCAACCGACCGCCTTGTTCCTCCCGAGGAATGGCATAGCATACTTCTTTTTCGAAATCTCCTCTACTTGAATCTTGAATTGCCTTAACCAGAAATGCTGTGGTTGTGCTACAGACAATGGGAATATCATGGTGCAAAAAAGATATGTGCCCGCTATGGTCAAGGTGAGCATGGGAGAGTAGCACAGCATCTAGATGTATTTCTCTGATCCTGGTATTTGGACTTACTCTATCCCATATGTTTTCCCAGGAGGGTTCAAGGTCCCGCCGATATATGCCTTTAACAGCGGGAAGGAGACCAGTTTCAAATAAATCAGCTAATCCTCTAGCACTGCGAGGCTTTAGATATTCTTCGAAGTATTGAGACCAGAGGTTGTAATTGATGCCAAAATCAAAAGATATAATGGTCTCATCGGCTTCAAGTAAAATCTTGTTTCCGCCGATTGTTGCTGCACCGCCGTAAATTGTGATACTTACGGCCAAAGCTGATCCTTCTGGTATACCAACTCAGCACTTAGTTCAATAAAATCTGAGGCAGCAGCAAATTTACCTTGCATTCAAAAGTAATGATATAAGATACACATACAGTATAACAAAAACGGAAGGTTATGAAGAGGCACGTAACCCTCTCCTTCTAAGCTGATAACCGTAGGGCGGAGAAAACCTCCGCCCTCTTTTAAGCAACGCTTAAATTTCCCGGTGGGATAAGTAACTTTGTTTAGCCTTTGCCGATGCGGAATACCTTTGTGCCGCACCTGGGGCAATTGCCTTGTACTGCCGGGCGCTTGTTCTTGAGTGTAACGTTTCTCGGGTTCCTAATCTCGACCTTGGCTCGACACTTCACACAGTAAGCTGTTGCCATAGCTTAACCCTCCTTTTTTATTACTTTGCGTAGCTAGCAGAATAACAAACCTACAATTTGGATGTCAATAGTTTAAACACAAAAATTAAATAAATTACCAAGCTTAATCCCTTTTTAGCATTGTAATGAAGGCTTCTTCAGGGATTTCCACTTTCCCCACCCTCTTTAGTCGTTTTTTGCCCTCAGCTTGTTTTTCCAGGAGCTTGCGTTTGCGAGTGACATCGCCTCCATAGCACTTAGCGAGCACATTTTTTCTCAGTGCCTTAACGGTTTCTCGAGCGATTATTTTCCCCTCAACTGCTGCTTGGATGGCTACATCAAATAGCTGTCTCGGGATAAGCTGTCTAAGCTTCTTAACTAGTGCTCTCCCTTCAGCGAAAGCTTGATCAGCATGGACAATACGAGATAAGGCATCGATAGACTGGTTGTTAACTAGAATCTCCAGTTTTACTAAATGTACCGGGTGATACTCAGCGAAAGTGTAGTCTAAAGAGGCGTAACCTTGTGTGCATGATTTGAGGCGATCGTGAAAGTCAACAAGAATAGCACTTAGTGGCATATTATACTTTAGTATGGCTTGCTTCCAGATGGAGTCGTTTTCCTCTGTGTTTTCTCTTAAATATTCCATTTGTTGGAATTGCCCTTTGTAAAGTGGTAACAACTCCATCAGAGCGCCAATATACTTGTTTGGAGTAATAATGCTGACGGATATCCACGGTTCGTCAATCTCCTTGACTTCGTAGGATGGTGGCAGCCTTGCTGGATTATCTACCATGACTGTTGTGCCATCCCTCTTATGTAATTGATATGCTATGCTGGGTGCGGTAATCAATATCCTTAACCCATATTCTCTTTCCAGGCGCTCTCGGACGATATCCATGTGCAATAGACCCAGGAATCCGCAACGAAATCCTGAGCCCAGTGCATTACTGCTCTCTGGTTCGTAGGATAGCGAAGCATCGCTTAGCCGCAGTTTATCCAGTGCGTCACGGAGATTCCGGTAATTCTTTACTTCCATAGGATAAAGTCCGGCAAAGACCATTGGCTTTGTTGGGCGGTAGCCTGGCAGGGGTTGAGAAGCAGAATTAGGAACTGAAGTGAGCGTGTCACCTACACGACAATCGCTAGCATTCTTTAGCCCTGTAGCGATATAACCAACCTCCCCAGCGTTTAAAATCGGTAGTGGGAGCATTTCGGGCTTGAAAATGCCCACTTCTAATGCTTCGGACGCCTTACCTGTGGACATTAGTTTCAATTGCTCACCCTCTGAAATATTGCCATCAACAATTCTGACGAAGGCGACAACGCCCTTATAGGGGTCATATTTAGAGTCGAAGATTAACGCCCTTAGCGGAGCATCTTGATTTCTCTGCGGTGATGGTATCCTCTCGATGATAGCTTGCATAACTTTATCTATTCCCTTGCCTTCCTTGGCTGAAGCGAAGATAATTTCCCCTTCATCGAATCCTAAAATATGTTTCAGTGCTTCAGCTACCTCGTTTGGTTGAGCATTGGGCAAGTCAATCTTATTAACCACTGGAATAAGATGGAGGTTGTGCTCCATAGCAATTGACACGTTAGCCAAAGTTTGGGCTTGGATTCCTTGAGAGGCATCGACTACCAAAATAGCGCCTTCCACAGCAGCTAAACTCCGTGACACTTCATAGGTAAAATCAACGTGGCCCGGTGTATCAATCAGATTTAGTTGGTATTCTTGACCGTTAGGCGCCTTATAGTCCATACGGATCGCCTTGGCTTTGATGGTGATTTTCCTTTCCCTCTCTAGTTCCATTTGGTCTAAGAATTGTTCCTGCATTTGCCGTTCAGGTATAGTTTTGGTTACTTCCAGCAGGCGATCGACCAGAGTTGACTTGCCGTGGTCAATATGGGCGATGATGCAGAAGTCTCTGATCTGTTTTTGTTGCATACAAATGTTTATGCTAACATACCTACTGTCTAGCTTCAATTTGTGGAATTGAGGGCAATGGAAAAGTGACTAGCGACGAGATCAGGGAAGTCTTTTTAGGCTTTTTTGAGCAAAGAGGACATAGGGTTATTCCCAGCTCATCTTTAATTCCCTACAAGGACACCAGTTTGCTATTGACTACGGCGGGGATGGTACCGATTAGGCCATATTTCTTAGGATTACAAAAACCACCAAGGCCGCGACTAGCTTCTTGCCAAAAGTGTTTTCGCACCACAGATATAGATTCCGTCGGCAATAGCAAGCATCTTACCCTTTTTGAGATGCTGGGGAATTTCAGTGTAGGAGATTATTTCAAGGAAGAGGCTATCTCCTGGGCATGGGAATTTGTCATTGAGCATCTAAAACTCCCTGGGGAGCGATTGTGGATAAGTGTTTACCTTGATGATGATGATGCTTTTACCTGCTGGCGGCAAGTTGGTGTTCCTGCTGAGAGGATATTGCGATTTGGTGAGGAAGATAATTTCTGGGGACCAACCGGCGACTCAGGACCTTGTGGACCATGTAGTGAAATTCATTATGACCATGGCGAGGAATTCGGCTGTGGCAGACCTGAATGTAAGCCTAATTGTGAATGTGGACGCTTCTCGGAAATATGGAATCTGGTGTTCACTCAATATAATCAGACCACCGATGGTAAGCGTATTCCTTTGCCTAAGCCGAACATCGATACTGGCATGGGATTGGAACGGACTGTAGCCGCTGTCCAGGGCAAGCCCTCGTGTTACGAAACAGACCTTTTCCTCCCCTTAATAGAACGAGTTACTGAGCTAGCGGGGAAAGGCTATGGTGAGGAGAAAGATATTGACCGCGCTATAAGGATTGTTGTTGAGCATAGTCGTGGTATTGCTTTTCTTATCGCTGATGGTGTTCTGCCTTCAAACGAAGGTAGGGGATATGTGCTGCGGCGGATATTGCGGCGTGCTTCTCTGTTTGGGAGAAGGCTTGGCCTAGACAGGCCTTTCCTCTCTGAAATCACCACTGCTACTGTTAGCAGGATGAACCAGGTATACCCTGAATTAATTGTCAATCGAGCTATGATTGACCAAATTACCAAGGCGGAGGAGGAAAAATTCATCGGCACTTTAGAAACCGGACTTACCTTGGTGGAAGAGCTGATTGAAGAAACTGTAAGGCAAGGGGAAAGGTTCTTACCAAGCGAGCAAGTATTCAGGCTTTATGATACCTACGGATTTCCTGCGGAACTAACTGCTGAGATTGCCAGGGAAAGGGGATTAGCGATAGACCTGGCAGGTTTTGGAGCTGAGGTAGAGAAGCAGCGTGCTAGGGCAAGGGCAGCGCAGAAATTTGGCATTCCTGTTGGAGGCACAATAACAGCACCTGGCTCAGTATCACGGGAAGGGAAACGAGAAGAAGGTGACATTGGACAGGCTGAGTTTGTCGGTTATGAGGCAACTGCCTGTCGGGGAGAAATCGTTAAGATAATCGTAGAAGAACAGGATGTCACCAGCGCCTCTAAAGGTTCGGAAGTTAACATAATTCTTAATAAGACTCCGTTCTACGGTGAGATGGGTGGGCAGGTTGGCGATATCGGTAAAATCAGCAGCCAGAGGGGAGAGGTGGCTATTACAAGTACTGCTAGAAGCCCCTCAGATGTGATAATTCATCATGGCAAGGTCGTTAAAGGAAGCATTTCTACGGGTGATGAAGTAGAGGCAAAGATTGATGTAGACCGCCGTCTGGACATTGCTCGTAATCATACTGCCACTCACTTGCTCCAATATGCTTTAAGGGAAATATTAGGTGTTAATGTTTATCAGAGAGGCTCTTCAGTGGAGCCGGCAGGGTTCCGGTTCGATTTCTCCCACCTGGCAGCAGTATCCGAGCCGCAGCTCACTGAAATTCAAGGTTTGGTTAACAAGAAAATACGGCAGAATTTACCGGTGAAATCCAAGCTTGTTCCTTATGATCAGGCTATTGCTGAGAGAGCTATTGCTTTGTTTGAGGAAAAATATGGAGAAACCGTTCGAGTGGTGGAAATTGGTGAGCCGCCACTGAGTACGGAACTTTGCGGTGGCACGCACGTGAAATCAACCGGCGAAATTGGTTTTTTTATCATCGCCAGCGAAGCCAGCATTGGCACTGGTTTACATCGAATTGAAGGAGTGACCGGCAGGACAGCAGAAGCGGTGGCCGAGAGGAATTCTGCTACCCTGAAAAGTATGGCTGGGGAATTGAAAACCGTGCCTGATGAAGTTCATAGCAAGGTTGGAGTTCTCGTTAATGAACTGGAGGCAGAGCATAAGCATTCACTTTGGTTGGAGAGGGAGTTATCTCGAAAGATAACCGAATCATTGATTGAGCAAGCCAAACAGGTGGGTGGGGTAACATTTTTGTCAGCCAGAGTGCCACCGTTAACCAGATCTGTCCTTCGAGAGATGGGTGACATATTACGCAGCAAATTAAAGAGCGCAGTGATAGTTTTGGCTACAGCTTACAACAATAACCCCAGCTTTCTAGCCATGGTTACCCCTGATTTGATAGCCAGAGGTTTCTATGCCAATGACATTATCAAAAAGGTAGCTAAAGTTGCCGGTGGCAGTGGCGGAGGCAAAGCAGAGATGGCTCAGGCAGGAGGGAAAGATGCAGCCATGCTGGATGAAGCGCTAGACTCAGTTGAAAGTATCATCGCAGAGAGAATCTCCCTCCCTTGATGCTCTGCATTGCCCATATCTTCCCCCTTTTTAAAGGGGGAAAGCGGGGGATTATAATCTCCTTGTGGGGGTGACATATTTTGCTGTTTTACAATAGAAAGCTAAAAGGATACTCTAGACAACTGAGAAAGAATATGACCGATGTAGAAAGATTGCTTTGGTCAAAAGTGAGGAAAAAGCAGTTGAAGGGGTATCAATTTTATAGGCAGAGGATTGTAGGCAATTATATAGTCGATTTCTACTGTCCAAAAGCAAAGCTAATCGTTGAAGTTAATGGTGGTCAGCACTACAACAATAAGGAGATTAAGAAGGATAAGACTAGGGATGATTATATGAGAAAGCAAGGATTAAAGGTTTTGAGGTTTTCAGACCGAGAAATACTTGAGAACCTTAACGGAGTTATTGAAAGGATATATGGGGATTTGTAATCCCCCTTACTCCCCCTTTAGGAAAGGGGGAAATAGGAGAGGGGGACTTTATTTGTGCGTAATGATAAGCCCTTGACGGGAGAGGATTAAGGCTTGTCCTGAGCAAAGCGAAAGGATCAGGTGAACATGCGTACCCTTGGATTGGATATTGGCGATAAGAAAACCGGTGTCGCAATAAGTGACCCTGAAGGAATATTAGCCACTCCCTTGACTGTGATTGAGCGTGGAAGCCAGGAGGATGTTATAACTGAAGTTATCAAACTTGTTGAGCGGTATCAGGTGGAATGTGTTGTTGTTGGTTTACCTTATTCCTTAAACGGGCATTTGACTCAGCAAAGTAAAAAGGTGGAGGCTTTTATTGAAAAGCTCCAGAGTGTCATTGTGGTGAGCCAAAGCCCTGAGCCTAGCGAAGGGGAAGCGAAGCAATCTCATCTTAGCGGAGTCAACATACAAATTTGGGATGAGCGGCTATCGACTGTGGTTGCTGAAAAGCTTATGGCTGAGGCAGGAACCAGGAAGGATAAACGAAAACAGCACCAGGATGCTCTGGCTGCGGCTATTATCCTTCAGGGATTCTTGGATAGCTTGAACAAAGATTGTTAGTCCTTTCTGTGTAAAGGAGCTATCGTGAGTAAGACTTATCCCGCCTTATAAAGCGGTCTATCTCTTCCCGCTTGAACCTGCGGTCACCTCTTGTCCCGAGGCGATAGGCATGAAGCAGCCCTTTATTGGACCACTGCCTTATTGTGTTGGGATGAACATGCAATAGCCTGGCTGCCTCAGCAGTGGTCAGCATCTCTGAATCCATTGACTCCACTTTCATTTTATCTCCACCTTATTTATCCTCATATATCTTGATTTATGTTACTTGAATTTATGTTAACTTAACTTCTTTTCCCTGTAAATCACCAAAAAGTACTATGGCTGAGCTCTAAAGTCTTTACCTTTGCCCCAAAAGTCCCGCGAGACAGGACCTTTGTTCCACGGTTTGGAGGTAAAGTGAGGTAAAGTGAAGATAATGCTGTTGACGTGAACACGGTTGTATGGGAAAATCGTACTAGTACTAAAATTTAAGAGTAATAACCAAAGATGAAAACTATAGTTTTTGCTGATTCCGAGGACCTGGTGGAGACCATCTCTCTCATTTTGAGGGTGAGATGGCCAGATTTAAGCATGCTCCAGGCCACTGAAGCCAGGGAAGGCATGGAGCTAATACATAGAGAACAACCAGACATCGTTATGCTTCATTTCGATTCAGCAGCTACTGTGGACTGCTTTGACTTCATAGGTCAGATTCGTAGCTTTTCTGACGTGCCCATTGTTATCCTTAGCCAGGGGAGTGATGTTACCGATGAGGTAAGGGCTCTGGAAATGGGCGCCGATGACTGGATTGTCCTATCTTCGATACCTATGGCATTTATCGCTAAGGTGAATGCTATCCTCCGCCGCTGCGCTCGCAGTAATAATTACATCTCTTCTTTTCTTAATGACAACGTAAGTATAAATCATGCCACCCACGAGGCATTAGTTGAGGGAAAGGCGGTGAAGCTAACTCCTATCGAGTATAAAATTCTTTGCCGGTTGGTAAAAAATGGGGGAAGTGTAGTCAGCCGTGCAACTTTACTCCACAGTGCTTGGGGGCCGGATTATCGAGCTGACCCCAATTTTCTTAAGAAGTACATTTACCGCCTGAGGTCTAAAATTGAACACGACCGTGCCAACCCCGAAATCATCCTCACCGAAAGGGGTGTGGGCTACAAGTTGTCGGTCTAATAGTCCCACAGGATAATTTCCCTTTTCCACCGAATAAAGACCTTTTTCCACCGAATAAAGACCCTTTTCCACCTTATAGGCACTGAATTTTCTGTCCTTAGCAAGTAGACTGTGTTTGAGTTTTTAGTCTAAGGATGGAGGCAATCTTATTAATTCATCCTGACCCGGTGCTGAGAGGCGAGTTGACTATGGTATTACAGGGCTCGGGTTTTCATGTGGTAAGCGTTTTAGGAGGGCAGGAAGCTCTGGCTGGTATATCCAGTGTTTGTCCTGACCTTATACTCCTGGCTGAAGGCAGCCGCAGGTTGAATGGGAACGAACTCTGTGTTCGTATTCGGGAGCTATGCCAGACTCCTATCATTATCCTCGGGTGGGGACGGGAGGAAGCAGATGGAATTGACCTGCTCGAAATGGGTGCCGATGCCTATTTAACGTCCCCCCTGAACACGCCCAGATTGCTTGCCAGGGTTCATTCATTACTCCGCCGCTATAAAGGGAGGGACATAATTGATAGGCCACAATCTCGAATATGATTATTGCCCATGCCGATGCCATTGGGCTTTGTGCTGGTCTTTGGATTTTTCAAGGAGGAGCTATGGAGAACGGCAGGAGAACTAATATCCAGATAATAGCTGAAATCTTGAGGTCCTGTGCCAATGGCGATGTTGGGAAAACCAGAATTATGTACCGCGCAAATTTAAGCCATGCCCAGCTACGGAGATACATGAGCTTTCTCGAAGGAAGGGGCTTTCTGGAGCCTGCAAACCATTCAAGTCCGGTAAAGTATACCACTACGGTGAGGGGAAAGAAGCTGTTCCAAGATATCGAGAAGATGACCAAGATGCTAGGGCTCGAGATTCCCGAGTAGCCTGTCATTGCAAAGTGGGGTAGTCGTTGGCGCGAAGGTGAAAGACATCGCTGGAACTTCTGCTAAGGTTAATTGAGAAGATAGATGCCAACCGCGGTGCGCTGACCAAGGAAGAATTTGTAAGTCTTTGCAATAGCGATGCTCTGGGAGAGGGGAAAACCCGGGCTGAAGCAGGACACTATATTACCACGGAGGAGTTTGGGCAATTTAAGTATAGGCTCGGCGATCTCCTGGTATCGTTCTTGGAAATGATTCCCAGCTGGGAAATTGATGCCTGGAACAAAAGGAAAAAGTACGAGAAACTAAAACAACAGTTACTTATCCAACTCGATTAAGTAAGTCAGCACAAATTCGATAAATGTACTCTCTAGCTTTTTAATTCCTTGTTTAAATTCCTCGAGTTCCTCCTTGGTAGCATATCCTATGGCCGGGATTTCCCTCTTACCCAGAAATCCATTAACGCAAGACTCCACGAACTCCACTCTGCTCACATCACCACGGTGCTCGTCTAATTTTCTCATTATGTCATCGGGCAACCGTAACGACACATCGGCCATCGTGTCCAAAATTAGACCACATCAATTTCTCTGGGGAAAGTGATAATCTTCTAGAACATAGTTCTGGTACTAAATCACTGTGCGTGATGAGCAAGCTTTGGTAAACTGTCAGTTTACCGTAAGTGCTGAGATGTTAGATATCACCACGCCGATGCCGTTGACTCTCTTCCCGGAAAAACGTCATTGCGAGCGAAGCGAAGCAATCTCTTTTCTGGGTTTAGTAGAGCGGTCGGTCTGGGGCGCCCGGGCAAAGCCCGGTAAGGCACACCTCAAATGAAAGATGAGGTGGGATTAGATATGCCCGATGAGATGAAGCAATGATTCGCAGGCTCCCTTCCCTCTTTGTCATTGCGAGGCTTTTTCCCCGTCATTGCGAGGGTTTCCCTCTTTGTCATTGTGAGGCAGGATAGTGCCGAAGCAATCTCAAATCGGGCAAAAGGAGAAAAAGCATTCAGTTATCGGGAACGAGCAATCAGCAGTCAGCCATCAGCAATCAGGTGGGGAGGATGTGGGGTTCTGAGTGCTGTTAGCTGTAGGCTGAAAGCTATTTACTGAAAGCTGATAGCTTAAAACAAAAGGAGGAGGAATGAAAGGAAGATTAGGAAAGTTTGGATTTATCTTGTTGGCACTGGCTCTATGCTTGTCCATCACCGGTGGTGCCTTTGCCCACTGGTCCGATAACGTTAACATCGAAGGCACTGCGGAGATGGGCAGCCTCACCTTTGGATTCACACGTTTAGTTGCTTCATGGGATTCAGAGTATTATGCAACGATGTATCCAGACGTAGGATATCCATCAAAAGAAGTGGGGGATGAGGTTTGTGAGCTATCTGTCACAGAAACGGATGTCCACACCGACAAGACTGTGTACAAGGTGCTGACATTCAACATTACCAGCGCCTATCCACAATACTGGGCTATAAACAAGTTCACGCTTGACAACGCAGGAACCATACCACTGTGTATCCACACGGTTACGGTAACCCTCCCGGCCGGTTTCACTGCGGTAGAGAGCGCGGACTACCCGGGTGCCATGTGGGAAGTTAAGGATGCTCGTGACAAGGTAGTGTACAACATTTGGCTCTACAAGGAGCCAGTAGACTATGGAGCTGGATGGGAAATCGAGCCCCCGTGGATGTTCCCCGGCAACTTCGGTACAGAGACTGGCGTGAGGGCGCTGGTGTGCAACCAGATTGATCCCTGTAACGAGCTCTTGACAGAAATATGTGTGGATTTGAAACAGGACGCTGAAGAGTGCCACACTTACACGTTCAAGATCACGATCGAAGCCATACAGTGGAACAAGCATGTTGCTCCAGTAGGGTAGTCGGAGGCTTGACCCATCTTTACCAAAAGGAGGTAAATAGATGAAAGGAAAGTTTAGAAAGTTTGGGATAGCCCTCTTAGGGCTGGTCATAGCTTTGTCCCTTACTGGCGCTGGCTTTGCCCATTGGTCAGATAGTGTTCAGATCGAAGGCACCGCGGAGATGGGCAGCCTGACTCTGGCGTTTGATTACGTTGAGCCTCCGCTTTGTCAGGAATTCCATTGGGACCCTACACACACATCTAAAATCCCAGGTGAATACCTAGACAAAGATGTGGGAGATGTCGACTGCTGGTATGCCGACTACGTTTACGACGTGCACTCCGAGAAGGAAGGCTACAAGACGCTGAATATCTTGGTTACCAATGCTTACCCGCAGTACATAGTCCATACCACATTCAAGCTGCACAACATCGGCACCATACCGCTCGACATAACACAGTACAATATAACCGGCGAGAAGAGGGATAGCACCACAGGAGATGTGGTATACAATCTCTTATGGTATGACCCCGATGGAGATTGGATCGGCCAGCTTTGGGAAGATGTCAACGGTGACGGAGTTGTTGACACTGGTGGCCCGGACCTCATGGTAATCAACCTCGAGATTACCAACGCTCTTCCTTATCAAATCGACCCATGTAACACCAATAAAGCCGAGATAGACTTGGAGTTTAAACAGGACGCGGAAGAGTGCCACACCTACACCATCCACGTTGACATAGTTGCCATCCAGTGGAATAAGGCGTAACCAGCCGAGCTTGAGCAAGGCAACTCAGCAGGGGCTTTGCAAAGCCCCTGCTGAGCCAGGGTTATTATTGAATAGAGCCTGAGATGGATAATGGCTGAAAACAGAACTATGACTAACAGGGTATGGCTGGCACTGCTGGTAGTGGTGCTGTGCTGTGCCTCTCTCGGCGGCTACGGCTGCTCCTCGCAGGCGATGTCGCCGGGCAGCAGCATTCAACAGGTAGAAGGCAAAGACCCGATATTCACCGCTTGCTCCTGTAACGACCCGGTGGGAACGATTGACCCGGGCAAGGGCAAGGACGTCGGCTGCTGCACCTGTCAGATAGAGGCAGTTGTTAACGCCACGAATGCCACGGTAACCATCGGCAATGCCTATCCCGGCTACGAATGCCGCATAAATTTCACGATACAGAATATTGATGCTCAGCCGGTTAACATAACCATTGTGAATGTTACCGCGCCCCTGGCAATTGACGTTATTGCTGACCCAGGGCTTGTGGGAACAACCCTGGGGCCCGGGGAGGAGACAGACGGATTCATCGATGTGCATGTGAACAACCTGGCAGCGCAGAGCACAACTTATACCTTTACCGTGAAGATAGATGGGGACTAGGAAATGATTCACAGAGCGAGAAGGCAATATATGAGAAAAGGATTTGGCAGAGTGGGTTTTATCTGCCTTGCGCTGATAATTGCCCTGGCTGGCACAGGCGTTGGCTATGCTCACTGGTCGGATACCGTGACCATCGAAGGCACAATAACCACGGGCGAATGGGACTGCGGCGGCACCATTGGCTTCTGGAAGAACTGGGATAAGCATAATACCTACACCGAGGATGAGATAGAGGGCTGGCTCCAGATTATCGATGGGAACTCAACCTGGCTGGGCCCTACCAATACAACGGACATGCTTACCATGTTTGGACAGGCTTCGGGGAAGAATAAAAAGAGCCAGTTTCTCGCTTATTACCTGGCAACGAGGTTGGATATGGAGACTGAACCTCGACCGCGCCTTAACCCTGATAATGAGCATGATATCACCATCATTAAGGGATACGAGTATCTTGGTCTGGCTAATCCTTCATCGGCAAACCTGTCCGAAATAGTTGAAGCCATAGAAGACAAGTGTGTCCCTCCAGCTACCGACCCCCCCACAGATAAGCAGTTTAAGATAATGAAGGACATCTGTGATGCCCTGAACAACCTGGAGATATAGGCACACTTACCACTTTGAAGTGACCCTGAACGCAACTTACTGGAACGCTCCTTAGCTACTCATAAATAGTCGCAAGGCCTTTCATACCAGGCAACACAAATCTGATGCAGCTCCGTTGTGTATTATCAGGGTGTTATGTAGAATGTTGTAGCTGAAGGCATCGTGGAAACCAGGCGAGCAGCTTATATTGTCCTTGGCTTGCTGGCAGCGATATACCTGGTGATAAACCTGGCGCTGCCCCGCGTAGGTCATGGCGTTATAACTACCTATGTTGTGCAGCCGATAATATGGGGCGGCTTAATCTTCTTTATCCTGAGACTGCCTCGTCTTCAGCCCGCAGGCAAATGGCAACTGCGCCAGGACTTACCAAAACTGGCGCTGATGATCGGCGGTTTCCAGGTGTTCTGCCTGGTTATTGGCGGACTGTTCTGCGGTTTTGGCAAGAGCCCCTACTCATTCACACCCCAGGGCATCTTTATCAACCTGATATTTGTGGGCACAGCGCTGGTGGCAATGGAATTGAGCCGAGCCTACATTATCAATAGATTTGGTAAACGGCACACCGTCCTCATTCTGGCCTCGGTAGCCCTGCTTTTCACAATGCTCAGCCTGCCGCTGGGTCGGTTCATAGGGCTGGGCGAGCCACTGGCAACCGTTACCTTCCTGGGCGGAGACGGCATTCCACTGTTAGCCGAGAACCTGTTGGCTTGCCTCCTGGCTTTCTTAGGCGGACCGATACCTGCCATAGCCTATCGGGGAGTTCTGGAAGCCTTTGAGTGGTTCTCTCCGATACTGCCTGACCTTTCCTGGGGCATTAAGGCTCTGCTGGGAATGATAGTGCCCGCCGTGGGCTTCCTGGCGGTGCAAAGCCTGTCTTCAGGGCAATTGAGGATTACCAGGAGGGAGAGGCGAGTTCGGGGGGGAAGTTCTATAGTTGGCTGGACTGTAGCTGGCATAGCAGGTTTAGCCTTGCTGTGGTTTTCCCTAGGTCTTCTGCCCTTCTATCCTTCAACAGTGGCTGGAGGCAGCATGAGCCCCGCTTTGAAGCTGGGCGACATGGTGATAGTAGCCAAGACATCTCCCGATGTCATTAAGGAAGGCGACATCATCGAGTTCCGACAGGGAGAAATAATGGTGATACATCGGGTCATTGAAATTCAAGAAAGCGGCGGTACGAAGCAATTTATAACCAAGGGAGATGCCAATAGTATTGCCGATACAGACCCGGTGTCTCCGGAACAGGTGAGGGGCAGGGTAATGCTCAATGTGCCCAGGCTGGGCTGGGTAACGCTCTTCTTTAGAAGCGGCTAGTTAATATGCCTCAGTTGACACTCACAGCTTTGTCTACTAGAATGGCACAAAGCTAATGAAATTACCAGTCTGGAAATTATTTGTACGGTCAACGAAGGTAAGGATAACCTGCTTTGTCGTGGCTGGTGCCCTGCTGGTGGCTTCAGTGGGCGGATTGGCTTATTTCTTCTCAGCACCCGGTGAAACAGGAATTCCCGGCGTAAGCTACGGGCATAGTAGTCAATTCGACTACCTGGTGTATCTCAAGCCCAATACGCTTTATGGCAGCTTCATCCAGCAAGAGAGCGTGGAAAGCGAGGAAATACCGCGAGTCTTCTTTCGCGATATCATTAAAGATGTTCGGCTGGCTTTCAGCTACAAATTTGACTCAACCGAGTCTGCCAGCATCACCAATAATGTCGTGGTGACCATAACTGCGCAAGACCCAGGGATGTGGCAGAAGGAAATAACGGTACTGGAGGAAAGCCATACAGGGAAGGAGTTCCGGGTGGACTTTCCTCTGTCTCTTGATTCCCTTGATAGTATGGTGGACGACATTGAGGAGGATATAGGGGTAACAAGTTCTGAGAGAAACTTCATCATCAAAGCCATGGTGCACACTACCGGCAAGACTGCAAGCGGAAAGGTTGTCGAGGATGACTTCAGCCATGAAATCACTGCTATCCTGAAGACGAAAACCTTAGAGCTGGTAGGTGACCTTAAGGGCAGCGATACCGGCTTCGGGGCGGGAGTGAGCTATAAAGAGGAAGGCTGGTTTGACTATGAAGTGCGTCTTAAGAATAATAAGCTTTATGGGGCAACTGTGCTCCGCTCAGAGGGGCTTCCTACCGCAGACGATTCTTCAACTACCCAAATCCTCGGTCCGGGGCTGGTATATTTTCCCAGGATTGTCGACAGTATCAAGGCGAGCTTCTCCTACCAATTCAACTGCAACAGGGCAATAAGCAGTCGGTCCGAGGAGGTGGAGATTACCGCCATAATAGAGAACCCCGGCACATGGAACAAGACACTGGTTCTGCTGCCTAAAACAAGGCAGCCGGCGGATTTCACCATTTCCTTCCCCGTGGATATAGACTACTTCAATGAAGTGATTGGCGCTATCCAGGAGGAGACCGGTGCGGGCGGTGGGTCATATAACCTGAAGATTAAAGCCGATGTCCGCACTATTGCCCAGACCGACTCGGGAGTAGTAAATGACCTGTATACTCAAACTCTGGAGGGGAAGCTGGATAGCAACACCCTTACCTGGGACAAAGAGCTAAGCCACAGTCAATCAGGTTCCATTGGCGAAGTTGCAGCGTCAAGCTCTGGAGAAGGTGACTTAAGGGATTTGTCGATTAGCGGCGCAGTAATAGCTCTGTTAGCACTGCTCTATTTTGGCTGGTGCCGCACTCAACCTGTGCCAGCACTGGTGGCGGAAATTAGCCCTGCTGACGTTGAGGCTGCCCGAGCAAGAAAGAAATATAAACAGGTGCTGGTGGATATCGAGGAATTGCCTGAGATAAAGCCCGGTGAGACTGTCATACCTCTAAGCTCGCTGGATGACCTGGTCAGGATTGCTGATGACCTGGTTAAGCCGGTGCTGCACCAGGCAAGTGAAGGCAGGCATGTTTATTGCACCATCGATGGCTCGGTAAGATACCAGTATATCAGTCAGTCCTGAGACGGTAATAAGGCAGAACTTGATATCTCCTAGAGGAACAAGAAAAAGTCAGATCGATGCCTGATTTCATTGGTCTTATTGGTTATCCTGTTAAGCACTCCATCTCCCCATACTTTCAGCAAGCGGCTTTAGATTACCATCAACTCGACATTCACTACCAGCTCTGGGAAACAAGGCCGGAGAAACTTAGCTCCAGGGTAGCCGAGTTAAGGGAACATGAAAATTTAGGAGCCAATGTAACCACGCCTTACAAGGAAGAAGTTCTGCCTCTGCTGGACCAAATTGATGAATGGGCGGCTTTGATTGGTGCTGTCAACACGATAGCCAAGAGAGGTGATAAATTGTTGGGCTTCAATACTGATGCTCATGGATTTATTAACGCATTGCGCAACGAAGGTAAATTTGAACCTGAAGGCAAGGATGTGACAATTCTAGGTGCTGGTGGAGCTGCCAGGGCGGTCTGTTTTTCCCTGGTGCAGAACAAGGTAAGTTCACTCACTATTATGGATGGGATACTGGATAAGTCCAAAGCCCTGGCCGAGCATATAAATCGCTATATAACTCGAGCTGGCTTGAAAACCAGAATTGCTGTCTTGCCCTGGCAAAGCGTAAATTCCGCTGATACCTTTGAGCGCTGCCGGTTAATAGTCCATTGCACTACCATAGGAATGAAATATAGCCCTCAGCAAGGGCAATCGCCTCTCTCCGTCAATGTAATTCCTGAAGGTATTCTGGTCTATGACCTGGTATTCAATCCCCGGGTGACACCTCTATTACAGTTAGCACAGAAGGCAGGGGCTAATATTCTTGGCGGCTTACCTATGCTAGTATATCAGGGAGCGGCTTCCTTCGAGCTATGGACGGGTAGGGCAGCGCCAGTTGACATAATGTTTAACAAGGCTGTGGAAGCCCTCCATGAAATGCCGTAGGCAGGATATTACCGAATATTATATCAAACTGAGGGAGGACATAAAATGAAGATTGCCATTGTTGTACCACCGTGGTTCGAGGTGCCCCCACAAGGATATGGCGGCATTGAAGTTATTGTTAGTCTATTGGCGGATGGATTCGTTGACAAAGGTCACCAGGTTACCCTGTTCACAGTGTCGAGCTCGAAGACAAAGGCACATATGTTTAAGATCTTTGACGAAGAAATGAGATTCTACCTCGACGAGCCGCCTTCAAGTTTCTTGAATACGGCTCTTACTCATTCGTTAGCTTCATACCTTGAGATATCCCGAGGAGAATACGACATAATACACGACAATACGTGGAAGGAAGGTCTTTGTTCTGCCACATTTATGGATATTCCTGTGGTTCACACTTTGCATGGTCCGTTTAACGAAGAAAACAAAAGATTTTATAGCCTTTTTAAAGACCACTCGAGGATACATTTCGTTACCATAAGTAACTATCAGCAAACTTGCCTCCCGGGCTTAAATTACATTGCTACGGTTTACAATGGGATAAATTTCCCCGAATATCCCTATTCTGAAAAGAAAGAAGATTTTTTCTTTTATATTGGAAGGTTTAACGATGAGAAGGCGCCTCATTTAGCATGTGAAGTAGCCGAGAAGCTCGGGGCAAAACTTATACTGGCAGGTAAAGTTAACGAAAAAGCCGAGCGTAGCTACTTTGCCAAATATATAAAGCCTCATATGAGCGATAAGATTGAATTCGTCGGTGAACTTGGACATTGGAGTAAGAAGAAAATGGCTTTGTTTTGCCATGGTAAGGCATTTCTATATCCCATACAGTGGGACGAGCCATTTGGGATCACCATGGCTGAGGCGCTGGCATGTGGCACCCCGGTGGTGACCTTCAGGAGGGGGTCGGCACCAGAGGTTGTTGCCCATGGCGAGACCGGCTTTGTGGTGGAAACGATGGATGAATTTGTAGATGCGGTAAAGCATGTTAACGAAATTAACCCTCGAAAATGCCGTGAGAGGGCGGAGAAGATGTTCACCGCCCGCACTATGGTGGATAACTATGAGCGTGTGTATCTGAAAGTGCTCGGCAGCAGATAACTACATCGATTAAGGCGGTAGTCCATGTCTCTGAAGCCATCATTAGATAAGAATTGGGTTATATGTGAAGACGGCATTAGCCGGGAAAAGACGAGATTTCAGGAGACGATATTCACTCTTGGGAATGGCTACATTGGTGTGCGGGGCATTTTGGAGGAAGGTTACAGGGAAGAATGTGCTGGCACTTATATTGCTGGCATATATGACCAGGGTAAAGGGCAATCTTCTGAAATTGTCAATGTCCCAAATCCTTTCCGCGTGGAAGTATACGTAAACGGCAAAAAGCTATCTATGGATAATATGGAGATTATTGAGCATCACAGAATGCTGGATATGAAGAAAGCGGTGCTTTCGAGGCACAGCGTGTTTACCGATGCTGGAAAGAGATATGAATATGAGTCTATGCGTTTTCTCAGCCTGAGGGACATGCATCTAGGGGTGTTGCGGTTCTCTTTCAGAGCATTAGATGGTGATGCTCATGTAGTGGTTAGACGCACCATAGATGGAACAACAAGGAATGAAATTCAAGCTGTAGGAGAACCAATAAAGCATTATGCTGTTACACATGCCGCGGATGCAGGAAGTGGCAAGTTATATTTAGAAGCGAAAACCAATGACCTTGGTATATTGATTGGTATGGCTAGCGCCGACGAGGTGGGGACAAGAAAACTGCAATCTGTGGTGGAGACGAAATGCTATACAAATGGAGAATCTGTGGTAAGAGAATCCTGTTTCGATGCTCGGAAGGGGAAGAGGTATAGATTTAATGAATATACTTCAATGTACACCTCGCGTGACGTTGAAGGTGATGTTAAAACAGCCTGCCTTAATGAGGTGGAATCTGCGGGAAAGTACGGGACACCATATTTGCTGAAGCGACATGTAGCAGCCTGGGATAATAGATGGCGACATTCTGATGTCCGGGTGGAAGGCGACTTACCGGCACAGAAGGCAATCAGATTCAATATATATCACATGCTAATAGCAGCGTCATCTGAGGATATGGATGTGAGTATTGCTGCCAAAGCGCTGTCAGGTGAATGGTATAAGGGACATGTGTTCTGGGATACTGAAATCTATGTACTTCCTTTCTTCATATATACCCAGCCGGAGATTGCCAGAAATTTATTGCTTTATAGATATCGTCGGTTGAGTCAAGCACGAGTTAAAGCAAAACTCCAAAAATATAAGGGAGCATTATTCCCCTGGGAATCGGCTACTAGCGGTAAAGACGAAACTCCTCAGTGGTGGAAGGGACCGGATGGACGCATAATCAAGGTATATACCAAACAGGTACAGCATCATATCGTAAGCGACATAGCTTATGCTGTTGCGACATATTATGGGGTAATTAAGGACCATAGATTTATGTTGGATTATGGCGCTGAACTGATATTTGAAACGGCGCGATTTTGGGCAAGCCGCGTTAGCTACAATAAGAAGCTTTCTCTATATGAGGTGAAAGAAGTGACCGGTCCAGATGAATATCATAAAGGTGTTGATAACAGTTCTTACACCAACTACCTGGCACGATGGAATTTACTGTATGCCGCTGAGCTTTACAACAAATTTCTGGAAATGCATCCGAGCCATGTGAAAAAGTTATCTAAAAAGATGGATTTAAGCCAGAACGAGGTAGAGAAATGGAGAGACATTGGCAATAAGATTATGTTTCTAATTGGTGAAAATGGATTGATCGAGGAGTTTCAGGGTTATTTTGGGAAGAGAAACGATGCTATTGAACAATGGGACAAAAGGGGCATGCCGGTGTATCCCAAAGATGAAGCAGAGCTAAAGCACACTCAATTGGTGAAACAAGCAGATGTCATATTGCTATTACATTTATTCCCCGATGATTTCACTAGGGATATTAAAAAGATGAATTTTGATTACTATGACGCTCGGACTACCCATTTATCATCGCTTAGCCCCTGCATATATGCTATTCTCGCTGCAGAACTAAATGATATTAACAAGGCATATAAATATTTTCGCTATGCCGTAAATGGTGACCTTAAAGACTATTTTGGTAATACCGAGTTGGGCATGCATGCTGCGTCCTTAGGGGGTGTCTGGCAGCTAGTAATTA
Source organism: Dehalococcoidia bacterium (assembly GCA_034431195.1). Classification (GTDB taxonomy): domain Bacteria; phylum Chloroflexota; class Dehalococcoidia; order GIF9; family AB-539-J10; genus CG2-30-46-19. The sequence continues at coordinate 41,555 of DAOUDP010000021.1, read as the reverse complement.
ATGGCTTTGCCGGGGTGAGAGTAAAGGGAGACATACTTTCCATAAATCCCAGGTTACCTCGAAACTGGCAGAGTCTGGAATTTAAGCTGATTTGGAGGGGGAGCAATATCAGCTTTCGGGTATCCGGAGATAAAGTGGAGGTATTTTTAAGCTCAAGGAAGAAGAAAATCAAGCTACCGATGAGCATTTATAATAAAGCATGCTATATTGGAGCCGGTAAATTAACGACAGTGGCCAAATGAAAATGAATCTCCCGAAGGATGTTGGTTTCATCTGGGACATCGATGGCATTGTTGTAGATAGCCCTCATGAAGAAGCCTGGCGTGTCACAGCGATGAAAGCCCCGTGGAATATAGAGCAGTTGAGCTCAGATTTTTACTTCACTCATGTGGCTTCCAGACCTCGTTACGAGGGGGGAAACAATATATTACAGCTGTATGGTGTGTATGAACGACTTGGAGCAGTCACAGAGGAAGAAAAGGCCAGACTTCTGGAGAAGTATTGCAGTGAGAAAAATGCCCTCATAAGAGAGCTTATAGGGACAGGAAAGTTCAAACTATTTGGGGACGCAATCCCATTATTATTACAGGCAAAAAGCATTGGAATATGTCAAGCTGCAGCATCGGCGTCCAAGAATGCTAAAGGTATGTTGCTCCGTGTTTCAAGAAAGCGAATAGTAGACGAAACAGGGGATGATTTTGGTGTTTTGAATGAAGAAGATAGCCTTTATTCTATATTTGACGTTGATGCCTGTGGTCTTGATGTCGGCGGTAAGGAAGCTATGCAAAAGTTTGCCGCTGAGCGATTGGGTACTCTTTCTCAAGATAAGATAAAGAAATTTGTGGTATTCGAGGATGCTCCTTCCGGAATAGAGGCAGCAAAGTCCCTCGGCTATTATGCTGTTGGTGTACTACGTATTGGTGGGGAGAGTGCTTTGCGTCAGGCTGGAGCAGATATCGTTGTCTCAGACTTAAGGGTGGTAAAGCTCGAGGACTTACTATAAGTTTGAAGCAAGTTTTGGCACTCCTTTATGTGTAACATTGCCTTTCTTCGCATATTTTGGCTGTGTTACTATATCAGGGAACAAAACTTTGGATTAACGGAACGCTTAGTTGACATAATGTCTGCAAGGCTTGAAGAGATACCGTAAGGAGGAGAGAAATGAAAAAGGGGAGAATGGCTATCATTGGAATAGCGGTGCTATTGGTTTTAATGATGTTGATTCCAGTTAGCTGCATTTCAGTGCCCAGTGGAGTTGGTAGGGATAAGATCGCAGTGATTCCCCTCACCGGTGCTATTATCGGCACAAGCGGACCATTGACATACGGGGGAGTTATTACCCCGGAATTGGTGCGGGAACAGTTGGAGAAGGCAGAGGCAGATACTTCAGTGAAAGCAATTATTTTACGTGTCGAAAGCCCTGGTGGCGGAGTGGCGCCGTGCCAGGAAATTCTTGAGGAAATAGAACAGGCTAAGCAATCCAAGCCTGTTGTGGTCAGCATGGGATCAATGGCTGCTTCTGGCGGCTACTACATTTCATGCGAGGCGGACAAAATAGTGGCTCTTTCTGGCACGATGACGGGAAGCATCGGGGTTATTGCCCAGATACCAAACCTCAAAGGGTTGTTCGACAAGCTGGGTATTGAGATGCAGACTTTCACCGGTGGTGAGCATAAGGATATGTATGCCGGGTATAGAAACCTGACACCTGAGGAGCAGGAAATCATGCAAAATCTAGTTGATGAATATTATGAGCAATTCATCGCCGTTGTTGCTGAAGGCAGGGGAATGGATAAGGAAGAGGTAAGGAGTTTAGCTACGGGGCAGCTTTATACCGGTGTTGAAGCTAAGGAACTTGGTCTGGTGGATGAGCTGGGTGGATTAGATAAGGCAGTGGAAGTGGCAACGGAGTTATCTGGTGCTGTAGCTCCAAGAGTGGAATACTATAAGCCCAGGCCGATTTCCATCTTAAGCGAGCTTTTTGAGTTAAGCTCATCTGAATTAAGCAGCCTGCTTAAGTTAAGACTGCTGGGGTTGAGCGGACAGGATATCGTTTTACTGGAAACCTTAACCCGCGCTTATCCTCAGCCTCGATACCTCGTTTCTCCGTGAATTGAAAGGAATAGGTAAAAGAGACTGATGGAACGATTTCGCTTTATCACCGCTGGTGAATCTCACGGAAAGGGCTTGACCGCTATAGTTGAGGGCATGGTGAGTGGCTTGCCCTTACAGGCCGAATATATCAACGGGGAATTAGGACGCCGTCAGGCAGGCTATGGGCGCAGTTCCCGCATGAAGATTGAGGAAGATAAGGTTGAGATTATCTCGGGACTATGGCATGGGCTTACCACGGGTAGTCCAATTGCATTGCTCATCCACAATAAAGGTTGGCGAGACTGGGAAGCCGAGCCTGTATCCTGTCCTCGTCCGGGTCATGCTGACCTCGCTGGAGTTGTTAAGTATGGAATTAACGATATCAGACCAATTATGGAGCGGGCTAGTGCTCGAGAAACAGCCGCTAGAGTAGCTGTTGGAGCGGTGGCCAAGAGATTTTTGGAAGAGCTTGGTATTGCCATTCATAGCCATACTGTGGCCATTGGGCGATATCATTATGAGCCGGGCGGAGCCGTCTCCATAAATTGGCAGCAAGTGGAAGCCTCTCCCGTTCGCTGTGCTAATGCTAAGTTAGGAAAGCAAATGATCGCCGCTATTGATAAAGCTAAGGCTGAAGGAGATACGTTGGGTGGTATTTTAGAAGTGATTGCCAGTGGCGTCCCTATAGGTTTAGGTAGCCATGTTCACTGGGATCGGCGCCTTGATGGCAAAATTGCCCGGGCGATAATGAGCATTAATGCCGTCAAGGGTGTGGAGATAGGAGATGGTTTTGCCTTATCTGGACTCAAGGGTTCGCAGGCTCATGACATCATAAAGCCGAGTCCTTCGTCCGTCATTGCGAGCCGAAGCTCTGAGCGAAGCAAAGAGGCAGCGAAGCAATCTCTTCCTTGGTATCGCCCTACCAATCATGCTGGTGGCATTGAGGGCGGCATAAGCAATGGCGAGGATATAGTGGTCAGAGCTGTAGTTAAGCCTGTTGCTACTCTGGCTAATCCACTGGATTCCATTGATTTGCGTACTGGCAAGAAAGCTGCAGCTCATTATGAGCGCAGCGATGTCTGTGTTGTTCCTGCTGCGGGGGTAATTGCTGAAGCGATGCTGGCCATTGTTCTTGCTGATGCCTGCCTGGAGAAATTCGGCGGCGACAGCTTAAAGGAAACCCTGCCAAATTATCGAGGTTATTTGAGTGGCATATCGCTTTGGAAGTCATGAAGAGGGAAGCAAGTAATATCATTATCACCGGGTTTTCGGGTACTGGGAAATCTCTGATAGCCAGGGAGATAGCCAGGCAATTAGGGTGGGATTTTGTTGATACCGATAATGAAATAGTCAGCCTGGCAAAAAAGCCCATCGCTGAAATCTTCAGCAGTGAGGGGGAGGAAAAATTCCGGAAGCTGGAACGGGTAGTTATCAAAAGAGCCTCCCGGCAAAGTCACAGAGTTATCGCCACCGGCGGCGGCGCCATTGTTGACCCACAGAATCGCAGTCAGCTTGCCCGGAATGGGTTCCTTGTTTGTCTTGAAGCTAGACCGGAGACAATTTATCAGCGGCTGTTTGAGGAAGGGAGTCATGGCTCTGAGATTCGTCCTCTTCTGGAAGGTGACAACCCTTTAGAGCGTATCAGGCAGCTCAAGGCTCAAAGACAACCTTATTATGATGATGTTGACCTGGTGATTAATACTGATGATTTAAGCATTGATGATGTGGCTAAAGAGGTGGTAAAGGGTTGGAGATTGCTTCGCTCCGCTCGCAATGACAAGGGAAAGAAACGCAATGACAGAGGGAAGGCTGGCAATAGCAGAGGAAAGACAGGCCGTGAGAAAGCAAAGGCTGGCAATGATGTTGTTAGTGGCGTTGCTTGCTGGGTGGAAACAGCCACACAAACATATCCCATTTTCGTCGGCTATGGCTTATTGAATAGTCTTGGAGAGAAGCTGAAGAAGGTTGGCTCATCCAGGGTGGCTATTGTGATTAGCGATGGGAATGTTTCTCGTCTTTATGGGGATAGGGTTCAGGAAATCTTAAAAGCTGCTGGTTTTGCGGTTAACTCATTTGTAGTGCGGCCGGGCGAAGAAACCAAGAGCATAAGTACAGCCATAGACATTTATAACTTTCTAATAAAGAAACGGGTGGAGCGGGACGATATACTTATTGCCCTGGGTGGTGGCGTGATTGGTGACTTAGCCGGTTTTGTGGCAGCCACTTATTTGCGTGGCACCCCATGGGTACAGGTGCCTACCAGTCTGGTAGCTATGGTTGATGCCAGTATCGGAGGTAAAGTAGCGGTTAACCATCATGAAGGTAAAAACCTCATTGGCGCTTTCTATCAACCCAATTTTGTTTTAGCTGATACCCAGACTCTGGCTACTCTGCCCAAACGCGAGTTGACTTCGGGCTGGGCTGAAGTCGTTAAATACGGGCTGATACTGGATAAAGAATTCTTCGAATTTCTGGAGTCCAATGCAGACAGGTTGATAAAGCTGGAGCAGGATGTGGTTAACAAAGCGATTATACGCAGTGCAAGCCTGAAAGCACAGGTTGTCAGCCAGGATGAGAAGGAAAGGGGACAGCGCATTATCCTGAATTATGGACATACAGTTGCCCATGGATTGGAGGCTGCTACTCAATACAGTTACTTCCTACACGGTGAGGCAGTGGCTATTGGCATGATGGGAGCAGCCAAACTCAGCCAGAAGTCAGGCATTTTACCTGCCAATGTAGTTAAGCGGCAGCAATCTCTGTTGCAGAAATTTGGTTTGCCCACTACTTTTTCCGGTACAGGTCTGGCTGAAATAGCTAAGGCTATGGAGGTGGACAAGAAAACGAGGGCAAAGGGAATTCGCTGGGTTCTTCTGGAAGATATAGGTAAGACAGCGATTCGCGCCAGTGTGCCACAGCAGGATGTCTTAGCTATCCTTGAAGAACTGTCTCAACGATGAATTCGGTTGTTGCAAGCAAGGCAAAACCTGTCTGGAATTACATTGAGGTATTAAAGCCTCGGGAATCGGGGTTACATTTTCTCATGGGCGCTATCGCTGCCCTGATCGCTTCGGGAGGCATTGTCGCTGCTGGAGGCGCTTTTCCTTTTCGGGAATTCATTCTGGCTGCAATCGCTATTGCCGCGGGTGTTCCCGGGTGTAATGGGCTTACCAATTATCTCGACCGCAATATCGATGCCAAAATGCGTCGAACTTGCCTTAGAGCCTTGCCATCAAGGCGTATTTACCCTCCGGAAAAATCGCTCCCGTTGATTATCGCCTTGATAATTATAGGGCTAACCTTAGCCTTGGTTGTCAATCCCTGGTGCTTCATGTTTGGAGTCATTGGTGTTATAGCCGCAGCGCTGTGGCGGAAAACCTCTCTGGAAGTTTTCCTGGGGATAATCGCAGGCTGTGTGCCCGTGCTCATCGGTTGGTTTGCCATAAGACCGGTATTTGACCTTCAAATTCTGTCTATTTGCCTTTTAGTTGCTGTCTGGATTCCATTGCACGTATGGAGCGTTATGGTTGCTTATCGAGATGATTATCGCCAGGCCGGGCTATATTATTTCCCCCTGGATTGGGAGGTTAATAAGTCGGTGAAGTTGCTCTTTGGCTTGTCCCTTCTCCTTTATGGGGGTTCCCTCTTTGTCTTCTTTGCCTGCCATTTTCACCTGTTCTACCTGGTAGTGGCCAATATCCTGGGAATCTTACTGGTTACTGCCTGCCTTCGCCTGTTAAGCGCGCAGAGCTCAAAATCGGCCTGGCAGGTATATAAGCTGACCGCCTTTCCCTATCTTGGCATCATCTTTATCACCATGTGTTTGGATGTCTGGCTGCTGTAGCGGTTGTTTGCTAGATTAAATTTCTCCACGAAGTTCACAATAAAGCCCTGAAGTGTTGACACAGTGATGGCAAATTGCCTACTATAAAGAGGTTCTGCAAAGAAGTTCTGCAAAGAAGTTCTGCGCAAATTAACGATACAACAGATGAAGATAACAGTTATCACCATTCTGTTAGCTATTATCTTAGCTGCGATCGCTTATCTGCCGGTGATGGCTGAAGATAACAGCACTGGTGGAACAACTATCACTATGAATACAACATCGGTGATGGCTATCAGTCTAAGTCAAGCAGAATGGAAGGTGGAAGGGGAGAAGGACGTGAGCTTAAATACCACATACAAAACCGACCTGCCGGCAAGTTGGTGTACTATAACTAACGAGGGGAACGCTAATGTGACTATTTCCATTGACGGAGATGATGCTAAGTGGGTCAGTGATCCTTCTAAGAAGTGGACTTTAAGCAGTACAGGTGATAATGGCAAAAATGTGTATGCCCTGTGGTATCACATAAAGGGTGATACAGCAGATAGCTATACCTTTATTACTAAAACGAAAACCCCTATGGAATGGACAAGGGATAACAAAGGCATGTTAAATCTTGCGAAGCACGGTGATACAGAGCAATTTGGGCTGAGGTTGCTAACTCCAACTCAATTTATTGGCGGCAGGACAATGGAAGCTCAAATCACTATAAGTGCAGTGGCTGCTTAATGAAATGATTTCAAATTAATGTGATGGAGCCGAAAATGAAGTTGGGTATTATAGGTATTTTACTGGCCGGCATCCTGGCTTTAATTCCATGTTTGCCAGCGACAGCGCAGGATAGCGGCACTATAACCATTACTATGACTGGAGCTAAGGAGTTCTCCATCAATCTAACCCCGGCAAATTGGAGCTTTGGAACCGTAAGCCCAAACACAGAATATAAGACAGACCTGACACTGTTCACCTTGACTGTTGACCCCACTAGCACTTGTGCTGTGAATACTTACATTGCTGGTGAGGATGCTGTTTGGGCTGATGACCCTAGCACGTATAGCTGGACATTGAGCAGCAATGGAGGAAATGATATGAAGATGTATGTGCTATGGTTTAGGGTAGTTGATGGGGAAAGTTATGTCCCCATCACTAAAACACAAACCCAATTTTACTCCACCACCCTGGGACCTAGCGACAGCAAGCAATTCGGATTGGAATTGCTAACTCCTCAACCTGACTTTACTGAAGGTGCCACCGGCTATTTCGAAGTGGGTGACACAACGATGCAAACCCATGTCACCATAAGTGCGGTAGCTGCCTGATGGTGCAGCAGAGCAAACACCTCGTCTGGCTTACTCTAGTTTTGTTAATTGCAGTTATCCTGGTCCCTGCTATAGTTCAAGCTCAGAGCTTCAGTGTATCGCCAGCGGAGGTAGAAATAGCAAACCTGTCTCCTGGTGAAGTAGCCCAATTTAATCTTACTATTCGTAATAAAGAGAGTGCAGATCATGCTTTCGCGTTAACCACTTATAATCCTGAGGAATCAGAAAGAAGGGAGGGGAGGGCCGAATTTCCCGATGAGAGCTGGATAAGTTTTTCTCCCCAAAGTGTTGAGGTGGGAGCTAACTCCGAGGCTAGGACGGAGGTCACAGTTACCGTACCGCCAAATCAAAAGTGGGCGGGTAAGGATTGGGAGATATGGCTGAGGGTTGCCCCTGAAGAAAGGGAATTCCTGGTGGTGAATTATTATATCCGCCTTCTGGTGTCGACAGGGGAAGAGGTAGAGGCCGCTACCAATGTGGGATTGATTGTCGGCATTCCCGTTGGAATATTGCTTGTAGCATGTGTTGTCTATTACTTTTACTTCAGGCGTAAGGCCAAGCATCTTATTTCCTGACTTCGAGCAGATGCTCAAAAACCGCTAAAAATCCGTTAAAAGCAGCCTTGACGTGATATACTGCACATTTGATGTCAACTGTGGCTGTAGTGCTGTTTTAGCGCTGATTGAGGCGAAATCAGCGCAGAGCGAGATTATAAAAAATAAAGGAAGGCTGGATAAGCTGAATTTGTAATTTACGAAATAGGAAGGCATCGGCTTGAAAGCCAGAAGTCACCAGAAGAGCTATTTATACACCAGGATGGAACCAGCCACAATCTGGCGTGGCTGGCATGCCAAAAGTGTTGGTCTTCACATCCAAATACCATTTTGCAGAGGCATCTGTAAATACTGTCCTTTTAACAAGGTTTTATGGCAGCGGGAGATGGTGAGTCGTTACCTGGAAGCGCTAAAGAAGGAAATAGCAGCTTATGCAAAGCTCGTGCCTGGTGCTGTCGTCCCTGGAATTTATATGGGCGGCGGCACACCGACTTCACTGACTGGCAACCAACTGGCGGAACTCATCTTACATTGCCGGGAAAGCCTTGAAATCGCCCCTGATGCTGATATAGCTATTGAAGCAAACCCGAATACTGTGGATGAGAGGAAGCTCAGGACTCTGCTTGACCTGGGTGTGAATAGGGTAAGCCTTGGCGTTCAATCCTTTAGTGGTCATTTTCTTAAGGTTATTGGACGGGCGCAGAAAGCTAATACCTCGGTTCGGGCTATTAAGTTAGCTCAGGAAGTCGGCTTTTCCCGTTTAAATATTGACTTGCTATATAATCTGCCCGGGCAAGATCTATCCGATTGGGAAAAGGAGTTGCATACCACTGTGGAACTAAAAGTCCCCGAAATCTCAGTGTATCCTCTTATTCCTTTCCGTTACACTCAACTCTATGATGAACTCAAGACCGCTAAGATACCCTCGCAGGCTGACCGGGAAACAAACGAACAGATGTATGAAATAGCTATGGAATTCTTAGAGCACGCTGGTTACTACCATGACCGACTATACACCTATGCCAAACTCAGGCAGAAAAAGCCGTTTGTCAGCGTTGAGGCTCTCCTCCCTGAGTACATTGGGGTAGGAGCGGGGGCATTCTCCATGATTAATCACCATCAGTATTGCAATATTCATTCCCCGGATGCCTATATCGCTGCCGTTAACCGTGGACACTTGCCTATCGCCGTGGGCAAAAAGTTCACTCCGTCGGAGGAGATGGTGCGCCGGTTTTCCCTTAGAATGACAGGGGAACTCGGCGTGGACAGGGCAAGTTTTAGGGACCGGTTTGGACAAGATATGGAAAAGGTAGACGCACTCAAGGGCATGGTTCGCCAAATGGAGCTCGCTCACCTGATAGAATGCAAAGACTCCTTCCTTAAATTAACACTGAAAGGCATGCATTATTACGACCACATGTCTCAGCAACATGCTATGGGGATTGGGAAGCTAGCTGAGGAGTGCATGAGGACTCCACAGCCAACCAAAATAGAAGTGCCTGTCTTTCATCACTAAAGGAGGTGAGCACGATATATCACTTAGTTGATGCCGGGTCAGGAAAATTCACTGACTCAGCGCCGAATTAGTTATCGGCGTGCTTAAGGTAATGGCTGGCTGAAATTGTCACCAACTTAGATAAACCTTCAGAAAAGGCAATTAAAGTTGATGAATGATACTTCTATAAAGAGAATGCTTCCCCTGGTTTTCGGCATAACTTTCCTCGGATTTATTGATACCCAGTTGACTGTTCCTATAATGCGGCTTTATGCCGATAGTGTAGGTGCTACCGTGGCTATCGCTGGATTTATCATTGGTATGTATTCAATTATAAATACTCCAGCAAATATTGTGTTTGGCCCATTAGTCGATAAGTTTGGTCGCAAAATCCCCCTGATCCTTGGACTTGTCGGCGATGCCATATGCATGTTTCTTTACTCATTATGCAGTACTTCCCAACATCTTCTTGTTGTCAGAGGGCTTCATGGGCTTGCTGGAGCAGTCTTAGGACTGGCAACTGCGTCTATGGTTGCTGATTATTCCCCAACGGAGAAAAGAGGGAGAGGTATGGGATTTTATGCGATAGCCATGGGCCTGGCTCCGCTTATTGGAATGATGATATGTGGAATCATTATGCGTAACCCAGCCGGATTCAATATGGTTTTTTACACCGGGAGCGCGCTGTTACTAGCTGCTGTAATTCTGGCATTTCTGCTTCCCCAAACTGAAGCGAAAGGCAAAGCTGAAAGTATAGATTTTAAAAAAATAGGTGTAATAGCAGTAAAGAAGGCAAATATAGCCTCTTATGCCGCTATCTTTTCTCAGTGGTTTATGATGGGTGTCATAACCGTCTTATTACCCAGCTACATGGTGAACTTAGGCATGACAGCTTTTCATGTTGCCATGGTTATGGTGGCAGTAACAGCAACTTGTGCTGCCTTCAGCTATCCTGCAGGACTTTTATCGGATAAGGTAGGGCGTAAAATCCCCTCCATTATGGGTCTGTCATTGCTTGTAATTGCTATAAATTTGATTCCTATGGTCACAAGCTTTGAACAATTGATAGGGCTGGGTATATTGCAGGGGATAGGGATGGGGTGCATACTTCCCTCTGCATTGGCGCTAATCTCCGATAATACTGAGAAAGGCGAGAGAGGAACTGCGATGGGGATATTCCATGCATTACTCACCTTAGGTGTGGCGGTTGGTGCTCCTGTTACAGGGGTGTTAGCCAGGGAAGTTGGAACCAGCCTTGCCATACATCTGAGCACATTAATGCCAATTGCGGCTATAATTACCGTCATGGCACTGGTTAAGGCAGGCTTACCACAGAGAGAAGTTATCGGCGGAGGAAAAAATGACTGATATACCACCACCATTTATGGTCTCTTATGGCATCACCAGTAAATGTAATCTAAATTGCAAGCATTGCTATGCACAGGCTACGGAAGAGGCACTGGCTGATGAGCTATCAACGGAAGAAGCCAGAAAGCTTATTGACGAGCTGGTGGATTGGGGAGCAAAATTTCTTGTCCTGGATGGTGGCGAGCCTCTATGCCGTCCCGATTTTCTGGAGATTGCTTCCTATGCCTCAAGCAGGGGTTTAATGACTGGCATCGGCAGCAATGGAACTCTCATCGATAAAGCCATAGCTGAGGAGATAAAAGGAGCTGGTGTTCAATCGGTGGCTATCTCCATAGACAGTATTAGGGGTGAAGTTCACGATACCTTCCGTGGTAAGAAAGGGGCTTTTTATCAGGCAATGAATGGAGCAGCAGCCTGCAAAGAGGTAGGTCTGCCATTTCAATTTGGCATGGTTATTAGAAAGCAAGCACTATCCGAAGTTCCCGCTATGCTAAAGCTAGCTGTGGAGAGCGGCGCCGATGCTGCTGAATTCTTCGACTTAGTGGAAGCAGGCAGGGCGAGAATAGAATGCCGTGGTGAGTCGCTAAGCCCTGAGGAAAGGAGACAAGTAATGGAGTGGCTGGCTCAAGCCCAGATAGACTGTCCTATCGTTATAAGAGTGCCTGTCTGTCCTATGTATCCCCTGGTCCTGCAGGAAAGGAAGATTAAGCCAAGGCATTTTTCTCCAGAGCTTTTAGCTCGCATTCCCTATTATGGCAGGGGTTGTGCTGCCGGCATGCCTTTTGGCTATGTCAGGATTGCACCTAATGGTGAAGTTAACCCCTGCATGCTGCTGCAAATTGACTTGGGCAACATAAGGAAGAAAAGCATCCGGGAGATATGGAATGGATCGCTGGTATTAAAACAACTTCGCTCCAGGGAATTAAAGGGCGAATGTGGGCAGTGTGAGTACAAGAATACCTGTGCCGGATGCCGGGGCAGGGCTTATGAAGAAACAGGCGATATGCTTGCTTCCGACCCGGGGTGCTGGGTTAAGTGAAGAGACGAAGTAGTAAATTAAGTTAACCGCAAGGAGGAAGCAGTGATGGAGACAGAATTTGAAGAAGTGGAGAGAATGGCACAAGCTGTTCGCAGGAAGAGGAGCCGACCGCTGACAGAAGAATTGCAGGCGGCTTATTATCAGCGTATGTCGCCAGAACTTCGAAAACAATGGGATTTATTAGCACCAGAAGAACAAGCCATGATTCTGGAAGTGCTTGAAGAATACCATCAAGTGATGGAACATGAGCTCTCGCACTTTGTAAGCGGGCTGATTCAAGTGCTAATTAAGAGACATTAAGCAGCGGCAGTTCTGCTTTTGATTTACTTTATGGTATAAAGTCTAGGTATAGTTATTCAACATGGAATATATCTAAGGAGGATGAGATATGCAGCAGTTTGTGCACCAAAAATCAAGGGCGCTGAGCCAGGATGAAATGGAGCATTTCGTTAAGGTACATTCCTATGGTAGGTTGGGGCTTTGCCTTGAGAGCGAACCTTACGTTGTCCCTGTAGCCTATGGATACGAGCAAGGGAAGATTTACTTTCACTCAGCTAGAGAGGGTAAGAAGCTGGATTTGATCAGGAAGAATAACAGGGTTTGCTTTGAGGTTGATGAGTGGCAGAAGGGCTGGGCCAGCGTAATTTGTTACGGCAGAGCTAGCTTGACCGAAGATGTGGAAGAGAAGAAGAGGTGTTTTGAGATCCTTACAGGTCAGGAGCTCGGCGAAGAACATCTTCAGAATGTGAAAGCCTGCATTGGAATTGTACAGATAGAAGAGATGACCGGAAGGTGCAGCGCTGATTTTAGCCTGGAATGCGAAGATTGAGCTGGTCAGCTCGTTACCAGCATTGATTGAGCAGAAGCCGTCTATAAGCTATAATCGGTTAACTAAATTAAACAGGAGGTCATTTTTTGCTCAAGAGCCATGGGTGTGGTGAGTTAAGGAAAGAACACGGTGGGGACAAAGTAGTTTTAGCTGGCTGGGTACATCGACGCCGTGACCATGGTGGCATGGTATTCATTGACTTGCGGGATAGCAGTGGCATAGTCCAGGTAGTTTTTAATTCACAAACAGTAAAGGAGGCATTTCACACAGCCAGTTCGTTGCGCAATGAATATGTAGTTCAAGTTGTCGGAGAGGTTAGTTTGCGTCCTGCAGGAACGGAGAATCCAAAACTGGCTACTGGAGAGGTTGAAATTATGGCTGGTGAAGTGGTCGTTCTTAACCCATCGGAGGTACCTCCATTCTACGTAAATCAAGATGAGGAAGTGGATGAAAGTCTCTGCCTTGAAAACCGCTACCTGTATTTAAGGAGGCTTAGGGTAAGGGATAATATTGTGTTACGTCACAAGGTCATAAAGTTTATCCGTGATTCGCTGGATGCCAAAGGCTTTATTGAAATTGAGACACCGATATTGATCAAGAGCACGCCTGAAGGAGCACGTGATTATCTTGTGCCCAGCCGCCTTAACCCTGGTAAATTTTATGCTCTTCCCCAATCACCGCAGCAGCTCAAGCAGATTCTCATGGTTGCTGGCTTTGAAAAATATTTTCAGATAGCTCGTTGCTTCCGGGATGAGGACTTGAGAGCTGACCGCCAACCGGAATTTACCCAGCTTGATTTGGAGATGAGCTTTGTTGACGAAGAGGATGTGCTGCAGCTTATGGAGGAGCTGCTTGCCTCGCTTGTAGAGGCAACTAAACCAGACATGGAGGTGTTAAAGCCTTTCACTCGCCTTACCTATATGGAGGCAATGGAGAGGTATGGCACAGACAAGCCCGATGTGCGTTTTAGCCTGGAGCTCAGCGACATATCGGATATCGCTGCTGACACTGATTTCGATATTTTTCGTGCTGCTCTCAATCAAGGCGGAAAAGTGAAAGGGATATGCGTTCCTGCTTGTGCTCACTATACCCGTCATCAGCTTGATGACTTAATTCAGTTGAGTAAAGACTATGGAGCACAGGGTCTGATAACTATGGCTGTTACCGCGGAAGACTCTGGAACAAGCGGGGTTAAGTCGGTAGCTACGAAGTATTTAACGCAGGAGCAGACAGAGGCGGTGATTGCCAGGTTTGGGGCTAAATCCGGCGACCTGTTGTTGATTATTGGTGATAAATCAGAAGTGGTTAACAAGGCTTTGGGAGAATTACGGTGTGAAATGGCACGGCAACTGGACTTGTTGAACGATAATTTGCTAGCCTTTGCGTTTATAGTTGATTTCCCTCTGCTGGAGTGGAATGAAATGAGAAGTTGTTGGGAGACCATGCATCACCCCTTTACTGCTCCCCAACAGAAGGATATGCCATTGCTTGATAGTGAACCCGGTAAAGTGCACGGGCGTCACTATGATGTAGTGTGCAATGGTTGTGAACTTGGCAGCGGCAGTATTAGAGTACACAAGCGTCAGATTCAAGAAAAGATATTTAACCTGCTTGGTTACAGCGAAGCGGAAATGCAGGACCGATTTGAAGCCCTTCTGAGGGCGCTGGAGTATGGGGCTCCGCCTCATGGCGGTATTGCCATTGGTCTGGATCGTCTTGTAATGCTTCTTGCTCGGGAAAAAACTATCAGAGAAGTCATTGCGTTCCCTAAAAATCAAAATGCTGAGGACTTGATGTTTGGTGCTCCTTCAGAGCCTGATAAAGAGCAACTTGACGAGCTGAACCTGAAGTTAAAAGGAAGCTAATTATGGATGTGAAACATGAAAGTGACTGCGGAGACGTTAGAAGATAGCCAGATAGCACTTAATATTGAAGCTGAGGCTAGTGAGCTTAACAAAGCTATGGATGATGCTTACCGCCGGTTAGTTAACAAAATTTCCGTACCTGGCTTTCGTAAAGGAAAAGCTCCCCGATTTATTCTGGAGCAGCATATCGGTAAAGGTGTGTTGTTGGAGGAAGCGTTAGAGCAGTTGATACCCCAGCTTTATAAGGAAGCTATTGACTTACAAAAAATTGAGCCTATTGACCAGCCGCAGATGGAAATTATCCAGACTGAGCCTGTTGTGTTCAAAGCTGTTGTTCCTGTTAAGCCCACAGTTGAGCTCGGCGATTATCGTAATCTCAAGTTACAACCGGAGTCTGTGGAGATTACTGATGAAGAAATCGATGCTGCTGTTGAATTGAAACGGCAAGAGCAGGCAGTTTTGTCCCCTGTGGATCGTCTTGTTCAGTTTGGTGACGTGGTCACTCTGAATATCGAAGCCAATATCGGAGAAAAACCATTCTTGAATCATAAGGACATAGTCTATGAAGTAAATAAGGATTCTCAGGTGCCGCTCCCTGGATTTGCCGAGAAATTAAAGGGAGCAAAGAAAGGCAAGGGAAAAGACTTCACTCTTATTATTCCTCCGGATTATCGAATTAAAGAGTTTGTTGGCAAGGAGTGTTTTTTCAAAGTAGCTGTCACTGAAGTAAAGGAGAAGCAACTACCTGAGCTAGATGATGAATTTTCTCAAACCTGTGGCTATGATAATTTAACCTCAATGAAGGAGGCGTTATGTGTTGACTTGAAGGGTAAGGCGAAGCAGTTAGGGGATCAAAGATTAAGGGAAGCAGCAGTTGATGCCGTCGTTGAAATCAGTCAAGTGCATTACCCACCTATTTTGGAGAATAGGGAAATTGACAGGCTTCTCGAAAGAGAGGCATGTCGCCTTGGCTTCACCAAATTGAACGATTATCTGAATGCTACCAACCTTACCGAGGAGAAACTGAGGGATTCATTACGCCCGACGGTAAAAAAGCAAATTGCTCGCCTCATCGTATTGGATGAAATAGCCAGGATAGAAAACATTGAAATTAACGAGTCAGAGGTAGATAATCAAATTGATGAGGTGGTGAAAAGCGAAGAAGGAGAGGATGAGAAAATACGCCAGTTCCTGCAGTTACCTCAAGTAAAGGAATCTATGCGAGAAACTCTACGGAGGAATAAAACAGTAGACTGGCTGGTAAAGATAGCTACCAGTGGTAATCAAATTGAAGCCGAGGCAGAGCAGTGAACCCATACCGTTCATTTTTATTTATTTTGGTTGGATTTATCCTTGCCTTCCTATGTGTGTTTATGGAGTTTGCTCCTGACGTTGCCGCTGCGCAGTTTAATACACTATTGAATATGGAATGGTGGAACTCATACAATACACGAATAGTGGGCATTGGCGTGGGGATAATCGGTATAATACTGCTGGTCAAGGGGGCTAGGCCTTAAGATTCTTGTTTCAGGAGGTGCACATGAATGAGAAATTTCAGATACTAATTCCTACAGTGACCGAGACTGGTGCTCGAGGCGAACGTGTCTTCGATATATACTCTCTCCTGCTTAAAGAGAGAATCATCTTCCTGGGCACGCCTATCAATGACCAGATAGCTAACCTTATTATCGCTCAACTTCTCTATCTGGAGCGAGAGGACCCGGAGAAGGACATAAGTGTTTACATTCATTGTCCTGGTGGCATCATTGCCGCTGGATTGGCTATCTACGATACCATGCAGCTTAGCCGCTGCGATATATCTACCATCTGTGTTGGTCTGGCGGCCAGTATGGGTACTTTACTTCTTTGTGCGGGCACTAAGGGTAAGCGGTATGCCTTGCCTAACTCGACCATACATCTTCATCAGGCGGTGGGGGGTGCCCAGGGGCAAGCAGCTGACATTGAAATTGCCGCTCGGGAGATAATGAGAATGCAGGAAACAATCCGCAATATCATAGCCAAGCATACCGGTCAGCCAATAGAGAAGATAGCTCACGATACTGATAGGGATTTCTATCTTAACCCAAAGCAAGCAAAGGAATATGGTCTGGTTGATGAAATACTTACTGCGCCAGCTAAAAAGTAACGTGTGTAAAGATTAGCGTCTTACGAATGCCTTTTTATGCTGGCTTTTTCCTCGTCCACTTCTAAATCTTCAAATATCGTCGGAGCATACTTTTTCAATATTTTTAGAATCTCAATAGCGGCTTCCCTTATTTCCCACTGTGCTCCTGGTTCGCTTCTTAATTCAATTATGTAACGCCACTCTCTGAGATTTGCGGTCACTACAATTTGGCTTTCCGCAGCATTGGGAAGCACAAATCTGGCATCTTGCTTCTTGATTCCTAATTTTTGTAACTCCTGATAGGCTTTTCTCGCTTTTTCCATAAAATCGATAAAGGCTGAATGAGCCTCAGGGCGGTTCTTTATCGACAGAGGCTCAATGTAATTAAAATTGCTTTCGTCTACATATCTCTGGGATTGCTGGGTGAAGGAACATAATCTGTGCCTCACTAACTGGTGCGTGAATGCCCTTGATATGCCTGAAATTCTAAAGGTAGCGTAGGCATGCTCTAACACAGAAAGGTGTCCTCTTTTAATTAACGCCCTGATAAACGCCTTTTCAGTATCTTTCCCTTGTTTGCTGAACGATAGATACGACGTCCGCCCTGCAGTTTCTATCAGCTTTTCCGGTTCGGGGGTGATAAATAACAACTCTACTTTCATTTCACATTTCCTTTAGGTTACCAGATTTTTAATGCCCATCAAAGGTAATCAGCTTGTTCAACATCAAGAACTAGTTATCGAAGGAAGTATTTCTTGCAAAGTGTGCAAAGTAGGAAGACCTTGTCTGGCTCCCACCTCTTTCATGGCAAAATGAGCCATCATATCTCCCAGTTGTCCACACTCATCAAGTTTTCTTTGTTTAACTAAACCGAAGAGAAAGCCTGCGGCAAAAGCATCACCGGCACCAGTGCTATCGAGTTGACCTGCAAAAGCTGCCGATGATTCAACTTTATGTTCGTGGCCCTTATCGCAAATATAGCCAGTCATAACCTGGCCTGGTTCCAAGGATAATCCCTTGCCCAAAGTAACCACGACGACCCGGCATCCTTGCTTGAGGCACTCCTTTGCTCCAGCCATGAGATTCCCGCCGGTTAGTTTTTCCAATTCATCTTTATTGATAAATAATACATCGGTTTTTTGAAGCAGGGGAGACAGGGCCTGCATCCCTCTGACAGCATAGAGCATTCCAGGGGCAAAGCTAATCTTAACTGAACCTGATAATTTTTCCAGCAATTCGGCTTGAACAATGAATTGCTTCTCATCTACAAAAGACGAGAAATGGACTATTTTGGCTTGGCTCAGGTAATTTGCATCTATATCGTGAGAATTAACCACGCTATTCGCTCCAGGCAGGAGATAAATGGCACGTCTTCCCAATTCATCAGTGATACATAATGCAATGCCGGTCTTTTTTGCCTTCTTAATGCGAATATGCGTGGTATCCGCGCCGATATTTTGGAGATCGCTGAGGCAGGCTTTGCCCTGCGCATCGTCTCCTATAGCGCCCACGAATCCCGTTCTTACACCTAACTTCGCTAAACCATAAATAGTATTGGCTGCTGAACCACCAGGAGTTGCCGTGACATCGTCAATTGGAACTTCTCCATCAAGGACAATCTGTTTCACTCGATATAAATAGTCCATATTCAAAGCGCCGAATCCAATTACCTCAGTAGTTGACATAATACTAACCCAGCTTGGCTGCTTCTTTTCTAACCAAACGCCGTATCCTGCTATGGATTTTCAGAGGTTCAGTTATATCATTAGTTCCTGCCAACCAGTGGAAATGACCTCGGGTGCCTTCGCCTCCAATTTCCTCCTTTTCCCTGACCATTTTCTCCACTACGCTTCGATCTCCTTTGCTCCAGGTTTCCAATATCACCCACAAATCATCGAGCCTGGTGGATGCTAGGCTCATCGTAGAGTAGGGCAGGGCATACTCATTGGCATTGAAGGAAATGGCTAAGCCCCCAGTGTTGTCCACTGCATGAAGCATATTGAAGTCAGTGATGCTATCTCCCACAGCTACCCAGTGAGAAAGCAATTCTCCTGTTTTGGCTGCAAAGTGCTGCAGTGCTTTCACCTTTCGGGTTCCACCGATCGGTTTCACTTCAATTACCATTTTCCCTGACTGAGTCTGTGGTAGTTGCTGCCAGTAAAAATGGTCAAGCAGTTTCTTTATATCGTCATCGACCATATAGGAGAGGTTCGGAATTTGCTTCTCCATCTGCTCCAGCAAAGTAAAATCGTCTTGGCTCAGTAATTGAGAAATCTTGTTCAGGGGGAAAGAGGTGCACGCTACGTTTTGTGTAGGGATTCCCAGCCTTTGGGTAATACCTGTGGCGTATTGTTCATAGCTGGTACTGGCGCAGAAAACTTGCCATCCATGAACTTTCAGTTTGGAAACAAGTTCAGACGCCCCGGGAGTCAACGCAGCTCGCTGTCCCATAATGCCAATCTGCTCCTCTTTGATGCCATGATAGGCGAGAAAGGGGACGATAAGAGCTAAAGTATCACCTGGCTCATAGTTCTCCCTACCTTCAAGCGTTAACAAATCATCATACCTGCTGATGACTTGGAAAATCCTGTCTCCATTGGGGAATAACTTCATTAGCTCGTAAGCGTTATCCTGAGGGGCTAGAGGTCCTTCAAGGTCGAAGCATATCAAATTCATTTTAGTATTGCCTGCACTGCTTGGTTTACTTCATCACTGAGGTCATATCCCCCGATGTAATCTCCCTTAGCATCGACTACCTTGCCGTCTTTGATGCCTATTTGCTTTTCACCAAAAGCCTTCAAGGTGGAAATGATGAGAGGGAATTCCCGGACAAGTTCATGGCGGCGAATAAGATGGAACAAGTTTTGTTTATCACCCTTTTGCCAATATTTTTGGAACGGTTCATCCATAATAGAGAATAAGCAATATGCTACCACAGGACCTTCATCCAATTTTGGAGTCACTAAATGCATCATTGCTCCCGCTTTATCAGCCTTGTTTTCTATTAATTGCCAGATTACCTCTTGCCAGCTACCTTTAGGTCCGCCTGGAGGTGCGGGATGAAGATTGAGCATATTATAGTTGTGACACATCTCCTCTCCCACAATGAGCATGTAACCGGCAAGGACGCAGAGGTCTGGAGAAAATTTCTTAATTCTGCGCATCACCTCTCTATCATATTTGATACGCCAATCTTGCGTACTGTTTACTGTTTTGAAGTTTTTGTGTGATAGACAAATCAAGGGCAAATTATAGCTGTGAACCGACCGGAAAAACAGATCGCTTTCCTCAAACTCGCCTGGCTCACGATTGCTGAAAACAAAGCTGATTTTCGCCCTAATTTCACTGGTATAGATGCTTTCTTGCACAGCTTGCAAAAGCTGCCCAGCAGCTTCATCTCTTCCTGTGGAAAACCAGCCAATATTCAACAAGAAAGCAACCTCTTCCTTGTCTTCCACCACAGACTAACGAAATGAAGGAGGGAACTTGACCTCTGCCCAAATATTTTACCCTGGGTTATGCAATCCAAGAAATCTTCAGGCCCATTAAATTCAGGCATTTCCACGTGAGCCCTACCAATCTCACGGATGGTATGAGCATCGCTTCCAGCACTGGCAGGTAATCCATACTGTGAAGCCAATTTAGAAGCTTTGGGAAAGCTATTTGGGAAGGGGATGCGAGAGTTAAACACCTCGATGAGGTCAACCTGGGATAAAATCTCCTGCGATAGTAACTTCTTATTCTCGCGAAATGAATGACCAAATGGGTGGGGTATGTTAACCAGTCCACCTTGGCTCTTAATTCGCGTGATTGTTTCCTGGGCGGATAATCCGCGAGGAATCTCCTGGGTGAGGAACAGTCCCATCAACTCACCGATAGGCGTCATAATTTCCTCGGCGACGATTACGTTAAATGGAGCGATTTCCTTCAACTTTAACGCACCAGCGATACTGTTATGGTCAGCTATGGCAATACAATTAATGCCTATCTGTAGGCAGCGAGCCACTATTTTATCTAATGGTGTCCCGCAATCCGCAGAATAGCAGGTATGAACATGCAAATCAGCCTTTAGCACTTAGCCTGCCTTCCCTAGATATTCTCCTGTGCGGGTATCAACCTTAATAATCTCCTCTGTATCGATAAACAGGGGGACTTGAACATTGATGCCTGTCTCCAGCTTTGCCAGTTTACTGCCACCGGTAGCGGTATCCCCTTTGAATCCTGGCTCCGTTTGTATAACCCGAAGCTCTACCGCAACGGGCAGCTCAACACTTATTGGTGTACCTTTGTAAGTTAATAGCTCCAATTCCAGGCCTTCCTTTAAGTAATTCTTTGCCTCTCCCAGTTGTTCTATTGTCAATGATATCTGTTCGTAAGATTCATTATCCATAAAGTAGTAGACATCTCTTTCATTATAAAGGCATTGGGCATGACGGCGCTCGAGAAAAGCAGGGGTAAATTTATCGCTTGCCTGGAAAGAGCGCTCAATGGTATTGCCGCTGCGAATATCGCGAAGCCGTAATCGGACTTGAGCTGAGCCGCGTCCTATCTTAATGTGCCGATATTCAATGATTTGATATATCTTGCCATCTAGCTCTATAGCTATCCCCTTCCTTAATTCTCCTGCGTCTATCATGTAATTACCTCCATTGTTTCTATGTAAGCATTCAGTTATCAGCCATCAGTGTTCAGTTTTTGAATAAATCCTGTAAGCATGCGTTTCACTTCCACTGCCTGATTATTCAATCCTTCATACGTTTTTATGTCCAGGTATCCCAAATCTCGAGCCAGAAGTAGGTGATATTCGGCCTCACTGGCACTCCTCAGAGCAATCCCCAAAAAGCGAGCGAACTCACGATTTCCGTTACAACCGCATCCCTCTGCAATATTCGCTGGAATTGATGAAGCAGCCCTTCGAAGCTGCCTTGTCAATCCGTAGGTTTCTTCTTTAGGAAAGGATAGCGTAGCCTTATGTACAGATAGTGCCAATTCATGGCTCCTTTGCCATACTTTTAAGCTTCTGAAGTCTTTCACTACTAAACCTCTCAAATTTCAGTCGTCAGCTTTCTGATTGCTGAAAGCTGATAGCTAAACACTAGCTTTTTCTGACCTGGTAAGTACCGTCGCTTTGCCTTCTTGTAAGCTAACCACATCCTCAATTCTAACCCCTCCCCACTTGGAGATATAAATCCCTGGTTCTACGGTGAAAACCATGCCATCAGTGAGCAAATCGTCGGAGGCGGGCCCCAGTACAGGAAATTCATGTACCTCTAATCCAATGCCGTGTCCCAAACCATGTCCAAAGGCATTTCCATAACCGGCCTGTTGAATAACATCCCTGGCTAATTTGTCTGCTTCGCTAGCCTTCATCCCGGTCTTGATTCCCTCTATAGCAGTGAGCTGCGCTTTCAACACGATATCGTAGATCTTGGTTAAGGTCTTATCTGGTTTACCAAAGCATAAGGTGCGGCTAAAATCGCTACAATATCCATCAAGCCTGGCCCCCATGTCGATAAGCACCGGTTCATTGGGACAAATTGCCCTTTCGGCAGGCTTAGCGTGAGGCAGGGCTGAGTTTGCACCTGAGGCTACAACGATATCGAAGGCTATCCCGTCACTCCCGTTTTCACGCAAGCGTTTTTCCGTTTCCCATGCAGACTCCTTTTCAGTGATGCCCGGCTTGATTATCGATTTAATTTGAGTGAACACAGTATCGGTTAGTTCCACGGCTCTAGCGATAAATATCAGCTCATTTTCTTCCTTTATCGAGCGTAGATTCTCTACCAGATCCGTAGTTGGGATAAGCTCCACCTTAAATCTTTTACTTTTTATTATTTTGCCAAGGCGCTGATAAACAGCGAAAGGAACAAAGTTCGCTTCAAATCCCAATTTCCGCCATCGAAATTCAGATACTAACTTGGGTAGCCAGTCATTTAGATCGCCTTTGATTTGGATGACGTTAAAATCAGGGGCTTCTTTTTTGGCTTGTTCAATATACCGAAAATCAGTAGCCAAGACGGCCTGGTTATGGGAAATAAGCAGCCATCCTGAGGAACCAGTGAAGCCGGAGAGGTAGCGATAGTTTTCCACTTTTGAAACTAAAAGAGCATCGAGGTTTTGTTGAATGATTAAAGGACGGAGTTTTTGTAGGCGGTTTACTCCCAACTTTCTCCCTCCGAGAGCGTTCATCAATCTTCGGCTGTCATTCTGAGCGAAGCGAAGAATCTGGAGACCCTTCACTCTCGTTCAGGGTGACAATTAAATACTTTCTCCCTTAAGTTCAGCTACCATAGTTTGTAGGGCGATGATATATCCTTGCCAGCCCAATCCGCTGATTTGCCCTTTAGCAATGGGTGCTATCACCGATGTAGCTCTCCATTCTTCCCGAGCATAAATGTTAGACAAATGAACTTCGATGATTGGAAGTCCGGAATCTACCAGGGCATCATGCAACGAGAGACCATAGTGAGTAAGGGCTGCGGGATTAATAACTATTCCGTCGGCTGAGTCGGCCTGTTGTTGAATAAAATCCACCAGTGCCCCTTCGCTATTGGACTGAAAGGAAACTATTTCTACATTTAACTTTTCTCCCTGTTTCCTAAGCAGAGAATCGATTTCGACTAGGGTCTTTTCTCCATAGGTTGTCTTATCCCGTTTACCCAGCATGTTTAGATTTGGACCATTGATAATTAAAATTTTCATGAGTTGCTCCTTTCTGGTAGTGTATTTGTAGTAAACTCGCACTTGGGAAAGTTGCTGCACCCGTAAAAAGCCTTCCTCTTCTTGCTAATCCTCCGCACTAATTCACCATCACATTGAGGGCAGGGAACACCAGTCTTGACCAGGAATGGCATCGTTGTTTTACATTGTGGGTATCCGCTACAAGCCAGAAATTTGCCAAATCGGCCGATTCTTACCACCATGGGGAGTCCACAGTTGGGGCATTTCTCTTCGGTTACCTTCAGTACCTTGACTTTGTCCATATTGACTAGTGCACGTTGCAGTGTATCCTGGAAGGGAAGGTAGAAAGCATATAGCTCGGCTACCCAGTTTTTCTTCCCCTGAGCTATTTCATCAAGGTTTTGTTCCATCTGTGCTGTAAATTTGCTTTCCACGATTTTAGGAAAATGCTGGCACAACATATTATTAACCACTATTCCTAGCTCTTCAGGGTGAAATCGTCCACCTTGCTTGTACACATACTCTCTTTCCTGGATAGTAGCCAGAATAGGGGCATAGGTGCTGGGACGTCCAATGCCTTCCTGCTCCAATGCCTTTATCAGTGTTGCTTCAGTATACCGAGCCGGTGGCTGGGTGAAATGCTGCTCTGGGAAAGCATCTATATAGCTTAATTTGTCACCAATCTTCAGCTCAGGCAGCGAAGTAGGTATCTCTTTCTTATCACTCTCATCTTTTCCTTCACTATAAACAGTCATGAAGCCGGAGAATTTCATAAACGAGCTGGCTGCCTTGAGCAGGTAACCATCCTTGCTCTTTGGCACAGTCGCCTCTATTTCCATGGTCGTGGTGTCGTATAGAGCAGGTGACATCTGGCTGGCTACAAAGCGTTTCCAGATCAGTTCATAAAGCTTGGCCTGGGCGGAATTAAGGAACGGCTTGACTTTCTCTGATTCCCGTACAACTTTGGTAGGTCGGATTGCCTCATGTGCTTCTTGGGCCCATTTTGTCTTCTTAGCGAAAGTGCATGCCTTTGAAGGAAGGAAAGTCTTTCCATATTTTTTGTTGATGAAGCTTCTTGCCTCAGCAAGGGCGGAGGAAGCAATGTGAGTGGAGTCGGTGCGCATATAAGTAATAAGTCCCACCGAGCCTTCTTCACCCAGAGATAAACCCTCATAAAGCTGCTGAGCAACAGCCATGGTATGTTTAGCAGTGAAGTGTAGCTTTCTCCAGGCTTCTTGCTGTAGAGTGCTGGTTATGAAAGGTGCAGCTGGCTGGCGAGGCACCTGTTTTCTTTGGACACTACTAACGTGGTATTTAGACTTTACCAAACGGGCAAGAATTTCTTTGGCTTGCTTTTCATTATGAATGTTCAGTCTTGTGCCATCGAGGAAAGCTACAACCTCGGCTTTGAAGCTTGTTTGTTGCTCTTGAGGAGCCAATTCAACTTCAATGCTCCAGTACTCTTCAGGCGTAAAATTCTCAATTTCCTGCTCTCTATCAACGATCATCCTGACTACTACCGATTGGACTCTGCCGGCAGATAGTCCTCGTTGTATTTTTCTCCACAGCAGCGGGCTTAATTTATAGCCAACAAGCCTATCCAGAATGCGTCTTGCTTGCTGGGCGTTAACGAGGTTCATATCAATAGCGCGGGGTTTCTTGAATGCCTCTCGGATTGCCTCTTCCGTTACTTCATGAAACACAACACGGTGGATAGGAGTATCGTTCCCATCTAACTTAGATGCCTTAATCAAATGCCAGGAGATCGCCTCTCCTTCACGGTCAGGATCAGTGGCTAAATATATGGAGCTAGCCTTATTAGCAGTACTCTTAATTTCGCGGATTATTTTTCTTTTTCCCTGTAGAATGACATATTCCGGAGTAAAGTCCTTCTCAATATCCACACCCAGGCTTGACTTAGGTAGGTCGCGAACATGTCCCACTGATGCCTTGACCGTGTAGCCGCTCCCCAGTATTCTGTTGAGCGTTCTTGCCTTGGCGGGGGATTCAACAATGATTAGTTTAACTGCCATGATTTATTTTTTGCCTACTCTACCACTAAGTACATAATTCATATTTCCAACTTGCTTGGCTATTCCTTTCAGTTCTAGCATAGCCAGTGTGCTGCTTACTTCCGGCATGGCCAAACCACTGCGCCGGCAAATTTCATCTATGTGGCCTGGCTCGAAAGTTAATTGATTTAACACCTGGGATTCTTTCTCATTAGCAGGTAGGAATTCCTTGATCTCCAGTTGCTGTGCCATCGTGGTTAAATTCAACTCCTCCAGAATATCATTACAATTACACACCAACTTAGCTCCTTCCTGTATAAGATGGTTAGTTCCCTTGCTGCCTGGGGAAAGAATACTGCCAGGAATAGCAAAAACATCTCTGTTTTGTTCTACTGCCTGATGCGCAGTGATTAAAGCACCACTTCTCTCACCAGCCTCTACTACCAGCACACCAAGACTTAAACCACTCATAATTCGATTACGTTGAGGAAAGTTATCAGCTTTTGGTCTAATCCCCAGAGGATACTCGCTTACCAAGGCTCCACGCTCCATAATAGCCTGAGCTAGTTTAGCATTGTCAGCAGGGTAGACGATATCCAGTCCCGAGGCAAAAACAGCAATGGTCTCGCCACCACTATCTAATGCTGTCCGATGAGCTATGGAATCAATTCCTCTAGCTAAACCACTAATGATAGTGATTTTGCTTTGCACCAGGTCAGCTACGATTTCTTCAGCTACTTGTCTGCCATATACAGTGGGCTTGCGTGTGCCTACTACTGCTAGGTAGGGGTCATCTTTTGGCAGTAAGTTGCCTCGAACATAAAGCACTGGGGGGCAGTCGTAAATCTCCTTTAACCTGGGAGGATAAGAAGGATCCTCATAGGTAAGCACTTTTATCTTATATCGCTCCAGTTTCTCCATCTCTTCATCCAGGGAAATTCTGGGACGTAAGGCAGCTATGGCATTTACGCTCCGTGAGTCCAGGCCTGCTTGCTTTAACTCGCTTGCTGGAGCATTCCAGGCATCTTCCAGATTAACGAAGCGCTCTCTTAATTGCGCAATCCTGACCTTGCCAATGCCAGGTATCCTGGAAAAACCTATCCAGTATTTCAGTTCATCTTCATTTAGCATAGAACTTAGTCGATTTTAGCATAGGTGCTAGCTAGGGACAATGAATTAATTCTCGCAGCTTTGGCAGTATTTTCTTTGTAGCTTTATATCCCTGTGCTATAGCTTCGTCGGCCTTATAAAATGCAAACATTCCAATGGAACTAACATCAGGCGCTATGACTATGTCTGCCGATTTTGTCGCCAGTCTGATCTTTTCATATTGCATAGCATTAATTAACTGCATCAAAACCTCGAACATATTCGGGGTTTGCGGGTCTATTTTCCCGCTACCGGTGTAAATCCTCGCTCTGGCAGCATTGGAAAGCTCATCGAATATACTGAGCCTATCCTTATTTCGTCGTATTAGACTATTGAGTCTCCTCTTTACAATCGATAGGCGAGTGCTTTCAGGGTAGGGAATCGGTTTATCCCTGACTTCTTTTGTAGCTCGACTCCGCCGTCTTCTTCGTTGAGATATGCCAGCTGTATTTACAGCAATGACGACCTCAGCGCCCATCTTGCGGACAACATCCACGGGCATGGGATTGACCGCTCCACCATCAATCAAAAATCTGCCTCTCCACTTCACCGGTGTGAATATCATTGGTATCGAAATGCTAGCTCTTACTGCTTCCGCCACTGAGCCTTCATTGATAACAATTTCTTCCATGCTTCGAATATCAGTGGCGACAACGCTAAGCGGTATTTCTAAATCCTCGAACCTTACATTTCCAATAATGGAACTCAAGAATGATTTAGCCCTCTGTCCTTGCACAAATCCTTTCCACAGCAATATCAGGTTCAGGTCAACCAGGCCAGCTAGCTTTCGCCAATCTAGCCCTAGCATTATTTCCTCTAAAATGGCAGCATTTCTCTCTTTGGCATAGCAGGCACCCGCAAGCGCTCCGGCACTTGTGCCGCTTATCATATCAATAGGGATGGATTCATCTTCCAGGGCTTTTAATACTCCAATATGAGCCATTGCACGAGCAGTACCACCGCTCAGGGCTAAACCAACTTTAGGAGTTTTGCCCTTTGGATGCTTCATATTCACTAATCTCCCTATCGCATAGCTACAATCAAGATAAAATCCCTAATCTCTGAAGGCGTAATCCACGGCAGCCCGAGCATGTATTGCGGTAGTATCAAAAAGGGGAACAGAACAGTCTTTTTGTTTTATCAGGGAGGGCAATTCTGTGCAACCCAGGATAATTCCCTGAGCGCCCTGGGCAATGAGCTTCTGGATAATTGTTTTAACTTGCTCTCTTGACGAACTCGTTATCTTCCCTATGCACAATTCCTCAACGATTATATTATGGACTGTTTGTCGGGCAGTCTCATTTGGAACTACGACACCGAGACCAAATTTATCTATCAAACGCCCTTTATAGAAATCCTCCTCCATAGTATATGTAGAGCCTAAAAGACCAACCTTTTTCAAATCCGAGGAAACAATCTTTTCCGCGGTGACATCAGCAATATGCAGCAGGGGAATATTTATACTTGCTTCAACTTCTTCAGCCATCTTATGCATTGTATTGGTACAAATCAGAACAAAATCTGCGCCGGCTTTTTCTACCCTTTTCGCAGCATCCACCATTGAATCTGTTGCTTCATCCCATCTGCCCTCAGTCTGAAGCTGCTCGATCTCCTCGAAATCGAGGCTATACATCACGATTTTTGCTGAATGAAGCCCGCCCAGCCTTTCCTTTACAGCTTCATTTATAATCCGGTAATATTCCGCCGTCGATTCCCAGCTCATTCCACCGATCAACCCGATTGTTTTCATCTTTGCCATTGTCGTTTAAATTGCGCTAAGCAATGCACATGTTCAAATGATTGGCAACCCGCGACTTCCTTACCTTTTTACCAAATACCCCACTCATGGTATTTCCTTCTTCTTCAACTTCTTATAGAGTTCTTCTCCAACGCATTCTTTGGCATACTTGCACCATTGCACGCAGGACTCCAAGTCATTGTAAATTGTAAGTCCACAATTGCTGCATTCCACCTGCATCTCGTTAGAGAAAATTTCTACCTCTTCGCCGCATTGAGGGCACTTCTTTATTTCAAGTGTGGGTGTTCGTATATTAGCTGCTCCCGGGCATTCATCAAACATTGTTTATCTCTCCTTTCATCTTCATCGTAGCCCAAATTGCGGGAAGTGGCAAAAAATACCCCTCTTAAACAGGCAGCAGGTCGCAAAAGTAAAATGAGTCTCTTAACACAACCTCTCCTGTAGTATACTGCACTCTGGTTTTAAATATCGGACCATCGAACACAAACGAATGAAATTCACCGTTTTCGCCGCATGGGTCAGCATTTGCAGGGAGTTCATCCAAGAAATCCTTATCGATCATCCTCCCCACAAATGTTTTGTCGAGAACCTTTGAGTCAACACAGGTGGTAATAGCCTTGAAGCCTGAACTTATAAATGCCCGGATAAGCTCAGCGCTATTCTTTCCCCACAGCGGGAAAATTCCTTTCATTCCTATCTTTGCCAGGTTCTCCTCCCGATATTTCCTTATGGCGGCAAAGAAAATATCCCCGAAAACCACCGAGGTGATACCATTGTTTCGGAATTCAAGAGAAGCATTCATCATTTTGGACTCGTATTCCTGGGTAAACTCACCCTGGGAAACGAATACTTCATACAACGGCAAGCCAAGACATTCAGCCTGACGTTCTATCATACTGCGCCTTACCCCGTGCAGGCTTACCCTGTCGTAATCCTCTCTGATAGCTGTCAGAAGCGATATTACTTCATATTTATTGCTTTTCTGAAGTTCATAAAGCGCCGATGTGCTGTCCTTGCCACCACTCCACCCGAAGACTACTTTTTCAGGCATTTCTAATTTAGTGACATGGCAAAGCTATGTATAACATCCCCGGTGTAAAAGAAGTTCTGCGTAAGCAGAATTTGGACGAAGGGCATTTATGCCCTGAGTCTTTTACACCGTGTTAGCTGCTGTCGCCTTTATCCCTCAACAATTGTCCACAAGTTGAACAGAATTTGTCCATCAATTTTGTAAAGGAATTGCATTTTGGACATTTTCTACCAACTTCTACGCCGCAAGTTGGACAATAAAAAGAACTAGCAGGTAGAATAGTTGCACAAGAAAAACACTTTCCTTTTTCGAGTCGATTTTTAATAACTCGTTCCCTAGTAAAATATTTCTTCTGAAGAATATATATAGCAAACACAAAACCCCCTGCTCCGATAAAACCAGCTAAAACCTCAGGCATGCAATCAAAAACAAATATTGCTATAGTACTAATCAATAGTAAGGTCCCATACCATAAAAAGGCTCTGTTAACTGTTTGACCAAATCTGCCAAATTTAAAAGCAAATTTTGTGGTAGTCAAAACAGAGCTGATAGACATGAGAAACGCAATTCCATACAAAATAATTCTGCGGTTAACAAATTCATTTTGCGCAACCCAAGATCGGAACCAAACATCAGCCATAATATGTCCAAGTTCCCAGGTGGCAAAAAGCATACATCCTATAATGCCAACAACAAAAATTGATTCAAGTTTAGTTAATTGAATTTCTGCACTTTCTTCTGACACTTTTAACCTCCTCTTTCTTCTTAAAGGCGATTACAGATAACGTTTCCAGCATATACGATGTATCCTTAAATATTAATAATGATTACAAAAAAGATTTAGTAAAGTGTTTTAGTTATTTTTTCTACTCCCTCAATTAATTCTTCTACATCCTCGGGTTTTGGATCTTTTCTCTTCTTATGATCGCATAAATTTCTTAAATCACCCAAATGCTGAATCTTTCTCCATGTCGGAGTTTCATAAACTTCAGCTTCTTTCAATTTATCATTATAATCTGCAACAGAAGGCTTCTTTTGTGTAATTTTTACAAGGTGATTATCACAAACTTGAGACAAATGCTTTTCCAAAACAACACCAGCTATTGCACCAGCTCCTCGCACAAATCCTTTTTTGTTTAACTCTTTTGCGGCTTCTAATTCAGAGTCAAATAAATCAGCTTGAACTAACTGCTTAATATCAAAAAGAGAGCTTTCAAATCTTTTTTGTACGGATTTTAAAATATTGAGCTGCTGTTGAAATTGAGGGATTGCGGCCTTCGGTCCCACTTTGTTTTCTCCCAAACCTGTTGTAACCCTAAGAGATTGAAGGTAATCCTCAATTACATAATTGCCATATTCTACTGATTTTCGACTCTTTGGCTTTTCATATAATTTAACAAAATCACTGATTCTATCAGGTAATAATAATTTGATTATTGCCAAAGATTCTGAATACCAAAACTGATATTTATCTCTAAACGAAGGCAGTGCTTTAATAAACTGATCATATTTTTCTTTCAAAACTTTCTTTACTTGTAATTCAAATTCTTCCGGATAGCACTCGAACTGTATTGCATTAAGTAAACCGTCACCATCAGAGATGAGTCGGTCTAAATCTTTTTTGTATTTTTCTAAATTTGAAATCATATATTTAAAGACATTTCATATAACGTTCCCGGTGTATGCGAAGTTGTTCCGAAGGAGCAATTTGGGTGAGCCCAAAGGGCGAACCGCCTACACCACGTTAGGCGATGCGACCATGAGTTGTGACTGGGCCTGTAAGTCTCTAAATAATTCATCTATCCTCGTCTTTTCTTCCTTTATGATCTGCAAATACCATGAGTAGTTATTCTGAATGCACTCTTCGAGTATATCAGCCGTATAAAACATCTCAAAGATAGAAGGTGCTATCAAGGTATTTATCTCTCTTAACAAAGATTCCACACCCTCGGGTTTTGACCACCAAGAAAACAAAATTCCATCAACATTGTATTCTTGGGTTCTATAAATTGCCACTTTTGCAAGGATTAAAGGCATGGAAAACAAAAGGTCCCTTAATTGATCCAGGGGCTTTTTGCCTTCCGACCAAAGAGGCCAGTTTTTCGCCTCCCAGATGTAGAAGTTACCTACTTTTTGTAAGAAGCCATCAGGTGTGCAAAATTGTTTCTCATCTTTGTATTTCTTAAGAACCTCGTTAAGTTTAAGTGCTGGTTCACCATCTCCCCTGACAAATTCCACATCTTTCCAGTATATCCTTGGTTTGCCATCAAAAGGAGTGAAACCGCCTTTCTCCTTAAGCCATCCTAATACAATCTTCTCGTAGAATTTCCCAAAGAGTGTTGCTTTGATAGGGTCATTTATTATTTCATTGGGGTTCTTCATTTTAGTTCCTCTTCAAAATGGTCGTTTCGCCTAACTTCGGTATATAGGAACTTTGTTTCCATATTCTGGCGGAGAGGGTGGGATTCGAACCCACGGTCGCCAAAGGCGACACGCGCTCTCCAGGCGCGCCTGATAGTCCACTCCAGCACCTCTCCATATTGAATCTACTATGCCTTAAGTATACTGCATTACCCCTTTCTTCATCACAGATGGGATTCTTTCACCAATCTGCCTTCCGAGTAAAGGCTCACCGTTTTATCTTACCGGCAATATATACACATACGGTTTGTGCAGTAGCTTGGTATAGAGAAAGCGGTCCAGTTTCCGAAGGGCAAGATATATCCTCCATATCACGGTATCTTGCCTATAATATGAGCGCACTTCCCTTCAGACTAAGCAATCAACTCGTTTACACATTCAGCAAGTGTCTTGAGATAGTAGTCTACATCGTCAGATGTGGTTTCGGGTGAGATTAATGCCATGTCATGATATGGTGAGAGTAAGATGCCGCGGTTAGCTAAATATAAATGAATCAGTCTCTCAAGCGGCCCAGTCAGGCCGTCTTTCAACAAATCCCCTTCGTTACTAGCATCCTCTTCGAAGAGTGCCTCCCTTCCATTCTTTGGCTGAGTCGCTCGGAAGCGGAATTCTACCCTGCATCCAAGGCGCGCAACATACCATGGTAGATCAGCATCTTTTATTATCTTCTCGATCCCTGCGGCTAGACGTTGAGCAAGAGGAATCATCTTGTCATAATTTGACTGGGTTATGACATGCTCGAGTGCTGCCCTTATTGCGGCTACCGCTGCTGCATTGCCGGACAATGTTCCTCCAAAGCCGAAGAAATTTTGCCACGGTATGCGGGCATTGAGCTTATCGCCAACCTCCTGGCTGAAGCCAAAAACAGCTGCAGGAAATCCTGCCGCAATTGCCTTACCACACACGAACATATCCGGCTCAAGATCCCATTCACCGGTGAGTCCTGCTGGACCAGCACAGAGGCAATGTGTTTCATCAATAATCAGCAGGGTGCCAAAACGCCGGGTCAGATCCCTTAGAGCCGCATGATAACCGGGATCAGGAGGGATTATCCCTACATCTGTCATTGCTGGTTCTGCCAGCACACAGGCTATATCCTGGGGTGATAGTGCTTTCTCTAATACATCAATGTCATTAAATTCGATTACGCGCGCCATTTGTTCAGGGTTATCCAGGAGTGGCCCCATGCTATAAGGATTGTTGATGGTTGTTCCCTCAAGGATAGCAACTAATGTCTCATCCACACTGCCATGGTAGCAACCATTATATACCAGGGTCAGCTTCCGTCCTGTTACCTCACGCGCCGCATGGATTGCAAATCTGTTGGCATCCGTAGCTGTCATCACAATCTGCCAGTATGGCAGTTTGAAGCGTCTCTTCAATTCTTCCCCGACCCAGATAGAGTCTTCCGTGGGAAGCATATGGGCCATACCTCTGGGCATCTGATCCTTTATTGCTTCGAACACTGTTGCCTGCGAGTATCCGAACATCGATCCTGTATCCCCAAGGCACAGGTCAAGATAACGATGGCCATCCACATCTGTCAGATAGGTTCCCTTCCCTTCCTTTACAAAGATGGGAAAAGCCCCTGGCCAAACATTCATCCAGGTCATCGGGACACCCCCAAGGAGCGATTTTTTTGCTCTCTCAAATAATGCCTGTGATTTTGGTCGTTTTGCTACATAGCGTGATTCTTCCCGTTCCGTAATTTCGTTAATCTTTGATCTCTCGATTGATACCATAAAGCCTAACCTCCTATTCTATGTTTTAGTTCTTATTCCTATGAGCCAATTGCAAAACTCGCTAATTGAAGAATTTCTTAGCATGTTAGGACTATAGGTATTTAAACCTTAATCCAGAGAGGGTGGTTTGTCAACACACTAATTTTTCTGTTTTTCCGCAGTTGAAGACGCCACCGTTACAGTGACAGTTAATCAAGCGCCTGATAATTCCTTCCTTATTGATGCTTGGCGGAGAGGGTGGGATTCGAACCCACGAGGCATTTTTCAGCCCACCGCTTTTCGAGAGCGGCACCATAAACCACTCGGTCACCTCTCCCCAACGGGACTAATAAATTATACCCCATATAAAGCACCACGGTCATATGCTTTATATGCTTGTCCTCTATGTAGTATGATTGCTCTGCATTGGTCTGGTTCAAGTTTGTTCTATGTCTTGTCATCATCCTGTTCGCGGGAACAAAGGCAGTTCGGTATGGGGATGCTATTGCCGAGAAGACAGGTGTGGGACGGATCTGGATAGGGCTGTTGCTTCTTGCTGCAGTCACCTCCATGCCCGAACTGGTCACCGGGGTAAGCGCTGCTGCCCTGGTTGATTCTCCTGACCTAGCTGTAGGCACCCTCTTTGGAAGCTGCGCGATTAATCTGGCCATCCTGGCTTTGCTGGATGTTCTGCACCGCCGTACTCCAATTTTGAGCAAGGCAAGCTCGGAGCACATGATATCGGCTGGCTGGGGGATACTGCTTATCGCTGTTGCTGCAGGCAGCATTTTTGCTGGACAAAGATTTTCTGGATTAGGTTTGGGATGGATGGGACTCCCGAGCATCGTCATATTCATAGTCTATCTGGTAGCACTGTGGCAGATATTCCGCTTTGAGCGAAGTCACCAACCATCCTCGCCACAAGCTATCTCTGCCCAATACGAGGGTATTTCAGCAAGGATGGTATATCTCAGGTTCACGCTGGCTGCCATGGCAGTCATTGCTGCTGGGATATGGCTATCGTTTATAGGAGATGAAATTGCCCAGGTTACCGGCTGGGGTGCTAGTTTCGTGGGGAGTTTATTTCTAGCAATCAGCTCTTCTATGCCTGAACTAGTGGTTGCTATCGCTGCACTGAGGTTAGGCGCCATAGACATGGCAATTGCTGATATATTAGGAAGCAACATGTTCAACATTGCCATCGTTGCTCCTGTCGACCTTGCATATAGGCAGGGTCCTGTGCTTTCCTTAGCATCGAATTCTCACCTTGTTACTGCAGCAACAGTGGTAGCGATGAGCCTCCTTGTTATTGCTGGGGTCAGATTTCGGCAGAAGCGCAAGACTTTTGCTATCGTAAGTTGGTATGCCGTCGGGTTAATTGCGCTTTATATCCTTGGAGCTTATACTTTATTCACTTGGAGCGCTGGCTTGTGATAAACTACTAAGATTAATATGCCCCTGTAGCTCAGAGGATAGAGCACTGGCCTCCGGAGCCAGGAGCAAGGGTTCAAATCCCTTCAGGGGCGTGTAAGGTAGTTAATGCAAGTGGGTAAATTTACTGAAATCCGTTGGCATGGCAGGGGAGGGCAGGGCGCAGTAACTTCAGCAGAGCTTATAGCATTAGCAGCGATAGAAGAAGGTAAGTTTGCTCAAGCTTTTCCCAGCTTTGGTCCTGAAAGGAGGGGTGCTCCTGTTCTAGTTTTCAATCGTATAAGCGAGAGCGAGCATATTAGGGTAAGGGCAGCAGTAACTCAACCCGACATCGTAGTGGTGCTAGACCCTGGCTTGCTTGGGATAATTGATGTTACCTCCGGGCTTAAAGATGGCGGCACACTAATAGTAAATAGCTCGAAGAAGTTAGTTGACATAAAGTTAGAAGTTGGGGGACCGTGGTGTTTGGCAGTAGTCAATGCTACAGCCATTGCATTGGAGTTACTAAAGGTGCCTATTGTGAATACCACCATGTTAGGAGCCCTAGTAAAGGCAACTGACATAGTTAAGCTAGATTCTTTATTGGAACCAATAGAGGAACGCTTTGGAAAATTAGCCCAGCGGAACATCAAAGCTTGCAAAAGGGCATACGAAGAAGTTTCCATTGCTGAGCTAATCCCTGCTTCCGAGAGGATTGAAAGGGCATATGTGAAAGAATTATGGCCCTCGTGGCGAGAACTAGCTCCCGGATTTGTGGTAACTGAGCCAGGAAATGCCAGAAGCTACCGCACTGGAGATTGGAGAGCACAGTGTCCTGTATTTAACCATGACCGATGCATCAAGTGTGGTATCTGCTCTCTTTTCTGTCCGGAAGATTGTATTAGCCAGAACGGGGACGGCTACTTTGAAGCTGACCTTTATCATTGTAAAGGATGTGGCATTTGTGCCCGTGAGTGCTGGACAGAAGCAATAACGATGGTTGAGGAGATAAAAGAATGAAAAGGGTAGGATTTGAATCCTCCTTTGCCATTGCTGAAGCAGTGAAAATGGCAAGCATTGATGTTACTTCGGCCTATCCCATCACACCTCAAACTCACATCGTGGAGCGCATTGCACAACTCATTGCTGATGGTGAACTGGATGCAGAGTACATACCCGTTGAATCAGAGCACTCAGCGATGAGTGGTTGCCTTGGCGCTTCAGCAGTTGGTGCTAGAACATTCGCTGCCACCGCCGGTCAAGGTTTGGAGCTAATGCACGAGGTATTATATGTGGCTTCATCAATGAGGTTACCCATAGTCATGTCGGTCTGCAATCGAGCTCTATCATCGCCACTGAGTATCTGGGGTGACCACTCTGACGTCATGGCTGTCAGGGATACTGGTTGGATTCAGATCTTTGCTGAAAATGCTCAGCAGGCATTTGATTTAACCCTGTGTGCTTTCCGTATTGCTGAAGACCCTGCAGTTCTCCTTCCTACTATGGTTCACATTGATGGTTTTCACCTGTCACATGTTATTGAGCCTGTTTTGCTTCCTGAGCTTGAAGAGGTGAATAAATTTCTACCTAAGTTTCATCCTCGTTACACTCTGAATCCAAATAAGCCGTTAACTATGGGTGACTTCGCCACGCCTGACCTTTATACCGAGACCAAGAAATGCCAGGACGAAGCCCTAAGAAATTCCATGAAGGTGATTTTACAAGCATGGCGAGGATTTGGACGGCTCTTTGGACGTGATTACCTCCCCGTGGAAATGTATCGAGCAGAGGATGCCGATGTTTTGCTATTGACTATGGGAAGCTTTAGCGAGGTAGCCATGGGAGCCATAGATGAATTAAGAGAGGCTGGGGAAAAGGTAGGATTAGTAAGATTACGCCTATGGCGACCGTTTCCGTTCCATGAATTTCGCCGGGCAGTAACTCAAGCAAAGTTGCTCATTGTTCTTGACCGTGCTATCTCCTTTGGTGGACCAGGTCCTGTTTGCTCTGAAGTAAAGGCTGCTCTATATCATCTAAAAAAGAGACCACAAATCATTGGCTTTATCGGAGGATTGGGTGGCAGAGACATCTCAGTTGAGGGTTTTCGGGATATGCTACATCGAGGGATGGATAAGGCTGAACAGGGAAAGTTTGAGGAATTTGAAATATTTGGAGTAAGGGAATAACAGGTTCCCAAAAAATTGGCACAATTTTTAGGGTGAAGTAATGGAGACTTTAGGTATATACGCACCTCGTTTAGTAACAAAGAGACAGGGCTTTACACCCGGACACCGTGCTTGTTCAGGATGTGGTGAGGCTTTAGCAGTGAAGCTTGTAATGAAAGCTTTGGGCAGGAATGTAATTCTTGCTATGTCTACTGGATGTATGGAAATCATATCTACGCAGCTTCCCTATACTGCCTGGGAAGTTCCCTGGATTCACACCTTGTTTGAGAATTGTGCCATAGTAGCTTCAGGCATAGAGGCAGGAATGAAAGCGTTAAAACGGAAAGGGACTTCTCTACCTGAAGCCAAGGTGGTGGCTATGGGTGGTGATGGAGCAACATTTGATATTGGCCTCGGAGCTATATCCGGCGCTTTTGAAAGAGGGCATGACTTTCTATATGTTTGTGTTGATAATGAAGCCTATATGAACACCGGCATCCAGAGGTCAAGTGCTACTCCTTTTGGCGCTTCAACTACCACTCAGCCTGCGGGTAAAGTCAGCATGGGACAAAGCACCTGGAAGAAAAATATGCCTGCAATTGCTGTTGCTCACGATATCCCCTATGTAGCTACAGCCTGTCCTAGTTATCCCTTTGACCTTATGGATAAGGTCAAAAAGGCAACTGCGATTGAAGGCCCCACGTATATTCATATCTTATCGGTTTGCCCCACAGGCTGGCGAATTCCTACCGATATGAGTATAAGGTTAGGGAGGTTAGCGGTGGAAACGGGCGTTTTCCCTCTTTATGAGGTGGAGAACGGAAAGTATACCCTGAATTATGACCCTCCTCAGCTACGTCCTGTCACAGACTACCTTAAACCTCAAGGGAGGTTCAGACACCTCACACCGAAAATGACAGACAAAATACAGCAGCGAGTGAGCGCTGAGTATGCCAGGCTTAAGGAGAAAGCAGCGGGTGGATAAAAAAGTCGCTGCTATTATTGGCAAATATAATGCTGATAAGGAACAATTAATTTCCATACTGCAGGATACTCAAGCTGAATTCCATTATTTGCCCAAGGAAGTCTTGACCCAGGTCAGTGACACCATGGGCGTTCCCTTAAGCCGGGTATACAGCGTAGCTACTTTCTTTAAGGCGTTTAGCCTGAAACCCAGAGGCAAGCATCTAATTAATGTCTGCCTGGGCACCGCCTGTCATGTCAGAGGTACTTCTAAAGTGCTGGAGCAACTTGAGCGAAGCTTGAATGCTAGCCGTGGAGAAACAACAAGTGATTTCAAGTTCACGCTGGAGACAGTGAATTGCATGGGATGCTGTGCCTTGGGACCGGTGGTGAATATTGATGGTGAGTATTTCGGGCAGATGAGTGCTGGCAAAGTTGACTCTTTGCTGGCTCGATATTAGCGGCGGTGGTACGGTCATAATGTTACAGAAATTAAAATCTAAACAGGACCTAGAGAATCTAAAGAAGGAAATAGTGGCAAAAAGGGAAAAGGATAAGCCACTTGTTACTGTATGCAATGGCACAGGTTGTCATGCCACTGGCTGTGTGAAGGTTACCGAAGCTTTCAGACAAGAAATAGGGCGTCAAGAATTAGCTGACAAAGTTGCCATAAAAGCTACAGGCTGTCACGGCTTTTGTGAGAGAGGACCGATTGTGGTCATTCAGCCCGGTGATATCTTTTATCAGCAGGTAAAAGTAGAGGATGTGCCTCAAATCGTGGAAGAAACTATTATCCAAGGAAATGTCATCGACAGGTTGTTGTACGTTGACCCTGCTACAGGGAAGAAATATGTACATCCATCAGAAGTGCCTTTCTATCAAAACCAAAGAAGGATTGTCTTCGGTAACAATGGTGAAATCGCCCCCGATGATATTGAGGATTATATTGCCTTAGGTGGTTATTCAGCCTTAGCTAAAGTTCTTTTTGATAAGTCTCCCGAGCAAGTAATTGAGGAGGTAAAGAAGTCAGAGTTAAGGGGACGTGGAGGTGGGGGATTTCCTGCAGGTCGAAAATGGGAATCTTGTCGTAATGCTCCGGGAGAACCAAAGTATGTTATCGCTAATTGTGACGAAGGTGACCCAGGTGTTTACGCCAACAGAAGCCTGCTTGAAGGCAATCCTCATAGTGTTCTTGAGGGCTTAGTAATTGCTGCTTATGCTATTGGTTCCCACGAAGGTTATATTTATGTGCGTAACGAGTACCCTTTAGCGGTAGAAAATGCCACCACAGCAATAAAGCAAGCAGAGGAATTAGGGTTCTTAGGAGAAAACATTCTTGGCTCTGGTTTTGATTTCATTGTTCATACTAGTAGAGGTGGCGGCGCTTTTGTTTGCGGGGAATCAAGTGCCCTAATGGCTTCACTTGAGGGCAAAGTAGGAGAACCAAGAGCGAAATATATTCACACTGTAGAAAGAGGCTTGTGGGATAAGCCTAGCAACTTAAACAATGTGGAAACCCTGGCAAATGTGCCCTTGATAATCAACAAGGGGGCTGATTGGTTTAGGACTATAGGCACTGAAGGTAGTAAGGGGACAAAGATTTTCTCACTGGTAGGCAAAGTGAACAACACTGGTTTGGTGGAAGTACCTATGGGGATGACATTACGAGAAGTTATTTATGATATTGGTGGTGGTATAAAGGAAGGAAAAAGGTTCAAGGGAGTGCAGACTGGCGGACCTTCAGGTGGTGTTATACCTGAAAGCATGCTTGATATGCCTGTAGACTTTGATGAATTGACCAAGGCTGGTTCAATGATGGGCTCAGGTGGCATGATTGTTATGGATGAAGATACTTGCATGGTGGATACCGCCAAGTACTTCTTCACCTTTCTTGAGGAGGAATCGTGTGGTAAATGTGTGCCATGTCGCGAAGGTATAAAGAGAATGCGGCAGATTCTAAATGATATTACCGAAGGCAAAGGCGAAGAAAAGGATCTTGAGCTTCTAGAGCGTATCGCGGAAACCCTGAAAGATACTTCTTTATGTGCCTTAGGCACTACCGCTGCTAATCCTGTGTTAACTACGCTTCATTATTTCAAAGACGAGTATGAGGCTCACATTAAAGAGAAGAGATGTCCTGCCGGTGTCTGTAAAGCCTTAATCCAATATTACATAATAGAGGAAAAATGTGTAGGTTGTCGGCTTTGTGAGAAAGCTTGTCCTGTAGAGGCAATAACTTTTATGGGCAAGAAGAAACCAGTGGTTCTGGACCAGAGCAAATGTATTAACTGCGGTATTTGCAAAGATGTTTGTAAGCTAGAAGCTGTAGGTGTGAAGTAAAAATGGTAACCATAAATATTGATGGGCAGGAACTGGAGGCAACGGAAGAGTCGACGATACTTGAGGTAGCCAGAGAGAATGGAATCTATATTCCTACTCTTTGTTATCATGAAAACTTGGCGCCTTATGGAGCTTGCCGGCTGTGCTGTGTGGAAGTCCTCAAGGGAGGTCGCTCGCAAATAGTTGCTTCTTGCCTTTATCCTGTGGAAGAAGGACTTGAGGTTAGAACTAACTCAGCTCGTGTTATAAACAACCGTAAAATGATAATGGAATTGCTCCTGACCCGGTGTTCTCAAAATGAGGTGATAAGGAAACTGGCTTCGGAAATGGGTGTTGAGCAGCCACCGTTCAAGTCGGAATATTTGGAAGATAAGGATTGCATTCTTTGTGGCTTGTGTGTCAGGACTTGCGAGGAGATTGTGGACAGAAGTGCTATCAGTCTCGTCAATCGTGGGGTAAACAGAGAAGTAGCTCCACCCTTCCTCGAACCCTCTGTAGATTGTATTGGCTGCGGCTCCTGCGCCTATGTTTGTCCCATTGGAGCCATAAAGATGGATGATAAAGATGGCACTCGAGAGGTATATGCACGCAATTGGAAGAAGGAATTTAAGTTGAAGAAATGCAAGGTCTGCGGCAATTACTGGGCTCCTGAAGAACAACTGGAGTATGTTAGGAAGAAGCTGAATTTGCCTCCAGACTTTTTTGATGTTTGCCCTAATTGTAGATAATCTTTTTTGTTACCAAAAGTGTTAAGATATGACTTCCGCGGGGTGTGGCGCAGCGGCTAGCGCGCATGGTTTGGGACCATGAGGTCGGAGGTTCGAATCCTCTCACCCCGACCACAGATAGGAAACAACAGGCATAGACCCAAACGATTCTACCATCTGACCATCTCTCAATCCCTTCGGCGACTTGTTTTTGAGCAATCCTCGCTGTGGCAGCTCTTCTGTTCCTGCACTGTGGTAAAGGTCCCCGAATAAGGCTACTCCTAAGGAGAGTTGGTTCTGCTTCTGGGGTTTTTCGCCTAGCACCTGAAAGCTCACTACAATCCAAATACCTTTGTCCCAAGCTATCGCTGATGGATTAAGGAACAGCATATCACGTTGACAAAGCGCCTTTTAGTTGGCTAATATGGGCAACTCGATGAATGCCGACAAGGTTCTAGCTGAGGTGCTCAAGTCCTACCAAGAGGAATTAGAAGCTGAGCTAAAAGGAATTGTTGGCGCTGAGCCTTTGGCTCTTTACGACATGCTGCGATACCACATGGGTTGGCAGGACGAGCATGGTCGTGCGTCACGTCAGAGAGCCGGTAAGCTCATCCGCCCCAGTCTTTGTCTGCTTAGTTGCCAGGCGGTGGGTGGCGACGCGTGGCAAATACTGCCTGCCGCAG
>DAOUDP010000020.1:0-25791 GCA_034431195.1 Dehalococcoidia bacterium | reverse complement strand
TAAACACCAACATATTTGTTATTTCTCTTCCATCAAACAATTTAAAAACACCTCTACCTATAGGGACTTCATCGGGTAGTCCATAGTCCCTTCGCAAGGTAGTTAACAGGTCGGATATGGTTGCCGGGCTATCTAGCTTGACCTCAATTTCTCGCTGATTCCCAAGAGCATCACGAATAAACATAAATGGCTTTACGGTTACTTTCACCATTTTCCCCTTCCGTTTTAAGGGCTGTTTAATTTCCCAAAGGCTCATTTTTGAGCTTTACAGTCTTCTTTATCTCATCTATATTGCATGGCCTCTGTTGAGTGGGTGGGGCTTGTGGGCTTCGATTTTGTTTTCTCGCTTTAGAGTTCTTTCTTCAATATCTTGTCTTTGAGCGTCTCCCACTGTTCCTTGGTGAGGACACAGGTGTTGCCTTTCTCCCCTATTTCCACTCGTGTGTTTGTTATCTTGACTACCGGGCATTGCGAGCACGTGCCGCATAGGCTTACGATTTTCATGTTGTTACCTCCTTTCTTCTAAAATTCAAAGCCCTCGTTAGCCCCACCCACAAGCGCGAGTATTCATCATATTCAATATTAACCTAACGAGTACCAAACTTCTACCTTTTATTATGCTTCACTTCTTTGCGCCTATATCATTGAAAAGCACCAGCCCAGAGCTAAAGCCATTACACTGATGACTGCTAAATAAGCAAGCAGGGTCTTAGCACCGAACTCCTTCCTTAAAACCAGGATGGTTCCCCAACTGGTAATCGGGCCTACCAATAGTAGCACCATTCCAGCGCCGATGTTCATTCCCTGTGATACAAAGGCGTGAACCAAGGGAACGCTAGCTGTGGAGCAAATATACATCAAAAGTCCAAAGACAAGACTGAATAGATACCCTAATCCGCCGCCAAGATAACTTCCCACAAATTTCCCTATGGGGGCAACCGCTGCCACCAGCGCTGCCAGAACCAAGCCAAGAAGCAACTCAGGGCCAATTTCCTTCACCATATCCACAAAGCCAAACCTCAAAGCAGAAGCTAATCTCCTCTTGATGTTCCTCGCAGCTTCGCCTTCAATGGCATATCTATCAGCTTCCTGCTCGAAGGCTGCCTGGCAATGCGGGGAGCAGAAGTAATAGCTCTTACCTTCATACTCCGTTGTTAATCCCTTTTCTGTATTCACGTCCATGCCACAAACAGGGTCCTTAGCAAGCTCTACGTCTTGAGGAGAGCCTGACGTGCTTTTAGGTTCAAACTCGATAAGGTTGCCGATGGCGCCCATAACGAGCCCCAT
Source organism: Dehalococcoidia bacterium (assembly GCA_034431195.1). Taxonomy (GTDB): domain Bacteria; phylum Chloroflexota; class Dehalococcoidia; order GIF9; family AB-539-J10; genus CG2-30-46-19. Next base: position 24,504 of record DAOUDP010000020.1, on the reverse strand, counting down.
CACTATCACGGCAAGGAATATGAAGGCAGTGAACTTTATCCCTAGCAGGGCATAGCAAACCAAAAGGGCGCTTATAGAGGTAGCTGGCGTTGCTACCAAGAAAGCTAAAACTGGTCCTAACCTTGCTCCCTTCTGGTGAAGGCTCACTGCCACCGGGAGGGAGCCAAAGCAGCAAATAGGAAGGGCTGTCCCGACGAGGGTAGAATAGAGGAGCGGCTTTATCCCCCGCCCACCGAGATGTCTTTCCACCCACCCAGTGGGAACAAATTCATGGATCAAGCCACTGAGGAAAAACCCTATCGCCAGGAAGGGCAATACTTCGATGAGATAATCCTTAAATACGATGAAGAACTGGACTATCAACTATTTACCCCCGGCGTATTGAAGCTGTGGCTGGCTATATTGTGCCTTACTTTCTCACTTATATGCCTTCACTGTAATGCTCAGAAGCTTCTTTATCACTTTGCCTCCCTTGCCCTCTATATAAAACTCCTTGCTGGATACCACCTGCACATCCCCAAAGCCGGCTTTCTTTATCTTTTTTAAGTATTCCTGTTGCTCCAAGGCCCCGGCAATACAGCCTGCCCAGGCTTCAGGGTCATTCTTTATCTCATCAGGGAGTGCTCCCTTGGAAACTATATCAGAGACCGTGAGCTTCCCCCCCGGCTTCAGGGCTCGGTAGGCCTCATGGAAGACCTTAGATTTATCTGGAGAGAGATTGATAACGCAGTTGCTGATAATGACATCCACAGATTTATCCTCGACGGGGAGTTTCTCGATTTCCCCAAGGCGAAACTCTACATTATGGTAGCCATGAGTCCTGGCAATCCCTTTCGCCTTATCTACCATTTCCTCCGTCATATCAACTCCAATAACCCTGCCGGTGGAACCAACCTTATTAGCTGCTAAGAATACATCTACTCCTGCCCCCGACCCTAAATCTAGGACTACCTCGCCCGCTTTCAGGTCTGCTATGGTGGTGGGATTACTACAACCCAAACCCATAACCGCCTCTTCTGGAATATGTTCCAAATCCTCTCTCAAGTATCCGATAGCCTCAGCTTGGGACAGGGGGCTGATCCCGCAAGCACAACTTGGACAGCAACTCTGTTGGTCTTGCTTAGCTATCTGAGCGTATCTCTTCTTCACCACTTCCTTGATTTTTTTCTCTTCCATAATTCACCTCCTGACACTTACGTAGTGATAGCTCTTTCATCAGGACTTCGCTATCAATAATTAACCTGGCTAACCTGTCGTCCGTGATCTCATAGTGAACCTTTTGAGCCTCCAGGCGTGAGAATAAATGTTGAACCTTTTTGAATTGGCGAATCCTATGAGTGTTATTCCGTATTCATCGGCTTCTTTTACCGCCAGGCTTGTGGGTGCGGCGATGCTTATTACTATTGGTATTCCGCAAAAAATCACCTTTTTTATTGTTGAGACTGTCTGCCGACAGGAAGCGACTAAAAAGCCATTCGATAAATCAATTCCGTTTCTGATTGCCAGACCAATGGCTTTGTCTATGGCGCAATGCCTGCTCGTGTCCTCTACAAAAATCTCCCTTCCATCTCCGCAAATCCCAATAACATGTGCACATCCAGTTTTTTTGAATAAGAAACTATGTTGGTTAAGCATTTCCACCGAGTTAAAAACTTCCTTGCGGGTTAAATTCTTGTGGGATTGACACTTTTGAGGATTATTTATAGACCGTTTCACAAGCGGAAGGTCGACCTTAAATTCATTGTCGGCGATTTTCGTGATAGTGGAGAGAGAAACACTTATACCTCTTGATTTCAAATTGCCAAGTATCATTTCTTCTAAGTCAGTTGGAATGCAGCAGAATTTATGAAGCTCTCTGTCTATTCTAACGACAACCGTTTCTTCATGGATGACTGCATCCCTCTTTTTCTCTTCACCGTCTCTGGAAATTGCAAGGATTTCTATTTGTGAACTTCTTTTTTCCATGATTTATGGAAATCCTTTATATCATTTATTATGCTGGTGAGATTGTTTTTCGCCTGAAAGTTCTGCGAATTTCTAGGGAACCCCTCTTGCCTTCAGCTTGCAAGGGCAACGCTGGTATTATCTCAATATACCCTTTACAATAACATCAACCGCCTCTTCCTCATTTAGCCCTCTTGCCATCAATGTTTGCATCTGCTTCTTGTCTATACTACCTATAGCAGCCTCATGAGTAACCTTTGCCTGTTTGTCGTTTACATATACAAGCGGTATTGCTCTTGCTACCACTCCGTCTCCATTCACGATTTCAATGCAGTCAACATGACCTCTGGCAAAGGGGGCATTGCCATATGTTTCACCCCTAACCATTGCTCTGGCGTTATCATTTAATACCAGACGACTTTTTGCCAGTCCCCTGGCTCCTTGGCCGTTCAAATGAATTTTTTCTACTATATTTATATCGTCTTCCTTTTTGCCAAAGACCTTTACCATAAGCTCGTTTATACTTTTCTCATCACCAAAAATCTCGAAATCGTAATCTAACATGCCCACGCAGCCTTGAATTAGAGAGAAGGTGCTCTCCCAGACCCCTTTCCTGCCTACCTCGATTCTTGCCTTTGGAATCACCTTAACCCCGCCGAATTCCCCATGATAGTGAGTTTCGTGATAGCTGAATTTGGCATTATCGCCGATTTTTATAGCAGCATCCATCTTGTGTATTACATCGACAGCGTTGGGGAAGATACAATGGGCAATCACATTTACCTCGCTGTTATCCTGTGCCTCCACTCTCAATATAATCTCCTGCAATCCCTCCTTGGGCAAGACGCCAAAGCATAAATGAACGGGGTATTTGATTTTTGCCCCTTCTTCCACTAAAAAGTAAATATTAACCCCGCTTTCAGTCTCTTCTGTCTCTACCTTTATCCCATCGGCTTCCTTAACGCTAAGGACTTTGTTTTTATGGATAACAAGATTGCCCACCTCCTTGCTTTTTAAGGCATCCAGGTTCCCACCTGCCCTGCCATAGGCTTCAATCATCGCTTCATATTCCTTGACAACAAGCATCTATTAAACTCCGTTGTAATTCGGTTCACCGATATGGGGACACGTTTGGCAATTATTCTTAAACCACTGACACATTTCCTGTGGTGGTCCAGAATTGATTATCTTCCCGGCGCATATTATCGACACTTCCTCGGATACACTTACCGCTCCCTCGTTATGGGTAATCAAGAGCACTGCAGAACCTCGTTTACCCATTTCAACTATCCCATTCATGATATGGGGTAATGAAACTACATCTATGCCGGAGTCGGGCTCATCTAAAATAGCCACTTTCGGCTTCATCGCCAGGACTGAGGCAAGCTCCACTCTTTTTCGCTCACCCCCACTCAGGCTCCCATCAACTGCTCTGTTTAGATATTCCCCGGGGGGAAGTCCCACTGTCCATAGATACTTTTCGGCTTCGCTTAAGCTTAAATTCCTGTCTAAGCTAAGATACTCTCTTATGCTTAGTCCTTCAAACCTTGCCGGTTCTTGCCACGCCAGTGTTATTCCCATGTTTGCTCTCTGTGAGATTGTGCATCGGGTAATGTCGCGCCCCTCAAATATTATGTTCCCCTCATCGGGGTAGCTTGTTCCCATTATTAAATTAGCCAAGCTTGTCTTTCCTGCTCCGTTCACTCCCAATAAGCCGTGTATCTTCCCCTCTTTCACTTCCAAATTTAGCTCGTTGATTAGCGGCTTGCCATTTAGCGTTAATTTAAGATGCTTTATTTCCAACATATTCTCTTCCGTCTAGTTGCTACTTCAGTGATTCCTTTATCCATGCTAGATATTCTTCATTACCTGCAATTATGGGTAGGGCAATAATCTCGGGCACTTGATAAGAATGTAGCTCCTTTACTCGCTTTATGACCTCCTCTACCTTGCGTGTCTCCATCTTAATTATCAACACGGCTTCCTTTTCCTTTGTTACTTTTCCCTCCCATCTGAAGTAAGAATTTACCTCCGGAGTGATATTAACGCAAGCTGATAGTTTTTCCTCCACCAAAGTCCTGGCAATTTTTTCAGCTTCGTTAACGCTAGCTGTGCAGAGCACTATGCTATACATTTACAGTCAGAATCCTGTACAAGCAGCACAGCTTGTGGCAGAGCATGTGCTGCAGGGGGAACTTCCGCCGAGCGGTGTAGAGATGCCTTCGGTGCTTTTTGAAGAGCAAGTGAAAGAGGACAAAATCCTCTTAGCGCCGTTGTGACAATGAGGGCAGGAAGCAATTTCATTTGACTGGCTTAAGGAACGAAGCAATTCAAACTTAACGTTGCACTGCGGGCAAAAATATTCATAGAGAGGCATTTTTATCCCTTGATTTTACACGGCAACTACTTCTTTGACCTCCGGCACCTGTTCTTTAAGCACCTGCTCAATTCCGTGCTGTAATGTCATAGTTGCCATGGGGCAGCCTGCGCACGCTCCTCTCAGCCTTAACTTGACTATACCATCATTTACATCCACTAACTCGACATCACCACCATCGGCTTGCAAAGCAGGTCTTATTTGTTTCAGGGCTGCTTCCACCTTCTCTCGCATATTTCACCTCCTATATTGTTTGTCCTTTTCCTCTCCTGCTGTTCCTTTCATTTCGCACTTGAGCTGTTGAATTAGCATCACTCCCATTGCTCCATTGTTTTTCGTCATCTTTCAACTGCTTGAAGTTCCACTTTTGCCTTTGCCGCTCAACTAGATCCTGCAAGGTTGTGGATTCCAGAACTCGGTGTGTTGCTTTTCTCACTTCATCCCAGACGTCGCGGATGGCGCAAAAGTCTGAGCGAGGATATGCTTTAGGATTGTTGACGCATTCTACTGGAGCAATCGGGCCTTCAAGAAGTTGAATCACCTCACTTAGCTTGATCTCCTCAGGATGCTTGAGTAATGAGACACCGCCTCGGGGTCCACGGACGCTCTTTACTATCGCGCTTGCTATGAGAGGGGCGACCAAATGCTCGAGGTATAGCAGTGAGATTTCCTGTCTTCGGGCAATGTCTTTCAATGGAACTGAGCCCTCACCCCGGTGAAGGGCTAAATCCAAAAGCAACCTGGTTCCATAACGCCCTTTAGCCGAAAGCCTCATCACTATCACCTATATTGTTGATTAAACTGGTCAACATTTACTCGGCAATAGTATGGAATATGGGAAGGAAGCTGTCAAGCCAATGTGCTCGTTGTTTCGAGCGTGGTGTCACCTGTCTATCTAAACGTGAGCAACTGTTGTCTAGGGACAAAGTGCGATGCTACAATTGTGGTGCTTTTGGTGTATCAAGATGAAACTGGATCGTAAGCAAGTTGAGCACGTAGCCTGGTTAGCTCGCCTTGGTTTAGATGAGGCTGAAATTGAGAAATTTGCCGTTGAGCTATCCAATATTTTGGAGAACTTTGAAATACTTGATCAGGTGGATACAGCCGATGTGTCACCGGCAACTCACGCAGTCCCACTACAAAGCGTTTTCAGGGAAGACCAGAGTTCTCCTTCATATCCTCAAAGCGACATCCTTACTAATGCTCCTAGGGAAGAGGAAAACTGCTTTAAGGTAAAGCCGGTTTTGGAGTAGGTGTTTTCTAGGTAAATGATTAGCGCTGTAGCTATAGTCTGTGGATATCTGCTTGGTTCTATCCCTTCGGGTTACATTGCTGCTCGTCTTGCAAAGGGAATAGACATTCGCAATGTAGGGGCCAGGGTTATGGGAGCCCTGAATGTCTATTATGAAGTAGGTCATGCCGCTGGAGTATTGGTTTTGCTGGCTGACATTGGCAAAGGAGTAGGCGCGGTTCTTTTAGCTCGCTGGCTGGGTGTTGATTTGGTATTTCAGCTTCTTGCCGGGTTAGCTGCTGTGCTGGGGCACATTTTCCCCATTTTTCTCAAGTTCCGTGGTGGTAGGGGAGGGGCTACGAGCATAGGCGTCCTTCTTTGTTTGATACCGAAGACAATTCCCTTTTGGCTTGCTATATGCGGCGTAGTGTTGCTTATTACCAGGAACATCACTGTCTGCTACAGTATGGGGTTTGTTTGTTTTCCAGTTGTGGCGGGATTGATTTATGGTAGCGTCGCCTTGGTGGTTTTCTCCGTGGGGTTACCAATATTCCTGGGGATAAGGTTTATCCCCAGGCTCAAGGAGATGCATTCGGTAACTGGTGGCAGTTGGCGTAGAGTCGTCTTCCGCAGTAGCATTAACGAAAGGTTTTGACTTTATTGTGAACAAGCTTTGTCAACTAACCATCCACCAGGCACACGAACTCCTTAAATGGAGGGAAATTTCCTCGGTGGAACTCACCAAAGCTGCACTGGAGCGTATCGCTGAGGTAGAAGCCAAAATTCATGCCTGTGTCACTGTTACTGAAGACATAGCTTTGAGGCAGGCTGAGGAAGCGGATCGTTGCATAGCGAATGGCGATATTACGCTGTTAGCTGGCGTGCCTGTGTTAATCAAGGATGTTATCTGCACTAAAGGGATACGAACTACTTGCTCTTCAAAGATGCTGGAAAACTTCATTCCGCCTTACGATGCCACCGTGATGAAGAAACTGAAGGCGCAAAAGGCGGTCATATTGGGCAAGGGGAACATGGATGAATTTGCCATGGGTTCTTCTACAGAGCATTCTGCCTTTTTCCCCACTCGTAACCCTTGGAACCTGAGTTATGTTCCTGGGGGTAGCAGTGGTGGCCCTGCTGCTGCTGTGGCTAGTAATGAAGCGATCTATGCTCTTGGCTCTGATACCGGCGGCAGCATACGTCAGCCGGCAGGGTTTTGTAATGTGGTAGGTCTTAAGCCCACTTATGGGCGGGTGAGCCGTTTTGGTTTAGTCGCCTTCGCTAGCTCCCTTGACCAGATTGGCCCGATAACCAAGGATGTTACCGATTGTGCCCTGGTTATGAATGCTATTGCGGGATATGACCCTATGGATTCAACCTCGGTATCTTATCCTGTGCCGGATTACACCTCTTGTCTAAACAGTGACCTCAAGGGACTGCATATTGGCATTCCCAAAGAATACTTTGTGGAAGGCATGCAAGAAGGGGTGAAGTCAGCTTTGGAAGCGGCGATAAAGAAGCTAAAGGAATTAGGTGCCGAAATAGACTGGGAAGCCTCCTTACCATCTACTAAATATGCTCTGGCAGTCTATTATATAGTTGCTCCGTCTGAGGCTTCAGCGAACCTGGCTCGTTATGATGGGGTTAAATATGGCTTCTCTGAGCAAAAAGCCAGCAGTGTGATACAGGCAATGGAAAGGACACGCCAATTTGGGTTTGGTTCTGAAGTAAAGAGGAGAATAATGTTGGGAACTTATGCTCTGTCTGCTGGCTATTATGATGCTTACTACCTCAAGGCGCAAAAGGTGCGCACCTTGATAGAACAGGAATTTGAGCAAGCTTTTGAGAAATATGATGCTCTGGTTACTCCGACATCGCCTACTGTGGCTTTCAAATTAGGCGAGAAGCTGGAAGACCCGATGCAAATGTATTTGAGCGATGTCTGCACTTTGCCCATAAACATCGCTGGTGTACCCGCTATCTCTATACCTGCTGGATTTGCCCATGGTTTACCTATAGGCATGCAGATTATTGGCAAGCCGTTCAATGAAGAAACAATGCTGCACATTGCCTTTGCCTATGAGCAGGCAACTGATTGGCATAAGAGAGAGCCAGGAATATGAATAAGTTGCATTGCAATAGGATAAATTATTAATATAGCTTGAGGAGGTGATATGAACGAAATTTTTGAGATTCTGGAGAATAATGCCCGGGCAACCCCGGAGCAGATTGCCGCCATGGTTGATATGTCTGACAGCAAGGTACGGAGCATTATTAAGAAAGCCGAGGGAGACAAAACTATTTTGAAATATAAGACCATAGTAAACTGGGCTAAATTAGGCAAAGAAGAAGTGTTGGCGTTAATCGAGGTCAAGGTAACGCCACAGCGGGATGTTGGCTTTGATGCTATCGCTGAGCGCATTTGCCGCTTCCCAGAGGTGTATTCCGCCTATTTAGTTTCAGGCACTTATGACCTGGCGATATTAGCGAAGGGTAAAAACATGCAGGAAATAGCTAGCTTTGTCACTGGAAAACTAGCTCCATTGGAAAAAGTGCAAAGCACTAACACCCGTTTCCTGCTTAAGCGGTACAAAGAAGATGGTGAAATCGTCGAGCCCACAGAGGGAAATAAACGACTGCCGTTAATCCCGTAATCTGGTAATATGCATCCTGTTCAGACTAAAAGCATGGATAATCTCATTTCACAGAAAGTACATAGTATATCGCCGTCAGGTATCAGGAAGTTTTTTGACTTACTTTCCTCTTTGGAAGGTGTTATCTCCCTTGGTGTAGGCGAGCCGGACTTTGTTACCCCATGGCATATCAGGGAGGCAGCCACCTCTTCTCTGGAGAAAGGCTACACCATGTATACCTCAAACTACGGTATGCTCGAGTTGCGTCAAGAGCTGGCAAAATATCTGGAGCATCACTATGGAGTTAGCTACCAACCAGAGCGGGAGATCCTCGTTACTGTTGGTGTTAGTGAGGGGCTTGACCTTGCCGTACGAGCTATTCTGAACCCTGATGATGAGGTGATTATTCCCGACCCATGGTATGTCTCTTACCCACCCTGTGTTATCCTTGCTGGTGGCGTGCCAGTCTTTGTGCCTATAAGCAAACAAAATAATTTTGTCCTCAAGGCTGAAGATGTTGAACCTCTGATTAATAAGCAGACCAAGGCTATCCTCATCGGCTATCCTGCCAATCCCACTGGTGCAGTGATGTCGCGAGAAGAGCTAGCCAAAATCGCCAGGTTAGCTCAAAAATACAACCTGTTAATGATTTCGGATGAGATTTATGCCAGGTTGGTCTATGGGGTAGAGCATACCTGTTTTGCCAGTCTTCCTGGGGTGAAAGAGCAAACTATTTTACTCGGTGGGTTTTCCAAGGCATTTGCTATGACTGGCTGGCGCATAGGCTATATAGCTGCCAACGAGCAGCTTATCGAAGCCATGCTCAAGATTCATCAATATACCATGCTTTGTGCGCCAACTATGTCGCAAATGGCTGCCATTGAAGCATTGAGGTCTGGTGAGGATGATGTCGCGGGAATGGTCAAGGAATATGATAGACGCCGGCGGTTTATAGTCAGGAAGTTAAACGAGATTGGCTTACCTTGCTTTGAGCCGAAAGGAGCTTTTTATGCCTTTCCCTCGATAGAGGCTACCGGGATGAGTTCAGAGGAATTTGCCGAAAGGCTGCTGATGGAGGAACGGGTGGCTGTAGTGCCTGGCTCGGCCTTCGGACAATGTGGTGAAGGATTTGTCCGCTGCTGCTATGCTACTTCCCTGGCTAATATCGAGGAAGCTTTGAAGAGAATGGAAAGATTTGTCAAAAAAGTTTCATTTTCTGTTTGACTTCTCTGATAGTCTCTCTGGCGATAACCTCAGCTCGAGCAGCTCCATCGGCAAGGACTTCAGTAACGTAATTGGGTTTTGCCGCTAATGTAGCCCTTTTTTCTCGGAAAGGAGCAAGATTTGAGGCGATATTCCCCGCCAGTAGTTTTTTGCAATCAACACAGCCAATTTTAGCGCTGCGGCAATCAGAAGCAATCTCCTCCACTCGTTCAAGAGTGAAGAATTTATGAAGACTAAAGATGCCGCATATTTCAGGGTGCCCCGGGTCGGAGCGATAGCGGCGAGCGGGGTCGGTGACTGCAGTCATCACCCTTTCCAGGATTTGTTGCGGTGGAGATGCTATTTCAATGTAGTTGTTGTAGCTTTTGCTCATCTTATTTGTTCCATCCAGGCCTGAGATCAGTGGGAAGGAAGTCAGTTTTGCCTCTGGCTCAGGGAACACTGGACCAAATAGGGAATTAAATCGCCGTACTATCTCCCGGGCTAATTCAAGATGAGGGAGCTGGTCTTCACCGACCGGGACAACCTCTCCTTTATAAAGGGCAATATCGGCAGTCATAAGCACGGGATAGCCTACCAGTCCATAGTTGACATTACGCGGCTGCATCTTTACTTTCTCTTTAAATGTAGGCACACGTAATAGCCAGCTTAAAGGAGTTACCATGCTGAACAGGGTGTGGAGTTCCATCACTTGAGGGATATGGGATTGAACGAAGAGGATGCTCTTCTCGGGGTCGATGCCCGCTGCCAGCCAGTCAAGCACCATTTCATGGATATCCGGTTGAAGTGTATCAGTATTTTCTAAAGTGGTAAGGGCATGAATATCCACCACACAGTAAATGCAATCGTATTCCTGTTGAAGTGAAACGCAGTTCTGGATAGTCCCGAGGTAATTGCCGATATGTTGCTTGCCGGTTGGGCGGAATCCGGAGAAAACACGCTTCTTCATTTGTGTTAACAGAGTTTAACATGTGAGTAGGTAGGTGGCAAAGATGGTTGCTATCCCGTGACGCGGGGTTTCATTCGTACCCGAGCTTCGGTGAAAGTGGGATGGCACTTCGCATATAGGTTCCACTTCCCCAGGCGATTTCTCGACCATCTGAATCAACCAACTTGGACTGTGCGATAAAGAGGCGCTGGGAACGGTGAACCAGCTGACCAGTCGCTTTCATTTTCCCCTCTGAAATAGGGCGAGTAAGATATATGTTGAAGGAGACGGTTAAGACGAAGACGTCATTAACCAGCGAATTTACCGAAAAAAAGGCAGCATCATCGAGAGCCTTAAAATATACCGAACCATGCACGGCACCGGCTGAATGAAGGAAATCACGGCGCACCGCGATAACCACCTCTGCATACCCCTCCTCCACGCGGATTGTCGGCATGTAATACTTATTCGTTGGCGCAAACGCATACACGTGCTCCAGCTTTCGGTAATGTTCCTCTTTGTTCAACTTCTAGCTACCTTTTCTGGTTTTATTTCATTGAACTATTTCCACAAACCTCAGGTAGCGGGCAAACGCCTCATCCAGCAAATGATACACAGCTAGAATTGGTAAAGGCAGGTGCTCTCTGACCTTTGGTGAGATTCTCATCATTGAATCGACTTCGCAACAAGTAGCGCATACCGGATTCGAACCGGTGATCTCCTCCTTGAGAGGGAGGTGTCCTAAACCCCTAGACGAATGCGCCGTATTTTATTATGGTCTTTGTAAGCTGAAGGGTCAAGCCAGGGCATAAATAGAAGAAAGTAAGTAACCTGGTCTCTGGTGTTGTCCTTTAAAAGCGGAACGATTAGAATAGTTAGCAAATCGTGGCTTGAAAGGCAAGTAGCAATGGGAGTCAAACTTTACAAGAAACCAAGGCTCAAAAATCCAGTGATGCTAGCCAGCTGGCCTGGAATCGCAAATATCGGGCTCATCGCTGTTGATACTCTAAGGGAAGCATTGGAGGCGGAGGAATTTGGGGAGATAGAGCCCTGGGATTTCTTCTATCCTCAGCGGGTGTCAATTAAGGGCGGTGTGTTGGAGGCTCTGGAATTTCCCAGTAGCAAATTTTATTTCAGAAAGACCAGGAAGCAGGATTTGATATTTTTCATCGGGGAGGAACAGCCTGCCGGAGGCAGGAGTGTATATGCTGAGGGAGAGATGGCTTATCAGATAGCTAACCTTGTTTTAGATGTTGCCGAAAAGTTCCACTGTCGAAGAGTCTATACTTCGGGAGCCGCTGTGGCTCCGATTCACCACACAATGGTTCCCAGGGTCTGGGCAGTGCCTAATAATCGAGATTTGATTGCCGAGATCAAGAAATATGAGAACACCATTTTAATGAGTGAAATCGAGGGGAGGGAGGGGCAGGGTAACATTGTTGGGTTGAATGGTCTTTTGCTGGGAGTGGCGAGGAAGCGAGGGATTGAGGCTATTTGTGTGATGGGGGAGATGCCAGTTTACCTGCAAGGCTTCCCGTTGCCTTATCCTAAGGCTGCAAGGTCAGTGGTGGAAGTATTGACCCGTAGTTTAGGAATTGAAGTTGACATAAGTAAACTAGATAGATGGGCGGAACAGCTAGAACAAGAAATTGAGGACGTCTATAGCCAAATTCCGTCAGAGATAAAGAGACAGCTGGAAAAGCTAAAGCAGGTGACCTATGCCAGGCCTGCTGAACCCAGTCCAATAACTGAAGAGGATAAGAAAAGGATTATGGAGGATATTGATAAGTTCTTTAAGAAACGAGGCAGGGGAATTGACTGAAAGGTATCCGTTTAAAGTCTTAAGGAAACCAAAAGTTCAAAGTTCCTCTCTGGTGGTAGGCTGGAATGAAGATGCTGGTCAATTGGGTCCAGGCGTTATCGATTACTTAACTTACAAGTTGGGTGGTGAAAGATTTGGTGAAATTGACCCCGAGGATTTTTTCTCCTTGGGTGGAATCAGGGTGGAGGGTGATGTAGCTCAATTTCCGGAAAGCAATTTCTATTCGTGTCACGAAAATAGCCTGGTTATTTTTAGAAGCACCCCGCCTAGCTTTGAGTGGTATAAGTTCCTGAATTCAATTTTGGATGTGGCTGAACATTACTGCGGGGCAAAAGAGTTATATGCCATTGGGGGAATGGTTACTTTGGCGGCTCACACCACTCCCAGGACATTGCTGGCTACGACCAGTTCACAGGAAGTGAAGGAGTCTTTAGAGCAGTATAACTTGGTTAGGGATATGGATTATCAAACTCCGCTTGGTCAAAGGCCAACATTGAACTCCTTTCTGTTGTGGCTGGCTGGCAGAAGAAATATTGCCGGGGTGAATCTGTGGGTGCCGATACCTTTTTATCTGGTAACGAGTGAAGACCCCAAAGCTCAAAAGAAAGTCCTTCAGTTCTTTGATGAAAGACTTGGTTTAAACATTGACTTTAGCGATATCGACCGTGAGATTCAAAAGCAGAGTGAAAAACTAGCTCAGGCAAGACTCCGTCTTCCCGAGGTCGACGATTACATTCTCAGGTTGGAAAGCAACCTCAGATTATCTCAGGAGGAAAATGAGAGGTTAACCAAAGAAGTCGAGGAATTCTTGAGAGAAGAAAAATGATGGTCAAACAATCATCTGAACAAGCGCTCGATGGTACTCAATAACTTTTTTATATTCTCTACTTCTCCCCAATCTGGGAAAGCCATAGGCATAGGTTTTCATTGCTTCAACCTTCCTTTCTAGCGATGAGGTCCTTTTTGGCATCTTTAGGATGATTTACCCTTGCCATATTCCTGGTGGCTACAATATTTGCATCTGTGCCGGCTACATCCTTTACTATCACGTGGTACATCTTCACAGGTGCGTGCAATTCGATAGTTGCCAGTTGTTCAATAACCTTGGATAACAATCGCTTCGGGATTGGTTTATCGGTGCGAACGGGAAGCATCGCCCATTTTGCCCCTTTTATAGGAACCGTTGTGGTTAATATGCGCATCGCCTCTTCTAATTCCTGCAATACGAATTCTTTCCCTTTCTCACATTTGCTTCCCTCCATAGAAACCACATTGCTGTTTTGAAGCTCTACATCGATCTCACATCCAAGGGGGCAAATAACGCAGGTAAAGTGTTTCTTTTCTACATCCATCCTTATCGCTCTGTTATGGAAACCTCGATGGGTCCAGTAACATCCTTTAATTTGTCTCGGGACACCTTCAATCTAATCATCTCGTTTGGTCGGGCATACAATCTCTTAAGGCGCATCCCAACCGGGGAGAGCTCTATGTTTACCGGTTTCTCAATTGGTTTTGCTGACCTGACAAATAAAATAAGGTCGTCTTTAAAGGAATATCGCTGGGGGAAAAGCATCCTCACATTCTCTCCAGGAATTATCTCGACTGGATTTTCCCCCTTCTTCCAATCTCCGGCGGCAAATCTTGCGGCATTCCCGGCAGCAATCATGCCAGTTTCAGCAACATAATCTACCAAATCAAACACGGTGGAAACATTGCCGCAGGAAAATATTCCCGGCACCCTTGTTTCCATTGTCTCCGTGGTGACCGGTCCTTTTGTAATCGGTGTAAGTTCTACTCTAGCTTCCTTTGATAGCTCATTTTCGGGGATTAGTCCCACGGAGAGGAGCAGGGTATCACACGGTATAGATTGTTCGCTACCATTGACTGGATTCATTTTCTGGTCTACTTTAGATACCACAACGCCTTCTAGGCGCTCCTTGCCTCGTATCTCTGTAACGGTATGGGACAGATAAAGGGGGATATCGAAATCATTGAGGCACTGAACGATGTTCCTTTTTAATCCTCCAGGGTAATCCATTATTTCGTAAACACCTTTCACTTGAGCTCCTTCAAGGGTGAGTCTCCTGGCCATGATAAGTCCAATGTCGCCGGAGCCTAAAATAACAACCTGTTTTCCGGGAAGATATCCATCGATATTGACAAAGCGTTGAGCAACTCCTGCGGTATATATTCCCGCAGGACGGGTGCCGGGGATGTTAATGCTACTCCTGGGACGTTCGCGGCATCCCATGGCAAGCACAACACTTCTTGATTTTATATGAAATAGACCTTTTTCAGGATTTACTGCCGTGATAGTCTTATCCGGTGAAAGAGAAACCACCATTGTATTCAAGAAATATTGCACATTTGTTTTTTCCAGCTCTTCAATAAGGCGTTCGGCATACTCTGGTCCGGTGTAGTCCTTTTTAAATTGCTCCAAACCGAAGCCATTGTGTATGCACTGCTTCAAAATTCCGCCGAGCTCCTCCTCCCTTTCGAGCAGCAAAACACTTTTAGCGCCGCTTTTATGAGCATGGGCTGCAGCAGTAAGCCCGGCGGGTCCGCTGCCTATGACAGTTACATCAGCATCCATGCTCATTTCTCTTACGGAGCTAATAGATACTCTATTAGCCTCTCATGTTACCTTTGGGTATCCCGTGATTTCGGCAATTTTGCGATATAATGGGGAAAGCGCAGGATAGATCTCCTTATACACTTCATTAAATAACCTATCGTAGATTTTCACGTTTTTCGCATGAGGGGTGAAGGTCTTTTTTACTCTCACCATATTATCCACGGCTTCAGGGAAGTCGTGATAAATATTCAAGGTAACGGCGGCATCAATTGCAGCCCCCAGTGCGGAAAGATTGCTGGTATGCACTCTGCTTGCAGGAAGATTGAAAATATCAGCGGTCATTTGCATGATTTCATTGCTTTTTGAACCTCCTCCACCAACCCTTAACTCCTTTATTTTGCTTCCTGCATGCTCCTCCATCACCTCTTTTAGCCTGCGTAATTCATATGCGATGCCCTCAATAATTGCCCGATAAACATATGTTCTGGCGTGCTCCCCGGAAAATCCTATGATGGCACCTTTGGAAAGAGGTTCATTTTCGCGTGGGTGCCAATAAGGCAGAAGAAACAAGCCCATAGAACCAGGAGGAATTTCCTTCATTTCTCTGTTCAGCAGGTCCTCTGGCGCTATCTTAAGTTTCTTTGCCTCTTCTTCCTCATATTTGGCGAACTCCTTTTTGAACCAGGAAATTATCCAGTATCCACTCCCCACGAATCCTTCAAGTGCCCAGTGCTTTGGAATCGCTGCTCCCCAGGTGAAGAAATCTAGCTGGGGATGTTCGATATATTTAGCGGAGAATAATTCAATGACGGCAGCTGTTCCATAGCTAACTTCGGCGATATCATTGTTTATTACGCCAGCGCCTAGCAGTTCAGATTGCTTATCTCCTGCTCCAATGATTATCGGAAGCCCTTGTGGCACACCGAAACTTTTTGCCCCTTCTTTTGTGACCGTCCCGGCAATCTCAGCGGGAGAAACAAGCGGGGGGAGTTTTTCACGCTCAACTCCGAAAATTTCGTATACCATTTCGAGGGAGTGCCACTGAAGCTGTGCATAGTCATAGGGGAACAAGCCCACTATCATGGAGGAACAGTCTTTGAATTCGCCAGTCAGAGCATGAAAGATATACGATGATATAGTGAGGAATATGTGTGTTTTGTCGTAACTTTCCGGTTCATACTTTTTTAGCCAATTAAATTTAGACCTTCTCTGGTATTCTTTTAGCACTGTGAGTGTCTCGAATCCGGCGGGCAAATTCAACCCCTCTGTTTTACGCTCATCAAGCCAGGTAATTGCCGAGCGAACAGGTTTGCCACCTTTATCAACGGGTACAATCGTGCTTCTGTGACTGGTAATAGCAACGCCGACAAGCTCATCCTTGGGAACATGGGAATTTTCCACTACACTCCTGGTTACCTTTTTGGTAATCTCTAGGTACTTTTCGGCATCCTGCTCAGCAAAGCCAGGTTTAACGGAGAAATAGGGGGTTACCGGGTATGCTTCGCCATATACCTCGTCCCCTTTTTCGTCAAAGATAAACGCTTTTATATTTTGTGTTCCCCCATCAATCACAATAAAATACTTCATTCTCTTACCTCCTTTTTTACTTTTCCAGTCAGGATGAAAGACTTTCCCCCGTTCTTTGTCACCGATTCCTTATTAATGTTCATTTCCCGGCTGATAATTTCTAAAACCCTCGGCATGCAGAACCCTCCCTGGCATCTTCCCATGCCTGCTCTTACCCTCCTTTTGATGGCATCGATGCTCTTTACTGGAATACCGCTGTGGAGTGCATCTACGATCTCACCTTCGGTCACATGCTCACAACGGCAGACAATATGACCATATAAAGGATTTGTTTGGATAAGTTCTTCCCTTTCTTTGTCATCTAATTCCGCGAAAGGTTTAATTCTTTTTCTTCTTGGTTCAAACTGAGCATTCTCAGCTGGATGCCACTCCTCTGTCACGATTTCTTTCACCCTTTCGACGATGGCTGGCATCGCTGCAAGTCCAGGAGATTGAATGCCGGCAACGTGAATTAAGCCCGTTACTTTTTTGGAGGGTTCAATGATGAAATCCTCCTTATATGTCGCTGCTCTACACCCAGCAAAATGAACGATGATTTTACTTTCATCGGGTTTCTCATAGTATGGCTTGAGTCGCTCAGCTAATAGCCCAAATTTATTAAATAATACTTCACGCCCCATAGATGTGGTGGAAACGTCCTCTTTATCCTGTACCTCTTCTGCCGATGGCCCAAACTGGAGGTTGCCGTCAATCGTAGGGATGAGGCCTCCTCCCTTGGAATATCCCTCTCTTTCTGCCGCCATGCTAAACGAAGCTAAAACTGTTCTTATCGGCTGGTAGGATTTATCAAAGATGATTGTTTCTCCCTTCCTGGGATGGATAGTAAAGAACTTATCTCCGGCGAATTCGGCAATCTTATCGGCATACAGTCCAGCGGCATTGATCAAGATATGCGTTTTGATGGTCCCTCTGGTCGTATTTACTGCTTTAATGCTTCCACCCTCGGTCTGGACTCCGATTACGCTTGTATCCAGAAAGAGCTGCACTCCGTTTGCCAGAGCATTCTCGGCACAAGCAATGACGAGATCAAATACAGAGATAATGCCTGTGTTCCACACGAGCACGCCCCTCTTGATATTCGGAGCCAGCCCTGGCTCAACTTTGTCCAGTTCTTCCCGGTTTAACTGTTTGGGAACCGGGTCTTTGTGTTTCTTGGTCAGGTTCATCAGGACTGGGATCATCAGCTCGTGCTCGGGGTTTTCAGCAACAGCAAGTGTCCCTATCCGTTTGAAATCGACATCAAGCTGGCTGGCAACTTCATCATACATTGCATTTCCCTTGTAGTTCAGCTCCCACTTCAGCGTGCCATGTTCAGTAAGGAAAGCAGGATGTATCATGGCGTTGCTATGTGCTGTCTGGTCCATTCCTAAGTCCTCATGCCTTTCAATTAGAGCGATACTCAGGTTGAATCTTGAAAGCTCCCTGGCGACTGCCAAACCAATTATGCCGCCACCAACGATAACAACATCGAACTCTTTTCCGGTAAGTTCATCAGATACCTGTTGAGGTGGTACGAAGAGCTTCCTGCCGGGATAATCAATTTCGTTCACCACTTCTTTGATTTGCTCGAAATCACCGACAACATGCCCAGCATCTACAACGCTTTGATAAGAAGAAAATTGCCCGCTTAATTTTGCAATGCTATCTTCAATAAAGACTGTTGCTTTCTCGCTTGTCGTTTTTTCTATTTCGCCTTGTACGGTTCGTGCTAGCTTCTTCTCATCCATCGATAATCTGTTCCGCCACAACTTCAGCCACATCTTTTATATCTATATTGGATAAAGCAACTTTACAGGTAGGACATGCCGCGATGTAAGCATCAGCAACAGTTTCTTTGAGCTCACTGGTGCGCATTGCATTCACGCTGGAGACAAGCTTGCTGTCTGCGATTTTCCCTCCCGGTACCCCGCCACAGCAATGCGTATCCTTTCCTGAATAAACGGGCTCTTTTATGTCAAACCCCAGCATTTTAATGATATCCCTGGGGGCTGTGGTAATACCGATATCATTTGCCAGAATGCAGGGGTCATGGAAAGTTGCCGTAGCGTTTGCTTTATTTACTTTTATCTTTCCTTCTTTGAGGAGAGCAGCGAGAAATTCGACGGTGTGAATAAATTCCACATCAAGATGAATGCCCACCTCATCATATATTTCCGTCACCATTTTTATACAAGCTGGGCAATTTGTAATGACCTTCTGCAGTTTTCTTTGTTCAATTTCCCGTTTCATTTTTTTCGCTGCCTTTTTAAAACCTTCCAAGTCTCCGGCGTAGTAGAGTGGTGCACCACAGCAGATGTCAGCACCGCCGAATTCTTGAACCTGCTCCTTGCTTTTGGTAAGAATTTTCTCCACCGACTTCAGCAATGGTTCGTCATTGTAGGTAGAACAGGAAACGAAGTAACCAATCTCTCCCTTCCCCTTTTGAATAAGCTCTCTTTCGCCATTGGGATTACCAAAGTTAACAAAGGTTTCTACTCGTTTCCTTGTTTCCTCTGGAAGCATGCCATTTTTGAAAGCTTTGCGTCGCCCTTCCTGGATAAAATCCCTGAGGTCAAAATTATCGTAAAGGCAATTCAACTTGCATGCCCCACACATGGCACACTGAAACATCACGTCGAAGAAGCCTTTCTCATCTTTGAGGAATGTTTTCTCCTCATACAGAATGAGGCGCGCCTTTTTCTGAGGCGTAACTGTTTCATTCCCTGTAGCAAGATATACCGGACAACTATCTTTACACATATTGCCGCACAGGGCGCAATTTGTGATTTGTTCCAATTGTTTTTTATTTTCCATCTATGAGTTTCCCCTTGTTTAAAATACCATTTGGGTCTAACGCGAATTTGATTTTTTGGAGCAGTTCTACGCCATGGGGACCTAACTCCTGCTGCATAAAGTCCTTTCTCCAGAATCCAATTCCATGGTGGTGGCTGATAGAGCCGTTGTTTTTCAGAGTGGCTTCCATGGCAGCAGTCCAGGTGTCCTTGTAGTAACGGGATGTGTCTTTAGGGAAACCAGCGAAGGTGATGTATAGACAAGCACCTTCCCGGTAAAAATGTGAATAATGCCCCGAAACTGATATGGCACCCTCCACCGCCCTCATTGCGGAAGCCATATCGTTATACAGATTGGCGGCATCTTTGAATAGAGAAACAACCTCAATCGTGTCTACAATTCCACCCTGCTGCATTATGATAGGACCTAAACCTATATCGAACCGTTTTTCAAGCCATATATCAACAAGCTTTTCCCCCGTAGTTTCTCCTCCATTTTCCTCAGCAATTCTTTTGATTAATCTGCCTTCAAGCTCTACGAAATCTGTTTCGCCTTCGGAGATAAAGATAATCGTTACCTTGTTCTTTATTTGCCCAAAGTATCTTGCAGTTTCAGGTTCATCAAATATTCTGACCACCGCCGGTTTGGCATCACCTCTCAGAATTTTCCGCACTACGTCTAACGCTACTTCAACGGATGGGAAAGCAAACGATTGTTTTATTGTTCGTTCCGGTAGAGGATGAACCGATACAACTGCTCTTGTCACAATGCCAAGTGTTCCTTCACCGCCTAAGAACAGCTCTTTTAATGAGGGTCCCGTGGAGCGTCTTGGAACTGGTTTGATATTGAGGAGATTTCCATCGGGAAGCACCACCTCCATTCCTAAAACCATATCCTCGATTTTCCCATATTTTGTGGAGAACTGTCCCACAGCACGTGTTGAAATCCACCCTCCGAGAGTGGAGCAATGGAAGGACTGAGGAATACTTCCCATTGAATAGCCTCTGTGATTCAGCTCTCGCTCAAGATTTGCGCCGATGATTCCCCCTTCAAACTCAGCAACGAGCGAGGTTTCATCCAGGGAAATAAACTTATTCATTCTCTGAAGGTTCAAAACAGCGTCTCCTTCAATGGGAATAGCACCACCAAGCACACCAGAACCAGCACCAAATGGCGTGATATGAACCTTATATTCATTGGCATGCTTCAGGATGCTCTGTATTTCCTGGCTATTCTTGGGAGAAATAACTACAGAAGGAAGTGACGGCAATTTGCCATATTGTGAAAGGAATACCCCGTATAACCAGTAGTCAAGACTGTAAGAAATGAGGTCGCATTCACTTTGTGATATATTTTCCTCTCCAACCGCACCTTTTACCTTTTCAATAAACTTGGAGGGCACCTCCCCCCTCTTTGCCATAAAAGTCTCTACATTCATTAACGCCCCGCTTTTTATGATGTGTGCATATTGTAGCATTCTTTGGCAGGTATAATAACCTATTTAAAAGGGGATTCGTGAATAATTGCATTGTTTCCCATTTGACACTACTCAATAGACGGTCACATTGTTGATAACGGCCTAGCCAGGGAAATTTGAAATCAAAATCAAAGTGAGCTAGACTGCTTCGGTTGGTGTCCATATCAAATGCACGAATTTGGGGTGACTGAAAGTATTCTTGACATTGCTTTAAAGGAAGCCAAGAAAGCTCAAGCCAGGAAGATCACCAAAATTAACCTTGTTTTTGGCGAATTGACAGGTTTTATGCCCGATTGCATTGAATTTTATTTTGATTTTATGAGCAAAGACACCATCGCTGACAAAGCCAACCTTCACTTTGAATCAGCGCCAGCCCAGGTTCGCTGCCGAAGTTGCCTCACTATTTTTCACCCCAAAGATACTTTGTGGGCCTGTCCTGAATGCCAAAGCCAGGGTACAGAAATAGTGGGAGGTCGAGAGCTATACATCGAAAGCATGGAGGTGGAATGAGGAAAATAGAACTAGTGCAGAACATTCTGGAGGTTAACGAATCTATCGCAGCTCAAAATAAGCGGCTACTAGATGAGCATGGAGTTTTTGCTATCAATATTATGGCATCTCCAGGTGCCGGCAAGACAAGTCTTATCTTGCAGACTATAGCTAGATTGAAGGGTAAATTAAGGATAGGAGTTATTGAAGGCGATGTCGCTTCAACGCTGGATGCTGAAAAGGTTAAGAACGAGGCTGTAGGAGTGGTCCAGATAAGCACAAGAAATATGCCCGAGAGTTGTAGCCTAATTGCAAGTATGCTCGACGCTGCCTTGAAGAAATTACCCCTGGAAGACATAGATTTGCTCCTTATTGAGAATGTGGGTAATCTTATCTGCCCTTCTGAGTTTGTTCTGGGAGAGCACAAAAGGGTGGTGGTTTCCAGCTTTCCTGAGGGAGATGATAAGCCTATTAAATACCCTATGATATTCGCTGACGCTGATGCAGTGGTGATAAATAAAGCTGACCTTTTACCCTACGTTGACTTCGATATTGCTGTTTTTCGCCGTGCTATCGAAGGACTGAATCCAAAAGTCAAACTCTTCGAGCTTTCCTGTAAGACTGGTGCCGGGATAGAAAGCTGGTGCTCCTGGGTGCTAAACGGATTGATGTCATCCCAGGGAAGAGCTAATTCGAACTGGAAGGATTGTTCTTCAGCAATAGAATAAGTTTAGCGTTTCACCGTCGGAGGAACTTCTTCCTCTGCCTCTACGGGGGAGAATCTGTAATACCGCGTGATTCCAATAAGGAATGGGATAGGTTACGCCACAGAGATGAAGATAACATTAGTTTTGGGGACAAGCATACATCCTTGTATTGCCTCAGTATTTTGCCTATAATCTTAAAGCAATGTGTTTAGCGGTTCCAGTCAAAGTTGTCTCCATAGAAGGTGATGAGGCAGAAACGGAGATAGGGGGTGTGAGACGCCGAGTTAGCATTGCTCTTACTCCAGAGGTAAAGGCAGGTGATTATGTGCTGCTTCACACGGGCTATGCCATAGGTGTAGTGGATGAAGTTGAAGCTAAGGAGACTTTAAAGCTTTTCGAAGAGATAATAAACCTGAGTGAAGTTCATTGACGAGTATCAAGATAGCGAGCTGGCTAAGAAACTAGCACAGAGAATCACTGGCTTTTCTGTTAGGTCAATCAGATTAATGGAATTCTGTGGTGGACATACCCATGCCATAATGAGGTATGGCATTCGCCAGCTATTACCAGAAACAATTGAAATGAAGTCAGGGCCAGGCTGCCCCGTGTGCGTAACAGCGATTGGCGATCTGGATAAAGCTATTGCCTTATCTCATTCGCCCGGGGTTATCATTACTACCTTTGGAGATATGATGAGAGTTCCTGGCAGCTATTCTAGTTTACAGCAAGCAAGGGCTGAGGGAGCAAATATACGAATTGTTTATTCTACTATGGATGCTTTGGAGATAGCTAAAGCCAGCCCTAACAAGTCAGTCATCTTCATTGGCATTGGCTTTGAGACCACGGCACCAACTATAGCTGCTTCTATAGTTAAGGCAGAAAAGGAGGGGATAGAAAACTTCTATGTCCTTTCCTTCCTCAAGTTAACCCCACCAGTGATAAAAGCTTTGCTGGGATTAGGTGAGATCAAGCTTGATGGTATTATTGGTCCGGGACATGTCTGCGTTATAACTGGCTCTCATCCTTATGAGTTCATTCCTGAGAAATATGGAGTGGCCTATGTTATCTCGGGCTTCGAACCCCTGGACATTTTGTTGGGCATAAATAAGCTGGTGGAGCAGCTTGAAACTGACAGGCCAAAAGTAGAGATAGCCTATCGCCGTGGAGTAAAGCCTGAAGGGAATAAGAAAGCCTTAGAATTGATGAACCAGGTTTTCGAAATTGATAGCGCCGACTGGCGTGGAATCGGCATTGTACCCCAAAGCGGCTTAAAGGTTAACAAGGAATACCAGCATTTTGATGCTAATGATGCTTTTTCAGGATTGCTTCGCTCTGCTTGCAATGACAGACCTGCCAAGGAACCGAAAGGATGTCGTTGTGGAGATGTAGTCCGGGGCGCAGCTACGCCACCTGAATGTAAGCTGTTTAGAACAGCTTGTACTCCAGAAAAACCTATAGGTCCCTGCATGGTCTCCAGTGAAGGAGCTTGTAGTGCTTATTATCAATATGGATTGCCCTGAGAATTTACAGAATTCCTGGAGTAAAGCATGGAACAGGCTATGAATGATACCATTCTTCTGGCCCACGGTAGCGGTGGCAAATTGAGCCATGCCTTAGTGGAGACGAAATTCCTTCCTTTGCTGGCTAATCCTTTGTTAGACAAGTTAGATGACGCAGCTATTTTTGAGGCTAATGGGCGTCTTTCTTTCACCACTGATAGCTATGTAGTCGATCCCATTTTCTTCCCCGGCGGAGATATAGGCAGGCTGGCTGTTTGTGGTACGGTTAATGATTTATCTATGAGCGGAGCTAAGCCTATATATCTGAGCCTATCCGTAATCATAGAGGAGGGCCTCCTCATAGCTGACCTTGAACGCCTAGTCCAGTCAATAAAAGCAGCCGCTGATGAGGCACAGGTAGATATAATCACCGGGGATACCAAGGTAGTAAACCAAGGGCAGGCAGATAAACTATTTATCACTACTTCAGGGATAGGCATTATTCCTGCTGGAATTGATATTTCAGGAGCCAACGCTAAAGCTGGCGACAGGGTCATTTTGAGTGGCACCATTGGCGACCATGGCATAGCTATAATGAGCCAACGTGAGGGGCTTAGGTTCGAGACACTCCTAGAGAGCGATTGTGCTCCATTGAACAAATTGGTGGCTAGAATGGTGGAGGCCTGCCCAAATACTCACTGCCTCCGTGACCCTACCAGAGGCG
This sequence comes from Dehalococcoidia bacterium, assembly GCA_034431195.1. GTDB lineage: Bacteria > Chloroflexota > Dehalococcoidia > GIF9 > AB-539-J10 > CG2-30-46-19. The sequence continues at coordinate 515 of DAOUDP010000020.1, read as the reverse complement.
GATTGGCTACTACTCTGAATGAATTTGCTCAACAATCTAATGTGGGCATTGTAATAGAGGAGGATAAGATACCAGTAAAAGAGGGGGTTAAGGCTGCCTGTGAGCTTTTAGGCTTCGACCCTATTCATGTCGCCAATGAGGGTAAGCTGGTAGCTGTAGTTAAGCCAGGTGATGCTGACATAATGTTAGCTAAAATGAAGCAGAACCGCTATGGAAGAGATGCAGCTATCATTGGTGAAGTAACTAGTGATTATCCTGGGAAGGTAATTATGAAAACAAGGCTAGGCCCTTCCCGAATTATTGATATGCTTTCTGGGGAGCTCTTACCACGGATATGCTAGGTAGGGCTAAAATAGTTGTCTGGGCTGCGGGGAAATTGTTGTCTGGGATTCTACAGCTATAACCGAAGCTATCAGTATCAATACAATCGTGCGCAGGTGAAGCTCCTTTATCTGCTTGGTAGCTTCGATTCCATTAAGCTTGGGCATAGCAACATCCATGATAACAACATCAGG
>DAOUDP010000019.1:0-3234 GCA_034431195.1 Dehalococcoidia bacterium | reverse complement strand
CTGACTGTTGTTTCTACAAAGCTATTCCATGCGCCACAATCGGGACAGCGGCCTAACCATTTAGGACTTTCCTTGCCACATTGCTGGCAGACGAAAACAGTTTTGGATTTTAATTTGCCACGATTACTAGATTTCAAGTTAACTGGTTAATATGCTATGACTAATATATCTCCTTTATCATCTCAGAAAGTCCAAGCTGTTGCAATTTTCCCTTCGTTGGCTTACCCGTCGCTACATCCCATCCTCGCTCTTTGTAGTGTCCTCGCAGCAAAGTCTCCATATCTGGTTTCTTACCCTGTGATGTTCCCTCTGAGAGCGGTGTGATGGCTATCTTTGGCAGCTTATCATCCTCCTTGGTGATACCAAGCTTGATATTAATCATACGTTTTACATTGAAACTTCGCTCTCCTGCTATCATAAGGGAATCAGGATTGAAATCCCACCCGGTAACTGCGTTTAATAATCCTGCTATATGGTCAGGCGATATTATGGATGACATGATACACAATGGGAGCGAGTTGAACAGCTCCCTCAAATTCTGGTATCTGGCAACCATAGCGCCTTTGCTCTCGGAGGATTCAAATCTATCTCCGGGGGCAACTTCAACGTCAGGCACCCCCCGTCCCATATCCACCATATAATAATCTCCCTTGGTGTGGCAGGCGCCACGAGGTGATGTGGCGTAATCCACGGCGTCTCCGAAAAACGCTCTGGGGTCATGCATTGGGAGTTCCAACCCTTTTACATGTACGGCTTCGTCTCTGGAAACACCGAATTTCTCCGCTATTCTTTTCACCCCTTCAGCCAAGATGTCTCCGGCTCCTTCTCTTTTAGCGATTTTTTCAACAAGGCCGACAATAGCTTTGCTATCTCCCCACTTCATTTCCATTCCGGTCTTATCTTTCGTGAGCACACCTTTCTCATACAAGTACATTGCGAATGCTATTGAGACTCCTGTCGATATTGTATCAATCCCATAGTCGTTGCATAGATGATTTGCGTGAATGATTGAATCTAAGTCAAAATTCATGCAGCATGGGCCGAGTGCAGTAGCGGTTTCATATTCAGGACCATCTACTTTATCTATTCCATGCTTACCGTATTCTGTCAATCTTCCGCATCCTATAGGGCAGCCGAAACATGCGATTGAAGTCACAGTATATTTCTGTTTCAGCGCCTTCGCGTCTATTTCCTCAACAGGAAAGACAGATTTAGAAAAATACTTCGCTGGGGCATCTGATAGATACATCGCCATGTCGAGATACCCTATCGTCCCGAACTCCCTGAACATTTCTCTGGTAGATAAGGCGGTCAGGTCTGTTATTGGGACAACCAGAGCCGCTTTTATATCTGCTTTGAGTTTGCCTGAATTTGCCACGCTTGGCCTTCTATCTCCATATACCACAATTGCCTTCAGCTTTTTAGCACCCATGACAGCCCCTAATCCGCATCTTCCCGCTGCCCTTCCATCGTCATTCATTATACTTGCGTATCTAACGAGATTTTCACCACCTTGCCCAATGGCAGTAATTCTGGCCTTTTTCTCCCCTACCTCTTTCATCAAGGTGTCCTTTGTTTCATAAAATCCCTTTCCCCATAAATGGGAAGCATCTTTTATTTCTGCAGCCCCATCGTGTATCAGGAGGTAAACAGGTTTATCGGAACGTCCTACTACCATGGCGCCATCGTAGCCCGTGGATTTCAGTGCAACTCCGAAGAACCCCCCGGTGCTCGATTCTCCCCATATATTGGTAAGTGGTGACTTGGCGCAAATGGTATGTCGGCCTGTGGATGGGACTGCAGTCCCGGCAAAAGGTCCCGTGAGGAAAAGGAGGGGATTTTCTGGCCCCAATGGATTGAGGTTTTTGCTCAGTAGTGGATACATCAACTTCGCTGAAAGCCCAGCTCCACCTATGAATTTCCTCAAATCCTCTTCTTTTAGCTCTATATCCTTTGTCTGTCGAGTGCTTAAATCAACCTGCAGGATTTTTCCATGATAGCCATACATTTCAATCCCTCCTTTCAAAAGTCGATATCTTTCCCTTCGTAGGCATACTCAAGGATTTTCTTAATGTCAATGATGGAGGTAGGTCTTGGGCTTGCCCCTGTGCATACGTCTTCTGAGGCATACTTGGCGACATCGTCAAGGTTTTTCTGCCATCTCTGCTTGGTGATTCCGTGCTCCTTCAAGGCATAGGGCACCTTAAAGCTCAAAAGAAATTGCTTGAACCTGTTAACTAGTTTTTGAAGGCATTCCACCTCGTCTTTTGCCTCAATCCCAAATTTCTTGGCTAATTGCACATATTTTTTGCTTGCTCTGGAATAGTATTGTATTGAATAGGGTATGAAGATGCCTACTGCTACTCCGTGATGGATGCCAAATACCTTTCCTACTGCGTGGCCCAAGGCATGTGTTAGTGCACATTGACTATTTCCAAATGCAAGTCCAGCTATTGTTGCTGCAAGTTGCATGCGGTATCTTGCCTCCGTATCGTTTGGTGTTCTATATGCTCGAGGCAAGAACTTGAATACTAATTCTATGGATTTTATTGCCAGGGCATCCGAGATATCAGTATCATAGCAGGTCAAGTAGCCATCAACTGCATGTGCTAAAGCATCCAGTCCTGTACCTGCAGTTATCCTGGGTGGCATTCCAACGGTGAATTCTGGAACTAGAACTGCGAAGTCGGGAACTATTTCCGCTGAAGAAAGTGCGATCTTTACAGGGGGGCTCACGGAATCATCTGTCAATATAGAAGCCCAGGTGACCTCTGAACCGGTGCCACTCGTTGTTGGATATGCTGCCAGTAGTGCCTTTTTCCTTAATCCCATGGGAAGCAGTGGGCTTACCGCTTTCAAGTCATATCCCGGCAACTCATAGAGTATCCATGCGGCTTTGGCCAGGTCCATTGTGGAGCCACCGCCTACCGCAATGATGAGGTCAGGTTCGAATTTTAACATCGCATCGGCGCACTTTTCCGCCAGGATTACCGGGGGTTCTGGAGCAGCCTCGTTCCAAATCGTTGTCTGAAAGCCGGCTTCTTGGAAATCTTTAGCGACACTTCTGGCGTGGCTTTCCACGACAGTGTCGGTTAAAATGAATGCCTTTCTCCTTTCACGCATAAAGGCGACAAGCATTGATAATGCCGTTGCCCCCATTCTCCCGGTAAAAATCGCCCTCGGTGCAAACCAATGTCCATAGATTTCCTTAATAGCTTCACCCCCCATTGTGGG
>DAOUDP010000018.1:0-64220 GCA_034431195.1 Dehalococcoidia bacterium | reverse complement strand
TATGAGCCTTGTCAAGGCAAAAATTCATTATAATACTATTAATTAGCCTTTGTCAAGAAAACAGTGTGCGGGGTTCTCTTGCATTTAGGTGTAGCCTATCGCCTTGATAAGACATAGCCAATCAAAATACCTAATCCGATTAAGATGAGGGCTTTCATAATTTCATCTTGAGTGCTACGTTCCACATCATTAGTTACTGAATCTCGCAGTTCAATTGCCTCGTTATAATTTAATTCTTGTCGCTCTAATTTAGCCAATAACTCACCCCTTCGGTCATACGGATTATGAGACTTTGCACTCGGTATTTTGCTAAGCATTATTTCTAGCAAGCCAAATACCTTAGAAAAAGGTATAAACTCAAAGATAGTTTCCAGCTTAGTTATTCTATGCTCGATTCCTAAAACAAACTTAAGGTAACCTCCAATCAGTCCTAATAATGCAAGAATGGCTATGCCAAGAGCTATCCCCGTGCCAATATCCATAGTTGCCTCCTTCTTAACCTTGTTTTCTTACTACGTCTGTCCAATTCTTGAATGGACTTCTAATCCCTGCCACTTCAGCAGGGGTTTTCTTTTGCAATGTCATATGTGGCCTAAAGAAGTTGTAGTGAATAAGAAATCCATTCAGGATTAGCTTGGCAGTTTGAGGAGTCTTGAAGCCACGAAGCACTTTGGTGCGGTCTTTAATCGTACCGTGGAATCTCTCAATGACGTTGATATTGATTTCATGGGTGATGCCTTTCATTTGGATATGCAAAGCGTCTGCCCCAAAAACTCTCTCAATACCATCAGTATAAGCAGGCATTGCATCAGATATAATGAATTGAGGGGCTTTCTCTGCCTTTTGCCATGCTCTTCGCATTACTATAACTACATCCAAAATCGTTCGACCTCTGGAGAGGTGAGAGGCAAGCAAAAAGCGAGTGTCTGCGTCTATAATGTCCCAAAACCAGACCTTTAATCCTGCAACCTTTATTACTGTTTCGTCTACCACCCATGTATCTGAGACTTTGGGGGTCAAAGGCTCTAGTATGCGGATAGCTTCAGAGGTATATCGGATTACCCAACGATAAACAGTTGAGGGATTCACGGGATTTTTATAGGTTTCCTCCAAGTGGCGTGCTATGTCTGAAAGCGAAAGACCATCATAGAACATATTGAGGGCTGCCCCGATTTGCTCGGTTGGTGTCTGCATATGGTAAGGGGCATCTTTAGCTGTGAATTTTCGCTTGCACTTACGACAAATATAGTTCTGGACGCCATTCCTTATGCCATACTTCATAGTGTCAGTAGAGCCACACCACTTACAGGCTATCGGTTGAGGTTCGGTAAAATGCTCTTTTTCTAGTCTGGCTATTGATTCAGCCTCTATGTCTGCCAAAAGTTCATCAACTTCAGTAATTTCCTTCATAGCCTCTTCCTTAAACAAATTCTGCAATTCCTTTTCGACACGTCTTGCTCTCCAGTCTCTTACCATTCTGTAGCCTCCTTTCAAGATGACTACAGAATAGGTCAATTTAGCTTAGTGAGCAATAAGGTCGTCCATTCCTCTGTTGTCCAATCATAGAAGTTATTATCCTTATCCCACGCATCAATATGAAGACTAATCTTGATTGGGGTGCATAGGTCAACATGATTACGAACATAAATTATCTGGTCATCGCCCAAAGGCATATGTAAATCTGAAATTGTAGTAACGCTTTGCTTAATTATTTTTATTGGGTTTTCCTCTTGTTCCTCAGTTTTCCCCCCGTCAATCGTGATATAGGCTCTTATCTTCATCAACTCTAACTCATAGATTAGGGCGCTAGGGAAACAAACATCGAGGGATAGAAAATTACTTTTTGCATCAATAATAGGGGATGCACTCACTTTGCGAATATACGGGGAAATATATTGCTTTGGATTTTTTCTTTGTTCAAGCATTATATCAGGACTTTCCTGTGCTTCTTTCCACATCCTGTAAGGTATCCAGAAAAGCAGGGGGGAAAATAATATGGTGCCTATAATACCTAAAATCCACCAAACATACGGCTCTAAATTTGCTCCAATTGCAAGAGCAATCAGTAAGCCAAAGGTGACAATAGTACCAGCAGCACCTAACCAATTCTTAAAATTATCACGCCACCACATCTTCATGACCAACTTCCAATATGTGTAATAAGCCTTGCCATAGTCCATTTTCTACCTCCTGCCTTCTTGGTAGGAGTATAGAACGCACTACACCTATTTGCAAGAGAACCGTGTGCGGTGTCCAGGACATACTATACAGTTTATGGGGTACGGGTATACTGAATATATTAAGAAGACGCTAGAGCTTCTTGGTATAGATATCTGTCACTTGGAGTGGAGGAAGTATGAGACCTGGACTCCGTACGTATCTACCGGCTGGGCGGATTGACTACAAAAAGTTAAGGAGGATTAACCCAGAAGCGGCCAGAAGAGCGGTGATTGAGTATCTAAAGACCAATGGACACCACATTTCTCAGACAGCCGCGGTCTTTGGGATAAATCGCACGGTAATTTACGACATTATCACAAAGGACAAATAAGGTAACCAGCGCCCATCATACTCATCTCCATATCCCGCCCCGATTTATCGGGGTGGTAATCATCTCGGCCTCAGCGTTAAGGCTCACCTGGTTCTTATAGCCATAGAAGTAATCTGCCTTCTTCCCCCGCTTACCATCTTTGCCTACTATCACCTTCTCACCTTTTACTCCCCAGGTAGCATCTTTATCCCGGGGTGCCTTTCCCTCCTTCTGTCTTGCCTTGTCCTTCTCCAAATTTACATCAGCCACCACATGGACTGTATCTACAATCTGAAGCTTGCCAAAGCTTACTCCTCGCTCCTTTGCCATCTTGATTATTTCGTCAAATAACTCCTCATAAGCCTTTATCCCCCCAGCTTCTTGAAGCCGATCCTTAAACAGGGTGAGGGTGGAATGATCAGGGGCTTTCTCATCAGCCCCCAGCCCTAAGAAATAAGCTACAGAGAGACTATCGTTAGCCAAAACCTCTACTTGCCTCTCTGAGATGTTATACAGGTAGGAGAGGAGAAGCATTTTCAGAAGGATAGCGGGGTTATAAGGGGCTTGCCCTACCTTCCCTTTGCCCCTGTAGTATTTGAGAAGTTTATCGGTGAACCTGTGCCAGTCTATTATCTCGTTAAGTTTCTTCAGAAAGTGGCCCCCAGGCACTTTCCTCCGGTAGAGAAAGTTGCCAAAGAAGGAATCAAGAGGGTCTCTTTGCATCTCTCTTTAGTCATGTCGAAGCCTCCTTATTTGCTTTCCTTGATTGTAAATCTTCTCAGGCTATTTGGTTATAGCTATGCCACTGGGTTTTATGCGAAGTTGATAAACAATCTCTTTGGTGGTTTTTAGCTCTCAATGGAATGTTATGCTATAATTATATAAGAAGCGTCTGAAGGAGGTGTGGCTGTGGATACGGCAGTTCAAGAGTTAAAGCAGAAAGTATGTATTAAGGCGGTTAAGGGCCTTTATAGGGGTAGTCAGAGGGTCGATATGGGTGCTGGCTTCAGATCGGAGGTGAAGATCTGCCTGGAGCGAGCTCGCCTGGTAACCCAGTCCTATAAGGAAACTGAGTGGGAGCCTATGGTTATCAGAAGGGCGAAAGCCCTGAAGAAGGTCCTGGAGAACATGACTATCTATATCCAGGACAAAGAGCGGATAGTGGGCAATATGGCCAGCGACCCCTATTCCGTACCCACTTATCCCGAACTTTATTGGAGATGGCTGGAGAAGGCTGTAGAGAATGAGTATCGACATCTGCTGGATGATGAGGGCAGGGAAGAGCTAAAAGAGATTCATAATTACTGGAAAGGGAAATCTGTTCATGGCATGGAGCGAGACCTGGTGTCTGAAAGCATGAAGCCTCACCTATGGTACAACGGGGTAACCAGTTTCAGCTACCAGTGGGACATGGTCCTGCCGAACTATGAGAAGATACTCCGGGTAGGTTTGAGAGATATAATAAAAGAGGCTGAAGAGCGACTAGGGGAGATAGAGGCAGATCTCGATATCGATACCAGGGAATATCTGGAGCAGAGAAACTTCCTTCAAGCGGCGATAATCTCTCTAGAGGCAGCCATCACCTTTGCCAAGAGATATGCTGAGCTAGCCAGAGAAAAGTCCAGAGCTGAAAAAGATCCGAAGAGGAAGAGAGAGCTGGAGGAGATTGCGGAGATATGCGATTGGGTACCGGAAAACCCAGCGAGGACTCTGCACGAAGCCCTTCAGTGTTTCTTTTTCGTCCATCTGATTATCGATTTTATCGAGCTTCCCACTTTAGGTCAGGGAGTGAGACTGGATCAGATTACGTACCCCTTTTACAAAAAGGATATAGAGGAAAAGCGGATCACCAAGGAAGAGGCTCTGAACCTGGTAGAGTTCCTGTGGATCAAGTTTGAGGAGATGGGCTTCATCCACCCGCCGAGGTTATTCGGCGCCGGCGGCGGAGGGCTGGCATGGCAAAACGTAACCCTAGGAGGGGTTGACCAAGAGGGTAACGATGCTACCAATGAGATGTCTCACATCATCCTCGATGCCACCAGGGAATTGCACTCTGTACAGCCGCCTCTTTGCTTTAGATACCATGACAAGATGCCCAGGGATCTGGTTCTGCGGGCTATAGATACCCAGGGGACCGGGGTAGCCCAGCCTGCCTTCTTCAATGATAAGATGATGATCCCTTACTTGCTGAGCAAGGGAATACCTTTGGAAGATGCTCGAAATTACGCTATTAACAATTGCATGTCCTGGATAATCCCCGGAAAGAGTATGGTTTACCGACAGGGTATGGGGATGTTCTCCTTTACCAAGTGCCTGGAGCTCGCTTTAAATAGGGGTATGGATATGTTTAGCGGCCAGCAGATTGGTTATCCTACCCCAGACCCGCTTACCTTCAAGTCCATCGATGACATCATCGAAGCCATCTTCCAGCAGTACCTCTTTTTCTTTGAAAAGCAGGTTTACCTCACCAAGATCTCTGACGCTCTTTATGAGGAATACCTGCCACGACCCTTTGCCTCAGCCTTGCTGGATGAGTGCATCCAAATAGGGAAGGATTGCCGAAGGTGGTATTACCACCACAGAAGCTATGTCATGCCCAGCGGGGTTAACAATGTAGCGGATTCCTTGGCAGCCATAAAGAAGCTTGTTTTTGAGGAGAGAAAGCTCACCATGGCTGAGCTTCTCGATGCCCTGAAGAATAATTTCGAGGGCAAAGAGGATCTGCGCCAGATGCTGCTCAGCGCCCCCAAATTCGGCAACGATGATGACTATGTTGACCGTCTAGCCCAGGTGCTTCACTTCAGGATAACCAAGGAGACAGAGGAATTCACCGACTATTATGGGTTTCCCTTTGATGTTGATGGCACCAATGCCACCATGGGATATTTCCTTGGCTTCGATGTGGCGGCTACCCCTGATGGCAGGAAAGCCAGGGAGCCCCTCCACGATGGAAGTGTCTCCCCGGCGCAAGGTCGAGATGTGAAGGGTCCAAGCGCAGTCCTCAACTCCGTTTCCAAGGTTGATCCTCTATTGTCCTGTAATCACCTCTTCAACCAGAGGTTTGCGCCTGAGTTTTTGGAAGGGGAGAACAGGGGGGTTTTTGCTGATTATCTCAAAACCTGGTCTGACCTAGGGATTCACCATATCCAGTTCAATGTGATAGACCCTGAGACATTACGGGACGCTCAAGTGCATCCCGAGAAGCACACTGACCTGATAGTGAGGGTTGCTGGCTATGCAGCTTATTTTGTGGATTTGACCAAATCCCTTCAGGATGACATTATTGCTAGAACCGAGCAGCACTTCGCATAGAGGAACACCCCAGTTCAGGGTGAAGTGAGCCTAAGATTATAGTCTTCTATATAATATCATATAAAATTCCTCTCCCTTGAAGGGAGAGGCTAGGTGAGGGTGAGTTTCTCTTGCCTTTCCCGGAGATTGCTTCGTCGCTATTACTTGTCAGAATAACAGGTAACGGCTGGCAACAAGGATTGTCATGCCTTGATGGCAATGACATAATAAGGGTGTGCGTGTTGCCATTATTGGGCTGGGGCTTATCGGTGGTTCCATCGGGCTTGGTTTGAAAAAGGCTGATAAATCGGACTGTGAAGTCGTGGGCTATGTTCGTCGTCCTGAAGCTGCCTCGCTGGCGATGAATATGGGGATGGTTGATAGAGTAGAAACAAGCCTCGAGGACATGGTAAAAGAAGCTGAGATGGTGATTGTTGCCACTCCAGTCCTGGTTATAAAGGAAATTTTATCTCAAATATCAGGTTATCTTCCCCACGGCTGCATAATTACTGATACGGGAAGCACCAAGGTTCAGGTCATGAAGTGGGCTGAGGATTTATTGCCACGAACGGTGGACTTTATCGGCGGGCATCCCATGGCGGGGAAGGAAACCTATGGGATGAAGGCTGCTGAGGCTGATTTATTCCAAGGGTCTGTTTATTGTCTTACTTCAGCCAAGAAGGCTTCGTCACAGGCGGTGGATAAAGTGGCAGATATGGTGAAAAAATTAGGGGCTGTGCCTTTCTTCATTGATGCTCAGGAGCACGATGAGCTTGTGGCTGGGGTCAGCCACCTTCCCTTTTTGTTGTCAGCTGCTCTGGTGACGAGCACCGCCAGTGAACCTACCTGGGAGAAGATGAAGAAATTAGCTGGCTCCGGTTATCGTGACGTTACCCGGTTGGCTTCGGGAAGCCCCGAGGTGAATGCACAAATTTGCCTTACCAATCAGCAAGCGATACTTCACTGGCTCGATAGGTATATCGATGAGCTGCAGAGGTATCGTCACCTGGTGAATTTAGGCGATGAAAAGCTAAAAGAAACACTAGCTGAGGCTAATAAATTGAGGCAGGAATGGCTAAACAAGACGAAATAAGAGTCATCAAGCCCTGCCATCGCCTGGAAGGCAAAGTTACCCCACCGGGCGATAAGTCCATCTCGCATCGTGCGGTGATTCTCAATAGCATAGCTTCAGGTGAAGCTGAGATTGTGAATTTCTCTCCGGGCAGGGATTGTTGGAGCACCGTTAGCTGTTTAAGAGCTTTAGGAGCAAGGATTCGCGGAAGTGGCACTCCTGATTTTCCCACTGTGCTTGTTTCCGGCGTTGGTGGGAGGGGGTTAAGTGAAGCCCCAAACGTGCTCAATGCCGGGAACAGCGCCACTACCATGCGCCTTCTCGGTGGCTTGCTCTCCAGCCAGCCTTTTTTATCTATCATCACCGGCGATGCTTCCCTCCGTTCCCGCCCCATGGGGAGGCTGATTGAGCCGTTACGGCTAATGGGGGCAGAAATCTGGGGTAGGGGAAAGGATTCCTTTGCCCCTCTGGTAATCAAGGGCAAGAAGTTGTATGGCGCCGAAATCTCGTTATCCATTCCCAGCGCTCAAATCAAGTCGGCGATTTTATTGGCCGCTCTATTTGCTCGATGGAGGACGGCGTTACAACAGCTTGTCTCTTCCCGTGACCATACTGAAAGATTGCTCAAGCAGATGGGAGCTGAATTGAAAAGTGATGGCAAATTGATTTCCCTGAATCCTTTAACTTCTCCGCTAAAGGCAATCAGCTTTACTATTCCCGGTGATATCAGCTCGGCGGCTTATTTTCTGGTTGCTGCCGCTGTCCATTCCGATGCCAGGATAGTGGTGAGGGGCTGTGGGGTTAATCCAACACGGACGGGGATTATTGATGCCCTTATGGCTATGGGGGCTAAGCTGAAGATAAAAAATGAGAGATTGAATGCCAATGAGCCGTTGGCTGATATTGTGGTGGAATCCAGCAAATTAAGAGGTATCGAGATTGGTGGCGCGATGATTCCTCGTGTTATTGATGAGATTCCCCTTCTGGCTGTGGCGGGCTGCTTTGCCAGTGGTAAAACTGTGATTAAAGATGCTGCTGAGCTGCGGGTGAAGGAATCCGACCGAATTGCCACGGTCTCTCGTGAGCTTACCAAAATGGGCGCTAAAATTGAGGAGTTGCCTGACGGCATGATTATCTATGGAGGTAAATCTTTATCAGGCGCAGAGGTTGACAGCCACCTAGACCATCGACTGGCGATGAGCCTGGCTATAGCAGGTTTAATGGCTGAAGGCGAAACGGTCATCAACCATGCTCAGATGGTAAATGTTTCCTATCCTTCATTCTGGTCCGCTATTGCAAGCCTTGTCCCGAGCCAAAGCTCTGAGCGAAGCGAAGAGGCAGCGAGGGAACTGAAGGAATGAGTTCAAACCAGTTGCTTATCATCCTTTCAGGACCTTCCGGTGTGGGCAAGGATGCCCTGCTCAAGAGGATGGAGGAGCAAAAGTATCCCTTTCACTGTGTGGTAACGGTTACCAGTCGTCCCCGCCGTGAGCGTGAAAGAGATGGTGTGGATTATCACTTCATTTCCCAGCAGGAATTCCAGCAAATGATTGATGATGGTGAACTTCTGGAATGGGCAAATGTTTATGGAAATTACTATGGCGTGCCCAGGAGAGAGATAAGTCAGGCTTTGTATAAGGGAAAAGATGTCATTGTGAAGGTGGATGTGCAGGGCGCAAAGACAATTAAGCAAATATTGCCTCAGGCGGTGTTCATCTTTCTAAGGCCTCCCTCAATGGAGGAGCTGGAAAGACGGTTAAGGCAGCGCCATAGTGAGTCTGCCAGGGACTTGGCACTGAGATTACAGAAGGCTGAAGAAGAGATGAAGAGCTTGTCCCTTTTTGACCATGTGCTCACAAGCCATCAAGGTAAACTTGATGAAGTTATCTCCCAGATTCAAGCCATCGTTACTGCTGAGAAAAGCGGAGTTAAACCGAGAGCAGTTGAGCTATGATACAGGCGCAGCTTGAGCTCTCTCTTGGTCGGCATCTGTGTAAACCTTTTCCTCGGCAGCTTCCTCTTCGCTGAGCGGAACATCGGACTCAAAGTCTCTTCCTTCAATTTCCCTGGCAAGGAGTTCTTTGTAATACTCGTGCTGGATAATGAGTTTCATAATATCGTTTGTTCCCGTCCAGATCATGGGAAGCCTTGCCTCTCTCACTGCTCGCTCGATAGGGTAGACATTGGTGTATCCAATGCCTCCCATATTATCCATGGCATCATTTGCCACTTCCCAAAATACTTTGGTAGCAAGCACCTTTAACTCAGAGACTAGCCTTCTCTGGTAGCCTGATGTGCCTACCCCATCATCTATGGTCTTTGCCACAGCATAGGCGAAGGCACTAACAGCATCAAGTTTGGTTAGACTCTCAGCTATCCTGAAATTGACTGCCTCAAAGGTTCTTATGTTAAAACCGAAGGCTTTTCTTTTGTTGGCATACCGCGCAGATATCTCCAGAATAGCTCGGGCACCAGCCACACCGCCAGAGAGGATTCTCTCGGGCACCATCATCTTGTAGAAAATTTTTGAACCGGCGTTTTCTTCTCCTAGGAGATTTTCCTCGGGCACCTTTACATTCCGGAAGTATATTCTTGCCGTTCCTGTTCCGCGGACTCCCATCAACCCGTAGACATGTTTTACGTCTACTCCCATATCTCTCTCAACAAGGAAAGCGCTAAGGGAATCATGAGGAGCTGCTCCAGGGTTGGTAACGGCGTAAACCAGGAAAAAGTCGGCGCCTTCACCACCCACAACGAAGCGTTTCTGTCCGTTGAGGATGTAATAGCTGCCTTCCTTTCGAGCTGTGGTGGTGGCACCGAAGAAATCGGAGCCTCCTCTGGGCTCAGTAAGTGCTTCGCCAGCCCACATTTTCCCTTCTATGATGGGCTTCAGATATTTTTGCTTTTGAGCCTCGGTTCCGAATAAGTTTAGAGCTTCTCCAACAATGGAGACTAAAGAACAAAGACACGCAAAGGCCACGCCTAACTTAGCAATTTCCCCTGTAGCCATAACTTCGTCCACCCATTTAAGCCCTCTGCCTCCATACTGTGGAGGAAACCTCAATCCGAGAAGATTTCTCTTTCCTGCCTCAACCACAAATTCTTTGGGGAATGTGATTTTATCGGCATCCATATCAATGAGAAGCTGTCGTGGTACACTTTTGATGAAATCCTCCAATTCCTCCTTGAGTTTCTTTCGTTCCTCGGTCAAGAATACTTCTAGCATTTTCCCTCCTTTCAATGATGAATGAATTGACTTTCCATCCGGATGACAGCCTACATTATAACACATAACACCAACTTGAATTTGTTTGACCGTCGAGGGATTTTATTTCTATACTTTAGTAGGTTGGAGGGGTGACCGAGTGGTTTAAGGTGGCGGTCTTGAAAACCGTTTTCGCTTTTTGAGCGAACGTGGGTTCGAATCCCACCCCCTCCGCCAATTAGTAGCTATCAGCTATCAGCCTTCAGCTTTCCTGAGATTGCCGCGCCTTCGGCTCGCAATGACAAAAAGAGGGGGCTCGCAATGACAAAAGGAGGGGGCTCGCAATGACAATGGAAGTTCCTCTCCCTTCAACGGAGAGGCTGAGTGAGGGTTGTTCTACTCATAGGACCTGGGCATTCCCAGTATATGTTCCCCAACGTAGCTTAATGCCATCTGCTGGGTAATCGGTGCAAGCCTGACTAAGTTTATTTCCCGCCACCATCTCTCGACATCGTATTCCTTGGCATATCCATACCCTCCAAAGGTCTGCATTGCCCAGTAGACTGCCTTGATACCGCTTTCAACTGCCAGAATTTTTGCTGGATTTACCACACTGCCTACTTCAGCGATGCTTGCACCGTTGTCATATAGGGTAGAAGCTTTGAAGTTGAGCAACTTTGCCGCCTCGATGCCAGCATAAGCTTCAGCCAGGTTAAATTGCAGCCCCTGGTAGCTTCCAATTGGCGTGTCGTGGAAGACTTTCCTGTCCTTGGAATAATCAATGGCTTTGCTCATTGCCAACCTGGCGATGCCGATAGCTGCGGTGGTAAACGACATTCTCTCGATATTCAGGGTATCCAGCAAAGAATGCCAGCCACCGTCCAATGGTGGCATCAGGGCATCTTCGGTCACCTTCAGGTCATTGATGCCGATATCGCACGAATGGGAGTAATTTATCCCGTGTTTAGGGATGGTGGTTACGTTAACCGCTGGATTGGGCAGATCTATGAGGAACAGACTTAGTCCGAACGTTTTTCGAGGGGCTTTTTCCTTTGGCGTTGTTCTGGTTATGAGCATCATTCCTCTGGCTCTATCAGCTCCGCTAATCCAGGTTTTGTTACCGTTTATTATCCAGCCATCATCTACTTTTTGAGCTCTCGTTTTTGTATTAAGCGTATTTGTGCCGGCATCTGGCTCGGTGAGCCCCATACAAAATTCAATATCCCCTGAGGCAATACCTGGCAGGTATTTTTCCTTTTGTGCTTCAGTGCCGTGCCGAATTATGCTAATGCCGCCGAAATCTTCAGTTATAACGAGATACCATACACCAGCCATGCCACATCCATTGGCAGCTAACTCTTCCATGGCAATGAGCAAGTCGGTTACGCCTCTTCCGGCACCGCCATATTTCTCAGGGATTACCATCCCGGTGAATCCCGCCTCACCTATTGCTTTGTAGAATTCCTCACCAAATTCTTCCTTCAAGTCCTTCTCTCTCCAATATTCAGGTGGGAAACTCTTAGCTATTTCCCTAGCGGTGTTGGCAATCATCTTTTGTTCTTCAGTAAAGTTAAAATCCATTTTCCCCTCGTGAAGTCATTTAATATCCAGCTTATGGTGAAGTTCAGTCATCAAGCAAGCTCACTGGTTTACCACCCCCTTGTTTCGGGACCATTATCTATCCCGTACCTATTCTTAATGAATTCCAGGGTAGCTTTCGTGGAGTTCTCCACAGATTCCATTTCCTTGGGGTCTTTCTGCAGACAAGCCCACTCAGGAGGCTTCTCATCTGGAACTGCTGCCACAGCATACAAATCCATCAAATCTCCCTTTCTGCTTTCCTTGGGCATGAATTCAATATTCACCTTTTTCCCGATGAAAAGCTCCTTTGGTCGTATGTGCAACAACATGGACAAAGTGGTATCAGCACCATCAACTTGAACCCAGCCCATGGAGAAAGGCAGCATGTGCTCGAAGGGAGCTGCTGCCAAACATTGCACCGTAAAAGTATGAATAGCTGCGGTCGAAGGAAGGTCTACCCAGTTATCGAAACAGTCAGCTACCTTGCACTCTGGATTCCAGCAGTGAGCTCGAGGAGGGCAATATACCGTGCCGCATTTCGGGCACTTTGTGCCCATAAGCTTTCCCTCCAGCAAGCCCCGGAAGAACGGAGAAACAAGGCCATAGCTATGGGAGTAAAAAGCGAAGCTAGCACGGTCTATTACCATGAATTCCTTTGGGGGTCTCTTCTTCGCTTGTTCAACCGTGCCACCACCCCACGGTCCTTTCACTATCTGATGTCCTTTAATGTCCCACAATCCAAGGTGAATTATCGGCTCCCAGAAATCATGAGCCGCTGTCGAGTTATCCACCACTGCAGGATAATCCCTGTATTTCCTTTCACGCTCTCTCTTTACTGACCTTACTTTTAACTTTATCTCGGTTAATCCCTTTTCTTCTTCCATTCTATTTCTCCTCTCTTTAATCTCGCTCAAAAATTATGACTCCGCCCTGACAACCAGTGCCGCCATGTCCGGTGATAAGTGCCCTTTTTGCATTTGGCACCTGTAAGCCATCTGGACCACACATTTCCTTTACTTTTCCGGCAAGCTGCCAGTAAAGGAAAGTGGTATAGTACAGAGTGGTAGCACCAACGGGATGTCCCGTTGATGTCAAGCCGCCACTTAACAGAACAGGGCATTCACCGCCATACTCTACTATTCCTTCTCGTATCATGTATTTCCCTTCTCCTCTGCCACAAAGCCCCAGATCCTCATAAAGACAAAGCTCGACACCATCGTAAGGAGCAAAAAACTCCATTAAATCTATCTCCTTTAGAGGATTAGTAATACCTGCCTGGGCATAGGCTCTCTTTGCGGCTACATGCAGACTGGCGAAGTTTGCCATGTCGGGATAGGGTGTCTTAGGTATTTTGACAAAGTCGGGATATATCCTCGCTTCGTCCTTAAATCCGGCATAGACAAAATCAACTGTTCTATCTCCTGGCCTCATTGAGTCCGTCCCTAAACCAACGCCGGTTATCCACATAGGTGTATCAGTGAACCTGTTAACCTTCTCCTCCGCTACCATGAGTATGCAACATGCCCCTTCGCTCATCACAGCGTTATTCAGCACCCTGTAAGGCCAGCATACTAATCTGCTCTTCCAGTAATCCTCCAGCGTTATGGGTGCAGTACCGTGTTGACTTAGCCATTGCGAGAAGGGAATGTGAGTAGAATTATTGTGGTTCTTCACAGCAATCCTGCCAAGGTCTTCGCAGGTCTCTCCATACAATTGCATATGCCTTACTTCCATAGCAGCGTAATACGCATTGTAATAGCCACCAACTGGAAAGTCCCAATCAGTATCGGCAGCGGAAGCAATCATTTCATTCGTGCTGGCAACATCAACCTCACACATCCATTCCCAGCCGGGGATTAAGATGACATCAAAGAACCCTGACTGGATCAAGTAATAAGCGTTAATCAGGGCATCCAGTGGTGTAGAGCCACCAGACTCAACCCGATAGCCAGGCTTATTGTGCAAGCCAAGATAGTCCTGGATTATCCACCCCATGCATAACTGTTGATTCAAGTGGTCACTGAAATAACTCATCATTACTGCATCTATATCATCCGGTTCTAAATTGGGGCATTGGCGTAGCAGGTCCTGATAAGCTGTGGCAACACCTTCCTCTGCATTCTCCCCATGCCACAGATCTGGCCTGAATATCCCTCCACCACATATAGCTACTCTTCTGTTAGCCTTAGGCATAATTCATCCTCCTTTCTTTAACTATGGTCGTATCTAGCACCATCAAACGCTAATTCATTAATAATACTGTACCAGGTCTATTTCCTCACCCAATATTGTCAAATGTTGCTCGGTAGGTTCGAAACTGGAATTCTCCTTTTTCCTGTGAATGAGTTGGTTGTAAGTTATTTCTTCGATGGTTATTATCAATCTTCGTGCACATCTGGAGAGATCAAGGTTCCCAACGAAGTTGGTATCTATGTGGAGGCTGCCGTGAACATCGGAGCGATTTTCGTGGTACTTCCATTTCACTTGCTTCCTCGCGATAGGTTGCTGCTAAACAACTTGTATATCATAGCACTTAGCAGGCTGGTTTGGGAAGGCGATAAGACGAATACAGCAGATTGACCACTGGCTGTTTTTCCCCTTATACTGTGGTGTTTCGGCATGAAGGTTCACGAATATCAAGCTAAGGCTGTGATGTCGCAATTTGGCATTCCTGTCCCCAAGGGGAAGGTGGCTTCTACCCCTGCCGCGTCTAGAGCAGTAGCTAAGGAAATCGGTGGCAGGGTGATGGTCAAGGCTCAGGTATACGCTGGGGGTAGGGGAAGGGCTGGAGGGATAAAGATGGCTGATACTCCAGAGGAAGCAGGAGAAATAGCAAGCCGACTCTTAGGAACAAGGTTGGTGACGCATCAAACCGGTGCTGAAGGTGTGCCGGTAAGCAGGGTGTTGGTGGAGGAGGCAAGTGAGGTACACCGTGAGCTTTATATCAGCGTGCTTGTTGACAGCACCACGAGACTGCCTCTCATGATGGCAAGCGAAGCTGGTGGCATGGAGATTGAGGAGGTGGCTCAGGCAGCCCCGGAGAAAATATTCAAGGTCTCTATTGACCCTGCTGTCGGGTTCCAGCCTTTCCAGGGACGCAAATTGGCTTATGGGATGAATTTGACTGGCAAGCAGGTAGCTGAAGCAACCAAGCTGATGACTGGTCTCTACCAGCTTTTCATGACCAAAGATTGTTGTTTGGCTGAAATCAATCCTTTAGCTGTTACTGGTGATGGAAGGCTGTTAGCTTTAGATGCCAAGCTTAACTTTGATGACAATGCTCTTTTCCGTCATAAGGATATTCAGGAACTCCATGATGAAGAGCAAGAGGAACCGTTGGAAGTCCAGGCTCGTCAGTGGGGGATAAATAATTATGTGAAAATGGATGGTAACATTGGTTGTATGGTCAATGGTGCCGGGTTAGCTATGGCGGTGAATGACCTTATCCAATATTGTGGTGGTAGCGCAGCAAACTTTCTCGATATTGGCACGCTTAACACTACTGACCGCGTAGTCAATGCCTTCCGGATGTTTGTTGCTGACTCAGGAGTAAAGGTAGTCCTGGTAAACATATTTGGTGGTATGGCAAGGGTGGATGTTATTGCTAAAGGTATAGTGGAAGCCTATCAGCAGATGGATATTCCTTTTCCTGTGGTTGTTAGATTGGCGGGAACGAATGTTGATGAAGGCAAGCGCATTTTATCTGAATCAGGAATAAATTTGATTGAAGCAGAGGATTTCTATGATGGTGCCCATAAGGCAGTTCAAGCAGCGAAAGGGCAGATAAAGTGAGCATACTCGTTGACAAGGGGACCAGACTTTTGGTTCAGGGTATTACCGGAGGAGAGGGTAGTTTTCACACTCAGCGTTGTATTGAATATGGCACAAAAGTGGTAGCTGGTGTTACCCCTGGGAAGGGGGGTAACCAGATTTTAGGAGTGCCTGTTTACAATAATGTGGAGCGGGCAATGGTTGAAACTGAAGCCAATGCCAGTATGATTTTTGTCCCCCCTGCTTTTGCCGCTGATGCCATCATGGAGGCAATCGATGTCGGGGTGCCTCTAATTGTGTGTATTACTGAAGGGATACCGGTTATGGATATGGTTAAGATGCATAGCTATCTCAAAGGAAAATCAACTCGACTTATCGGCCCCAACTGTCCTGGAGTTATCTCTCCGGGGAAATGTAAAGTGGGGATTATGGTGGGAGAAATTCATCTTCCCGGCAATGTAGGGGTGGTTTCCCGCAGTGGCACATTAACCTATGATGTGGTGGCTCAGCTTACCAGCTTAGGGATTGGGCAATCCACCTGTGTTGGGATTGGCGGCGATGCCTTGCCGGGAAGCACTTTTGTAGATGTGCTAAAGTTGTTCAATGTTGACAATGATACTAAGGCTGTGGTCCTTGTTGGTGAGATAGGGGGTACTTTTGAGCAGGAGGCTGCGGAATTCATCAAAGGTGAGATGACAAAGCCTGTGGTTGCCTTCGTTGCCGGGAGCACTGCTCCATCGGGCAAAAGAATGGGACATGCTGGCGCTATTATTACCGGCATTGCGGGTAGAGCTTCAGAGAAAATAAAGGCCCTATCTGCTGTCGGAGCTATCATTGCTCCTAACCCTGCAGAAATCGGTCTCACTACCAGAAGAGTGTTAGACGGAATCAGCACATAGAAAGAGAGGGGGGAATCTTGCCTGGAGAATGGCAAAGAGTTCAAATTGGAAAGCCAGTGCACGTGAGTCGCTATCCTCTCGTTGAGGAAATCTCTACCCCTCTGACTGCTCCAGAGGCTTTTGCCTTGATCAAGGACAATCCCTACAGCTTCCTCCTGGACAGCGGCATGGACCCGCAGAAGCTGGGACGCTATTCTTTCATTGGTAGCAATCCATTTCTGGTAATGAGCAGCCGAGGTACGGAGATCACCTTAGTTGATGGAGACAGACGAGAGACCTTGTATGATAACCCTTTTGATGTTTTGGGGAGATTGCTGAAAAGGTATGAATTGGACCACTGCTCGGCACCCGTGCCGTTCCTTGGTGGAGCAATTGGCTATCTCAGCTACGACCTGCGCCATTTTATTGAACATCTACCGTCTACAGCTATAGATGACCTCAAGGTTCCCGAGAGTTATTTTGCCTTCTATGACACCGTGGTCGCCTTTGACCACCTTGAGACGAGAGCTTACCTTGTTGCCACAGGTTTTCCTGAGACGGAAGAAAGCCTGAGGTTAGCACGAGCTAAAATGCGCATCAAAGAAATGAAGGACTGGCTTCATTCCTGCCTTCCTGCCCCGGAGGATCAAACCTCTCTTTCTCCGAAGAAGAGGTTGGGTGAAAGTGAGATTCAATCTCCTGGGGGAAATGGGGAGCTCGTACTTAAGTCCAACTTCACCCCCGAGGCATATATGGGAACTGTGGATAGAGTGCGGGAATACATCGCCGCAGGCGATGTATTTCAGGTAAACCTTTCTCAGAGGTTTGAGACCAAATTGACCATTTCGCCTTACGAGCTGTATCAGCGGCTGAGAGAGGTTAACCCTGCTCCCTTTGCCAGCTACCTCAACCTGGATGGAATGACGATTGTCAGTGCCTCTCCAGAAAGATTTCTCAAGGTTCAAGGTGACCTGGTGGAAACACGACCGATAAAAGGGACAAGACCACGAGGCAAAGACCCTGTGGAAGATGAACGCCTGGCTCAAGAGTTGGTTCACAGCATCAAAGACCGAGCCGAGAATATCATGATCGTTGACCTGGAGAGAAACGACTTGGGACGGGTTTGCCGCTATGGCACAGTAAAAGTTACCGAACTGGCTATCCTGGAAACCTTTCCTACCGTGTTTCATCTTACCTCGACTATCGTCGGCAGGTTGCGCCAGGAGAAGAGCAGCATTGACCTGCTCAAAGCTACCTTTCCCGGCGGCTCCATTACTGGCGCCCCTAAGGTGAGGGCTATGGAGATCATTGATGAACTGGAGCCAACGAGAAGAAGTGTCTACACTGGCTCTATAGGTTATCTGGGCTTCAATGGAGACCTGGATATCAATATCGTTATCCGCACCTTTCTGATCAAGAGAGGCAAAGCTTACTTCCAGGTAGGCGGTGGCATTGTCTATGACTCCGATCCCGAAGGTGAGTACCTGGAGACTCTGGCCAAGGCTAGGGGTCTAATTCAAGCCTTGCAACTGGCCCCGGAAGTGAGCATAGCAGCAAAATGAAGGGAAGGAAGAAATTACAGGTTCCTTGGGGTATGGATGGTACTGATAATTGATAACTATGACTCCTTTGTTTACAACCTGGCTCAATATGTAGGGGAGTTAGGCTGGGAGCCCATGGTGTTTCGCAATAACCAGATTAGTTTACCTGACATCGAAGAGCTGAATCCCAGCCACATTATCATCTCCCCTGGACCGTGTACCCCTTTGGAAGCTAATATCTCCAACGACGTGGTGCGATACTTTGGCGGGAAAATCCCTATCCTGGGGGTGTGCCTGGGGCACCAATGTATTGGGTATGCCTACGGAGGTAGAATTGGCAGGGCTTTGCCAGTCCATGGTAAGACCTCCCTTATCTACCATGATGGTAAGGCTATCTATCGGGATCTAGCTAACCCCTTCCCGGCAGCCCGTTATCATTCCTTGATTATCGAAACTGAAAGTCTTCCATCGTCTCTGGAAATAAGCGCCCAAAATCCGGAGGGGCAAATAATGGGGGTGAGGCACAAGAGTTATGTTGTGGAAGGGGTTCAGTTTCATCCTGAGTCGATTCTCACCCAAAATGGGCATGATCTCCTGAGTAATTTCTTCCATTTTACTCAGCCAGCCTGGAGTTAAAGGACACTTAGTTGAGTGAAGGTGAAATGATGACAGAAATTATTTACTTCAATGGGCATCTTATCCCTCGCGCTGAGGCTAAACTTTCCCCCTTCGACCACGGGTTTCTCTACGGATATGGGCTATTTGAGACTATGAGGGCTTATGAGGGGCATATATTTCGCCTTGGCTGTCATCTAACGCGCCTCCGCTGCTCAGCCGAGAGCCTTGGCCTGAGAGCCAAGCTAGATGCTTTCGATCTAGAGAATGCTTGTGTGGAAACTTTACAGGCTAATAAGCTCCAGGATGCCCGCCTGAGGCTCACTATCACGGCGGGAGAAGGTGATATGACTCCTGACCTCAACACCTGTTCTAACCTAACTGTTCTGGTCACCGCCAAGAATTTCGTTCCGTTGCCCCCGGAAAGATATGAGCAGGGATTTAAGGCAGCGCTATCCTTCCTGCGCCGTGACAGTCAGTCACCTCTGTCCCGACTAAAGTGCACTTGCTATGTAAGCAACATCTTAGCCAGGATGGAAGCCAAAGCGGCTGGCTGCGATGAAGCTATCATGCTTAATGAACTGGGTTACATAGCCGAAGGCAGCGCTGCCAATATTTTCCTAGTGAGCGAGGGCGAGATCAGCACCCCTTCCCTGGAAAGCGGCATCTTGCCCGGGATTACCAGAGAGGCAGTCTTGGAAATAGCTCGGGATTTAAATATTAAGACAGTGGAAAGGCAGGTAGAGCTGAGGGAGCTAAGTGGGGCTGAGGAGGCCTTTGTTACCAATTCCATAATAGAGGTCATGCCCCTAACCTGGCTTAATGGCGAACCCATCGGCACGGGCAAACCAGGAAAGCTGACCAGAAATTTGATGGCTGCCTACAAAGAACTTGTAAAATAATACTTCTTTAGGCAGGCCCGGCGGTAGAAGCTTTGCTAGGCCCCCTTACTTAAGAAGCTTTCACCTGATATTTAGCCTTTCCTTCTTCATAGAGGTCGCTGCCGTAGACATCGTTTATCACCGTGACGGGAAAGTCCTCTACTTCAAGGCGCCGGAGTGCTTCAGCACCAAGTTCCTCATAGGCCACTACCTCTGCTTTCTTGATGCTCTTAGAGATAAGAGCACCTGCGCCACCTATGGCTCCTAAATATACTGCTTTATATTTCACCATGGCATCCTTCACCGCTTTTGACCTCGATCCTTTGCCGATCATTCCTTTCAAGCCTGCGGCTATTAAACGGGGTGAATAGGCATCCATGCGACCGCTGGTGGTGGGACCAGCAGAGCCTATTGGTCTTCCTGGTCTCGGTGGGGAAGGGCCCATGAAATATATCGTCTGTCCCTTGATATCAACAGGCAGGGGTTTTCCTTGCTCCATAGCCTCAACTATCCTCTTATGGGCAGCGTCACGACCTACATACATCACGCCGGTGAGCAGAAGGTTATCTCCCGCCCTAAGCTCCTTCAGAGTCTCATCGGTTAACGGGAGTGTAACTTTTTTAACTTGAGCCATAACAACCTCCCCTTTTTACCTTATTGTCATTGCGAGGCACATCAGTGCCGAAGCAATCTGAGTTGCTTTCCCATCGAGATTGCTTCGCTGCCCCTTCGCTACGCTCAGGGCTTCGGCTCGCAATGACACAAGTAATTCAAGCAATGACATGGCGAATTCAAATTTTTAATCCTTTCAGTATATCTCTGGCGATGATATTTCTCTGGAGCTGCAAGGCTAAATTGGTGGAGCTCATCAACAATGCATTGCGGCAAAACCTTTCCATAGGTACCCCACCAACATAGGGTGGTGCATTGAAAATATGAGCAGCATTGTCAGCAATGAAGTGAATCATCTGGGTGGCGAACAATTTCACCATAGCTGCCTCTCGTTGTATTGGTTTTCCTTCATCTGCTTTCCAGGCAGCTTCGTAAACCATAAGTCTGGAGGCGTGGATATTTGTAGCTATATCGCCCAGTGCTGCTTGGATGCTAGGGCGACCAGAGATAGTCTGCCCAAACGATGTCCAAGTTTGAGCCTGTGTGGTTGATTCCTCGAGTATCCGTTGTGCTGCTCCTACGCACCTGGCACCCCTCATAATTCGCCTTGCCGGAAGCCATTTCTTACCAAGATGAAAGGCCTTTCCCTCTTCCCCTAACACATTTTCGCAGGGTACTTTGCAATTATCGAAGCTCAAATAAACAGGCTCTGTCATTCCTGCTTCCCATCCTGTCTTTTCCCTGCCGCCAATAACGGTAAATCCCGGAGTATCCTTATCTATCAGGAAGCAAGTTACTCCCTCCCTCGGGTCCCTCTCAGCACTTCTTTTGTCCTGGACAAGCTTACCGAAAACCAGGGCAAAGTAATCCTTACCCCCTCTCGAGAAGGACACTTTTTTGCCGCTAATTGCGTAATAGCTATTCGCTTTCTCTGCCCTCATTTCCATTTTGTCAATGTCAGATGCTTCGTTTCCCGGCTCCATCAATGCCAGGTAAGCGTATTTTTGCTTGTTAAGTACAGGCAAGAGGTATTCTTGTTTCTGTTGTTCGTTGCACTCAAACAGGAGCGGGGTAACATCGCCAAACTCGAAAGGAACGATCGTTTGCGCTAACTCTTCCTCAACAAGGCAGTTCCCCAGGATACTTAAGCCAGCGCCACCAAGTTCTTCGGGCACGCCTACCCCCCACAAGCCCATCTCTTTGACCATTTTCATTAGTTCGTGTTCTTTTTCTGGGGGAAGATACATTTTGGCATCGCTCAAGTCAGCGGCTCGCCCCAAAATGTCCCTCTCTAGGGGCTTCAACTGGTTGGTAACGAAGTCCCTTACCAGGGTTTGGACCATCTTTAAATCCTCAGGTATCTCGAAGTCCACTCAGTCCTCCTGGGATTGCTTCGTCGCTGATGCTCCTCGCAATGACAAAGAGAGGGGGATGTCTCGTAATGACAGAGAGGGGGGATGGCTCGCAGTGATAGAAAGAGGGGGATGCCGCGCAATGACAAAAGGAGAGGATGTGTCGTACTGGTATACCATTGTGGATATTTTATCTTCATCGAGAACAAATTGGCAAATACATAGACGGTGATTTGCAACTGTGATAGCATAAACAACTTAAATGAACCAGGTTGAGGTAATTTCCTTCGATGCTGAAGGGACGCTGGTAACTCCCGGTTTCAGCCAGGCTATCTGGCATGAGACTATACCGTTGCTTTATGCTGAGAAGAACGGTGTTGAGCTTGCCCGTGCTAAGGAAATTGTTGCGCGAGAATACGATAAAGTAGGTGACCAGAGACTGGAGTGGTATGATATAGAATACTGGTTCAGATATTTCCGATTAGGTTCCGCTGAACCTGCGATTCAGCGTTGCCAGGCTAAGGTAAGCTATTACCCCGAGGTAATGGAGGTTCTTTCCTCTCTGGAGGGGCGATATAAGCTAATTGTTGCTTCAGGCACGCCGTCAGAGCTACTGGAACCTCAATTGGAGGGCATTAAAGATTATTTTGCTCGCATCTTTTCCTCGGTTTCACTGTGTAAGCAGCTAAAAACCCCCAAATTTTATGCCTATGTATGTGAATCAATAGGAGTAAATCCTGCCCAAATTGTCCATGTTGGCGACAACTGGCAATTTGATTTCCTTAATTCCAGCCAGGTAGGCATTAATGCTTTTCACCTTGATAGAGTAGGGAATAGTCAGCAAGGCTCTCTAGCTAATTTAACCGAGCTAAAAAGCTATTTATCTTAGATGACAGTCAACTGGGCGCAAATTCTGTTCAATTCAGTAGTGACCGGGAGCATTTATTTGCTTGGGGCTGTGGGCCTTACCATGACGTACGGTCTTTCTGCCTTCCCTAATTTTGCTCACGCTGAATTCATCACCTTGGGCGCTTTCATTGGTTATTTCGTTGCTGAGCAACTAGGGTTGGGCTTACCGCTAGCTTTCATTGTTGCCTTTCTGGTTAGCGGGATAGTGGCCTTTCTCTGCTATCGAGGCGTCTTTCAGCCGCTGGCCAAGAGGGGAGCCACCATAATCCATCTCATGGTGGCTTCTATCGCCTTGGGTTTTATTCTAAGACATTCTATTGGTGCTGCCTGGGGTTGGCAACCGCTGTATTTCACCAGCAGGTGGCCTGCCTTCAATCTAGGTGCAATAAGGGTGACTGAGTTGTGGCTATGGATTATCCTTACTGCTATGGCCGTGGCGTTTGTTATGCATCTTATTTTGACCCGAACCAAGATAGGTAAAGCCATTAGAGCTACCTCGAGTAACCCCGAGCTTGCCTTAGCCTCGGGCATCAATATTGGCCGGGTGATCTGGATAACGTGGTTCGTAGGCGGTGGACTGGCGGCTATTGCCGGCATATTTCGTGCTGCAGACACTCAGATTTGGCCAATGACCGGGTGGGATATCATATTACCCATGTTTGCTGTGGCCATACTTGGTGGCATAGGTAACTTCTACGGTGCCATAGTTGCAGCGCTTATTGTTGGTTTAGCTGAGAACATAGGAGTAGTAGCGCTGGCAGCTCTGGGGCTTTCAACAACCTATCGTATGGCTATACCTTTCTTGATTTTAATAATAACTTTGATTATAAAACCGCAGGGATTGGCTATGTTGTTCAGGAGGGCTTAATTTGGGGCTTTATTTTCTTGACTTAGTTGTTTTTGTGGGCATCTTTGGCATAGTGGCTTTGTCTCTAAATTTGGAGTTTGGCTTTGCCGGGCTTGCTAACTTTGGCAAGGTAGCCTTTTTCCTCGTCGGCGCTTACACTTATGCTCTTCTCTCTCAAATTGGCATTCCCTTTTCCCTTTGCCTTATAGCCGGTGCTTTAGTAGCCGCTATTTTCGGCTGGCTTGTTTCCTTACCCGCTTTAAGGTTAAGGGCGGACTATTTAGCTATATCGGTTTTAGCTTTTGGCGAGATATTGAGGTTGATTGTCAAATCTGAGAGGTGGATTGCTGGAGGCGATTGGGGGATGAGTGTTGCTCCGGTTTTTCCCTGGATGGGCTCTGAGCTTATTTATCGTTTAGAGAATATAGGGTTAGTTTTCATTTGTTTGCTAATCTGCTTTGTTGTAGCTCAATTATTGGCTAATTCTCCTTATGGCAGGGTGGTGCGTGCTATAAGGGAAGACGAGATTGCTGCTGAAGCATTAGGTAAAGATAGGACCAAATATAAAGCTCAAATATTTATGTTGGGTTCAGCTATGGCAGGATTAGCTGGTGGACTTTTTGCTCAGTATCTTCAGTACGTCGTTCCCGGTATGTTTATGCCTATGGTTACATTCACAGTTTGGATAATGGTTCTTCTGGGAGGACCGGCTAACAACTGGGGGGTGCTGCTGGGGGCAGCGCTGATAGAGGTCTTTGATAGAGGGGCAAATATAGTTAAAGATTATTTAACTTTGCCTGTTGATCCCAGCAGCTTGCAGTATATTCTATTTGGTGCTTTAATCATCTTTGTTTTATTTTATAGGCCACAGGGCTTGTTAAAGGAAAGTCCGATTAAGACAAAGGCCCTGGAGTTAGCTCGTTATGAAAGAAGCGTTGCTAAGGATAAGGGAAGTTAGCAAGCATTTCGGTGTTTATCTCTTCATCTTTATGTGGCCCCTTGACTAAAGGGGCTGCGTAAACCTATCCCTCCAAATTTTACTTATTTTTGTGTATATCATATATAATGTGAGACTCATCGAAGAAGAGGATTAGCCGGTAATGGAAGAAACATTGTTAGGAATAAGAGAAGTTAGCAAGCACTTTGATGGGGTTTACGCTGTCAATGAAGTAAATCTAGACATCGAGGAAGGCGGCATTTGGGGTTTGGTAGGGCCGAATGGCAGTGGTAAGACCACTTTATTCAACACCATTCTTGGTCTTTACAAGCCTGACCATGGTGCCATTTACTTCAACGGTAAGTGTATCAGCAATCTCGCTCCTCATAACATTTATGGGGAAGGAGTGGTGAATTCATTCCAGCTACCCCGGCTTTTTAATCGAATGAGTGTTCTTGATAACATGCTGGTGGCAGCACGAGGTCACCAAGGCGACAAGTGCCTGTATAGCCTTTTCTGGAGAAAAAGCTGGCAGAAGCAAGAAGAGGGTTTGATTGAGGAAGCTTTAGATATTCTCAGGCTTGTGGACTTGGAGAGGTGGGCTTTTTCCCTTGCTGGCGAGCTTTCCGGTGGGCAAAGGAAGCTCCTCGAAGTTGGCCGAGGGCTTATGGCTAAGCCCAGGCTTTTGCTTTTAGACGAGCCAGCGGCGGGAATAAATCCCGCATTAGGTAAGAGCATATTTCAAAAGCTAAAAGATTTTTCTCGTAATGGCATGACCTTTTTCATTGTAGAACACCGCCTGGAGCTATTATTCGAGTTCGCTAACTGGGTTTATGTCATGGATAAGGGTAGGATCGTAGCTCAGGGGGAGCCTCATGAGGTGGTTGATAATCCTGCCTTTTATCAAGCATATTTGGGGGAAGAGTAGAATGGAGCCTGTGTTTACCGCTGAACACATCAGTGCCGGTTATGGTGATGTCATTATTGTCCATGATGTCTCTATTCAGGTAACTGAAGGCGAGATTGTGGCTGTTGTTGGTCCTAATGGCAGTGGCAAGTCAACCTTGCTCAAAAGCATTCTTGGCTTCGCCAGGTTGTTTCAAGGCAAAGTATTTTACTGTGGGAAGGATATCACTGGGGTAGCCTCTGATCGAGCAATAAAGATGGGCATAGGTTATGTTCCTCAGGTAAACAATATTTTCCCTAACCTCACTATAAGTGAAAACTTAGATATGGGAGCCTATCACAGGAAAGGAAGAACTTCCGTAAAGGCTGGCATAAGGGAAATTCTTGAGATGTTTCCTGAGCTTGAGGTGAGGAAAAATGCTTTGGCCGGGAATTTAAGCGGTGGTGAAAGGCAGATGTTAGCTATAGCCAGGGCAATGATGGCGCAGCCCAAAGTCTTGTTACTTGATGAGCCCCTGGCTTCCTTGTCTCCCAAGCCGGTTTCAATCATTTTATCCAAATTAGGAAGGATAAAAGAGGCAGGCACAGCTATAGTAATAGTGGAACAGAATGTCAAGAAAGCTTTAAGTGTCTCCAGTCGAGGCTACGTTCTGGTTGAAGGCGCCTGTGCTATGCAGGGTGACGCAGCCTCTCTATTTGATGAAGAATCTTCGAAGCAGCGATATCTAGGTTTAGAGGCTAAAGGGTATTGACATAAATTTAGCCCCTCTGCATAATTAGCCAATAAATTTAGTCTTAGAGGGAGGTAAAAATGGTTAAGAAGGTGTTAATGGTAATGGCCGTCTTGGCTCTTCTCATCCCGGCGGTAGCCTGTGGGCCTGGCCCGGCTGAAACAATAAAGATAGGCTGTGTATTGGAGCTCACTGGAGAATTGGCTCCAATGGGGGGAAGGATGCTGGATGGTGCCAGGATGGCAGTTGAGGAGATTAATGCTGCTGGTGGGGTATTGGGAAAACAGGTGGAATTACTGGAAGAGGATGGAGCTACGGACCCAGACAAAGGCTTTGACAGAGTTAAGAAGCTGGTTGAGGTAGACGGGGTACAAGTAATTGTCGGTCCTATGATCACCCCAACGTCCGAGCTCTCAATCCCATACGCCCAGCAGCACAAAATCCCCTTAATAACGATGTCAGCTACAGGGGTTCCGCTTTCTGAGTTAGAGGGGACAGAGTGGTATTTCCGCACCTGCCTGCGTGACGATGCTCAAGGTCGTGTGTTGGCCGACGTTGTTATGGATGAAGGCTATACTAGGTTGGCTACCATTGTATTGGATAATACCTATGGCATAGGTTTGGAGGCAGGACTCGTTGAGGGACTTGAAGCGGCAGGATGGGAGGGAGAACATGTGCAATCGATACACTACGATATCACTAAGAAGGATTATCGCAGCGAGCTAGAGGTAATTTCGGCTAGCAACCCAGATGTGGTTCTGGCGGTTACCTACGGTAGTGATGGCATCATAATTTTTAAGCAGGCTCTAGATATGGGATTGGATGAAATTGCCTGGTTAGGCTGTGATGGTAACTATGGCTCTGGTTTGTTTGCAGAACCCAGTTCTGCTGAGTTCATGGAGAAGGCCATTGTTGCTGGAACCAGAACTGTTGGCTCGGGGCCAGCTTATGAACAGTTTGCTCCGGCATATACTGAGAAGTTTGGCGAGCCTCCTGAAACCTACTGCGATACTACCTATGATGCAGTATGGGCAGCGGCCAAGGCAATAGAGGCAGCCGGCGTCTATGACGGCCAGGCGATAAAGGATGCCTTGGTCGAGCTGGTATTTGAAGCTGCCACTGGCCCCATCTCGTTCAATGAATTAGGCGATCGTACCTCCGGTGCCTTTGAAATCTGGGAAGTCGTGGAGGATCCTACAACTGAAACTGGCTATGCAAATGCTCAGATAGAGGTAATTGCCTGGACTATGTAAGCGGCAGTAGCGATTATCTCTGATCGCTATTTGTGGAGTGGAGCGCTATCACACTGTAGTTGTGGTAGCGCTTTGCTTTATCACGCGTGACGTTGGAAAGAGAAAACGTGGCAGAAATTGGCGAGCTGAATAGTCTGAAGATTACAGTCTTGACGGAGGACTCTGTACTTTATGAAAGTCATTATCTAGGGCAACACGGAGTTTCCTTTCTTCTGGAAGGGGTAAAAGGCTCTGATGTAATGAGAATCCTGGTTGATGTGGGTCAAAATTCACAGGCTCTTCTCAATAACATGAAACTCATGAATATCTCGCCCTTGATTATTGATGCTGTTGTTCTAACCCATTGCCACTATGACCATACACAGGGAGTAGCAAGGATGCTCAAGGAAATAGGCAAAAGGGATATCCAGGTAATCGCTCATCGGGATATCTTTCGATTGAATTTCGTTACCGAGCCTTATCTCAGGCATGTGGGCATTATGCCCGGCGATTCCAGAGAGGAGATAGAAGAAGCTGGCGGCAGCCTTCTTCTAACTAAAGACCCTGTGAAGCTCATGTCGGGGATTACCACCACCGGAGAGGTGAAAAGGCAAACTGATTTTGAGCAAGTAGGAATAGCGCTGAAGACGATAGAGGGTGGGGAAGTCGTAGATGACCAGATGCTCGACGATATATCAGTCGTGGCAAATGTTAACGGGAAAGGTCTGGTGATTGTGACCGGTTGTAGCCATGCTGGAATTGTTAATATTGCCAGGCATGCTGTAGAACTAACCGGTTGTGACAAAATAGAGGGGATACTCGGTGGTCTGCATCTTATCGATGCATCCGATGTCAGGATAAGAAGAACAAGTGAAGAACTTGCTAAGTTGAATCCAGGGTGGATATGTGCTGGTCATTGCACCGGATTTAAAGCACAGGTAGAGCTTTATCTCGCCTTCAGGGAGAGGTTTTCCCCATTACAGACAGGGATGCAATTTGAAATTTAATTTGTAGAGAGCTTACTCTAGCCCTTTTAGGAAGGACTTCACATTCTTGCCCAAATCAGGGATATAATAGCCACCTTCGAGTAACGCAAATCTCCTGCCATGGCAAGACTTGGCAGCCTCCTTTATCATGCTACCTATGGTCTCATAGTCCTTGGTTTTGAGACTCCTTCCCCAATCCTTCTCATAGGTATCAAATCCAGCGCTGACCCCAATAATGTCATAGCCCATTACTTTTCCTAGGCTTTCGCTTAGCTGAGCTAAGTATTCTTGCCTTTCCTGGCATACCATGTTCAAAAATATGATATTCTCATTGCCACCGAGGATGTCATAGGTGCCATTGCCGTAATGAAGGTCAATATCCACTATCAAGGCTTTATTTATCTTTTTATCCTGAATTAATTTTGTGATAGCGATAGCCATATTGTTGAAAAAACAAAAGCCGCCATTGAAGTCCCTGCTGGCGTGGTGTCCTGGCGGCCGTATCAGTCCAAAGGCGGGCTCATTTAGAGCAATCTGAGCGGCTTTTATCGCCCCGCCAGCGGCTAGGCTGGCTACTTCAAAAACAAGTGCATCCCTTTTCACTGAGTCGATCAAAGATTGAGTATGAACCAGGAGAAGATCCTCCTCAGCGGCAGGTTCAGGCTGGACGAATTCATAACCCTTCAGTGCCTCAAGAATGTTCTCTATCCTTCCCGCGTTAGATGCCGGGTCATAGGTATAAACCCGCTTGTATTTCTCATGAGATACTATCTTCATACCCAACTATTTTACCATGTTGGCCAGACATTCGGAGCTACACCCTGGTGGTTGACAAAGATGGTATAATAAGCAACTAATTTACAAGGCATGGTTTTGATGTACAGTTTAAAGTCCTAGTGTCAAGCAAGGAAGAGTAGAATTGGTGACTGGTACAGGTAACAAAGTGGTGACTGTGGCTGTAGATGCCATGGGTGGTGATTATGCTCCTCAGGAGATAGTCAAGGGTGCGATTGAAGGAGCCAAGAGGGAGGGAATTGAGATAGTTTTGGTGGGTCGGGAGGATGCTATTCAGAAGGAAGTGGAGAGATATGGTATTTCCGGTCTTCCTATCCGTGTGAGGCATGCAAGCGATGTTATACTTGATGGTGAGCCTCCCGCAATGGCTTTACGACACAAGCCCGATGCCTCTATTCTTGTTGCCACTCAATTAGTGAGAAAAGGCGAGGCAGATGCCCTGGTAAGTATGGGTCCTACAGGAGCAGTCATGGTGAGTGCCATACTAACCCTGGGCACTCTGGAAGGCCTCAGGCGGCCGACTGTTGGCGGGGATCTCCTCGGGTTCGTCCCTGATACGGTAATATTTGATGCAGGAGCTAATGTTGATTGTAATCCGCGTGAATTATTGAATTTTGTTGCTATGGGTTG
This sequence comes from Dehalococcoidia bacterium, assembly GCA_034431195.1. GTDB lineage: Bacteria > Chloroflexota > Dehalococcoidia > GIF9 > AB-539-J10 > CG2-30-46-19. Next base: position 34,918 of record DAOUDP010000018.1, on the reverse strand, counting down.
TGTTTATGCTAAGAGGATACTTCACATTGCCAACCCAACCGTGGCATTGCTCAGCAATGGCGCTGAAGAAGGGAAGGGCAATAATCTGGTAAAGGGAGCTTACCAACTTCTTAAGAAGAGCAAGCTGAATTTCATCGGGAGTGTGGAAGGTCATGATCTTCCTGCAGGAAAGGCAAACGTTGTTATTTGTGATGGGTTTACAGGCAATGTTCTGATAAAATTCTGTGAGGGGTTGAGCAGGTCTATAATTGAGCGATTAAGGGTTACTCTGGATAAGCTTCTCTCAAAGACAGAAATCGATGCTGTTTGTAAGGATTTGTTTAGTTTGACCAACGTGGTTGATGTAAGAGGTGGAGGGTTAGTTTATGGTATAAACGGACTGGTATGGACCGGACACGGTCGCTCCAAAGCCCCACAGGTGGCTGAATCCATGCATCAGGTGAAACTGGCTGTGCAGTCAAATTTGGTGGACGCATTGAAATTGGAACTGACCAAGATACAACGGTTAGTAGGGGGTGGTTGATAGTCTTGTTTTTTATAATTGATGATAGATGTTGTGGTTGAAGATATGGATTTGCAAGTTCAGGAAAAGGCGAAAAAGGAAGGCAGCAAGTCAGCATTAAGGAAGCGGCATAACGAGCGAGCATCGAAGTGAATAAAAGAAGGGTGGTCATTACCGGAGTTGGTGCGATAACTCCTCTGGGCACAGGGGCCAGCAAATCATGGCAAGCATTGTGTCAGGGAAAATCAGGGGTAGCTCGAATTACTAAATTCGACCCTTCAGGCTTTAAGTGCCAGATTGCCGCTGAGGTAAAGGATTTCCACGCCGAGGACTTTCTGGACAGAAAGAAGATAAGGAGGACCGACCCTTTTATTCATTACACCCTGGTGGCTACTAGAATGGCTCTGGATGATGCTGGATTGTCTATCAGCGACGGCAATGCTGATAAAGTTGGGGCGATTATAGGCACGTGCGTTGCGGGGATGATCACCTATGAAAAGAATTTGAGTGACCTCGGGGAACAAGGTCCTGATAGCGTTTCCCCCTTTTTTCTCCCTGGCTTTCTTCCCAACATGGCTGTGGGAGAAGTCTCCATTGTCTTTGGTGCTAAAGGGCCAAGTAAATGTGTAGCTACCGCCTGCGCTACTGGAAGCCATGCCATTGGTGACGCCTTCAGGATTATTCAATATGGTGAGGCTGATGCCGTGATTGCTGGGGGGAGCGATGCCTATGTTATACCTCTCGCCCTTGCTGGATTGGATAGAATGAGAGCTATATCGAGGAGGAATGATGAACCTGAAAAGGCGAGCCGTCCATTTGACAAAAACCGCGATGGCTTTGTTCTTGGTGAAGGAGCAGGCATTTTGATTCTTGAAGAGCTTGGCTTTGCTCTAAAGCGAGGTGCAGAGACTTATGCCGAGCTTCTCGGCTATGGCTCCAACATCGATGGGTTGCATATCACTGAGCCTGATTGGGAGAATCAAGCACGGTGTATAAGGCTTGCTTTAAATGATGCTAGCATCCTGCCTCAAGAAGTTGACTACATCAATGCTCATGGAACTTCTACTATGCTCAATGATTTAGCCGAAACTAAGGCTATAAAGGCTGCTTTAGGGGAACATGCCCAAGAGGTGGCGGTAAGCTCCAATAAATCTATGATAGGGCATTTATTGGGGGCAACAGGTGCCGTAGAAGCTATTTTCACCGCTCTTACCATTCGGGATAGTATTATTCCGCCCACCATAAATTACGATACTCCAGACCCGGGATGTGACCTGGATTATGTGCCCAATGTAGCCCGGAAAGCCGAGGTTAATGTAGCTTTATCCAACTCTTTTGGCTTTGGCGGAGCCAACGCTGCGCTGATTTTCAGGAAATTCAAGGAGTAGGTCCACGGATGGTCTCTATGCCAGCCCACAGCTCCATCTCGTTGGCGAAGGCGCCTACTTTCAGATTACGAATAATCCCGTTGCTATCTATGAAAAAAGTGATGGGGATAGCGTACACATTATATTTGTAGGATACCTGTGCATCTGTGTCCAGGGCTACGGTGAAGTGTAGCTTGTAATCGCCAAAGAATTGCTCTACCTGTGAACGAGGATCCCCGATGTTGACCGTTATTATTGCTATCTCACCAGCACTTTGTTCGGCTACCTGGTCAAAATAGCCTAGGTCATGCCGACATGCGGGACAATAGATAGCCCAGAAATTAAGCACCACTGGCGTCCCACGCAATTCAGACAGAGTTATTTCCGTCCCTGCCATGGTGGCTAACGTGAAGTCTGGTGCTTGTTTCCCTACTTGAGGCCCTATACTTGTACAGGATGTAGCACCTCCAATTAGGGATAACATAGCGATAATTAGAACTGCTTTCACTAGCCACTGCTTTAATTCTTTGTTAGTCATGTTAAACTCTTTTTAAAGCATACTGAAAAGCGTACTGAGATACTGTAGTGTACCGGTTAGTATCAGGATTCCTATGGTAATCAGCAGTGCTCCGCTCACTATCGAAGTAATGTAGGCATGGCGGTTAAGCCACCTAAGATATGGTGAAAGTGCCCCTAAAGCCAGACCAATAGCGATAAAAGGTAATCCAAGCCCTAAGGAGTAACCCAGCAGAAGATAGACTCCTTGCCACGCAGTTTGGGAGCTCCAGGCTAAAGTCAATATCCCCCCCAGCACTGGACCAACACAAGGAGTCCAGGCAAGGGAAAATATTGCCCCTATCGACAGGGACCTCAAATATCCTGTTCCCCGAGCTCGGTTGAGGGGAAGGTGTTTCTCGTAGTTCAACCAGGGTACTTTGGCTGCTGCCAGCAAGAATAATCCAAATAGAATCAGTAGTACGCCGGCTACATTGTGCAGTAGCCTCAGTGGTACCATAGCACCCAGTAAGCCCAGAGAAGCTCCCAAGATGATGAAAACCAGGGAAAAACCAGCCACAAAACTGAGGGTGTGTAGAAAAATATATCGTCGGCTTGGAGGGCTCTCCGTTAGAACTGAGCTACCAGCTATGTTAGCTATATATACTGGAACCAGCGGCAGGACACATGGCGATAGGAAGGACAATAATCCTGCAGCTAATGCCACTGGAAATGTTATGCTTGGCATCTGCACATCACCTGGTAATCCATTATGTGGTTTACCTCCTTGATTTTAACACACAATCTTGCTCGGTCTAATCACCTCTAAGCTTTTTTCTCTATAAGCTGTTGCAATTTGCCTTCATGGGACAATTTGATACAATAAAGTCATAATCATTTTTGGGGCTGTAGCTCAATTGGGAGAGCGCCTCCTTTGCACGGAGGAGGTCAGGGGTTCGAATCCCCTCAGCTCCAGTGGGAGGGATCGCATAGTGGTCTAGTGCGGCCGCCTGCTAAGCGGTTACCCTGAGAAATTGGGGTCGTGGGTTCAAATCCCACTCCCTCCGCCACCAGTTAAATTACTTCACGCTAGCAAGCCGCTCTTTTAAATAAGAGATCACTTTCACCGGTGTAGGGTCAACTTGATTCAGCATTGCTAAATAATAACTTGTCCAATCTCCGAGGAATACAAGACTCATCATTTGAGCCAGCTTGTCTTTGCCCTGGCTATCGATAATCTCGTGCTTGACTTTGGCTTTCTGTAGAATTTCGCTGGTTATTTGATAACGGGCCAGGATTCTTGGGTGTAAGGATGGCGAGCGAAGCAAAATTACATATGTGTTATCTGCCATTTCCTGGGGGAATTCATAACCAACCACAGAATTGTGATTGAGTTCAGAGAAAGTTTCATAAAAGGCCCAGGTTTTGCTATTTTCGTTGAATTGTCCCTTCCAGCGTTGCGCTACCGGGGAGAGGATACCAGCGCCATAGATGACTATCAGCTTGCCAAATAACCTTTGAGTAAGCTGCTTGGCTGAATTGCGGGATGTAGGTACATTTTCCGCCAGTTTGTCTAGAAGTGCTTCAAGCGTTTGAACTGCTTCCTCTACCCAGGCCGACTTACCTTCTATAAATCCCAATCTTGCCAGCAGTGATATTAACGGTATGAGGCTATAACCCAAGGCGGCTCTGGGTTGACAAACATAATCTATGGTGAAAACTGGAATTCGTCTTGTTTGTGCTAAATCCTTTAATTTGCCACCAGTGGTAATGGCCATTTTGGGGCAGTCTTTATCCATGGCTTGAGTGAAGCTGGACAACGTCTCCTCCGTGTTTCCTGAGTAACTGGAGGCAATAATCAAAGTTTTGGAATCAACAAAAGCTGGTAAGTCGTAGTCTCGATGAACGAAGATAGCCGGCTTGGCCGAACTGGAGGCGAATTTTCTTAGTAACTCTGCGCCTATAGCTGAACCACCCATACCGCAAACGATTATCTTATCGATGCTGGCGAAATTGGCTGGCAAAGTGAATCTGCTACTTTTCTGCCATGCCTCTCGCAATTGCTGGGGCAGCCTGTGGAGGTGATTTCGCATTCCATCGGGGTCATACTGTCGGTATATTTCCAAGTCGTCAAGGTCTATCATAATCCTGCTAGCTTGTTGCCTTCCTGCAGTAGTTTTGTTACTTTCTCAGGGCTGCCAGCTTCGGCATAAATGCGAACCAATGGCTCTGTGCCTGAAAATCTGATGAGTAGCCATGATTCATCATCAAGGAGAAAGCGAAAACCATCGGTGGTGTCTATCTTGCTTACTTTTGTGGCAGCTATGGTATTCACGGAAAGCGAAGTGAGCCGATTCAAAATTGTTTGGCGTTTGCCTTTAACAATGTGAAAGTCGGTGCGGTCGTAGTAATGAGGACCAACTTTACTGTAAAGATAATCGAGCAGTTGGGAAGGTGTCTTGCCTGTTTTAGCCATAAAATCGAGGAAGTAAAGTCCAGCTAGGATGGCATCTCTCTCCGGAATATGCCCTCGAAAGCCATAGCCTCCACTTTCCTCACCGCCAATCATTGCTTTCTTTTGTATCATTAGCGGAGCGACATATTTGAATCCCACAGGGGTTTCGTGGACAGGAACACCGAAAATCTGTCCGAGGCGGGAAAGCATGCTGGTAGAGGTCAGCGTCTTTACCATAGCACCTCGCTCACCGCAAACTTCCAACAAATAAAGACATAGCAGAGCGAAGACCTGATGCTGGTTTAGAAATGTCCCCCTCTCATCTATGATACCAATGCGGTCAGCATCTCCATCGGTAGCCAACCCGATATCAGCTTTCTGCGCGACTATTTGGTGGGAAAGTGTGGTTAAGTTTTTGGCAATAGGTTCAGGTTGCATGTTTGGGAAAAGAGGATTTCTCTCAGCATGAATTTCAGTAATTTTCACATTTCCGCCTTTGAGAATTGTCTCAAAATATCCTGCTCCTGCCCCATACATGGAGTCGACAATTATGTTCAACTTCTGGTGGCGCAGATCTTCAACATTAATAAGCTGTTTTAGATTATCGAGGTAGATAGGGCGAGGGTCTAGATAATCTATCAACCCTCTCTTCAAAGCCTTATCCAGTGCGATTTTTTTGATTTCCCTGTTACGGGCAACAGAGGTAATTTCTTTTTCTATCTTGCTAATGACCTCGTCTGAAGCACTGGCGCCCTCCTTTGACCTGTATTTGAATCCATTCCACTGTCCTGGATTGTGGCTTGCGGTGATGATAATAGCCCCAACAGCTTTAGTGGCGGTAACAGCGTAGCTTATCACTGGTGTGGGGGTTGGTTTAAGGCATAAGTGGGTTTTAATGCCGTTGCCAGCAATCACCTCGGCAGCGGCAGCAGCAAAGTCTTCAGAGGCAAAACGGGTGTCATAGCCAATGATCAGTCGCCTTTGGTTCAATCCCTTTCTAGTGAGGTGATTAGCTATACCTTGGGAGCAAATACGCACATTGTTAAAGGTAAAGTCTTCGGCTATAATTCCTCTCCATCCGTCTGTGCCGAATTTTATCGTGTGTTCAACCATAGTTTTTCTGGGGGGCTTGACAAAAATTTTTCAGGATGCTAAACTATGAGTTTGGTTTATGTTTCTTCTTGCCTTTCAATTTTTATCAGGTCTAAATTCCCTCACTAAATATATTACAACACTTTGAATGCCTTAGGGTAGCTTTTTGGATTTTATTTTAAGGAGTAAGAATCATGGCTGTATTGTCGATGCCTAGATACAGTTTAACAAAGTCCTTTGCTAAACTTCCCGAGGTTGTTGGGGTTCCTCCTCTTGTGCGGGTTCAGTTTGATTCGTTTCGTTGTTTCCAGGAAGATGGTTTGAAGGAGCTTTTTAAGGAAATTTCCCCTATCTTGGACTATACGCGTAATAAATTAGAGCTGCACTTCGGTGATTACGAGTTCAGTGAGCCAAAACACTCTGCTGAAGAGTGTCTTGCGCGAGGCATAACCTATTCTTCTCCTCTCCATGTCACCGTTCAGCTAATAGTCAAAGAGACGGGAGAAATTAAGCAGCAGGAGTTATTCTTTGGCGATTTTCCGCTAATGACGAATAGAGGGACTTTTATTATTTCTGGAGTGGAACGGGTAGGAGTAAGCCAATTGAGCCGCTTTCCTGGCGTTTATTTCACTTTACAGAAGGATCCTACTAGTGGGCGTGAGTTATGCTTTGCCAAGCTTGTTGCTGAGCATGGCTCGTGGCTTGATTTTGAGACCTCCAGCAGTAATGTTATCTCGGTAAGGTTAGGTGGGAAGAGGAAAATGGTTGTCACCACTTTATTGCGTGCTATAGGTTTTGAAACTGACGAAGAGCTAATTAGCGAATTCCGAGATGTAGATAATTCGCCTGATCATTCATTCATTCGCTCCACAATAGAGCGAGATCCTTTGATTAGGACTAGAGCTGATGCATTGGTTGATATTTACCGTAAATTTTCTTCCGGTGATCCCCCTAGCCTTGAGAGTGCTCAAGCATTGCTGAATAACTTTTTGTTCAATCCACGGCGTTATAGCTTGGGGAAAATAGGTCGCTACAAGCTTAATAAGAAACTAGGACTTAACCTTTCTCAAGACCAGCTTGGCTTGACCCCCGAAGATCTGGTGGGAATAGTCCGTCACATTATCTTGATCAATAAGCATGAAGATATCCCTGATGACATCGATCACCTTGGCAATCGGCGGGCACAAACAGTAGGTGCCCTAATACAGAGGCAATTTCAGATTGGCTTACTGCGGTTAGAGAAAGCTATCAAGGAAAGGATGAGCATTCTTGGTCCTGAGGAAGCGACTCCAGCCTCGTTAATTAACATTCGCCCGATAGTAGCCACTATGAAGGAGTTCTTTGGTAGGTCTCAGCTATCTCAATTCATGGATCAAACTAATCCATTGGCTGAACTCACTCATAAACGGCGTCTCTCTGCCATGGGGCCTGGAGGGTTATCGAGGGAGCAGGCTGGCTTTGAAGTTCGTGATGTGCATCATTCACATTATGGCCGTATTTGCCCTATAGAGACACCGGAGGGACCAAACATCGGACTCATTGGTTCGTTAGCTACTTACGCCTCGGTCAATAAGTACGGTTTTATAGAGACCCCCTACCGTAAGGTTATTCATGAGGTTCCAAATATTGAAGATGAGTTGTTGGGAAGAACAATACGGGAAGATGTGCCAGACCATAGTGGTAAGGTTGTAATCCACTCAGGTACATTGATCACTAAGGGAATCGCTGATAAGCTTGTCTCTCTCCCCATACAAACAGTTAAAATAGTCCCCTTTGTTTCTGAGCAGGTTACTTGCTTGACTGCCGATGAAGAGGAGCAATATGCCATTGCTCAGGCTAATGCTCCTGTTAATAGCAGGAGTGAGTTTATCCAGCAAAGGGTTGAAGTTAAGAAAGGTAGCAAATATTTTAAGGAATCTGCTGATAAGGTAGATTTTATGGATGTCTCTCCCAAACAGATATTCAGTGTTGCTGCCTCTCTTATTCCGTTTTTAGAACACGATGATGCCAATCGTGCTTTAATGGGGTGCAACATGCAACGTCAAGCTGTGCCTTTGTTATTTCCCCAAGCCCCATTGGTAGCCACAGGTATGGAAAAAGAGGTAGCTAAATACAGTGCGCAGGGAATATTTTCTCCCTGTGATGGCGTAGTGACTTCAGCCACTAGTTCGCAAATCATAATTGAGGATGAGGAAAACAAAGAACATGTTTATGAGTTGAACAAGTTTGTTAGAACCAATCAAGGAACGTGTATTAACCAGTGTCCCGTAGTAAGTAAGGGGGACAAGGTTAAGAAGGGACAGTCACTCGTTAATAGTTGTGCAATGGAGGGAGGGGAGCTTGCTTTGGGGCAAAATGCTGTTTGTGCCTTTATGAGTTGGCGAGGATACAATTTTGAGGATGCCATTGTTATTAGTAAAAGGCTAGTCACAGACGACGTTTTCACCTCTATTCATATAGAGAAACATGAAATTGAGGCGCGTGACACGAAGCTTGGTCCTGAAGAGATTACCAGAGATATACCAAATGTAAGTGAAGAAAGCCTTAGCGAGCTTGATGAGCAGGGCATTATACGGATAGGAGCTGAAGTAAGTTCCAATGATGTATTGGTGGGGAAAATTACCCCTAAGGGTGAAACTGAGCCTTCTGCGGAGGAGAAGTTACTACGAGCGATATTCGGGGAAAAAACACGCCAGGTAAAGGATAGTTCTCTTAGGGTGCCGGCTGGTGAAGGGGGGAAGGTGATCGATGTAAAGGTACTCTCTCGTGGTAGCCATGCTGAAATGCCAATCGGAGTAAATAAGATTATATGGGTATGGGTTGCGCAGAAACGCAAGATATCAGTGGGCGACAAAATGTCAGGCAGGCATGGCAATAAAGGCATTGTTTCAATAATATTGCCTGAAGAGGATATGCCTTACTTATCTGATGGCACACCTGTAGATATTGTCCTTAATCCTCTAGGTGTTCCATCTCGAATGAATATTGGGCAGGTTTTGGAAGCTCATTTAGGCTGGGCAGCTCGCATCCTGGGCTTCAAAGCGGTTAATCCCATTTTTGATGGAGCTGACATTGCTGGGATTGAAGATTATTTAGCTATGTCTTGGATAGCATGGAAAGCTGGTGCTGTCTCTCTATATCAAGATGGCTTGACTGGAGGGGTAGCTGATTTTGAGAAAATTGATGCTTGGCTCACTGCTCGAGGACTTGATAGGGGAGAGATAGAGGAAGTGACCGCTGGGAAACATAAAGGAAAGGCAAGAGAAGCTGCTTTGCGTTTATGGCTTGAAGATTTGGGCATAAATTCTCGGGATTTGAGTGGGGGTGAATTGGAACGAGAAGTGCAGAAGACTTACAAAGAACGAAGAGTTTATCCACCTATCTTTGGGAAAATGGAGCTCAGAGATGGCCGAACTGGGAAGTCTTTTCACCAAGCCGTGACTGTTGGTGTTGTTTATATGATGAAGTTGATACACCTTGTTTCAGACAAGGTGCATGCTCGCTCTACCGGACCATATTCGCTTGTCACCCAACAACCTTTAGGCGGGAAAGCTCGATTTGGAGGTCAGCGCTTCGGGGAAATGGAGGTGTGGGCGTTGGAAGGTCACGGTGCAGCTTATACACTTCAAGAAATGCTTAGTATAAAATCGGATGACATTGCTGGTCGCTCTAAAGCTTACGAGGCTATCGTTAAAGGCGAAGATGTTTACCATCCTGGCATCCCCGAAGCATGTAAGGTGCTGTTTATGGAACTGCGTAGCTTAAGCCTTGCCGTGGAGTTGCTTAATGAAGGAAGGAAGCAGGCAAGCTTCTCTACAGTGGACACTTCGGAAGATTCAAAGACGGAATAAGAAATCGAGGTGTAAAAAGAAATGTCTGATTTTGGTGATTTTGACGCTATTAGGATAAGCCTTGCCTCGCCAGAGCAGACCAGGAGTTGGTCTCATGGCGAAGTAACTAAGGCGGAGACCATAAATTACCGCACATTAAAGCCAGAAAGGGACGGCTTATTCTGTGAGAAGATTTTTGGTCCCGTCAAAGACTATGAGTGTCATTGTGGGCGATATAAAAAGGTACGGTACAAAGGCGTCATCTGTGAGAAATGCGGTGTTGAAGTTGGTCCATCTAGTATGCGAAGGGAGCGCATGGGGCATATCGAGCTAGCAGCACCGGTTGCCCATATCTGGTTTACCAAGCTTGTGCCTAGCCCGATCAGTCTCCTCCTCGATGTCACGCCTCGAAACTTGGAAGGAGTCATCTACTTTGCGCGATACATCATTATTTCCATTGATGAAGAAGTTCGTGGGAAGAAGATTGTGCAGCTTGATAAAGATAGAGATCGAAGAATAGCCGAGCAAGAAAAGAAGGTGAACAAGCAAATTGGGAAATTGCAAGCCAAATTGAAGACAGCTCCCGAAGATGAAGACATAATCAAGGAGATAAATCGGCTAAGGGCTGACCTTGTGGAGAATAGGGCAGAGATTGAAGAGGAATGCAGAGCGAGGAGGGAGGAAGTAAAAGGTTTGAAGAAATGTGAAGTACTTACCGAGGAGAGATATCAGGAACTTAGGGATAAATATGGTGATATTCTACGAGTTGGCACCGGAGCTGAAGCCATCTCAGAGATACTGAGGGACATTGACATTGATAGTTTGCATCGCAAACTTCTCAACGAATTACAGAGTGCCTCTGGGCAAAATCGTAAGAGGTTAAGCAGGCGACTACAACTAGTGGAAGCCTTCAAAGCTAGTGGAAATAAACCTGAATGGATGATTTTGACTGTGCTGCCGGTATTGCCTCCGGCGCTTCGTCCTGTAGTTCAGCTGGATGGCGGTCGCTTTGTTATCAGTGATGTTAACGACCTCTATCGTCGTATCATTAATCGCAATAATCGTCTCCGGCGTCTCATAACATTAGGTGCGCCAGAGGTTATTATCCGTAATGAAAAGCGAATGCTACAGGAAGCCGTCGACGCTCTTATTGATAATGGAAGGAGAGGACGTCCGGTCACTACTGGAACCAAGCATGTACTGAAATCTCTATCGGCTATGCTGAAAGGGAAACAAGGTCGGTTTCGTCAGAATCTTTTAGGAAAGAGGGTGGATTATAGTGGACGGTCAGTAATCGTTGTTGGTCCCAATCTCAAGCTTCACCAATGTGGATTGCCAAGGCGCATGGCTTTAGAGCTATTTAAACCTTTTGTGATGAATAGGCTTATTGAGTTGGGCTATGCTAATAACTTAAAGATCGCTCGAACCTTGGTGGAAAGGGGTAATCCAGAAGTCTGGGATTTGCTCAACGAAGTAGTCAAAGAGCGTCCAGTGTTACTCAATCGTGCTCCTACACTACATCGGTTGAGCATCCAGGCTTTCGAACCGGTGTTAATTGATGGTGATGCCATTCAAATTCACCCTTTGGTTTGTGCTGCCTTTAACGCTGATTTTGATGGTGACCAGATGGCAGTCCATATTCCTCTATCCAAAGCGGCGGTGGAAGAAGCCAGGAAATTTATGCTCAGTACTTTCAATACGCTGTCGCCAAGTTGTGGTGAGCCGATAACAGTGCCCAGTTTAGATATAGTCTTCGGGTGCTATTATCTCACTATGGTTAAGCCTGGGGCTAAAGGAACTGGAAAATTGTTCAGTAGTTTTGAGGAGGCTAAGCTTGTTCACGAGTGGGGTCTTATTGAGCTTGGTGCCCAGATTACGGTACAAGATGAGCAGTCAGGAAGGATAGAGACCACCGTGGGAAGGATCTTATTTAATGAGGTTTTGCCTCCGGAGCTTCGTGCTTATGATAAAACGATGGACAAAGCATCCTTAAAATCATTGGTGTCTGAGTGTATTCGCTTGCTGGGTGAAGAGGCTGCAGCTTCTATCCTTGATGATATCAAACAATTGGGGTTTTACTACGCTACAAAGTCAGGTATTTCTATTGCAATAGACGATATCAGTGAGCCCTCTGATAAGAATAAGCTTCTCAAAGAGGCTGAGGAGCAAATTGCTCTTGTGGAGGAACAATTCAATCAGGGATTGATTACTGAAGATGAGCGTTATGAAAATGCTGTTCAGACATGGATGAAAACCACTTATGAGATTACTGACCGTGTAGCGCAATCCTTAGACCCTCTTGGAGGAATCTACATGATGGCTCACTCAGGAGCGAGGGGGAATATCTCTCAGATAACACAGATGGCAGGAATACGTGGGTTAATGGCTGACCCATCGGGAAGGATAATAGACTTTCCCATTAAGTCCAGTTTTCGTGACGGCTTATCAGCTATGGAATACTTTATCTCCACTCATGGTGCTCGTAAAGGATTAGCAGATACTGCCTTGAGAACGTCGGACAGTGGTTACCTTACTAGACGTCTTGTAGATATAGCTCAGGACGTCATTATAACTAAAGAGGATTGTGGTACCACTGAAGGGGTTTGGATATTAAAGGGAGTTGAAGAAGAATACTTGCCTCCATTTAGGGAACGGATTATTGGTTATCTTGCTGCAAGTAGGATCGTTGAGCCTGGCACAGGGAGGGTTATCGTTGACCACAACGAGGAAATTGATGAACAGAAAGCTAAAGAGATCATTGAGGCTGATATTGCTCAGGTATACGTAAGGTCTCCTCTTAGTTGCCATTCTCGGTTTGGTGTTTGTCGAAGGTGTTATGGTAGAGACTTATCGAAAAGGAAGCTGGTAGAGCTTAACACTGCTGTAGGTATTGTTGCTGCTCAGAGCATTGGTGAACCAGGTACCCAGCTTACCCTGCGAACTTTCCATACTGGGGGTGTGGTAGGTACTGATATCACCAGTGGGTTGCCTCGCGTGGAGGAACTTCTTGAAGCGAGGATACCAAAACGTAGTGCTATCGTCTCTGAGATCGATGGCATTGCTGAAGTGGTTGCCAGTGAAGAAGAGAACGTGATTAGAGTAGTTAGTTCAGAGCTTTATCAGGACGAATATCTACTTCCTCCCGAAGCGAAATTAGCTGTGGAAGAGGGGCAGCTGGTTGACGCTGGTACTGTACTCTTTCATCCTGAGGTATCCCCGAGTGAAGCTGAGGGGGAATTGCCGGTAGTGAAATCAGAGGCCATAGTGGCAAAAGCTGCGGGACAAGTCGTGATTGAGAATGATCGTCTTTACATCAGACGGAGGGAAAGGGAGGAAAAGGAGTATTTTGCACCACCTGACTTACGTTTGCTTGTTAAATCTGGTGATGAGGTGCAAGCAGGTGAACGGCTTACCGAGGGAACCATTGATCCCCATAGCGTCTTGCGGGTTATGGGTAAGGAAGCAGTCCAGCATTATTTGATAAATGAAGTACAAAAAGTATATCGTTCCCAGGGAGTGAATATACATGATAAGCACATTGCCATTATCGTCCGTCAGATGTTAAGCAAAGTTAGGGTTACTTCCAGTGGAGATACAGAGCTGTTGCCTGAGGAGTTGATTGACCGATTCAAATATGAAGAGGTGAATGCAAAAGTACTGGCTGAAGGCGGTGAGCCAGCGATAGCAGACGCAGTTCTTTTGGGGATGACCAGGGTTAGCTTGCATAAAGATAGCTGGTTAGCTGCTGCTTCTTTTCAGGAAACGGATCATGTCCTTCGCAATGCAGCGATCGGAGGGGAGGTAGATAGGCTGCGTGGTTTAAAGGAAAATGTTATTCTTGGTAGGGTTATCCCGGCTGGGGTGGTAGGTGCCCGACAAGACCTAGTTGGCTTGCAACTAGGCACTCAGGCTTCGTCCGATGAGGAGGGAAATGAAGAATGAGGCCAGTTTCAGGCAAGCAGGTCTCTGAGGATGTACCCATTGATTTAGCTCTTCGCCCCAAGCATCTTAGTGAATTTGTTGGTCAACAGGAAGTTAAAGGGAACCTAGACATAGCCATTGCAGCGGCACAAAAAAGGGGCGACCCTTTAGACCATATTCTTTTCTGTGGTCCTCCTGGATTGGGCAAAACCACGCTGGCTCACATTATCGCTGTTGAGATGGGAGTTAACATTAAAGTAAGCTCGGGACCAGCCATAGAGCGTCCTGGGGACCTGGCGGCTATTGTTACTAGCTTGCGGAGCGGCGATATTCTTTTTATTGATGAAATTCACCGGCTTAGCCATTTAGTGGAGGAAAAGCTTTACCCGGCAATGGAAGAGTTTGTTTTTGACATTTTTTTGGGCAAAGGTCCGGCAGCCAGAAGCTTACGGTTGAAGCTACCTCGTTTTACCTTAATTGGGGCTACAACGCGTTCTGCCTTGTTGAGCCCTCCGCTTCGTGACAGATTTGGAGCCACGTACCATCTTGATTTCTATGATGAATTAGCTATAAAGCTGATCCTAAAACGCAGTGCTGCTTTTTTGAAGGTATCTGCTATGGAGGAAGGGTTGGAACAGATTGCTCAGCGTGCTCGAGGGACTCCCAGGGTAGCCAATCGCCTATTGAAAAGAGTGCGAGACTATGCTCAGGTCATGGCTGATGGGGTGGTAACCAAGGAAATAGCTCTTGAGGGGCTTTCAAAGCTTAAAGTGGATTCCATAGGCTTGGATGACATAGATTGCAAAGTATTACGTACCATTATTGATAAGTTTGGTGGTGGTCCTGTGGGTTTGGAGACTATCGCTGCTTCTATTAACGAAGATGCCGATACGATTATGGATGTTTATGAGCCTTACCTTCTCCAGTTAGGCTTCTTAGCGCGTACTCCCCGGGGCAGGGTGGTTACTAAACCTGCTTATGAGCATCTAGGATTATCTTATCCTGAAACTTTTCAAGCACAAACAAGTTTGTGGAATCAAACCTAGCCGCCGAGGCAAGGTCACCTCTAGAACTGAACTAACGAACTTAACTCAGCGTAGTTCTGGCTTCAACTGTATCCACGCTGGCATGACTAGGATGAGAAGGGAAAGGATTAAGATACTCCCAGCACCAAGGCCAATGCCTTCGCGATTTACCAGAGTTACTGCAAGCAGTATCAGGCTTGCTGGAATCAGCAGAGCGACTGCTTTTTGCCACCGTTGTTTTACCCGCACGAAGGCAATGGTTGCCACAGCCAAGGTGAAGAAACTAAGTGTTAACCACAGTGTGTTCGCCTGAAGTTGCGTACTACTGGGTAAAAATTGCCCTCCAGTGCTCGAGGAGGTCAGCCACATAAATACCACAAGAATGGGAATAAGCATAAGCAATACATAAAGCCAGTCTCGATTTGTCGTTTGCCTTACTATATAGGCAACAATAAACAAAACTAATGGGATATACACCAGTGCTGCTAACCAGGTCCAACCTTGGGGCAAATAGATTAAAAGAATACCGGTAACCATTACTGGCAGTAGATAGTATCCCAGCCAGGGGAAGAGCCACAGTGGCTGGTTATGCCGCCAACCATAGATGACCACACAAGTTGTTGCTAGCAATACCAGTAACAGGCAAGTCGTGTTCTGCCAGTAGTAGGAGGCAAAGAGCGTGGCTACCAAAAAATGTGGTAAGGCGGTAAAAAAAGCATCCTGCCAACTCCCTTGGTTATGTACTTCACATATTTCTTGCGCTATCAACTGAGCTGAGCCGAACTTGTCGGTGGCGAGTGTTAATGCCTCTTCTTCGTTAAGCCCGCCTTCTTTCAGCTCTTGGCTTGCATCTTCAAGGTGGGTAGAAATTTCTCGGATGGCCTCGTCTTTAACTGCAGAATCAATCTTCAGACAGTTCTTGAGGCTCTCCAGGTAACTAGCTAATTTGTCTGCCACGGTTATACTAGCTTGTTCTTGGTTGTACAACTGCTCTAATCGCAGTAGCGAAATCCTCCCACACACTCAATTTTTGGAATAAAGCTCGGCGTCCGTTCCCTGTTATATGGTAATATCGCCTTTCTTGCCCAGCGGGTGACTTTTCCCAGTTACCCTTGATAAGCTTTTCTTTCTCCAGTCGGTGTAGTGCAGGATAGAGAGTTCCTTCTTTGAAATGAAAATACCCGTTGCTACGCCTATTCAGTTCCTTTATGAGCTGGTAACCATACATAGATTGAGAATTAATCAGGCAAAGAAGCAAACACTCGGTGTTGCCTTTGAGTAACTCACGTTTGTAATCCATCATCATCCCTCGTTTTCATAATCCTTGGTATTCACCATACCATTGAGGAAAGCCTTTGTCAATGCTCTCTATGCTCTCCTTGATCTAGTTCAAATAGGGATAGTCCTTACCGAGCGGTGGGCGATGTGCTACACTTCTAGCAAATTAATTACCGTTGGGGACGAATTGATGGAAGTAATTATAGCCAGTGCTGTGCGGACACCTGTGGGTAATTTGGGTGGTTCTTTACGAACTATACCAGCATATGATTTGGCTGCTCTGGTGCTCAATGAAGTGGTGAAAAGGGCCAGGATAGCTCCGAGCTTAGTTGACGAGGTAATCATGGCGCAGAATTACCAGAGTGGTGAATATGTAAATATTGCTCGGATGTCACTGCTCAAGGCTGGCTGGCCAGTGGAGATGCCAGCGCTTACCGTTGACCGTCGTTGCTGTGGTGGTTTTGACGCTGTATGTCTTGCCGCGATGACAATTCAAAGTGGCAAAGCCGATATTGTGGTCGCTGGCGGTGTAGAGAGCATGAGCACGGCTGAGTTTTACATAACAGGTGATGTGAGGTGGGGATTGGGGGGAACCGCTGATATGCCTAAAGGACATGGATACAGCTCAATGTGGGGAATCCCAATGTATGACAGAATGCAGCGTGGCAGAATGATGTCTCAACCACAGGAAAGATTTGGCGTTTTGCCTACAATGATGTCCTGGGCTGAAACGGCAGCCAAGCAATATGGTATCAGTCGCGAGGATGTGGATAGGTGGGCTTTATTAAGCCATCAAAGGGCGTGTGCCGCTATAGAATCGGGGAAATTTGAAGACGAAATCATTCCTGTGCAGGTTCCACAACGCAAAGGTGAGCCAGTATTGGTTGACCGGGATGAGCATCCCCGTTCCGATACCAGCTTGGAAGCGCTTTCTAAGTTAAGGGCAGTACTAAGCGGAGTTTGCACTGCCGGTAATTCCTCTGGTGAAAATGATGGCGCTGCAGTGTGTGTGGTGATGTCAGCAGAGAAGGCTCGGCAAGTTGGCGTGGAGCCAATGGCTTACCTTAGATCCTTTGCCTTTAGTGGTGCTGACCCACGCTACACCTGGAAGGCGGTTCCTTCCGCGGTCAACAAGGCGTTACAAAGTGTCGAACTTTCCCTGGAACAAATTGACCTCATTGAGTTGCACGAGGCATTTGCTGCTCAGGTGCTGGCAAACTTCATCGAGTTAGGGCTAACTGAAAAGGATCATGATAGGGTGAATGTTAACGGTTCTTGTATTGCTATTGGTCATCCATTAGGTTGTACTGGTGCTAGAATCCTGACCACGCTGCTCTATGAGATGCGAAGGCGCAATGTAAGATACGGACTTGAGGCTATTTGTGGTGGTGGTGGGATGGGTGTTTGCGGTATTTTGGAAAGGAAGTGAGTCTCATTCTCTGCCATCATATCCTTCGTCAACAGGCAGGCTTGGTTGCTGAGCAGCTTCCAGGGCAAGCTCATCACAGCGGTTATTTTCAGCACTTCTAGCATGTCCTTTTACCCATTGGAATTCAACTTGGTGAGTATCAGATAGCTGCAAAAGTTCCTCCCAGAGGTCAGGGTTCAACGCCCTCTTCTTCTTATTACGCCGCCAATTGTTTTTGCGCCATCTTTTTACCCATCCTTCTGTTATTGCCTTGACCAGATATGCAGAATCGCTATAGAGCGTTACCTTACACTTCTCTTTGAGTGCTTTTAACCCGGCGATCGCCGCCATTATCTCCATTCGGTTGTTAGTGGTTTTCCGATAACCCCCGGACAATTCCTTTCTATTCCCCTTATATAATAGAACTACCCCATAACCCCCTGGTCCGGGGTTTCCCAGGCAGGCACCGTCGGTGTAAATAACTACGTGTTTAAGTCGTTTCATGTAACCAGATTAATTATAACAAAAAGTTGAGCGAGCCAGGCTTTTGTTGCTATACTTATAACTACATGGTCGATTTAGACCACTGTCAGAAAGCCTTGAGTATATCCTTTAACAATGAGATTTTGTTGCTGCAAGCCTTGGTGCATAGTTCTTACTTAAATGAGAACCAGGACTTCGGTTGGCCTAGCAATGAGCGGTTGGAGTTTGTTGGCGATGCCGTGCTTGGACTTGTGGTAGCTGAAAGGCTGTATAGCGAGTTTCCCGAGTCGAGTGAAGGCTGGCTAACCACGATGCGTGCCTATCTGGTCTGTCAGGATACTTTAGCTGAAATAGCCTCTTCCCTCAAGCTTGGTGATTGGTTATTAATGGGAAGGGGTGAGGATGCTACTGGTGGGAGGAGTAAGCAGAGCAACCTGGCAAACAGCTTGGAAGCTCTGATTGGTGCTATATACCTTGACCAGGGATTGTCTCGGGTGAAGAGATTCATCTTCAAGCAAGTCGAGCCTTTCCTGGAGAGAATAAAGAGTGGGAAGGTGAGTCTTAACTACAAAGCGTTGTTGCAGGAGTTTGCTCAGAAGGAGAGCATGTCAGTACCGGTTTACCGTGTGGTGAAGGTCGCTGGTCCTGACCATGATAAGCGATTTACTGTTGAGGTTATCATGGGTGATGAGGTCATAAGCGTTGGCACAGGTAAGAGTAAGAAGGCTGCTGAGATGGAAGCATCACAGCTAGCATGGGTGAAAGTGGGGTGTAACCATGGGTAGGCGAGATTTCAGGCGGAGAGAATCGAAAAAGCCGAAAAAAACGGCGAAGAAGGCTCAGGTGATACCGGAGATGTTGCCCCAGGTGGAGGTAGAGGTAATCAAGAAGGTAAAGAAAGAACGCGAAGAAGAGTAAAGGGTGACAGCTTACTTAAGCCTTTATCACAGTGGCAAGCTGGCTGAGCGGGTAGAGGCTGCCAGGTCATTGTTGCAAGATTGCCACGTTTGCCCTCGTCATTGTGGAGTGGACCGCCTGAACGGTGGGTTGGGTAAGTGTCGCACTTCAGCGGAGATAATCATATCCAGCTATGCACCTCATTTTGGCGAAGAGGCGCCACTGGTGGGCAGGAATGGCTCGGGCACGATATTCTTTACCAATTGCAACTTGAGGTGCATTTTTTGCCAGAACTATTCCATAAGTCAGCTAGGTGAGGGAGACAAGGTAAGCAAGGAAGAATTGGCTTACATGATGCTTTCCCTTCAAAGCAAAGGCTGCCACAATATAAACCTGGTCTCACCTACACATGTAGTCCCGCAGATATTGGAAGCATTAGAAATAGCGGTGAAGTCAGGGCTGCGGCTTCCTCTGGTATATAACTCAGGTGGCTACGATTCTGTGGAGACGCTCAGGTTGCTCGATGGCATCGTTGATATTTACATGCCTGATATGAAGTATAGCAATGAAAAAACTGCTGAAAAGCTGTCCGGGGTCGAGAATTATCCCGCAATAAACAGGGCAGCGGTAAAGGAAATGCATCGCCAGGTAGGTGACTTGCAAATCGACGAGGATGGGATAGCGCAACGGGGACTTTTGGTGCGACATCTGGTTTTGCCACATGGGCTAGCGGGAACAAAGGAGGTGGTGGACTTCCTTGCCAATGAAGTCTCGCCTGATACTTATGTTAACATCATGGCGCAGTATCATCCGTGTCATAAAGCCTTTCGGTTTCCCAGCCTATCGCGACGAACTTCAGCAGTGGAATTTCAGGAGGCGGTGGCGCTAGCTCGTCAGGCTGGCTTGAATCGGTTAGATGAACCTCGCCCTTTGTTACTGAGACTCTAAAATGGAAAACATGACTCATCTTTCAGCCAAAGTTTACGGCTCCGTGCAAGGCGTCAACTTCCGCTATTTTGTCATCCGTGAAGCTGGATATTTGCGTTTGAGAGGCTATGTTCGTAACCTGCCCGGTGGTGCTGTGGGAGTTGAGGCTGAAGGGGATAAGAATCAATTGCAAATGCTGGTTGAGCAGCTGAAGGTGGGTCCCCCTGGAGCTCGGGTAACAGGAGTGGAAACAAGCTGGTCAAATTACTCAGGACAATTCACTGCCTTCGAAATAAGATATTAAGTATCTATTTTCCCTCGGTTAGCTTATTGATTATCTCGGAAACGGCGGAATATGGGTCTTTTCTCCTGTTTGCAAGGTCATCTATCACTTTTTCCATATAATCGTTCTTATTGACTTTCTGAAACACAGTGTCTAGCAAAGAGCCTTTAAGCACTTCAAGTAATTCTTGTTTGTTGCTCTGTCTAATGCGGGTATCATATTTCCCTGTGGTGACCAGAAACTCTCTATGCTCGTAAATCCCTTTCATTAATTCTTCAGTACCCTTATCATTGATCGCTTCGGTTAGAAGAATTTTTGGCTTCCATACTCCTCGGGGGTAATCTTTCATTTGCAGCATTGCTTTCAGCTCAGCTTCCAGTTCATAAACGCCTTTCATGTCCGCTTTATTTATCACCAGAAGGTCAGCTATCTCGAGGATACCAGCTTTAAGTGTTTGAACCCAATCGCCGCTTCCTGGCATTAACACCACAGTAGCAGTATGGACGAAATTCATTATAGCTACCTCTGCTTGTCCTACGCCTACAGTTTCCACCAGGATGATATCCTTTCCCAGAGCATCCATAATGTGGATTGCATCAATAGTAGCTTTGGATAGTCCCCCAAGCCACCCTCTTGTGGCAAGACTTCTGATAAACACGCCTTGGTCTGTGGCATGCCTTTGCATCCTTATTCTGTCCCCCAGTATCGCTCCACCACTGAAAGGACTGGATGGGTCTATAACAATTACACCTACCGTTTTATTTCTCTTCCTGAGGCTATCGATTAGCACGTCTATCAAGGTGCTTTTCCCCGACCCTGGTGCCCCGGTAATGCCGATGATGTAGGACTTCCCGGTGTGAAAATAGAGCTTCTTCAGTTCCTCAACGGCATCAGGTGCTCCATCTTCCACGTATCTTATTAACTTTGCCGCTGCCCTTATATTGCCTTTTAATATTTCATTTGCCAGCCTCATTTGTGGTACCTGCTCCTTCTCTGGCGAAGTGTATCTGCGACTAAAGGCAAAGTCAATCATGTCCCCCCGCTTCTGTCATTGGGGGGAGCGCCCTTTTTGTTATTGCGCGGCACACCCTTTCCCTCGTCATTGCGAGGCACACCCTTTCCTCTGTCATTGCGAGGAGTGTTAGCGACGAAGCAATCTCCAAGTTGGTAGCTATTAGCTTTCAGCCATTGACTAATTGCTGACTGCTGATTACCGACTGCTTTTTTATTCTTGCTCTGTCATTTTGCATTTTGATTTTTGAGTTTTGCTTTCCTGAGATTGCCACGCCTTCGGCTCGCAATGACAATTATGACTGGAAATTGACAAAATCTGTGATTAGGGATAAGCTGGGAAGTTGTAGGAAAGGAGTCGGCATATGAGACCACCTGGACCGCTTGAGATAGGGCTTATCTTACTCATTGTGCTCATCATCTTTGGTGCTGGGAAGCTGCCTCAGGTCTTTCGTGCTGCGGGCCAGGGACTAAGGGAGTTCCATAAGGCAAAAGAGGGCGAGTTTGACGAAGATAAGCCGGCAGAGAAATCGAAGAGGCGAAGAAGCACCAAGAAAAGCTAAATTCCTCTGTGCGAGGGAGTACCATATATGGGTTTCTGGGAAATAATTCTTATTTTGCTCCTCGCTTTTATTTTCATTGGTCCTCAAAAGCTGCCCAGAGTAGCCAGGGAGTTGGGCAAAGGGGCCCGCTGGCTCAAGAAAAACTATACTGACTTTAATGTAGCCATTACCAAAGAAGCTTCCAAGGTAGATGCTGACATCCAACAGTGGGACAAGACAAAAAGCTGAGTATCACCGAACACCTCCTGGAGCTACGCAGCCGCTTAATTAAATCAACAATAGCTTTAGGTGTGGGTATCGTCATCTCCTTTCCATTAGCCTTCTATATTTTTGATATCCTCAAATCACGGGCGCCGAGCGATATGAATCTGGTCTTCATAAATGTCACCGAGATGTTTGGCACCTATATGAAAGTGGCTCTTTATTGCGGTATAGCTCTTTCCCTGCCTTATCTTATTTATCAACTGGTGATGTTTTTTGCTCCGGCATTGAAGGACAAGGAAAAGAGATACCTCTATCTTTCAATGCCGCTGGTTGTTGTCCTCTTTGCTGCTGGTGTTTGCTTCGCCTATTTTATCTTTCTCCCTCCAGCGCTTAAATTTTTGCTCACTTTTGGCAGCGATATTGCCCAACCAATGATAACTGTGAGCAATTATGTCAGTGTTCTGGTGAGGCTGCTCCTCGCTGTCGGGCTGGTCTTTGAAATACCTCTGGTCATCACCTTACTTGCCAAACTGGGTGTGGTTAGCCCTCAAAAGCTTGCTAAGGGCAGGAAGTGGGCGGTATTGGCAGCTTTCGTTCTCGGCGCCATTATCACTCCTACTGTGGACCCGGTTAACCAGGCGTTGATAGCCGCCCCGATAATTGTTCTTTATGAGTTAAGCATCTGGCTGGCTAAGCTGGCATATCCCCGGAAAGCCATGGCTCCCTCTCCTGCCAGCAATGAGTGAAGGAGAGTCTCATTGCGAGCGCGGCAATCTCATCAACCTCCTCGCCTGTTAATCTAACCAAGAGGGACTGGCATAACCTACGCAATCTGACGGCTTGTTAACAGGCTGTGGCGATACTTCATCTAATTCCTCTGTGCTATACTCAAACTAAAGTAAGCCGATGCTCAGAACGGGGTTATACTCTGCCCTGACTGTTTCCATCAAAAAGGGCACAGGCATCCCAGGCGAGGATACAGAGGGGTGAGGCGTTTCCATGGAAAGAATCGGCAACTTCGTCTACGCTAGGTCGAAACTCATTCTTGTCCTGGTGGCTATCCTGAACATCGTTGCTCTGGTTTCCTTCATCCGTTTCGACCTTAGTACTGACTTCCTCAATTTTTTTACTGCGGGAAATCCCAGGGTAGAAGAATACGACAGACTGAACGAGAAATACCGGACCGGCGAAACCGTCGTGGTTCTCATCGAGCAGGACGAATCCCTTCTCGAAGAGCAGCACCTCCAGGATGTCTTCCGCCTTCAGGAAGATATCGAGGAAATGGACGGCATATCCCGGGTGCAGAGCTTCATTCCATCGGAGATTCTGGTGCAGGGCAGCACCTTCGACGTGGACCAGAAGTTCATTGCATACCACAGCGACATCCTGGAGGGCGTCATCCGCGACAGCTTTCTCACCGGCGACCTCCTCTCCTCCGACGAAAGCAAGGGAGCGCTTATCGTCACCATGGAATTGAACGCCCCGGCTGCGGAGGTGATGAAGTCGCTGGAAGGAATGGTGGAAAGTGAAACCGCCCTCAACCTTTCCCTTGCTGGCAACGAGGTAATCAAAAGCACCCTCTGGCACTACTTGGTCACGATATTATTGATCCTTCCTCCCTGCGCCATTTTCCTGGTACTGCTGGTATTTTTCTTGATTCTCAAAGACCGCAAGCTTGCCGTCATGGCCATGATTCCCGCCGGGCTGGCTGCCCTGTGGACACTGGGCACGATTCTGTGGAGCGGACAGGAATTAAACCTGCTCACCGTTCTCTCTCCCATCTTCGTCATAGTGATTGGCGCCGCCGATGGGCTGCATTACGTCAGCCACTTCATAGATAACCTTTCCCGCTATTCCGACCGCCGTCAACTCACTGTGGAAACACTGCGCCTGGTGGGAATGCCAATGTTCCTGACAACGATAACCACCATGGCCGGCTTTGCCTCTCTGATGTGGTCGGACGTAGCGCCCATGCGCCAGATGGGTATCTTCGTTTCCGTGGGAATTGCCTATGCCGGGCTGCTGTCTATGTTCTTCTTACCGGCGGTGCTTTTACGGATAAAGCTGCCCGCGGTGCAGCTGCAGGTCCAGCCCGGTAGCCTGGTCAAATTCGTCCTGGACTGCTCCAGGCACAGGGCCAGGGTGATAGTGGCGTTTGCCATTGTCATCGGGATATCCGCCTTCGCCATTCCCCGGCTTGAAGTGGTGTCCAACCAGTTGATGTTCTTTAAGCAAGACTCGGAGGTCGTCCAGACCTTTGACAAAGTGGAAAAGCACTTTGGTGGGGCGCTGCCCCTTGCCGGGGAGATCGCCGCTCCAAGAGGCCTGCTGACACTGAGGGACCACTCCTTTGCCGAGGACGTCCTGGACGATGAAAGGGACCTGGAGAGGCTGCCTGGAATACACAGTGCGGTTTCGCTGTTCGACATTGTCGGCAGCCTCAGCGAAGAGATGACCGGCCAGCATGGTTATCCTGAAAGCCCCGCCGTCGTGGACAATATCCTGCGCCACATCGATGACGAGGACCTGGAAACGTGGTTTTCCAATGATGGCTTCAGGATTATGATTAAAATCGATGACCTGGACTCGGTGGATATCGGCTTGCTGGACAGCTTCGTCGCTGAACACCCCGAAATCACGGTCATAACTGGAATGCCGGTGCTCTTTGACGAAATGAACAAGCTGGTGGTCCAGAGCCAGGTCCGCAGCCTGGGACTTGCCCTGGTGCTGATTTTCATCATGCTGCTGGTAACCATCAGGAAGTTGCGTGCCGCCCTGGTGGCTCTCATTCCAATTGTCATTACCATCATTGCCATCATGGGGATGCTGGCTATCAGCAGGTTCAACCTCAACATCGTCACCGCCAGCCTGTCTGCCATTGCCATCGGTGTGGGGGTGGACTATTCCATCCACCTCGTATCGGGCATCTACTATTTCCGGGAACGGGGACATAAAGGCAAGGAGTCTGTTGACCTGGCTCTCTCCACCGTTGGCAAGCCCATACTGGCTAACGCCTTCGGCTTGGCCATCGGGCTTTCCGTGCTCTTCTTGTCGCCGCTGCAAATCCACCTGGAGGTAGCGGCGGTAATGTGGGTAGCCATGATGGTTTCCTCAATGGCAGCCTTGCTTCTCATACCTCTGTTCTACTCCAGAGGCGAAAAAGCCTCAAAAGAAATAACCCCATAACACGGAAAATGTTGGTGAGAAGGCTTAGCAATTGAGTATGGTGTCGGCCGAGAATTAATCCCCGAAAGGGGCTTGAAATGTATTAGCAACAAGTGTCCCTTTGATTTCCCATTCACTGGTTGCAAAGGGAAACACAGGGGGGAATTGTCAAGATGAATTGAAACGCTCTATTTTTGCGGAATTTTAAGGGGAAAGTTGGCAAGATTACACGAAGGGCGACCCCGAAAACGGGGTTTGCGAGCCGCTCTCCTGGCCGCTTTCTAATTAGTTTAAACGAAGGACTGGGCTAGGTTACACAATCTGACGAAACGTGTAGTTTAGAACTACTCAAGAATTGGGTATGTAATAGAGTTCAAGTCCAGTAAAGTGGGCGGTACTGGACGACAGACAGAACTTTTAGCCTATTATTCAACTTCAGCGTATAGTCCAACCAAAATTACGGGATTTGCTTGCCTAAATTAGGTGGTTTACGTATAATCAAGGCTGACCCAAGCTCGTAGCATCTTGGTGCTGCCAATTTCATGAGGTAGTCTGCAGAAAAGACGGCTCGATGGAGGATAAAGAATGAAGACAAAGAAGGGAGAAGACCGATGGGCTCCGCTGGTTGAATCCCACCCTGCGGGCCGAGTCAGCACAACAGGGACAGCATACGGCTCTCCATCAGGGGACAGCACTGCAATCTTCGCCCAAGACCTGTTCGATGGGATTGCCCACTCGTACGACACTTGGGCGCAAGGGTTGACTTTCTTTCAGTACCTTCGTTGGCGTAGGTTCTTAGTCTCGCAAATGGCTCTTCGGCCCGGAAACCTTGTGCTCGACGTATGTACCGGTACAGCCGGTGTCGCCCTGGAGATTGCCCGCCACCATAATAGCCAAATCGTGGGGCTCGATATTAGCCACTCAATGCTGGAAGCTGGCCTCCGTGCCGTCGAGAGGAGAAGCCTGGACGGCAGAGTCCAACTTATCCAGGGCCGCGCTGAGCATTTACCCTTTCCTGATGAGACCTTCAATACGGTTGTCTTCACCTACCTGTTGCGTTATGTCCAAGACCCTGATGCAACAGTACGGGAGCTGTCTCGGGTACTGAAACCAGGCGGGCAATTGCTCTCGCTTGAGTTCGGCGTTCCAGAAATCTCTTGGATACGAGCTCTATGGCTAATCTACAATAGGGTCGTCATGCCCATAGTTACCATCCCCATTTCACGAGGTTGGCATCGTGTTGGTTGTTTCTTGGGTTCGAATATCTCGGACTTTCGTCAGCGGTGTCCTGTTGATCGCATCGCCGCAATATGGCGTGAAAACGGAATCCCGCTGGTAGAAACGAGACGCCTGTTTCAAGGTGTAGCCATTGTGATGTGGGGAACGAAACGAAGATAGAGACCGATAGCGAGCCGAAGGCGTGGCAATCTCATCAACTTCCTCGCTTCTTAATTTAACCGGGCGCTGGGCTAACTGACGCAATCGGGTGGACAGTTGGTGGGGAATTAATCCCCGAAAGGGGATTGAAATGTGTTAGCAACAAATCGCCCTTTGATTTCCCATTCACTGGTTGCAAAGCGAAACACAGGGAATTGTCAAGATGAATTGAAACGCCTTGTTTTTGCGAAATTTTAAGGGGAAAGTTGGCAAGATTAAAGGAAGAATGACCCCCTGAAATCGGGGTTTGCAAGCCGCTCTCCTGGCCGCTTCTAAATTAGTTTAAACAAAGAACCGGGCTACGTTACACATTATGGCTAAATGTTGGATTACAGTCGCCCAAGGCTATGGTTCGAATCTCCTTTAGTGGAGCTGAGTTATCAATAGGTAGAACCGCCAAAGTCTTTCATCTAGTTTTCAG
Organism: Dehalococcoidia bacterium; assembly: GCA_034431195.1. GTDB lineage: Bacteria > Chloroflexota > Dehalococcoidia > GIF9 > AB-539-J10 > CG2-30-46-19. The sequence goes on along the minus strand of DAOUDP010000018.1, from coordinate 8,154 downwards.
CCTGAGTTCTTAGCGGCGTCGACATCGCTCGCTTCCGTCACACCGTGGATAACTTTACCCTTTGCTGACATCGACCCTGACCCTCTTAGCTTGACACTCATTTTTACTATAAGACCGATGGGTGTTCCAGACGCATCTCTGTTCAGCTCGACCAAGCCTGCATCCTCCAAGCCATGCAGTACTAGCGTGGTGAGCCGACGAAGCTCAGTAGCCTCTTGCCTTAGCGTGTCTCCCGCTTTTTTGTAGTAAACACGCGCCACGAACCATGTAACAACCGCTCCAATAAATACGGAAACTATCACGGAAACTATATTGACTAGATCCATTTCTGACCTCCGATAGAGTACACGGCAAAAGTGTCCCTTAACGTTACCTAGCTAGCAATTCCCCTGAAAATTCACACGTATTCATTGTCACGAACTGTGCATATTAACGACATCTTGTTTGTGCCGACAACCGACATGGCTCTAATGTGATTAATCTTACCACAATTGCGAGAAATTTAGATGCTCCCTGCACTTAATGACGAAATGGGTCCTAAGTGTGCTATGATTCCACCGAGGGTACAGAATTGGCAAAACAATACTACGTTCAGCTTACAGAAAGAGCAGAAGTCGCTTATCAACGTCTTCCAAACTCTATTCAAAGCCGAATCGACAATATTGCTGAGAAAATAAGCCGAACCGGCCTACGCCCTCCCCTTGTTGTGAAGGTACGTGGTCTTGAGCAGACGTATATTGCACGTGTTCCCAGAGATATCAGGATGGTTTTCAGAGTCGAGGACGAGACGATAATTGTGCTTGACATAGTCCACCACGACCGTATTCGACGCTTGTTACGCGATTATGATTGGGAATAGGTATACTACGTGAAGGACTTCGAGAAAATAATCTTCAACCCAGCTTCTGCCCGCCGAGAGTTGGAAGCATTCAGAGAGCTCCTCTCCAACAATTCTGAACTCTCTGAATCAGAACACCTTTTGCCCTTTTTTAGAGAAAGAAAGCAATTGATTGCTCTCTTTGGCTTCCTGTACCAAACAGAGGCAAGAATAGATAGTATCGCGTGGGAGTACGACTTGTTTGGCGATTTCACCTGTGATTTTGTTGCTGCAGCGTTTCAAAACCACAAATTTTCTTTCGTTGAATTTCAGGATGCTAAGAGCAACAGTATTTTCTGTCAAGGCAAGAGATACACTTCTGAATGGGCACCTAGTATCGAACAAGGTTTTAGCCAAGTAGTGGACTGGGCTTTTAAGATAGATGATTCTGATAGGTCGGATGAGTTTGAACAACGATTTGGTACACGACATATAGAAGTAAGTTTCTTGATAGTCGTTGGGAGATCCTCCTTCCTCAAGGGAAAAGATATGAAGAGGTTTCAATGGAGGCGCAACCACATTGCTGTAGACAACAAACAAGTGAGATGCCTTACCTATGATGAACTTCTCGAAAGCATGAACACTTTTTTGAATATCTTACCAGCGGCAGGTGAAGCCAAATAGTTCAACACATATGTAGTTATTATTGGCAAGAGACCAGTGGGCAATCTAAAAGAGGTAGGTTTAGGAACTGGGCATAAGAAGATTAGACCTTTTTAGACTTATCTGAGGGCTTTTCGCCTGAAATAGACTTTTGAGCTAGTTGCTCCATGGCTATTTCATAGCCCTTCTCAAGTCCGCGCGTGATATGCATTACTATATTTCCACCACTTATAACGAGTGAAACCAACGATACTATTATCAAATAGAGCAACATCAATAGCATAGGGAAATAGGCTCCTGCATCTAATGTTCCCAAACCGCCTATAAATGCAAAAACAAGCGAAACTAGTAGTATAACTGCCCAAGATGCCATTAATGGAGGCAATACAGTTATGGCTCTACTGGTTTTCTCGGCAGCACTTAATAGCATTAGACTTTCCCTTACATGTCTACAGGACTGGTTTGCATCAAAGAGGTGTTTCTCTAATGATTCATATGTATTGAGTTTAGAAAAGTCAAAAGTCCTATTCGCACTTTGAGATTCTGAGGCTTTTTTCGTTGCCCACTCATTGAATATCTTACTCGCTCTTATGACCTCATCCTCATCTACTGCTTGCCCTGGTATATACATGTATGCTTGTAAATATAGCTCGGTAAGACGCTTAGAAATTTCCGGATGATTCTTAGCCGACCTTGCCATTTGAGAAGCAAGATCAATCTGTGCTTCCTCGAGCCTGTCGATTAACTTGTCCCGCCAGTCCGTTATATGTCGGCTAAAAAAGGTGGCTAAGGCTAAAGATATCGCTAGTAATGCGCCAGACGCAGCACTAATAGACGATGTGATAGTAACAAATGAGGTAACGCCAATAACAGAACGGCCTTTGAATACAAGTATAAACAACACTAGACACAGCACTATTGCTACAGAAGCATGTATGCCAATATGTTTAAAGGATGGGATAGCATATTTTTCTATAGCGCCGATAATATTCTTTTTCCTCATGATAGATTCCAATTGATATTGTGTGTGACATTTTTACAGTATTGAGATTATTTCTCAAGGGATTATCATATACCTGAAAAAGCTAGAGGGGAAGCATTTCTGCTTCCCCCAATCATCTTGAGAGCGGAGTTGGATTTGAGCCCTCGACCTTCGGGTTATGAGCCCGCTAAGCTCTAACCGAGGACACCCCATTGAACAACATGACGTAATGTTTAATGAACCTGGTATTCTTCGCAAACACAGTCTGACTACTTAGTGTGCCCGTTAGCAGGTTCTACTAATCCTGTCGATCGTGAACGGAGCAGCCCTCAGCTCTCTGCGGGCGTGAGGATGAAGAAATTGTCGTCAATATCGAGATTGACCTCAATCGACTCGTACTGGATAGTCATCCCGCCGCTTTGCTCATTACTTGATATCGCCCGGAACGGGATGCGAACGCTATGCACCTCCCGGTAGTCTTCGTATTGGGTCGTCACAGGTATGCCAATACCTCCTTCTTGAAGAACGACTACTGTAGATTTGAGCACATCACCTGTAGCGGTGTCGACAAATATGGTTACTGGCGGCAGCTCGCCGCGCTTTAACTGCAGGACATATACCTGTTGTCCATCGAGATTATCTGAGCGAAGCACCTGTATTGAGTCATAGAAGTCGCGCCAGTCACCATCCATAGACGCAGGATGGTCTCGTTTCGCCTGTTCAAGGAAGTCGCCGTGAAGCTCATCAAACGGTCCAAAGCTGGATTCAACCCAGGCCTGGTCACCATTGAGTGCCATCCGGCTGTAGCCGTACTTACCATAGTCAGAATCTACACGATACCGCTCGTTGCCGGAGACATACGTGGAGAAGGTGCCCCCGACTCCAGACTGAGCGCTATAGAGCGTACCGTTGATGTGATAAGCCCCCATCTCCTCAATGGCTGCCTTACGACTATCGGTCTCGCGCAATGCAAGGACTTCCTCTACTGTTGGCAATAACTCGCCCTCTACCCGAGGCATTAAGAACTCTTCGCCAGCCTGGTAGTATGTCAACGACTCGATCCCTCCATCAGGTGTTTCATTGAACCTCAGGGTAAAGTCCTCTGAGACCCGGAAAACCCATATGCCCTCTTCGTCTGGTGGGTACATCTCGTAGATCATCTCCCCCGGCCAATCGACAGCGAGGCGGTTGTTCTGAATGAGCACCTTAACCGTAACGCCCAGTTCCTCAGAGTGGTAACTGCCAAGATACTTCTGCAGCTCTTCAAGGGGAATCTCCGGCGCAATTTCCACGCCTTCCCGTGGCAGCTCGAAGACATAGCCTGCCTGATGTAGTTTCATAGCGGTGACATTACCGGTGTCATCCCGTTCAAAGGATAGCGCGATTTCATCGGTGATAACGAAGTACCACTTGCCTTCTTCATCGGGGTCCTTGAGTTCGAAGATTTGCTGATCAGGTATATCCACGGCGAGACGGTCGTTCTGTATGAGCACCGTAAACTCCGTATCTTCAAATTGGCCGAAGTTGGCAATATACTTGCCGAGATAAGGCTCGTACTCTTCAGTCGTATCTGCGGCGTCGGTGTCCTTCCACTCGCCGAGAAGAGCTTCCCACACCATGTTGATTGACAGCTGCTGTAGTGGAGAGACGGAAGCATTGGTAAGCAGCACGAAGCCAAGGTTGGATTCGGGGAGTAGAGCCACCTCCGCCGAGAAGCCGGCGACATTGCCACCGTGCTCGATAACGGGTTGCCCCTCCCATTCCCGGAGCATCCAGCCGAGGCAATAGCTTACTCCCTCGGCGATTTCAAAGTGACTCGTCCAGGTCTCATTGAGCTGTTCTTCACTAATCAGGCGCTGGCCTTCATACTCGCCGCGGCCGAGCAGGAGGCGCAGCCACTGGGCCATGTCGAGGATGTTGGAGTTGATAGCCCCGGCCGGGGCTATGTTATCTACATTACGCATGGGTTTGTCTTTGTAATCCTGCAGGTCCTCGTCCCACAGATAGCCCAGTGAGAGACGAGGATCGGTTTGGGCCTGGCTTATGGATGTGCTTGTACTGTTCATTCCCAGTGGTTCAAGGATACGATTAGCAATCAATGTATCCCAGTCTGTACCTGCGGCTTTTCCGGCAGCTACTCCAGCCGCCATATACATGACATTGCTGTAGTAGAACTTCTCACGAAATCCTGTCCACGGCTCGGCTGCGGTGGCGGCGCCCAGCACCTCCTCACGTGGGATTTCGCCGCTGGCAAACAGGAGTCCCATTCGGACAAAGCCAGTGCGGTGAGATAGCAAATCGCGTACGGCAACCTCAGCGGTTTCATTCTCACTTTCTATATCAAGCGTAAAGTACGGAATGTATTCTGTTATCGGATCGTCCCAGTCCATCTTCCCCTCATCGACGAGCATGCCAATGAGCGTGGCGGTGAAGGCTTTAGTAGATGAGCCGATAGCGAAGATTGTTTCAGGCGTCACGGGCGTTTCTGTTTCAATATCCGTCACACCAAAGCCGTGTGCGAGGACAACTTCGTCGTCCTTGACAACAGCGATAGCCATACCTGGAATGTGTAGTGCCTCGCGCTGCTGTTCAAGCTGTTCGACCAAACGGTCAAGCCGCTGCTCTAATGATACAGGCTCTGTAGGTGTGGCAGGACAAGCACAGGCCGCTATTAATGTGGTCAGAAGGAGCAGGGATACTATCAGCCTTTTCATGTTTCGCCTCCAAGCTTGGTCTGACTGTGTTGGGCTAATTCTAGATCAGGCATCCACACCAAGTCAATTTCGCCAGGGCTTTCTTTAGGTGACTCCTAACAAGAGGGCTGACCGAGGACGAAATATTAAACAGAATAGCGGCTTGTTCAGCCGTAGAAAGCCCTGCTTGCTGCAGGTGTCTACCCTCCCTCTGAGGCTTCAACCCGGTCTCGTAAAGGAAGGAAGGAGGTGTATTCCTCATCATATGGACGAGCACATTAAGTTGTCTCTAAGCGGTCTATACATTAAAATGTGAAAATTAAAGAGGTGCGTTTGCGTAGCCGACCTGAACATCGAGAAGGCTGAAAGGAGAGCTAATGGAATTTAAGGATAAAAATGTGATTATTACGGGGGGGTCTAGTGGAATAGGTAAATCTGCAGCCAGGATATTTGCCACTAAAGGGGCAAATATAACTATCTTAGCAAGACGTGAGGATATACTAAAAAAGGCGGTAAAGGAAATATCCTCTTCCGCTGTAGATACTAACCAGAAGATTTCTCATGCAAGGGTTGATGTCTCTAATCACACGGAGGTTGAAAATTGGGCAGGTATATATAAAAAATCCTATGGCTCACCGAATGTCATTATAAATAGTGCCGGTATAACTCACCCTGGTTATTTTGAGGAGATCCCATATGAGACATTTGATCAGCTCATGAAAATAGATTTTTATGGTGTTCTTAATATGTGCAGAAGCTTTATCCCCATGATGAAGGCAAAAGGTGGACATATTGTAAACGTTTCCTCTATGGCGGGCTTTCTGGGCGTATTTGGTTATACAGGTTATAGTGCCGCTAAGTTTGCTGTGCTTGGGTTTTCGCAGGCACTAAGAAGTGAGATGAAGAAATACAATATCATGATATCCGTGTTATGCCCGCCTGATACAGATACACCCATGTTAGAATGGGAGGATAAAATCAAGCCAAAGGAAACTAAAGCTGTTGCCGGCACCGCAGGTATTATGTCTCCAGATGATGTGGCAAAGGCTATGATAGACGGGATGATGAAGAAGAAGTTCATTATCGTACCTGGCTTTAACGGAAAGTTCGTTCTTTGTGCCTCCAGATTAGCGCCGTCTCTGGTAGAACGGATAATGGATAGGCAAATTAGAAAAGCAGGGTAGCAATTTAGCGGTTTGTTTAGCCGTGGAAAGCCCTGCTTGCCGCCGGTGTATGCCATCACTTTGAGCGTTCGGTTTAACCTTGACGAGCGCCATACTAAAAGCCTACCATTTCCGTCAATGTAGATTTGTCCCGAAATGCCCGAAAGCACCACAGCGAGAAGAACAGGAACAAAGGCAGCTCTAAATAGTCCAATTTCCTAGTTCTGGACAGGGAAGCGACTGAGATTGATGGTTGAGAAAGGAAGACGGCAGTTTTTCTACGGTTATGTCGTAGTAATAGGCGCCTGGCTAGCTATGTTTGTAGCCGGCGGCGCCCAATTCAGCTTCAGCATTTTCGTTCCTGCGCTGCTTGAAGATTTTGGCTGGACACGTGGGATGCTGTCCCTGGGATTGACCCTCAACATAATCCTCATGCCGGTCTTTGCCCTGGGCGGTGGTTATCTGGTGGACCGCATCGGGCCAAGGTGGACTGTAATCATAGGAGCTGTAATTGGCAGCATCGGCGTATCCCTGCTGAGCACTGTGACCCAGATATGGCAGTTCATCCTGATCTACGGGATATTGGTGTCCATGGGCATAGGGCTGTGCTATATCATCGTCACGGTGGCGACGGTCAGGCGATGGTTCATGAGGAAGGCGGCCAGGATGGTCGCCATCGCCATGACGGGGTCAGGCCTGGGCATAGTCTTTTTAGTGCTGGCTGCACATGGCATGATAGAGTCCTGGGGATGGAGCACAAGCTATATTGCCTTTGGCATCATCCTTCTGGTTGGAGGTGTGATAGGTGGTCTTCTGCTCAAGAAAGACCCGGAATCGATAGGAACCTACCCCGACGGAGTGAAACCCACCGAAGAGGAACTGGAAGCGAGAGCTGACTTTGCAGCACGTGGTGAGAAGTGGTCGGTGAGAGAGGCTTTCGGGACTCGTAGCTGGTGGCTGCTTATTGGTGCTCAACTGGGATATGAAGTGGCATTGCTCGGTTTTTTGGCTCATCTGATAACCTGGGGTGCCATTGACCTTGGAATACCGCTGGGAACTATGGTGCTCATTTATAGTTACGTGTTTGTGCTGTCGGCCGTCATGGGTCGTCTGTTTGGAGGGTTTCTTTCTGACTGGTATATGGCTCGCTTTCGTATCAGCCGAAAGCCGGTACTTTATCTCACCACCCTGGGTGTGGGTCTGGCTGCTTTGTTGTGCTTTCAGGTCGACAGCACTCTGGAGATAATTCTGGTGTCGGTTTTGCTTGGCTTCTGTTATGGAAGCGGGCTGGCTGTGTTTCCCACCTACCTTGGTGACCTGTTCGGTGTGCGGAACGTGGCGGTGCTCTTCGGCACAAGTGCCCTCTTCGTTGGCGGACTCGGGGCAGTGGGGCCTGTCCTCTATGGCTTTTCCTATGACGCTACAGGTTCCTATAATCTGGCCTTCTTGGTCACAGGGGTTCTGTGTATCGCTTCTGCTCTATGCCTGTTCTTGCTCAAGCGACCGAGGAAAATGGGGTGAGATTGCTTCGTCGCTAACGCTCCTCGCAATGATGGAGGGGGACGCCTTGTAATGACAGAGGGAGGTTCCTTGCAACGACAAAAGAGGATATGGTTCATGATGAGAAACAATAAAGTCGGATGACATTATAATCCGTCAGGCAACGGATGAACGAGCGTAATGGTTTGACACTGTGGAATTCTTATTGGTATAGTGTGAATAGGTTTTGGTCAGTGGCCCCGTAGTGTAGCGGTTTTAACATGCCACCCTGTCACGGTGGAGATCAGGGGTTCGAATCCCCTCGGGGTCGCTTCTTATTTTTATAGCGGTGGTCAC
>DAOUDP010000017.1:0-331569 GCA_034431195.1 Dehalococcoidia bacterium | reverse complement strand
ACGAAAGCTTAGCCAAGCTGGCTATGAAGTCAGGGTAAGAATTGACCCAATGGTTCCAGTGGAAGGCTGGGAGAATTATTATATAAGTCTTATCCACCAAATTTTTGCCAGTTTCATTCCATCTCGCATTACTCTTGGCTCATTACGGGGATTGCAGAGTACCGTCAATGGAAGTACGGATAAGAGCTGGGTAGTATATCTTAAGGAAGGTTCCAGCTGGGGTAAGAAGATAGATTTTAAAATCCGTTACGATTTGTATACTGCAATAATTAACGAATTAAAAGAGAAATACAACTATAGTGAAGTTGCGCTTTGTAAAGAGACGTTGGCTATGTGGGGGAGACTAGGGATGGATTATAAGAGAATAAAGTGTAACTGTGTATGGTAAAAGGAGGCTATTTCTTACACTAAAAAAGCGGACCCTGCGAGTGACTAGCTTACAGCTAGTTTATGCCACCTTCCGGTAACACACTTAACGCAGGACTTACCCGCTACTACAAATATAATGCGCTAATACTCACTTCGTCAAGATACTTATGACACAAAAGAGGAAACCCTAGCAATGGGGGCAAAGCTGGGGATGGACTATGAGAAGATTAAATGTAACTGCGTGTGGTGAGAGGTGCAACACCAAGCTATATGGTATACTGTCAGTAGCTTGTGGGTGATGTTATGAAGGAAATATTTCTGGAGATTCACCTAGAACCCCTACCTGAGGGGGGATTTTTGGCTACTAGCGATGAATTGCCCGGTCTGGTAGCTCAAGGACGGACTGCCACAGAAACCCTGGAGATTGCCCAAGATGTGGCTCGTAAGCTCATTGAGTCCTACCTGGAGCATGGTGACAAGCTCCCGCCCAAGCTCCAAGCTGCTGCTCCCGTGAGTGTCAAAGTTCGCATTCCAGTGAGCATATCCTGATGGGAAGGCTGGCTGGATTTAGCGCGGATGAAGTTATTCGTAAGTTGAGGCGGGCAGGCTTCGTCTTTGACCGCCAGGCGAAGGGAAGCCACGAAATATGGTGGAATCCTCAAACTCGTGCTCGCACTACAGTGCCTCACCACCCTGGCGACTTACCTGAAGGAACACTGCGGGCTATCTTGCGTCAGGCTAGACTAAGCGTAGAGGAATTCTTAGAGCTTTAAGCATAATAACCGAGAGGAAAGCCTAATGCTTGGCGCAAAGCTGGGGATGGACTACAGGAACATTACAATCTGGTGGGACTAACTGGTGGCCTTGACATGTCTGGCGAAATCCTCAAAGGCCTCCTTTGTAGTGTACTTAAATTCATAATCTAGTTCTTTCTTCAGCTTTTCATTACTGGCAATCCACGGATAACGCACCATGTTTAAAGCAGGGCTTGGAAATTCTGACATAAACTTAATGCGCAAAAGCCACATTATACTGTTGAACGGATAGAGCACGGATGCCGGTAATTTCAAAGGCCGGTTGCCGAGGATGCGCAGCATCTCATCGAACGTCATGGTGCCATCAGCAGCCAAATTGTATGCCCCTTCTTTCTTGTTCGACAGGAGCTGATAGATAATCTCTACAAGATCATCTTCATGTATGAACTGAAACGGTGCAGTATCTCGTGGCAGTGACACCATCTTCTTTCTAAGATGCCTGGCGAGCGGATTATCAAACCCAGGGCCTACTACGAAAGATGGCCTTATAATAGTCAGGCATACATCGGGGTGGGTTTCCTTAAACTCTTTATAGATAAACTCCAACTCCTTTTTGTTTTTGGAGTACGTGAAATCGTCATTTCCCCTCAGGGGAGAGTCCTCTGTCAACAAAGATGGGTTATCTTTATGAAACCCGTACGCGGTAGTAGAAGAACAACATAAAAGCTGGTTCACGCCAGCCCTGGCGCATGAATCCAAAAAGTTCTTTGTCCCTTTGATATTAATGCCCTCCATCACGGCTTTATTATGTATGGGTGGCAAAATGTAAGCAGTATGGATAGCACAATCTATGCTCCTTATTAAGAGTATTGGGGACATATCGTCCCTGACATCATGTTGCATGAATTCCAATTTTTTCGAGGTATATGAAGGTGGCTTTACATCAATTCCTGCAATGCTTCCCACCTCATCCTTTTGGTCAAACAGCGAGACAAGCTTGGAGCCAAAATAACCTGAGACACCGGTTATAAATATATTCTTCATAAATATGGCCTTCTGTCTCCGTTATCCGATAGCATCTGATACTACAATCTCGCTCAGTCCATTACATTTATCTAAAGAGAGAGTATGCCTTACTTACACTCTCTTCTTATCGGGAGCAGGGCTTCCCAACCATTCCTCATAGAAAGTGTCTATATCGGGGAGGAAATTGAATATCGGAGGGTAGCCGGGAGACGCCAGCTCTGTATCTAAAAGCGCCAGACAGCCGGGACAGTAATATTCCCTTATTTCCTCCCATTGTGGATCTGAATGCATGTAGGGTGGATATATCTCATCGAGGCTTTCGTTGGTGTCCCTCACCCTTATCCGGCACTTTGTCTTCCAGTTCTCCCGATAATCGCCGAATTCGTAGCCACAATCACACTTGACTATCCTCTTCCCTTCTTTTGACACAATGTACAAGTGTTCATGGAGGGGCAGAAGGATTTTCTCCTTCCAGGAAACGCGTTTTTGCAGGGTCTCCATAACCTTTTCGAACCTATCGCTATCCTTTTCCTCAGATAATATTAGCCTCAACTCAGGCCACGGCAGTTTACCGTCTATCATCCTTGCGATAGTTTCGACATCATATTTGTCATATTTTTTCATTTACTCCTCCTCTAATTTGAACCTGAAATCCTCAGGCAGATTCCAAAACTCCAGGAACTCCTTCCCCCATCTTCTGGATAATTGGATGCTCTCGTTATACATCCGCTTGACAGGCTCGATCAGGTTACCATCCACTATTCTCTTCTTCTCCTTCTGATAAAACTCTTCGAAGGTCATCGACTTATCTTTCCTTTCCCTGCGAAGCTGCTCCCTTCGCTTCTTGGTCTGTTCATAGTCAATCGACCACTCCCTCTTTGTCTCATCATATGCGGCCACAACTCCATAGACATTGTAGACGATATCCTTTGTAAATATCGCATCTTTAAGGTCTTTCTTCACCAGGTCTACTTCGCGCTCCAACGGGTCGCCATACCCTGGAGCTCCTGATTCCCTCCAGTGTACAAGGTCATAATTTTTAAGGCCTATGGGTATCATCATTCCTTCAGGTATCCTTGTTATCTTACCCTTTATGAACCTCTCGAATTCTCCGTGTGCCGGGTCCGGGTCTCCCAGTGGATATGGCTGCTTATTCTTGACCACCTCAAGCATGTTGGTATTTTCGGCACGAAGGATATAAGAAGTTGCCTGCGGGTATCCTCCATGCATGCCGCCACAGCCAGCAAAAGTTGACCCTTCTGCAGCATTGAAGAATATGACATTATAAGCGTTATGAATCATTGCCACTGTCTCAAAATTTGTGCCTCCCCTGTATTTGCCGTGACCGGCGATATTCGGCTTCAATTGCCGTGAAAGATATGGGATGCCGCCCTGGATGACTTCCCATGTTTCCACATCTCCCAGGTTTCCCTCTGGATTCCACATCGCATATCCACTATTAAACCCGTCGGTAACGGCACTGGCCGGGTATCCCTGTCCAGCTATCTCAAAGGTTGAAAGAGTCCAATATTGCCCCGCCAGAGGTCCTTTCTCGAAGAATCCACCGCCCTGAATGGCATCTGCAGTATGAGAATATCCAGGCACAACCTCCTCCCTAAATCCTCTGCTGAAGAAACCATAAGAAATGCACCTCATCATACTGGTATAAGCTGGTATCAGGAGACCCCAGGGGTTATTGTAGGATAGATAAGGGTCACCTGGGTTGCACCAGGTACCCGGGGGATAGTCCTTATCCACAGCCAGGTAGGCGCCATCATTTACCTTATCGCGATGAATGATGCACTGAGTCAGAAGAACCCACTGCCCCCCTTCCATAGCCCCTATCCCACAGTTGAATGAAAAATGTTGTGCAGCACTTGAGCCATCGAAGGACAGCGATAAGCCGCCATCACCTTCAACTATAAGCTCTAGCGGCATATTGGACAATGCTTCTGTGGTTGCCTGGGGTTTCAACTGAATGGGCTCCGTGCTGCTACCCATCAATGATAAAGCTCTATACCTTCCAGGAACCAGAAGTTGCCTGACGCGGGCAATGAAGGTTCTCTTTCCATCCTCTATTGTCTCCCGAATGAATCTCTTGTAGTACTGTATCCCCTCATCTTTTATAAAATCGAGGGTCGCATCCCTTATCATCAGACATCCTGACAACCTGCATTTTTCATCCAGTTCCCAGAACATAGGAGTTCGCACCGCCCTTCTGGCACCGATCATATGGTCCTTCCATATTTCATCGTTGGAGCCTATCTTCAAACATGTATAGAAGACGCCATCATCAAAGCGCTCAACAGTGCATGTCAAATCGTGGCCGGGGACAATGCCTCCAATATCCACTTGATGAGTCACTCCCCCCACCCAGCCAACAAGCTCGTCTTCCCAGAAAATGGGAATGAGCGTCTGGACATCGGTGGTATGAACGTTCCCGCACAGGCAGTCGTTGTTAAGAAAAATATCTCCGGGATTGATGCCAACTTCTTCTTCGTAGTTCTCCCTTATTATGAACTTTATAGCCTCGCTCATCGTGTGCACATGCACCATGATTCCAGTAGAGACGACAACTGAATCTCCCTCCGGACTGTACAGAGCAAAACAGAGCTCTCCAATTTCCTTCACGATTGGAGAGGCAGCTACGTGCAAGGCAGTCTCCCAGGCAGATTCATTAGCCCCCCTCAGCCTGGCATAAGCTCTTTCATACCTGAAAGGGTCCTTCTCCTTCAACTCCAATCTATCTATCCCGTAATACCTCCCCGTGTCCTTGAACAACCGCTCGCTCTCCTGGATCATGTCCTTGAGAGTCTTTCCGTTCCAGCCTATTAGTTTTCTTTTTTTCATTTGTATTAACCCCCTATTTAATTTTCAAGTGAAAGAGCTTGTACTGATCCAGATACGTCTCTGAATTTGGGGGAAGCAATAGCGTCGTGACCGGGGATTCTATCACTGCAGGCCCCTTCACTCTATTCCCGGGCTTCAGCAGATCCCACTCCCACAGTGATGCCTCATGCCACTTCCCTTCCCAGTAGATATCTCTTTTGCCTTTCGCTGCTGCTTCGTCTGGCTTTTCCCCAGTTAGGTCGAAGGAAGGAATCTCCGGTTTCACCACTGGAATCGCACCGACTCCTATTGTCTTTGTGATAGCATATCCAAGCTCAGGGCTCTTCGTGCCTCTTTTAAATATCTCCTCAAAGCGCTTGTCATACCTGCTTGTAATCTCTTTCATATCCCCTGCTTCCAGCGTATCAGAGGGTGAATCAACCTCCAGATCATCAAGCATTCCCATATATTGCAATCTGGTAGACGGTCTGAATTCTACCTCCTCTGGATTCATGCCATCCCGCTCAAACTCTTTGCAAATCCTTTCTTTCAATTCGGCATAGCCCGCTGTGCTGGACATAGCCACAATAGCATCGAAGCTCCCATCCGGCGGCAATATGAGGTCCAGGCTCTTCTCATAGCGGTAAGCATAATCACCACATACACATCCAAATGCTGAGAAGGCGGCAGCCCAGGAAGGGATCAGGATATCCTGAAAGTTCATCCCCTTGGTAAAACCGGCAACTTGAAGAGGACCTCCCCCACCATAACATAACAGAACATAATTCTCGGGGCGATAGCCCATCCCCTCAACTATCCCTGTTATGAAACTCGCTTGATCTAGCTGGATCAGGTCGAGCATGCCCTTGGCAGTCTCATATGGTTCTTTGCCCACCGGGTCGGCAAGTTGCTCCTTGACGGCTTTAAATGCTCTATCCTTGTTTAACGGTATATCACCCCCAATGAAGTAATCAGGATTAAGATATCCTAAAATAAGAGCACAATCGGTTGCCGTCACAGTCTGGACGTTGGCTTTCTCGTTGCAAACTCCTACCAGATATCCCGCGGAATCGGGCCCGTATTCCAGTCTCTTAGTTATCTTATTATGTCTTAGATATGCACCAGTCCCGGCAGCCGTTGACCTCAGACCAATCATTGGTATATTTAACAGGAAACCTCCCACAATGCTCTCCCACCTAGTAGGAACGTATCTTTCAGATATAAGGGCGACATCAAAGGTCGTTCCGCCACCATCAACACCTATTACATTTGCTAAGCCTAATTTGTTTGCTAGATATGCGCCGCCAACGGCCCCTCCGATTGGTCCTGACATTAACGTTGTGACTAACCTCTCATGCTCGGGAGAAACCGTACTACCATAACAGGTTAGAACTCTAAACGGAGCCTTTGCCCCCTTTTGTTTAAGACTTTGCTGAATCCTACGTAATTGCTCTCTTGATGGTTCAGCAGCGTATTGCTCCACTATCATGGTATTTAATCTTGGCGTCTCACCTCTGATAGGGGCAACATCGTAAGATATCAGCACAGTGACATCTTTGCCTTTTTCCTTGATGATATCCTCGGCAATTTCCTTTACTCTTCGCTCATGGGTTGGGTCTCTATATGAGCTGAGAAGGCACACACAGATAACAGTGACCCCCAGACCGAGTAATTCCTCCACCGCTTCTCTCACGTCATCCTCGTAGAGCGGAATCAATTCTTCACCAATAAAGTTGACTCTCTCACGAACTCCCCTTATCTTCTCCCTGGGAACGAGAGGCTCAGGATGTTTATGCTCCCTGGCATGTAGCCTTCCGGCGTAAGGCAAACCCGCCCAGCATTGCATACCCCTTCCAAGCTGGTGAAGGTCTTCAAAGCCGGCACTTGTTATTACCCCAATATTCTCATTCCCCTCCCTCTGGAGAAGCCTGTTGACCATTATTGTGCCGGAATAGATCGAAATATCGATGTCCCTGATTGCCTCCTCAGAGTCAAGGTCCCAATAACCACAGGCGCTTCTCATTCCATTCAAAATTCCCTGTGATTCATCCCTGGGAGTGGTCACTGCCTTACCAACAGTGAATTCCCCTTCAGCATCCATGATCACTGCATCGGTCATAGTTCCACCGGTATCTATTGCTACAGACTTAACGATCCTGTTTGCTTCTTTCATGTCGCTAACCTCCTTAATTTTCACCAGTGAATCTTATCCGGGATTCACATAACCCACAGGAGCCTAGATGTACGAATTGCCCTGGTTCCTGGTCAATAAACGCGCAAATGATTGGCGGAAGCGGACTTTATAACATAAAGGAATAAGTAGTGCGGAAGCGAAGCTAACCAGGCCTTTCGCCATCTATCAGCCTTTATACTAAGTGAAATAAATGTAAGCCGTGAACGCCGCAGTGATAGCGATAAGAGACAAACAAACTGCCAGCATTATGCGATACTGTCGGTTAATCTTCTTCAGTGCTACTCCAGTCGCTCTCATTGGCGCCCTTAGTTCAGTCCACTCCCCCTCAGGTATTGTTTCATCGTCGTCCACTTTCATTATCTTTTCCCTGAATTCCTCGAAGGGAGGAGGAGCCTCCATCTTCTTCCTAAACGCGAAGTAAAAGACTAGCCCGATTATTGCGAATAGCACGCCTATGACTATCGAAATTATCTCCCCCATGAATACAGAGACTCCCATCTCTGTTGCTACCTCTGTACCAATATAGTATGTCAGACCAACAGCAAGGGCACCGCTAAAAACTATCGCCAGGATTGGGAGAACCATGTGTACTTTGAACGGGCGTTCGATGTCAGGCTTTCGTTTTTTGAGCATGATAATGGACAGCATCAGCACAATGTAGAGAACAAGCGCCATTACAGCAGCTCCAGCGCCCAATATCATAACCAGATTGGGGGCAATGACAGCACAGAATAATATAGCCACAAATATTAACGCATTAACCGGCGTCTTAAATTTCGAGCTCAGACGTCCAAACCATCCTGGTATTACTCCCTCCTTACCAGTAGCACAAAGTGTCCTTCCTGTCTCACTTAGATTGGCATTGAGTGTTGAAGGATGCATACCTACAGCGGCAGCAAGGGCAATCATGGCAATAGCGAAACCGCCAGCACCGGCATATTGAGTTGCTGCGGCAACAGGTGCTTGAGGATCACCGAGAATTCCAGGAGGCGCTAGACCTAAAGATATACCAACCACCCAGGCATTCACAAGGAATACAACCATAACGGAAACAATAAACCCCTTTGGCAGTGTGGTTAGGGGATACTTAACTTCGCCAGCCAGTGTACCTCCCAGCTCCGTTCCAACAAATGCCCAATAAGCCAGTCCCACTGCCATCAAAAACAGTAACGGGGTTATTCCCGGCATGAAGAACGGCTGTTGGTACAATTCCATTTGAGTGTGTGGCATCGCCACTACCCCCCACACAATTAAAGCGATGAACATAAAGCCAAGCAAGTAAAATTGCGCTCGGGAAAAAATCTTCACTCCGAGAATGTTTATGACGCACACTGCAACCACCAGCAGGCATGCAATTAAAGCATCTGGAAGGACAGCTAATGCTGGTATTAAATATTTAATATAGTAGGCAAAGGAAAGACTCTCCGTTCCGCCACTGCCCAGAATCAAGGCGAGCATCGGTAAGAGCATAAGCATCAAAAGGAGATTTGCCGCCCCAGGCGGAAGTCCATATCGTATGCTGTATATCGGA
The DNA here is from genome assembly GCA_034431195.1 of Dehalococcoidia bacterium. Lineage (GTDB taxonomy): Bacteria > Chloroflexota > Dehalococcoidia > GIF9 > AB-539-J10 > CG2-30-46-19. The sequence goes on along the minus strand of DAOUDP010000017.1, from coordinate 322,865 downwards.
CCGCCGGAATAAGGAAAGATGGTCGCTATCTCCGACATGCTCATTACCACAACCAGAGATATGGCGAAGGCGATAAATAATACGAGTAGAACGCTGGGGCCGGCAATCGATGCAGCCATCGGAACGAAGATCATCGTCCCACACCCTATAGTAAGCCCGGTATTGATTAGGACAAATTCGATAAAGCCTATCTTTCTTACAGCCTGGGTCTCTTCAGCCGGTCTAGAAGCATCCACCATTTTTGTCTCCTTACTCCGGGCCTTCGAGGTTCCTTATACTCTTTTTTAACCTATTGCCCGAACTCTTGTAATCCTCTCGCTTTTCTAATTATGTGTACAATTTGTTTGTCACTTTATCAAAAAACAATGTTTCATGACAATACCCCATCAAAGAAATCGGGTAAGAAATGCACCAATGTATAACCGGGTTTCGTAAGTTCAGAAAAGGCTCATTCCAAAAGCGAAGGTAGGAATTATTGGCGGAGCTTCCCCAAATCTTTTTCCTTACGAGGTCTTCCCGAGAAGGGTGCGCGATACGTGCCCGCGTATGCCCTTCTTTGGTATGTCATTCAGGTCTATTCCCTTCTTCGCTTTCAAATAACGATTCCTTGCATGATAGTATATGACTCCTACAACCATCCATGCTACGAAGAGAGCAAAACCAGGTGGACTTTCCACTCCAAGTGCGAGTATGAAAAAAATACCAAATAATATGGCTAAAGTCGGAAGTAATCGTACCCAGAGTCCTTTTACTCTAAAGGGTGCTTTCTCATAAACATCAGGCATCCTGCGGGGTAATAGATATGCAGCGATAAGTATCGGAATAAGAAGGACGATAGAGCCAATAGATGCAGTTACACCGAGGATCTCAAGTGAACTTGCTCCTATAGGAAGGGCAGACAAAGAGACAAGATACATAACAAGCAGACCCCAATGAGGCGTCCCATACTTCTTATTCACCGCACCTAAAGGCTTGGGGACTACCTCGTCATCAGCCAAAGCTAAAATATACCTCGAGCCATACATGTACGTGGCATTCAAGGTAGTAGCCATAGCCAACAGCCCTCCTCCAACAGTGAAGAATAGCGCCAGTGGACTGGAAAGGAATCGTTCCGCAGATATAGATAAAGGTTGATTTGCGCTGATTTCCCATGGAACGGCACCAACAGCAACTAATCCGATAAGCGTGTACAGCACGATAACCATAGGAATTGATAGGGCGAATGAACGGGGTATAGTTCTTCCAGCATCTTTTATTTCAGCACCCAGGTCTATGATGTAGTTTGCCCCCATGTAAGCAAAGAAAAGGAAGCCTGCGGCAATGGCAACGCTTCCAATTCCTTTGGGAAACAAGGGGGTCAGATTAGAAGAGTCAATATTCGGTATGCCACCACAGATATAGGTAAGCAAAGCTGCTATCAGGATAAAAAACATGCCAATCTGTACCTTACTGGCAATCTTTATACCAAGGAGATTTATGAGGAAGAAAAAGGTTAACGCGATCACTGCTATGCTTGCTCTTGGCAGAAATGGAAAAAGCACCTGAAAATAATCTGCAAATGTATATGCATACAATGGTAATCCACCTAGAAGTATTCCCATCATGATTCCCCACACCCCCATAAACCCCCAGAACGGAGAAAATATCCTGCTCGGGTATCTAAAGCTGCCGCCAACCGTGGGAAGCGCAGAACCGAGCATACCAAGCGGGAGTACAGCGAATACCATGGGTAAAGCCGCTATGATGAATGCAATAGGAACTGCTGAACCACTTATTCCTATGGCTATGCCGGTTACGGCAAAAATGCCAGCACCAATCATGGCTCCTATCTCTATGGACACTGCATCCGCTAACCCTAATGCTTTCTTGAGTCCTAATTCTCCTGCATCTGCCCCTTTTTCCATTGCATCGCCTTTCATTGCTTATTATTACTCGTGATTGGAACTGCTTTGGGTAAGGCTAAACGATGAGGTTTTTGAAAATAAATTTCTGTTTCAATGCTACCTTATTGGATATAGGGAATTAAATTCCTGCTAAAAAATTTGTGGAATGATTTCGGCAACTTGTTATAATCATGTTCTTCTTTGATAATAGAAGTGAGGTCCACTGAACTAAAAGTGTTCCAGAAAAGGAGCGGGGCGTTTTCACGGTCTTTTTGAGTCCTCACAAAATGCAGCAGCGCCGCAAAAGCCTTGGCAGTATAGGTTAGGTCCAGCTTTACATCCTCGGCTTCCTCAAGAATTTCCATCGCTTCCTTTCCTTGAGAGGTAGGCACACCGTAGCCTTCTCCACAAAAATCATGCAAAACATACATATCTTCACCGCCGAACCTCACAAGGGGAACGTTTCTATCATATTTCCTCATCAAATCAACTACCTTGTTAGCTAGATTTGCAGTTGTTTTCTCATTTGCCAGCCAACGATATGAAACGCGAACACCTATTATTGTCGAATTCAGCCCTGCCAGCTTACTCCCCACAAGAAGTCCCGCCATTGTCCCTTTAGACCCCAAGGCAACAAATATGTATTTTGGCTCTGGAATCTCTCCGGCATCAATCTGTCTTCTTAATTCGAAAGCGGCGGCAACAAGGCCCAAGCTTCCCCGTGGCGAAGAGCCTCCCGGAGGAAGATAATAAATATTGCGTTTCGATAAGAAATACCAAATTGATTTTGAAACAGCCCCGGCAGTGTTTTTGACATAACAAAGTTGTGCCCCAAAATGTTGGAAAAGAAGAAGATTTTCTTGAACATGTGTGGTAACTGGCTGATCAACCAGCAATAAAAGAGTATTCAGCCCAAGGCGGTTACCATGTATCGCAGTGGCAAGACCATGGTTTGTTCCTATCCCCCCATAAGTCATAATGATTTTCTTTTTTTTCTGAAGCGCATCAGGAAGTGTGAACTCCAATTTCCGTACCTTATTCCCTCCGTAGTAGTCCGATGATTTATCATCCTGTTTTATCCAAATATTTTCGTAACTGAACTCTTCCCCCAATTTCTCCAATCTTGTTACAGGAGTAGGGAAATTTCCCAAGCTGTGCCACGGGATATCCCTCAGGCCGGGATACATCTTAAATAGTATGGGTTCCACAACACTAACTCAGCTTATAATCGATACCATTCCTGCTATCTGTTTAACGTGGGCATATACGTTCTATTACCTCTAAAAATCGCTGGAATCAAGGCATGCAACAGCAATCCAGTAACAGTATGTAATGTCCTTAGTTTTATCCTGGTATCAAGAGGCTCGCCAATGGCATATTTGAGATATTCCATAACATGCCGCGTTGGTTGTCCTCGGTAAGATACTAAGCCACCCATTCCCGAAGTCAGATAACAACCAGCACAATAAGTTACCAGTTCTGATGCCCCTGTCGCCTTTGCCTCTTTCAGCGCCTTTGAAGCGTTCGTGAGTATGTCCCTCAATCCAAAATATTGTTTGGCCCCAGCAGCCATGCCACAACAATAGCCGTCTACCCCACTGTGCTCCATCTCCACTATTTTTACCCCGATTCTCCCCAGTATCTCACGCCATGGCTCCATTTCTTCAGAGGGGTTCATTATCCTGGCATGACAGGAGTCTTGAACCGTTACGGTCATATCAAGCTCCCTTTCCACCTTCACCTTCCCACTATTCATCCTATCCAGTATCCAGTGTGCTAGAAATACAGGCTCGAAATTAAACTTTGCCCCGAATTGCCCTGGAAGCACTTCCTTGAACATCCTGTAGCCCGCAGGACACATAAAAACAAGGCGTTTTATCTCGGAGCTGGCGAAAAATTCAGTAAGTCTGTCCGCCTGCTGCTGCACAATGTCGAAAACTCCTCCTCTGTAGAACATCTCGCCACAGCAAAGGTCCCACCTCCCAAATATGGGTAGGCCTTCAAATACTTTGCTGTTTGCCAGATAGGGCAAAGCTAATAGATTGCACCCGGCATACATCATCTCTTCATGGGCAAGGTCATAGGATTGCGCTTTCCACTTGGTTATCAACGCTTTTTCATCCTGTGGCATGGAGGAGACGAGAGCAGACCTGAAGTTCTGCGGAGGATATGGCAGAGGCATGACCCATTTTGCCTTTAGTGGAATGCCATTCTTGCGCCCTGATTCGTAGACACGGTTTAAGATAAGCTCGTAGGGATGACAATCGTCAGGGCAAAATGCATTGCAGGCAGAACAATAAATGCACCCATCCAGTATCCGTGTCTTTTCCCCGGCAATTAGCTTCTTTATCTCCTCCACCGATTCTTCGTGGGTGAAATGGAGATAATTGCACCTCTCCAGGCATATGCCGCAGAAAGAACACTTGTCATAATCGAAAAAATCATATTTCCCCTTCATGCTTGAGCGCTCCATTGTTTACCATTCCTGACCTATCTGTTTAACATGGAACCTGTTTCTTGAAATAAGTTTAGGGGATTGATGTACAAGCGTCCCCACAAGCTGCGCCCTTCCCCTGTGCCTTTGACGCCTCGCCGGCTTCTCCCCAATCGCCATTTGAAGCATCTCCAGAATATGATAAATGGGCATGCCCGTGGGATAGAATGTGTGCACTGCAGAAAGCATTTGAAGGCATCCAGCACAATATACCACTATAGCATCCGCCCTGGTTGCTTTGGCTTCCCTCAGGCTCCTTATTGTGGAAGATACAATTCTGGTAGGGCTGTAACCCGATTCTGGGCTGAAACCTCCAGCAATGCCACAACATAAAGACTCTTGCCGACAATACCTCTCCTCAACCACTTCAACTCCTATTCTCGCCAGAAGCTTTCGGGGAAGGTCAAGAATTTTCTCTCCGAAAATCTTGCCATAGCAAGAATCCTGAATAGTCACTTTCATACCCAGGTTACTTTTAATTTCTATCCTCCCATTTTCTATCCGCTCCCAAAGCCAGGGAAGGAGGTGCTGAATTTCAAAATCGGGCTTGAATCCAAATCTAGGCAAAACATTGCTAAACATGTTGTACCCTGCGGTGCAAGGGATGACCATCCTCTTCACACCTAATTTGCGAAAATATCTATCCAGCCTTTTGCCTACCTGCTCTGCTTGTTCAAATAGCCCCATCCGGTAATACATCTCACCACAGCAGGTATCAAGTGAGCCTCGAATCTCAAGACCATCCAATAAACTGGTTCTGGTCAGGTAAGGACTGGTGATGATGTTGCAGCCGGGATAAAACATCTCTTCACAGGGGGAAAGGCTATCCCATGCCTTAAGCATCTCCTTTTCCTCTTCAGGCAACCTATCCAGCACATAGGTCCTGAAGTTAGGCTTGTAGTGTGGAATGAACCACTCCGCCCTTAAAAGTAACCCCTGGTGCACATACATCTGATGCCATCTGTCCAATACCAATTGGGTGGGATTGCAATGCTCAGGACAGATAAGATTGCAGGCAAGGCAACTGGTGCACTTTTGTAGCACGTATTTGGTTTTCTCCCCTGCAATGAGCCTTTCCATCTCTTTCTTTGCCTCGTCAATCGGCAAGTGCATCACAGGACACTGGCTAAAGCACTCACCACAAAGGGTACATTTATCTTTGTCGAAGGGGGCAAAGAGATCAAATTTATTCTCGTCCTGCATCTACTTGATCCTGCTGCTAATCAGCTTTCGTCTCCTTCTTGCCACAGAACTTCTATACAGGTTAATCGAAGCTTTGACGGTGACACTAATCAATCCCTTCATAGCCGGATTTTGAATCACAGCACTGTGGTATATCTTACCAAAAAACCTGATGCGCCGGGCATCAGCAGAGCTAATCTGAGGAATTGGCTCCATTTTGATAGGCTTGGGGAAGAAACGTTTGCGCTCTCCAGGAATGAACAGCCAGCGGAAAAGGACATTGGTGAAAGCAGCGACTATGTCCCAGGCACGCTTTTCATTTCTATGAACCGGTGTTTCACCAGCAGCCATTTGCACTAACTCCTGGGAAAGATAGATATCTACTTTGCTGTTGGTCAATACCTTTATAAGGGAAAGAAATATGTAGCAAGCATGGCAGGAAACAACCATGACCTCGGCTCCAGTTGCCTCTGCCTCCTGCAACCTGCGATAGAGGCTGTCCAACAGATAAAGTAGCATATGCAGGGCATTACCTGAAACGGAGCCGTGCAAGGAAGGGATTGTAGCTGCCCAACCACAACAAAGCGCCGATTCCCCACAATGCTGCATTTCTACGATTTCACAACCGATGTGCTTCACTGTTTCCCGCATTACCCCCTGTACCCTTCCTTCCGTGTATTTAGACAAGCAATTGTCATGAATGGTGACCTTCATGTTCAACTTCCGCTTCACTTCTATCTCGCCATGGTTTAATTTCTCCAATATCCAATAGTCCAGCGGTTCTGGGCTGCAAAAGCTAAAATCGATGTCACACCTGTTAGGCAAGACATCGCTTAACATCATCGCCTCAGCATTCATAAAGCAATAAAGTTTTTCTATCTTCATCTCGGAAAACTTCTTGTTTAACATATTGCCTATCTCTTCCAATGCGCTTATCATGCCCAGCTTATAGGCATCCCCGGCACAGCCCCAAAAACCCTCAAAGCCAGTAATTGCTGGCTTTAGCTCCTCAATCAAAGAGGTCATGGCAATATAAGGCACAAGATTGGAATAAAAGCCGGTGAGCAGCGTCACCTTCCTGGGACTGTTCATATTTTCACGCCAGGAATGCAGGAGCGAAAGTTCATCCTCCTCCATCAGCACTCTAATGGAAGACCATATATTCCCGGACTCATTGGGGAAAACAAACTTGGCGATGGCAGGGAGACCCTTTGACTGGTGTTCTTCATTCCAGCGCTCCAGAATTAGCTCGTAAGGATTTGCCTGCACAGGGCAGATAAGGTCACACGTATTGCAAGTAGTGCACCACTGGAACGCCAGAGAGGCATTCGTATCGCCGCGGATGAGCGCCTTTATGTCCTGCTTCGCTTCCTCCACAGGAAGCTGCAACACGGGACACCGTTCAAAACAAAGGCCACAGTAATCACATAAGTCGTCTCTAAAAAAGCGAAATCCCACCTATGCTCCGAGACTTTTTCCGACTGTATCACGATCAAGTAGACAAAGCAACCTAGTTTAAATAATATAGCAAGTGGAAAACTCCTAATGACAAATTTACAACCTGAAGAACATTATTTAGAATAAGCAAACCACAAAAGGAGGAAAGTTAATGTCCGAAGTGAAGATAGGAGTCATCGGCGGCAGCGGACTTTATAACATGGAGGGATTGGGTGAGATAGAAGAAGTAAAGCTAACCACGCCTTTTGGTAAGCCGAGCGACGCTATTATCACAGGTAATCTAGAGGGGATAAGGGTTGCCTTTCTTCCCCGGCATGACAAAGGACATCGGATTAGTCCCTCCAACCTTCCGGCAAAGGCTAACATTTATGCTTTGAAATTGTTGGGGGTAGAAAGGATTATATCGGTGAACGCCGTGGGTAGCCTCAAGGAGGAAATCCAGCCAATGAACATGCTTATCCCTGACCAGCTCATTGACCAAACTAAAGGGAGAGATAGCACTTTCTTCACCTCGGGGATAGTAGGGCACATCTCGTTTACCGAGCCCTTCTGCCCGGTATTAAGTAAATTTTTGTTTGAGGCAGCTACCAAAACAGGAGTTAAAGTGCATAAAGGAGGGACTTATTTAGTCATCGAAGGACCTCAATTCTCCTCCAAGGCTGAATCTCAGCTTTATCGTTCCTGGGGGGCTGATGTCATTGGCATGACTGCCTTACCTGAAGCTAAATTAGCCAGGGAGGCTGAAATATGCTGTGCCACGCTCGCCATCGTCACCGATTATGATTGCTGGCATCTAAGCTATGAAACAGTGAGTGCAGAAATGATTCTGGCTAACCTGCAAAAAGGAGTCGATATCGCCAAGGAAATATTGCGGTTGACCATTCCTCGGATACCTCAAAACCGTGAATGCGCCTGCGCCACCGCCCTCAAGGACGCTATCGCTACTTCACAGAAATACATATCAGCGGAAGCCAAGAGGGATTTAAGACTGCTTATCGGGAAGTACTTAGACAGGAGGGAATTTGGCTAGGCTAGAATTCAGTTGTTTACCCACAGCTATCGGCAGCATGCCTCACACTGACCCGGAAGAGGCTTGCTCTCTGGTTATGAAATATCTTCCCGATATACCTGCCTGGCCTCAACTGCCACCACGTTCTCCCAAGGAAAATATGGGTATTCAATTTAGCGAAGGCTTCCCGGGAATAGTGGTAAACGGGGACAAAATCCATATTGAACCAGGAGCAGACTTTGAAACAGAACTAACACAGGTTTACTTTGACGCTGAGCAAGGTAATTTTGATAAATATGCCGTTTCCCTTGAATATGCTGCGGGATTCCATGCTTTCCTTTCCCAAACGCCGAAATTAGACATGGTAAAAGGTCAAATAACAGGGCCTATTACCTGGGGATTGATGGTTACCGACAAGCAGGGCCTAGGCATCCTCTACAATGAGAATCTAGCTGAAGCTACGGCTAAATTCCTACGGTTAAAAGCCGCGTGGCAGGAAAATGCTCTAAGGCAAATATCGCGTCACACTATCGTCTTCGTTGATGAGCCGTATCTGGTCTCCCTTCGTTCAGTCTTTACCCCCGTCCCTGAGGACAAGGTCACTACTTTGTTAGAGGAGGTCTTGCAGGGGATTAAGGGACTAAAAGGATTGCATTGCTGTGGCAATACCGATTGGCCCGTCCTTCTGGGAACATCAATTGATATCCTCAGCATTGATGCCTACAATTACGCCTCCTCCTTCAGTTGTTACCCCGGTGAAGTAAAATCGTTCCTCGAGCGAGGGGGAACCATCGCCTGGGGAATTGTCCCTAATAATGAAGAAGCCCTATCCACAGAAACTGTGCCCAGCCTGTATGATAGACTTGGAGAAGCTATAGCGCCATTCACAAGAAATGGCATCAGCTTTAAGCAAATCTTAAGGCAAAGTTTGCTAAGCCCTTCTTGTGGATTGGCATCCTTATCACCCGAGGTAGCACGCCATGCTCTGGAACTGGTAGCTAATTTATCCCATAATCTAAGGAAGAAATATAGTGTATAATAGGGAGCTACGAAATGGAGTGTCAGATTGAGGTCAACAAGTCCAGATGCTCCTGTACCTATGAACCATGCTCCAGGAAAGGGAAATGCTGCGAATGCATCCGTTACCACTGGGAACTTGGTGAGCTTCCTGGTTGTTTGTTTCCTCCCGAGGTTGAAGCGACTTATGACCGCTCATTAAGCAAATTTATTTCCGTTTACAGCAAGAAAACATGAACAAAAAGAAAAGAGTGGCGGCGTTAAAACATCGCAAGCATCGCAAGAAGCTCAAGGGAAAAAGAAGAGCACAGAAATTAGCTGCCACAAAGTAAGCTACTTGAGGATTCCCTGAATTTTCAGGGAGAAGGCCCGTAAGAAACGATTAAGGAGGATAAAGTGCCCAAAGAAAGAGATGACCTTATTCCCAAGGGTATGCTTCTCATTGCCGACAACATTTCTTCCCGGGACAATATCTTCGGAGCCTCACCCGGGGCGAAAGCAGAGTGGGCTAAAGAGTTAAGTTTACCCAGGAGAAATAAGACGGTTTTCTTCGCTGGATGTGGCTATCAATACCTGAGGCATGCCAAAACCATGCTTGATGCACTGACCAAATTTGAGAGACACGGGCTAGATGCTGAAAGGACAACCGGGATAGCCAGGGCGTTCAAGAAGGTGGGAGTTGACCTTACTGCTATGTATAGCAAGCTTCCTCTGGGAGGAGATGACCACTACACTGAAGTTTTGAACTGCGCCGTCAATGTATTAACCAAGCTCGGGGTTGATTTCGGTTACCTCCATGAGGAGGAGCCCTGCTGCGGAGCACCACTTTACTTTTTTGGTCTGGAAGCTGAATTCGCCAAACACTGCCAGGAAACTTATGGCAAGCTCAAGTCCCTGGGTGTGGAAGAGATAATTGGGTTGGTTCCTTCATGCACCAACGCACTGCGCAACCTCTTCCCCAACTATGTGTCAGGCTTTGACATTGAAGTCAAGCACTTCTGCCAGGTTGCCTGGGAAAGAATTAAGGAGGGAAATATCCCCCTCGAGATGCCCCAAAAGGTTGAGGTTACTTATCATGACCCCTGTCAACTTGCACGCTACCTGGGGGTGATTGATGAGCCAAGGCAGGTACTAAACTCCATAAAAGGACTTGAGCTTAAGGAACCTGAATGGACTACTGGAGAATGGGCAACTTGCTGTGGTGGCGGAGGTGGATTTGAGATGGTGTTTCCCGAATTAAGCCACATTTTGGCGGTGAACAGGGCAAGGGAGCTTATGGAAACAAATCCATCAATGATAATCACCCACTGCCCTGCGTGTGTGATGCGGCTTGAAGAAGGGCTCAAAGACTTGAGGAGAAATCATTTAGAAGTATTGGATTTAGCTCAGGTAGTTGACCGAGCTTTGAGGAGGTAAGATGTCTCAATTCAAAGCATATAAAACACAGCTTATGGAGGCAGCTCATAACGATAGGATAAGCACCGCTTTATCCCGAGCTATAAAAAGCTACCGGGCAAATACCAACGATGCATTAAAGAAGTTTCCCCACACCATTGAGCTTGCTGAAGAAGTCAGGAAAATTAAAGAAGACTCCATTGGCAGGATGAGGGAGCTTGCTGAGCAAGCCTGCGAGACCATAGAGGGTAACAAGGGTCATGCTTATATAGCAGAGACCTCTGAGGAAGCGCTGAAGATTATCAGCGAACTGGTGGGAAAGGACAAGCTAATCGTCAAGGGCAAAAGCATGACCGGGGAGGAGATTGGTTTGCGGGAACATCTGGAGGAGCTGGGCAACGAAGTTTACGAGACCGATCTGGGAGAATTTATCATCCAGCAGTTGAAGTCAAAACCAATGCATATTTTGTCTCCGGCAATCCATGTCCCCAAAGAAGATGTTGCCACGCTTTTGACTAATATAACAGGAAAGAAAGTTGCGCCGGTCATAGCCGAGGAAGTAGCCACGGTAAGGAAGCTATTAAGAGAAAAATATTTTCAGGCAGATGTCGGCCTCAGCGGAGCCAATGTAATTCCCGCAGATACCGGCACGCTGTTCCTCATTGAAAATGAAGGAAACATCAGGCTTTCCACCAGCGCTCCACCAGTGCACATAGCTCTCGTGGGAATGGAGAAACTCGTCCCCACACTCCACGATGCCTGGAAGGTAGCTGAGGTTACCTGGAGATATGCCAACTATAATATCCCAGCTTATGTGAGCTTGGTCTCAGGTCCGAGCAAGACTGGAGATATCGAGAAAGTTACCACATACGGTGCACATGGCCCCAAGGAACTACATGTCGTGTTTCTCGACTCGGGACGAACAAAGTTGGCAAAACACCCCCTATTACGGCAAGCACTCTATTGCTTGAGATGCGGAGGATGCTTGTATGAGTGCCCTATATTTGCGGTGACTGCTGGCTATTTTGGCGACAAATATTTCGCCGGCATCGGAGCGGTGTGGACAGCTCAAGTCACTGGCAGTCTGGAGACGGCAGCTCCCATCATATATACCTGCCTCACCTGCGGAAGATGCAAGATCAGGTGTCCCATGAAGATCGAGGTGCCGGAGATGTGTGTGGAACTCCGCAAAATGATTGCCCAAAATCAAACTTGAAACAAAAAGGAGGACAAAGTTTCTCAACATCTGCTCCTCTCAGGCAAGCCAGACACAGGCAAAACCAGCCTCATCAAGGAAGCTATCGCCAGGGCTAAAATCAAAGTCGGTGGTTTTTATACCGAAGAAATACGAAGCAGCGGGATAAGGCAGGGATTCAAGATAATCACCCTGGACGGTAAAGAGGCAATCCTGGCGCATGTTAACTTCTCCAGCCCATTTCAGGTAAGCAAATATAAAGTTGATATTGATAGCTTGAATAAAATGGGCGTTTCAGCAATTCAACAAGCATTACGGGAACGTGATGTAATACTGATCGATGAAATTGGTAAGATGGAGCTTCTATCACCACAATTCAGGGAAGCAGTGTGGCAGGCAATAAATAGCAGTAAAAGGGTCTTGGGCACAATCATGCTCAATCCAAATCCCTTTTGCGACGAAATCAAGCACCATCCTGAAGTTAAGACGCTTTTGGTAACCGGGGATAATAGGAGACAAGCATTAGCAGAAATGCAAGGCTGGTTAGCTGAAAATGAAAGTCACGCTTAAACCACTGGGTGATGTAGCTGACGAGGTGATGGATGAGCTTAAGGAGAAAATCAAGCTGGTTTTTGATTGCCCCGTGGAGATTAAGCCAGGATTCAGCGACCTTGTTCATGCTTATGATGCACAAAGAGGGCAATATCATGCCTCAAAGTTAATAGCCGCCCTGTCTACCTCGCGAAGGGAAAAGGATGAGAGAGTGGTGGGCATAACCGAGGTCGACCTTTATGCCCCGGGGCTTAATTTCGTCTTCGGCGAAGCTGATATTGTCCACAAAGTGGTAATCATATCTTTATGCCGCTTGAGGCAGGAATATTATGGCTTGCCACCAGACAGAACCTTGTTTATACAAAGAGCGACCAAGGAGATAGTCCACGAGCTAGGACACACCTTCAGCTTAGAACACTGCCCTGACCCCAGGTGCGTTATGCATTTTTCAAATTGTCTTGCTGACACCGACTGGAAAAAGGCCAGCTTCTGTAGTAAATGTCGTCCAAAAATAATATAATTACAGATTTCAATGAGCGGAGGTAATTTATGATTCAAAAGAAACGCAAGTTGGGGCGTGGCGTTGCTGTTATAGGAGCAGGACTATCAAAGTTCGGGGTTTATCCCAAGGGAGTAAGAGGTCAAGACTTGTTTGTCGAGGCTTACAATGAACTGAGAAGCTCAGTAGATAAAGGACTTGACCCCAATGAAATCGATGCCCTGTATCTGGGAAACATAAGTAGCGATCTCTTTGAGCGGCAAGTTCACGTTGCCCCCGCGGTAGCTAATCGCATCGGGCTTGTTCCCAAGCCAACTATCAGATTAGAGGATGCCTGCGCTGCCAGCGGAGTCGCCTTCAGAGAAGCAGTCATCGCTATTTCCTCTGGCATCTACGATATCGTCCTTGCTGGTGGTCTGGAAAAAATGACCAACCTGGATACTATACATGTAACTGAAGTCCTCGCTGCTGCCATGGACCCCGACACTGAGATTCCTGCTGGTGAAACCTTTCCCGGAATTTACGCCACCATAGCTACAGCCCACATGGCAAAATACGGCACCACCGTCGAAGACTTCATGAGACTGGGAATAAAAAATCACTATAATGGTGGGCTTAATCCCCATGCTCACTTCGATGCCTCCATCCCAGATATCATGAAAAGGCGGGCAGCCTCGGCAGTGAAGAAAGGGCTTCCTGAGCCTCACTGGGCAGATGAAATGGAGTTCTTACATGACCCAAAGCAGAATCCCGTCATTGCTTGGCCAATGAGGTTATTTGATTGCTCCACCATCTGTGATGGTGCTTCATGTGTTTTGCTTGTCGCCGAGGACATCGCTAAAAACTTTAGCGATAAACCAATTTATGTAATTGGAACCGGGCAGGCAAGCGATTACTTCTTAGCCGAAAGAGATGAGTTGACTTCACTGAGGGCTGCTAAATTGGCAGCAAAGGAAGCTTACGAAATGGCAGGCGTTAGTCCTCAAGATATAAAAATTGCTGAAGTTCACGACTGCTTCACCGTAGCTGAATTAGTTGGCATGGAAGACCTGGGATTCTATGAGCCAGGGGAGGCAGCGAAAGCAATCCGGGAGGGAGAAAATAGATTGGATGGTAAGCTGCCCATCAATACAGATGGCGGCCTTAAAGCTAAAGGACACCCTATCGGAGCATCAGGCACGGGAATGATAGTGGAGATATTCAAGCAAATGAGGGAAGAGGCTGGACCAAGACAGGTGAAGAAAAAGGACGTCGATTTGGGATTAACACATAATGCTGGGGCACACGGCTCTACCATTGTAGTCAATATTTTTGAGAGGAGGTAGTATCAATGGCTCTAGAAAACAAACTAACAGAAGTAGCTGAAAATAAATTATACAGTCTGGCTTACAATAAATTACTCAGCGAACATAAGTTGATGGGCTCGAGATGCAAGAAATGTGGTCATTTGGCTGTGCCCCCGAAACCCATCTGCCCTGAATGTCACGGTAGTGAAATGGAGCTGGAGGAAATGAAGGGAAGGGGGAAGCTTGTGGCTTATACCGTTGTTGCTGTGGGGTCTCCCTTAATGGTTGAGGAAGGATACGGCAGGGAAAAGTATTATTGCTGTGGCATTGTGGAACTGGAGGAAGGCGCCAAGATTTGCGCCCGTATCTCAGGGGTAGATACCTCCAAACCAGAACAGATTAAAATTGGAACACCCGTAGCCCTCGATTATGTCGAGGCTACTCACGCAGCAGATCCCACACATGAGCAAGGGGAAAGGACTTTCGTGTCCTTCAAAGCTTTGTCGTAAATTAGCTGGTTATCAGGCAATAAACTAGTGACCACACCATCATCTATAATCGAGGCTCTGCTTAAACCGGAGCCCTATCCTCATAGACCACCAGAGATACAATTGGTGCAAACTCAAATGTCCTTCATCTTCCTCACTGACGAATATGTTTATAAGGTGAAGAAGCCGGTAGACTTAGGATACCTCGATTACACCACTTTGGAGAAACGCCGCTTCTTCTGTCATCAAGAACTGGAACTAAACAGACGTCTCTGCCCTGATGTCTATCTCGATGTGGTAGCTATCACCAGGGATAAGGAGGGGATGCACATTGAAGGAAAGGGCAAGGCAATTGAATATGCGGTCAAAATGCGGCAACTGCCTCAACACCGTATGATGGATGTCCTCTTAGTTGATAATAAAGTAACTTCGGAAATGGTAACACGGGTAGCCGATAAACTAGCTAATTTTCATCAAAAGGCGGAAACAAATTCCAAAATCGCCGCTTTCGGTAAACTGGATGTCATTCGTCAGAACACCGATGAGAACTTCTCTCAAACCGAAAAATACATCGATATTTCCATACCGCGTTCACAATATGAACGAATTAAGAAATATACCAACGATTTTATTCATGATAATAGTGCTTTATTCGCTAAGCGGGTAAATGAAAACAGAATAAAGGACTGCCACGGTGACCTTCATGCCGCCCATATCTGCTTCACCAAGGACATTTGTATTTACGATTGCATTGAATTCAATGATAGATTTAGATACTCAGATGTGGCATCGGAGATTTCTTTCCTCGCTATGGACTTAGACCGCTACCATCACGCTGAGCTTTCCCAGCACCTGGTAAATACCTATGTAGAGCTGAGCCATGATGAAGAGCTTTTAGATTTGCTTAGTTTCTATAAATGCTATCGTGCCTACGTCAGGGCAAAGGTGGAAAGCTTCAAGCTCGACGATCCCTATATCACGGAAGAGGAAAAGGCAAAGGCCCTGGCTACCGCCAGAAGATATTTCGAGCTTGGCCAATCATATATAATACAGATTTGACTGCTGAGCGGAAGTTAACCATCATTAAACAGAGGGAAGGAGGTGACAAATTGAAAGAGCCATTTGGGAAATTCATACAAGCTGAATTGGAGGATAACACCTTGCTCATCACCTGTGGGCTTCCAGGGACCTGGAAGACTGAGACAAGTGAAGAGATATCGAAGATAAAGGGCTATCCTATCGTTCGGACTGACCTGGTCAGGAAGGAAGTGCTGAAAAACGAGGACATATTCGATGAAGAGGTTGCCTCAAATATGGATAAGCGAACGATGGTCTATGATGAAACATTTCGGAGGGCAGATGAGACTGCTAAAAAGGGCAATAGCGTGATAATTGATGCCACCTTTGTTACTCAGTCGCTGCGGAGGCGTGCCGCTGAAATAGCAGCCAAACACAACAAGACACTGGTCATCTTACAGACAGATTGCCCTCAGGAGGTAGCCATCGGGAGGATACTGAGACGAACCAAAGAGGACTACGAATCAAACGCACTTACCGAACAGGCCTACCTCAACAATAAAAAGAGGTTCCAACAAGTGGATTTAGATGATTTGAAGCAATTGAATCCAAACCTTAATATCATCCACCTGATAGTGGATACTCGGTATGACCCTCCTGAAGATTGGTATATCACTGGTATGGAAAAAAGATGAAAATAGACCTGCATATCCATACCAAGACCTGTTCCGACGGCAATCTCTCCATTGAAGAAGTATTCAAAGAGGCAAAAAAGAGAAATATCGATTTAATGTCGACCACCGACCACGATTCTATAAACTGCCAGGAAGGGGCAATCGCTCTGGCTAAACAGTATGGTATATCCTACCTCACCGGAGTGGAATTGAATGTGACCTTCCAGTATCCCGGTAACAAGCCCGTCTCTCTCGATTTTCTAGGATACCAGTATGATTTCAACAACGAAGAGTTAAAGAACAAACTCCAGTTAATACGAGAACACAGGGAAAGAAGGGCGCGCCAGATCTTACAGAAATTGAATGCTGCGTTCAGCAAGGAGGGTATCCAAAGGTTCACGGAGCAGGATATCAAGAACATACAGGATAGCGTGGATGGTACATTCGGACGCCCCCATATCGCAAACTATCTAATAAGAAAGGAGATTGTCAGCGATAAGCAAGAGGCATTCGATAAATACCTAGTTAAATGTGATGTGCCCAAGTATCCCCTTTCGCTTGCTGAAGCGTCGAAATTAGTCAGAAATGCCGGCGGAATATTGGTATTTGCGCATCCCAATGACCCTAATGGCACATCTTTGGTGACCATAACGCGAGACTTAAGTGAGCAAATGAAGATAATTGAAAAATATATGCTACAGTATATTGATGGTATTGAGTGCTGGCACCTCAGACATGATGAAAAGACTATTGCACACTATGTTAAGTTCGCCGGGAGGCACAACCTTATTATGACTGGAGGTAGTGATTGTCATCAAAAACCACTCCTTATGGGCACATTAGATATACCCGACTGGGTTGCTGACCAGTTCAGGCAATAAAATGATACTGTGTTTGAATATTCATTCTCCTTGACACTTTGTTGTCAATAGATAACATTATGAGGTTTGGAGCAGAGATGAAAATAAAGAACTATGACATTAAAGACCTTTCTCTAGCTGATGAAGGCAAGCTTCGTATTGAGTGGGCTGGCAAAGAGATGCCGGTGAATAGACTAATAAAGGAGCGATTTGCCCGGGAAAAACCCCTCCAGGGAATTCGCATCGCCGCCTGCCTTCATATCACTACAGAAACGGCTAATCTGGCGCTGGCTTTGACAGAAGGCGGCGCTGATTTAGTCCTCTGTGCCTCTAACCCATTAAGCACTCAGGATGATGCCGCTGCTGCTCTGGTTGACTTCGGCATTCCCGTAAATGCCATAAAAGGAGAGGATAATAAAACTTACTACAAACACATTATCACGGCGCTGGAACACAAGCCCCACATCACCATGGATGATGGCGCTGACCTAGTCTCCACCTTGCATAAAGAACATACTGAACTAATCCCCAACGTAATTGGTGGCACCGAGGAGACCACCACCGGAGTCATCAGGCTCAGGAACTTAGCAAAAGAGGGGAAATTAGCCTACCCAATTATCGCCGTAAACGATGCCCAAACCAAGCATTTGTTCGACAATCGCTATGGAACAGGGCAAAGCACCGTTGATGGTGTTACCAGAGCCACCAATATCCTCTGGGCAGGAAGAAAGGTAGTTGTTTGTGGCTATGGCTGGTGCGGCAAGGGAATAGCCAGACGAGCTCAAGGATTGGGAGCTCAGGTCATCGTCACCGAAGTTGACCCTATCCGTGCACTGGAGGCGGCTATGGACGGCTACGCGGTTATGCCTCTACTGGAAGCCTGCCAGATAGGAAGTGTGTTCATTACCACGACAGGCGATATGAATGTCATTGATAAAGGCCACTTCCTCAAAATGAAAGACGGAGCTATCTTAGCCAACAGCGGTCATTTTAATGTAGAAATAAATATTCCTGCCTTGGAAAGCCTGGCAAAATCGAAAAGACGAATACGCCCTTATGTTGATGAATACAGCTTAGATGACGGGCGTCGTATTTACTTGCTTGGCGAAGGAAGACTCATTAACCTGGCTGCCGCCGAAGGGCATCCCGCCAGCGTTATGGATATGAGCTTCGCTAATCAAGCTCTATGCATGGAATATCTTGCCAAGATGAAAGGAAGACTTAAGCCAGATGTTTATTCCGTACCTGAGGAGATTGATAAAGAGATAGGAAGGCTAAAGCTCGCTTCCATGAACATCACCATTGATTCCCTGACCGAGGAGCAACAAAACTACCTGCAAAGCTGGGAGGCGGGCACTTAATATAACTGAAGAAAGGAGCAAAGATGCCGAACAGTTTTAGTAATTTATCTTCATATTTGCTCACTTCGGAGTCCGTTACTGAGGGGCATCCCGATAAATTATGCGACCAGATTTCCGATGCTATCCTCGACGCCATACTGAAGGAAGACCCTATGGCAAGAGTTGCCTGCGAGGTGGCAGCGACTACAGGTCTGGTCATCGTTATGGGAGAAATTACCACTAAATGCTATGTGGAAATACCGGAGATTGTTCGCGGCGTGGTGCGAGATGTGGGATATACTCGCGCCAAATATGGATTTGATTGCGATACTTGTGGGGTGATGGTCGCCATCAAGGAACAATCAAAGGATATCGCCATGGGGGTAGACCAGTCTCTTGAAACAAGGAGTGCTGAAGCGATTAGCAATGAGAAGGGAACCCTGGGTGCTGGCGACCAGGGAATGATGGAGGGCTTCGCTTGCAACGAGACCCCTGAGCTCATGCCACTTCCTATCACACTGGCACACAAGCTATGCCGCCGCCTCGCTGAAGTGCGCAAGGACCACACCTTCCCTTACCTTCGTCCCGATGGCAAATCCCAGGTAACCGTGGAGTATAGTCATGGCATGCCTAAAAAGGTGGTCAATGTCGTTCTTGGTGCTCAGCATGACCCAAACACAAATCATGATACTATTGAGCACGATCTCATAGAACAGGTGATTAAGAAGGTCATCCCGTCCAACCTGATGGACGATGAAACTAAGGTTTATGTCAACGCAACAGGGCGCTTCGTCGTTGGTGGACCGATGGGCGACACCGGCCTCACCGGACGCAAGATATTGGTCGACTCCTATGGGGGCATTGCCAGACACGGTGGAGGCTGTTTTTCGGGCAAGGACCCAACAAAAGTTGATCGCTCCGCAGCCTATGCAGCACGATATGTCGCCAAGAACTTGGTCGCTGCTGGATTAGCTGACCGTCTTGAGATCCAGCTCTCCTATGCCATCGGGGTGGCATACCCCCTCTCCATCTCTATCGAAACCTTCGGCACAGGAAAAGTTTCAGATAATGTTATCCTTGACCTGATCAAAAAACACTTCGATTTACGCCCAGGAGCTATCATCGAGACCCTGAATTTGCGCCGCCCCATCTACCGCCAGACCGCCACCTATGGCCATTTTGGAAGGGAAGACCTCGACCTTCCGTGGGAGAAAACAGACAAGGCGGAAATTCTGAAGGCTGAAGCGGGCTTGTAGGGTCAACCTGCGGCGAACATCTTCCACCCCAAAGTTACACCGATGGTTACAATCGTGCCTGCTATGATTACCCCCAGTCCTATAGCAGGAAAAGCTTTCTTCCAATCCATACCTAATAGCCAGCCCACGAAGGTCGCAGTATATACACCAGTAACGGGCAAGGGTATTGCTACAAGCAAGGTCAACCCCAGAAAGCCATACTTATCAACTTTCGGCTTGCCTCGCCTCTTCACATTTTCCAAATAGCGATTGAAGAGCTGAAATCGAGACAAAAACTTGTCATAAAAGAGAGACAAACCAAAGAAGATGGGGAAAAACAACAGGGCATTCGCAATAATTGCGACGAGAAAGACAAGAAGCGGGTCAAGCCCAAAACGAAGAACCCCTAAAGGAATTCCTCCCCTTAATTCAAAGACTGGGCTCAATGTAGTTGCTATAACCCAAGCTATTTCTCGCATAACAACGGTCAATTAAACGAGCTACAGATTGCCAAAACGGCGCTGCCGTTGCCTGTAGTCAAGCAGTGCTTTCTCAATCTCTTTCTTGTTGAAGTCTGGCCATAATACCGGCGTAAAGTAGAGTTCACTGTACGCCGCCTGCCATAATAGGAAGTTGCTCAAACGAATTTCACCACCAGTTCGAATGATTAGGTCAGGGTCAGGAATGTCTGCAGTGCCAAGATAACTGCTGAATATCGTCTCGTTTATACCTTCCGGGGAAACATTGCCTTCCTTGATACACCGCACTGCATCCACTATCTCAGACCTACTACCATAATCGAAGGCAAGACAGAGAGTCATTCTGGCATTATCCTTGGTAAGCTCGGTGGCCGACTTAACTCTCCGCCTTAGCTCAACAGGCAACCTATCCAACTTGCCTATATGTCTTAACTTTATGTTAGCTTTATGCAAAGCTTTAGCTTCCTCATCTATACTATTCGATAACAGCCGTACTAATCCATGAATCTCTTTTTGTGGTCTACTCCAATTCTCGGTGGAGAAAGCAAAAAGAGTGAGATACTTCACGCCGTAGTTGGCAAATGCCTTAACTACTCTACGGATGTTCTTAGCACCAGCTCGATGACCCGCGATCCTGGGAAGCCTTCGCTGTCTTGCCCACCTGCCATTGCCATCCATGATTATGGCTACATGACAGGGCAAAGAACTATCTCCGCTCATGTCCATTGCCTTTCGTTAATATCCGTGGAATTATCTTTCCCTGTAAATAGGGAGAACATCTTGCCAGGAAGATAATTCCCAACGCTTTTTATAACAGCTAATATAAAGTTGCCATGCCAGTCAAAGGAGAAAGTGGGTGAGTCAAGTAAAGCCCCTACTATATTATGGGAACTAGCAATATCAAACATCCTGTCTATTTGACCGTCACTCAGTTTCTGGTATAGCCTGCGAGCTATATAGCTACGCCGAATTTCGCTCCCCATTTTCGCCTTCCACCTTTTTTGATAGTGGGAAAGCTGTGTTGCTTCCAAGCTTCCATTATCAAACGCCTCTGATAGCACCTCAACTGCGACCTCACTGCCGAGATGTCCAAAATATATTCCCCCTCCCGTGGTTGGCTTCACCTGCCCAGCAGCATCCCCAACGACTAATAACCTATCACCATAGGTTCGAGGTAAGATCTCCATGGGAATGGCTCTCTGTCTCATCCCGGCTTCCTGTCGTACTACCTTCCCCCGGCAAAAAGGGCTAGCCAGTAATTTCTCCAAATAGAATTTGGCATGAGATGCAGCAAGCACGCCAGCTAAAGCTTTGCCGTTTGAAATAGGGACAAGCCAGCCAAAAAATCCCGGCGCTATTTCTTGACTGAAATAAATCTCAATTTCCTCAACGTCCTGAACTTCAACCATAGTTTGGGCACCAATGGCAAAATGGTCAATGCTCCCCAAACCGAGTTTTTCAGTGAGTTTGGGCTTGAACCCGGCGGCGATTATCACCACCCTGGCCTTGAACGCTAAACGAGGGGTTTCAACCTCCACTCCCCCATTGTCAATGTTGACCTCCATTGCTGGAAGGGAGAAAAAGTAATCAGCACCTTCAGCCATAGCTTTCGCAGCTATCGCCCGGTCAAAGGAAGCCCGGTCGACAATATAAGCCTGGATTCCCTTCTTCTCTACCCTCAAACTCTTGCCCGAAGGACTGAATAGCTTAGCCGTGCTTGCCTTGTTCGATACCACTTCAGGGTCAACCCCAAAGGAGTCAAAACACTCAGGGCTAACAATGCCGGTGCAGCAAATATCAATTCCCGGGGCTTCTTTCTGCTCCAAGACAGCCACTTTAAGACCCCGAGAAGACAACCCATAAGCAGTGTAACTTCCTGCAGGACCTGCTCCTACTACGATAACATCGTAAGAATCGTGTGACAATTCACTCCCCGGCTGTATTCATTTGCTATTATACAATACTAAGCTCACCAGAAAACATATTACAATCGATGATAACGGTGGAAAGAAGAAGAGTACGACTAGGGAGCACTTCCTAGTTCAGCTAGCTTTTCCAGCCACAAGCAAAGTTCTTCAGGGGAGTAAACATAGTAGTCAGCACAGGTAAGAGCAGTCGCCTCACCTACTCGGATGGAGATGCCATTTATTTGATTCACGAACCTAAATCCAGCCTCATCAGTAACATCATCGCCAGCGAAGATGACCAGCGAGTTTTCAGCCTGGTAATGACTTAACAGCCATTCTATTGCCTTGCCTTTATCCCAATCAACAGGCGGTCTTACCTCGATAACTTTCTTCCCCTCGGTAACCCTAACCTTCCCTTGCTTTTTCGAAGCCTCAACTACCTCCTTAAATAGTGCCTTCACTTTTTTCACCTCAGATTTTGCCACCAGTCGGTAATGAACGCTTAAACTAAACTGTTTATCCTCCAGGATGATGCCATTAATTCCAGCCAATCTTTCCACAAGCCGGGAATAGAGTTCCTTAAGCAAGGATGACGCCTTTGTGGCAATGGGATGAACAAAGCCTTCTTTACGGCACTCTATCTCCAGACCATGGTTGCCAGCGTATGCCAATCCCTCCAACCCTATGAGCGCCTTAATCTCGGCCAGACTTCTGCCACTAATTATGCCCACTTCAAAGTTATTACGAAAAGCAAGCTTTCTGAGAACTTCTCCAATTTTAGGGGGCAACAGGGCCAACTCAGGCGTGGAAGCTACAGGACTCAACGTTCCATCATAATCCAAGAAGATAATTACCCGAGACGCTGTTTTCGCCCTTGAGGCAATTTCTTCCCAACAATCAGGCAAGTAGCAAGTCATGCCTCAAAGAACTCAAATTGAGTTAATTCAGTGATAATACTGGCAGCCCAATCATAAATATTGTTGCTACGCACTGTCTTTCGCATCCTGGACATTCGCTTGTGTCTCTCCTCCCGAGGCATCTCCAGAGCTTCCTTTATACCTGCAACAGTATCATCAATGGAATAAGGGTTGATCAACAGAGCTTCAGGAAGCTCTCTAGCGGCACCGGTAAACTGGCTTAAGATGAGCGCACCATCTCTATCCGTTTTGCAAGCAACAAACTCCTTAGCTACCAGATTCATCCCATCTTGAAGAGAATTGACGATACAAAAGTCAGCCAGCCTCGATAGTGCCATCAGAGTATCTTGAAAGCAATGCCTGTTAATGTAGACTATGGGCTTCCAACGCCCAATTCCATGACGCCAGTTAATTCTGTCCACCAATTCATCTATTTCATCATTTATGCGTTGATATGCTTCGACACGCATTCGATCGGGCACGCCTACCTGAACAAAAGTTAGTCGTTCCTCATACTCAGGATACTTCTCCAAAAAGCGATCCACTGCTCTTAACCTCTCTGGTATACCTTTGGTATAATCCACGCGATCAATACCCAGCCCGATAAATTCGGTCCCTAAGCCATAAAAATGCCTCAGTTGTTCCACTTGCTGAGTTACATGTCTACTGCTAGCTCGAGCAGATATCTTGTCAAAGGCAACGCTAATGGGAAAGGGGCGCACCAGCGTGGTATGCCCACCCTTGCTAACAGCATACTTTTCCCGCTCAATTTTACACTCCAGATGTCGGTCTACAGTCTCTAAAAAGTTGTTACAGTTATACATGGTGTGAAATCCCAGCAAGTCGTTAGCGAGAAGTCCGTGTAAAATCTCCTCCCGCCAGGGACAAATTCTGAAAGCCTCACTATTTGGCCAGGGAATATGCCAGAACTGAGCAGTTATGACATTGGGGTGTTGCTCTTTAATATACTGAGCCACTAGAGCAAGGTGATAATCTTGAATAAAAACAAAGGCTTTATGCTCATTAATTTCCTCGATAACAACCTGGGCAAAGAGCCTATTAACCTTCTGATACATATCCCAATCAGACTTATCAAATTCAGGCCGGACATAGACTGTATGACACAATGGCCATAGAGCTTTATTGGAAAAACCATCATAATAGCCCTCCTCCTCGGATTTAGATAGCCATATCCGCCTCAAGGTATAACGAGGTATTTCTGGAGGCACTTGGATCTTATTATCTTTATCAACCACATCGACATCAGCATCCCCACTGCCGTGGGCAATCCATAACCCACCACAAGCTTGCAACACCGGGTCCAATGCTACAGCAAGACCACTGGCTGGTTTAACACACTTGATTTCCTCTCCTACCCAATTATGAATATAAGGCTCACGGTTAGAAACAACGATAAGTAGATAATCGCCTAGCTTATCGTGTACTAATTCTTGAAGGCTCCCTTCATCCATATTGCATCCAGGTTGCTCGTTTTTATTACTATTATACCCTTTTTTTCAGTTCAGCATCACAAACTAAAACCATTTCTTTTGACAGCACCTATGTTGCCTACTAAAATAAACAACACCATGAATTCGCCATGGCAGCTTTATACGCTGCAATACATTGACCTCGAACTTCAAAGAAGCCAACAAGAACTAGATGAGATTGAAATTCAGCTAACCAATGATGAACCTTTAGCTAAAGCTAAATCTAACCTTGCTTCAAAAAAAGCGGAACTAGGAGACACGGAAAAAAGACAAAAAGAAGCTGAATGGGTGCTGGAAGATCTTCAACAAAAGGTGAAACAAATCGATGATAAGCTTTACGGGGGCAAGATCAAAAACCCCAAGGAATTGGTCAACCTTGACCTTGAGAGCAAAGAGCTTGGCAAAAACGTCCGCAAAAAAGAGGATGAATTATTAGAGTTAATGAGCGAGGCGGAGGACATTCAAGCTAATATAAGAAACATCAGCCAAAAACTGGAAGGGTTAACCAAGGAGTGGCAGGACAGGCAACAAATGCTCATCCAGAGAAAGTCAGATGTGGAAGTCAAGCTCGCCGGTCTCCGCCAGGACCGTGAAGAATTAGCCAAGCAAATTATCCCGGAAGCACTCAGCCTGTATGAACAAGTCAGGACGATCAAAGAGCAAGCTGTAGCTAAAGTGGAAGGCGGGAGATGCCAGGGATGCCACATTACCTTGCCCACAATTCAATGGCAAAAGGCTAAAGCTGGTAATTTAGTCCAGTGTGACAGTTGTAATAGAATATTATATGTCGAATGACGCTTAGGGCCATAGTCAGGATGAGCTTGAACGCTTTGTGGGTGATTCAGGATTTCTGGTAGGGTAACCAAGCAAGCTAAAATTAAGATTTGATTAAAAACTAAGGAGGTTGATTATGACAAAAATTATTGTTCTCGGAGGTTGTGGAACAGTGGGGACTGCCGCAGTCAAAACACTTGCATCCACTGACGAGTTTTCAGAAGTTGTTATTGGTGATTTCAATATTGGAAAGGCAAAAGAACTTGTTGCTCAGCTGGCGTCAAAGAAGGTCTCCGCTGTTAAAGTTGATGTTGAGGATGAAAAGAGCATGAAGGATGCTGTTAAGGGCGCTGATGTTGTCCTTAATTGCGTAGGACCATTCTATAAGACTGTGAAGAATGTCCTGAAAGCGGTTATCGATGCTGGAATAAATTATGTGGATATCTGTGACGATGTTGATGTAACTATTGATATCTTCAAGACGGATGATGCTGCAAAAAAAGCTGGTATTACCGCAGTGATTGGAATGGGCAGCTCTCCTGGCGCTACGAACCTGATTGCAAAATTTGTTGCTGAGCAATTGCTGGACGAAGTTGATTCTATCGGCATCTTCCATGCACACGGCGGTGAGCCAATCGAGGGAAAAGGCGTAATTGGTCACAGATTCCATTCTATGTCTATAGATATCCCGATGTTTCTTGATGGGAAGTTGAAGACGGTCAAATACTTTGGAGAGGATGGAATAGCACTTCGGCAAACATTTAATTTCCCTATACTGGGTGAAGTACCAGTATACCCATACCCACATCCGGAGCAGGTTACCCTTCCAAAGTACGTTAAGTGTAATGAGGTTACTAACAAAGGTTCTGTGATACCAAATGAATATTACGACCTGACAAGAGATATGTGTAGGTTAGGCCTTTCCGGCACAGAACCATTGGATGTGGAGGGACAGACTGTAATACCATATGATTTCGCCGTTGCTTATATCCTTAGAGAAAGGGAAAGAATACTGAAAGAAACCAATTTTGGTATACAGCGTGGCTGCTGTTCAACCGTTGTAAGAGGCAAGAAAGACGGGAAATATCGGGAATATAGAGTCCATATGGCTTCTAAAAGTCAGGCATTGGGAGAAGGCACCGGAGTTCCAGCAGCTATAGGCGCAATCCTTATGCAGCAAGGGAAGATTACGAAAAAGGGGGTATTCCCTCCTGAGGGATGCATACAGCCACAACAATTCATGGACCTTGTTCCGCAGGTTATGAAGTTTGATAAGGCTAAGGAAGGTGGAGAATCGTTCGGAGGATTGATTGCTGAAATGGTAGATGAAAATGGTAACATCAAAAAGATGGATATATAAAAGAGTGTGAAGTTTGCCTATACTACATAGCGCATTGCTTTTCTGGTTAGATATTTGGAAGAGAGTATGCCGCGACAGAAAAAGATAAAAAAGGGTACTGACGAGAAGTACATCCTGGCAATCGATCACGGAACATCTGGCGTTAAAGCAGCAATAGTTTCCATACATGGAGAAGTTGTAGATTTCGAATCCGAAAAGACACCGGTATATTTCTTGCCAAATGGGGGGGCTGAGCAGGACCCGGATGAGTGGTGGAATGCCCTGGTCAAGACCTCAAAACGACTGATTAAAAAAAGCGTCGTTCCCTCAAGCGATATTGTTGCGGTATGCGTTTCAAGCACGATGTCTAGCACCGTTGCTGTAGACTCTGATGGCCATCACCTGATGAATTCACTTACCTGGATGGATTCTCGGGGCGCTCCTTATGTTAGAAAGTTGATGGGAGGTTTTCCCAGTATTTCGGGATACAATCTATTTAATGTTTTAAGATGGATCCCCAAGACAGGTGGAGGACCTACTTTATCGGGAAAGGATGATATCGCCCACGTTTTGTTGGTAAAACATGAGTATCCTGAAATCTACGAAAAAACGCACATGTTCCTGGAAAGCAAGGATTACTTAAACCTGCGGCTCACAGGTGAATTTGCCGGCTCCTACGATTCCACAATTCTCTATTGGGTTACCGATATAAGAAATATCAACAGTATTCACTATGACGATAAATTGATAAACAGATTGAAAATTGATAAAAGCAAACTGCCACCTTTGAAATCATCCACTGATATTCTAGGAACCATTTCCAAAGAGGCGGCGGATGAGATCGGGCTGGGGCAAGAGGTAAAGGTCGTTATGGGTGCTGCTGACCACCAGGCAGCGCTTGTTGGCTCTGGGGCAGTGAAGGACTTCGAGGGTCACCTCTACATTGGTACGTCATCATGGGTTGAATGCGTTGTGCCATTCAAGAAAACAGACATGTTTCATTCTATTGCATCACTCCCTGCAGCAATCCCCGGTAAGTATCAATGTATAAATGAACAGGATATCGCAGGAGGGGTTTTACCATTCTTAGTAGATAATATTATTTACCATAAAAACCCGCTGAGGGCTGACGAGCCCCCTTCAGAGGTATATAAGAAATTAGATGAAATTGCCGAGCGAGTGCCTCCTGGAAGCAACAAATTAATCTTCACCCCCTGGCTCAATGGGGAAAGGAGCCCGGTTGATAACACCACGCTAAGAGCAGGGCTATACAATGTGTCCATGACTACCAATATGGACCATATTATACGGGCATTCTTTGAGGGGGTTGCATACAATACTCGCTGGAACCTTAAATATGTTGAAAAGTTCATCAACAGGAAGATGGATATATTAAACTTTGTAGGAGGTGGTGCTCTATCCAATGTCTGGTGCCAGATCTTTGCCGATGTCTTTAATAGGACGATCAGGCAGGTGGAAAATCCTATGCAGGCAAACGCCCGTGGCGCTGCGCTCATTGCCTCCGTTGCTTTGGGATATATTACGTTCGATGATATTCCAGAGTTGATTCGATACTCAAACACATACTATCCAAATCCCGAAAATAGAACGATGTACGATGAATTATTTGAAGAATTCTTAAAGATATATAACAGCAACAAAGCAATGTATCGACGGTTGAATAGAATCCCTTAAGGAAGATTTGTTACCATAAATATTTGCTTTTTATATTTTATAATTATCCCGCACTAGATTAGAACGATTGCTAACATAGTTTCATACTTTTATGTGTTAGCTAAAGGCCGGATTATTTGAAAAGAAAGGAGGCCTATATGGCAAAAGCAAAAGACAAAGTTATGGGCGCAAAGGAGGCCATCAGTAGGTTCGTAAATGATGGCGATCACCTGATTATTGGTAATTATACCGTAGGGACTTGTATGCAACTTGTTTTCGAGGTTATCCGACAAGGGAAGAAAGGCCTTACCTTGTATTCTCAGTCCGGGGTCCACGATGTAGAGCTCTTAGTAGCTGGGGGATGTGTGGACCGTCTGGTTAGCACCTATGTTTATCGCGCCGGTGGTAAGGGAGGTGGCTCTGCTGTGGAACGTGCCCTAAAGGCAGGGACATTAGAAATGGAAGACTATACAAACTTTGACTACAATGCCCGCCTGGTCGCCGGTATGCACGGCTTTACATTCATGCAGGTACTAGAGGGGGTGATGGTTACTGATTTATTCAAGAAGCGCACTTTTATGGGCGATGATAAGTATCGGGTTATTAAGTGTCCTTACACCAGCAAGGACGTGCTTACTGTACCTGCTGCAAACCCTGATGTCTGTATCGTCCATGTGCAAAGGGCTGATAAAGATGGAAATGCCCAATACTGGGGAGCACTGGGGAGCGTGGCTGCTGCTGCACTCTGCAGCAAAAAGATTGTTGTGTCATGCGAAGAGATTGTTCAGCATGATGTTATCCAGTCAAGCCCACACCTCACCATCATACCAGCATATAGGGTGGATGCGGTGGTGGAGATCCCCTGGGGTGCGCACCCCACCGAGGTGCTTGGGTATTACAACATGGACCGTTTTATGTATGGATTATTTCTCACCTCTGATGCGACAGGTGATGGCCTGAAGGCATGGATGGATGAGTGGGTTTATGGTTGTAAGGATCACAAAGTCTATATTGACCATTATGTGGAAAAATTGGGGAGCGGGACGCTTGATGCAATCAAGGCAAAGGCATATTACTCTGCACCGGCAAATTATGGGGCTGCATTTACATCCAGTTGGGATGAAGAAGGCAAAGAGAGGACAATGGGTATTACCATGGAAGAGATGGAGAAGATTTTAAAAGAAAGGGGGTTGCTTTATGAGTAAGCCATATACACTTAACGAACTTTTGGTTATCGCTGCCGCCAGGGAGATTCATGACTACGAAAATGTTATCTTAGGGGTTGGACTCCCTACTACAGCAGGTGCATTGGCCAAGGCCTTGTATGCCCCTCATGTCACCCTTATGATGGAATCTGGTATCATTGACTTTGAGCCCCTGGTGCCACCAAACCATATCGCAGATGCTCATTCCTGCCGGGGCTTTTCATATGCTACTGATCTGTTTTCTTCTTTTACCATGGCCTACAAAGGATTTGTAGATGTGTGTTTTCTTGGTGTGGCTCAAATTGATAAATACGGAAACCTGAATACAACAGTAATCGGAGATTACTATAAACCTACATTGAGGTTGCCTGGCTCTGGAGGCGCTGCCGATTTTATCTCATATGCCAAACGAACTATACTCACCATGCGAGGTGGAGATTTTGCTAATAAATTAGATTACTTCACGTCTCCTGGTTACCTGGGTGGCGGGGATAGCAGGGATAAATCAGGGCTTTTCCCTCGCGGTTCAGGACCTTCCATGTTGCTGACCACAAAAGGCGCCTTCAGATTTGATTCCAAAACAAAGGAAATGTATCTGGCTCAGATTCACCCTCGGGTTAGCGTTAGTGATATAAAGAAGGATATACCATGGGACTTGAAGGTTGCCTCTGACCTCACGGAGACCACACCTCCTACTGAGGAAGAGATTAATTTCATCAGACGATTTGCCCCCACTGAGGTTGCAGGAAGGCAATTGATGTTTGAACTCGGGTTAGCGAATATCATGAAAAAGGCTCAAAGGTGAGTTCGCGGGTTCCTACGATTCTACAACAGGGTTTACGCTTGTTTAAAACTCCCCGTGTCTTCCAGCCCCATGCGTAAAGCGTTTTACGCCTCGTAAGAACTCGATGCTATCAAGAACCGCCTTTCCATGGCAGAATTCATTCGCCATTGCCTCGTCAAACCTTAGATTCAGACCTTCGTACGTGGACAGTCGGTCATGCCTCACGCAAATCTGTGGAAATTCGGCTATTTGTGCCGCCAGTTTTTCCGCCTCTGCTCTAGCAGCGCCATTTGGGACAACCTTGTTCGCAAGCCCCATCAACAGGGCTTCATCCGATGACACTGGTCTACCCATCAATATCATATCAAGGGCACGACTGAGCCCAATCAAGCGAGCAAGCCGAATTGTACCTCCATCCATAAGCGGCACCCCCCATCTACGGCAGAAGACCCCAAATACAGCATCCTTTTCAACCACGCGCATGTCACACCATATCGCGAGTTCAAGCCCTCCGGCAACTGCATACCCCGAGACTGCAGCTATGACAGGTTTGGATAGTCGCATTCTGGTAGGTCCCATTGGGCCGTCACCATCAGCTTCTACGCGGTTCTCTCCACCCTCCATGATTGCCTTAAGGTCAGCGCCAGCACAGAAATTCCCTCCCTCGCCATAGAGCACAGCTACATATGAGGAGTCGTCCTCTTCAAAGGTCCTGAACGCCTTTGAAAGTGCTTCGGCTGCTTCCCTATCCACTGCGTTTCTCACTTCAGGACGGTTTATGATTACGGTAAATACCTTGCCTTTCTTTTCAGTTTTTGCCTTCATACAATCCCCGATATCCTTTCAGAACATTCAAATTGTTATCATACATCTTGCCTGGGAAAATTGACAATTTGACCTGCACCGCAATTAAATGTAAATTAATATTGGTGGTAAGTAAACCGGGTGATCGCTCTATGTTTTGCGCATAGGGAGGAAAGTCCGAGCTCCACCGAGCGAGGTGCTGGGTAACACCCAGGAGGGGCGACCCTACGGAAAGTGCCACAGAAACATACCGCCAAAGGCTGGTAAGCCATGGTAAGGGTGAAATGGTGAGGTAAGAGCTCACCAGCAGCCAGGTGACTGGCTGGCTGGGCAAACCCCACCTGGAGTAAGACCAAACAGAGGGCGATTGAGGTGCTCGGCCGATGCCCAGGGTAGGTCGCTTGACCTTGATGGTAACATCAAGGCTAGATGAATGGTCACCACCCTGATACCACCGAAATCTTTGATTTGGGTGGGAAATTCAGGGCACAGAACTCGGCTTACAGGTTTGCTTACCCCACCGAATTGATGCACCCAAGGTTTTGGGTTAGGGGCTAAATCCCCCTGTCACAAGGAAGTCCGATAGTTAGAACTCAATGCCTCGCTTACTTAGATCCTCCAAGCTGCCCGAATCCACATTCAGAAAAAAACCATCAATATATAACACCTGCTTGGTAGGCTTCAGGGACTGCACAATAAAACTTAACATCGCCCTCCTCCCCCCAATCTCGAACCAAATCTCCTTAGTTCTCATCAGTGGACCCCAATGGTCAATAAGCCTGTTATCTACGCTGAGCTTCCCCGCTAAACCAAGCGAATTCCACTCTAAATCTACTACATGTTGCTCACCATTCATCACAAACTGCCATATCCTCCTGCTCACCGTTTTCCTCCTCTTACAATGTTGCCAGAGCCTACAAGCAGTAGCCGGTAAACATAAAGGAATATACCATGGGTTTAATTAGCAACACAACTGCTTTGTTGATAAGATGGCCATGGTGATGATATACGGGTTATAAAGAGTTTTTGAAGGAGGTATCTTTGAAAATAGCTGTCCTTTCCGATACTCATGTAGCCTCGTTTGATGACATCCCCAGGAAGATAATTGACCACCTTTCTACAGTGGACTTGATAGTCCACGCCGGGGATTTCGTCACCCTGAATGTGCTTGAGGGGTTGAACAAATTGGGAAAAGTAAAGGCAGTTCACGGCAATATGGATTCAAATGAACTAAGGAATTCATTGCCTGAAAAGGAGATAATCGAGGTAGGGAGCAAAAGGATTGGGATCACTCATGGCTGGGGGCCACCGTGGGAAATGGAAACTAAGGTGAAAACCATGTTCCCCGACGAAAAATTAGACGCTATAATCTTCGGACACTCCCATTTCTCTCAGAACAAGGTGATTGACGACATCCTTTTCTTTAACCCGGGCAAGGCATCACAGTCCTTTGGCATCCTCACCGTTGAAGAAGATATTAAAGGAGAGATAATAAGCTCCAAGTAAACAACAGCTTTACCGTCTTATGACGATGGAGCCATAGCCCACCACCCTGGAGAAATCCCCGCTGGTATCCCCACTGGTAGCATATTTCAGCAAAGTCGCCTGTTTCGCTTTCATCTCCTTAGCAGCCACAATCGCTGCCGCTATGGCACCATAACCACAGGCGGTAGAGTTAAGCGCCTCACACCGCTTATAGAGCTGTTCCTCATCCAGATTAGTTATCGCCTCTATCACGGACTTATCCTTCTCTGAGGCTATGGGATGAGGCTCGTAGTGGGTAAAATCGCTGCTGGCTATGATTACGCTGTTACCACCAACTCTAAAAACAGCCTTGCCAACTTCCCTGGCAGTCTCAATATCCTGAGCAAGCATGGTTATCGGTACAATGTTAACTTCTCCATAGAGATGCTGGAGCCAGGGCAGTTGGACTTCTATACTATGCTCATATAAATGAGCTGTCTCGTCTACTTCAATTACTCCACCCAAAAGGTTATCAGCAAATCCCTCATTTATCTTCACCTTCCCCAAAGGCGTCTCCCAGCCTCCTTTTGTCCATACTGAAACTGCAGCACCATAGCCAGTATGGTTAGGACCAAGTATCACCGCTGTATCGAAAATGCCATCATTGGCAAGCTCTTTATAGGCATGGGCTGCTACCGGACCTGAGTAAGCATATCCAGCGTGAGGAACAACCAGAGCTACAATCTCTCTGGGGCCCTTATCATTCACCTGGGGTAGAGATCCAGGACCAAGCTCATGCCGATAACATCGCTCGATTTGCTCTTTAAGCCTCTGGGATGTCCCAGCGTAAAATGTCCCGGCAACCACTGGCTTCCTTGTTCTGGCATTCATTTCTTCTCTTCGTTTTCCCTGGGTTCCTCCCCTTTGCTTTCCTCTTCGCTGGGTTCCTCTCCTTTGCCTTCCTCTTCTCTGCTTTCCTCTTCCCTGGTTTCTTCTTCCCTGGTCTCCTTTTCCTTGCTAGCCTCGTCGCGAAGCCAGCGGTGAATTTCATCCAGAGCCGGCGGAGAAATGCTGAATACCTCAATGTCCTTGGGAAATTGTAACCTGTGTCCTTCTCTGATGAATAAAAGCCCCGCTTCGTTATCCTTAAGCGTTTCAGTTATTTTATTAGCCATGAACTCGTACCGCTTCTTCGAAGTCTCAGTGTAAAATTCAGAAACTTTGCTCGCCACCTTCACAGTTACAAAGCCAAGCAAAAGGCACCTCTCCCAATCTATAACCTCCTCGAGCAATTCCCCATCCTCAATTGCCTCGAAGGTAGCCTCGTTATCACACTTGTTTTTAGCAATTTGATAGCAGCTTTGATTTATCTTTTCCGCCAGCTTTATACCATCCTCACCAGACAGCGAAATTGACTCGTGATAAACCCGATTCACCCTGCCGATTTTTTCTTCCAGATTGGCTAACTGCTCTGCTACCTGCTGCCAATAGCGATGGCATCTTTCCCTGTATTCTGCAGGAGCATCCTCACCAGAAAATATCAATGGAACAAGATAAAGCTTCTTACCCCCTTTAAACTGCTCTGCCTCCGGTTTTTCTATCTTACCTAGTTGCTCGGTCATTCCTCCCTTCCCCAGTTCTGCATCATCTCCTTCATTTGTCGAGCCACTTCAGGACTTTCTCTAAGCCGTTGCGCAAAGACAGGACAACTTTGTAAAATCATGTTCTGGCTCATAGAAGCCATATTCTCCAGCATACTCTCCATTTCATTTTTAGCCTGTTCAGGAAGATTGGCCTGCTGCAACATCGCTCTGAATTGAGCAATATCCTCAGGACTAACCTGTAGCGGAGTTACACAATTCTTATACCACGGACATTCCCTGCATCTGACAATCGCGGTAGCTTCATCCAGAATATCTCCCATTCGTTCCCTCCTTAAATTTATAATTCTAACAACTTTTCACCCCAAAAGCACCACCCCATCATTGCAAGCCCTTCTGAGATTGCCACGCCTTCGGCTCGCAATGACAAAAGGTGAGCATCGCTAGCCCTTTCCCCTGTCATTGCGAGGAGTGTTAGCGACGAAGCAATCTCGTAATAGGAAGAATTGAGGCTCTGCAGATTGCTTCGCTTCGCTCGCAATGACGGAAAAGGATGTCCTTGCGAAGAATACCTTCGCTGTCATTGCGAGGAATCCTGAACGAAGTGAGGGATGACGAAGCAATCTCAGGGGGAGTGAAAAGTCAAAATACAAAATGACAGAGCAAAGTTTAACAATGAAAGTATTTTTGTCTTTTGAATTGTAATTTTGATTTTTTATGTTTGATTTTTGATATTGTGCGCGGAGCGAAGCAATCTCTTTGTTATACTTCAACGGAAGCGGGCTATATAATAGAATCATCGTGATTATCTCTGCCAGCCGGAGAACAGATATCCCGGCACTCTACAGTCAGTGGTTTATGAACAGAATTCGTGCCGGGTGGTGTTTGGTGCCCAACCCCATGAATCCCAGGCAAGTATCCCATGTATCCCTCAAACCGGAGGACGTGGATGCCATTGTCTTCTGGTCAAAAAATCCCGCCCCCATGCTGGCGCATTTAGACGAACTTGACAGTTCAGGATTCCGTTACTACTTCCAGTTCACCATCAACGACTATCCTGAAGCCCTTGAGCCGAGTATGCCCGGTCTTGATGACCGGATTTCTACCTTCTTGAAGTTGAGTGAACATGTGGGACCGCTACGGGTCATCTGGAGGTATGACCCCATTGTCCTGTCCAACGTCACCACTGTTGACTTTCACCGCGAAAAATTCGCCAGTATCGCCAAGAGGTTAGAAGCAGCCACCCACCGTGTCATGATAAGCATAGTCCATTTCTATAAGAAGAGTGAGCGCAGGCTATCCAAATTGGAACAAAGTGGGTTTTCCTTCGATAAAGAAGCGATCTCCTCTCAGCATATTGCTTTTCTTATTACAGACCTCGCCTCTATCGCTAAACAACATAACATGGAGAGCTTCACCTGTGCTTCAGAGCGCGACTTCACTGAGTTTGGCATGCCACCGGGGAGATGCATCGATGGAAGTCTGCTCCATAAACTCTGGGGCTTGCCGGACAACTACCCCAGGGACCCTTATCAGCGCAAACACTGCCGATGCTCGGTGAGCAAGGATATCGGCATAAACGATACCTGTATACAGGGATGCCCCTACTGCTACTCCACCATAAGTAACGAAATTGCCCAACGCCGCTATCGGGAGCATACCCCCGATTCTCCAATAATGTGGCAGCACCAATCCCACCAATATAACCATGGATGATAACTACACCATCTGCGCCAACTTTGCTGAGGTAACCGCTGCAACCCTGGAGGGGCATGTTAGCTTTACCGAAAGGGGCACCGCGCCTAACTCCAGGTGGATAGAGTCGTTTACGGTGAAAGGCTTCGAGGTTGGTAATCTCACCAATGTTATATGGGCTGGTAACGCCACCACCAACAATACCGGGGTGTTCACCATCAGCGGTCTTACCCCGGGCACCTATGATATCGGAATTAAGAACTGGACATGCCTGAGCGAGGTGAACACCAGCGTAACGTTGACTGTTGGTAATACCACTGCCGCAGATTTTGGCACGACACGAGAGGGAGATTCCAACAATGATGATATTATCACTGGTGCTGACAGGTCACTGCTGTACTCGGGCTGGGGGAAATCTCAGGGAGAGGCGGGTTATGATATTCATTACGACTTCAACCGGGATGGCTCGCTTACTGGTGCCGACAGGTCGCTAATGTACGCTTGTTGGGGGCAACACGGAGACCTAGTTTGATATTGCGCACCATTACGGAGCTTGGGATAGCCAGCTTCTACGAAGCTCTAGGCGGTGGTTTGTTTGAATCGGGGGGCTTAACCTCGCCGGGAAGAGACTTTTGCTTTAGCGGCAGCTAAAACAACAGAAACTGTTCCTCTGTCCCGATAACGGGCTGGTACAATAAATATTTCGTTTCCCAGGCTGGGTGTTTACTTTTGTGGTGGGCTTTCATTATTATACACGGAATGAGTCAGGAGTGGGGGATACTATTCTGTGTGGTGAGGGGCCTTGAGATTGCTTCGCTGCGCTCGCAATGACAAACAAAAAAGGTGGCAATGATAACACAGGGGGTTGTTGAATGAGGTTGCTACCGCGGCTAATTATTGCTCTGCTCATCTGCCTTATAGCAATCCCGGTTCTTGCTATCCCCGTTACTCCATCTTGGGCACAACCACCAATGCCTCATGCTTTCTATGGGAGTGTCACCATAAACGGTACGCCAGCAGCAAACGGCACAGTGGTGGAAGCAAGAGGCGAAGGCGTGTCAACCGGCATTGAAGGCAACCCCATAACCGTTACTGAGGCTGGTAAATATGGTGGACCAGGTGGTTTTGACCCCAAGCTTGTAGTTCAAGGAGATATAACTGACGGAACCAGTCTAACTTTCTATGTGAACAATGTCACAGCTCAATGCTACGATGTTCAGGCTGGCGGAGAATGGTTAGATAGCTATCCATTTAAGTCTGGCAATGTCACCATTCTTAACCTTAAAGTAGGAGAGGCACCACCAATCGAGCCCGATATCTCAGTTAGCCCAACGCCGAAGAACTTCCGCAATATTACTGTGGACTCATCAAGCTCACCACAGACGTTTAGTGTGCGCAATGTGGGCTATGCCGACTTAGCGGTAGGGACTATAAACATAGCTGGAACAAACGCCAACCAGTTCACAATCCAGAACGATAATGTCTCGAGCGAGACTATAATCCCAGGAGGCTCCGCTACCCTTCAGGTGGTTTTCACCCCAACATCAACAGGAGCTAAGTCAGCAACGCTCAACATCCCATCAAATGACCCCGATGAAGTTACCGTGTTAGTGTCCTTGAGCGGCACTGGAGTAGCAGCGGGTCCTGGACCTACTGAATATTACCTCAGAGTGAATGTGGTCGGAGACATTTCAGAGTGGGAGATTAGCGAACAGGGCAATCTACTGAAACTACTACAGGTCAGCTCTGCGGATAACAAAGTAACAATTTCACTGGACAAGGATACCGCCTGCCTTGATAAGGAAGACAACAGACTCAGCACCATCACGATAAGCGAGCAAAGTGATTGGCCACCAGTCCCTGAGGACTATGACATTATCGGCACAGCTTATAAATTCCAACCTGCAGGAGCTAAATTTGACCCAGCTCTAAGTCTCACTTTGAGCTATGTGGATAATGATGTCCCTCAATATCTATCTGAAGAAGATGTTTATATCGCCTATTATAATACAACCGCTGAAAACTGGGTTCGCTTAACCAGCCAGGTTGATACCGAAAATAACATCGTAACTGCCCCGGTGAGCCATTTCACCACCTTTGCCATTATGGGAGCAGCTATTCCTCCGACTCCAGCGAACTTCAGTGTAACCAGCCTCGACCTCAGCAACGAACAAGTGGAGCCGGGACAGGAAGTACTCGTCATCGTTAATGTCACTAACACCGGCGGCTACGAGGGTAGTTATACCTTGAACCTTACCATAAATGGAGAAGTGGAGCAGACAAAAACGGTGACTTTAGCTCCATTAGCATCGGACACAGTAACCTTCACCGTAATCAAGGAGGAGCCAGGTAGCTATACCATATCGGTAGATGGGTTAACCAAAGAGTTTAGCGTCGCAGCGCCTATCGTCGCAGCTCCACCGTGGCTCAGCCGATATTGGTGGACTATCGTGGTAGGCCTGGCGGTTATTGGACTTCTGCTGTTCCTCTTCAGATGGTGGCTCCCAAGGAAAGCAGTTGGAAGCTAGATGTCGCAGATACTGGATAGAGTTAATAGCCCTGGTGACGTCAAGTCACTAAAGCAAGGTGAACTGGACCGGCTCTGCTCTGAGCTCAGGGAATTACTGGTAAGCAGGGTAACCGAAAATGGAGGACACCTTGCCTCCAACCTGGGTGCCATTGAGCTTACCATAGCTCTGCATCGGGTATTTGATAGCCCGAAAGACAAGATTGTCTGGGATGTAGGGCATCAGAGCTATGTCCACAAGCTGCTGACGGGTAGGAAGAAGCTATTCCCCACCCTGCGTCAATATAATGGGCTGTGCGGCTTTCCCGACCCCAATGAAAGCCCGCATGATTCCTTCATCGCCGGGCATGCCGGCAATTCTATCTCTGCCGCCCTTGGCATGGCCCTGGCTCGCGATACAGCAAGTGATGATTACCATGTAATTGCTGTTACCGGCGATGGCTGCCTTACCTGCGGCATAACTTATGAGGCACTAAATCATGCAGGTCATCTGAACACGAACTTCATTGTCGTGCTCAATGACAATGGCATGTCTATCTCGCCCACAGTGGGAGCGCTAGCCAAGAAGTTAACCATGCTGCGCACAAGCCGGAGCTACAAGCAGACCAGGGACCGGGCA
Organism: Dehalococcoidia bacterium; assembly: GCA_034431195.1. Lineage (GTDB taxonomy): Bacteria > Chloroflexota > Dehalococcoidia > GIF9 > AB-539-J10 > CG2-30-46-19. Next base: position 284,002 of record DAOUDP010000017.1, on the reverse strand, counting down.
ACCCGGCTGCTTCGCCTGTTGCCTGGCGGCAGGAAGCTGTGCCGGGCCCTGCACCGTCTCAAGCAAGGAATCAAAACGGTTATCGTGCCCACCATGATATGGGAGCAGCTTGGCTTTAGTTATCTTGGCCCTATAAATGGTCATAGCATTGCCGAGCTTGAAATGGCTTTCACCCACGCGAAGGACTGCCACAAGCCTATCCTTATCCATGTGCTAACCACCAAGGGCAAGGGCTATGAACCAGCGGAGGACAATCCCGTCCACTTTCACGGACTATCCCCGAACAACGAGACTTCGACAGCAACACCCAGTTATAGTGAGATATTTGCCCGAACAGTCAACAGGCTGCTGAGAGATAACCCCAGATTAGTAGTGATTACTGCTGCTATGGTCGAGGGCAATGGCCTATCTCAGCTGGCCAGAGAGTTTCCTCACCGTGTCCACGATGTGGGAATCTCCGAGCAGCACGCAGTTACCCTGGCTGCTGGGCTAGCTACCCAGGGCTTTATACCCATCGTAGCGATATATTCCACCTTCCTGCAGCGTGGCTTTGACCAGATAGTTCACGATGTCTGTCTTCCCGACCTGCTGGTTGTTTTTGCTGTGGACCGCAGCGGCATTGTCGGGGAGGACGGCAAGACACACCAGGGGATATTCGACCTATCCTATCTTGGTTTAATACCCAATATGATTGTTTCCGCACCCGGGGATGAGAGCGAGTTACAGAACTTGCTGTACACTGCTCTGAACACGGCACACCCTATGGTAATTCGCTACCCCCGAGGGAACGGTTCAGGTGTTCCCTTAGACACTGAACTTCGTCAGCTTCCCATAGGTAAAGGCGAAATAATAAAGCAAGGTGAAGATGTCGCCATCATAGCAATTGGCTCAACTGTCATTCCTTCTCTGGAGGCAGCAGAGCATTTAGCTTCTTGTGGCATTAATGCTTCAGTGATTAACGCTCGCTTTGCCAGGCCGCTCGATGCAGAGCTTATATTACAGATGGCTAAGCGTACCGGGAAGATAATCACCGTGGAGGAGAACGTCCTCAGCGGTGGCTTTGGTGCCGCAGTGTTGGAGTTGCTGCAAAAATCTGGAATATCAGATATCAAGGTGAAACGATTGGGCATCCCTGATGAATTCGTAACTCATGGGGAGCAGGACTTGCTTCGTTCTCTATACCACCTGGATGCCGAGGGTATCGCTCGAGAGTGCGCTGATTTCTTGGCTGACAGTCAACCAAAGATGCAGGGAGAGTCCATCCCTCCTGTCCTTCCCACTTCTCTTCATTAGCCACCACTTTGTCATTGCAGTTAGCTGAAGGCTGATAGCTGAAAGCTGATAGCTACTAAATTCGGCACCGCCTGCCAGAGCAACGCTGGTTTTACAAACAGGGGTTTTCTGGTTAAAATAGGTATAGTTTGGGGCGGTTAGCTCAGTGGTTAGAGCGCTTGCTTCACACGCAAGAGGTCACTGGTTCAAGTCCAGTACTGCCCACCATAGAGCCGAAGTGGCGGAATGGCAGACGCGCTACGTTCAGGGCGTAGTGCCCTTAAGGGCGTGAGGGTTCAAGTCCCTCCTTCGGCACAGAAAATAGAATATGTATAGGGTCACCGGAAAGTACACCGAGCGAAGCGAGGGACTTTTCGGAGCATTGATGCGCCTGTGGCTCAGTTGGATAGAGCGCAGCCCTGCGGAGGCTGAGGTCGCGGGTTCAAATCCCGCCAGGCGTGCTATCATGGGCGGTTAGCTCAGCGGTGAGAGCGCCTGTCTTACACACAGGAGGTCAGTGGTTCAAGTCCACTACTGCCCACTTTAGATATGGGACGAGGTCTTTAGCCCTCCTGATTGTTTGGCAAACTAAAGGTGACCAAAGCAGCCTAATTGCTAAATATAACAGAAAAATTTCTACATATGGAAATTCCCTCATTATCTTCTCAGCAAAACTACTTTCCTCTTCAAAGTTGTAATTAGATTCCGCACGGGCACTTATTTCATAGCTATGGGGGCATTTACTGCGGCTTTCCCGCCAGTTGAACAAAACGTCACTTTGTGCAACTAGGATAACTTGACAACTAACGAGCACCGATTCTAACATGCACGTAATGGTTGTTATGTAGGTGGTACAGTGCCAGAAGTAATTGTCGAAGGGAAGCCAACCCTTTTCTTTACAACGCATCAAGCCGACAGAGACTGGAGATTAAAAGAAAAGGTTGTTGCGGTAATAGAGTCATATTTTCAAGAGCAAGATGACCTTCTGACATTTTCGTCAACAAAGATTAGGGATGTGGTAGGAAGTCTCGAAGATGTGGACGTAGCTTATACAAGCCTATCAGACCCAACAGATTATTTCTCATTTGTTGAAGTTCGTAACCGGCATAAGAATGTAGGGAGGCAGTATATACAGGAAATCATTGGGAAACGTATTTCCTTAGGATTAGAGAAGTGTAAGATAGTATCAACAAAAGGATTCTCAGCAAATGCAATCCGCTTGGCCTCTGACCAAGGCATATGTCTAAGGTTACTTCTACCGGAAACTACTGAGAGTATAAAGCGTTGGTTCAAACCGGACTTTATTGGAATAAGTAATCCGACATTTAGGATAGTAAAATGTTCCATATTGGTAGCAATGGGCGATAGAATCTACGAACTAAAAGCCGACCAAGATAAGGTGTTAGAGAATAATATTCTCGTTCCTACGGATGAGCCGCACAGATATAAGGTTATATCGCTTATGAGAGTATTTAACATTGATGTAATGCAAAAACCAGAGGGTGACAGATTATTGGCGAGTATACCGATAGATGAAATTTTCCATGAAGCTCCTTCGGTAGCGGTTGAATATAAGGACGCCCGATTGTACTTGAGGGTTAAAGCACCCCCGACGGGTGTCTCTGGCAAAAATGGAGACCCAATTTTTGCCATTAGGGGTATACTTTTCTTTATCATGATAAATAGACCTTCTACTACGGCGAAGATTACTAATCGATACAAATACTTAGATGCAGTTAGCAAAGAAAAAATGGCTGAGTTGTTTCTCGCAAATTTTTATATTGAACACAAGCGACACTATGTATGCCTAATGAGATACAACTGCGATGGGGAGAACTGTAAGTTGGGCGGAGCTCTCTTTTGCTGAGCAGAGTCGCTTCCATAACCTGTTCTAGCAAATGACGCCTCACCCGGCATTGCCGCCGAATTGGGACAACTAAACAATAAGCCAAAATGAGATGAAATGAATCAGTATATTATTCATTTTGCACATAATAGTAGTCGGAAAAACAGATATATAGATTGATGGACGAGATGGAACACAGTCCAGAAAAAGCTAAGGATATTCTCCGCAAGCTTGATGCGCATACGTTAGAGCGAAGGGCCGAAAGGCAATCTAAGGTTCCGATAACAACTTTCTATGGGAATATACCAAGTAGGGTGTTCCATCTTCTTGCTGAAGCTGATTCCTGCTTCATAAATGGAGAGTATAATGGTTGCACCGCAGTGCTTGCTACCGCTGTTGAATATTCTTTAAAGAAGCTACTCAACAACAAATCAAAATTGGAAACTCTTATTAGCCTAGCGACAGAGCGAGGTATTATTGATGAGCAAGATGCTGAAGTGTTAGATTTGCTCAGGCAATATCGCAACAACGTTTTACATAGCGACTTAACCAAACTAGCAGAGGGGATTGTCCTCAGACAGCAAAAAGCAGTTGTGACTGAGAAGGGTATAGTACCAGTGTCTGAGTGGACGGAGGTTAAACCGGAGGACGAAACAATGAAAGATGCTGCTAGCTCTCTCGCTGCTGAGACAGTAGTAGAAAAACTAATCCAGAGTGTTAGTAGCGTTCTGTGTAAGTTATATAATGGGACAACAGAGTAAGGTCGTAAAATCCATAAATGCACATTTCATCGATTTGTGCAGTGGTCAATTTATTTTCGACAGGGCATGAACAGACTGGTAAACAAAACTGACTATTGTTACCCCTTGTAGTTCTTAGCGAAATTTCATATGTCGGATATCCTACCATTCTGCGTGTCAAATCGCTCTATGGTTTGTTACTGGCCTAGGTGTATAATTAGGCGAGATACTTATAGATTGCTGTTAACTACTTGGAAAGACCAGTGAGATATTTATAATTCATATGAGAAGCCTGTCAGCGAAGGGAATGCCATGACAATTGGGCAGCCCGGGAGTGCTAAAGATGTAATTTTGTTATTGCCGACAGATATACCTTGCGGTGCCAATGGTGCTTTTGCTCCCTCATTGGCTGCGTGGCACAGGATGGTACTTAGTAAAGCTAGTTATACCTGTGAACAATGTGGTAAAGAAATCCCCTTGAAGTGGCGATGGAGCGGCCATCGGAAACTAGCTAGGAACAGTGCTCATCATATCATATCCCAGAATCTGGCAGACGGGTGTGGGAAACCTGAATTAAAACGTCTGTTAGCCTGTGGCCTAGCTAATTGCGAATCTTGCCATTGGAATGAGCACCGAAGGCTAGGTGGTTACGAGTTTACTGGTGCATTGCGGGCCTTTAGTAGATTCAGGGGGTTGGAAATTTTAGACGAATTTGGAGTAGGAAATACCTCCTATGTGGGGCTTTCTCTGTCTACCGATGAGGAATTGAGGAGACTGTATGACATCTTTTTGCGTATAGCGCTAGATTTTGTACCATGGCTGAAAGCAGGAGTAGACAACTCTAAATACGAGGATAAGGCTCTGGTAATACTTAGTGGAATGTTCTACCTTAATGTTTATGAGGAACTTGAATCACTTGGTTGGGATAAGATGTGTGAATGGACGAGGAACGAGCTTCAAAGTGCTGTGAATAGGGCTAATAAGCGTTGGTGGGATGATGATGTGGAATATCTGGTTAAGGAATATAATCGCCTTTTGTAAGAAGTAGAAGTGTACCTCGGTGTTCAAAGAAGCCTTTGAACTACATTTCAGAGTACTACCTCCAGTTCAGGAAGCAAAAGTTATTCCCTTCGTCGCAGTCAAATTAGCGGACGAACACAGTCTGGCTGTAACGAAAACCCTCTTCATACCGCAAGTGAAACTTGTGGTTTAACACCAATGAAATAAATAGGGCAGCATTGAACTTTAACTCATTTTGTTAAGTCTGAGGCCCCACAACAAGAAGCAAGTAGCCTGAACTACACTTTCTTCGGCGTTTTGTTGAATCAACACGACTTATACAAATTCAAACCTACTGGAACAATGAGTACTTTTGGAAGGGGGGTTAAGTCACCATTCAAGAACTTAGGATGTACTTTGCGAAGTATGGGCAAAATTTTCTTCGACGGCCTTTCTTGCTAGATCTTCGAGTCTTGGCAAGAGAGAATCCATCTGTTCAAAAGGAAATGTCTTGCGCTTTCGATGAATGTTGTCTCTCAACCACGTATAAATCGTGGTATCCCCCTCCGCCTGTCATGACAAATCTTTACCGTTGGTTCCTTTGTCTTAATCCAGCCTGTCAGTGTTTCTGGCTTATTATTGAATAAGAATTCCAGTAATCTGTAGAGCAGCAAATACCTCATTGCTGGTGATTCAGTACTAATTGCTTCTCTCCAAGAGTAAATAGCATCTTCAAAACGGGGGGGCTGTTCTTTTTCTAGCTCACGAGTGAGTTTGTTGATTGAGTTTGGCCCAAGGGTAAGACTAAGGACCGCCGAAACCGTGCCGGTAGCCGAAAGAGAGCCCTTCAAAGTTACTACCTGCTTTCCTTCAGACGTAATCCTTTCTGAGAGTATGCCCCTTATTTGGCTGCCTGCTATCCGGATATTCTGAAAGTAGCTTAGAAAGTCACACAGTCTGCTTAGTTCAAGCTGTGCCCTCTCCCTTGCTACAGCGTCTTTGTCGACTTCCAATGTCATCTTTACAGCCATCTCTTCATTACTAGTAGAACTCAAATCGATTCTTGTTCCAGATGGTGAAGTGAAGGTTAACGTACTGCCCAATCTAAGTTTACTTGTTGGTTGAAATTTAATTGTGGCGTCAATTTTGAATTCCATGGGCTTCCTATCCAATCAATTCCCCAGAAGTGCCACTAATGCCTGTATCTTCCGCACAGCCATCCATGCGACCTCTCACCATAGGAGTATTGTACAATTGCTGATATCGCCTGGACAAGGCATGCGATGAACCTGATGGCTGCTACCTGCTATGTACTTTAGATAGCTTCCCCATTAAGTCATCTATGAAGAACTTAGGAGAATAACCTCTAAGGAGCTTATTAAGACAAGAACCATAATACATTGACGCCTCCACTATCCTTGTTATATACTTGCCCGAGGAGGCTAATAACATGGCCTTTGAAGACGAAGCTAGAAGAATAGGCGCAGATTTTCTAATACTGTTACCAGGAAATCTGCGTGAACGCGCTAAATTTATTCGTGAGAGGTGGGGTATCAATATATCATATTCTAGCTATGCAAAGCAGTGGAACAGTTTGCTAGACCAATTTGGAATTGCTGATTCTGTCAAAAAGATTCTGGAATATTATATGGAAAAGTTACAACTTGAAGCAGAGGCATGTCTTCGTAAATCAACTAGAGAGTCGGTAAGCCCGCAAGATATAGATTCTCTTCAATTGTGGGGCTTAATTGATTACGAGACGGGGAAAATTGCAGACCTTGGTTCATTCGTACTTACATATGGGCCAGATTTATCTAGAAAAATTGGGCGACTTTCTGCAGCCCGTATTTACCAAATTAGTGCTTGCATTCATTGCCTTTTGCAGGCGAGACAAAACGATAAAGTTGTCTTTCAAGACGGTTCTGTAGAAAAAGATGGGGATTGCCTTACTTTAGGTTACTTGCAGAGGCTGGAGAAATTACTTGAAGAATGTAATCTTGCCCCTCGCGAGCAGAATCGTTTGCATGGACTTGTTGATTCTTTCCAAGCAAAATACCGCAAGCAAGTTGAGGAAAATCCATACCTCGATTCTGAAGACCATGCCAATTTACTACGGATATTACAAAGAGTAGAAGCAAGCGTAGACCAGGAGATAATGAGCAGGGATTTTGCTGAACTCCGTCCGACTACGGGAATCCTCGACTATCAAAAACTGCCTTCGGAAGTTTTAACTGATTTACTGGGTGAAGCATCATACTCGGTTCCTCCAATAGTAATGCAAGACTTGGAGGAAGGTGTCAAATGTTTGAAATTTGGTGCCCCTACAGCTAGCGTAATGGTAAGCCTTAGAGCAGTCGAAGGTTGGCTAAGGGAGCTGTATACCAGCCTAACTGGTCAAGAGACAAAGAAAGCTTGGGGAGAACTCCTTAAAGGCATACGAGAGGCGTTGTCTGAAAGGGATAAATCGATTGAGCCAGTGATAGGCTTCTTGGATTATGTGAGAAATGTAAGAAACAAAGCTAACCACCCTGATACCATTTTTGACCAAATTAGTGCTGAACAAACTTTTATGGCAGCAACTACTGCTATTAGAGAGTTGCAGAAGCTTCAAGGTAGCTAGCTTTATAACCAATATTATTTCTGTCGACCAGAAAAGATTCGTAGCTAACAGTACAGAAAAATATCTTAGAGCTTCTTTCCGTGTTCCTTAGGCCACCAGGCTGGCGATCCGAGTTCTTTCACCTTCCATCCTAAAGTCAACACGGCCTGTCTGATTGGCCACTACCCTTGCACTTTTTAGCGGATTGTTTAACCCTAATACGCTCTTGTCATTATAGGGGTGCTAGAGTACAATGAACTCCGTAGGATTAATGTTTGTATATTTAGTCAACATTTCAATTCATTTTGCGGAGCTGCAAACAGAATCGCTGACAGAGCAGAGGCTAGCAAGGCGTCTCATTCTTTGAGCAAAAGGGCAATCTAGATGGCTGCAAGAAAAGCTACTAGAAGAATATACAACCCGATCACGAAGAAGTATTATGCAGTGAGAAGGAAGACGACAAGCGCGGGCCGAGCTGGTCAAATCAAAGGTCTTTGGTCGCCTAAGCGTTCCAAGAAGAGTAGGTGACAAGTTCCGTGGCAAAGTGGATTATCGATACAAACATTGCCGTCCACTGGCTAATGGTAAACCAGATATTGGAATTTTTGATCCAACATTTCCGCCTAAGCCAAGAATTCTCCAATGTTTACAAAAACCGCTACAGCGAGTCGTGCGACTTCGTTAACAAGGTCCTCGAGCTTCCCCAAAACGACGACGAATTTCTCATAACTGAGCTTTCAGTCAGCGAGCTTTTTTCGGGTCTAAGGGATGAGGTGCGTACAGTTATCTTGTTTGTAAACGGGGTTCCTATTTCAAGGTGGGCTTATAAAAGAGAAACGAAGGAAGCCCAGTTCACTGACAGATTGTCAGAAAGTATCCACGAATTAGCTTTGAAAGGATTTGACACGTTATTCAGGAGCCAAAAGATTAGGATAGTAGAGACAACAGTCCCATCACATGAACCCGATTATCTGGAAGTTTACTCTTCGCTGGTTTTCCTTAATCCTGAGTTACGAACTCAAGATGCGATATTGATTACCACCGCAATTTTTGAGCGAGCCAACCGCTTTGTTACTATGGACAAAGTTCTCATAAATCTCGGAAAGGAACTTGAGGCTCGCTACAGTCTGGAAGTCTTGCGACCTGCAACAGCACTCCAAACAGTGAAGTGAGAAGTCGCTAGCGGCTACCACTCTTGGCACCTTCACCATTGCGCTATTCCGCCAGCACGTTCCAGGAGGCTTCCCTAAATTTTGCACTCTGTGGATAACAGTAGTCCACTTTGTGCAGGTGGCAAATTGAGAATAAAAGGCATAGGCGGGATATGTTGACCACGTCTAGTGAACTGGTTATACAACAATAGTTATATCAAGGTACCGTCGGGGCATCAAAGGCAATAGTGACCTGCCAATTCAGCCTGGCCATCTCACTGAGAAGCGGGCGGCCTATGGGTTCTCGAAGCGCCTGCCGCCGTATCGCCGTTAGAAGGTTAACAATTACTCAAATTGTTCAGTGTCCCTGGTGCTGATTTTAACAGATTGACAAAAATCGAGGTGGGACATAACATTTTGTCATAGTCGGTTTGTCCGAAAGCGACTGAAGCAATACACCGGTTAATAAAGAGACCTAAACACATACAGAAGATAGAAAGGGGGTTTTAAAAGATGGCGACGAAAAGCGAAGTTATCATCGTGGGGGCAGGTGTCAGTGGATGTTCCATAGCCTATCATTTAGCCAGGCGCGGCATCACTTCACAGATAATTGAAAGAGAAAGCATTGCCAATAGGGCTTCAGGAAAGGCCTGGGCCATCTGGGAATATCCTCCTTCGGTTTGCTTGGCGTTAAGTTTGGTATCCACTGAGAGCGTAATTCCAATGCTAACCGGTGCGGAATTTGAGGATCTAAGGGCTCAAATGCTTGAAGAAAGGCAGAGCATGATTGACCTTCACTGGATTGGTTACCACAGGCTACCGGAAGCTATCCTTGAATTGCAGGAAAGAGGGGGAATCGATGTGAAGTATCGCGAGTTTCCCTTCTTTCGGATTGCCTTATCGGAAGAGGTAGCGAAGCTGTACAAGGAAAGTCTATCCGCCATTAGAAGCGCCGGCTATGAGGAGGGAGGAGATTGGCTGGAGCCGGATGAGCTAAAAACCATCTTCCCGAACATAAATCCGCAAATTAAGGGAGGTATGTGGTTTCCTGTTTTTAAAGTTGAGCCTTATAAATACACACTTTGTCTGGCACAAGCTGCTGAGAAAATGGGCTGTACTATCCGCAGTGGTGAGGTGGTGGGGTTTAACAGTAAAGGTACAAGAGTCACTTCGGTTGTCCTGGCTAGCGGAGCTAAGGTTGAGGCTGATGAAGTAGTTCTGGCCACGGGTCCGTGGACTGGCCAATCAACCTCATGGCTCGGCAACGAATTGCCCGTCGAAGTACACAAAGAACAATGTGTAAGGGTCGAGTTGCCTCGCCCGTTCCCTCCTTACGGCATCTGGACGACGAAGGGGGCGATTATTCCCGAATATGACAATAAGGTTGTTATCCTGCACAGTTTTGAGGGATGGCCTGACTTGGTAACAAATTTTGACAGTTCACTGACTGAACAGAGCAGGCTTTCGGCGATAGAAATGGCAACAAATCTGTTCCCTGGGATAGAAAAGGGTACTGTAGTCGAGCACAGGGGTGACTTGGAGTGCTGGGCTCCCGGCATGGAAATGCAAGCCGTACTGGGTCGCCATCCCGAATGGGACAACGTCTATGTGGCTAGCAGATTCAATACTTTTGGATTCGCTCTGAGCCTGGCTGCTGGGCAGCTCATGGCTGAACTCATCGCCAGAGGTGGTCAAGCTCCTTATAGGGTAAAAAAGTTACTCGAGGCTTTAGCCCCGGTGGAACTTAAGGCAGGTAAGGGCTAAGAGCTATTCCTCTGAAACTCGCTCTTCCCCGATTTTGCCTGACCCTTGTGCTGGCTGACCACACAGGTAACACCAGGCTACGGATTTTAGTAACTTCTTTTTCAATATATACTCTGGGAGCAAGATAGTCAAAGGATTGGCGCGGACGATTGAAGTTGTACTCAATAACATTCAACAATTCATCGAAATGTGCAGGCAGGGAATTAAACCGCAAAAGGCATAGGCGAGATATGTTGACCACCAGGTACTAGGGCGAGGTCTTTAGACCTCCTGATTGTTTGGCAAACTTAAAGGTGGCCAAAGCAGCCTAGCTGCTAAATATAACAGAAAAATTTCTGCATATGGAAATTCCCTCATTATCTTCTCACCAAAACTACTTTCCTCTTCAAAGTTGCGATTACGTCCTGTACGGCGATCCATCACCAATGTAAGCAAAGGCTTTGCGTCATCCTGATATTGATGACTGGCGTGGTCATTAGTGTGACTGAGGGATACTGCTGGAAGGTCTGCTAAGTTTGAAGATAGCCTGAAGCTCTATTCTTCGGTTATGAAGTAGTCTTGATTGTCCCTTGAATCTATTCCTTATACGGCAAAAATTCTGAGCCTTGACACAGGCAGGCACATTTAAGGTTTTGATATTTAGTGGACAGTTCCAGTTTGCTCATCCACATGAACGGTAACAATCCCTCTTCGAGAGGTATCGACTTCTACCCTCCAGAGTCCAACACCAAGGTATGTAGCATACCCGTCAGTGGGATTATATCTGCCACCACAAATATTTATATTCTTCACATGGCTCATCGCCATATCGATGACTGCTTGCTCAGTATATCGTGGAGTGTCAGGTGGAGTATTTTGCCAAGGTTGTAGTATTCCTACGGTTACTAACGCTATGCCCACAGCGAGGAGAATTATCAGCCCCACTATTAAGGGGTTCTTTGTCTTCTCTTCCATAGCTACGTCCTTATTGTTTGCACTAAATTATACCACTTTGAACAGGCAAACCTTAGCAATTTCGTGTGAAGAGTTCATTTCACCACTTGCTAGTGATGCTCCACATACCCAATAACAGCGATAATCATTCTCATCGCCTGCCGTATCGTCTCCTCAATATCATCCACCGCTGAAGGTGTTGTGGAAAGCCCCGGCGGTGGTATTGCATAGACCAGTCTGGGCGGGTTAACATAGTGTTTTGAAAATTAGCTTTGCGGATTTGGCCACTTTCAAACAAAAATGAACCTAAGAGCGACCAGTCAAATCAATAGCAAGAATAAACGTCATGGAGGCAAAAGTGTTTAAAACAAGGATGACTGACCTATTTGGAATAAAACACCCCGTCATGCTTGCGGGGGCGAACTGGATTACCGAGCCTAATCTAGTATCTGCTGTTTGCAATGCCGGTGGACTGGGCATTTTTGCTACGGCAAGCTGCACCCCCGAGGAAACACGACAAAATATTAGAGAGATTAAGGAGCGCACTGATAAGCCCTTTGGGATAAACCAGATCCTGATAGGTCCCGGGGCTAAAGAGAATATAGACATAGCCATAGAGGAAAAAGTCCCTGTCGTAAACTATGCTTTAGGAAAGCCATGGTTCGTTGAGCAAGTCCATGAGTATGGCGGGAAAGTTTTAGGCACGATAGCACTACCGAGGCACGCAGCCCGAGCGGAGCAGTTGGGATGTGATGCTCTCGTAATTACCGGCCATGAAGCAGCAGCCCATGGAGCCGATGCTACTTCATTGGTATTAATACCCATTGTCGCCAGTCACGCAAAAGTCCCTCTAATAGCGGCTGGCGGTTTTTATAACGGGAGGGGGCTTGCAGCAGCTCTGACATTAGGAGCCGATGGTATATCCATGGGCACTAGATTTATGATGACCAAAGAAAGTATATTACATGATAATTATAAGCAGCTTGTACTCAAGGCTACCGAACAGGATACACTATACAGCAGTGTTTTTGATGGAATGCCTGGCAGGGCGCTAAAAACAAAAGGTGCTCTGGCAATGATGAAAGGGCACTTTCCTTTGATAGAAGCGATAAAGGGCGCCAGGGAAATAAAACAAATACTCAATCTTTCATATTGGAAGTTCATTCGCCTCGGTTTCCAGATGATGACGGCTAAGGAGGATTCATCCCCGTTGTGGGTACTGGCTCGTGAAGCTGCTGGGGTCAGAAGGCACCTTATGTCGATACATGATGGTAATCTAGAGGAAGGGATTCTGTTCGCCGGACAGTGTTGCGGGGGCATTGATGATATGCCTACTTGCCAGGAGCTTATTGACCGAGTAGTCGCTGAAGCTGAAGAAATATTGAAAACAACGAGCGAAAAGCTGTACTGAAACTATAAGCTGACGTTATCTCTACAGCCCGATCCTTTATCCCGTCTTCGCTACGCTCCTTGGCGAAGGGGACGAGCTGATTTCGTCTTTTCCATAGCTTGTTTTACACAGGAGGTCAGGCATGTAAATCCACTATTGCCCACTTTAAACAAAGGAAACCATCGTCTTTATTGCCCTGTTCTTTCCTTTGTTCACGTTTATTTGGATCATGCTTTTATATCTCTGTAACGGCAATTCATGGGTCACCATATCATCAAGTTTAATCTTTCCTTCCTTAACAAGGTCGATAGCTATTTCAAAGGTGTGCCTCTTTTTTCCATTAAAGGTGTTATAGCCATAACAAAAGACTCCCTTTAAAGTCTGTAATTTAAGCCATAAAGGCGTTGGATCAAGCTTTACACCACTGGTAATACCGACAACACTCAAAACCCCGCCTGCTGCCATTATCCTCATGCTGTTATTCACTGTTTCAGAATTTCCTACAGTATCAAAGACCTTTGTGAACCCACCCATTGATATCTTTTCCCCCAGCATTGGTTGATAAGATTCCGCCCCGGTTATCCTTCGGGTATGGTCAAAAAGGTCTCCATCAGTGATGACAGTATTCGCCCCCACTTTTGCCACAAACTCGGCTTGAAACGGTGAAGGTTCACTAACAGTGATATTGCAATCTATACCCAACGCCCTTATTGACTGAACAATAAGAGAACCTATAACACCTCCACCCACTATCAAGACCTTATCGTTCTTATCAGGCTTGTTATCAAGCACTGCCTGCAATGCCACGGCAAAAGGCTCTATCATAGCGCCCGATTCATATGATATCTCTTCCGGTAACTTAAAAACCTGAGTCTTGTGTGCCACAAGGTATGGGGCAAAACCACCATTGATGTCATGACATATCCCGGTAAACATGCCCGGTGAAAGGTTCCCTCTAGCGAAGTTTTCACAATTACCAAGCCTTCCCATACTACAACTTCTGCACTCAGGACTTATCCCCCTGGTAGCACAACCCAGATGAGGAGCGATAGTGATAATGTCACCAGTACTCAACCCCTTTACATCCTTGCCAACCTCAACAATCTCTCCGCAGAGCTCGTGGCCGAGTATGCATGGAAACGATGTAAACGGAGTAGATGTTGGCGACTCCTTCAGGAAGACCAGGTTAAGGTCACTTCCACAAAAGCCACAAAGAAGGGTCCTGATCTTGACCCAATCTGGGGAAGGCAAGTTTGGCTCTGGTGTATCAACGAGCTTTATCGTTGCCAGGGGGCCATCATAAAACAGTCTCTTATTTATGGCCCCCAAAGATTTCAATACGACAAATCTTGGAACTGAAACAAAGAACTGCAACGCTTTCATTTTATTCCTCCATCTTCAGTGAGTCGACAAATAACAGGGTCGCCGGGCTTGTCACTGTAGGATCGGTGAGCACATTTACGCAGGCTGGCTTGCCAGAGGCAATCGCCCTCTCGAGCGCTGGTATGACCTCTTCATCCCTGGTAACAAACTCGCCATATCCCCCTAATGCCTCAACTACCTTTTCGTAGTGAACAACCCCCAGTTCTGAACCCACCACTCTTTCATTCCCATAAGCTATTTCCTGGCCATGCTTGATCATCCCCCACGCCTGATCATTCGATATCACACAAACAAAAGGAATATTGTAACGAACCGCAGTATCGAATTCCATGGCATTCAAACCAAAGGCGCCATCCCCGTTTAGCACCACCACAGTCTTTTCCGGCCTGGCTAGCTTAGCAGCTATACCAAAGGGGACACCTGTTCCAAGGCACCCCAGGAGCCCGCTGGCCGCTCCTATTACCGAGGATTTCCCTCTAGCCTTGAGTCCCACTAATCCAAAATAACTGGCATCACCGCCATCAACTACATAGATAGCATCGTCTTTTGTAGTCTTCCTCACCTGCTCTACAAGCCTGGCAGGATGTATAGGCTCTGATGGAATCTCTCTTGTCTTGACCTCATCAGCAATAAAAGGAAAATACATATCTCTTACGTCTTTCACCCAGCTGCTATGATCTTTTTTATCCACCTCAGCATTTAGCTGCTTTAATATAAGCTCAATATCACCAACAAGACCGATATCCGAAATTCTATTTCTATCTATCTCTGTGGGGTCAATATCCACCCGAATAACCTTCGCCTGGGGAAAACTCTGCCCAAAGGTCAAAAGCCAGTTAAATCGAATCCCGAGGACGATAATAAGATCCGCCTGAGATAAGGCGATTGTCACGCCTGTGAACCCCCCATCCAATAGCGATAATGGATGATCGTCGGGAATGGCTCCCCTCCCATTGCCAAGCAGGACAAAAGGGATACCCGTTTTATCCACAAAGTCAGAAAGTTCTTCGTCACACTCGCTAAATCCAACCCCGCTCCCCCCGATTATCACCGGCCTTCCCGCCTTATTAATTAATTCAGCAGCTTCCTTGATTGAATCAATATCTGCCGGGGTTTTATATACCGTGCTACCCTGTTTAGGATAAACCACCTCCTCCTCATCAAGGCTTACATTAAGAACATCTGGCGGTAATTCCAAAAATACCGGGCCAGGGCGGCCTGATACCGCATACCGGAATGCTTTCGAAAGATACTCCGGTATTCGCCTTACATCATAGCAGGTGTCACACCACTTCACCACGGGCTTAATCATGTCCAATTGGTTCATCTCCTGAAGAGCTCCTTTCCCCCAGTCCTTTACGGGAGCAGTGCCACTTAGCACAACTATTGGAACATTATCAAGATAGGCATTCACCACACCGGTCAGCGCATTTGTAAACCCGGGGCCTGCTGTTACCAGACATACGCCTGGTTGCCCCGCGAATATGGACCAGGCATGAGCCATCATTGCTGCAGCCTGCTCATGCCTTACCACAACAGGCCTCATCCCGTATTCCAGAAATCCGTCGTATATCCTATCAATATGACCTCCAGGAATAGAAAAAAGTGTCGATACTCCCTCAACCTCGCTCAAATACTTGGCAACTAAATGGCCTCCGGAAATTTTACTCATAGCTCACCTCCCTTATTGACTTTTTCCGTTAACAATTCTTACCTGGTCAAAAAACTTATCCCAATCAAGCAAAGCCTCACATATCCGCATTACTTGATTACACGTCCTTTGAGAAAAGTCCTGGCCCCCACCAAACACAGAAAATTGAATACCCGCCTGTTTACGGGCAACGGCACCGGACCTAACCGCCACTGCAGAAGCTCAATGATGATGCCTGCCTGGTCAACAGTATCCAAATAAGCATAATCTATTGTAAGGCCAACATCCTTTATAGTCCCTCTTTGCAATATCTCTATGCCCCTCCTACGATAATCATCGAGTCTCTTGTTTATATTGTGAACCATAAAGCCTAGATGATGCGCTTCTTTCTTGCCTTCCTTAACATGATTGAGATGAAAAGTCTCACCTTCTACCACCTGAATAAGCTCCAACTGGACTGAATTTTCATATGCCAGCGCTATTCTCAATAGCGGGTGTACCTCCTTCCCTTTCTCAACGCAGGGCTCAGGCCTCTCATCCAGTAACATCCAGGGGCTTATGCCAAAAGTATCCCTGTAGTAGGCAATTGTGTTAGGTACATCGGTTACCACATAACCAATTTGCCCTACCTCTGGAAGTCCTAGTTGTTTTTTAACAGCATCCGATATCATTTTTTGTTTCCTCCGCTTCCTGTAAAGCCGACCTTTTCAGA
Organism: Dehalococcoidia bacterium; assembly: GCA_034431195.1. GTDB lineage: Bacteria > Chloroflexota > Dehalococcoidia > GIF9 > AB-539-J10 > CG2-30-46-19. Next base: position 267,562 of record DAOUDP010000017.1, on the reverse strand, counting down.
ATTCTTCCTTCCAAGTCCAACTACTGTGCTTTTACCTGCCTTCACCTCCACATTCTACAGGCCTCAAACCTTACCAATTCAAATAATTGGCTTACTCATCTCAAGGTCAGAATATGACGTAATTCCCCGCTCTTTCATATAGGTAAAGAATTTGACTGGATCAAGGCAAGCTTCGGGGCCATAGACTCCTCCCTCTGTGGTGAGAATCTCTTTCCGGGCAAGCATCAAAGTGCCCACAGCTAGAGAAAGCCCGGTGGATTCACGCATCTGGGCAATCCCGCAGCCCACCTCATGCACTTCTTTACCGCCTTGCTCACCCCAGACATCAATCCGAATCGCCCCCCATCCTGGCTCTTGAGGCTTACCCAGGTGTTCGAGGCTATTCAGCAGCTTAGCTGCTGCTCGCTGACGCCGCTTACCCCCGAAGAATCCCAGCTTGGCGGGCAGCACTAACCAGTTGGAGCCACGCCCAAAGCCCATAAACAAATTGACTTCCTCTATCCCGGGGATAAAGAGAGGGACAGTCACCGGCTCGCCATGTCCCACGTTCCAGACCTTGATCGCTCCGAACCTGGGAAATTCAACCACCCGTTCTTCACTGCAGGCAGGCACCATCATCCGCTTTCCATCCCGCCAGATTGGAATTCTTCCCCCCATAATGAATAAGGTATGTTTGATGACTGCCTCACCTCCACCCGCATTCAAAGGCATATAGACATTGATATCCGCCCGGCGAACCTTGTCCATCTGCTGGGCAAGAAAGCGAACTCCAACATTGGAGAGTCCCGGGCTGGCACCCAGGCCACTAATGACCGTGACTCCTTTTTCACGAGCCTTTTCAGAGAATTGATTGATTACTTCATCTGCGGCGAGCCAATCGTCACAGATGCTGGTGTAGTTAACCCCTGCGTCAATCGCTGCCCGCACCAGTTTAGTTTCAAAGAGATAGAAAGGGCCCAGGGCAGATGCGGCCACATCATAACCGCGCATCGCCTCCACCAGAGCATTGTGGTCATTGGCATCTACGGACTTGACATCTACTTTGGCTTTTCCCTTCTGGAGCCTGCCTGCAATCTGGCGGGCTACTTCCAGATTGCGATCCGCAATGGTAACTTGCTCAACCTCTTCGGCCTGTGCCAGCTCTTCAACCACACGGCTGCCCATATCGCCAGCACCCCCCATAACAACGATTTTCATTGCGCGCCCTCCTAATTTTTTGGTTTTTGGGAATTTTATTTTGATTTATTTTAAGCATAAATCACCCCAAAGACAACCCTTAATGCTGGTTGACACTATGGCTTTACGCCATTACAATCCTGCGTGGAAAGGAGGCAAGTGGCGTCTGCCTTTTGGACTGTTTTACACACAAGAGGTTGGACTTACTTCTATTATTGCCTGTTTTGAAATAGGTAAATGTCCGGGGAAAGAGGCGGACTACTCAGCGCTGGGGGAATCTTAAGCATTACCGTGGGGGCTGCCCAGGTAATCATCGGCGGAGTTATAGCCGCTATATCAGGATTAAATATATCTCTCTGGCTTCCGGGCCTTCCCTACTTTGGAGACCTGTTCGACATCATAGGCGCAATCCCAATTGTAGCAGTTATTATTGGGGTTAGCCTCCTAGTATTAGGCATAATAGCTATAATTGGCGGTGTAGCTGCGGCAAAAAGAAGCAGCTTTGGATTAGCTCTAGCTGGAGCTATCTGTGCCCTGCCATCAGGCACCCTGGGGGTATTGGCAGTTATTTTTGTGTCTTTGGCGAGGGGTGAATTTAAATAAAAATCAGCCTTCCAAAGTGCTTTTCGGGGACAACTAGTTAGAAGTAAGCAATAATTGCCAGTATACCTACCAGGATAAGCCAAATGCCCACCAGATAGTTGAGTATCTTGGGGAAGATCATCACTATTATGCCGAAAACCAGACTAGCTATTCCGGCAACTAGACCTACGCTGCCACTTATGGCACTTATGATAGGCATAAGCTATCACCTCCTATCTCTTTAATGCCAGGCATTATATACCACATAAGATTGTGGGCACTACAAGCCCCTGAGAAACTCAGGGCGAAGACGGGAAGAGTCTCTTTCCACAAGTATATCTTCCAATTCTTCAAGCATCCTTTGCTTGTCCTGCGGCAATCTCCCCCGAACTGAGAAGTAATTTGAAGCATGCATAGAACTGAAGAAGCAATTGGTGAAATGGGATTCCTCCACGATGATCTTGAGTTCCTTCAAGGATTGGAATGGAGAAACAGGATGAAAATCACCTCCCTGCCATTGTTCGTAAAGTGGAGTGCCAGGAACCAAGGTTAAGGTTAGCGCTCCAACATACTCAGGGTCTATCTCGGTGAGGACTCTAGCTGTTTCCAAGCAGTGTTGCTCGGCTCTTGCCACCCCTCCAAGCCCCAGGATAACCGTGACTGAAAAAGTTATCCCGGCCTTCTTAACCCTCCTCCCAGCGCTAACCATATGGTGAGAACCTACCCCCTTGCCAATGCTCTTCAATATTTCATCATCACCACTCTCCAAGCCAGTATAGAAAATAGTTAATTTGAGTTCCCTTAGTCGGTTAAGCTCATCGTGACTTCGACGCAAGATATCCTGCGGAGTGGCATAAGTGCCAATTCTTTCAAGATGGGGAAATTTCTCATTAAGATACTCCAGTACCTCCACCAAGCATTCATAGGGATAAACCAGAGCATCGCCATCTTGAACGAAAATCCTTCTCTGGTCCCAATATTGGGCTATTTCATACACCATGTTGGGGATAGAAGGTAGAGCAATACCACGTTTCATATATAGAGCCAGTGCATCAATCTCCTGCTTGACTTCGTCAACTTTCCTTATTTTGAGTTTAGAACCATAGTAACCACAAAAGGCGCAGGTATTGTTAGAACAGCCACTGGTCAGCGGCAAGAAATAGCTTCGCCACTCACTTGGTGGTCTGATAATTTCGGGCCTGTCAAACTTTTCCCCTTCTGATGGCATACACTCACTCTCCATGGATTGTTGAACCTTCAGCCAGGTTATCAAGGACAAAAGCCACCGCACCCAGTATGCTAGAATCGTCTCCGAGCAACGCAGGCCTGATTTGAACAGAGGTGGCTGATGTTGTAAAGGCTCTTTCTTCAACTACCTTTACCGCCGGCTCAAGCAGTAAGTCACCCATCTTCGCCACACCACCACCAATCAAAATTAGCTCGGGGTTAAAAATGTTGACCAGATTAGCTAAACCCACACCGAGATAATACCCCAGGCGAGCGATAAGCTGGTTTGCTAACTTATCCCCCTGTTTTGCTGCCTCGAAGACAACCTTAGCATCGACTCTGGTTAAATCACCACCAGCGAACTCAACAATAGAGGTACTGGCACCTTCCTTGATGTGCTTTACTGCTTCTCTAGCTAAAGCGGTGCCCGAAGCCAGAGTTTCCCAGCATCCTACACTGCCACAGTTGCAGCGTGGTCCGTTTACGTCTATGGTCATATGTCCAATCTCGCCTGCGGCTCCAAGGACACCAGTATAAGGCTTGCCATTGCAAATGATGCCACCCCCGATGCCGGTGCTAACCGTAATGTAAATGAGGTTAGCAACTTGCTTCTTTACCCCAAAGCGCCACTCCCCCAAAGCAGCCAGACTGGCATCGTTGCCCAGATAGGTGGAGACATTAAACCTTTGATGGACAGCGTCTCCCAAGGGCACTTCATGACAGCCAGGAAGGTTAGGGGAGAAAATAACCTTGCCCTTCTTGGAATCTATAATGCCCGCCGCAGCGATACCTATGCCGGAAAGCTGAGATAGAACAACATTGCTTGAAGATATAGTTCTGTCAATGGTGGCAAATATGTTATCTATTACGACCTGGGGGCCAGCTTGAGCAGAAGTTGAACCATAGCCGCGAGAGATGACCTTCCCCTTGTCGGTAATAACAGCGGCGGCAATTTTAGTGCCCCCAACATCCACCCCTAAGATTAACTTCTCACTCATTGTTCACACTACCAACCTTCACATACTATTTCGCTAATAGCAAGCTTGTCAATAACACACTTAAACAGCTAAAATGCAATAAGATGATTGAATTTGAGCATATTAGGAAGCTCTCACATCCATCTCCATCCAAGATAGTGTTCCTGGTAATAGATGGCGTAGGGGGGTTACCCCACCCCCAAACCGGCAAGACAGAATTAGAATCAGCGAGAAAACCTAACCTGGATAAAGTAGTCCAGGAATCGCTTTGCGGACTCATCGACCCGGTAAGCCCGGGAATTACCCCGGGCAGCACACCAGCACACTTAGCGCTCTTCGGATACGACCCCGTTAAATACAATATCGGCAGGGGAATCACTGAAGCGCTTGGAATAGATTTAGCACTAAAGAAAAGCGATGTCGCCGCTCGAGGTAATTTCTGCACTGTTGATGACCAAGGAATTATCGTTGATAGAAGGGCAGGACGAATCTCTACAGAGGAAAATACTAGATTATGTCAATTATTGAATGAGATTAGTATCCCTGGAACTGAAATTATAGTGTCACCAGTGAAGGAACATAGATTCGTGCTCATCCTTCGAGGCGATGAGTTGTCACCCCAATTAACCGATTCTGACCCTCAGCAAACAGGGTTAGCTCCCAAGAAGATAGAGGCATTGTCCACGAAGGCAGAAAAAATGGCGGAGATTGCCAATAAATTCGTGCACCAGGCCGAGAAATTGCTTCGCTCTCACAACGTCTCCCCGGCCAACATGGTGTTATTACGCGGATTTTCTCAATATCCCGACATACTTTCCATGTCTGAGGTCTATAAATTAAAGCCCGCAGCCATCGCCATATACCCCATGTATCGAGGTTTAGCTAAACTGGTGGGGATGGAGGTGCTTCACTCAGGTAACAACATAACGGACCAGCTAGAAAATCTGCGCCGTAATTATGAAAATTTCGACTTCTTCTTCATCCATTTTAAGAGCACCGACTCCAGAGGAGAGGATGGGAACTTCAAGGCTAAAGTGCAAGCCATTGAGGAAGTTGATGCTGCGCTTCCCCTGTTGCTCAAATTAGAGCCTGATGTTCTCATCATTACTGGAGACCATTCCACCCCAGCAACTCTGGCCATGCATAGCTGGCATCCCGTTCCTTTTATGCTTCGCTCTAAATGGTGTCGGCCTGATAGAGTGACCGAATTCTCAGAGCAAGCTTGCCTTGCTGGTGGTTTAGGACGATTCCCCGCAATAGAAATAATGCCACTGGCTATGGCCAACGCTCTAAAATTAGACAAATTTGGTGCCTGAAAGTGAAGGTTAGAAAAGCAGTTATTCCCGCCGCTGGCTGGGGCACAAGGTTCCTGCCCATTACCAAATCCGTTCCCAAAGAAATCCTGCCCCTGGTAGATAAGCCAATTATCCAGTATGCCGTGGAGGAATGTGCCGCTTGCGGAATTGAATTGATAATCATAATCACGTCCCAGGGAAAAGCAGCCATCGAGGATTACTTCGATAAAAGCGTAGGGCTGGAGCACATCTTGGAACAAAGGGGTAAAGAAGATTTGTTAGCCAAAATATCTCACCTCTCGGACTTGCCCAACATCTGCTTTGTCCATCAAAAAGAATTGCTTGGATTGGGGCACGCTGTGCTCTCCTCCAAAGATGTGGTAGGCAAAGAGCCATTTATCGTAATACTTCCCGATGACCTCTTTGAGCAAAGAGAACTGGTGCTTAAAAAAATGTTAAAAATCTTCGATGAATATCAGGGTAACGTTATTGCCTTAAGGAGAGTGGAGCCAGATGAGATAGCAAGGTACGGCATAATTAAACCGAAGAAGATAGCCAAGAATGTTTACCAAGTTATGGACATGGTAGAAAAACCAGAGCCATCGAAGGCTCCATCAAATCTCGCCATAATGGGCAGATATGTGCTTACGCCTAAAATCTTTGAAGAACTAGAATCTGCCGACTTCGGCGTAGGCGGGGAGATCCAGATAACTGATGGATTGAAGCGGTTGCTCCAAAGACAATCTATATTTGGGTATGAAATTGAAGGCGACTATTATGATGCTGGCACAATACCAGGGTGGATTAAAGCCACAATAGCAATGGCTTTGAAACATCCTGAAATAGGGCCGGAGTTGAAGGATTATTTGAGCCATCTTGTCCGTGGCAAAGTTTAACTTTCCCCCTTCGGCGGAAGAGTTCGCACTGAACCTTCCTGTTGCAACGTATCCATAAGACGGGCAGCTCTGGGATAACCAATGCGAAGACGACGTTGCAAGAACGAAACAGAGAGATGTTCATGCTCTTCCGCCATCCGCCTCGCTTCTTCCAAAAGGGGATCCTCTGCCCCTGCAGCCCTTTCACCCAGGTAGGGTAACTCCCCCATTTCACCAAAATTGATGAGAGTCGTCCCGGCTCTGCGTTGATTCCCCCAAAAGTAAACTAATTTCTGTATTTCAGAATCAGAGACGAAAACCCCTTGAAGGCGCTTGGACTTGGCGGCTTCAGTAGGCATGTAAAGCATATCACCCCTACCAAGCAATTTCTCAGCGCCTGCTGTATCAAGAATAGTGCGCGAATCAATCTGGGAAGTAACTGCAAAGCTAATTCGAGTAGGAAAGTTAGCTTTAATAAGCCCGGTAATCACATCAACGGAGGGACGTTGAGTAGCTACAATAAGATGGATGCCAGTGGCTCGAGCCAGCTGAGCCAATCGGCAAAGACCCCGCTCCACCTCATCAAAGGCTGTCATCATCAAATCAGCTAGCTCATCAATGACAAGCACCAAATATGGCAGCGTCTCTTCAAGTGAGCGGTCTTTATTATAACCTTCAATGTTGCGCACCCCGGCCTGGGCAAATTGACGATAGCGCCTATCCATTTCGTGGTTAAGCCAGCGCAATGCTTTTAAGGCTCTGTCAGCGTCCACAACCACCGGAGCAACTAAATTAGGTATCCCATTGAAAACCACTAATTCCACCCGCTTTGGGTCGATCATAATGAACTGGACATCGTCAGGACTGTTATGTAAAAGCAAGCAACAAATAATGGACTCCAAACAAACAGTCTTACCACTGCCGGTAGCACCAGCAATGAGCAAATGAGGCATTTTAGCCAGGTCAGCTACAATTGCTTCACCGCCAGCACCTTTCCCTAAAACAATGGCTACCTTTGATTTAGCTCTAATCCTCTGAAAGGCTGCGGTTTCTATCACGCTACGGAGAGAAACTGCCCCAAACACGGTATTGGGAACCTCAATGCCTACCATCGACTTCCCAGGCACAGGAGCTTCAATCCTAACGCTGTGGACAGCTAAAGCTAGAGCTAAATCGTTAGCTAAAGATGTTATGCGGTCTACCCTGACCCTGACTCTCGATACCTCCTCTAATCGTGTTTGAGTACTGCCATTCCTATCCCTCTCCTTGATCTCCTTATACTTCCTATCCCAGCCTGGCTCAACACCAAACTGTGTCACCGTAGGACCTATGTTTGTTTGCACCACTTTAGCTTCCACACCATAGCTAGCTAACGCTTCTTCAATCACTCGAGCCCGCTTATTAACATCATCCTGGGACAACTCCACTTCTACCGGTTTATCCAGAATCTCAATCGGCGTAAGTTGCCAACCACCAGGGGTAATAATTGGTTCATGCTCCCTTATTACCTGCTCTACCTGTCCTGCTTGTTCTACCTCAGGAACCTCAATATGACTGGGTTCAGCGGGAGTAGGCTCAGCCGGAGTGGTTTCAGCAGGGACACCTGGCGTAATGACAGCTCGGGGCCGGAGGCGAGCCCAAATACGTCTAAAGGCATGACGACAATATTGGCCTACAGTAGTTATCGCATGCCAGACTTCATCGGGGATTATTAAAATAGTCCCCAGAAGGACAAGCCCGACTATTCTCAAAACACCCACAACACCAGGAGCACTAGCTATGCTCTGACCAATCTTACCTCCTAATGTAGCCTCGCTTAGAATGCCACTACCAGGGTTGAAAAAAGAAAGTGCTCCCCAAATAGCTATGGCAAGGATGACTCCTCCCACAAACCGATTCCACCGCCTTGTTAGAAGAGGAAAATGCCGTCCCTTCACCAACCAGACTATCACACCCACTGCGATGGCTATCAGAACCAGCCCGAGACCAAACAAGCCAAGCACAGCAGCTCCCGACTCGGCTAAAATGGGATAGAACAGATAAAGCAACCCTACTGTGACAAGAATTAATATAAGCCTCCATATTAAGGGCTTGGCAAGGAAAGCCGAGAATTGCTTCAATGCTGATTGGTTTCTTGTATTTCCCCGCTTTAATCTGGAAGTTGCTTTATGTTTCCCCTTGCGCATGGGAAAAACTATGCCTCCACAGTTATTGGAATAATTATAGGGTGGCGATGAGTTCGCTTGTAGAAGAAATCTGCCAGGAGCGTTTTGACCCTGGCATCAGCAGCATCAGGGTCAGATAAACACTTTGGGGTACTTTTTAAGCCTGCTACCACTACCTCCTGACTTTGCTTGATCAGCCTCTGTCCATCCTTGGTATCAACAAACCCCCGGCTTAGAATTTCAGGCTTCCTTGCTAGTTTGCCACCTTTAACATCAATGACAGTCACTACCACTACAATTCCATCTTGAGAAAGCTGCTTTCGGTCACGAAACACAGCGCTATCCAGGGCATATGTCTTTGAACCAACCACGTAAATGTCCTCCATCGCAATCTTACCCACAACCTTCCCCTTCTCCTTCCCTAATTCAAGTATATCTCCGTCTTGAAGGACAAAGGCATTATCCTTAGCCATGCCCAGAGTTTCAGCTAGCTTAGCATGCAAGCTTAAATGGCGATATTCGCCATGAATAGGGATGAAGAACTTAGGCTTAACCAGGGTAAGTAACAACTTCAACTCTTCTCGACTGCCATGGCCATGGACATGAATTTGAGCTAATTTATCATAAACCACGTAAGCACCTTGCCGAAAAAGGCTGTCGATGGTTTTATTAATCAACGCTTCATTGCCAGGAATAGGTGTTGCTGATATCACCACAGTGTCACCAGGGACAATCTGCACCTGGTCATGGTTTCCATTAGCTATCCTCACTAAAGCAGAGGTAGGTTCACCTTGACTCCCGGTAGCTAATATCACAATTTGATTGTGCGCCAAATATCTGAGCTCATCACTCTGGCAGAAAATGCCCGGAGGCGCAACGAGATAACCTGACTCCAGAGCTACTCGCGCTATCTCCTTCATACTTCGTCCGGTGATAAACACACGGCGATTGTGTTTAGCAGCAGCGTCGATTACCTGCTGTATGCGAGAAATAAGGGAAGCAAAAGTGGTTATAATTACCCTTCCTGAAGCCCCAGCAATGATATTACCTAAAACATCGCTGACCACCTTTTCAGAAGGAGTATATCCAGAAAGCTCAACATAAGTAGAGTCGGAGAGAAGAAGTAAAACACCCTTCCCTCCTAATTGCGCCAGCCGACTAAGGTCAGTTGGCTTGTCAATTATCGGTGTGTAATCAATCTTGAAATCACCACTGTGGACTATGATGCCTAAAGGGGTATCAATGATTAACCCCGTAGTATCAGGAATACTATGACACACCGGGAAAAACTCCACGGTAAAGCTACCAAGCCTGATTTTATCCCCATGGGAAACTATATTTAGCTTTGATTTATCCTTCATCCTTCGTTGCTTGAACCCGCTAGAGAGCAATTCCCCGGTAAACTCAGCGGTGTAAACAGGACAATCAAGTTGAGGTAAGATATAAGGCAAAGCGCCAATATGGTCTTCATGCCCGTGAGTAATAATCATCCCCTTTATATTTTCTTTCTTCTCCAAAAGATAGCTAATATCAGGGATAAGAAAATCGACTCCAAACATTTCTTCATTAGGAAACATAAGCCCGGCATCAATGACGATAATGTCGCTGCCACATGCCAAAGCTATCATGTTCTTGCCAATCTCTCCCAGCCCCCCAAATGGAATTATGCTTAGTTTCTCCTGCACCATTATTTCAACCTCAGAATAATTCTAGCTGCCGAGCATTGACTTCTTCAGGCATCTTTTCATATTGAGCTAGTATTTGAGGAATTCGGAGCATGTCCTCCTGGATGATTTTACGTAGACTTCCTTGGTGAAGAGCAGCAGCGGGATGATACATAGGATAGTAAACGACATTATCACATTTCCGCGGTTTTCCATGAATTTTGCTTATGCCTTCCCCAGAAAAATACTTGGCCAGAGAATAACGCCCCAGAGTGACAATTATCTTGGGCTGGATTATTTCCACCTGACGGTCAAGCCATTTGGAGCAAGCTCGTATTTCGGCAGGTAAAGGATCACGATTTTGCGGGGGACGACATTTGATCACATTGGCAATGTAAACCTGCTCCCGGCTCAATCCAATGGAGGCTAACAGCTGGTCCAAGAATTCCCCTGCTGCTCCTACAAAAGGGCGCCCCTGCTGATCTTCATTCCAGCCAGGTGACTCGCCAATAAACAGCAAATCAGCATCCTCGGGGCCTTCGCCAGGCACTACTTTAGTGCGATAATTAGCCAATTCACAACCTCGGCAATTGGCAATCTGTCTATAAAGTTCCGTCAAAGCTGACATCTAAAAAGCGAAAAACTCATTCCTCCTCTTCACTTTCATCCTGTTCCCAAATAGGCTCGGTGAAGTGGTCAATAAATTCAGCAGTAGCCAGCTTGATTATTTCCCCCATCTCCTCCTTTGATTCCTTAGCCATATCGCTAAGCTCAGTCAACTCAATATCAATCTCCAACATCCTGGTTAGAACTTTGAGCACGGCATAAGATGCCCCAGGATTTGGTATCTGAATGGCGTATCTCGGCACCTCCCCTAATAAACAGATACCTTCAATATCACGCTCCTTAGCCATTCCTAAAAATAAACCGTTTAATCCAGCAATGCGAAGGTTACCCCTAAGAACAACGTCGTATTTCTGCAACTCTTCAATTAGCTCGGGCTTTGTAGCTGCCGCCCAGACCTTCGAATCCTCACTGGGGTGAATCCGAGTTAGTGCAGCAGCACAGCTATACACCCTTTTTGCTTTGAATTTCTGGGCAACATCTAGAACATGAGATAATAACTCATACCCTTTGGAACTGGGTTGCTCTTCGCCAATGAATATTATCAGCCCTTTCTCAGCTTTACCATCCTGCCAGTAATAAAAATTACTTTCAGGAAAACGTGGCTCCTCAATTACATTGTCCTCAACCGCAACACCAACAGGCTCAAAAAAGTTAACCGGGTCTATTTCCCCTATTTTCTCAGCATTCAGCCTGTCCTTTAAATATTGAGCCACTATTAACGAGACATTGCCTATGCCAGGCCATGAAGCAAGCATGAAGCAACTTTTGGCATGGGGTTCCTTAGAAAGCTTTAATATATCCTTCATGTTTTCGTCGCTACGGATAATAGGGGACAATATAAGTGAGGAACGAGAAAAACTCCGTCAACCCACCTTGCCTCATTTCCAACACCAATGATTTCTTTTAACACCTGGTAAACATTCCCCGAAACCATGGTATCTTTTACTCGCCCCACTATGTTACCATTAGCTACTTTATAGCCTAACAGGACATTACCACTAAAGTCACCATTAAGCAAATTGCCCTGTTCCGCACCTATAAGCCGCTCCACAATCAACCCCTCTTTCATGTCCTTCACCATGTCTTCAAACCGCTCCTTACCTTCATCTATTACCACTGAGCTTGTGTTCGGAACAGGAGGCCTATCCCCTAACCGCCTGCCACTACCAGTGCTCTTTTTACCAGCTAAAGCTGCTGTTTGCAAATCATAGAGAAAATTCGTCACTTCCCCTTTTGTAACCAGAGGTATTCGCTGGCTAGGTACAGCTTCGCCATCACAAGGACAACTTCCGAGACAGTAAGGCAAAGTAGCATCATCCCAAATGGTGAGCTTGGTATCAAAAACACGCTCTCCTAACTTGTCCTTCAACCACGAAATCCCTTCAAGGGCTGCCTTACCGCTAAAAGCAAATACCAGCGGGGGTAGCAAAGCACTGGCTACTCCCCAAGGAGTGAAGATAATTGGTAGTTGTTTAGTAGATATAGCAGCCTTTCTTTTAGCCAGCTCCAGCTGCCTAATTAGCCTGTTTGCCAGAATATCAACGTCGGTAAGAAAACGACATGAACCTTCGCTATCCCCGACAAAAAGCATATCAGTGCCTTTCGTAAGCACACCTTCCAGGTTAATGGCGAAGAGGCTCCTATCCCATCTCGCTTCACCACCCCGAGAATTAACCAGGTGAACTGAGCTTACTCCCTTTGTCACCTCGACATCGCAGAGAAGCTCAGGAGTATGTTCCTTGACCTTCGCGATGAGTTGACTGCCAAGCTCAGCCATCTGTTCCATGGTTATTTTGGGCACTTCTGAGTCAAAAACAGCCACATCAGGATAATCACTTAATGAAGGGAATTCGAAGTTAGCTGAAGGCCCAAAAGGCGCTGTTTCCACCGCCATGGCAACTAAGGTATCCACATCATTCACACCACTACCAACGGCGAAACCAACCTTACCCTTCTTGAAAATTCGCAGGGCAACGCTGGTGCTTTCTCTAGACTGAATTCCCTTCAATCGATTAGCTTCAAAATGTACCAGCACTGTCTGGCTTGAGACTTTAAACACTTCTGCCTGCTCAGCCCTCTTCTGAACAAAGTCAAGAATCCTCAAAAGATCGTCCATCTTAAATTCCAAACTTTAGGATTTCGAATTTGGAGTTTATATCTATCTACCTCCAATTACACAATGACGAATCCTGATATGTGGACTACCATTAGAAACAGGAAGTGGAAATTGCCCACCCTTGCCACATCCTCCACCTTGATTCATATCTAAATCGTTGCCAACAGCATCTATGTTACTCAAGGTAACAAAAACATTGCCTGTTAATACCACCGGTCGTAGCAACCCTCCCAATTTTCCATTCCGAATCGTGTAAGCTTCGCCTGCAGAGAAGGTGAACATCTCCAAGCTGGTCATCCCTCCATACCAATCTCTAACGTAAACACCTTCTTTGATTTCACCAAGCATTTCGTCAAAAGATGCACCTCCAGACTCAATGAAGGTATTGGTCATCCGCACTATCGGAGGAAAGAGATAATTGATGGCACGAGCATTGCCGGTAGGCTTTTCCCCCATTCTTAACGCTGTCTCCCTGGAATGAAGCCTTCCCACCAGAACACCTTCATGAATAAGATAAGTCTTTGAGGCGGGCATCCCCTCATCATCATATTTATAGCTTCCTCTCAAGCCAGGGATGGTGGCATCATCAACGATGTTAAGATGCTTGCTCCCAAACCTTTTGCCCAGCACCATAACCTGCTGCAATGGCTCGTTCTGGTAAACAAAATCTGCCTCAGATAAATGCCCGAAAGCCTCATGGGCAAAAACACCTGCCAGAACAGGGTCTAAAATGACAGCATATTCACCCCCCCTTACCTGAGGAGCATGAAGAAGCGCAGCAGCACGTTTAGCTATTTCTCTTACCTGGTCATGCAAATTCTCTATAACAGAAAAATCACCAACACTGCCCAAACTTAGACCCGCTTGCTGGATTTCACCATTCCCTCGTGCTATGGCTGTCAACCGTAAAGTAAGGTCTGGCTTGTTTTGCTCAATATAACTCCCATTGGAATTAGCAAAAATAACCTTCCGATTGACATCTCGATAGCTAATTCTCGAATCCTGAATCTGCGGTGAAGTGAGCATAATATCGTTGTATTCATCAAAGAGTTCTTTCTTCTTCACCAACGGCATGCTAGCAGCGTCGTTCTTTACTGGCACCTCTACCATATCCACTACGGGCTCCGTAGAAGGAAGGGCAAATTCCTCTCCGCGAGTTAATTTTGCCTGCTTTATCGCCAGGTCAACATAGCTACCTAATCTATCAACAGAATTAAAACAGGCAAATCCCCAACCTCCCTTGACCAAAGCTCTAACATTGCTACCGGCACTGTAGATCCCACCCACCTCTTTCAGTTTCCCACCTCGGTAACTAATCTGAGTGGTTTGATTTTGTTCAAAACGAATCTCTGCATAGTCAGCATTGCACCTAGATAAAATACCGGCAAATCGCTCACGCATCGGCTTTCTTCCTTTCCACAGATCACCCAAAATGGATTTTTGACCGCCTATATTATATACTCTAGTTAAATGTCGCTTGAAAATTCAAGAATTTTTGTCAAACAAGGAGGGCTTTAGATGAGATCCAGTTTCATTGGTAAGATTGAAAAAGCTAGCATTTATGCTCAACAACCAGAGCGAGTGACTTTTTCCTCGTTTTCAGTGAATTTTCGCGGAGAGAATGATATCCACAAATTAGCTTACCAAGATGGGAATTGGCATTGTTCTTGCCATTTCTTTTCCCAATGGGGGATATGCAGTCACGTTATGGCATTGCAGCAAATGTTACCCAAAATGCTACCCCAGGAAGCCCTCGCGTCACCCACCCTGACTGAATCTATACAGCACTAACTAGCTTTCGGCAGATATTTGGTAGCATAATCCAGAGCTTCAGCCACTACAAATAGAGAGCCGGTAACCAAGATAAGGTCATTATCCTTCGCCACAGATAAAGCTAAGGTGAGAGCTTGAAAAACGTTTTCGGCAATCTGTGGATTAAAACCATGCTCACTGAACTTGGCAGCTATATCATCGGGAAAAGCAGCACGCGGCTGCGAAGAACGGGTAACAATAACCTGAGGCGAAAGGGAGGCTAATTCTCGCGCTATGCCGTCTATATCTTTGTCTACCGAGACACCCAAAATAACAAAGAGCCGTTCATAGTGGAAATACTTTTTTACATTCCAAGCCAATCTCGTCATCGATGCCACATTATGAGCACCATCAACTAATACCAATGGCTTGCGATTCAAAATCTGAAACCGCCCCGGCCAATCAACCTCCGCCAACCCCGTGACAATACTTCCCACTGAGATATCAAAACCGTGAGACCTCAACATCTCTAACGCCGCTATAGCAGTGCAGGCATTCTCCACTTGGAAATCTCCCAGAAGTGGAACGGTAAGATGATAAACCTCCTCCCTTCCTTCAACTATAAATGATTGCTGGTGAAGGTCATTGGTTACACCATCCCAGACAATGTCCTTGCCTACTTGAATTAATTCCACATCTTGCCTGCAGCAAACATCGCTTAACACCTTAGATACCTCCTCAGTTTGTGGAGAGCTGACAACAAAACAGCCAGGTTTAACGATGCCTGCTTTTTCCAGAACTATCTTATCCAGATTGTCACCCAAAATCTCGGTATGGTCTCGGCTGATGGGAGTGATAACACAGACATCTGGTTTAGCTACATTAGTGGCATCCAGCCTGCCACCTAATCCCACCTCCAATACCTGAAAATCCACCTGTTTCTCCCTGAAATAAGTAAATGCCAGCACAGTCAATACCTCAAAGTAGGTCAGCTTCCAGAAATCAGGGTTATGATTTACTATCTCAATGTAAGGTTTGAGCTTGGTCATGAGAAAGGCAAACTCGGCTTCGGAGATTAAATTACTATTGACCCTAATACGCTCCCTCAAAGTATTAAGGTGGGGTGAAGTATATAGCCCTGTGTTATATCCTGAGGCAGTTAAAACTTGGGCAACCATTGCCGCTACACTCCCCTTCCCTTTAGTCCCTGCTATATGTATTGCCCTAGCACATAAATGAGGATTGCCCAATAACTGCAACAGATATTCGACATGCTTCAAGTTATAATCTGGCGAGGCATAGGATACGCCAGGAATTTTTTCATAATCGACAAGGCGGGAAAGATATTCTTCAGCCTGGCTATAATTCATTCACCAGTAATACTAATCTACGGCAACAAAAATTTAAACATTGACAGGTCGGGAAATAGCCTGATATAATCGGTGCGCTAATTTGTGCACCGGAGGTAAATCGTGGCAGAGCAAGTTTTTTATGAGGATATCGAGGTAGGTTCAGAGATCCCTTCTTTAGTTAAACGAGCTACGAGACGACAGCTAGTACAGTGGGCCGGAGCATCAGGGGACTTCTATGAGATTCATTATGACAAAGATTTTGCTTTAGCGTCAGGATTATCCGATGTGATAGTTCACGGCAGGCTCAAGGCCTCCTTCTTGGGACAAATGCTCACCGATTGGACTGGATTAGAAGGAAACTTAAAGAAATATAATGTTCGCTACCGGGGCATGGATTTCCCTGACCAAGACCTAACCTGTAAAGGGAAAGTAACCAAAAAATATGTCGAAAACAATGAACACCTCGTTGAACTTGATATCTGGACAGAAAACCCACAGGGCGAAAAGACAATAACTGGCAGCGCAGTGGTCAGCTTACCATCAAAAGGCTAATTCTTTTAGCAAAAACAATTAAAGGAGGCATCCATGGGGAAGCTAGATGGTCAAGTAGCGGTAGTCACAGGGTCAGGAAGAGGAATAGGAAAGGCAACAGCAATGCTCTTTGCCCAAGAGGGAGCAAGTGTGGTGGTGAACGACATTGATCCAGCTCCTTGCAGCGAAGCAGCAAATGAGATAAACAAAGCCTTTCCTGGAAAGGCAGCATGTTGCGTTGCTGACATAACTAAAGCAGAAGATGCCCAGAAGTTAATGGACGCCGCTGTGGAGAAATTCGGCAAGCTGGACATCCTGATAAACAATGCCGGAATCACCAGGGATGCCATGATTCACAAGATGACCGATGCTCAATGGGACGTCTGCGTCAATATTTCTCTCAGAGGGGCGTTTAATTGCGTTCGGGCAGCTTCCAAATATATGCGACATCGAGACCATAATGGCAGAATAGTTAATGTGTCTTCGGTAGCCGGTTTAATGGGCAATGTGGGACAGATTAACTACGCCAGCGCCAAAGCTGGGCTCATCGGCATGACCAAAACGGTCGCCAGAGAGTGGGCAACTTTTGGGGTGAGGTGCAATGTCGTCGCCTACGGAGTAGTTGATACCAGGTTAACTCAGGAGAAGGAAACAGGCGATATAGTTGACGGAGAACCAGTAGGCATTCCCAAGAAGATCAGGGATATCATGATAGGAGCAATGGGTGGCAAGACATTGACCCCTGAAGAGGCAGCAAAACCAATACTTTTCTTTGCTTCAGACGATTCCAACTTCATCACCGGTAATTTGCTAAACATATCTGGCGGAGCATATATGTAAGATCAGCAAGATTTTGGAGGATAAAGAATGGCTGAGAAGGAAGTTACCTTAGAGGATTTGCGAAAGCAGATAGGCATTGAGGGACCAGCGATTACGGTGGAGATAGAGAAGGGAATGATTGGCCGCTTTGTCCATGCTGTAGATGACCCCAACCCTCTGTGGCGAGATGAGGAATATGCCAAGAAAACCAAGTATGGCGGCATTATCGCACCTCCATATCTTCTATGTGCCTCTATGTTCTTGGCCCCTCCTACCGACCCCAAAGCCCCCGCAGGCTACATGGGATCACCAGTTCCAGGTATGCAATTCCCCCAAAACGTTAAAGGCGTACTGGATGGGGGAGGAGAGTGGGAGATGTTCAAACCGCTGAAGGTTGGCGATGTCATTACCTCCCGCACCAAGCTTGCCAATATCTACGAACGACGGGGCAAAATGGGCAAGATGTATTTTTACGCCGCGGAAACAAACATCGTCAATCAGCGTAATGAGCAGGTTGCTAAAGCTACCGGAACCTTGATACTCTATGCTTGAGATAGGATCCAAAGACGATAAGCAGCGCTTTGGTGAAGTCTAGCTAAGGGTAGTAAGTAGGGGCTGCGTTGTTTGGGTAACTTGTCCAAGAACAAACCGACGAATTTTATCGATAAACTCCTAAGCGCCAGCAGGAGCAATAGAAGTTTGCTCTGTGTTGGACTCGACCCCGACCCGGACCTTATGCCTAAAGTAAAGCCTCTGGAATTCAATCAAGCTATTATTGACGCTACTTGCGATTTAGTATGTGCCTATAAGCTTAACCTAGCCTTTTACGAAGCTCTGGGAGCCAAGGGGCTAACTCTACTGAATAAGACCATCGAACATACTCCCGACCATATCCCCGTAATTGGCGATGCCAAGCGTGGGGATATAGGTAATACCGCCAAAGTTTATGCCAAGGCTCTTTTCTCTACCTTCGGATTCGACGCTGCCACCGTCAACCCTTACCTTGGCTTCGATTCCATAGAGCCGTTCATCAATTACAAGAATAAAGGGGTATTCATCCTTAGTTTAACCTCGAACCCTGGAGCTTCAGACTTCCAGAGGCTTCTATGCGCTGGGGCATCACTGTATGACCTGGTAGCTCAGAAGGCAAGACAATGGAATATCTATGGCAATGTTGGCGTGGTAGTGGGAGCTACTTACGTTGGGGAATTGAGGAGGATACGCTCAATTTGCCTCAACATGCCCTTGCTCATTCCCGGAATCGGCACTCAGGGTGGAGACTTAGCTTCAGCAGTTAAATACGGAGTGGATGCTAAGGGGGAAAACGCCATTATCACTATATCAAGGCAAATTATATACACCTCAAAAGAAAGGGATTTTGCCCAAGCAGCCAGAGATACGGCTGAGAGAATTCGCAACGAAATTAACGCCTGCTTAGCCTCCCGCTAAAGGATACTTTGTCCACCGATATAAAACTCGGCGATGTGGCTCTTCTCCGCAAACCACATCCCTGCGGCAGCTATGAATGGGAGGTAGTGAGGGTCGGCACTGATATAGGCTTAAAGTGCCTTAGATGCCAGCGAAGAATTCTGTTATCAAGAAGCGTCTTTGAAAGAAGGCTAAAACAGGTTATCCCCAAAAGCGATTAGCTATCCTGGCTCTTTCCATACGCCAAGACAAACAGAATTCCGATAGCCAGCGGTGTGAAACATAACACTGCCACAACTGGCTGGGAATAAAAAATTGCCGTACCAGAGGTAACTGCAAAATGTACCAGCGGAACAAGACCCAAAAGTATAAACGATACTCCACCGAGCAATTCAGGTGATTTACCCATCCATTTCCAGGCTATGGCTACCGCTACCACAAATGGCGCACTGAGCAATATAGCTGCAGGCAGTAACCTGGGTTCATAACAGAAAAACCAAAAATAAATGGCAAACCCACTATAAGCCAAACCTAAGATTCGCGCCACCCAGCATACATTTCTCACCATAGAACGAAGTTATTGTAACACTCTTTCAAGACACCACTCGGTTAGCAAGTCATTGCCAGTTTCTCCTAGCCAAGTTATAATTCCGTTATGACCACAGCATTTCCCATATCGCTCTGGATGTTTTCTCCGTTGTTCCCCCCAGAATGTGCCCTGATAACCCCTATGGATGGACTAAACTATAGGCGATTTAGTTAATTATAAACCTATGACTAGCAACAGTGACAGCTTTGTTTTGCAAGAGAATTTTGACAGGGAAAGAAGAAAACATATTCCGTAAATACGCAGCGAGTGTAACAACAGGAGGTCACTATGAAGAATGAAGAGCTTTGTTTTATGCCAGCCACGGAGATGGCAACAGCCATCAAAAAGAAGAAACTCTCTCCGGTAGAGGTAGTAGATGCCGTCTTGGACCGTATCGAAGAAATCAATCCAAAGATCAATGCCTATGTGACTCTCACAGCTGAGGCGGCGCGCAATGCCGCCAAGGCAGCTGAGGACGCCGTGATGAAGGGGAAGGCTCTTGGGCCGCTACATGGTATCCCAGTCTCTATTAAGGACCTTGTCTTTACCAAAGGGATCCGGACGACATTTGGTTCGAAACTCTACGAAGATTTCATTCCCGATGAAGACTGTGCCTTCGTGGAAAAATTGAAAGCTGCCGGGGCAATTATTTTAGGTAAGACCAACGTTCCAGAGTTTGGCCTTATTGCTAACACCGACAACCCGGTCTTCGGCCCATCCAGAAATCCCTGGAATTTAAATAAGACCCCTGGGGGCTCCAGCGGTGGTGCAGCGGCTGCTACAGCAGCGGGCTTGGGACCCCTACATAATGGAAGCGATGGAGGTGGTTCTATCCGCATCCCAGCAAGCTTTTGCGGCGTCTATGGACTAAAACCTCAATTTGGTCGGATAGCTCGACAGCCTGCCCTTCATGGCTGGGAGACCCTGGCTGCTGAAGGATCCCTGACCAGGACTGTGGCCGATGGCGCATTGATGCTATCTGTCATGGCCGGCCCTGATGACCGAGACCACTTCTCCCTCCCCACCCAGGAAATGGATCTTATGAAGGCTGCCAAGGGTGGGGTGGAAGGTTGTAAGGTGGCATGGAGTCCGAATCTGGGCTACGCTGTGGTGGATCCAGAGGTGAGAGATGTCACTCGGAAGGCTGCCCGGCAATTTGAACATCTAGGATGTAAGGTGGAGGAGATCACCGCAGATTTCCTTAATATGGAATCTGACTGGCTGGTCTTAGAAATCTGTGAAACAGCTGCCGCCTTAGAAGAGCGCCGCGAGGAATGGGAGAAAGTGATGTATTCCGTTTATAAAGCTTTTATCCCAATGGCTGACACTTTTACATCGCGAGACATGGCTATGGCCCAATTTCATCGGGAGGACCTCTGGGCTAAAATTCGCCAAATATTTGAAACCTACGACTTTCTCCTCATTCCCACCATGCCCATAACCGCCTTTGACGTAGCGACCCCTCTGGGACCCACCAAGATTGATGGCCAAGACGTCAGCCCCACGGCCGTACCTTGCTTCACCATTCCGTTTAACTTTACCGGGCAGCCGGCAGCTAGTGTGCCTTGTGGATTTACCAAGGAAGGGTTGCCCGTTGGCTTGCAAATCGTGGGAAGGCGATATGATGAGGCTACAGTCATTCGAGCTTCGGCAGCCTTTGAGAAAGCCTGCCCATGGGCTGATAAAAAACCACCATTGAATTAAAAAGAGAATAACAATCTAGTCATTGTTAGCTTGCTCCAGCCAATCTATAATTTGGTTATGGCTCAGTGCATTTTCCATATTGATTTGGATGCCTTTTTTGCCTCTGTAGAGCAGGTTCACAATCCAGAGCTGAAGGGGAAGCCAGTGGTTGTTGGCGGAGACCCAAACCGTCGTGGCGTAGTATCCTCCCCCTCATATGAAGCCCGCCCTTATGGGATACGGTCTGGTATGCCTTTGTCCAAAGCTCGCAGGCTTTGCCCTCAAGCTATCTTCCTGCAAGTCAATCTTAACCGATATCGAGAAGCATCAACCAAGTTTATGAAAATCCTGACTGATTTCTCTCCCATTATTGAGCCGCTGGGGCTTGATGAAGCTTATCTTGATGTCACTGAATACCAACAACTTCATGGCTCCCCTGAGCAGATGGCGCTAGCAATAAAAGCACGAATAAATAAGAACTTAAATCTCACTGCATCAGTGGGCATAGCACCATGTAAGGTAGTAGCCAAAATTGCCTCAGACCTGTGTAAGCCTGACGGGTTACTGGAGATAGCTCCGGGGAAAGAGCGAGATTTCTTAACCCCCCTTCCGGTATCTAAATTGCCTGGCGTGGGTGGAAAAACAGAACAGGCATTAAAAGAAATGGGCATAACCACTATAGGCGAGCTAGCTTCGTGTCCTCTGGAGGAAATAAGGAAAACCTTTGGAATGCCAGGAATAATAATGCATCGTTATGCTAATGGCATAGACAACCGCGCGGTAGAGATGCCAGGTGAATCCAAATCCATTAATCGCCAGATTACTTTCGCTCATGATACTTCAGACCGGAATTTTCTTGAGTCTAATTTGCGGGGATTATGTAACGAGATTAGCGCTAAGTTGCACTCTCAAAATAGCCTGGCAAGTTGCATTGCTATAAAACTCAGATACGCTGATTTCAAAACAATCACTCGACAGGTTACTTTAAGAGAGGCTAGTAATGTTACGCAAGTTATTTTCTCCACCGCGTTACAGCTGCTAAATGAAGTCTTATCAAAAAGCGAAAAGCCCATTCGCCTTATTGGCATTAAAGTATCAACTCTGACTGGCAAGGAGAAACAACTTTCTTTGTTCGGTTCCACGGAGCCTGATACAGAAAAACAGAAGCGTCTAGACAATGCTATCGCCCAAATCCGAAGGAAATACAGTGCAACATCCATAAAAAGAGGCAGCGACATCCCTATCAAGAACCTTTAACTATCACCCCAAGCCGCAACTTCGCGCAAAGCGAGCCAGCAGGAGGCTTGTTTTCAGCTTTCAGCAAAAGTATAATTGAGCAAGACTATAACGAGAGGGGAAAATGCCACCTTATGCTTTTTTTCAAAAACAATTCATGCCGCTAGATAAAGCCAAAATTGGAATCTTGACTCATGCTTTCCATTATGGCACCGCTTGCTTCGAGGGCATTCGGGGAAACTGGGATAGTGAGCATAAGAGATTTTGCCTCTTCAGAATCAAAGACCACTACAAACGCATGCTCAATGGTTGCCGTTTGTTAAAAATCAACCTATCCTACTCCCTTGATGAATTATGTCAATTGACTATAGAGACCACAGAAAGAAGCAATTACCATGAAGATGTCTATATCCGCCCTATGGCATACAAAAGTTCCGAAGCTCTCGGGGTTCGCCTTCACGACCTTGAAGACGATTTTCTTATCATTGTGACTACACTCCCTGCTTATCTTGATACTCAGAATGGCGTTTGTTGCGGTACATCATCATGGCGGCGTGTCGACGACACCATGATACCAGCCCGAGGAAAAATTTGTGGTATCTATGTTAACAGCGCATTAGCTAAAACCGAGGCATGGGAAAATGGCTATGATGAAGCAATACTATTAAGCCATGATGGACATGTCTCCGAGGGCAGTGGCGAAAATATCTTCTTGGTTATCGATGGGAAGCTAGTCACGCCCCCTTCATCCGATAATATCCTCGTTGGAATCACCAGAGATACAGTTATGAAACTAGCTAAAAACGAGCTGGGCGTAGACACCATAGAGAGAACTGTTGATAGAAGCGAACTCTACCTTGCGGAAGAATGTTTCCTTACTGGCACCGCAGCCCATATCACTCCAATCATTGAAATCGACCACCGTATGATAGGCACAGGGGAAATCGGCAAAATAACCGCTGAGTTACAAAAACTGTTTAGCCAGGTAATACTGGGAAGAAATCCTAGATACGCTGACTGGTATACGCTGGTTTCCCCCAAATCTGTGAAGACGTGACTTTTATGACATTCGTCTGATGACAGCAACTACCTTCCCCTGGATATCAATATTATCAACAGAGGTGTAAATAGGACTAATCTGGCTATTTGCCGACTCAAGACGCACGCGCTCTCCCTCTTTAAACAATTTTTTCAGAGTAATTTCTTGCTCCTTCTTCAGCCAGACTGCCGTCATGTCACCTTCCTCAACATTATCTACGTAACTCAATAACACAATATCCCCATCCCCTATCAAGGCATCAACCATCGATTCACCTTTCACCTTAACAGCATAAATATTGCCCCTTCTTTGAATTAAGTCGTCACTTACCTCCAGCCCTTCATCAGAGGTAACAGCGCTTTTATTGGCATCAAGCACAGGAATGGGCTCACCAGCGGCTATCTCTCCTATTATAGGTATATAGACGAGTCTTTTCTCACGGCGTTTATCTAAGAGCTCAATCCCTCGCGATATATCGCTTTGACGACGAATATAACCTGCTCGCTCCAATTTATTTAGATTATAAACTACCACAGAAGTAGAACTTATATCACATCCTTTAACAATGTCTCTAACACTAGGAGGATAACCATTATCACGCAAATACTGGCGAATGAAGCTTATGATCTGTTTTTGCTTTCTGGAAAGAGCTTTATCAGCCAAAAAAGCTAACCTCCTTTCTCCTTCGACATTGCCTGATTTAATTGCCTTGTTAGCTGAGATTTGAGTCTAGCACCCTTATTGCGATGAATAACCCCTGCGCTTACCGCCTTATCTATATCGCTTATCGCCTTTACCGTCTCTTTTTCCGCTAATTCCATATTCCCAGCTACAATAAGCTTCCCCGCTTTAGCAATAGCAGTCTTCATTCTGTTCTTTGTCGTACTATTCCGCAATCTCCTTCTTTCCGTAGCGCAAGCTATTTTGTTAGCCAACTTAATGCGAGGCATTCACTCCTCCTTTCCTTCTCACATTTACTACGCCCCCAACTGAGTAAACTTTAGATATCAAACTAGCTAACTCAGCAGTACCCTTTATTTCCAGACTAAGATTCAATGAGACAATATCCTCGTGGTCTGCCACATGAAAGTCAGTGATATTTACTCCTTCCTCAGCAATAATAACGCTAATATCCCGAAGTAAGCCTATCCTATCCCAAGCATTAACTTGAATAGCCACCGGGTAAACTTGCTCCACACCGCCCCAACCCACCTCAACCAGCCGCTCCCTCTCCACTTCATTAACGATATTAGGGCAATCTCGACGATGCACGGTAACACCTCGTCCCTGAGTAATATAACCAATAATCTTATCCCCTGGCAAGGGATGACAACAGTTAGCCAGATGAGTGACCAAGTCTCCTACGCCCAGTACCTTAACGCTCGCCGGGCTAACCTTTTTTGAAGGACGAACTTCAACCAGCTCTTCAGGCCGCTCTTCACTTACGGCTAGTTTTGCTATTATTTGAGAGGGACTAAGGTTACCACTCCCGATGGCAGCAAAAAAGTCATCCATATTCTTGAAACCAAATAGTGATGCCACTTCACCAACGCTTGGGAGGACAATATCTGCCCTTTTGAGTTCCCGTCCCAGAAATTGCTTCCCCGCCTCAATGGTTTGAGCCCTATCCTGCTTGTTGAACCATTGGCGGATTTTCGCCCGTGCATGAGAAGTTTTGACATAGCCAAGTCCAGGATTGAGCCAATCCAGACTAGGTTCTTTCTCCTTCTTAGCAGCAATGATTTCCACCACATCAGCATTATTAAGATTATAGTTCAATGGCACCAATCGGCCATTCACTTTTGCCCCAACACAGCGATAAGCCAAGTCGGTATGAACGTGAAAAGCGAAATCCAAAGGCGTTGCTCCTTTGGACAATTCCTTTATTTCGCCTTTGGGAGTAAAAACAAACACCCGATTAGCGAGCATATCGCTTTTGACGGATTCCAAAAATTCCTTGCTGTCAAATACATCTCGCCACTCAACCAGTTGAGGTAACCAAGCCACTTCCCTAAAAGACTCCCCTCCCTTTTCTCCCTCCTTATAGCGCCAGTGGGCAGCCACCCCAAACTCAGCAACTCGGTCCATTTGATAAGTCCGAATTTGCACCTCCAATGCATTCCCGTGATATATCACCGCTGTGTGTAAAGATTGATACCCATTCTCTTTAGGATTAGCAATAAAATCGTTAATTTCTTCAGGTATAGGATGCCAAAGGCTATGAACTATTCCCAGTGCCTTATAGCAGTCTGGAATTGAATTAGCCAGTATGCGCAAGCCAAAAAGATCATGGATATCGCCAAAATCCTTACCCTGCGACGCATATTTGCCCATTTTCCGAAAGATACTATAAACATGCTTTGGCCTGCCAAAAACGCTTGCTTCTACACCCACTTTGTTCAATTCCTCGCCTACCGCTTGGATAGCCTCGTTTACAAAAACTTCTCTTTGTTCTCGTTTCGAAGCTACCAAACGAGCAACCCGATGATATTCTCGTGGCTCTAAATAACGAAAAGCCAAATCCTCTAGCTGCCATTTTACGCTCCGGATACCCAGACGATGAGCTAGCGGAGCGTATATCTCTAAAGTCTCTTGAGCAATGGCAACGCGTTTTCCCCGCGGCAAAACTCCAAGAGTACGCATATTATGTAGCCGGTCAGCTAATTTTATAAATATAACCCTTAAATCCTCAGCAGTGGCTATAAGCATCTTGCGCAGATTCTCCACTTGAAGCTCCCTCCTGGCTGCATCTCCATAAACAGGCTTTGACAACTTGCTCAATTTCGTGGTGCCCCCTACCAATCTAGCTACTTCATCACCAAAGTTAGTCTTGATTTCACCCACTGAGACTCCACAATCCTCGGGAACATCGTGAAGCAAGGCGGCAGCTAGAGTAGCACCATCAAATTGAAGCTCGGCTAAAATCATTGCTACACCAACAGGATGCTCCAGGTAAGGCTCTCCTGATTTCCGCAATTGCCCTCGATGCGCATCAAGAGCAAAATCGTAAGCTTTCTCAACCAGTGCTACCTGCTCTTCTGGCAGGTATGCCTGTGCTTTAGCTAAAAACTTCTCCTTTTCCATCAAATTCATCATAACTTAATAACAAAAGCAAGGCAAATTCCTTTACATCCTTCCTACTCTCTTGTATTCTACAAGTCAAGGAGTTTTTCTTTTGTTCAAAGTAGCTCGCGGCACATCGGACATCTTGCCTCAAGAAAAGGCTTACTGGAGGTATATAGAGGAAAAAGCTGTTTACCTCTGCCATCTTTACGGCTACCAGCCCCTCAACACCCCTGTTTTTGAAGATTACCACCTCTTTGCCCACATCGCGCCTGATGGCGCAGACATCATTAAGGAGATGTATGTCTTTGAGGATAGAAGTGGACAGAAGCTGGCTTTGACTGCAGAGGGAACTGCGCCGATCTGTCGCGCTTACCTTGAACATGGGCTATTTAACCTACCTCAGCCAGTAAAGCTATATTATATTATCCCCGCCTTCAGATACGAGCGCCCTCAGGCAGGACGCTATCGTCAGCATCATCAGCTTGGATGCGAAGCAATAGGTGATGCTGACCCTGCCCTCGATGCTGAGGTGATAGAATTGATGTATCGTTTCTTATCTTCTTTGGGTCTTTCCGGACTGTTCATTGAGATTAATAGCATTGGCTGCCGACAATGTCAGCCTGGCTATGTCGAGGCATTGAAAAAATACTATTCCGCCTACCGGGATAGACTATGTCCCGACTGCAAGGTCAGGTTGGCTAGAAATCCCCTGCGACTTCTCGACTGCAAAGAAGTTTCCTGCCAGGAAATAATAACAGGTGCGCCAAAAATCACAGGCTATCTTTGCTCCGAATGCCAGACCCATTTTCAAAGTGTCCAGAAATATCTAACTGAACTGGGGATAAGTTACCAACTAAATCACAGGCTAGTGCGTGGACTGGATTACTATACCAGAACAGTCTTCGAGGTTAAGCCTGAAGGGAAAGGAGTACAAATCGCTCTTGGTGGAGGCGGTCGCTACGATAATCTTATTGAGGAACTGGGGGGTAAACCTACGCCAGCAGTTGGCTTTGCCGCTGGTATAGAAAGAATCATCATTGCCTTGAAAAACCAGAACGTAATTGTTCCTGCCCTCCCTAAACCTGTTGCTTATGTAGCTTGCCTCGGAACACAAGCTAAATTAGAGGCAGCAAAACTTGTTTCCAGATTACGCCACCAAGGCATCGCTGCCATCCAAGCTACTGGAGAGAAGAGTTTGAAAAGCCAACTGAGACAGGCTAATTCGCTAGACGTTAAATACACCGTTATCATTGGAGAAAAGGAAGTGGCGAATAGAACAGCGGTATTGCGAGACATGTCGAGCGGAGAACAGAAAACTGTTGGCTTAAGCGAAATAGCAAGCTTACTTGAGAAAAGATGAGAAAGAGCACAAAATATAGCTTTCTATTCGTAGATGTGGTATAATAAGTGTGTAAATATGGTGTTTTGGCAAATTGGTCACCTAGAGTTGCAACATTCACCTTAGATAGACGAACCCCAATCACGTATGACACAAGACGAGCTAAACAACAAACCAAATAACGAGTATCGCGCCGAAGACATCCAGATTCTAGACGAGATAGAAGCAGTCCGTCTACGCCCTGGAATGTATGTCGGCAGCACCGACCGCCAAGGACTGCATCAACTCCTCTATGAAATAGTATATAACAGCATAGATGAGGCTATGGCTGGTTTCTGCGACCAAATTGACGTGACAATTCACCCAGATAACAGCGTCACCGTGGTGGATAACGGGAGAGGCATTCCTGTTGACATTATTCCAGAAACAGACATTACTGCTTTACAAGCAGTGATGACTCATCTACACGCTGGAGCAAAGTTTGGAGGAGCTGTTTATCAAATATCAAGCGGATTACACGGCGTCGGTGCTTCGGTGGTGAATGCTTTGTCTGCCTGGCTTAAAGTCGAGGTTAGAAGGGAAGGGAACATATATCGCCAGGAATACCGGCAAGGTATTCCTATAGGTGATATAGAAATCATCGGTCACACCCAAGATACCGGCACTAAAATCATGTTTCTCGCCGATAGCCTGATCTTTGAGGATATCGACTACGACTTTGGCACAGTTTGCCAGCGCCTGAAAGAATTGGCTTTTTTGAATAGCGGGGTGGAGTTAGCAATCAGACATGAGGGCAGTGATGCCGAAAAAACATTTTACTTCGAAGGTGGAATAGCTACTTTAATTTCCCGGGTAAACAAAAATAGGACGGTTATACATCCGGAACCCATCTTACTAAAGGACTCAGTCAACAGCACTGCAATTGAAGTAGCCTTGCAATACAACGATAGCTCCATAGAGTCCACTTTCTCCTTTGCCAATTGTGTTAGCACCAGAGATGGAGGCAGCCACCTTACCGGTTTTCGTTCCGCATTAACCCGCATCCTGAATGATTACGCGCGAAACAATAAATTCATCAAAGATACCGAACCGAACCTAACCGGGGAAGACGTCCGTGAAGGGATGGTAGCGATTATCAGCGTAAAGTTACCCCAGCCTCAATTTGAGGGGCAAACTAAAGCAAAACTGGGCAATCCTGAAGTAAAAAGTCAAGTCGAATCTGTGGTCGCCGATGGATTGTCCCTCTATCTAGAGCAGCATCCAGACGAGGCAAAGATAATTATCACCAAATGCCTCATTTCCGCTAAGGCAAGGGAAGCAGCACGCAAAGCACGCGAGCTCGTGTTTAAGAAAAGCAGCTTCGAAATATCAGTCTTGCCCGGAAAGCTGGCCGATTGTTCCGAAAAAGACCCGTCCTTGTGTGAGCTTTACCTAGTTGAAGGTGAATCAGCCGGTGGTTCGGCTAAACAGGGACGCAACCGCCAATTCCAGGCTATCCTCCCTCTGAAAGGGAAAATACTTAATGTCGAGAAAGCCACTAAAGACAAGATTGTACAACATGAAGAGATAAGAGCTGTTGTCACCGCATTAAGAGCAAATACTGATGGACAACCTGACCTCTCGAAGCTCAGATACCACAAAATAATAATTATGACCGATGCCGATGTCGATGGCTCTCACATTCGCACCCTGTTGCTCACCTTCTTCCACCGCTATATGCTGGAGTTAATCACCCATGGATACCTTTACCTCGCGCAACCCCCTCTTTATCGCATCCAAGCTGGTAAACGATCATTCTGGATTTATTCTGAGCAACAAAAGGAAGAGGTGCTCCAGAAGCTGCAAGACAATAAAAAAGTAGAAATACAGCGCTACAAAGGACTGGGAGAAATGAGCCCTGAACAACTATGGGAAACAACCATGAATCCCGAGACCAGGACGCTACTACGAGTGACTTTGGAAGACGCTATAGCTGCAGACGGTATATTCACCATGCTAATGGGACCTGAGGTAGCTCCACGCAAGAGCTTTATTCAAGCTCACGCTCAAAGTGTTAGAAACCTCGATATCTAAACAAATCCTTGCTAGCTGCGATATAACCGACGCTGTGCTATATATTCCTCTACTTTGTCCGGCACAAGATACCGGATTGATAATCCTCGAGCCACACGCTCCCGAATCTGTGAAGAACTAATATCAATTATCGGGGTAGCGACATAGCTAACTCTATCAGTTATCCCCGGAATACGACGCTCTAAACCTTCCAAAGCTGGTAAGGCTAAATTTGCTCTGGGCACAACGGCTAACTTGCATAGTTGGATTAGCTTGCTCGGCTCCTTCCACTCAGCAAACTGAGCTAGAGCATCACATCCCAGGATAAAAAACAAATCCGCCTGAGCACCTAACCGATTCCTGAGCTCAACCATAGTATCTATAGTATACGAGGGGCCAGAGCGCTCCACCTCCACATCGCTTAGTTCAAAGTGAAGATTAGGGAGAATAGCCAGACGCAGCATCTCCACACGATAACCTGCTGGGGTAATCGGATGCTGCAGTTTAAGCCACGGCTGACCCGCAGGTACAAAAAGAACTTTTTCCAACCGTAACTGGACTTGGACTGCTTCAGCAATAATGAGATGCCCTATATGAACAGGGTCAAAGGTGCCTCCCAAGACCCCTACTTTCATAACTTCACTGTCCGGTTATCCCTGATTATGATAATTATATATTTACCTATAGTATTTGAATAATAATAACACTAATAAGAATGTATATGGGGATTAGAAAAAACCTTTGAGCAAGGGATAAATGCTTCTTAAGCTTGTAACATTTTATTCACAGTATATTAATACGAATTGTCAATTTGTCGTTTAATTTGACTGATTTGCCTTTTCAGCTTGGAATTAACCCCTAAATCGTTAGCTATTTTCTTATATCCATGGAGTATTGTGGCATGATTCCTATTACCCAATATATTGCTGATCTCGGTGAAAGAGTAATTTCCTTTCTCTCGCAGGAGATACGCTGCGATTTGGCGTGCTAGGGAAGTCTCCCTATCCCTCTTTCTGCCTAGCAATTGCTCTAGGGAACAGTCAAAATATTCAGCTACCGTTTGGACTATTAATTTACAGTCATCGTTGTTTTTATTAGTTGTTAATAATTTGGTGACTATTTGTGGAGTTAAGCTAAGCCCGGTTAACTTGGTATAGGCATCGAGGTATGTGAGGGCACCTTCAAGCTGGTAGACGTTATCCTGTATCTTCTGTGCGATAAATTGCAGCGTCTCTTCGATGATAGGGAGTCTCTTCTCCGTTGACTTGGCTTGAAGTATAGCTAACCGTGTCCCAAAATCGAGTGGTTGAATTTGAGTAACAAGACCACATTGCAGGCGTGACCTTAGCCTGTTGCCGACTAAAGACATCTCTTTGGGGGCGCAGTCAGCAGCGATCACGATTTGACAGTTATTATGATAAAGCTCGTTGAAAGTGTGAAAGAAAAACTGTTGAGTCTGCTTTTTATTATCTAGCAGTTGGAAATCATCGAAAAGGAACACATTTACCGGGGCGAATTTACTTCGGAAATGGTCTACATCGTTCTGCTTGACTGCGAGCACAAATTCAGTGATGAATTGGTCAGCGGAGGAGTAAACCACGTTCAGTCCACTTCCTATCGCCATGTGCCCGATAGCATGTAACAAGTGAGTCTTGCCGCGACCAGTATCTCCGTGAATGATGAGTGGATTGTAGACCAGTGATGGTTTCTGGCTTACCTCTGTGGCTGCAGCATAGGCAAGGCGATTACAATCACCCACCACAAATCTGGCGAAAGTGTATTTGGGGTTAAATCGGTAGGTTTTCATCTTGGTGCTTACTCCACCGTCGCGCTGCAATGACTTCTCCCTGGCCAGTGTTGGCTGCTGTACCACGAATTGGACCTCCAAGTCTTTTCCTAAGATAATGGCAATGGTCTTCTTTATCAATGAGTGAAAGCGTTTTGTAAGATACTCAGCGATGAAAGTATTGGGAACGCTAACTACGAAGACGTCGTTTTCGCAATTGATACCTTGACTATCCCTAAGCCAGGTATCATAGTTTATCCTGTTGACTTGGAGTTGAAGCTGTCCTAAAGCTCTTGCCCAAGCCTCTTTTGCCGAAAATGGTTCACTCATAGAAATAGAATCACCGGTAGCCACATGGGGTAATCGGAGAATACCAAGGTCAAATTATGACAAAAACGGTTTTTGGTCATCTAGGGGAATTTTGACATAACAAAAAAAATATTTGAAAATGCTGTTGGGCTAGTTATGAAAGTTATTTTTATGGGCACTCCGCAATTTGCCGTGCCTGTGCTGGAACGTTTGCTTAATAGTTCTCACCAGGTAGTGGCAGTATGCACTCAACCTGATAAGCCGGCGGGGAGAAGGCGGGACCTCATTCGTTCGCCGGTAAAAGCTCTGGCTTTGAATCGCCATATCCCTGTTATGCAACCAAAGACGGTTAAGTCTTCCCAAGCAGTGCGGGAATTGAGTCGCTTCTGTCCCGATTTCATCGTGGTTGCCGCTTTTGGTCTCATTCTCCCTGCGGAGATGTTATCCCTGCCGCGGTTTGGTTGTCTTAATGTTCACCCTTCATTGTTGCCCCGTCATCGCGGACCCTCCCCTGTGGTTAATGCTATTCTTGATGGGGATGAAACTACCGGTGTCACCATCATGTTATTGGATGCCGGATTGGATAGCGGCCCTATTTTGGCTCAGAGGGAAATGCCTATCTTGCCTGAAGACACCACTGGCTCACTCACTGATAAACTAGCTCAACTGGGAGCTGCTCTTCTGGTGGATATTTTGCCTGAATGGCTTGACGGCAAGATTAAGCCACAATCTCAGGAGGGAAAGAGAGCTACTTTCAGCAGGCTGATAACCAGCGGGGATGGGGAAATAGACTGGCATCTTCCCGCTGTGGAAATCTGGCGAAGGGTAAGGGCTTATAACCCATGGCCAGTTTGCTATGGCTGGTGGGGTGACAGAAGGATTAGAATTCACAGCGCTGTTCCTTTGGAGGATATAACTCCAGGAAAGGTGGGGGAGGTGGTGGCTTTGCCTTCGTCACCTGAAGCAGGTGTGATCACCGGGCACGGCGTCTTGGGGCTTGGTAGAGTGCAACTGGAGGGAAGGAAGGAAATGGCAATCGCTGAGTTTCTGAGAGGACAAAGAAGCTTTGTCGGCTCAGTTCTGGGTTGAGGGTGCTAGCTTATTTGACTCGATTTTTATTTAAGTTAATAATATTTCGTGGAGGCGTGAGAGATGTTTTTCCTGTTTGACCCGATGTGGTTCTTATTTGTGATACCGCCGTTCCTATTCATGATTTACGCTCAGGTGAAGGTAAATTCAGCATTCAAGAAGTATTCTCGGGTGCGCAATATGCACGGAGTACTTGGAGTGGATGTAGCCCGGACACTGTTGGGGGATAATGAGCTGGACGATGTGAGGCTGGAGCAGGTAAGAACTAGGTTAGGCGACCACTATGACCCCAGGAATAGGGTGTTGCGACTTTCTCCCGAGGTCTATTCTACCCCTTCAGTGGCAGCGTTGGGAATCGTTGCCCATGAAATCGGGCACGCTGTTCAGGACAGGACTGGTTATGCCTTTTTGAGATTTCGCACCACTCTGGTTCCTGCAGCCAATATCGGCAGCCAGTTGGGTTGGATATGCGTCATTATTGGTCTGTTTCTCTATCTTCTCGCTGGTAAATTTGGGCTGTATGTCGTTTGGGGTGGTGTTTTCCTGTTTGCCTTAGCGGTTCTTTTCTCTTTGGTTACTCTTCCTGTGGAGTTTAATGCCAGCAGTAGAGCCCTCTACATGCTGCGTGGCAGTGGTTTGGTCTCCGTTGAGGAATACGGTGGTGCCAGGGCTGTCCTTTCTGCGGCAGCTCTAACCTATGTAGCTTCTTTCTTCATGGCATTAGCTCAGTTGATGTATTTTGTATTGCTCGCTATAGGGCTGGGACGAAGATAGCCTTTGTTATCTAGATGCAGAAATTGTGGCAAAGAATCCCCCCGTATTTCCCAAATATTGGGAGTATGTGTGGATTGTATTCGGGAGGACTTCGCTGCAGTACTGCCTGACATAGAAGAAGCTCACCGCGAGTCGCGAAGCCAATTCAATCTCCCCATTCATCCCCCTAGAAGCGAAACTGGTCCTCAATGCCATATTTGTGTAAACGAATGCCGACTACCCTCAAACGGCAGGAGCTATTGTGGGCTCCGTTATAATGAAGGAAACAGGCTCAAGGGTGCTACGTCAAATAGAGCTAATGTTAGTTGGTACCATGATCCCTTGCCGACCAACTGTGTAGCAGACTGGGTTTGCCCCGGTGGCACCGGAGCTGGCTATCCTCATTTTGCTTATCGCAGTGGACCTGAATATGGCTACAAAAACCTTGCCGTGTTTTATCATGCCTGCTCCTTCGATTGCTTATTTTGCCAGAACTGGCACTATCGTGACTTAGCGTTGCGGGAGTCCAATATTACTGCTTCAATGCTTGCTGATGCTGTTGATGCCCACACTTCATGCATTTGCTACTTCGGTGGTGACCCCACACCGCAGTTGCCCCATTCAATCCATGTTGCCCGGCTGGCTCTGGAGAGGAACAAAGGCAGAATCCTCCGCGTCTGCTGGGAGACCAATGGCTCAATGCGTCCCGCTCTATTGAAACAAGCTGCCGAAATTGCTTTGAATTCAGGTGGCTGTATTAAGGTTGACCTTAAAGCCTGGGATGAAGGATTACATATTGCTCTTTGTGGTGTAAGCAACAAAAGAACCCTGGAAAACTTTCAGCTCCTGGCAGAATATGCTCGGAAGAGACCTTCGCCTCCATTCTTAATAGCAAGCACTTTACTCGTCCCGGGATACATAGACCGGGAGGAAATTTCCCGGATTTCCCGGTTCATTTCCTCCCTTAATTCTGATATCCCCTACTCACTTCTTGCCTTTTATCCCCACTTTATGATGAGGGACTTGCCTACCACTTCTAGGCGTCACGCTGAGGAATGCCTAGCGGAAGCAAAAGCACAAGGATTAAAAAGCATAAGAATTGGGAATATCCATCTTCTCGGCGATGATTACTAGGAATCAGGCTTACTCTCTGCCCACTGCTTGCTAGTCAAGTTGCTTATTTGCTTTAAGCTCGTTGTAGCACTCGCTGCAATATACCGGTCTACCTTCACGGGGCTGGAACGGCACTTCTGTGTCTTTACCACACTGGGCACACACTGCAGGGAACATCTGGCGTCTAAAGCCGAAGTCGCCTCCGTAGCGCTGGGATTTCCTTGCTTTGCGGCACGCTGGGCAACGCTTGGGCTCATGAGCATAGCCTTTAGTGGCAAAGAACTCCTGTTCCTCAGCGGTGAAGGTGAAAGTCGCGCCGCAATCAGCGCATTCGAGCGTTTTGTCTTCATAACCCACTGGATGACCTCCTCTCTATTAAATTGTTGGCTAGAGCTAAGGTCACTCAGCACCTTGAATAAACCTAGCGGAGTTTAACCCGGTATGTAATGACCTAAAACCAACTCCAACAGAAATATTGTATACCACAAGGCTTTATATTGCAACAGTGATTTGGCTTTTGAGGGCAATGTGATAAAATCTTTATTGATTAGCTATGCCAGTTTACGAATACCGTTGTAATTCCTGCCACCGCAAGGTTAGCTTATTTCGGCACAATTTTTCGCCTGATGCTCCTGCCTGCCCTCACTGCGGGGGTGAGCTCAAACGGACATTCTCCACTTTCGCCATGCATAAAACCTACAAGGATGCTTATGACGATATACTTTCCGACAGGAACTTGACTGAGGGGATGATGCGCAATGACCCCAGAGCTTTAGCTGAGTGGAATAAGAGAATGACCGGAGGCGAGAAGCCTCCTCCAGATTATGAGGAAATGACAGAGAGAATGGAGAGCGGGGAATGGCCTGTTGAGCAGATTGAACAAAAGAGGAAAGAGGTGATGGGCCTATCCGAGTCATCAGAGGCGGAAGGGGATTAGTAAGGAGGCAGGGTGCCAATCTATGAGTTTATCTGCCATGATTGTCGTGAAAAGACGAGTATTCTGCTGAGGAGTATCTCGGAGCCTGTTTCGGCCACCTGTCGCTTTTGCGGAAGCGCTAATTTATCCCGTACTGTATCAAGCTTCGCCTACCATAAGTCATTACAAACTGTATGGGAGGAGAGTGGCGAACCAGCAGCGCATCTCAGCGATGATTATTACAAAGACCCACGCAACATCGGGCGTTGGGCGGAGAAGAAATTTAAGGAGATGGGCGAAGAGATGCCTTCCCAGCTTAAAGAGGAAATACAGGCAGCTAGAGAGGGTGTGATGCCTGAGCCTCTGAAGGATTTACAAAGTGCCTCACCAACTGCTTCGTATAGTTGATGCCAACCTCAATCGTTCTGCTGAGGGGCTGCGTGTTCTGGAAGATGTTGCCCGCTTCGTTCTTA
Organism: Dehalococcoidia bacterium; assembly: GCA_034431195.1. Lineage (GTDB taxonomy): Bacteria > Chloroflexota > Dehalococcoidia > GIF9 > AB-539-J10 > CG2-30-46-19. The sequence continues at coordinate 231,533 of DAOUDP010000017.1, read as the reverse complement.
ATGACGCTACACTAAGCCAGCAGTTAAGAACCACGCGTCACAGTCTTGCTGAAGTCGGTGAGTCTCTGGGCATAATTCTTCTTGAGGAACGGGACTCGGAACACGATGTCGGCAGAGAAAATGTCATTGACAGCTGCCCCTCTGTCGTTGCGAGCCCTCCCTCTGTCATTGCGAGCCGAAGGCGAAGCAATCTCAACAAGCAGTCCTACCCTGATTTAGCCAGCCTGGTCGAAGCCAATGCCAACAGGGTGGAGGAATCTCTGCGAGTATTGGAGGAGTTGGCCAAGCTGGATGAACTGAGCTCCAAGCTGGATGCTACCAGGTTTGAGAAGGTGAGGTTCTGCCTTTATTCGGTGGAAAAAAAGATGGTTTCCAGACTAACGCGGCAGGATAAGCTGAAGGAGTTGACTGGCCTTTATGTTATCGTTGATAGGCAAGTTCTGGGTGGCAGGGATGAATTGGAGGTAGCGCGAGAGGTTATTCAGGGAGGGGCCAAGGTTATCCAGCTTCGTGATAAGCAAAGGAGTATGGTGGAACTATTGCCCGTTGCTGAGGGGCTTAAGGAGCTATGCCTGAAGGCAGGGATTTTATTCATCATCAATGACTATTTGGATTTAGCACTGGCAGTCGATGCTGATGGTCTCCATATTGGCTACGGAGATCTGCCGGTTCATGTTGCCAGGAGAGAATTGCCGATGGCTAAGATAATTGGTAGCTCGGTTACCACGGTATCACGGGCAATTGAGGCGGGGGATGAAGGGGCGGATTACATTTCTGTGGGCTCGATGTTCCCTACGGAGAGCAAGGAAGGGGCTATTGTCGTCGGCCTGGATATTCTCAAGCAGGTGAGGGAGGCAGTATCCTCACCAGTGGTGGCTATCGGTGGCATTGATCAAAGCAATGTTGGTGAGGTAATTGCTGCTGGTGCTGATTGTGTTGCTGTGATTAGTGCCGTGTTAAGCAAGCCAGATATCAAAAAAGCCACCAAGGGGTTGGTTAGTGAGATAAGGAAGGCAAAGAGAAAATGCCAGGGTTAGGGGATGAGCTGAAAGCTATCGCTGAAGAAATCCACGCCTATTTCACCGCTGAGGATGAAGCCAGGGAGAAGGCTTTGCGCCTCTGCCGCCAGATAATTCGCAATAGCGCCAATGCTATAAGGGCTGTTCATCGTCAGGAGCAGGATAAGGCAAGGCAAATTCTTGACTCAACTTACAAATTGGTTCAGGAGATAAATGGTAGCCTCAATGACCATCCCGGTTTGCTTCATTCAGGATTCGTTCATGATGCTAAAAAGGAATTCGCCGAAGGGAGCATCACCTTCGCTTTGATCGTTGGGAAAGAGCTCCCCAAAGCTGAGGCAATAGGCGTTGATTATGCCGCATATCTCAATGGACTTGGCGAAGCGGTGGGTGAATTAAGGCGCTACTTACTGGATAGCATGAGGAGAGGGGATTTCTCTCGCTGTGAAGAGTTGCTCGGTGCCATGGATGATATTTATGGCATATTGATGACTATGGATTTCACCGAAATCATCACTCATGGCTTGAGGCGGACCACGGATGCGATTCGTGGTGTCATTGAGAGGACTCGCGGCGATGTGACCATGGCTTTGCGGCAAAAGGAGCTGGAAGCAAAGCTGGGCAAATAGTGAATATTTATTCTATTAAGGATGTTTATCAATTGAGGATGGTTTGAAGAAAAGAGGGATATAAGGAGGTAGTTATGAAAAACTCGCGGGATGCTATATTAGAAAGGGCGTTTGAGTCTGCCCGCAAATACGAGATGAAGTGCACCGGGTGTGCCCAGACGACCATTGCTGGCATCTTCGATGCCTTGGATATTGAAAATGATGATGTGTTCCGAAGTGCAAGTGGGCTGGCAGACGGATTGGGCTTAACAGGGGACGGTTCGTGCGGCGCCCTGGTTGGTGGTGCAATGGCAATCAGTTACCTCTTTGGCAGGGAAAAGAAGGACTTTTCCGACATGTTAAAACCCATGAGGTCATATATGATGGTCAAGAAGCTTCATGACAGATTTGTTGAACAGTATGGATCATGCAGATGCTATGACATCCAGAAGCGCCTCATGGGCAGGACTTTTAATCTATATGACACATCGGAGCTGGAAAAAGCCATTGAGGCTGAGATGTTTGCTCATTGCTCAAAGGTTGCTGGTACCGCTGCTAGGCTGGCTACAGAGCTAATACTGGAAGAGATGGAGCGCCAAAAAGACGAGAAGAAATAATAAGGAGGTAGCTATGACTCAAGATGTATGGAAGGCGAAAGAAGAGCAATTGAATAGGTATGTAAGGCTGGATACATTTCCTTTAGGTGTAAATTTCCTGAAAAAGGGAGATGCATTCCCGGAAAAGACAGGGACACCTTCAAGCATGGGAATAAAGACCGCCGTATGCCAGGCAACAAATATTGCCAGGAGATGGGGATGGTCTATGGGGGTAACAAAAGATGACATAAATTGTATCCCGGCACTCATGGGCTTTGGCTGGAGAGAGCCTGAAACCCCGGACGCAGTAATAGATTTCCTTATGAGCATGGGTTATTTTGAGACAAAAGAAGCTGCTATAAAAACCCTTGAGAAAATGACCATAATGGAGCCAGGGCGATTTGAACGGCTCTATATCTCCCCCCTTTCAAGGACAAGGCTTGAGCCAGACATAGTGGTCATATATGGCAATCCGGCGCAGATGATGAGACTCGCCCAGGGCTATATCTATAAAAGGGGTGGGGTTGTTACCTCTGAGACAAACCTGGGGTTTACCTGTACCAGCGAGATGATATGGCCATTTAAAGATGATAAGGCCCATCTGATCCATCCCGGCAGAGGAGAAAGGGTGCTCGGGCTTACCCAGGACCACGAAATGGCGTTTAGTCTACCTGCATCTCAGGTGGATGACCTAATAGCAGGACTTGAGGCAACCCATAAGGCGGGCTCACGCTACCCTGTTCAGAGTTATCTGTTATTTGAGCCCATGCAGATCCCGCAGTTTGAAGAACTTGAAAAACACTTAAAGCCCTAGGGGCCTTTTTATCGAATTTGTTCCCATGTTGTTAAGGAGAAGCCGAAGTCAAGCAAAAAAGACGAGAAGGGAGATGATGTATCATGCCATTGAAAACCGCTGCAGAGTACATCGAGAGTCTGCGTAAGCTGAAACTGGACCTCTATCTACTTGGTGAAAAGGTGGAGAATTGGGTTGATAATCCTATTATCAGACCATCAATCAACGCTGTGGCGATGACCTACAAGCTTGCTCACGAGCCCAAGAACAAGGAACTGGCAACCACGGGCTCGATGCTTACAGAAAAGAAGGTAAACCGATTTAACTCTCTCTTCAAGAGCACCGGTGATATGGTCAGTAAGGTAAGATTACAGAGGGAGCTGGGACAAAGGACAGCCTGTTGTTTCCAGAGGTGCGTTGGTCTTGACGGGATCAATGCTGTTTTTAGTACCACCTACGAAATTGACCAGGAGCACGGAACCAAGTATCACCACAGGTTTAGAGAGTGGCTGAAGTATGTTCAACAGAATGACCTCTGTGTCCAGGGTGCCATGACTGATGCCAAGGGCAACCGGGTGGTGGCTCCAAGCAAGCAGACTGACCCAGACATGTTTGTGCATGTGGTAGAGCGAAGGAGTGATGGAATCATCATAAGGGGGGCAAAAGCAAGTCAAACGGGAACCGTGAATTCACATGAAATGCTCATTATGCCAACCCTGAGAATGCGGGACGGCGATGAGGACTATTCACTAAGCTGTGCTATACCAACGGACGCTGAAGGCGTACACCTCATCTATGGAAGACAGTCCTGTGATACGCGCAAGCTTGAGGATGGTGACATCGATGTCGGCAACTACAGCTTCGGTGGACAGGAGACACTGACTATCCTGGATAACGTCTTTGTCCCGTGGGATAGGGTTTTCATGTGCGGGGAGATCGAATTTGCCATTATGATGGTGGAGAGATTCGCCGCTTATCATAGACAGAGCTACGGCGGTTGCAAGCCGGGCATAGGCGATGTGCTTATTGGGGCGGCGGCCTCAATGGCTGATTACAACGGGACACGCAGAGCCCCTCACATCAGAGAGAAGCTCGGGGAGATGATTCACCTCGCTGAAACGATACATGCCTGCGGATTAGCCTGCGCCTACGAAGGGTGGCAGACTATGTCTGGCAACTACCAGTCCAACATTCTTTTAGCCAATGTATGTAAGCACAATGTGACGAGGTTTCCCTACGAGCTTTGCAGGCTTGCCGAGGACATAGCCGGCGGTATTCTGGTAACACTGCCCTCCGAAAAAGACTTCAGGCACCCTGTGATGGGCAAATATGTCGATAAATACCTGAAGGGAGTGCCTGATGTACCTACAGAGCACCGAATCCGTATGTTGACGCTCATCCACTCCATGACTTTTGGCCAAATAGCTCCCAGTTATCGTACAGAGTCGCTACATGGAGCGGGCTCGCCTCAGGCACAGAAAATTATGATTGAGCGCGAGACGGATATGGACCTCAAGCAGAGGCTCGCTCGCAGTTTAGCTGGCATCGACAAAAGGGAAAACGTGACTGCTTAGTTTCCATATGAACAAACATATCAAAGAGAAATTCAGTTGGCTCTGGAAAAAGTATTTCGACGGTGCGGAACTTCCGGTTATTTTCTATTATACCAACGAAGAAGGACATGCCAAGCTGGTCGAGCCCGGCTCAGTACCAGGATGTGTGGTTGGGGCATTATCAGATGTGAGGAGGGGAAGTTCCTCATGTTTTGATGTGGACTCAGTTGGCTGTCCTGGGGGCAAACGATACCTTGGCTTTACAGAAGGGATTATGCCAGACTTTGAATACTTCCTCTCCTACGGAATTCCCGGCAAGTTGACCGGTGAGCGCTATTGCAAATCTCCGGAACTGGTCAAGGAAATAATGAAACGCTTGCCTACGTTCAAAGCACCCGGACGCTTCATAGTATTTAAAAGATGGGACAAGCTTGAGGAGTCAGACGACCCTGAAGTTGTTATCTTCTTTGCGGAGCCCGATGTTCTCTCGGGGCTCTTTACTCTGGCGCGTTTCGATGAAGCTGAGCAAAATGCAGTATTCACCCCCTTTGGCTCGGGCTGTTCCACAATTGTCCAGTATCCGTATCTTGAAAGAGATTCTGCCCGCCCCAGAGGAGTCATCGGAATGTTCGACCCTTCAGCGCGTCCTTTTGTTCCCAACAATGTACTCACATTCTCAGTACCTATGAGCAAGTTTGTAAGAATGATTCACAATATGGAGGAGAGTTTCCTTATCACAGACTCGTGGCTCAGGATACAGAAAAGGATAAAATCCGCTTGAACGAAAGTCCATTTTACCAGGCTAGCTCTGCCGAGATTCTTCTTGCTAGCGAAGAGGCAAAGCTGGGTAAATACTCTTAAGGGCATACTTCAGCAAGCGGCGATAAAGCTTCCCAAGCCTGAACAAAATAGCCGTTCGTTACCATAAAGGAGTCTCAAAGAGGAGTAGCGGCTATCTTGCGAAATTAAGGTGCGTAGGATGGTAGAGCAGAAATGGGCATACAGGCGACATATGCTTGTCTATTTTTGCTTGATAGATTGCTTTCTTAACGGCTTAAACATAGGTGTGGTGCCTCCTCTGCTGCCTGAGATTGCTACTGAATTAAGCTTGACACATACCCAGGTAGGAATCATCTGGGGCTCATGGTTTCTAGGGATGATGCTATTCTCGCTTGTAGGCGGCGCTATGGCCGATCGCTTTGGAGTGAAAAGAGTAATAGCGGGTGCGCTTATTTTTTCAGCCGTATTCTGTGCTCTGCGCGGCTTTATGCCAGGCTTCCAGGGATTGACGGTGGCTATGTTCCTTTTCGGTGTATCTCTGGCTTTCATCGTGCCTAATCTAACAAAGGGGATTGGCATGTGGTTCGGTAGAACGGAGCTAGGACGGGCTAATGGAATACTTAGCATATCAGTTGGTGTGGGTCTGGTTCTTGGGAATATGACGGGTGCCTCGGTGCTATCTCCGCTCCTTGGTGGCTGGAGACCAACGATGTGGTTAACCGGGGCTATTGCTGTGGTGCTTTTCATCATGTGGATTACAGGGGCTAGAGAGCAACCGGTCGAGGAAATTACGGCTGAACGTGCGGCACGTCAACCGGGAACCTGGGAGGGCTTGAAGAGGGTCGTCAGGGTTAGGGATCTCTGGTTTGTATGTTTAATGGAATTCTGCTTGGTCGGTGGCTTTCTTGCTTTCCAGGGCTTTCTCCCGACCATGCTGGTTGAAAAGGGGATGACTGCTGCAAAGGCTGGGCTTCTTCTTGGACTCACCCTGGTGAGTAGCGGTGTCTTTAATGTCGTGGGGCCGTCTTTCTCGGACAGGCTCGGTGTCAGGAAGCCCTTTGTGTGGCCTTTTTTACTGCTAAGCAGCGTAGGTATGTCCCTGGTAGCCTTTTTTATGGGTGTACCCTTGATTGCTGTGCTGATTTTGATTGCTGTGGGTGTAGGAGTCGCCATTCCCCTGTTAAGAACCATAGTGTTGGAAATGGAGGGTATCGGTCCCCTTCATACGGGCTCTGCCATCGGGCTGATTTTCGTGCTAAACCGTGTTGGCGCATTTATCCTGCCCGTCGTCATGGGGGTGGTCATAGACGTTAGCCATCTGTTTTGGCCCGGATTCCTGTTGCTCGGAGTATTGAACCTTGTAACTGTGAGACTGTGTTTAGCAATAAAGGAAACGGGGCTGCGCCCCAAGCGAGTTTCTTGAACCGAAGGCAATAGGGTTGATTGCGCTGGGTGTCTTAACGGACTTGTCACGGGTGTGCAGATAGGGAGCACCTATTCTTAATACCAAACTTCGGCAAGCGGCGATAAAATTTCTCCTTGAAGTGGGAAAAACTTCGCTTTTCTTCGAATGCGGAGCCGACGGGCAGGTGACGAGGGCCGAGGAAGCATTGGCGAACATTTAGTCGGAGGTTCAAATCCTCTCACCCCGATATTTGATTCAGGCCTCTTTGCCAATATTTTCTGTTTCAACTGCTCTTAACGCGCCATCGGGGTAGGCAAGTACGAAATCATCACTAGTCAAAGGCTTCGCTAGTAAAGCTCGCTTTACCTTTTTGCTTAACATTAATGGATGCTAAATATACTTATATATAAAGTTTAATTGCGTTGTGATCGATTATTTGTTACCGTTACCCATGAGCGAGGGAGGAACAATAGGGTTCAATAGGCGTATTTTTATTTAGTTAGTCTAGTCTTGGTTTTTCTAGGTTCAAATAAATATTAGGAGGGGGGAACCATGGAAACAAAACCCTGGCATCGTCACTATGACTACAATGTTCCTACTACAATCCGCTATCCCCGGGTGCCTGCTCAGGATATCCTTCAGATCTCATCTGGTACACATCCAGACAAACCAGCTCTGAATTTTTACGGTACTGAGATGACCTTCTGGGAGTTGCGCCACCAGGCGTTGCGCATGGCCAATGCGCTTGGTGCCATCGGGGTACAGAAAGGAGAAAGGGTAGGGCTTCATCTCCCTAACTGCCCCCAGTATGTCATTGCTTACCTGGCTACTCTATCCCTGGGGGCTATCGTGGTGAATCTAAACGCCATGTACACGGCTGATGAACTCAAACCCATGATCAAAACCACTGGAATGACAACCCTGTTTACCTTTGATATTGTCCTTCCTGCAGTTCGAACCGTTGCTCAAGAGGTGGACATTCCCCGGATAGTGGTCACTAAAGTAACCGATTACATAACGGGGATGGGGGTGAGCACACCTAAAGACCTGGAGTTGGAGGAGGGTTGGCACCATTTTTCAACACTCATGGATAACTCTTCTGACACGAGAGTTCCACGAGTCGAGATAGCCCAGGACGATCCTGCCCTTATTCAGTTTACTGGAGGAACTACCGGGATTCCCAAGGGGGCGGTGCTCACCCACGCCAACATAGTAGCTGCCACCTTCCAGTGCTCCCTGTGGGGCAGTGCCACTGCACCTCTTATTCCTCCGGAGAGACGTTCCGTGCTGGCTGTGATACCCTATTTCCATGTGTATGGAAACATTGTAGCAATGAACTGGGCCATGGCCAATTGTGCTACCCAGATACTGGTTCCTCGGTTTGATCTCGATGAACTGATGGGGCTCCTGGCCAATTTCGAAGAAATCACCTTTTTCCCCACTGTACCCACACTGATCACCGTCCTCATCAACCACCCCAAGGCCACAGAGCTAAACCTGGCAAAGAAACTGGGTTTGTTGAACTCGGGAGCAGCGCCTATGCCTGTGGAGCTTATCCAGCAGGTTCGCGACATGGGGATCTTCTTCAGCGAGGGATACGGGCTGAGTGAGTCTACCTCGCTGGGAACCTCGAGTCCAATACTGGGTCTCAAGAAGGTCGGCAGCATCGGGGTCCCATTCCCTGATAATGATGTGCGTTTGGTGGATGTAGACAAAGGAGTGGAAGATGTGCCGCAGGGAGAGCCTGGTGAGATCATAATGAAGGGACCCCTGATCATGAAGGAATACTGGAACAACCCCGAGGAAACAGCGAATCAGCTCAGAGATGGATGGCTCTATACCGGAGATATCGCCACGGAGGACGAGGAAGGTTATATGTTCATAGTAGACCGCAAGAAGGACATGATCATTGCGGGCGGATTCAACATCTATCCCAGAGAGATCGATGAGGTGCTCTATCAGCACCCCAAGGTTATGGATGCGGTCGCTGTAGGCATACCTCACGAATACAGAGGGGAGACAATCAAGGCCTATGTCGTTCTAAAACCGGGTGAGACAGCCACGGAAGACGAGATTATGGACTTCTGCAAACAGAAATTAGCGGCATACAAAACCCCAAAGCTTGTAGAGTTCAGGGATGCGCTTCCTAAGTCAATCATAGGGAAGGTCCTTCGTAAGGTTCTCAGAGAGGAGGAAGAGAAAAAGCAAAAAGGTAGCACATCCTGATTGAGCACCCAGGCGATGAGAACTTGAGTGCTAGCGATTTTCCGTTTCAACGGTGTATACTTAAAGACACAATCTGGTATAAGGGAGGAACATGGAAGATAAAGTTGCCGTTTTTATAGATGGAAGCAATTTGTATCATGCTTTGCAGAACAACTTTAAGCGCCATGACCTCAACTTCGGCGAATTTGCCCGCAAGCTCTGTGATACAAGGCACCTGTTCCGAGTTTATTATTATAACGTGCTCCAGGACTCAAACCGCTGGCCTGATGCCTATCGAGAGCAGCAAGAATTTCTCGACAGCTTGCGAAAGACGCCTTACTTGGAAGTTCGCCTGGGCACCACCAAGCTATCTCAGGGCATCCCTGTGGAAAAGGGCATAGACATCATGTTAGCCACGGATTTGCTCCGTTTCGGCTACAATGGACTCTATGATATAGCGGTGCTGGTAAGTGGAGACTCCGATTTTGCTTATGTCCTTCAGGCAGCGAAGAATATCGGCAGGCATGTCGAAGTGGCTTATTTCGAAAGAAGTATATCTAAAGACCTTCTTGATGTCGCCGATTATTGCCATCTCCTCAACCGAGCTTTCTTCAGAGGCCTGTGGATAGGCAAACGCCCCATCAGATACAGAAGAACAGCATAGGTAACAAAAAGAATAAACTATCTCTATACAACACGATGAATACTAATTTCAGTGGGCAATTGATTTTTGCCAGCGTGTCCTGATTTTTAGGTAAACCTTATTTTTTTTCCTTCTTCTTCGGTTTCTTCTTTTTTTTCTTATCCATGTCCCTTTATCTCCTCCGCCCTCTTAGATACAGCATCCTTATATACCCTTGCCAGGCTCTTGCCGTGCTTAGGCATCCTCGCCTTTTCCTTTGCCCGGCGCTTTTCCCTCCTATCCTGTCTGGTTTCCCTCATGAGTTACCACTTGACCTCGTATGAGTCGAGGATGAAATCCAGGTCCTTCTGAAGGGATGAAATGCCCTCCTGGGAGAGGAGTCTTTCATCCAGATCGACCATCAACTTTGTTTCGCCCCCTGGTAAGTCGATAATCTCGGCACTGCCGCACTCCTCCTCCCCTGCCTTAAACACCATGGTAACCCGGGATTGCGTTGCACCACTGGGAAGACCGTAGGTCTGCACCTTCGCTTCTTCCACCATAATCCCCCGCTTTTGAACCAGATCCCGTATTTCGTCACGAAGCATCTCAGGGTTTATCCCGCTGTAAGTTTTCTTGATTTGTACAGTCACTTTACCTCCTGCGGCATATTATACCATGTTCGCCTCTCCTAAACCCATCCAGATACGCAGGTGACATCTCAAAGTAAGTTTGGGGTAAGCCATGGTCATTCTTTATATTATCGCGAGCCTTCCTTGTCTGTCATTGCGAGCCGAAGGCGTGGCAATCTCAGGAAAGCAAAACTCAAAAATCAAAAGGCAGAATGACAGAGCAAAAATGAAAAAGCAGTCGATATGAAGCTGAAGGCTGATAGCTACCAAATTGGGATTTGTTTAGGGTTTAGTGCTTTGAGTTTAGGATTTCCCGGCAATGACAAGAGGGGCACTCCTCGCAATGACAAGGAAAGAGGCTATATTTCATTTACTGCATTTGATATTTATCTGCTATAATACGTAGCCATCATGAAAAGAGAGCTTATGAAAATTCTGGCGTGTCCAGTATGCAAGGGGGATTTGAAGCTTACTTTGGAGAAGGAAGAGGATAATGAAATAGTTACCGGCTCTCTGTACTGCGCCAAATGTCAGCATTCTTATCCTATTGTGGACACAATCCCCAACTTGCTGCCGCCAAACTTCGACGAAAAGAAGGATTAACTTTACCCCAGAAATTCCCCAAATTTCTGGGAACCCCCTTTATTCTCAGGGGGTATAAACTACGCCGCTCGTAGGTGACTCCCAGACTTCCACACAGGCCAATGTGGCTGATGAGCCTGAAAGACGGGGCTTAAGTTCGTTATATATCGTAGCAGCAATGTTCTCACAGGAAGGCTCAATGTTATTGAATGGGGGCACATCATTGAGACAGATGTGGTCGAAGGAAGCTAAAATTTCCCTCAACCAATGCTTTATCCGGGCAAAGTCATAGGCTAAACCAGCCTCATCGAGTTCCTCTGCTTGCAGGCGGGCTATCACCTTAAAGCGATGCCCATGTAGATTTTCACATTTACCGCGATATTTGCGGAGATAGTGCGCCGCATCAAAGTGTTCTTCTACGAATAGCTGGTACATTTAATCCTCCGATGTCCATTTTCGCACACCATCTTGCCCCTCCACAACCTCAGCCAGTTCACTAATTTCCCTGTCCAGTTCAGGATGAGTTAGCTGTGGAGCAATTTCAGCTAATGGTATAAGCACAAAGGCTCTTTCCGCCAGCCGAGGGTGCGGTACGTTTAATTCATCGGTCCTGATAACCTCACGACCATAAAAGAGGATGTCTATATCTATAAGACGCGGTGAGTTGGGGAAATTTTGTACCCTGCCCATTTTTGCCTCAATATCCTTGACAAAGTGAAGAAGCTCCCAGGGGTTCAAGGCGGTGGTGACTTGACATACCATATTAAGAAACAGTGGTTGCTCTTTATAGCCTATCGGCTCAGTTTCATAAATGGAGGAAACCTTTTCAATATCTACCCTCTTAGAAAGCAATGCCACAGCCTTGTTCAAGTTTGCCATTCTATCCCCTAAGTTTGAGCCAAGACAAAGATGAGCAATAGCCAATTTACCGCCATCCTCTAACAATGGCATCGCTCATCTTACAAACGCGTGCCATCTCCTTGACATCATGCACTCTAACCATATCAGCACCCTTGGCGATGCCGAGAGCTATAGTAGCTGCTGTTCCCTCTAAACGTTGGTCAGCAGGGGGAACAAATGCCATCCCTTGTGACCTTTGTTCTGGAGTCAAATCAAGCGCCCACCCTATTACCGATTTACGGGAGCTACCTAAAAGGATTGGCCTGCCCAGCATCTTAAGCTCTTCCAGTCGCTGTAGAATCTCCAGATTCTGTTCCTGTGTCTTGCCGAAACCGATGCCGGGATCAACGATGATATTTTCGCAAGGCATGCCTGCAGAGAGGGCTTGCTCAATAGCTTTCTGCAAATCAGCAATAACCACGGAGATAATATCGGGGAAGATAACATCGTGGTGAAGAGAAATATCCCGCTGATTGCTCATCAGGATGATCGGTATTTCCCTCCGAGCTGCTAACTCAGCCAGTCGGGGCTCCTTCTTCAATCCCCAGATGTCATTTATCATGTTGGCACCAGCATCCAGCGCTTCACGAGCTACCTCAAGCTTATAAGTATCGATGCTTAACGGTATTGATATCTCCTTGCGCAGCTTTTGCAGGACAGGAATTACCCGGCGTAATTCTTCATCAACCGAAAGATGAGCAGCACTGGGGCGAGTGGATTCCCCACCTACGTCAATTATGTCTGCCCCATCAGCCACTAACTGCCTCGCCTTAAGTAAGGCAACATCCCCATTTTCTAATCCATCCCCAGAGAAGGAGTCTGGAGAAAGATTTATGATCCCCATGATATAGGTCCGCCTACCCCAATAAAAGGTAGCCTGGCCACAATGAGTGAAAGCAGGCTTCACTGGCTTACTATTCTGATCAGTCATGCTGTTGATTATAGCAAAGGAAGCAACTAAAATAGCACAATAACTCAACTGAATAAATCATCAAGGAAAGACGAGCATGGATATCGAACAAAAGTTAGCGCAATTAAACGAGCTCAGAGAGAAGGCAAGGCAAGGTGGGGGAGCGAAGCGCATTGAAGCGCAACATAGCAAGGGGAAGTTGACCGCCAGGGAACGATTAGACCTCCTTTTCGACCCTGGCAGCTTCGAGGAAATAGACCCTTTTGTGACCCACCGCTGCACTGACTTTGGCATGGCAGAGCAGAAGTTCCCCGGCGATTCAGTCATCACCGGTTATGGAAAGGTTGCTGGACGTCTTATCTTCGCCTTTTCCCAGGATTTCACCGTTCTCGGCGGCTCATTATCAGAAGTAGCCTCCAACAAAATCTGCCAGGTAATGGACTTAGCCGCCACAACTGGCGCGCCCTTCGTGGGCATACTCGACTCAGGAGGAGCACGCATCCAGGAAGGGGCTGATAGTCTTAAAGCCTACGGCGAAATCTTCACCCGTAACACTATATACTCAGGCACTATCCCCCAGATTTCGGTGATAGTTGGACCTACCGCAGGAGGCGCTGTGTACTCACCAGCCATAACCGATTTTGTGTTTATGGTCAGGGGAATAGGTCAGAGCTATATCACTGGACCTGAGGTGGTCAAAACGGTAACTGGAGAGGAAATCAGCCTGGAGGAACTGGGCGGCGCTATGGTAAATGCCACCAAAAGTGGAAATGCTCATTTCGCCATTGATACCGAACAGGAATGTTTTGAACTGGTGCGTAAATTGTTGAGCTTTCTCCCCCAAGGCTATCAACACCCCCCTCCCTTTGAAGACACCGGTGATGACCCTAATCGCACAGATGAAGAATTACTTCACATGGTGCCTGATAGCCCAGCCAAGCCTTATGATATGAAACACATCATAACCAAAGTGGTGGACAACGGTGACTTTCTCGAAGTTCACCACAGATTTGCTCGCAGCTTCATCGTGGGCTTTGCCCGGATGGGCGGACAGAGTGCAGGCATTCTAGCTCAGCAGCCCCTTCATTTGGCCGGCGTACTCGATATTGACGCCTCGGATAAGGCATCCAGATTCGTCCGCTTTTGCGATTGCTTCAACATCCCCCTGGTTACCTTCGTTGATGTGCCGGGATATATGCCTGGAACTGACCAGGAATTCCGAGGTATCATCAGGCACGGAGCTAAGTTGCTCTTCGCCTATGCTGAGGCAACTGTGCCCAAGATAAGCATAATTACCCGCAAGGCATACGGTGGAGCCTATGTAGCCATGAGCAGCAAAGGGCTGCGGGGAGATATTTGTTACGCCTGGCCAACGGCGGAAATCGCTGTGATGGGCCCCGAAGGAGCAACCAACATCGTTTACCGTGCCGAGATAGCTAAATCAGAAAAACCCGAGGAAACAAGGGAAAGACTGATTCAGGAGTACCGCGATAAGTTTGCCAGTCCATATATAGCTGCAGCCAGAGGCTATATTGATGATGTCATCGACCCCCGAGAAACACGCCCAAAGGTCATCAAAGCCCTGGAAATGCTCAAGAATAAAAAAGTTGCTAATCCCCCTAAAAAACATAGCAATATCCCTCTGTAATCTTTAATGGGGAAAACTTTAGCTGAAAAAATCCTTAGCCTTAAAGCAGGCACCGACGCTAAGTCAGGCGATATCGTCATTGCCAACGTGGACCTGGTGTTCCTCCAGGATACCACAGGACCGCTAGTGATAAAACAATTTAAGGAAAGCGGCCTTGCGGCTATAGCCGAGCCGGAAAAGGCAGCGATTTTCCTCGACCACGCTGCCCCCAGTCCTGCCCAGCAGATTTCTAATGACCACGTACTTTTGCGCCACTTTGCCAGGGAAACAAATTGCCATATTTATGAGGTGGGAAATGGGATATGCCACCAGTTAGTAGCTGAGCTATTTGCCAATCCAGGGAATATCATTGTTGGTGCTGATTCCCATACCGTTACTGCTGGAGCCTTGTGTGCTTTTGCCACCGGCATGGGGTCCACTGATATAGCTATAGCCATGGCACTGGGCAAAACCTGGTTCCGCGTGCCAGAAACTTTTCTGATTAACCTCAGCGGCTCCTCCCCTAAAGGGGTTTATGCCAAAGACCTGATTTTATCCCTCATTGGTCAGCTTGGTGCTGATGGTGCCACCTATAAAGCTCTGGAATTCGGTGGTGAATCCTTAGCTCGCTTGACAATGTCCGAGCGTCTCACCATAGCTAACATGGTTGTGGAAGCAGGAGCCAAAGTTGGCTTATTTCCCAGCGATGAAGTCACCAAAAGCTTTCTTTCTTCACAAGGACACGGCAATAGCTATAACCCGCTCTATCCCGACGCCGATGCCAGTTATGAGCGGATCATGTCGCTAAATCTCGCTTCCCTTGAACCAATGGTTTCCTTTCCCCACACCGTGGATAATGTCCGTCCCGTCAGCGAAGCAAAGGGGATTAAAGTCCAGCAAGTATTCATCGGCACCTGCACCAATGGGCGTCTTGAAGACTTAGCCCTGGCGGCTAATATTCTGCAAGGTAAGAAGAGGTATTCTGATACCAGGCTTCTGGTGGCGCCAGCTTCACAGCAGGTGCTTTTGCAGGCGATAGAGAAAGGCTATATCCACAGCCTGGTTGAATCTGGAGCTGTTATCCTGCCTCCAGGCTGTGCAGCCTGCCTTGGTTTACACCAAGGCGTATTAGCAGATGGAGAGGCTTGCCTTTCCACCGCCAACCGAAATTTTAAGGGACGCATGGGCAATCCTGAAGCCATGATATACCTGGCTAGCCCAGCCACCGCCGCCGCCTCAGCTATCAAGGGCGAAATTACCGACCCCAGGGAGGCTATATAATGCCTGAAGCAGTGCTCAAAGGAAAAGCAATTAAGCTGGGGGACGACATCTCCACAGACGACATTATTCCCGGCAGATTCGCTCATCTAAGAAGCAACCTGCCTGAGCTTTCCAAACACACCTTTGAGGACCTCATCCCCAATTTTGCCTCCAGGGTAAATCAGGGCAATTTTCTGGTGGCAGGCAAGAATTTTGGCTCAGGTTCCAGCAGGGAGCATGCCCCTTTGGTAATCAAAATGTCAGGAATAGTTGCCATTCTGGCTAAATCAGCAGCTCGTATTTTTTTCAGAAACGCCATAAATCAAGGCTTACCGGTATTGCTCTGCGATACCGACCAGATTAACGATGGAGACCAGCTTGAGATAAATTTAACCGAGGGAGTGATAACTAACCTGACCTCCAATGCTAGACTTACTTCCACTAAAATGCCACCATTGATGTTCGCCATACTTAAGGAAGGAGGGCTCATCCCCTATATTAAAAAGCATAAGGATTTCAAACTATGACCATGCAGCATAGGGTAACTTTCATCCCCGGCGATGGTATAGGACCCGAGGTTGCTGAGGCCACTCGAAGGGTATTAGAGGCAACCGGAGTCCAGTTTCAATGGGATGTAGTCACTATAGGCTCCCGAGCTCAGGAAGTGTTTGGCACGCCGCTTCCCCAAACCACACTGGACTCAATAAGAAAAAATAAAGTTGCCCTAAAAGGGCCGGTGACCACACCCATCGGTAGTGGGTTTAGAAGCGTTAATGTCGCTCTGCGCAAGGAACTAGACCTTTACGCTTGCCTTCGGCCATACAAAATTTATCCTGGCATACCGACACCGTTCAAAGATGTAGACATAGTGGTGGTCAGGGAAAATACCGAAGACCTTTATTCAGGTATAGAATTTGCCAGAGATAGCTCGCAGACTACACAGTTACTGGATTTCGTCTTCAAAACAACTGGAGATAGGATAAAGGAAGATTCCGCAGTGAGTCTGAAAGTCATATCCCAGACAGCAAGCAGGCGAATTGTCAAATTTGCCTTCGACTACGCCAGGCAAAACAACAGGAAAAAGGTAACCGCTATTCACAAGGCCAATATACTGAAGTTCTCCGATGGCCTTTTCCTCGATACCGCTCGCCAGGTGGCTAAGGAATATCCCGACATCGAATTTAACGACATGGTTTTAGATACAACTTGTATGGAGTTAGTGCGAAAACCGTGGCAATTTGATGTTCTGGTCCTGCCCAATTTTTATGGAGACTTTATCTCCGAGCTTTGTGCCGGATTAGTCGGCAGTATGGGAGTAGCCCCCGGGGCTAATATCGGGGATGATATCGCTGTCTTTGAGCCCACACATGGCAGCGCCCCCAGGTATGCCGGGCAAAATAAGGTCAACCCTATGGCAATGATGCTCTCCGGGGTAATGATGCTTCGCTACCTGGGGGAAGCAGACACTGCCAATAAACTGGAAAAGGCAATCGCCGATGTCATTGCGGAAGGCAAGAACCTGACCTATGATCTAAAGCCTGACAATCCTGTAGGCACCAGCCAGGTTGCCGATGCCGTCATAGAGAAGCTGAAATAAGCTTTTACATTGTTAGGATTCGGCGAGAAACTCCAAAATGGTGCCAAGCACCTCCTCCGTCTCTTCCAAAAGTCCGTGGGCGCAATCCTCAAAGAAGACAAGCCTGGAGCCGGGTATGGCTTTTTCCAGGATTGAACCGTTTTCTGGGGGTATGAGAATGTCCTGCTTGCCATGCAGTATCAGAGTGGGTGTTTTGATCTGCGACAGCCTATCATAAGTATCGAATTGCATTATTGCGCTCATCTGGCGCATGAAGGCTTCATTTGAAATTGGGTTCTTGGTGATTTGCTCGATTACCAGTTCTTCCACGCCAGGGGTATTTTTGAGGAAGTCCTCGGTGAAAAAAAGTGGAATCGTCATTCTGGCCACTTCCTCCACAGACACACCACTCCTAGCGGATGTGAGCGTTCCCAGCACCTCCTCAGACGCCTGAACTGACTTCGCACCCCCGCAGTGGGTTGAACACAGGACAACTTTTTTCACCTTCTCAGTATAGTTAAGGACAAGCTCTTGAGCTATCATCCCCCCCATTGAGATTCCAAGCACATCAGCCCGGGAGACACCCAAAGCATCCATCAAACCTGCAGTATCGTCGGCAAACAATTTGATAGAATATTCCCTGTCAGATATGTCGGTGCGTCCAGCTCCCCTGTTATCAAATGCAATTATCTTAAATTTCTCGGAGAGCGTTTCAATCCAGCGAGGGGCCCACCAGCTTGTGTTTCCAGTGAACCCCATGATCATCATCAGCGGAAAGCCCTCCCCGTGTACTTCGTAGAACATCTGGATGTCGTTTACCCTTACCTTCGGCACCGTCAAAACCTCCTTATCCTAATTATTATTCTCGCTGCACGAGAAAATGGAGTAACGCAGCGATGCTCTTAGCATCGCAAATCTCGCCTGAAGTGATGAGCTGAGTAATCTTGCTTATGGGAACTCGCACTACCTCTATGTCTTCAGTATCCTCAGCTATAAGGCGGCTGGGGACAAGATCACTAGCTAAATAGCAATATAGATACTCCGTGCCATAGCCAGGAACGGAATAAAAACCACCAAGCTCCTCTATTTTTTGAGGATAATAGCCGATTTCCTCCTGCAACTCACGGCGGACACAGTCAATAGGTTCCTCACCAGGGTCAATCCGTCCAGCGGGTATCTCCAGCAAGAACTTGCTCACTGGATAACGAAACTGGCGTTCTAAAAGCACGTTATCCTGTTCATCAATTACAACAACCGCCACACATTTGCTGTGCTCCACCACTTCCCTGGTAGTCGTCTTCCCGCCTGGTTTTTCTACCGTATCCACATATAAACTCACCGCTTTACCCTGATAGAGCTGTTGTCTAGACAATTTTTTCTCCGGCATCAACATAACTTTCCCTCCTCCTTGTCATTGCGAGCCGAAGGCATGGCAATCCTTGTTCCAAGTGAAATGAGGAATCTGTTGCTCCGAGTTTGCTTCGGCTACGCCTCGCAACCGCTATTGTTCCTCGCAATGACATTAAACGTGGTAAATAACAGCCACCTCATCGCAATCAGGGAATTTAGGGCAGCGGTAGCACTCCCCCCACACCTTACGAGGCAATTCCGCCTTGTCAATTAATTTAAACCCATGTTTTTCAAAGAAAGACGGTTCACTGGTAAGAGAAAAAACGGTGGGGATGCCTAAAGCTTTAGCCTCATCAAGGCAAGCACGGACAAGCGAAGAGCCAATTTCCTGATTCTGGCTTCCCTCCTCCACAACCACAGACCTGATTTCAGCTAAATCAAGCCACATGACATGTAGAGCAGCACAGGCGACAACTTTCCCTTTGTTCCTGGCCACAAAGAAATCTTTAATACCCTCATATATCTCGCTTAAAGCGCGAGGTAACACGTCACCTTTATCAGCAAAGTGATTAATCAGGCGATGCATTGTATCAGCATCGCTCACCTTTGCTTTATCAACTTTCATGCTATCCCTTCTCCTTCAATCTTTGCCATAGCGAGACATAGAAGTGGCTCGGTGGATGGATCCTCAGGAACCGCGTAGTATAAGGGCTAAGCTTCACCATGATCACTTGCTCCTCTTTCACGGACAAATTAACTTGTCCATCGAGGCTAAGCATGGCTTCCTCTCTTTCGGCAATGCTTAATTCAATCACGCTCTGTGATGATAAAACCATTGCATAATTTAAACCGAGATGACACGATACCGGCATGGCGATTATTTGAGTCGATTGAGGGTAAAGAATCGGTCCTCCGGCTGCCAGACAATAGCCGGTGCTACCGGTAGCCGAGGCAATGACAACACCATCAGCTCGATATGTGGTTAATTCTTCACCGTCAATTTTCGCCTTTATGTGAATCAATCGAGCAATAGGACTCCGCAGCACAACATCGTTCAGAGCATGAAAACTCCTACCGTCAACGTTGGCTTCAAGCATAGCCCTATCATCAAACCAGCCCTCACCATTGATCACGCGAGGTAGGTTGGACAAAGCCTCATCGGCACTTAATTCAGCAATAAATCCCAGTTCACCCAAATTTATACCCAGCAACGGCACCGACAGAGGAATAATAACCCGTGCCGCGTGCAGGATAGTGCCATCACCACCAATGCTGAGGATTAAATCTGAGCCAGCTACCTGAGCTCTAGCCTCGTCTTCATCCCAGGCAGAACAATGCCAGCAGGGAACTCCCTTGGTGGACAATAGCCCTTCCAGCTCGCCAACCAAATTTCGAGCTTTCTCCAGCTTGGGGTGGTATAAAATACCTATCCTCTTCACAGGTAAATCAACTGTAACATCGTCAAATTTTAGCGTCAACTTTTCACTGTAATTGCGAGCCCCTTTTTACTGTCATTCTGAGGAAGCACAGCGACCGAAGAATCTCCTTCAGACCCTTCGCTATCGCTCAGGGTGACAATAAGGAGATTATCATTTCGAGCCCTTCTTAGTGTCATTGCGAGCCTTTCTTACTGTCATTGCGAGCGAAGCGCGGCAATCCCTTACAAAGAAAACTCTAAATCCCAAATCCGAAACACTAAACAATATGAAAAAGCAGTCAGTAATCAGCAGTCAGCAGTTAGCTAATGGCTGATAGCTGATAGCTACTAATTTGAGTTTAGGATTTCCCGGCAACGACAAGAGGGGCGCTCCTCGCAATGACAAGAAAGGAGAACATGCCTCACAGCGACCAAGAAGAAGCTGTGTATTACCACCAATCATGTGAACGAATAGTCGTTATTTGTCATATTACCATCCGATGGTCTAAAATACATTTGGGTCAAATGGGTGCTTTTGAAAATTTCGTCGACATAATCAGAAAGACTGAGGCAATGCAGGAGATTCTCAAGAACCTGGTAGAGGAGCCCGCAAAGTTGCTAACCAGCATTTGTGAGGAATATGAAGACACCGATAAGCCGGTGCCTGACCACCATCTCCTTCTGGTAGGACAAACTGGAGAGACAGCGGTGAAAGTGCTTCTCTCGGCAACCATGATTACCAGGGAAACCGGACAATTCTCCCTTTATAGCTACAAGCCCACTGAACTGGGACTCACGTATTACAAGAAAATGCGTGCCGAGCAAACACGCCCTGAAAAGCAACCTGAAGTTGTATAGCCTTATCGATACTCACGCTCACCTGGATGAATTACAAAATCTCGATTCTACACTTGATAATGCCCGGGAAAGGGGCATCGTCGCCATCATAGCCGTGGGCTCAGATTATCGCTCGAATATAAAAACGCTGGAGATTTCTCAGAAATATCCCTCCTTCGTTTTCCCGGCACTGGGATTGCACCCGTGGCAATTAGGCGAACTCAATTCTTCCCAGGTCAATGGTGAACTGGAATTCATCAAGCAGAATATCTCCCAAGCAATTGCTATCGGTGAGATAGGACTGGATTACGACAAGAGGGTGGTAAAAAGAGCATCCAAAGAATTCCAAAAAGAAGTGTTAGCACGCTTTTTACGGTTAGCTAAAAAATACGACAAGCCGGTGAGCCTTCACACCAGGTATGCCTGGAGAGATGGGCTACAATTAGTCCAAGATGCTGGCATAGCTAAAGCCGTTTTTCACTGGTTTACTGGCTTTTCCAGTGTCCTCAGGGATATAATTAACGGCGGCTATTATGTCTCCGCCACTCCTGCCGCTGAATATCATGAAGAGCATAGGAGGGCGGTTAAGGAAACGCCAATGGATAAGTTGCTTCTGGAAACCGATTGTCCGGTATATTATGGCCGGGGGACAAGATATCGTTCCGCTCCTGGTGACATAACCAGAAGTCTCGGCGCTGTGGCTCAACTCAAGAGAATTGACGAGGCTGCAGTGGCTGAGTACACTACCAGGAATGCCATAGAGTTCTTTTCCCTGGAAAATGTCATTACGAGTCCCCATCGTCATCGCAAGCCCCCATTGTCATTGCGAGCGAAGCGAAGCAATCTCAATCGCTGTTGAATCCCAGAAGGAGGAGTGATGATAACAATAAACAGTGAAGCTGACTTTGAAAAAGATGTCTTACAATCAAAAGCGCCGGTTCTGGTGGATTTCTGGGCAGAATGGTGTGGCCCTTGCCTGGCTGCCGCTCCTATTTTGGAAGAGCTGGCTAAGGAATATCAAGGAAAGGTAAATTTTGCCAAGGTCAATGTGGATGGAAATAGCTCCATCGCCGCCAAGTATGGCATCGCTGCCATTCCCACCATGCTCGTTTTCCAGAATGGTCAGCCAGTGCAGCAAATCGTTGGCTACAAACCTAAAAGGGAACTTAAGCAGATAATAGATAATATCCTGAAAGGCGCTAAGTAAACAGTCCGCTGAGGAAATCAAAATTATCAGGAAGAAGAGCCAATAACAGCGGAAATCCCTTCATCACTGTTGCTGCCACCGCAGATTGTGCCACAGCAGCTTCCACGCCGGGGACATATTTGCACAGGATGGCAAACACGGCAGCACACAGCATGCTTCCCATAAAAGCTCCCAGAATAAAGCCGAGCAGCCTATCCAGCCAGCCAAAGGGCAAAATGTGAACCATCTTAGCCACAAACCAGCCAGCTACACCAGCAACGATTACCGTGCCTACCAGAATAATGGCATAGGCAGCTACCCCCGCCCATGCAGCACCCTCCGAGGAAAGCTTTAACGCAAGCCCTTGATAAAAATGCCCCGCCAGCGCTATTCCAACTATCAACCCTAAAATCCCGAATAATGCCTTGATAAATCCTTGCCACAGCCCTAACAAACCGAATAGAACGGCGCCAGCTATAATGACTATATCAACCCAGTTCATCACTTAGATTATAACAGCACCCGGGGCAAGTGGGTATACCGCAAGAAACACCCCTTGAGAACATCTCATTGCCTATCCACGCCTCATTATTCAGGGGAAGAAGGTAGTTCAAACTCAGCCAGCACAGGCAGATGGTCTGATATTGTCAGGGTATCATACTGCCTTACACAATGCTTTTCTAAGGTAACGTTATTCGCTAGGAAGATATAATCAATAGTCCTATCGGGCTTTCCTACGCCAGGGTCGTTGGGAAAGTGCGTGAACCATTGTTCACAGTCGGGACTATTAACTTCTGGCAAGCTGGGCACAGCCTGGTATTTTTCAAATAAGGACTCTATTTCCGTTTTCTGGCTATAATATTTCTTTTGTTCTTCCTGTAATAGACCATAGGCTTTGCCAGGAGGTAGCGAATTGAAATCGCCTCCTATAATCCAGGGATAGCCCTCTTGGGTCAGGTTTTCTAAAATAGATTCTACTTGATTAACTTGTTTTTCCAGGGTGTCGGTACCCTGCGCAAAAGCTTCCAAATGCGTGTTTAACACTACGAAATTTGTAGCATTTTCTACAGGCATATGGACTTCTAAAACAGCCCGCTTTAAGTTAAATTCGCGAGTTACTGGTTGGGGCATTAAAGGCAATTGATAGCGAGTAGCCTGTGTTATCCTATATTTAGATATAATAGCTATTTTCAGCCCCACAGCTCCCATAATCCGTGGGTGAGGAACAAAAGAGGCTTTCCACTCGAATGCAGAAGTATAGCAGCTATATTCCTCAGGTAGTAACGATAATAGGCGAGCCAGTTGGTCTTCATAATCTGTGCGTTTCGCTCCAGCATCAACCTCTTGCAACAAAATAATGTCGGGCTTTTCATCCTGGATAATGCGGGAGACTTCACTGAAGGTCTTAGTAATATCTTCTGGTGAGGGTCTTTCATCAGGCCCAGAACCATCTGGTAAATCATAGAAAAAGACATAATTCTTGCCTGCCATAAACTGCACATTCCAATTTAACACCTTCAGTTTCTGCCCTGGACTCAAAATAGGTGTCTGGTCAGAGCAAATTATCGGCTCTGATTGCACCTCAGCGGGATGATAGGTGACCAGCCATCCCCAGGCTGAAAGGGATACAAGGATAATTACTAGACTTAGCAAAGTCCATTTGGCAACCTTTTTAAGTTTCACAAATTACCCCCAGATACATCTATAATTCTCCAGCGTCTTGATTCCTCATTCATGGAATCGTGTTTCGTTGCCTTTTCTGCAAACAGGTTGTTATCTGCGTGTGCCGCTCATGGTAAATCATATCTGTGCACGAAGAGCAGCTCGGACCAGGTTTTCAGACGAGAACTGTCCATCTGTAAGACCAGCAAGGGAACTTTCTCTCCCGAAAACTTCATCCCGAATAGCAACAACCGAGAGACCCTTTTTTTCAAGCTGCTTTGCTCTTCGAGACAAGTCCTGGAAGTATTCTATACATGTTTGAAGGGCATTGCGGCCATCCTGTACCACATTGCCCATGGAGGTAAATAGAATAAGTCTGTCGGTCTCGAGAGCAACGAGCTTTTTCATTGACCTTGTAATGCCCGTGATATCCTCCTCTGGGCGGATAACCCTTGGCTTTTCCGAAATAAAAAGGTCCGCCGAAAAGCACCACCCTTTTTCAGGCTCTATTAATGCCACGTGTCCGTTACAATGCCCGGGAGTCTCTACCACATCAAAGTGAAAATGACCAGTTTCTACTCTCTCAGTCAAACAATCCACTTCAGTGGGCTCCGGATAACCCCAAACCATCTCCTGATATGGATACAACTTGGGAACCTGGTTGATGAGAGGAACTGATTCACGAGGTGCAAATATCTCGATGCCAAATTTCTGCTTCAAAAGATGATTGGCACCGATATGGTCTTCGTGATAATGCGTGTTTACGGCGAATTTGAGATTCTGCCCATCCAGAAATTCGACCAACTCCTCATCCGTATGCTTACAGCCGGTATCAATAAGGAGCCCGTCAACAAGGTACGCCGCAACCCAGTAAAGCGGTTGCCCTTCAAACTCACGGCTCATCTTGATTTGAACAACTTCCTCAAACTGGTTGACCTCGATCATATTACTTCTCACCCCAACTTTTAGTCTCACCCGACAACAGCGGCGTGGTAGATAACTTCGATATATGCGAGCTTATTATTCCCTGCATCCTTTGTCAGCCTTATTATATCT
Organism: Dehalococcoidia bacterium; assembly: GCA_034431195.1. GTDB lineage: Bacteria > Chloroflexota > Dehalococcoidia > GIF9 > AB-539-J10 > CG2-30-46-19. The sequence goes on along the minus strand of DAOUDP010000017.1, from coordinate 206,957 downwards.
AAAAGGCTCCATGCTTTGCTGCAGCTTTGCTAAATCTCGCCGCATTCGTCTCTGTAGGAACAATAGCGGCACATCCACGAAGGACATCTCGGAAGCTGGGCTACTGAAGTCGCCTTTTCCAGAAGCTCTATGCGGCGTATCGCCTCAGCCTTTATAGCACCCAGGTTTCTGAAGGAAACATCATAGACCATCATCTTGGCATTCTCATCCCTGATATTAGCATAGTAAAGAAATAGTCTGCCTTTAGGATGGTCTATTAACGCACAATCAAAGCCCAGGCGATAAAAATAGTGTGGAAATGCTGAAGGCAGCCGCCCCCGTTCCACAAGTGACTGGAACTTAGGGATGCGCACCATAGTGGGCAAACCCTGGCGGAGCCGAACCAGGTCGCTGAGCGAAGCATGCTGAATCGGAATATTTTCCACTTCCCCGGGAGAACCAAACTGGATGAGCCCTTTGAGGGCGCCCACAAAGCCCGCCTCCTCCATAGAGCGGAGGGATTCTCCTTTTTCCTCAGCTGCCTCCTCCTCTGAAATGGTCTCCAAGGATTTGCGACGCTCGAAATATGCCTTGCGGGGAAAGACGAGGTCGGTAGTGCGAAATAGCTGCGATGGCTTTGGCTTGCCAAGTTTATCCAGCAGTTGCTGGCGGGTAGCCACATCAATTTGAACCTGCTCCGCTAACTCAGCGATTTTGTGTGATGGGGGCACCGAGCTGGTGCCGCAGTCGCACACTGCAGAATAGTCGCATCCTCTGCCAAACCAGTCACATACAGGCAAGTTGCTGGGGTCGTTGGAGATGAGCGCCTGAATCAATAAGTCTCGCCTGCGACGCATCTCTTCCCGAACTGCTTCCAAGCTGGGAAAGGTGACATGATAGGCGGTAAGAGGAACCACACCCGATTCCTCTGCACCCTGCCGTTCGTAAATGACAATCTTTCCATCCCCAACATTGACCATAGCACAATACATGCCTACTTGCTCAATGTAAGTCGGTCTTTGCTGGAGTAAGCTTTTTCCCTTCGCCAATGCTGAAGTCGTTTTAACCTCCACGGGAACATTTTCGTAGATGTCAATTTTACCCACCACACCTTCAGTCTCCACAAATTGCTCCAGATATTCCTCGCTGGATACAGCGAAGCCAAAAAGCTTGTGAAACCCGGTCCCCTTCCACATGAGCTGCTGTTTCTCCAGAGGGGGGACTATCTCGGGATGCTTTCTGCGGAAATAAGCTTGCTTCAAATTGGTTAAGTCAGTTACCGAGACGCGATAGGGAGGGCGACGCTCCTGTAGCTTCTCCATCACGGCGTCCTTAACCGAACGGTTAGCCTCGATGTGGGACACATAAGGTGCAATATTGAAATCGGTCATTTTGCTGCTTATGTTAAATCAGGTGCATAGTTGGGTCAATTCTCACTGCCATGCCTTCAGACGACGCAAGGCTTCAAGCTTCTCTTTGTCCCCGATTCTGGCTTTGTCCAGAGCTCGAGCCAGAAACTGGATGCTGCTATCGTAAGTTTTTCTATCCACAGGATAGGGATGACCATCCTTACCGCCGTGGGCAAAGCTATAACTTGCCGGGTCACGCAGACTGACTGGTGTATTGTACACCAGCTCCGAGATAAGGCTGAGGGCGCGAAGCGTCTTTGGTCCTACACCTTCAAGCCCGAGCAGTGATTCGAAATCTTGCGGCTGATGCTCGTAGGCAATGGTGAAAATCTTGCTCAGTCTGTCAGGGTGGATGTCCTCCAGCGTGATGTAAGGTCGCCGGGGCAGGTTTAACGTTTTCAATTTACTCAACTGAATCACAATTTTTTCTGGTTTCTCCTCAGTGGCAACCTGAGCGATGACATTCCTTGCCTTTGTGCTTTCTGAAGCCACCAGATTCAGCGCCTCACCTCTACCCTGAGAGCAGATAGCAGACTCAGGCTCGCAAACAAAATCGGTAACTTTCTCCCCCAGCCAGTGGTATCGCCGAGCATAGCGGTTGATTTCATTCATGCCCTGCTGAATAACTGCCCAGGAGCCGCCTTTGGTGAAGAAGAAAGTGTGGTGATAGAGCTGATAACCATCCTGAAGGGCTGAATTATCCACTTTAGCTGACATTCGGCTGGCATAAACCAGAGGTGATGGATTTACCTTTAGCAGATGCCCAGAGTTTTCTATTTCAGCAGGAGTCTTTCGAGAAGTCCTGCCTTTGCCGCCGGCAACGAACAAGCCGAGTTCTTTTTCCAATCCTCTCATCCCTTCTTTCAGGGCACCGCAGACGGTTGTGGTAACACCGCTGGAATGCCAGTCATAGCCTAGAACACAGCCAAAGGCTTGAAACCAGAAAGGGTCGGAAAGGCGGCGAAGCATCTCTTCAACACTAAACTCATCAACGATGACAATGGCAATCTCCCGAGCAAGCTGAGACATCCGTCCAAACAGCCACGGAGGCACCTTGCCATAATGCAGCGGTAGATTGGCAATCCCGGTCCTTCGCGCTGAGCCAGGCATATCACAGATATTATACAACAGTGTTACCCGGCGATATTGTGCAATGAGGCTTGAAGTTAGAACAAAGAATGAATTTCGTAAGACCAAATCAACGTTGTATCCACTTGACAAAGAAGCTCGGTTAGGATGCAATATATCTGGATGCTCCAAGTATATCTAGCTGTATAGTTGTGGAATTGCCGCAGTCGAAATGTTTTATGCCGCCTTACTGAGTATAGCCGCTTTCTGGCTGGGTGCTTGCCCGTTTTCTTTGTGGGTCGGGCATTGGCTTCTGGGTAAAGACATCAGGAATTATGGGGATGGAAATCCCGGAGCCGCTAATGTTATCCGGGCTGGAGGTTGTAAAGCGGGGAGCCTCGCCCTGATTCTGGACGTAGCTAAAGGTATGCCTTTCGTAGTCCTGGCATATTTGTTGCTTGGACTCCCTGACATAATAGTCATGGCAGTGGCAGTGAGTGCGATAGCGGGGCATGCCTTCTCACCCGTGTTGGGTTTGAAAGGCGGTAAATCAATAGCCGTTAGCTATGGCGTACTTCTGGCATTACCCCAGCATGAGATTCTGGTCTCATTTGCAGTGTTTATGACCTTGGGCTTTCTTATCCTGGGGAGTAACTCATGGGCAGTGATGCTTGGTCCAGTGGGTTCTCTGGGATACCTGGTAGCCACCGAGGCATATGTGGTGGCATCATTGTTTATGCTATGCGTGCTGGTCATATTTGGCATAAAACAGTTTGAGGAACTAAAAACTGGGCCCAGAATAAGAGGTGGACTCATCGGTGCATTCCAATCAAGGAGGCGGCAAGTTTAGGTTTGGAGATACAGGGCTAGGTGTATGCTATATCAGGTGATAATAGCCGCTGGTCTGGTTAGCTTTGCGATTAACATTATCCTGAATTTGAGGAGCCTCAAAAAGGTGCGTGGTAACAATAAGATACCCAATCCAGCACCTTTGGTCTCTGTTCTCATACCGGCCAGGAATGAGGAGCAAAACATTGAGTCCTGCCTTGGGTCCCTGCAGAAACAGGACTACCCCAACTTTGAGGTTTTAGTACTGGATGATAACTCATCAGATAACACAGTTAATATCGCGGGTCGGATAGTGGCTGAAGACAACCGAATTCAATTAATCAAAGGTAAACCTCTTCCTGAAGGGTGGGCGGGTAAGCCTTTTGCCTGTTACCAACTTGCCCGGAAAGCCAGAGGTTCCTGGTTATTGTTTGTTGATGCTGATACCGTACACGCTCCTCACATGCTACGCGGTGTGCTTGCCCTGGCGCTCAAATTCAGACTTTCGCTGCTTTCCGGATTTCCTCGCCAGCTGGCTACTTCCCTACCGCAGAAAGTGGTGATCCCGGTATCATACTTTGTCATACTGAGCTGGTTACCATTGTGGTGGCTCCAGCGCTCCAAAAAATGCAGGCCATCTTTAGCCATTGGGCAGTTCCTCCTCTTTCCCAGAGAGGAGTACTGGCGCATTGGTGGACACGAGGCGGTAAGATCCAGGATATTGGAAGATGTCTGGCTGGGGGTTGAGGTAAACCGACATGGTGGTCGACATCTGGCAGTGGATTTATCACCTGTCGTTTCGTGCAATATGTACCGAAGTCCAGGGGCGATGTGGGAGGGATTTACCAAATGGATTTACTCAGTGGCATCGTTATCCCCGGTAGCACTGGTTGCACTTGCTGCAGCCGGATATGTTTTCTTTTTGGCTCCATTCTACTGGCTTTGGAAAGTCCTATTTGTGGTATCTACTTCCGCTGCCTGGCAAGCTATTGTTATCTTCCAGGTGGCTACAATACTATTTATGCGCCGGCTGGTTGATAATCGTTTCAAGGAGCCTGTTGTTTCCACCCTGCTACACCCCGTCGGGTTTTCCTTTCTTTTTCTGGTTAGTATCTATGCCGGGTCGCGGCGAGCAGTCAGCGCCGGTGTCCACTGGAAGAAACGGCTGTATGGTAGGGAATCACATGTGGAGTAGGGGCAGGTTAAGAAGGTAGCTATGATCCTTGCAATCATTGCCGAGAGTCGAGATGAGCCTACACCGTTTGGTATTTGAATATCGACACTGTATTCTGCCATTGCTTCGCTCGCAATGACACAGGGTTACTGATAGGTCTCTCAAAATGATAACCATAGATGGCGGGGCAAAGTCGGGAAGTGGAACCATAGTCCGCTACTCTATAGCTCTGGCTAGCCTGCTGGGCAAGGAAATAAAGATACAGAATATCAGGGCGAAGAGGGATAAGCCGGGGTTAAGAGCACAGCATCTCAAGGTGATTCAGGCTTGCCAGGAGATGTGCCACGGCGTAGTGGAGAACGCCGCAGTTGGCTCTAAGGAAATCACCTATATTCCAAAGGAAAGATTTAAAAGTGGGGAATTTCACTGGGATATAGGGACAGCAGGGTCAACTACTATGTTTGCCCAGGCTCTCTTACCTCTAGCCTGTTTCGCCCAAAAGCCATCCAAGTTCAGGCTCGAAGGAGGGTTATTCCAGGACTTCGCCCCCTCAGCCTATCATATGAAATTTGTCCTTCTTCCGTTTTTGAGACAAATAAGCATCGAAGCCCGGCTGGAAATAATCCGCCCCGGCTATGTACCCAAAGGCGGAGGAATTATACAAATCGAAGTTGAGCCGGTAGAGAAATTACGACCCCTCAACCTTGTTGAACAAGGTAAAATTACTACCATTAACGGAATCGCCCTCTCTTCACACCTGGAGGAGAAAAAAGTAAGCCAACGGATGGCACAGGAATGCCGAAAAGCATTAAGCGCCCAGGGTTATAAGGCTGAAATCCAAGAAATTTACGACAAAAGCTCGCTTCAAGAGGGAGCCGCCCTGGCAATATATGCCGGGACAAGCTCGGGGAGCATAATCGGCTCAGATAGGGCAGGAAGACCGGGAAGAAGGTCGGAATCCATCGGAAGATATGTAGCCCAAAATTTCATAGAGGATATTGAAACCGGCGCTGCAGTTGATAGGCATATAGCCGATCAGGTTATAATCTATGCCGGGTTAGCTGAGGGAATTAGTCGATATTCCATCCCCAGAATTACCGAACATGTGGAAACAAACCTGTGGCTGATCGAGGAATTCCTTGGTGCCAGGACAAAAATTAGTGATAATCTTATAATAGAAATAGAAGGGATTGGCTTTAAATGGAGAAGCTGATTAACCATGCCGCAAAGGATTTGGTGGAAAGCAAATATGCCATTGCATTAACCGGCGCAGGCATGTCCACTGAGTCAGGAATACCCGATTTCAGGGGACCAAAAGGGATCTGGACCAAACAACCTGAGGCGGAAAGAAGAGCTTATCAGACTTATGGGAAGTTCCAGCAGAATCCAAAAGAATATTGGGAAGAAAGATTGAGCAGCCCTTCTTTATTCGGAGATCTAAGAGAAGTAGAACCAAATCCCGGTCATTACGCTTTAGCTGAATTAGAAAAGATGGGAATTTTGAAGTGTGTGGTTACTCAGAACATTGATAATTTACATGAAAGAGCAGGGAGCAAAAACGTCCTGGATTATCACGGCAATGCGTTCAAACTCAGGTGTGTTTCCTGCAACGCTAGATATGATTTGGAAGAGTATGATTTGCGAAAACTAAGAGACGAGGGTGGGTTGCCGCCCCTTTGTAAAAAATGTGGCGGAACAGTAAAAGATGACATCGTCCACTTTACAGAGCCAATACCTTCAGATATCGCAGAGGAGTCGGAGAAAGAAGCATTAAATTGCGACCTGATGCTTATCTGTGGAACATCGGCGGTGGTCTACCCCTTTGCCAATCTGCCCCTGATGGCAAGATCCCGCTCTGGAACGTTACCTTCAGGACTTCATGTCACCGGTTACAGAACCACTGTGAAAATAATCGAGCTGAACGCAGAGCCAACACCGCTTACCCATGAAGGTATCTCAGATTACTTGATTCAAGGGAAGACCGGCGAGATACTGCCGCAGATAGTTGATGAAGTAAAGAAAGCTTCCTAGCCGCAACAACTTTCCTTCCGATAAGCTCCTCAGGTAATGATAACCGCTTCAACATTTGTGCTATAATTTAGATATGGCACATATGGCGGAATTGCAAAGCGTCATAGTTGAGAAAAAGGAGGGAATTGCCAGGATAATCCTAAATCGTCCCGAGGCTATGAATGCCTTGAATAACGTAATCATTGATGAATTATGGGCAGCCACGGAGGATATGAGGGTTGACGATGAAGTAAAGGTGGTGATCATAACTGGTGCAGGCAAGGCATTCTCCATTGGATTGGATCTCAGCTATGCCGAGGAACTAGCCAGAGGGCCCATGCTAGAAGTTGGTACGCTTCTGCGTAAGCTGCAGGCGGCTTTCAGATTGGAAAGGCTGGAAAAGCCGGTAATAGCAGCGATAAAGGGCTATGCCTTGGGAGAAGGATGCGACCTTGCCTTATCCTGTGACTTCCGCGTAGCTTCGAAAAACGCACAGCTTGGAATGACATATACCCAGCTGGGCCTAGTCCCTGACACCGGTGGGGCGTGCCGGTTAATCCAACTGGTTGGCTTATCTAAAGCGAAGGAGCTTATTTTCTTCGGTGAGCCGATAGGCGCAAAAGATGCCCTGGATATGGGCATGGTAGATAGAGTAGTCCCCGCTAAGGATCTGGAGGCTGCTGCCCTTGATCTGGCAGGAACATTAGCAATGAAATCACCTGGAGCCCTGGGGCTAGCCAAGAGAGCGATAAACACTACACTTGAGGTTAGTCTAAAAGCAACCATGGAGTTTGATTTGCGTGCTCAAAGTAGACGCTTTCAAGCAGAAGATGCCCGTGGAGCTATAGCAGCTAGAATCCAGGAATTGAAAGCAGCCCCTAAAATCAAGTAAACGTTCTCCGTGGCAAAAGGTCATAGTTGAGAAGGCGGGGGAATTTCAAGGAGAACCTCAAACCGTCATAGAGCCTACGAAGCTTACATCACCCTCTTTAGTCTGGGATTTGGGGTGACGCCGGGCATTCTGCCTCTCTTAGCGATGGGCTTGCCTTCTACCTCGTGGAGGTCGGCGGTGAAATCGATTGGAGGAGCATCGCTGATGTAACTGCCCACAGCGAAGATGTCAACAGGGGCTCCTTCGGTTATGAAATATCTGATGCGCTCCGGGTCAAGTCCGCCACTGACGACAATTTTCACCTGCTTGAACCCCTCAAGGTCAAGCCAGGCTCTTACTTCCTTAACCAAATCGGCAGTGACCCTGCCCCTCTCCGAAGGAGTATCCAATCTTACACCCTGCAGCCTTCCCTGCATTGCTTTAGCCACGGCAACGCTTTCCCTGACCTCATCTTCAAAAGTGTCCACTAGGGCAATCCGCGGCACTTCAGGAGGAATATGCTTATCAAAGGCAAGGGTAGCCTGAGCGGTGCTGTCCAGAATAATAATAAGAGCATGAGGTATAGTCCCTGTGGGTTGGATACCGGCAAGTTTTGCCCCACTTGTGCTGGCACAACCAGTGCAACCACCCACAATAGCGGAGTACTCCATAACATCAACTACTGAAGGATGAACATGGCGAGCACCAAAACTAATCACCGGGATACCCTGAGCAGCATTAATACACTCTCGGGCAGCAGTTGCCCAGCCACTACAATGGGCAAGAATGCCCGAGTAGGTAGTTTCATAAGTCCCGTAACTCTGGTAAGGAGCTTTTATCCTCAGGACTACTTCCTTTCCATCAAAAGGCTCGCCTTCAGATAATGCCCAGACTTCACTATTGCTTTCAGGTAGCACCTTCTCCAGCAGAGCTTTAACTTCCTCCATCCCACAGAGAATCCCTTCACTTCTGGGGAACACCTCCATAGTGGCTACGGGGTTTATTTTCTCCTTTTTGAGTATTTCCACGGTGCGGGGAAAATAAATATCGGCGGTTTCACCACTCAACCAGGAATCAGGGATTTCGAAATGAGGCTGTGAGATTTTGACTGTCGGTCTGAGTAATTTAGCTCCAAGCACCTTCTCCATATAATCCAGAGCAAAGAAGTGTGCCCTCTTGTCGAATGAAGCAACGCAATCGACTGGGATTTCAACTTCGTAACCTCTGTTTCTGGCATCAATTACTGCCTGCAGAACACAAATATGGGTGCATACACCGCAGATGACTATGGTCTCGGGCTTGAGTGCCTCCAGCTTCTCATCCAAAGGAGTATTATAGAAAGAGCTAAAAGTCCTTTTTGGTATTATTTCACCTGGATATGGGGAAAGTTCGGGTATGATTTCAGCTTCAGCGGTGCCTTCAATGCAATGGGGCGGAAACATTGTGAATTCTGGGTCATCGGGCATATGGTGGTCACACACATAGAAGATTTTTGAGTTCTGCTCTAACTCTCGCTCCAATAATCTCTTGACATTGGGTATGATACTTCGAGCTTCGGCGCCACAGTAAAGTGGATACCCTTCCTCAAAAAACCCACACAGCATGTCTAATACTAATACCGCTCTAGCCATAATCTTGCCTCAAAACGCCTCCAGGTTTTCTATGGTAAAACCTCGTGTGTCCGATGAAGGCGATTAAACTCACTAGTAACCCGGGCGCTCAGGTTCATAATGTTCTTTTAGAAAAGCAATGTAATCCTCGAGCAAAGAAGCAGCTTTGCCATCATCGCTACTTTTCAGAGCCTCCACGGCATCCTGCAAAATGCCGCTTTCTATTTCCACCTGTCCTGTTATACAACAAAGCCCTCCAGCACAGGAACCGAGCTCAGCTCGCCACAAATGAGACTGCTTTACCTCTATCATGTGTTCTATGTCACCAAGGCACTCTTCCCTTTTCTCAGGGTCAGCTAACTTCCGCTTGACCTCCATTGCTTCTTCCATCGCCTCCTTGCTTACCATCCACATCTTTGAACTCCCTGAACTTAATGTCTGAAATGGCGAACGCCAGTAAACACCATAGCAATATTATACCTGTTAGCCAATTCGATTACTTCTTTATCCCTTACTGAGCCACCAGGCTGGATAATAGCGGTAACTCCCCCCTGAATTGCCAATTCAGGACCATCAGTGAACGGGAAGAGGGCATCAGAAGCAAGGACGCTCCCCTTGGCTCTATCACCAGCTCTTTTCACAGCCAGCTCAACGCTCACTACACGGCTTGGTTGTCCTGTTCCCATTCCCAATAATGTTTTATCCTTAACAATAACTATAGCATTGGATTTTATCCCCTTTACCGCCTTCCAGGCAAAGAACAAATCGGCTAACTCCTTTTCCGTTGGTTGACGATTGGTAACTGCGCGGGGTTGAAACTCTTCCTCGGCCAGGAAATCCATCGTTTGCACTAGGAAACCACCTCGGACATAGCGGAAATTTAGCTGCCTCTGGCTTGTTTCCGATATAGGCACCTTAACCAGTCGTAAGCTCTTTTTCCGCCCCAATAGCTCCAGTACTTCTGCACCGTAATCCGGAGCCAGTATGGCATCATAATGAGTTTTGTCTATCTCCTCGGCAGTGGCTAAATCTATAGCTCGATTCGTGGCGACCACACCGCCAAAGGCAGCTAGAGGGTCTCCGGAAAGAGCCCTTCGGTAGGCTTCGGCTAAGTCGTCATGGCTGGCGAGCCCGCAGGAGTTGGTATGCTTCATCACGGCTACGGTAGTGTCAGAGAAGTCCCCAAGTATGCTCAAGGCAGCATCGAAATCGAGTAAATTGTTGAACGAGATTTCAGGACCGTTGAGATGTTCCACAAGGACTAAACCACTCCGTCCATGCTTCACATCCTGCTCGGTATAGAAAGCAGCCTCTTGATGCGGGTTTTCGCCATAACGAAGGGGATAACCTTTCTTTAAAGCGATAGTCATCTCTTCAGGAAGAGTCTCTTCGCTAAGGTATTGTGCTATGGCGGTATCATAGATAGCCACATGCTGGAAGGCTTTCTGTGCCAGCCGTTTCCGTTCCGCCAAATCCGCATTGCCCTGCCGTAGCTGAGATAAAATAGGTTCATAATCTCTGGGGTCAACTACTACCAGGACAGAGGGGAAATTTTTGGCTGCTGCCCGAATCATAGTTGGACCTCCAATATCAATATTCTCCAGCGCCTTATCCAAAGAAACATTGCCTCGGCTTACCGTCTCAACGAAGGGATATAAGTTTACCGCCACAATATCAATAGCCTCGATTTGATTTTGGGCTAATTCGTCCATATGCTGAGGCAGGTCACGCCTCGCCAAAATTCCACCGTGAACCGCAGGATGCAGGGTCTTCACCCTGCCACCGAGAATCTCGGGGAAACCAGTAAGTTCGGAAACACCATGAACTTTTATTCCCGCCTCCTCCAGTGACTTCTTTGTCCCCCCGGTGCTGAATATCTCAATGCCCAGTTCTTGCAAGCCCCGAGCAAAATCAGCTATTCCTGTCTTGTTTGAAACGCTTAGAATAGAACGCATAGACCCTCCTTCAATCTATCCTTATCCTCTCTTCTCTTTCTGCCTTAATTATTTCACCAATGACTTTGGCTTGGGGCAAAGCTTCGATAATTTTTGGTGCATCCTGGCTGGAGCAGATAGCCACCATGCCTATCCCCATATTAAATACCCGATACATCTCCCCTTCATCAATATTTCCTCGCTGCTGGATAAGCTTGAAAATGGGAGGTATATCCCAGGAATTTCTATCAATATGGATGCCAACCCCTTCAGGTAGGATGCGAGGTATGTTGCCTTCATACCCGCCACCGGTGATATGAGCCAGGCCCTTAATTAATGACAGAACTGGCTTGAGTTCATGGTAATAGCAACGATGCGGCATCAATAATTCCTCTCCCAGGGTTTTCCCTAGCTGAGGATAGAATTTATGTAAATGGGAAGGGTCGTCATCTATTCCGAAGGTACGCCGCACTAAAGAATAACCATTAGTGTGTAATCCCGAAGAAGGTAAGCCAAGGGCTACGTCGCCCGAGACTATGGAGCTGCCATCAATAATTCCCCGCTCTTCAACCACACCAATGATAAAGCCCACTAAATCATAATTTCCCGGGGAATAAATATCAGGCATTTCAGCCATTTCACCACCAACGAGAGAGCAATTAACTTCCCTGCAGGCCCAAACTATGCCGGTAACAATGCTTTTCACCTGCTCAGTGTTGAGCTTATCCATGGCGATGTAATCGAGGAAGAAAAGTGGCGAAGCACCACAACAAATAATATCGTTAACGCAATGATTGACGAGATCGATGCCTACGGTATCATTTTTACCTAAGAGAGCAGCGATTTTGAGCTTGGTGCCTACTCCATCAACGCTGGAGACCAACACAGGTTCTTCATATCCTTTAAGCTGGAAGAGGCTACCGAAGGAGCCGAAATTTAACACCTCGGGCTGGAAGGTGGTTTTAGCCTCTTGGGCAATGAATTTTTTAATCTTATCGGCTACCTCGATATTGACCCCGGCCAGAGCATAGGTTTGTTTATTTCTGGCTTGCAATCATTTCCTCTTCAAGTTTCGCTTCCAGGGCAAGCTTGTCCATTCCCATCTGCACCGGGATAGGATAGTCACCGGTAAAGCAAGCAAGGCAGAAAATATCCCTGGGTAAGTCAACAGCTTTAATTAAGCCATCGAGACTGAGATAGCCAAGAGAATCAACACCAAGGTAATCCTTAATCATGGGAACATCCTTTTGAGCAGCGATAAGCTCCCATTCCCTTGCCATATCGACTCCCAGGAAGCAAGGATGGCAGATAGGGGGAGCACAAATACGAAGGTGGACTTCCCTGGCACCGGCTTTCCTGAGCAAACTGACCACACGTGGGGTGGTAGTGCCACGCACAATGCTATCATCAATAACAACCAGACGTTTCCCTCTGATAATCTCAGCGAGAGGATTAAATTTCAGTTGAACTCCGAGTTCCCTTAATCTTTGGTCGGGTTCAATGAAAGTGCGCCCCACATATCGGTTCTTCAATAGCCCTTCACAAAACGGGATGCCTGAAGCATTAGCGTAGCCGCTGCCAGCAGCAGTAGCAGAATCAGGCACACCCATAACAAGGTCAGCATCAACTGGATACTCCCGAGCCAGCATCGCACCCATGGCTTGCCTTGCTTTATACAGCAACCTGCCTTCAATGACGCTGTCGGGACGAGCAAAATAAATATACTCGAAGATACACATCGCCTTTTTGCCGCTTTCCTTCTTGAAGCTTTTCAGCCCATTCTGGTCAATAATCACAAATTCACCAGGTTCTATGTCCCTCAGAAACTGCGCACCTATATGGTCTAAAGCACAGCTCTCTGAGGCGATGACCCATCCACTATCAATACTTCCTAAACAAAGAGGACGCACGCCCATAGGGTCACGAATTCCAATAAGGTTATCATGACTCATCAGTACCACGGAGTAAGCTCCCTGAAGACGTGCCATAGCATGCCTGATCTTTTCTTCCCAGCTCTTGCCCGGAGAGGCTAAGACCAGGTTAGCAATCACTTCAGAATCGGTAGAGGTATCAAAACTATAGCCACCCTCTTGAAGTTCATCACGGAGCGGCTTAGCATTAAGGATATTACCATTGTGGGCTAAAGCGAGTGTCAAATTTTCTGCTCTTGCAAGAACAGGCTCAGCACTGGCAGATTGTCTTGAACCGATGGCGGAATAGCGGTTATGCCCGATGCCGATATAGCCGCTAAGCTGGGTAAGGTCACTTTCGGTGAAAACTTGAGAAACCAGACCCATTTTCCTATGTGTCTTTATCTGGCGTCCATCACTAACGGCAATGCCAGAGCTTTCCTGTCCACGATGCTGGAGAGCAAAAAGAGCGAAAAAGATAAGACGAGCTATGTCTACCTGCCAACTGTAGACTCCAAAAAGGCCACAACTTTCGTGTAGCAAAATCGCCTTCCCGGGCTAAATTATAATTGCCTTTACTCCCCCAGTCAATTCACCAAGATAGCTGATGAATCCCGCCTTTGAAAAACTTCTTGCTCTTGACATTTGTATTTTCTATAATAACGTTTTATATTTTGATACAATGAGTTAATATTTACGAGGAAGCACAAATGGTAACAGAAAAGAAAAAGAAAACTGTCACACAACCTAAACGTAAAGAGGGTGATACTGGCTCTACGGAAGTCCAGGTGGCGTTGCTTACTGAGAGGATAAAACAACTAACAGAGCATCTTCAGGTGCATATTCATGACCAACATTCTCGACGTGCCCTTTTCAAACTGATAGGGCAACGCAAGCGACTACTAACATATCTTGGCAAGAGAAAACCTGAGCAATATCATTCTCTCATCGCTGAGTTAGGCTTAAGGAAATAACGTGTCTCATAGAGTAGAACAGGTAATAGCAGGCAGGAATCTTATTGTTGAAACAGGGAAGCTCGCTCAACAAGCTGATAGCTCTGTTACCGTTCGTTATGGAAATACCGTTACTTTAGTCACTGTTTGCGCTAAAAAAGAGGAACAGGAAGAGGAAAGAGACTTTATACCCTTGACGGTAGACTATGAAGAAAAGCTTTATGCCGCTGGTAAAATACCAGGGAGTTTTATCAGACGCGAAGGTAGACCCAGCGAGGAAGCAACATTAAATAGTCGGCTCATTGACCGCTCTCTACGCCCTCTTCTTTCCAAACATTTTAACCATGCGGTACAGGTCATTGCTGTAGTGCTTTCCGCAGATAAGGAAAACAATCCCAATACATGCGCTCTCATCGGCGCTTCAGCAGCTCTACTCATTTCAGACATCCCCTTCTATGGACCAATCTCAGCAGTCCATGTTGGCTATATAGACAATAATATGATGTTGAACCCTACATTTACTCAGATTGAAGACAGCTTGTTTGACCTGGTTGTCGTCAGTGGTAAGGATGCAATAGTAATGGTGGAAGCAGGTGCTAAGGAGGCTTCTGAAGACCTAATGATGGAGGCAATTAAATTTGGGCATGAAGCTAACCAGGAGATTATCGAGCTTCAGGAAAAGCTGGTGCAGGTTTGTGGCAAGTCAAAGATAGAACCCGAGGCAAAAGAAGTTGCTCTGGAGCTATTAACTCAGGTTTCTTCACTGGTTGAGGATAAATTAAGTCAAATTTTGGAGCAAACAAAGGAAAAAACACAACGGGAACAAGCTCTAGCTCAGGTAAAAGAAGACCTAAAACAAAAATTAATTGATTCCTTTCCCGAAAAAGAAATTGAGCTAGCCTTTGAAACCAAGCTCAGAGCAGTAGTGAGAAAAATGGTCTTGGAGAAAAAACAACACTTGGATGGTCGCAAAGCCGACCAGATTCGCCCCATCAGTAGTGAAGTTAGCCTTTTGCCACGTACTCATGGTTCAGCATTATTTGCTCGGGGAGCAACACAGGTATTAACGGTCACTACTTTGGGCTCTATTGGGCAGGAACAGCTGTTGGATGGTCTGGGATTAGAGGAAACCAAGCGATTCCTACACCACTACAACTTCGCTCCATTCTCCACAGGGGAGGTAAAGCGGATAGGTTCACCGGGAAGGCGAGAGATTGGACACGGTGCTTTAGTAGAACGAGCTATCGCACCAGTATTGCCTGGAGAAGAGGATTTTTATTATACTATTCGTTTAGTTTCTGAGGTTTTCAGTTCTAGTGGGAGCACCTCGATGGCAAGTGCCTGCGCCGCAAGTCTATCGTTAATGGATGCCGGTGTGCCAGTTAAAGCACCCGTAGCTGGAATAGCTATGGGACTCGTTACCAATGAAAACCAATATGTCTTGCTGACTGACATAGAAGGGATGGAAGACGCCTACGGCGATATGGATTTCAAAGTTGCTGGCACAGCTGAGGGGATCACTGCATTACAACTTGATATCAAACTTAAGGGAATAGAACATCGAATCCTCTCCGAAGCGGTGGAACGAGCGCGGCAGGCTCGTTTGGAAATACTGAGTAAGATGCACGAGACACTAAGCACCAGCCGCTCCGAACTTAGTCCATACGCCCCAAGAATGCACCAGATGACCATTGACCCAGGCAAGATTGGTTTTGTCATTGGCACCGGGGGCAGAACCATCAGGTCTATCATTGAGGAGACCAAGGCGAGCATAGACATTAAGAACGATGGCACTGTGCTTATTGGTTCTCCCAGCGAAGAAGCAGCCCGAAAAGCAATGGACAGAATTAAGAATTTGACCCAAGATATAAAGCTGGGCGAGATATATACTGGCAAAGTAACCCGAGTGCTAAACTTCGGGGCTATGGTGGAGATCATTCCTGGCAAAGAAGGATTAGTGCATATCAGCGAACTTGCTCCTCACTATGTTCCCAGAGTTGAAGATGTGGTTAAGGTCGGCGACGAAATAATGGTCAAGGTAATCCAAATCGATGAACTAGGTAGAATAAATCTATCCCGTAAAGCGATATCTGAAGGACTTTCTCAACCATCCAATGTTAGGATAGCGGCCTCCTCAGCACCAAAGCGACACGGGCAACGGGAAACAAGGCAACGTTACTCTGGCCGGCGTGAAAAGGATAATACGTGACCGGATTGAAATAAAGCGTTAGCAAGGTGAGGAAATGGGACCAATAAGAGTAGTAGTTAACGGTGCCTTGGGTAGGATGGGACAGGAGGTAATCAATGCTATCTCCACACAGGACAAGATAGTGCTAGTAGGTGTTGTGGAGAAAGAGGTGACTCAAAGGTATCTTCCCATGGTGGGGATGGTGGTTCGTCTTTCAGCTGACCTGGATTCTATTTTGGAGCAATGTGATGCTGCTGTTTTGGTAGATTTCACCACTGCTGAAGCATCCATGGCAGCAGCCCGTATTGCTGCCAAAAGAAAGGTTAACCTAGTTATAGGCACCACCGGGCTCTCGGAAGAAAACGTCGCCGAAATTGACCAGTTATGCCAAAGTTCTGGCATTGGAGCAGTTGTGGCGCCTAATTTTTCTTTATCAGCTGCTGTTTTGACCAAGCTAGCAGAACTTGCTGCTAGGTTTTTCGACTACGCTGAAATTATCGAAATGCATCACGCTAAAAAAGTCGACGCTCCTTCAGGAACAGCGATAAATACAGCAAATGCTATGTTGAAAGCCCGTGGCAAACCTTTCACCTGCCCCGAAACAAAAACAGAGGTAATTCCTAATACCAGAGGAGGACAAATGGAAGGGATAGCCCTTCATAGCTTGAGGTCACCAGGGTTTATGGCCGCGCAGGAGGTTATATTCAGTGGAGCGGGACAAAGATTGAGTTTGCGTATTGAGGCAATAAGTCGTGAGGCATATATGCCAGGCGTCATCCTCGCTATCAAAGAAGTGGTAAAGCGAAAGGGACTGATTTACGGATTAGATTCGTTACTAGAAAAACTGTAAGGGATCTTATTATGGAAAGATTCAATGTAGCTATTGTAGGTATAACCGGGCTTGTAGGACAGGAATTTATCAAGATACTCGAAGAGCGAGACTTCCCTGTGGGCGAATTGCGCCCTTTAGCCTCTGAGCGCTCAAGTGGTCTAGAGGTTTTCTTTCGTCACCGTCAACTTGAAGTGAAGGAGGCTACCTCGGAGACTTTTCGTAATATCGATATTGCCTTTTTCTCCGCTGGCGCTGATGTTAGCCAACAACTTTGCCCTGTAGCTGCTAAAGCTGGGGCGGTAGTCATCGATAATAGCACTGCTTTTAGATTGGAACCTTCGACCCCCCTTGTGGTCCCTGAGGTAAATCCTGACGATATAAAGCAACACAACGGGATAATCGCCAATCCAAATTGTTCCACAATCCAGCTGGTAGTAGCTCTTTATCCGCTCCATAAAGCTAATCCGATAAAACGAGTCGCCGTATCCACCTACCAATCGGTATCGGGTGCCGGTTCTGCTGCTGCACATGAACTAACTCGGGAAACAAAGCTAGTCTTAGAGGGTCGTAGCGTATGCCCTCATGTCTTCGCTCATCAAATAGCATTTAATGTGTTACCAGAGATAGACGTCTTCTTGAACAATGGCTATACTAAAGAAGAATGGAAAATGAACGAAGAAACAAGGAAAATAATGCATTCAAAGGATATGGTTGTCTCCGCCACTTGTGTCAGGGTCCCTGTCTGGTTTGCGCATAGCGAAGCAGTCAATGTGGAATTTACTTCGCCTATCTCTGCCAAAGAAGCAAGGAAGCTACTGGCCAAATCACCTGGAATCAAGGTGCTTGATGACCCTAGCGTTAGTTGTTATCCGCAACCGTGGGCAGCATCAGGGTCAAACCATGTATTTGTAGGCAGAATTCGAGAAGATATTTCTTGCTCCAATGGTTTGGTCATGTGGGTAGTGGCTGACAATTTACGCAAGGGGGCTGCTTTGAATGCTGTTCAGATTGCTGAAGAAGGGATAAAGAGAGGATGGATAGCGTCTAAAAGGGGGGTAGCAGTTAAATGAATAAGCTAGGACGCTTGCTCACCGCGATGGTCACTCCGTTCAATGCCGACGGAAAGGTTGATTATCGCCAAGCTCAGAATTTGGCTCAAGCTTTGCTTAACTCGGGCAGCGACGGGATAGTGGTCTCCGGCACCACCGGCGAATCTCCCACCCTTTCTGTTGAGGAGAAACTCCAACTTTTTGCTGAGGTTAAATCGCAGACAGCCAGCAAGGGCACAATTGTCGCTGGCACCGGCAGCTATAACACCAGGGAAAGCCAACAACTAACTAAAGAGGCTGAAAAAACGGGCGTCGATGCTTGTCTGCTAGTAGTTCCTTACTACAATCGACCAACCCAAGAAGGTTTGTTCCAACATTTCAAAGCCATAGCTTCGGCTACCACCCTGCCTTGCATCCTTTATAACGTCCCTTCCCGCACCGTTACCAGCATCACTGCTGATACCGTAATCAGGCTAAGCCAAATCGACAATATTGTCGCTGTAAAGGAAGCTAGTGGCAATCTTAACCAGGTCACCAAGATTATCCAGGGAACGAAAGATGATTTTCTGGTTTACAGTGGTAACGATAACGACACCCTCCCTATACTGACTTTGGGAGGATACGGCGTTATCAGCGTTGCCTCCCATCTGGTGGGAAACCAAATAAGCGAAATGATGCAGAAATTCCTGAACGGCAGAAACGAAGAGGCAGCTAGCATCCACCGCAAGCTACTGCCTTTAGTAGAAGCTTTGTTTATTGTTCCCAACCCCATGCCGGTTAAATATGCCTTGAATTACCTTGGGTTTCATGTAGGCAAACCACGATTGCCGCTTGTTGAGCCAGACAGAAAATCAGCCGAGATTATTCAGGCAACTTTGAAAAATTACAAGATCGATCTACCCATACCCCAAATTAAATCACAAGCACTAAAATCTAAATCCTAAACAAATCCCAATATCCAAATTCAAAACTTAAAATAGTTTAGGTCATTGGGATTTTGGTCATTTGATATTGTTTAGTATTTAGAATTTTAAGAAGGTAGGCCTCACTTTTATCATCTGCTCCCGCCTTGAACCCACTGAAACCAAATTGATAGAGCAACAAACTAGCTCCTCAAGCCTGGCCAAATAACGGCGAGCCTCTGAAGGAAATTGTGCAAGATCACGGATCCCGTCAATCGGTCCCTGCCAGCCAGATAGCTCTTCGTAAATAGGCTGGCATTTCCCCAACACAGCGATGTCACTGGGAAAGGAATCCAGTATCTCATTATCAAGCCTATAAGCGGTGCATATTTTGATGGAGGGGAAACCATCAAAGATATCAAGGTGAGTTAAGGCCAGTTCAGTAAAACCATTTACCTCGGCACTAAATCTAGCAGCTACAGCATCGAACCAGCCACACCTCCTTGGTCTCCCTGTAGTAGCACCATATTCATTAGCCTTTCTTCGTATCAATTCACCAACTTCGTCTTTTAGCTCGGTAGGCATAGGACCACTGCCAACCCTGGTAATATAGGCTTTAAACACACCAACAATGCGATTGATTTCCATGGGACTTATTCCCAGTCCCAGGGACCCTCCCCCAGCCAATGGCGACGATGAGGTAACATAAGGATATGTACCGAAATCAGGATCAAGCAATGTCCCTTGAGCACCTTCTAATAAAATCAGCCCATTATTCCTAATCGCCTCCCGCATTATGGGACCAATGTCTCGAATAAAAGGACGCAGCTTATCCCCATAATGGCAATATTGCTCAAACACTTCATCCACTGACAATGGTGACTTCCTATACACCTCGCAAAGAACAGCGTTCTTAAATTCCAGTATTGCGCTTAGACGGTTCCGAAAAGCATCTTTATTTAGTAAGTCTCCAGCGCGTATCCCCATGCGTGCTATCTTGTCACTAAAGGCAGGACCAATTCCTCTTCGCGTAGTGCCTAAAGCTTTGCCACCACGTCTTTCCTCCTCCAAACCGTCGAGAAGAATATGGTACGGCATAATGAGGTGAGCACGGTCACTTATGAACAGATGGCTGGTATCGACACCATGTTCTTGAAGATTGTCTATTTCCTCAAGAAGAACCGGGGGATTAACCACCACGCCATTGCCCACGATGCAAGTTGTATGTGCACGAAAAATCCCTGCAGGCACAAGATGTAACCGAAACTCGCCATAAGGATTAATTACAGTGTGTCCAGCATTGTCCCCTCCCGAGAAGCGAGCTACCATATCTGCTTTCTCAGCGAGGAAATCAACTACCTTTCCTTTCCCCTCATCACCCCACTGCCCACCTATAATAGCGACAACAGCCATTTACACCTTTCTAGGCACTAATTCGCCGTAAATAAACTAACCTCTGAACCACGGTGATATAAACAAAGACCACCAGAATCCATAAAGCAATTACTACCAGGTCTGGTTGAACTACTTGATTTACAATCAAACCTATCGCTAATACTATAACCCTTTCTGCTCTGGTAAACAAACCAACCTTGCATTCCAGCCCCAGCCCCTCTGCCCTTGCCCTTATATAGCTAACCAGGAAGGAACCAACCAAAACAGCAAAAATAAGTACAACTCCCAGGGTGCTCCCCTGCAGCATATACCAAACCAGGAGACCACAAAATATCGCTGCTTCAGAAATGCGGTCAATTGTGGAATCAAGAATAGCACCAAACTTCCTGGTTTGCTTAACGAATCTAGCCAGCGCTCCATCAAGGAGATCAAACAACCCGGCAATTAAAATTAACACTCCACCAAGCAAAAAATGCCCAGTGGCAATGACATAGGCAGCACCGATGTTCAGAACTAAACCTGTAAACGTAAGAGCATCAGGCTTTATGCCACTTTTGCTCAAGATCCCCATTATAGGATTGGTAATGCGTGCTGCTAAATTTGCTCTAGTTTCCACTAAACTGGGCATCTTTGCTATCCTTGACTAATCTATCATCCTTACGGCTGGGCAAGGGGAATGGCTGCCTGAAATATTGAATCGCTCAGCAAGCTTCTGAGAATATGAATCCAATGGACTAGAACCTACTGTTATCACCAAGGTTACCATCTAACTCACCTGACTTCATCAGGCCTATTAAGCCCGTCAAGTAAGGCAACTTAGTAGCGATGTTCAACTTTGTTAAGCTACATTGTTTGTGGTTATTGTCTTTGCCGTAAAAACGACTTACTCTTTAGCCTTAACCAATTTTTGTTCAGGCAACGAGACTGGGCCCTCTTGCTTCTCTCCAGCAATAAACGCCTCAGTCTTTAAACGAGCTTCATCATCAGAATATTGAATTGGCGGAGATTTCATGAAGTAAGCCGAAGGTGCCACAAGAGTGCCACTTAGACCCCTGTCCAGAGCTAGTTTACAGCACCTTATGGCATCAATGACCACCCCTGCTGAATTAGGACTATCCCACACCTCCATCTTCACCTCCAGATTTAGTGGAACATCGCCGAAGGTGCGGCCCTCCATTTTCATATAGCAAAATTTGCGGTCAGCCAACCAGGGCACATAGTCACTGGGACCAATATGGATATTATCAACACCAATATCGTAATCTAATTGTGAAGTAACGGCACCTTCCTTGGAAATCTTCTTAGATTCAAGACGCTCTCGCTCCAGCATGTTATAGAAATCAGTATTGCCCCCGATGTTCAACTGATAAGTTCGCTCCAGTTTGACACCACGGTCACGAAAAAGTTTAGTTAGTACACGATGCGTGATTGTGGCACCAACCTGAGACTTGATATCGTCGCCGATGAGAGGCAATCCCCTCTCAGCAAAGCGATTTTGCCAGTAACGCTCACGAGCAATAAAAACAGGTATGCAGTTGATAAAACTGCAGCCAGCAGTCAATATCTGCTCTACGTACCATTTAGTTGCCTCTTCACTACCCACCGGCAAATAATTAATCACCACATCAGTACCAGTATTCCGGAGGATGCTCACCACATCAGCAGTTGAACCTGGCGCCTTAGTGATAATCCGAGAAAGATACTTCCCTAACCCGTCGTGGGTCATGCCACGTTCAACCTTTACTCCTGTCTTGGGTACATCACAAAACTTAAAAGTGTTATTAGGCGGAGTGAAAATAGCTTCAGCCAGATCCTTGCCTACTTTGTTTCTATCAATATCAAATGCAGCTACAAAATTTATGTCAGATATACGATAGTCACCCAGATTGACATGCATCAAACCGGGAACAAATTCATCCTCTTTAGCATTCTTGTAGTACTGAACGCCTTGAACCAGTGAACAGGCACAATTACCAGCGCCTATGATGGCCACATTTATTGTTCCCATGGCAACAAACTTAGTAGAACTTTACGATCAAAATCCCCGCCAGCCACACCCATCCTTCGCTTGACTTTGATAGATTTCCTACAAGACTTCAAGCCTTACCGATTCTGAATACCTTGGTTCTACATACAGAGCAGGTGCCCCTGACTGCTGGTCTTCCATTCTTAAGAGTAACAGAAATAGGATTCGAAATATCCCTCTTCGCTCGACACTTAAAACAATACGCCTTCATCCCGATTACCTCCTTTTGAATTAATTACCGTCTATCTACCATATCCGATTAAACAAAGCAATGTCAATACCTTGTTTGAAAGAGCCCAGGTTATTTGCCCGAGGCTTGCTCCGTCAATTTGAGCAACTTTGCCCCGCGCTCAATGGAATCATCATAGTGAAAGCTGAGTTGCAGAGTGTGCTTTAATCCTAAATGCAAAGCAAGTTGTCTTTGCAAAAAAGAGCAGGCAGAGTTGAAACCAGCTAGCATCTCTTTCTTATCAGATTCATTCCCTAAAATACTGACAGATACTTTGGCATGCCTCAGATCAGCTGAAAGCTGAACCTCCGTCACTGAGATGAGTTCCTTTAGCCTCGGGTCATTTACCTTGCGCTCAAGCAAGGTACTGATTTCCTGCTTGATGACCTTGCTCAATCGCTGTTCACGCCTGTTCATAATTAGCCTTGAGGCGGTAAGTAATCTCCAGAAAATTACTTCTAGTCTACTCTTTGCTTCTGGTAGAGCTCAATAATATCACCAACGGAGAAATCGACAAAATTCTCCATGCCCACACCACACTCAAATCCAGAACTTACCTCAGTAACATCTTCCTTAAAACGCCTCAGACTGGAAACACGAGATTCAAAGAGCACTTTGTTTCCCCGCAATATTTTAGCCTGAGCATCTCGCCATATCCTGCCGTCCCTAACATAGACACCAGCAACTTTACCTTGCGGACCACCGTCAAAAACAGCCCGCACCTCAGCACGTCCAGCAATCACATCCACGTAAGTAGGCTCAAGCATCCCTTTCAATGCCTTGTCCATATCCTCTATTAGCTTATAAATTACATCGTAGAGCCGAATGCTTACCCCTTCAGCCTCGGCTAATTGCTTTGCTCCAGGAGATAGACGACTATTGAAACCAATAGCAATCCCTTTTGAAGCTGAAGCTAGAAGTACATCGCTTTCCGTGATGCTACCACTACCAGCATGAATAATATTAACCGCCACTTTTTCTGAACTTAGCCGTTCTAGAGAATTCCTTACCGGCTCAATGCTTCCATACACGTCAGTTTTCAAAACCACATTAAGCTCTTTTATCTGCCCCTTGTCTATCTGGCGAGAAAGAGCAGTTAAGCTCAGCGGAATTTGAGGCACGGTAGCTTCCTGCCTTTTCACAATACTTTGTGCTTCGTGTTCATCGGCAGCCACTTTGAAAATATCTCCCGAATTTGGCACACCACTTAACCCAAGTACTTCCACCGGGGTTGATGCTTCGGCTTTTCTAATTTGCTCCCCTTGTTCATTGAACATAGCCTTAATTTTGCCCCAGACATTGCCAGCTACTATAACATCACCTACTTCAAGGGTGCCGTTCTGAACTAGAAGAGTAGCCAAAGAACCTTTAGTCCTATCTAATCTGGCTTCAATAACTGCGCCCTCAGCAGCACGCTTGGGATTGGCTTTTAGCTCTAATATATCAGCAACGAGGAATATGTTCTCCAACAAATCTGATATTCCCTCTTCTTTCTTTGCCGAGATAGGAACACAGACAATATCACCACCCCATTCTTCGATGACCAACCCCAGGTCAGCAAGCTGCTGTTTCGCTAGGTCAGGATTAGCATCGGCCTTGTCAATCTTATTGATAGCTACTATTATGGGCACCTTAGCAGCTTTAGCATGGTCTATAGCTTCCACAGTCTGAGGCATAACACCATCGTCAGCAGCAACCACCAAAACCACAATATCAGTCACCCTCGCCCCACGAGCCCTCATCGCCGTAAAAGCTTCATGCCCTGGAGTGTCCAGAAAGGTAATCTTACGCTCATCAAGTGTGCATTGATAAGCACCGATATGCTGAGTGATAGCTCCCACCTCGCGAGCAGTTACATTGGTCTTCCTGATGGCATCCAGCAGGGTTGTCTTGCCATGGTCGACATGCCCCATGACAGTGACCACTGGGGGGCGAGTTTGTAACTTTTTCCCCTTTGCCTTACTAACATATGCCATGCTCTTTGGTTCTGTTTTCCGCTGAGCCTGGTAGCCAAAATCCGTGGCTACTGCAGCTATAGTATCGAAATCAATAGCTTGATTGACATTGACCATAATGGCTTTCCTCATAAGTTGCTTGATGACTTTTACCGGCTCAACCTGAAGCATATCAGCAAGCTGCTTTACAGTGAGAGAAGATGGAACCTCAATTTGAGGCAAAGTCGGTGTTGTGCCTTTCTCTTTTCGCGCGCTCTTCGATTTCTTACCCTTCAAATTTAGCTTCCTCCACTAAGGCTGTCGCCATAGTTTACCACAGCCTGGCGATTCTCAGCCCTAATTTTTGTTCGTAAAGCATGTTCTAAGTGATTCCCCTTAAAGCCCTCCTCCCAGCAATTCTTCCGAGCACATAGATAAGCACCGCGCCCCGGTTTCTTCCCCGATAAATCCAGCTCAACAGTCCCATTATTGGTGCACACCAGGCGAATCAAGTCTTTTTTATCCTTCTTCTGCCGACAAACAATGCAAGTGCGCTGGGGTATATGTTTATTCCTCATACTCATCTTCAAAGCGAGGTTTTTTCGCTTTGCCTTTAGCTTTAACTTTGCCTTTAGCTTTGGCTTTAACTTTGCCCTTAGCTTTAACTTTGCCTGATTTCGCCTCCTCCTTCAAAGTCTCAACTCTTCCTGCCTCCGGCAAAATATCCTCGGCAAAACGAATTACCAACTCCTCCTTGGTTACCTCAGAGGAAACTTCAGCAACAGCTGGAAATGAGACAGGCTCTGATACCGCAAGCTCATCTACAGCCACAGGTACTTCCTCTTTCATTTCTTCTTTAACAACCTCTTCTTCTGCCAGTTCCTTGGCGATGGCTTCCATCACTTCAGCTTTTTCCGCTTCCGCCGCAGAAACACTCTTGATATCAATCCGCCACCCGGTAAGTCTTGCCGCTAGCCTGGCATTTTGCCCTTCCTTGCCTATAGCCAGAGAAAGCTGTCTATCAGGCACAACAACTGTAGCCACCCTTCCCCCTTCATTGAGTTCAATACTCGCTACTTGAGCAGGACTAAGAGCGTTAGTGATGAACCCTTTGGGATCAGCATCCCAGAGAATTAAATCTATTTTCTCATTACTCAGCTCCTTGATAATGTTTTGTAGCCTGATACCTCGAGCTCCAAGACAGGATCCTATCGGGTCAATTCCCTCTTGCGAAGTTGATATCGCTACTTTGCTTCGGTACCCTGGCTCCCGAACTATCGCTTCTACCGTCACAGCGCCATTGTGAACTTCAGGAATTTCTAGCTCAAAGAGACGACGAAGTAAGTTGGGATGAGTCCGGGAAACTACTATCTGCGTTCCCCTGCTCCCCTGAATTATTTCTAGAAGGTAGAATCTAAGCCGCTGTCCCACTCGATAACGTTCGTTGGGTATTTGTTCACCAGCAGGCAATATCGCCTCCACCTTACCTAAGTTAACGTAAATTTGCGCAGGGCCAATAAACTGAACCACGCCGGTAGCAATTTCTCCCTCCCTGCTGGAAAATTCCTCATAAGTTTTCTGGTGTTCTGCCTCTCTTAGTCGCTGTAAGATAACTTGCTTTGCTGCATGCACTGCAATACGCCCGGCATCCATGGGTACAGTTTTCATTTCCACCGTTTCACCCACTTGAACACTCTTACGTAACTTGCGAGCTTCGGCTAAGGAAATCTCGTGTTCAGCGTCACTAACTGACTCCGCTACGGTCTTCTGTACATAAACTTTCACCTCACCGGAATCAGGATCCAACTTCACCACAACATCCTGTTCATCGTGAAAAGCATACTTCTTGTAAGCGGACGCCAGTGCCGACTCTACGATAGATAGCACCACCTCTCTGGACAAGTTCCTCTCCGCAGAAAGCTGATTAACCGCGGCTATGAGTTCCCTTTTCATTTCTTAACCCAATTATTCAATTAAAAAGGTGGGATTTCACCCACCTTGGTTTAAATAACCAGTCCCCCTTACTTATTTAAATTATCCCATGTCCGAGCCAAAAATGCAAATTTTTTCCCCTAGCAACCCTCGTGATACACCCTTGATATTGGCTAACACTATATAACTGCGAATCCCGGATTGGAGATCAGGTGCTCATTAACTCCCCCAAGGAAGATCAGCACCAATGCACGGAAGGAGAGAGCTTTGCCAGATGCATCCCGAAGTTCCTTGGTTCCCGCCTGAACTTCACGTGGACAGCATTTCAGAATCTCGAACATCACTCCAGCTTATTCGTCGGAAAAGAAGTCAAGCCTCGCCAGGAGACTGACACCTGAGACAGGTTTTCAGTGTAACTGAGATAATCCATGGGGGAAGGGACTTCAGTTTAGATGCTTTACATCTATGTGTGCAACACAGCACGCCTTAAGATGAGTGACTTTCACTGTCGTCAGGCAAGAAGTGCTAACCTATGAATGGAGAGTCAATTTGAGGATGTCACCGCCGTTACTGCCTCAGAGGCGTTAATGCACCCTTCTCCTGCACCAGCGACACTGAGGGGAGAACAATTATTCTCCATTGCCTGTCGGACTTCATCGTTAATTACACCGCTGCCGTTAGTATCCTTAGCGACACCGAAAACCAGGGCAGCTACACCTGAGACATGGGCTGCTGATGATGAGGTGCCGCTTTTGTAGCCATATTGATTCTGAGGTTGGGTGGAGTAAATGTTAGAGCCCGGGGCAGCTACATCCACCCAGTCACCGTAATTGGACAACAAAGCTAAAGAATCGTTCACATTAGTAGCGGCTACAGCAACGCAGTTGTCATAGTAAGCGGGATAAACCGGTGTTGACTTGCCCTCATTGCCTGCCGCTGCCACAATCACAACCCCTTGACTCCAGGCATAGTTTATCGCTTCCTCCAAACCTGGCGATGATTCCACACAAAAGCCTATATTGATGACCTTAGCACCATTATTCACTGCCCAGATGATGCCCTTGGCTGCCGCTGATGCTTCACATCTACCCACATCGTCACACACCTTGACATTCATGAGCCAGCACTCAGGTGCGATACCAGCGATAATGCCAGCCGTATGAGTCCCGTGCCCGTAAAGGTCATCACATGTCGGGCTATCGCTAAAATTGATTTCCAGTATTACCCTACCGGCTAAATCTCGATGATTTTCATCAATGCCCGTATCCAGGACAGCAACGATAATTGATTCACCTCCTCTGGCAACCTGCCATGCTTGAGGCACGCCGATTTTGCCTACTCCCCAGCACTGAGCTAAATAGCTATCCTCGCCCAAATATGCTGCCTTAAGGCTGGAAACATGGTTTATGCCATCGCCATCATCGGGAAACATAGCTTCGTTAGCAAGCATTCCCGGATATGCCAGAAGGATAACCACCGCCAGAAGTAAAGCTATGACGGGATACCTGAACTTCCCCACATATTTAGGTTAACAGCCAGCTACCTTGATGAGTATCACCCATTGGTACCGTTTTATATGAGAATTTGGTCATGCGGTTTTTCATCCGTCATTTAGTTGACAAAATTGCAGAATTGGAACTTAACATAATTAAAGTTAATTAAATTGATATTGCTATTTCAGATACGATGATGTTAGGATATACAAAGGTACTAGGACTGAAGTACCATTTTATCATTATAGGCGAGGGGGTTTAGTATGAAAAAAATAACGTTTTCGCTACTCAGCATTATTATGCTGGTTGTCATGGCGCTGCCCATGGCGAGCATCCCTGTGCTGCCCGCTGGCAGTGTCCTTGTGCTGGCACAGCCAAGCAGTTGGCCAAATAGTACTCAATGGACACAACCCACTGATTGTTACTGTGACCCGCAGGGCGAAAGTGGAATTGGTAAGGATTGCTTCGATTTAATCGGATGTTATGACACAATCGGCCCCGCTGCTTATTACTATTTTGGCGACGACTACGCATTCTTCCGTGAGCGTGTCGTAGGTGACCCTTCAGGACCCGGCAAGTTTGCCCAGGCTGTCTGGGTCGTTTTGTTTGACTTACCTGTAGCGGGTAATTATGAGTACCTCTTGAGCATAAATGGAAAGGACGAAACGGTAGAACTTTGGAATAATACTGACAAAGAGTCCTTAATATGGAATCCAATACTAAAGGACCCTGCAGAGGATATTGTTTGGACTAATTCCACGGCGACCTATGCAAATATAACAGATGATGGAACAGGACACTACTTTGTAGATTGGGCCATTCCTTTAACTGACCTCCCCACTAATATCACCGCAAGTACCAAAATGTACTTTTGCACCTCTGCAGAGTCCAATAATTATAATAAGGATTATCTGGACTGCTACGGCCCGGACCTTGCGACTATTGAGAAATCAGAGGCCTGGGTTAGCCTGGCGAATAAGACCTATAATGTGAGCTACACAGTTTGCAACGAGGGGGCTGCGGCCCCAGCAGGAGCAAGCAATGCCACCATCACCATTGATGGCGATGATGTCCTGGAAGACCCCGTACCTGAGTTAGCGGCAGGTGAGTGCTACAACAGTACAGTTGGACCTTTCACCATGTCGGGAACTAACGATACTATCATGGTTTGCGCCGACAACGGTGATGTAGTTGATGAAAGCAATGAGGATAACAACTGCATAAATAATACCTTTATCTTTGTATGTGAGCTTCCAGTAGCTAACTTCACCGCTGATGACGACAACCCCTGTGTAAACGCGTCGGTTAACTTCACCGACCTGTCCACACCCATAGGGGAGATTCTTACCTGGAGCTGGGACTTCCCCGGAGGCACTCCTTCAACTGCCTCAACACAAGGACCTCACACAGTAACCTACAGCGCTGCCGGCAACTACACCGTCAATCTGACGGTGAGCAATGCCTGCGGCAATGATACCAAGACCGAGATCGATTACATCACGGTGAGGGCTGCTCCCACAGCAGCCTTTAGCCGTACTCCCGCCAGTGGCTACGCTCCTTTAACGGTTAAGTTCACTGACCTATCCACTGGTGATCCCACTAACTGGACCTGGGACTTCCCCGGAGGCAGCCCTTCAAATGCTACAGGACAGGGACCTCACATAGTAACCTATAGCAGCGTTGGCACCTACAACGTAAGCTTGAATGTCACCAATGAGTGCGGCAGTGATACTGCGACTGCTACAGTGACTGTTCGTAGTAGACCTCGCGGAGGTGGCGGTGGTGGCGGTGGCGCGCCCTGTTATCTCGACATAGACATGCTGGGTAATATAACCAGGGTAAGAATCACATGTACTACCAGCAGAACTCTCGAAGCCAAGGTGGCTCCTGACTTTAATAACACCAACTTCCTGGAGATTGACTATAGCACCACGGTGATTTGCAATGAGCTTGGCGAGGCGCCAGACGCACTACTGATGAGAGTGGCAAATCAATCACCGCCAGTACCAGATGGTTCAGCGCTAGTCGGTTCAGCCTATAACTTCACGGGCAATTATGGCTATAACAGGCTGAAATATTGTTCAGGCGTTGCCTTCGGCAAGAATGTCACAATAGTGTTGGACTATGACCCCGATGAGTTGCCCGAATCTACTACTTCGCTGGCTATGGCCTACTATGATACTGAACTGGGCATTTGGGTTAGTTTGCCACCTGACATAGGTCGCGTGGCTGAAGTTGGTAAGGCAACTGGTCTGATGAACCACTTCAGCACAGTCGCCATAATAGCAGAACTTGCTCCCGCTGTCACACCAGCCAGTTTTGTGGGGAGTGCCCTAAATATTGAGCAAAGCCCACGGGTATGGAAAAACATCTTCGTGGGAGTGACAGGAGAGGATGTCACCATCACTGCTAATGTAGCCAATAACGGTGGGCAAGAAGGCACTTATATTGCTGAGCTGAAGTTAAATGGAGAAACGGTAGATGCCAAAGAAGTGACACTGGCTGCAGGACAAAGCCAGCAGGTAAGCTTCACTCTGTCCGGAATGGATTATGGGCAGTATGAGGTAGAAGTCGCCGGGTTGAGTGGAGAGTTCACGGTGTCACAAATCATCGACTGGTGGGCCATCTTTGGCATAATACTCGCTGTTGGCCTGATTACCTGGGGAGCGATTTGGTGGATAAGGAGGAGGAGGAAGGCGGCACAGCCGGCAGAGAGTGAATAACCAAGCCAAAAGCTTGATTATTCCTCCCTTCCTTCGTTATTCTGAGTAGCCTGTCACTGCCCGGACGGTCAACATATAGGGTTGCTGTTGTTGAGGGGGGAAATCAGGCTCAGCATTTCCCGGTGAACCTTGCCATTGGAAAACAAAAGATCGCTAGTCTGTAACTTCCACGGACTGCCTTGAAAGTCGGTAACCTCACCACCAGCTTCCTGAATTAACAAAGTCCCCGCGGCAACATCCCACGGCTCAATTCTGGTAGTGAAGTAAGCTTCTCCCTTGCCAGCAGCCACCCAGGCTATTTCCAGGCCAGCTGAGCCGAGCTTCCGCATATCCATAACATGGGGGTAAGTCCCACACACGATTTTGCCTGTCCTTGATCGATCCTTTTCCCCTCCCTCGCAATAGAGAATATAACTCTGGCTGAGGTCTGCTATATCAGATACTCGAATTCTCCTTCCGTTCAAATAAGCGCCCTTGCCCTTTTCGGCAAGATAAAACTCATCGATTGCCGGGGCGTAAATTGTTCCTAAAAGGAGCTCATTCTTATGCATTAAAGCTATGCAGACAGAAAAGAAAGGGTTGAAGTTGGCAAAATTGCCCGTGCCATCCAGAGAATCTACAATCCACAGCCAATCAGGGTCGCCTTGAAGAAAACCGCTTTCCTCGGTTAGCAAACTGTGATGAGGGTAACGCCTTTTGATTTCAGCGATGATTAATCTATCTACATCCTTGTCATATCTGATAGATGCCTCTTTAGCTGTGCTTCGCAAGGCGAATAGAGAGCAATCCTCCCGAAAATGGTTCATTAAGACATCGCCTGCCTTTCTGGCTAAATCCTCCATCAAGATCTTCATTTACCCTGGTTATTCTATCACCCACTGCTCAAAACAGCAGCAAACATCTGTACTCGTCCACATGATTAGTGATACTTCACTTTTTCTGTCATTGCGAAGCACGCTTTCCTTTTGTAGCGCGACCCTTCAGGATCGTGCGCACGAGGCTAAAGCCTCGCACTACATTTCTGAACTTTGCTCTGTCATTTTGCCTTTTGCCTTTTGATTTTTGGCTTTCTTTGAGGTGCCACCTATCTATCTGAACTACATTAAGTCTCCCGGAATGAGGTAAAATTTGGCAGAGGTCGAGTTCAGCTCGTTACATTGCATAAATCAGTAAAGGGAGGTTAAAGGCAAAATGGCAATAGCACAGATAAGCATTATTCCCCTAGGGACAGAAACTCCTTCGGTGAGCAAATATGTAGCCCGAGCGGTCAAAGTTTTACAGCAGGAAAGGGACATAAAGTATCAGATAACTTCAATGGGGACGATTATAGAGGGCAGACTGGATAAGATTTTAGCGGTGGCAGAGAAAATGCACGAGGGAACCTTCAGCAGAGAAGTTACCAGGGTGGTAACGATCATCGAAATTGATGACCGTCGAGACCAAGCTTCGAGCATGAAGGGCAAGATGAACTCATTGATGACGGAGCTAAAGCATTAGAAATGCCCGCTTACTCCGAGTCGACAATGGGTATGAGACACCCCTTGTTCAAAGCGGCACTTTGCCAAGAATCAGGGCACAAGCGGCTACCGTAAAAACACTGCTATTTCTTGAGGCCGGAGATGAATGCGTCAACGGACATAGCAGCCATGGTCATCGTTTGAAGTGTGCCCCTCGCCCCCAACGCAATCGCCACTTTGGACACCGCTTCAGCGCTTGGAGCTTCTAGAATGTTCACAAAGTCATATGGCCCGAGAAGAGCAAACTGGTTAATTATCTTAACCCCCCGTGCCTCGACCTCCTTGTTGACGTCCTTGATTCTTTCCGGCTTGTCCTGGAGGGTCTTCCTTCCCTCATCAGTAAGACTAGTCAACATCACAAATACAGCCATTTCTTACCTCCTTTTTTGATTTTTTTATTTAATACCCCGAGCTAATCCCCATTGCGCTTCTTTTTCTGTAAAGCCTAATTATAACATCCAAATTCACCTAGCTCAATCAAGGCCTTCCTTTAGCTGGCGAAGATAACCTTCTATGTAATGTTTAACCTCTCCTGCTGGCTGATAAATGCCGAAGTGCCCTTCACATAATATGTCGGCTTTGAGGTCAATGAGCTTTTGCAGGGAACTGATTGCCTTCTCTGGTTCTCCGCCCCACATGGCACTATACGGTCCGTGTATGTCCTGTCCAAAGAGAATCCTTTTACCACTCATATCTGCATACAAGGCGATGCTTCCCCTGGTGTGACCAGGAATGTGGATAGCAGTAAACTCCTGCTCCCCGAAAACCAGCTTTTGTTCCGCTCCTTGCAACCTAACATCCACCTGGCAAGGCTCGTAAGTCACCCCGTAAGCTTCGGCACCGACCCTTTTACCCGTCTCAATGGCTTCTGCATCCAGGCTATGGGCTATTATTTTGGCGCCATACTTTTGCCTAAACTTAGCCAGGCTGCCAACATGGTCAATGTGGCAATGAGTAACAATCAGCGTGGTTATCTTCTCCGGAGCTAACCCTAAAGTGAAGATATTATCCACCAAGCTGTCGAAGCTTTGCCCGGCACCACTATCAATGAGGACTAGCTCCCCAACATCAATTAAATAGACGCAGCAGTCATAGGGATGCGATATCTCGGCGCTGCCAATGAGGTATATATCCTGGTATATGCAAAACGGCTCATCCATGGCTTTGCTCCTTATCTAAAGAAAAAGCCTGAACATCACTCACTCTTGCCCAGGTAAAAAACTACCCAAATTTGCCGGGATAACGGGCGATAAATGAAGGATTAAGGGCCTGTTTTGATTATCGCCTTAAAGAACAAGTCCCAAACCTCGGAGTACCAGGTGCCCCAGTCCTCGGGGTTGCCCCCAGTTGAAACATAGCGGGTCCCGTCAGGATAGGAAGCACCGTCGCTATTGCCATGACAACCATAGTTGTGACCCGAGATGGGGTTGCTTACATAGCAAGTGCAATAATATGTCCCCGGGGTGACGTAGGTTTCCAGGTTGAAGTTAAATATCTGCCACCCTCCGTTGCCGGCAGTGAAGCCATGAATAGAGGTGCTCTGTAACACACTGCCGCTGGCATCCCTGAGGTCACAAACTATTATATCCCCGCTATTACTAGAGCTGGAACTGGTGAGATATATCTGGAACTGGTGGAAGAAACCAGCCTCGGTTACCTGGAAGCTTTGCCCTTGACCTACATTGACATAGCCAGGACTTGCGCCAAACCAGGCGCTGGCAATCCCTGCAAGCTGGCTTATCGTTAAGGTCCCTGTTATCTTCGGCTCCACGCTGAAAGTCCTGACAGCGCTCCACGGACTCCACACTCCAGCATTATTTTGAGCCCTTACTTTCCAGGTCCAGTTATCGAGGTATCCATGCGTAATCTCCCCCCCTAATATCTCCGCGCATTCAGAATCGGTGACAGAAGCATTGATCACTGGCGAACCGGCACCTTCACGTATCACATAAATCTGATACCCGGCAATGCCACTTTCCGGGTCTGATGAGTCGTTCCAATCAAAAGACCACGCTTCACTGGGCTGAGGCAGGGTAGCATCCTCGGCCGGAGAGGTAAGGACTGGTGTACTTGGTGGCGTGGTATCTTCTTCCACTGTGATTTGAACAGTGGCGTTCACGCTTCCAGCCGCGTTAGTAGCTGTCAGGGTATAAACGGTAGTTTCACCCGGGGATACGTCTCTGGTGCCGCTGAGAGCCACACTGCCTACGCCATGGTCTATGTGCACTGTTGCTGCTCCAGTCACTTCCCAACTTAAGGTGGAAGTTCCTCCAGGATTAATTGCGCCCGGGTCAGCATCAAAAGAAAGGATGACTGGTTCTGGTATTGCCTCAGTGACTATGACAGTGGCAGTGACATTTGCAGACCAGGCACCATTGTTATCCTGGGCCCTAAAAGAGACAGTATGGCTTCCAACTGAGAGCGCTGAAGTGGTGAAAGAGGCAGATGTGCCAATCTCACCATCAATGCTCGATGTCCATCTATAAGCAACCACAGTGCCATCGGTGTCAGTGCCGTGACCGGTGAAAGCTACTGCCTCCCCCTGTGCCACCTCATCGGGTACAATGGAATCTATATACGCAGTAGGGGCTTGGTTCAGCGCACAGCCAGCAATAACTGTTGCCATTATTAACAAAACGGGTAGGAAAGCCGCAATCCAGTTGTTACTTAGTCTTTTCTTCATGGCTTACTTCATCAGTATAGGAAGGGCTGATTACCTTGTTATTTGATTACCATCTTCGGCTCTACGCTGAAAGTCCTGATGGTGCTCCACGGACTCCACAACCCGGCATTATTTTGAGCCCTTACTGTCCAGGTCCAGTCATCGAGGTCTATATACCAAATCTCCCCCCCTAATATCTCCGTGTATTCGGAATCGGTGACAGAAGCATTGATCACTGGTGAACCGGCACCTTCACGTATCACATAAATCTGATACCCAGCAATGCCGCTTTCCGGGTCTGAGGAGTCGTTCCAATCAAAAGACCACGCTTCACTGGGCTGAGGCAGGGTAGCACCCTCGGCCGGAGAGGTAAGGACTGGTGTACTTGGTGGTGTGGTGTCTTCTTCCACTGTGATTTGAACAGTGGCATTCACGCTTCCAGCCTCGTTGGTAGCTGTCAAGGTATAAATGGTGGTTTCACTCGGAGATACGTCTCTGGTGCCGCTGAGAGCCACACTGCCTACGCCCTGGTCTATGCTCACTGTTGCTGCTCCAGTCACCTCCCAACTTAAGGTGGAGGTTTCCTCAGGATTAATTGTGCCCGGGGCAGCATCAAAAGAAAGGATGACTGGTTCTGGTATTGCCTCAGTGACTATGACAGTGGCGGTGACATTTGCAGACCAGGCACCATTGTTATCCTGGGCTCTAAAGGAGACAGTATGGCTTCCAAGTGAGAGCGCTGAAGTGGTGAAAGAGGCAGATGTGCCAATCTCACCATCAATGCTCGATGTCCATCTATAAGCAACCACAGTGCCATCGCTGTCAGTGCCGTGACCGGTGAAAGCTACTGCCTCCCCATGTGTCGCCTCACCGGGCACAATAGAATCTATATACGCAGTAGGGGATTGGTTTAGCACACAGCCAGCAATGGCTATCGTCATTATTAACAAAACGGGTAGGAAAACCGCAATCCAGTTGTTACTTAGTTTTCTCTTCATGACTTATTCGGGCAGTATAGAGAGGAGCTAATAAGATGTCAAGCGAAAAGGCGGAATGTTTGGCAATTTTTAAAAAATCTTAGAAGTTTACTTCCCTTCTATGTCCAACAATTCCAGGAGACTTAAATCAGCTTCAAGTAGAAATAGCTCTCTCCAGAAGCTCTTTTTCCCGAGCCTTCATTTTAGCCTCTTCTTCAGGCTTCTCGTGGTCATAGCCCAGAAGATGAAGTATCCCATGGATAATCAGCAATGTTAGCTCTTGCTCCGTTGAATGCCCCTGCTCTTTAGCTTGTTCCTCCGCTTTAGGGTAAGAAATGATTACTTCCCCTAAATGGGTTACATCATCGGGAGGGGAAACAAAGTCAGCACCGGCTCCATGTTGAGGAAGCATATAAAAGGCGAGCACATCCGTAGGTTCATCCACGCCTCGATAGTCTCGATTGAGTCTCTGCACCGTCTCGGAATCGGTGAAAACCATGCTCATCTCATATGGGGGTGTTATGCTTTCAGCTTTAAGCACTTCCTGAGCTCTGTTTCTTGCCCATTCTTCATCAATGCAACTTTGGAATTTTCGTTCAATATCAATCCCGATTTCACCTTCCATCGATTGAACTCCCTAGCTGGCATCATAACAGGAGATTATTTGTTTTGTCACCTCGCCTCACTCCTCACACATTGGAGAAGGGTTAGGGGACTCTCTCTGTCATTGCGAGGCATAGCCGAAGCAATCTCGGGGAAGATGCGAGTTGTCGCGCTTCGCTGGCAGCGACAAAAAGGAGGCTTAGAATGATAGACGAGGTTGCTGAACAACAGCCTTTATATGTCCTTGAGTAACTAGTAAAATACCATCAATGACAGTGACACCGCTCAGGAAGCAATATCTCAGAGTCAAGCAGAGGTATCCCGAGGCTATCGTTTTCTTTCGACTGGGCGATTTTTATGAGACATTTGACGAGGATGCTAGAGTCGCCTCCCGCGAGCTGGATATCGTTTTAACCTCCCGTGGAATGGGGAAAGGGCAAAAAGTGCCCATGGCAGGAATCCCCCACCATGCCATAGATAATTATCTCGCCAGGCTTATCAATCGAGGCTATAAAGTAGCCATCTGTGAGCAACTCAGCCCTCCAGGCAAAGGATTGGTGGAAAGGGATGTCATTCGAGTAGTAACGCCAGGCACAGTGGTGGAACCTAACCTGCTTGATGCCGGGAAGAATAACTACCTTGTCAGCTTGATCATCGAGGACGAAAAGGCAGGGATAGCTTATGTTGATATAACCACCAGCGATTTTGCCACCACACAGCTTCCCGCCGATAGAGTTTCCTCGGAATTGGAGCGGCTGCAGCCAAGTGAGGTGCTCATCTCTCAGAGCGCTGAAGATTATCAACAATCACCGTCTACAGTAACGAAACTCGACGATTACTGGTTTGATTTAGAAATAGCTCAACAAACTTTGCTGGAACATTTTGGCGTAGCCACCTTGGAAGGCTATGGCTGTGCCCATTTGCCTC
Source organism: Dehalococcoidia bacterium (assembly GCA_034431195.1). GTDB lineage: Bacteria > Chloroflexota > Dehalococcoidia > GIF9 > AB-539-J10 > CG2-30-46-19. The sequence continues at coordinate 169,822 of DAOUDP010000017.1, read as the reverse complement.
TGGCTGTAAAGGCTGCTGGCTCGCTAATTCATTACGTAGCAGAAACTCAAAAGGAGGCTTTGCCTCAGCTAACCAGCCTTGCTACCTACTCTACAGATTCCTTTATGGCTCTTGATGGCCAGACATGTCGTAATCTGGAGCTTTTTCAGGGTGGAAGGTGGGGGGAGACCGCCAATTCCCTGCTCTCCTTAATCGATACCACCAGGACCGCCATGGGAGGCAGATTGCTTAGAGGCTGGCTGGCTCAACCCCTTCTTGACATAGATAAGCTAAATCAACGGCAAGAAGCGGTTAGCTGGTTCTATAACGATAGCTTAGTTCGCCAGAAGACTATTACCCTGCTGGGAGATGTCGCCGATCTGGAGAGGGTAGTGAACCGTGTGAGAGGTGGCAAGGCAATGCCCAGGGAGTTGATAACACTCCGCACAAGTCTGGAAAAGGTAGCTCAGCTGAAAGCAACGCTCGGCAATTGCCCCACCAGATTCGTTAAAGAATTGAAGCTTTTCCCTGAGATTATGGATTTAATTGACCGAGCAATTCTTGATGAACCCGGTGACCTTGAACACGGAAACGTGATTAAGGAAGGCTTTTCCAGCGAGCTGGATGAGCTTCGCCAAAGTTCCACCAAGGCTAAACAATATTTAGCCAGCCTGGAGCAGAGGGAAAAACAGCGCACCGGGATTAAATCCTTGAAAGTAGGGTACAACAGAGTATTCGGCTATTACATCGAGGTATCCAGGGCAAATCTCAATCTGGTTCCCAAGGATTATATTCGCAAGCAAACCCTCGCTGAGGCCGAAAGGTTCTTCACCCCCGAGCTAAAAGAGTATGAATCGCTGATTCTTACCTCACAGGAAAAGATAACCTATCTTGAAACCTCTCTGTTTAACCAAGTTTGCCAGCAGATAGGTGCTAAAGGTGAGCAAATTTTAGCCACCGCGAGGGCTATCGCCCAAATTGATGTATTCTCCAGTCTTGCTGAAGTGGCATCACGCTACCACTACGCCAGACCAGAGCTGACCAATGAGGATGTCATCGACATTAAGGAGGGACGTCATCCCATGGTGGAGAGAAGCTTGGGCAGCGATAATTTTATTCCCAACGATACATATCTATGTAATAGCGATAGCCAGCTCATCATACTCACTGGACCAAATATGTCGGGAAAATCCACCTATCTCAAACAGGTAGCCTTGATCGTCCTTCTGGCACAAATTGGCAGTTTTGTTCCTGCCAGATCGGCCAGAATCGGTATCATCGACCGTATCTTCACCAGGATTGGTGCTCAGGAAGACTTAGCTGCGGGACAATCAACCTTCATGGTGGAAATGACCGAAACAGCAAACATTTTACATAACGCCACTCCGCGCTCCTTGCTCATTCTGGATGAAATTGGACGAGGCACAAGCACCTATGACGGGCTCTCTATTGCCTGGGCAGTGGCGGAGTATATTCACGGAGCACCGAAGTTGGGCGCAAAGACCCTGTTCGCCACGCACTACCATGAACTGGTAGAGCTTGCCGGCACCTTGCCCAGGGTGAAGAATTTCAATGTCGCCGTAGCTGAGGAAGGAGACAAGGTTATCTTCTTACACAAAATTATCCCTGGAGGCACCGACAGGAGTTACGGCATCCACGTAGCTCAGCTAGCTGGTCTGCCTAAATCAGTGACAAATCGAGCTCAGGATGTTTTAATTGGCCTAGAAAGCAAGAGCACTACTGACAAAGGTAAAATTCGAGGCAAAGCAACGGCACCACAACTTCCACTTTTCACCAAAGATTCTTTATTAGCCGACGAAATCTTCAAGCTCGACATTGATTCTATGTCTCCCTTAGAAGCCATCACCAAGCTTTATGAACTGAAACGAATGGCGAAGGGAAAATAGCAGGAACAATTTGCTATAATTGCTCTCACGATGGCTAAGGATTACTATCGCATTTTAGGGGTTCCCAGAAACGCCTCAGCCCAAGAAATTAAGAAAGCTTACCGAAAGCTGGCAATGCAATATCACCCTGACCGCAATCCAGGCAAAGAGAAACAGGCTAACGAAAAATTCAAAGAGATAAACGAGGCTTACGGAGTTCTCGGCGACCCTCAAAAGAAAAAACAATACGACCAATTTGGCACAGTAGGTGAAATCGGCGATATCTTTGGCAGTCGCTTCACCCGAACCACTTTTGAAGATTTAATGAAAGATTTTGGCGGCGAAGGGCTTGATTTCAGCTTTCTCGATGATATATTCGGCGACCGATTAAGGGGAACAGGATTCTCTTTCAGAACTTTTGGCAGACGTGGCAGAACAAAATTTGAAGCCTGGCCTGGAGAGGAAATTGACCTCGAGGAAATATTCGGGCAAACCAGAAAGCCTTACCGCCAGGATGTCCGTTATCAACTCGGCATTACCCCGAAGGAGGCTTCCCAGGGAACAAGGAAAATTCTAACTAGGCATGGAAAGAGATTGGAGGTCAAAATTCCTTCGGGAGTGGAAACGGGCAAGATGGTAAAACTGCGTAATGCTCGCCAGATAACCGATGGCGTGCCCGGAGATATCCTGATCCAAGTCATAGTCAAATAGGAATGAAAATGACTGCAGAGTACAGCCAGTGGCTCGCCAAAAATAAATCATGCAAGCATTAGTGCAGCGAGTTACCAATGCTTCGGTAACCGTCGGCAATAAAACGGTTGGAGAGATCGGGCAAGGCCTGGTGGTCCTTCTCGGTGTAGCCAGGGATGATTCACAAGAAGACGCCCGCTACCTGGCAGATAAAGTAGTAAACCTGCGCATCTTCTCCGACGAGGCAGGCAGATTTTCACTTTCAGCGCTGGAAGTGAAAGGGGAAATTCTGGTAGTCAGTCAATTCACCTTATTGGCTGATACACGGAAAGGAAGACGCCCCAGCTTTACCGAAGCAGCTCCTCCCGATAAAGCTAGGGAACTTTATGAATTCTTCGTTGAGCAAGTTCGCTCCTTCGGGCTTAAGGTGGAAACAGGGGTTTTTCAGGAATATATGCTGGTAGATATCCACAATGATGGTCCGGTAACCCTGTTGCTGGAAAGCAAAAACAAATAAAAGTCAAAATGCAAAAAGCAGTCAGCTAATGGCTGATAGCTGAAGGCTACTAAATTGGGATTTGTTCGGAATTTATTGCTTTGAGTTTGGGATTTAACTTGGAGATTGCTTCGGCACTGACGTGCCTCGCAATGACAAAAAAGGAGGCAATGTGTCACCAAGGTATTGGACGGGTACAAAAGTATCGCCTAAGCTGGATGCTTTGTTAGAATAGTTATGCCAAGTAGCCATAGGAGGGAATTTATAGAGGAAGATAGTCCTATGGCTATGAAGCAAACTTTACAGGAGGGGGTTATTCATGAGACTGGAAAATAAAATTGCATTGGTAACTGGTGCTGGATCTGGCATAGGCAAAGCAATTGCCCTGGCTTTTGCCAGAGAAGGGGCTAAGGTGGCTGTTAATGATTTGCTCCCTGAGGGGGTTGAAGCTACATTAGCTGAGATTGGCAAAATTGGAGGTGAAGGGCTTGGAGTGCCTGGGGATGTAACCAAGCCCCAGGAGGTGAAAGGGATGTTCTCCAAGGTGCTGGGGAAATTTGGCACCCTGGATATCCTGGTGAATAATGCTGGAATCGCCCATACCAGTGACGAAGTCAAGGCGAGAGCTGATAAGGCACTAGCGGAAATAATGACCACGGGCAAGACGACAATTTCCGTGGAGGCCACAAGAACTAAGACCGATGAGAGCTGGAATAAGGTGCTAACGACTCATCTTTGGGGCACCTTCTATTGTACTCGTGAGGCACTCAATATTATGGAACCCAAGAGATACGGAAAGATTGTTAATATGGCATCCGTAGCCGGGATACGTGGCTTGCCTGGGGCTCCTGATTATTCTGCAGCAAAGGGTGGTATTATAGCTTTTACTAAATCGGTAGCAAGGGAAGTGATTCCTGTGGGAGTTTATGTTAATGCTATTGCCCCGGGTTGGGTGGACACACCTTTATTGCCTCCTATACTGACGGATACAATGAGAGCTGTATACATAGCAACGACCCGTCTAGGCAGGTTTGGCACACCTGAAGAGATTGCCTCGCTGGCTGTTTATCTCGCTTCAGATGAATCGAGCTTCACCGCAGCGCAGGTCATGTGCCCCGACGGGGGTTCCTATGTCTAACCAAGCACAAAATGTGGTTCGCGCAGGGTCCGATAATAAATAAAAAATCTTGTCAGAAGCAGACATTCTTATGGCTATAAAGAAAATTTTAGAGGAGGGGAGTTATTTATGAAACTGGAAAATAAAATTGCATTGGTAACTGGTGCTGGATCTGGTATAGGTAAAGCAATTGCCCTGGCTTTTGCCAGAGAAGGGGCTAAGGTGGCCGTTAATGATGAGCACCCTGATGAGGTTGAAGCTACCTTAGCTGAGATTGGGAAAATTGGAGGTGAAGGGTTTGGGGTGCCTGGGGATGTATCCAAGCTCCAGGAGGTGAAGGATATGTTCTCCAAGGTGCTGGGGAAATTCGGCACCCTGGATATCCTGGTAAATAATGCCGGTATTGCCTATGTTACCGATGAAGTTAAGGCAAGGTTAGCGACCACGGGCGAGACCACGATTTCCGTGGAGGCCACGAGAACTATGACTGATGAGGCCTGGGATAGGATGCTAGCGGTTCATCTTCATGGCTGCTTCTATTGCACTCGTGAGGCACTCAATATTATGGAACCCAAGAGGTATGGAAAGATTGTTAATATAGCAGACATAGCCGGGATATATGGGCTGTTTGGGTTTCCTGATTACTCCGCGGCAAAAGGCGCTATCATAGGTTTTACTAAATCGGTAGCATGGGAAGTGATTCCTGCGGGAGTTTATGTTAATGCCATTGCCCCAGGTTGGGTGGATACACCTTTATTGCCTCCTGTGCTGACGGACACAACGAGATTTGTGTACCTGACACAAACCCCTCTGGGAAGGTTTGGCACGCCTGAAGAGATTGCCTCGCTGGCTGTCTATCTTGCTTCAGATGAATCGAGCTTCACCGTAGGGCAGGTAATAGTCCCCGCCGGGGGTGGCTATGTCTAAGCAAGCACAAAAGCCTCCTGTTTAGCTTTATCAGATGGGGCTGGCTGGAGGCACCCCTTGGTGCGTCGCAATGACAGGCAAAGAAACAGGGTGCCCGGTCATATGAAGGAGCACGATAAATTGACAAGATGCCGGTCATATGGCACATTGGGGGCAAGCATGGTACGGGGAACATAACCCCGGGAAATGTCAGCTCTTTGATAGCTACCAGAGACTAAAAGGGTAGAAGAATATAAGCGGAGAAATGGCGAGGGTAATTGTTTCTACGGGAAGAGGAGGAACCGGGAAATCAACGTTTTGTGCCATGATTAGCAAATACCTGGCTCCTCCTTTATTACTGATTGATGTTGACCCTGACCAGAGTCTATGCGACATGCTCGGAGTAGATTTAGAAAAGGAAGAGGTGAGTACCGTTTCGAACGTGGTTTTCGGTACCAAGCAGACGGGAGCATTGAGTTCTCGGTTATATTTTGATGAACTGGAGACCTCGTTCTATAGCAACTGCATATATAAAAGTGAGGAATTTGACCTGGTCACTTTAGGAGCAAAGTGGACCGAGGGCTGCTATTGTCTCGCAGATAATTCACTCAAAGGGATAATTCCCAAACTGATCACGGGCTATGAAAACGTGGTGATAGATTCGCCGGCTGGATTAGAGCATCTGAATCGAAGAGTAGTATCACATATGAATGACCTGTTTGTGTTGTCAGATTCCTCGTTGAAAGCTATGAAGCACATAGAAAGAATGAAGCGCATTATTGAAGGGGTAAAGATAACCTATGATTACTTCTATTTGGTAGGAAATTATGAGTTTAACGGAGAGGTGGAAGAGCGTCTCCAGAACTTAAGTCCGCACTATTTAGGGAAAATAGACTATGATGTTAATGTCAAGGACTATAATTTGAAAGGGAAACCACTATGGGATTTACCAGAAGATTCGCCCGCCTGCTTATCGGTCAAAAAACTATTGAAAAGAATCCAGGAAACTGACAGAAATCACTTTCAGGTCAGAGAGGAATTACTGGCTTAATCCCATTAATACTCTCCATTGACAAGTATACGGTGGCAAGCATATAGTAAAAAGCGTTTGTGTGGTGGGGCGGAAGTTTGTTTCTCGAGGCGGAGAATAGGTTGTAATTCTAAATCATCATTTGAGGTGAGAAATACTTGCTCAAAATTTAGAAGAAGGAGGATAAGAAATGTGCCGGTATTGTGTCGAATATGGAGGTGGCGCCAAGTGGTATCTCAATCCTGATAACTACCGTGATGAGCTTTACACTTCTGGAGCTCATGAAGCTACTGCAAAGATGCTAACCGGTGTGCAAAAAAATAGCTTTGAGGTAGGCGCCATGACAATCGCCGATGAATCATCGCCAGATGTGTATTATTCAGATAGCCTGAGCGTGGCCATGGAGCAGATGATCGGTCATGGTGGGCAAGTTGTTCCTTTGGAAGACGCCCTTAAGATAATAGACCTTTGTAAGGGACCTTTTTTGCTTATGAACTGCGCCTGCCGCAGATATTTTGGTAAGACGGATGTCCTGCGTTGCCTGTATCTCTGGGGAGTTGAAACTGCCTTAAAAGAGAGGCCCTGGGAGAAAGATTCAAAAGTTCTCTCTAAGGAAGAAGCAAAAGAGTTCGAGATAGACTGCGATAAGAAAGGATTTTTGCATTCAATTTGGCATGCCGCTGTTGATACTGATGGAATTCCTCCCATAGTTATGTGTCACTGCACTGCCACTGATTGCATACCCACAAAGTTCAGGGTATCTTACGGAGTGGTAAATGCTCAGCGTAAGGGCGAATATGTAGCTGAGGTCGACCTGGCAAAGTGTAAGGAGGGATGTAAGGAATATCCAGCGTGTATGCAGCGCTGCCAGTTCGGGGCAATGAGGTATTCTCCGGTAGATCGCGTACTGTACATTGACCCTCAAGCTTGCTTTGGGTGTGGATTGTGCCGGCCGGCTTGTCCCTATGGAGCAATAAAGCTGGTGGACCGGTCATCGTACCCTTCTCTGGTGGATAATTGGTGACCTGGAAAGTGAATCTGGCGAAAGGAGAGATGAAATGGAATATACACATATAACACCAAGACCGGTTATTCATGTAGATGAAGAGGCATGTGGAAACGCGATATTATGCTTGAAGTGTGTGCAGGCTTGTTTAGATGCGGGCCCGAATTGTATTGGATTTATAAACACTGAGCCTCCTCCGGTGGGAGAAAATGCCCCCAAAAGATTGGAGGATATACCACACAGGATATTTTCTTGTTATATGGTAAACTGCAATGGTTGTGGGAAGTGCGTTGAAGCCTGCCCCAAAGGAGCTCTCACCCTGGAGATGCCTGAACCCCAGCTGCCGGCAGTGAGAGTTCAACGATCAGACATTATCTTCTGCGCTACTCTCAAAGATGGCACAAGAATCTTTCCCAGAGATGATTGAACTTTGAGGGAGTAAATTTTACCAGCCATAGTGGACTCTGCCACATAAAAGCAGTTCCCGATAACACATCGAGGCTGCGGAAAGCAGGAGACGCCGTGATTAAGGCAAAACAACTTCAGGTTGTCGCCGGAGCCTATTTATCCGGTATGGGTTATTACGTAGAGATCTCGCCGGAGATACCGAATACCGACCTTAAGCCCGATGTCGTCGGGATAAAGCCTAAGTTAGAGCAGATCAAACTTCGCCTGGAAAATAAGGGAGGAGCACCAACTGGCTTCCTGTATTTACTCAGTGAGGATGAGTGGACGCCTACGGAGTCCATAGTGGAAAAGACCGGGTTTAACGAAGATTTTGTCAAAGCCGTGTTGCGTGATAGCGAGGAGGACGGTTGGATTAAAAGTAAAAATGAACCAGGAGACAAAGTCTTCTGGAAGATCGACCGTTACCGGCTACCAGCCGAAGAATGTGTGATGATGTGTTGTGGCGCTGAAGACGCTTTGGGTGCATTAGATGTCCTGGAGGGATTAAAGGGCTGTTTCAATAGAGGATATGTCCTTTTCCCATATCAGGTAGATGAGGAGTTTCTGGACAGGTGCTTTCAAAGTGAAATAGGCGTTTTATTCTTTGATGAAAGGATTGTCAGCTTCAGAGAAATGGTACCAGCCAAACATCTTGAGATTAAGAATTTTAAGACCTACTCTACAATCTGTGAGAAGATAGTGGTTGATAACTATGTCATGCGCACCGGTGAATATTTTTGATGACCTACTTCCCGCAGATAGGTGACACATGAGTTGCGATAAGGTTCTGCGGGGAAAAGGTTATCCCTTAGAGCCTGGCTCAAGCTCCAGGCTAATGTCTAAAGCTTTGGTTGAATGAGTGAGAGCGCCTACCGAGATGAAATCAACACCGGTTTCTGCCACAGCTCGAACTTTGTTCAATGTAATTTTGCCCGAAGCTTCAATTAAGGCAACCCCGTGTATCATCTTCACCACCTCACGCATATCATCGACGCTCATATTATCAAGCATGACCACACTTGCCCCGGCCTCAGCAGCTTCCACGGCCTCCTGGGGAGTCTTGACCTCCACTTCTACCTGAGTGGATGACGGGGCATTTTGCCAGGCCTTCTCTACAATTTCCCTGATACTTAATCCATCACTGCGGAGCGCTGCCAGATGATTGTCCTTGATGAGAATGGCATCACCCAGATGCATACGATGATTTTTGCCACCGCCAACCTTGACAGCATATTTTTCCAATAGCCTTAAGCCGGGGGTAGTTTTCCTGGTATCCATAATCTGCACCGGTAACCCCTCAACTGCTTTCACATAGCGATTTGTCTCCGTGGCAATGCCGCTGAGCCTCTGCAGGAAATTCAACGCTGTTCTTTCCGCTTTGAGGATACTGGCTATCCTGCCCTCCACTGTGGCAATTATGTCGCCACTGCCAACTTTCGCTCCGTCTTTAAGCAAAACTTCTATTTTTAGTTCCGCATCAACCCGGCGGAACACTTCTTCAGCTATCTCGACTCCGGCTAAAATGCCCTTTTCCTTGGCTAAAATTGATGCTACGCCAATTTTTCCATGTGGTATCAGGGAATTACTGGTAACATCGCCCTTACCAAGGTCTTCAGCCAAAGCAAGGTCAATGATTTGCCCTATTTCAGCATTACTGAGCATGTTTACTCCGGAAGGCTATGTGCCTTTGCCACTCTGGTGACCTGTCAGGGAAATCGGTGCGGAAATGAGCACCGCGGCTCTCCTCCCTGAGCAACGCCGCCTCAGCCATAAGCCGGCCACATAATACCAGACTGCTTAGCTCATGAGAAACACGGTCAGCAGGCTGGGGTAAAGAGTGCTCCCAGGTAGCCAGGATGTTTGCTGCCTCATCAAGACCATCGCCGGAACGAATAATTCCCACCTTATCCCACATAAGCGATTGCAAGTTAGCTAGATTGAGCCGTGGTGCCTTGGGCAGTGGCTCATGGTGGGGAAGGAAATAAGATTGCTTCGCTTCACTCGCAATGACAAAAGGATGCGATGTTTGAGTTTTCTGTATTGCTCTCCTGGCAAAAACGACCGATTCAAGCAGTGAATTTGATGCCAGCCTGTTGGCACCATGAACGCTGGTGCAAGCTGCCTCCCCGATTGCAAATAAGCCCAGGATATTAGCCTCACCCCACTCATTCACCTTCACCCCTCCCATAAGATAGTGAGCTGCCGGTGCTACCGGTATGAGTTCCTTGGTGATGTTCAAGCCATGTTCCTGGCAAAAGCGATAGATATGTGGAAAGCGGGCAGTAATTAAACGAGCCGGTAAATGAGTAACGTCCAAAAACACGCTATCACTGCCCGTCTTTCTCATCTCATAAACAATACTTCGAGCCACCACATCCCTCGGCGCCAGCTCAGCCGCATAAGCGTAATCAGGCATAAAACGGTAACCCTCCCCATTCCTGAGTATCCCGCCCTCCCCCCTCACCGCCTCAGAAATGAGGAAAGGAGCCACCCCGGGCAGATGAAGGCTGGTGGGATGAAACTGGAAGAATTCCATATCGCTGATTTCAGCACCAGCTTTGAAAGCTAAGGCTATGCCATCGCCGGTAACCACATCGGAGTTGGTGGTATATTTGAATAACTGCCCCGCACCACCAGTGCCTAAAATAAGAAATCGACAACTATATTCCTCTGTCAGCTCTGTTCGGCAATCAAGAACCTTCACACCTTCCACCCTACCACCTTCAGTGATAATCTCGCTAACCAGGCAATGTTCCAAAACCCTGACCCTGTTGGACCTCACCTGCCGACTCAAGGTGGTTTCAATATACTCACCGGTAGCATCCCCACCAGCATGGATAATGCGAGACATACTATGAGCCGCTTCCCTGCCCAGGCTAATTGCGCCATCCAGTGTATCAAAGGGAACTTGAAGCTTGATAAGGTCAGCAATACATTCAGCTGCCTCCTCAGTAAGAATACGAACTATATTAGCATCACATAATCCATCTCCAGCAGCCATGGTATCCCTGTAGTGAAGCTCAGGAGAGTCATCCTTACCTATAGCGGCAGCAATGCCACCCTGAGCATACTTGGTATTGCAATCATCAATGCTGCCCTTGGTCAACACAAGCACACTGCCTTGCTCGATAGCAAGTAACGCAGCATAAAGCCCGGCAATCCCACTGCCCACTATTATATAGTCGTAGTAATTCATATTAAGTTCCTTCGCTTCGCTCAGGACTACCCCCTTCAGCTTATCGCCAGCATCTTGTCAATAGCCCTTTTAGCCCTCACCCTTATCTCCTCAGGAACAGTGACGATGTTCTTCCTTGCCTTCATTGTTTCAATCACCGTTTCCAGTGTGGTCATCTTCATATCAGGGCAAACCAGGCTATCGGAGATAAGGTGAAATTCCTTATCGGGATTCTCCTTCTTCAAAGGATACAACATTCCTTCCTCAGTGCCAATGAGGAAATCCGTCGCATTACTTGCTTTAGCATAGCGGAGCATCTGGGAGGTGCTTAGAGCAGCGTCAGCCAGCTCGATAACTTCGGGGCGACATTCGGGATGAACCAGCACCCTGGCTTCAGGATAACGCTGCCTGGCTTTCCCGACTTCCTCCACAGTGAGGTTATCATGTATAACACAAAACCCGGGGTAAAGAACTATCTTCTTATCAGTCTTCCTGGAGACATAATGCCCCAGATTTCTGTCAGGGATGAACAGGATTTCTTCGTCGGGGATTGCGTCTACCACCTCGGCTCCGTTAGCCGAAGTACAGCAAATATCGCTCTCCGCCTTGATCGCTGCCGTGGTATTAACATAAGCTACGACTGCAGCTTGGGGATATCGCTCCTTCCATTCCCTTAAACTGTCAACATCGATCATATCCGCCAGAGGACAGCCAGCGTCACGATGTGATAATAGCACCGTGGTATCTGGATTCAGGATAGCCGCTGTTTCCGCCATGAAGAGAACGCCGCAAAAGACGATTACCTCCGCCCTGATGCCAACGCATTCCCTTGCCAGCTCCAGAGAATCCCCGGTGAAGTCAGCAATATCCTGCACCTCGGGACGCTGATAATTATGGGCCACAATAATAGCGTTAAGCTCCCTCTTCAGCTCCAGAACTTCCTCCTGAAGTTCTTCCAATCCAGGCTCTGATTCAGCAATCACTTTCACTTTCTATCTCCGTTCTCTCCAGACCCAGTAATCCACGAATTTCCTCACGGCTTTTGCTGCGCTGGCAGGCGAGGGAAAAACGGGTATCCTCCGGCTAATAATCTGTTTCCTTGCCTCGGCAATGGCACTCCACCTCCAGTTTTGCATATCCAGGGAATCAATTTCAGCCGTTTCTATAACGGAGACCACAGGCTTGCCTTCATCTTTGATTGCCATGATGCCGCCCATGAAGTCTGCCGCCAGTACCTTCCGCCATATATCCGTAGGATAAAAGTCGTCCTGCGTCAAATTGACGACGAAAACATCAAATTCCTGCTCAGTGCTAACCATTCTCAGCAGATTCAATGGCGTAACAAGTGACTTCTGAAGAATGGAGCTGTCCAGGGGGTTTCTAAGCCAATCCCAGACGTGTGGGGCCGCCTGCTTAAGCTCCTCCCTTGCTTTTAAGGAAATGTCTGGTATATGGAAACCTTCTTCCTCCCACACATCGGCTGAAATCACGCTTTTCCCACCTCCACCCCCGATAATAATCAGCTTCCTTCCCGTGATAGGCGGTAAAAAGGTAAAAGCCACAACCTGATCCATCAGCTCCTGAAAATTACCAACCAGAGTAATACCGTGCTGTTTTGATATCGCCCTCCAGATGTCCATAGAGCCTGCCCGTGATGCCGTGTGAGAAAATGCCAGCTTTTTCCCGGCCTCCCCCCTTCCCGCCTTAAGCATTATCACCGGTTTCCTCACTGCGGCATATGATAAAGCGCGGATAAATTCCCTCCCATCTTTAACCCCCTCAACATAGGCAGCGATTACCTTTGTTTCAGGGTCCCTGGCGAAATAGCACAGTAACTCAGACCCACTTATATCAAGGGCATTGCCATAGCTTATAACCTTGCTGAAGCGAACCCCGCGTAAAGCCGCATATCGAACGAATTCTCCTGCTCCTCCACCACTCTGAAAGAATCCCCCAACAGGTCCAGCTTCCTTCGGCAAATCATGGTTAAAGGAAAGCCCGACTTCGGGATAGTAGACACCCATACAATTCGGGCCCAGAATCCTGATGCCCAGCCTTTTCGCTTTTCGTAAGATTTCACGTTCAAGCCTCGTTTCCTTTTCCCTCCCCGTTTCGCTCATTATCCCCGTGAAAAGATGAACCAGCTTAACGTTTTTAGTCTTACAATCCTCGAGGAGCCTCAACACCCTTTCCGCAGATACGCAGGAGATAACGTAGTCCACCTCTGACTCAGGGATGTCCCTGAGACTTGGATAAGCCTTGAGTCCAAAAATCTCATCTAACTTCGGGTTTACCGGATATATCCTGCCCTTGAAGCCATGGTCTATGAGGAAACGGGTAAAGCTGTATCCCCCGGAGATGATGCTCGAGGATGCGCCGACAACAGCAGCGGAATTTGGATGGAAAAGCGCGTCAAACTTATCGAAATCCTCAAGCATATTTGCCCTGCAGTGCCCAGGGACTGGTCTTTTCAACGTTAACTTTCACCAATTTCCTCGAACAATCAGCATCGTCCTGGAAAAAGACCAGTTTATTACTTTCAGTCCGCCCATACCATTTCCCCTTTTTGTTGCCCTCCACCAGCACTTCCACTTCCTTTCCTATATAGCCGGAGTTTATCTCGCCAGCTACCGATGCCTGAAGCTGCTCAACCCTCCTGAGCCTTTCTTTCTTGACCTCTGGAGGGACATTATCCTCGTATTTCCTCCAGGCAAGAGTGCCAGAGCGAGGAGAGTAAGCCGCCACATGAACAACATCGAACCTTATTTCCTTTAGCAGCGAAAAGGTATGTTCAAACTGCTCCTCTGTCTCTCCAGGAAAGCCCACGATTACATCGGTGCTCAAAGAAGCCTGAGGCAGGCGCTCTCTGACAACACGGACGAGCTCCCGATATTGTTCAATAGTATACCCCCGCTTCATCGCCTTTAATATATCATCATCGCCCGATTGAACAGGCAGCTCAAGGTATTTACACACCTTATCCAGCGAAACCATCGCTTCAATAAGCTTTCGGCTCACGTCTTTAGGGTGGTTTGTCAGAAAGCGAATCCTCGATAACCCCCTGATTTCGCTCAGCCGGTATAGCAAATCGGCCAGATCTGGATGTCCCGGTAAGTCACGCCCGTAGGAATCGACATTCTGCCCCAGTAAGGTTATCTCTTTGATGCCCTGCCTGACCAGTTCTTCAGCCTCACAGACCACCTCGTCCACAGGGCGGCTTACCTCTTTACCCCTACGGTAAGGAACAATGCAAAAAGAACAGAAATTGTTGCACCCTTGAATGATAGGAACATAGGCACACGGCGACGAAGCCTTCCCTGCGTCCTTGCGAGCCGAAGCCCTTGTCTGAAAGCTGTCGGCTGATAGCTGACGACTTTGATCAACCGGAACGCCCTGCTCCTGTAGCCAGCTAAGGAAATCGGAATAAGCCCCGGGCTTGAAGAAAAAATCAACATGAGGGAATCGCTTCTTCAAATCTTCATCATGGGAATCGACAAAACAGCCGGTAACTAACACGTGCGTATCGGCATGTTCCCTCTTCAAACCTTTTAGCTGACCCAGCATCCCCAGAACTTTGCCCTCTGCGCTCTGTCTCACCACACAGGTATTAAGCACTACCAGGTCGGCTTCCCAGGGCGATTTGACCTCATGATATCCTGCGGAATTCAGATAGCTGGCTATCCGTTGTGATTCCGCCTTATTCATCTGGCAGCCTATGGTCCAGATAGAATAACGTAGCATAGCAATATCACCAGCCACCTTTATATTACTAGCTTGGTGGTCAATCCACCATCAATAACCAGAGTCTGGCCGGTAACGTAAGAGGAAGCATCAGAGACCAGGTAAATAACGCCGCCAGCGATATCCTCAGGCTTACCACAGCGCCCCAGAGGTACAGAGAGGGGTAAATCCTCCCCCTTTTCACTCGCCTGGCCTGGCTCAGTGTTCAATAATTCCAACAGTGCTCCACTAACTATGACTCCCGGGGCAATAGCATTTACCCTGATATTGTGAGGTGCCAGCTCCACAGCCAGCGTCTTGGTGAAATTGATAATCCCCGCCTTAGCTGCTCCATAGGGAGCATTCAGGGAATAGCCTGTAATGCCCGCTACCGAAGCGATGCTAACGATGTTTCCTTCTTTCTGGTCAATCATCACCTTTGCCACTGCCTTGGAGCACAGAAACATGCTCTTCAAGTTCTCACGAATAATGGCATCCCATGCTCCTTCGCTTAAATCCGTTGTGTCGACCACGAAGTAGCCGCCAGCATTATTGACCAGAATATCAATCCTGCCAAACTCAGCCACGCTCTGTTCCACCAGGTTCGACACTTGATTGCCAGCACGAACATCGGTAGGCACCGCTAAAGCCTTTCTCCCCTTAGCCTTAACTTCGTCAGCGGTGGCTTCGATGTCAGCGGCAGTGCGGGCACAAACTACCACATCAGCACCGGCATCAGCTAAGCCCAGGGCTATGCCTTTGCCAATGCCCCGTCCTGCTCCAGTTACAATGGCTACCTTACCCCCTAAATCAAACAAGGATGAACTCATCCTTCACCTCCTGGTTTTCGTAATTATAGTTAAGATATATAATTCATCACAAGTTAATATCATGGGAACTGAAGACCAGAAGGGTCATAGAGAAAGGTTAAGGAAGAAGTTCCTTAAATCCGGGCTCAAGGGGTTCCACGACTACGAAATTGTGGAATTGCTGCTGACCCTGGGAACGCCTCGCAGGGATTGCAAGCAGCAGGCAAAGGAAGCAATAGAAAAATTCAAGAACTTGCGGGGAGTTTTAGCCGCTCCCCCGGAGGAATTACAAGAGATTAAAGGAATCGGCCCGGCTCATATCTTCATAATCAAGTTTATGCAGGAGCTGGGAGAGCAATTCCTCAAGGAGCAAATTCTGGATAAAGAATTTTTGCACTCCTCTCAGGAAGTCTCCGACTACCTTCGCCACTCGATGAGAGACCTCAAAAAAGAGACCTTTAAGGTCATGTTTCTCACTACCCAGAACCAGGTTATCGCCGTAGAGGACTTATTTGAAGGCACATTGACTGCCAGCGCTGTCTATCCCCGAGAAATCATAAAAAGTGCCATCAAGCACAATGCTGCCGCTTTAATCTTCGCCCATAACCACCCCTCAGGAGATCCCGAGCCCAGCGATAACGATAAACAGATAACCAGGGATTTGGTCTTCGCCGGCAACTTGATGCAGATGAAGGTGCTGGACCATATTATTATCGGTGATAATTGCTATTTCAGCTTCGCCGATGAAGGACTGATTGAGAAATACGACGCAGCTTTCCTGAAACTTAGAAAATGAGCAAATATCTAACCCCGGATTTCTGATCTAATATTGGGGCTTACTACGGAGCGCCCTGCCAGGGATTTCTCGGACTTAGCTAACTAGAAAACTGCACAATTCGTCAAAAAGTGCCCTCATCCGCTCTACCACAAGAATTTTGCCTTGTCTTGACAAGCCTTAATGCCCATGCTCGAGATACACCCCATCGGGACGAGGTGGGAAATATTGGGCGATAGTGAGTCTGTTAGTAGCTGGCAGTCTCGTTTCTTTCATATTATGCGTGTGGTAAAATTGCATCAGTGGAACAAGATACATGGGTCAGAGTGTAGATGGATACTTCACCTTACTTTAGCCAACGCCAAGGTAGGTCGATTATTCGAGACCAAGAGGAGGTAGGGGAACGATTCTGGGCCGCATTTACTGGCTACATTCATGAAATTGGGAATAAGAACTACTTCGCCCAGACTTTTCCCGAGGAATGCCCAGATGGGAACGGCATTTGCGGTTGGACGCCGTCACTGCTTCAGAGTAGGCTCTTAGGTGAGCTTCCCAACGGTGAATGGCCATTGCCAAACGAGGTTCCTTCAAAAGAAACTGCCTTTGACTTTGTGGAGTTCTTCTATAGGGTTATCAGCGTTCCTTCTGGGATATACCACAGCTTTTTCAGACATACTGATTACTACAATTTCGATACAGAAACGGCGCAGTCTGAGTATAGTGCTCGAATAAATCAATATCTACAGACCTGTTGTCATCCATACGATTTCGTTGACGGTGAGATTAAATCACCCGTTTCTCCAGTATTAGACATCCCCCTCAAGGAAGAGGAATTCGCCTTAGACGACACACATCTATCGCATCTCCTAGAGTCAGCAGTAGCAGATTTTTTTGATAAGTCGGGAAACAAGAAGCGCAAGGCTCTTCAAAGTTTGGTTGATGCATATGACCGCCTCAAAACGATAGAGCCTGGTGATAAAAAGCAAAGTGTGACCGCTATCATTTCAAAACTGTCTCCCGTTGAAGATGTTCAACAAACCTTGAATGCGGACATGCGAGTTTTAACCAAAATCTCGAATGAGTTTACCATTCGTCATCATGAAATGGCTAAGCGTCAGCTCGGCGACAATGATTTTGTCGAATATCTCTTCTACGCATACTACAATGTAATTCGGCTCATTCTCAAAAAATACAAGAAGCTGAAGAAAGCCTGACACAGCTTACTGCTCATCTTTTGGTATCCTTCGTCCATTCTCGCCATTTTGACAGCTTCTATCTTTCCGGCACAGCTTGAAAACGCTGTATTCGCCAAATGTACCTCCCTTGGGGCGGGCGAGCGTATCCATAAGCCTACTAGGAAGCTTATAGGCCGTTTAGCAGATTCCAGTGAACAAAAAGCCAAAATGGATAACCTCTATCGAACCTATGCATAGAAGGGAAGGACTCAACAGGTCAATCCACACAGAAGGTTAACACCCCGCACGGTTACATCTTATGATTTATCAACCTGCAGTTGGGTTACTTACTTAAATGATTTGACGCGTATAAAGGTTGGCTGAATTTAGTTGGCTTAAGTCTGAATCTCTATAGCTCTAGAAACCTTATTTTAGCCTCGATTATCTAAGCCAAGGTACCTTTTGTCCTAAGACATGAATGGTTCCGTCGTTTACTTATCAGTCATAGAAAGACCAGGCCCTTCACTTTTCAAATGTTAAAAGCTCTCGGCAATCTGAGATCATGAAATTACGTCGTCTGGACTCGGTAATCATATATGCAGTAGACAGTCCACCACGCATTGTTTGATTTGCCACATATACCTTACCTATTTGTCTAAACCCTTGCTGTAAGAATTCTTTACGGGCTTCCCCAGGGAAATCGAAAAAGCTACTTAGAGTGAGATAAGGCTCGAGGATGATTGATCCCCGGCCACCACTTTTGAGTATACGCTGGCACTCCTTAATGACCGATTCGAGCTGTATGCAGAAGTCGTCATGATTCATCTTCGCGAGATCAGCATCTTGGCCTGAATAGTAGCCGCGTGGAATAGACCCGTAGGGAGGGTCAAGGAAGACGTAGTCAACAGACTCATCTTGCTCAGGGATACCATTTAATACATCGTTCTGTTGAATCCTGTCGTCAATTGGATATAGATCATACATTTTGTACCGTCGGTCGTAAAAGTACTCTAGTTTATCAATCACATCGCCCAAGGTTCCAGAGCCTGCAAAAGGGTCGATTATATAGTCCCCATGCCTGGTGTAATAATGGAGAGCGTTGGCTACAATTTGCCCGGCTATCCTTCCCTTGAAATAGCTTTTACCAAATCTTGGGTCAGCACTATTGAAGTACCACAAATTGGTCACGCATAAATCAAAGCCGTACTTGCTTTTCTCTGCTTGCTTCTTAGCTAATCTATGATCCCAGATGGCTTTCTTCAATCGAGTCAAGTTCCAACTGTTTGAAAGCGCTTCCTTCTCAAAAACTTTCCTTTCCTCCGCATCATGAACCTGTGTGGCTAGAACAAGATAAAATGACTGAGGAAGCTGCTTACTTGTTATGCCCGGATAAACCTTATAAAGAGCTTGGCATTCCTTTAGGAACGATAGAGCAAAATGAGCATTGGGATGCTCTGCTAATCCTTGCAGTATCTTGCCCTTTGAGTTACCTTCCTCCTCTCCGGATAGCTTCTGAACAGTCTGTGTGACCATTTCCCCTACTTCCCATAGATTGTCACCGCAAAGCTCGTTTAGCCGCTGTACAATAATATCCAAATCCGTCGCCATCTGTGATACTCTCACCTTAGGACGTTTCGTATGGATCAATCTTGTTTGCCATTGCCGGACGTATTTGCACAAGCTGGGGCAGCAAAAGGTCAGGGCTGGTTATAAGAGCAACACCAGTTTTCAGATCTGGGATGATATTTGTGTATTCTCTTGCGGCTCCTTTCCCTACTTTGCGAATGTCTTCCTCATCTGTCAGTTGGTGGATTATCTTAGTGTTGCACTGAGATAACACTGCTGCTCCAACATCACCAGGCTGCTGAGAAATAACAACAGGGTTCAAATAAAAGGTTCTCCCTATCTTGTAGATTCGTTTAATTATCCCTGTTAGTGAGTGTGCGAATTGAGGATTGGCAGCATATTCTGCGCTGAAAAAGGTATGGGCTTCCTCTAAAAAGATAGCAATCTTAGTTTCATAACGACTTTCAATCGTTTCCTTTGCTTTCTCCAACAAGCTAAGGACATTCAAGCCAACTATATTGATGATGTCCTGACTGGCTGTATTCCCGAAATCTATGACATTGACAGTAGAAGGTTTGATTAACTCCGGCGCTGTTAGGTAAATGACTTTGGGCTGAGGCTCCGTATCATATATGGGAGGCTGGGAAGCTGAAACGGTAGAACCTTTATCAAAAAACTCACGATGCTCAAGTCCTTCTAACTTCCGCAAAATTGGAGCCTTTGATACATCCGTATCCTTAAGCTTATCCTCTATCACTTTTTTCAACTCGGCTATCCCGATTTCTGATTTGACCTTCCTCAGTTGGTAATATTCTCGGTCAAGCTTCTCCTCCATCGGTGTGCTTAACTCCATCATGCTTTTCAAGGCCTCATACGAAACGTCTGAAGACCGAACCGAAAATTTGATACCGTTAGGCACATCCCTTCTATCAGTGACAGGGATGTATCTGCGGAAATTTCTGCTATCAATTCCTTTTGGCTTAATATCCAGCCTTTCCCACCGACCCTGAAATAGGCCAGTTTCTGTGCTCGGCTCATTGAGATTCGTATATTCCCCCTTATGATCAAAGATGCTAACACACCAGCCATGTTGAACCAGCAACTCAGCCAGCACTATCACAGTATTCGTTTTTCCTGAGCCAGTAGCACCAAAAATTCCTAACTGCTTTCGGACTATTTCATCAGTCATATCCATAATTATGTCTTCATCCTTATAATTAGCAAGGACTCCAAGGATTCCTCCTGACTGAGGTAACTCCAGAAGCTTTTGCAAATAATCTTTATCTGGATAGCGAACCCTTGACTTAGGATAGGGGCGGTCAAAGGTATTCTCAAGATGATTGCTGTCCTTCACTTCGCCGAGTATTTTGACCTCTATATAACCCTGAAAAGAGGGCACATACTCTACTTTGTCTCCCATCACAACGGGAAAGACATTGATGCCATCCTTGGGAGCACCCCATTCTGGTATGTGAACAGGCCCCTTTATAATCTGCCCGAAGAAAGTGCGTGTCTGACTTTTACTTGTGTCCTCAACGATGACGAACTTCTTACTGGAGAGTTCGGAGGCGTGTACCTGATCTGATAAAGCTGTGACATGACTATCTTCCTGAGAGTATTCATCGAGCAATATATGTGCTACCGGGGGCCCGATACTACTCAATTTGGGCTCCTCTTCAACTTCCGCAGTTTCTTCTTCACCTGGTGGTTCTAATTCCATTGTAGTTTGCTCAATTTCTACGGGATCCTTATCCATTGCTCCACCTCCTAATAACCCCTAAGTTCATGGTCATCCAGAATGTCAAAGTAGTCAGTTAAACTTTCGCTTAAAAACTCACGCTCTATCTTCTCTTTATACAGACCATAAGGAAATCGAGTTCGGGCAATGTGGTCAGCAAGGTCAACCAAGTTCGGTATACCTCTTTTATTGTTCAGGGCATCAGCCATGAGAAGGGCAATCCCTTCTTTCAGCATATCTTGGTGAACTTCAAAACAATAAAAGGTTTGTTGAGCTTTAAAAACACCTCGACAAATCTCCTTACCGGGGCCTGCTTTAAACTTCTTTGCTAACTCAGTGTCCCTCCCTAATCTATCTGGAATCCAATCATTTATATCGAAAGGGCTGCTTTTACCAAAATACACTAAATATTGCAATGGCTGAAGCAACTTCCCGCAGCGTATAAGTGGCATGCTCTCCTCACCACGAAAGTCCTTTACGACTCCAACAACATTTTTAGCGGCAACCACTTTCTCTAAAATGTTGATACTGGTTGGGCTTCCTTTCCATACAAGACTAGGATGGATGATTGGGCCATCTTTGAATACCCAATTTCGCTTGCTCGCAAGACATGATTCTAGTTCCCAATAAATCATTGCTGTAGTTACATCCTGTTCGTTTGCCCTCTCCTTATGGATATTATCATAATATTCTTGGACTGTCTTGAATCCATCCAGCTTTGACGTGATGGACATACATTTCACAATTGGCTCCTGCATAGTTTTGTAAGTTACCTCTGCCAGCCCGATTTCACAAAAAACGCCGGAGATGATGTCTTTAGGCTTCTGCCTTGTGGCATCTATCGCTACCACTTGCCCGGAGGCTAATACTCCCCGTGCCCATTCTAAATCTTTTTCAGATACGGTTCCGAGTTCTAACCCCTCCTTCTCCACATAAGTTGCGAATTGCTTTACCACCTCCTTTTCAAGCTCCATCCCCAGCTTTATTTGTCTCTTCTCCTCTTGAAGGTCATCACGAAGATAGTCTTCGTAAGTGCTTCGCCGTGCATTTTTTAGAAGCTGATCGAGAACGTCTTCCATTTCAACCCGTCTTCCTGTTTTTAGCTTGTGTTACAGTTTAATTCTGTGAAACACATCGCAATCATACTATCGCTACTCTTACAACGTCAACTGTGGAGCGCCCAACAAAAAGAACAATCCACTGACCTGCCGTTCTCTCCTACAGTAGCATGTGTGGCCGCAAGCCTTCTTGGATACCTACACACCTTTGGTCGGAGATCCCTTAGCTTTGTACTACTTGAGATAGAGGGGCATCGTGGACACCAGCGGAGGTAACAATTCATCGCTTTGTTAACTCTGCCATTCATGAAAGGATTAAATCCCCTTTTTCAAAAGCTATAATTTATTCTTCCAAACGCTAAGAGAGGGCAAATATCACGATTTCACCTCGACGCTTGAAGCGAATCTAGGCGAGGAATAAAGTCGTAGTGAGCGCGCTGCCAGAGATTTTCCTGACCTGGCTAACTAGAAAACTGCGCACTTCGCCAAAATGTTACACAAAAAAGAAGGAAAGCTATATTGCCACCCTTTAGCTGTAAACCTATTGACCAGTCACCATTGCACGAACACAGGCATGTCCGATTTCGTGCGTATAGCCGGATACCACAGCCTATCCACTCCTGAGGCTCTGGATAATCTCCCCGAACTTTGGTCTTTTCCCATACATCAGCAAGTAAGTCCTGAAAACCCTGCTGGTTAATAATAAAGCCCCAATGATGGAGAGCCCCAGCACCGCTATACTGGCAGCCAGTTGCCAGGCAGGTATGTCACTCACGCCGAGCCTTACCATCACTTCCACAGGAGCTGTGATAGGGAAAATGGTAAGAACTACCCAAATTGGGTTGTTCGGAAACAACATAAGTAAAGACATGAACCAGATAGGTATAAATAAGGGAAGTGTAAAAATCGCGACCAGTTGTTGTCCTTCCCGGGAACTGGAGCTGATGGCGCCGATACCTGCTGAAAGCACGGCGAACAACAAGTAGCCCAGGATGAAATACACTACAGCCAGAACAAGGAAGTTAGCTGGTAATTGTATTATGCTGCTAAAGCCGCCGAAAGTGGATGCGGCCAGGTTCAACAGGAGTGACGCCGAGATTACCCAGACGACTACCTGCGTCAGCCCGGCAGCACCAATCCCGAAAACCTTGCCGGTGAGTAACTGCCTGGCGGAAATGGAGGACAACAATATCTCTATAAGGCGATTCTCTTTCTCCTCAACAAGCCCTTGCAGCAGATAGGTGGAGGAGAAAATGATGGAGAATGAAAGTAAAAAGCTAAAAACAACTGGAATAATAAAATTCCCGAATCCGCCTTGCTCCGGAGCTATGTCGCCGGTTTCAGTAAGCCTGGTGGTAACCAGATTCAAGGGTGCTTCTACCCGGTCTACAGTGGCCGCGGGCACCTTACCCTCCAATAGATTACTCAAGAGGAAATTCCTGATTGCCCTCGCAATGTCCTCTGGTGCCACCAGTTGTTTCTCCAGAGTATACAGGCTAACCACTCCCGTCGAGATATAATCCGGCGGAATGACGAAATACTCTTTGATATCCCCCCCTACCAGTGCTTCAGTCGCGTCATCCTGTGTATCAAAGCGAACCAGATTTACCTTACCCTGCTGGGTATATCCCTCGAATCCGCCTGACTTATCTACATACCCAATGGTTACTTCTTCTACAACGGGCGGCCCTGCAACTCCTGCTATGAGCTGGAAACCTCCTATGGCCAGAAGGGCTACGAGTGGCACGATAAGGGTCATAATGATAAACCCTCTCCTCTTTATCGTGTGCAGGAATTCATGTCTGAATATCAATAGCGTCTTATTCATGTTTTTTACCAACAACCTTCAGGAATATTTCGTTCAGTGAAGGAGTAGCTACCTCAAAGCGATTGATTGCTATGCCGGTACCAACCAATCGCTCCAGGATTTGCGCAGGAGTTGTATTTTCATCAAGGACCAGCTCAACGTAGCCTCTGTGAGTGCGCTTGTTGGTAACCCCCGGCACTTCTCCCAGCTCACCCTCAAAACCCAGAAGAACCGCACTGCTTCTATACCTTGACTTGATTTCAGTCAGATTCCCGTAAAGAACTGCGCGTCCGTTGTTTATCATTAATATGCGGTCGCAAAGTTCCTCTACTTCATTCATCCTGTGTGTGCTCAGGATTACGGCTTTACCCTGATTCCTCAAGTCAACGAACATCCCTTTCAATAACTCGGTGTTAACCGGGTCGAGACCGGCAAAGGGTTCATCCAGAATAACCAGTTCCGGGTCATGGATGATAGTAACGATGAACTGGATAATCTGCCCCATGCCCTGGCTCAGCTCCTCAATCTTCTTTCTTTTGTGCGGTAGCATACCTGTTTGGTTGAGCAGTTCGTTAGCTTTTTCTTCGGCTGAGTGCCTGTCCATACCCTTGAGGGAGGCAAGGTAGATGATGGAGTCGATGGTAGTCAGCTTCCTATACAGTCCTCTTTCCTCAGGCAAGTAGCCAAGCCTATTCTTGCTGGCTTCACTCAACTTCTCGTCGAGCATTGTCACGTCGCCCGAGTCTGGCTTGATGATGTCCATCATCATCCTGATGGTGGTAGTCTTGCCCGCACCATTAGGACCAATTAGACCGAATATCTCACCTTGAGCAACAGAGAAGGATAGATCGTTAACCACGGCCTTGTCTGCGTAGGACTTGAATATATGATTGACTTCAGCTGCAAGCATAGTAGAAGCACCTTCTCCAATTCTCATTATATAGCAGAGCAGTCAATATGGTAATTACCTTATAATAAATCATCTTTTTTTGCTTAGAGGCAAAATATGCTGCTAAACGTCTTTATCGTATCCTGCCTCTTGCCAGTGAGGCAAATATGCCTCCAACACAAAGGATAGCAAAAATCAGGATTTCACCTCGACGCTTGAAGCGAATCTGGAGCGAGAGTAAGCCGATACTTCAGCTTCGCCGACGAAGGACTGATTGAGAAATACGGCGCTCCAGTTCAGATAGATAGGTGACACTTGATAGGAGACGAAGGGTGGTATAATGGTTGCATCCCGACCTTATGGTTAAAAAGAGGTTGCGATGAAAGGAAGTCGTACTAAGAAGGTCATTCGAATTGTTTTACCTGTTGTTGTGGTACTGGTTCTTATCAGTGGCTATGCCTGGTTCCACAATTTGACCAGAGCACCGCTGCCACAGCACGACGGAGAGCTAAGAGTAGCCGGGCTGAACGCCACAGTGGAAATCCTGCGTGACGAGTGGGGTATCCCGCACATCTACGCCAGCAACATGCATGACCTGTTCTTCGCCCAGGGATACACGCAAGCCCAGGACCGCTGGTGGCAGATGGAGTTCTTTCGGCACGTGGGGAGCGGCACAATCGAGGAGCTGGTTGGCAAAAATAGCGACCTGCTTGCCGCAGACATTTTTCTTCGCAGCCTTGGCTGGCGGCATGTAGCAGAGCAGGAAGCAGAAAACTATGACCATGAGGCCCTCGCCTATGCTCAGGCCTTCACCGATGGCGTCAACGCCTATATTATGGACCGTGACCCCGGTGAACTGGCTCTAGAATACAGCATCCTTGGACTAACAGGCATTGACATCCAAATCGAACCGTGGACGCTTGTTGACTCGCTAACATTTGCTAAGGTAATGGCATGGGAGTTAGGTTTCAGGGGGAGCAAGGAGGAACTCCGCTCCACCCTCTATGAACTCCTCGGCCAGGAGATGACTGACCAATGGCTAACGCCTCCATGGCCGTTCGGTGAAAAGCCTACCATCATCCAACCAGAAGATTTGCCCATAACAGAATCAACTCTCACCAGCCAGGTTAACAGCACCACCGTGCCTCCTGAAGTTGATACGTTGCCCATCGAAAACACCTGCCTGGACACGCACCTGACTTCCGGTGATAGCTCAGGCCCTGGCAGCAATAACTGGGTAGTCAGCGGCAGCATGACGGCGAGCGGCATGCCGCTGCTGGCCAATGACCCTCACCTGGGCATTCAGATGCCATCAATCTGGTACCAAATCGGCTTGCACTGCCAACCCGCCAACGGAGAATCTCCTCTGGACATAGCAGGGTTTACCTTCGCAGCTTCACCAGGAATCATCATCGGCCACAACAACTTTATTGCCTGGGGGGTGACCAACGTTGGCCCAGATGTATTCGATTTGTATCGTATTCGTGTCAATCCTGATAATCCACTCCAGTACGAGTGGAATGGCGAATGGCGTGATATGACCCTGTACGAGGAAACCATTCACTTTGGAGACGGCGAAGAACCAATCACCATCCAGGTTCGTGAAACGCACCTCGGGCCAATCATCAACGATAATCAGATAAACGAAGAAACCGGTGGGATCCCTGGCTTCAACAATGAAGACCCGGTGGCATTGCGCTGGACGGCTTTAGACCCAGGCACGATCATGCAGGCGATTGTCGGCCTTAACAAAGCAACTAACTGGGAAGAATTCCGCGGAGCGCTCCAGTACTGGGATGTTCCTTCGCAGAACTTCGTTTATGCCGATGTGGAAGGTAACATCGGCTATCAGATGCCTGGCCGCATTCCCATCCGCGCCCAGAATCACAGCGGGCTCCTTCCCGTCCCAGGCTGGACAGACGAGTTTGAATGGCAGGGCTTCATACCATATGATGACCTCCCCCGTGTCCTCAACCCAGAACGCGGCTATATTGTCACCGCCAACCAGGCACTTGTTCCCCTGGAGTACTATGACCAGCTGGCCCAGGAACTGGGCGAGGGACGAAACTACGTCATCAGCCACGAATGGAACTACGGCTATCGCGGGCAACGGATTGTTGAGCTACTGAAAGAAAAGGCACCACATACCATTGCCAGCTTCCAGGCTATTCAGGGCGACAATAAGCTAATTAGCGCTGAAGAACTGATGCCTTACCTCGCCAGCCTGCAGTTCGCTGATAGCGAGCTGGCTGAAGCTCGCGACTGGCTGCTTGAATGGGACTGTCAATGCAATGCGGACAGCCCGCAAGCTGCACTGTATGCCGAGTTCTGGGCAAAATTGGTGGACAACCTGTATAGCGACCAGCTAGGTGAAGAGGTACAACCGGATGGTGATAGCAGGGAAATGTGGGCTACGTTTTTGCTGATGGAAGAACCTGACAACGCCTGGTGGGACGATATTACGACAGAGGATGTAGTTGAAACCCGCGACGACATTCTGGTTCGCTCATTCCGTGAAGGTTACGCCAACACGATTGCTGCGCTTGGTGAAAATCGCAATGATTGGAGATGGGGCGAGTTACATACTGCAACCTTCGTCAGTAACCCGCTTGGATTGAGCGGCATTGGTCTGATTGAGAATATCGTCAATCGCGGTCCATTTGCCACCAGCGGCAGCACAGAGACCATTAATGCAAATCGGTGGACTGTCAGTTCCGGTGACTTCACCGTGTCCAGCTTACCATCCATGCGCATGATCGTTGATGTTGGTGACTTCACACAAAGCGTCACCGTTCATACTACTGGTGAGAGCGGTCATCCTTACAGTCAGCACTATGACGACATGATTGACCTGTGGTGCAACATGGGATATTATCCTATGCTCTGGACACGGGAGCAAGTCGAGTCAGCTACCGTTAACAGGCTCATCTTGAATCCAGGCGACTAAAAGCAGGAGCAAGCCTTAGACCCGCTCCCCTACAATTTTGAAATAAGATAGCGGACACCAACATAGCAAACAAATACACAAGGTGCTCTCGTTCAGATAGATAGGTGACAATCGCAAACTGCTCCCGGCAAGCATCAGGCAGCGATATTACTTCAAGTTCATCTCCCAGAAAGCTATGACTTGTTCTTCCAAACGCTAGGAGAGGCAAAATATCAGGATTTCACCTCGACGTTTGAAGCGGATCTAGAGCGGGAACAAAGCCATAATGAGCGTGCCGCCAGAGATTTCCCTGAGTCATCTTGGTGATGCTATACCGATGTTACTCTGGTGCCGAAAGAAACGGCACTTAAAAACATCAAGGAAGCTATAAATTGCTACGTCCACTCGCTCGAAGAGGATGGCTTGTCCATACCTGAAGAGAGTTTTGGGGTATCGGTGGTAGTAGTATGAGCAAGCTTCCTGTCTCGTCAGGCAAAACGGGTTTTCATTAGATATGGAAGAGGGACAAATTTTTCAAGTTGCTTTTGAAGCTAGGCTAATCGTTACATTTTGGGTGCCATTTCTCCACAAGGTCGGCTTCTTCAGCTAGACGAGCTTCCCTGTTTGCGTTGCCTGTGTGCGTGTGAATGTGTGTAGCCCCTTCTCGCTGGATGTCGGACATCTTGTGATGATTGCCAAAGAGTTCACTGAGGTCGCTAGTTTCCCCGAAATAAATTGGTGTCCATTTATGTGGTTTAACTTCTTTTGCAAAGCAATAATTACCTGGCACGTGCTCAAAAGATTGCCCAATTTCATAAATCCAGTAGTTATATTTTTTACCCGACTTTCCATCCCAGGGTACTATTCTGTCTTCTGCCATATCCACCTCCTCATCGTTTAATGTTCTTAACTACATTCCCAAAAGCAAAAAGGCACCAGTAGCCGCTATCAGACAACGATTCCAGTGCCTTTCTTTCACGCCCAACTCTCAAGCTTATGCAGTTGTGAGAGAAACATCTACGCATCTCGTCTTAGTTACTCGTGTCCGCCTGCTTTCACTATATTATACCTTGACAAATAAACCAAGGCAATACCCATTTGGGGGTAAATGACATGACAAATGGGGGAAATATGTGACCATTTGGGGGATATGCCAGCAGCGATATTACTTCAAGTTCATCTCCCAGAAAGCTATGACTTGTTCTTCCAAACGCTAGGAGAGGCAAAATATCAGGATTTCACCTACACTTGAAGCAGATTTAGGCGGGGAATAAAGCCATAGTACAGTCCCTTGACAGGCATATACAATAAATATACTATTGACTACAAAAGGTATACAGGCGGACTTTAAGTGCTACAGGAGCTATTCTCTTCACACGCCAGGGTTGCTATCCTGAGGCTCTTTCTATTAAGCCCGGGCGACCGCTTCTACAATGCGTGGGGTAAAAGCTCATCGTTATTCTCTGTCTAAGGGATAGGCGCCGCGACTCAGAGCAAGTTGAAGAGTCAGAGTTCTATGCTGTTCGTCAGAACTAATGGAAAGCCGAGGAATTAAATAAGGAGGTGAGAAATGATAGGAGTTACTGAGCGTGCTAAACAGGAGCTAAAGAGGATACTGACTGCTAACACAGACAAGCCTGAAGCATGTTTGAGACTCACATCTAATGAGCAGGGTCAACTTGGATTAGCCATAGACGCGGAGAAGGAAGATGACCAAGTGGTGGAACACGAGGACTCGAAAGTGC
Source organism: Dehalococcoidia bacterium (assembly GCA_034431195.1). Classification (GTDB taxonomy): domain Bacteria; phylum Chloroflexota; class Dehalococcoidia; order GIF9; family AB-539-J10; genus CG2-30-46-19. The sequence continues at coordinate 140,882 of DAOUDP010000017.1, read as the reverse complement.
TACTGGTGGAAAAGGATCTGGCCGATACACTTCAGGGAAGCACTATTGATGTTGAAGACACACCAGATGGTGCCAGGTTAGCTATATCCAGATCCAGCGAATCTTAGGGTCGGCAACTAAGCAGGCACGATTCGTTTGGTATCTGTGTACTGGCAGGTGCCTCTTTTGACCTACATCGGCACGTCTTCCAGCAAATTTTATGCCATTAGGCTGCTTTAGGCGATACATAGAAAAAGCCTGTGCCTATGGCATCTTCGTTTAATACCGCAAACCATGGACTAAACAAAAAGCCGGATTGTCGAGCCAATGGGCTATCCTTGCTGTTCAGCAATGAGTTCTGCCAGCTGGTCCAGCACCGCCTCCAGAGCATCCAGCTCCTCTCCATAGCTAGCCCAGTCACCCGCCTTAAGGTACTGCTGAGCTTTGTCATAATGCTGCTGGGCTTCCTCAATCAGACTGACTATCTCAGCGGTTACCGGCTCCTCAGGTCCTGGTGGAGCTGGCGGTTCGGGCTCAGGTTCAGTCGGTGGCGCCTCAGTACCGAAGACAGCCGCCAGGCTCTTCTGCAATGTGAGTTCCATAGCTATGTTATCACCAGCAGCTACAATAACTCGCTTCAGCTCTGGAAGCCCACCTATTTCCGCCTGGAGGAAGACTGGCTCCACGTATAGATTTGACTTGCCTAAGGGAATCAGCAGCAGGTTGCCGCGGATAACTCGAGACCCACCACGACCCCACAAGGCAAGCTGCTCGGTGATGACCGTATCCTGCTGGATTCGGTTCTCGATCTGGCTGGGACCATACACCAGACGCTCCTTGGGGAAATGGTAGGCAAGCAGCTTGCCGTAATTTTCCCCATCACAGCGGGCAGCAAGCCAACCAATGGTATTATCCTTGTTCACCGGGGTAAAGGGTAACATGAGCAGGAACTCCTCCTGTTCCTCATCGGGCAGGTGCATGATGATGTAGTAGGGCTCCATAGGCTGATTACTGCCAAAATAGACCTCCATGGGCACAGCCCACAGGTCTTCTTTGTTGTAGAATACCCGGGCATCCTGCATATGGTAGGTTCGGTATACCGAGGCTTGAATACTAAACATGTCCTCAGGATAACGGAGGTGGACTCGCAAAGACTCGGGCATTTGCTCTGCGGAGACAAAGAGGTCGGGGAAGATAGCCTGGTATGTCCGTATTAAAGCGTCTTCTGGCTCAGTGACATAGAGAGTGACACTGCCATCGTAGGCATCAATAACCGCTTTAACGCTGTTGCGAATGTAGTTTAGCCCATCCCTGTGTGGCTCAGAATAGGGATAGCGGTCAGTGGTGGTATAGGCATCCTGTATCCAATATAAGCTTCCATCCAGCACCACCAGATAGGGGTCATTGTCCAGCTTCAGAAATGGCGCCAGGTGATTCACTCTCTCTCCGATGTTTCGATAATACAGGATGCTGCTCTCCGGGGTTAACTCGCCGCTGATAAGGATGTTAAAGTCACCAAATTGCCAGGCGTAGACCAATCGACGGAAAAAACTGCCGATGTTCACCCCACTCTCACCCTGATAGTAACCATAGACATTCTCATCACCCATAGGATAATCGAATTCCTCGGTCCTTGTTTTCACAATCACGTAGTCATTCGTCTCTTCTCCAAAGTATATCTGAGGCCGCTCTATATTGAACTCACCAACAGGAGGTATATCCCTTATCATCAATTCAGGCAGTCCCTCCGGGCTAATCTCAGTGACAGGGCTCAGGGCAACACCATAGCCATGGGTAAACTGTAGCCGGCGGTTGACCCATGTCTGCGCTTCTCCAGCCAATTTCTCCGCAGATAATTCTCGGGCTGACAGCATGACCTGACGGTAGTCATCATCGATGATATAGCGGTCAACATCGACATCACGGAAGTCATAGTACAGTCGAATGGATTGAATCTGATTATAGGTATCCTTTAACGGACGGTGGTCCCAGAGCCTGATGTTGTTGATGGTCTCTTCGTTTTCGACTACATCCTGGTAGCTTGGTGACTTCTCAGCGGGAAAAGCTTCCTCCTTAATCTGGCTCAAGCCAAAAGCCTCTCTGGTAGATTGGATATTGTACTCGATGTATGGCCTCTCGCGAGCTAGCTCACTGGGCTCTACCTGAAATCTCTGTACCACAGCGGGGAAAATTGCTCCAACAATGATAGCAATTGCTATCCATCCCCCAATGCCATAGAGGGCCCAGCGAGACTTACGCTTCAATAAGGACACCACAATGATCGCGATGCAAATAATTGCTACTGCCAGAAGTATCCACAGTGCTGGCAGCTTGGCGTGCATATCAGCATAGCTGGCTCCGAACACCACCCCCCGAGTGGAGAAGACCAGTTCCCAGATACCAAGCCAGTAACCCCAGGTGAAGAGGCCTAGAATAGCTACACCCAGACCACACGCATGGGCTAACACCGGCCTGGCGAGATCAAATCTAAGCCGCTGCGTCCCATAGCTCACGACATACACCAGGGCGCTGCCAATAGAGGTGACTATCAGCGCACCAATGAACCAGCTTCGCACCATGTGAAGGAAAGGCAATGTGAAGACATAGAAGCCAATCTCTTTATTGAAAACAGGGTCGGCGATACCAAAAGGCTGTCCGTTGAAGAACTGAAGCACGATTTGCCAGTTGCCCTGGGCCACCAAGCCAAACATTATGCTGAGCAGTACCGTTCCCAGGATAACGCCCCACTTGTATGTCCGCTGCGGCCGACGCGCTATAGTCCAGGGCCAAAAATGTGTGCCACTACTAGGTGCCAGGCGTGTCGCCAGCACTAGGTTCCCAAAAAATAAGATACCAAAGAGGATGGCCGCAGAAAAGAAGAGCAGCACCTTAGTTTTCAGAATAGTGGTGTAGACGCTGCCGTAATCCAGACTGCTAAACCACAGCCACTCGGTATACACCCCCTTTGATATTGCCAGGACAATGAATAGAATTATGGCCGCAGCCACGATTATGATTGCCCTGGTGGTGCGTCTGCCCCAGGTAAGCGTCACAGGCTCCCCACCTTTACCTTCAGGAAACCAGCGCTGCCAATCCCTCTCAGATGAATGCAATCTACTTACCTCACCCTTTCTAAACCATGCTTGGGTTACGCTATCTGACTTCCATCTCATCCAGATTTCCGAATGAACCTGGAGCCAGTCCAAGTGACACAATAACATACCCATCCATATCGGGCAATACCGCGCTCGGCGAAAAGTATCCCGGTTAGTAATGCAGACCTACGCGGCTATCTGGAGGACAATTCATCGAATTGTTCACCCTGCCATCCATGAAAGGGTTAAATCCCTTTTTCAAAAGCTATGCTTTATTCTTCCAGCTAGTGAAGGATGACAGTGATATACTGGATTGAAGAGTGGGATTTGGTTATTATACCTTATGCCGGGGATCTGACACTGGCGGGTAGGAGTCGGCGTTTCGGGGGAGCAGTGGAGGTATTCCTCGAGTCACGACAGCAATATGTGAGTTGGTAAAGAGAGGTCAGGCTGAAAAATGGATAACGTAATTGAGGTCAAAGAGTGGTATAAAGAAACGCTGGCGCACAGGGTGATCGACTCCCTGGAGAAAAATAACATGACAGGCTTCTATATCAAAACGGGGGAAGAAGCCAGGGAAAGGGTGCTCAGCTTGATTCCTGTGGGAAGCAAAGTAGGTTATGGAGGCTCGCTATCTTTAGACCAGATTGGGGTTAAAGATGTGCTGCGTGCTGGGAATTACCATTTGATTGACCGTCATAAACCGCAGCTCACTCAAGAGGAAAAGGATGACCTGCGGAAGGAAAGCCTGTTAGCTGATGTTTTTCTGATGAGTACTAATGCTGTCACCATGGATGGCAAACTGGTTAACATTGATGGCATCGGCAATCGGGTGGCGGCCTTGATCTTTGGTCCCTCTAAAGTAATCGTTGTCGCTGGAATAAATAAGGTTGTTCCCGATACGGAAGCAGCGAGGCAGAGAATCAGGAATTATGTGGCGCCCATTCACGCAAGACGGCTGGGTCTTCCTCTCCCGTGCGGTGAGACGGGTAAATGCGTTGATTGCCGCAGCCCCCTGAGGTTCTGTAATGCTGTTGTTACTATCGAGCACCAGTACCAGAAGGACAGAATAACGGTGATAATCGTTGGAGAAGACTTAGGGTTATAGTTGTCATAACAGGCTTATAAAGATACACCAGGGCGGGATAACTGAGGTTGTGAAGTTTCTCATTCGGAGGCATATCCTCTTTCAAGAGTTCCTCGTTTAGTCGGGCAAGGCCTAACCTTCCACCGATGGTGCCTCCTCCGAAGTTGTAATTACATTCCACGCGCACACCCATTTCATAGCTATAGACTCCCATTCTCTGGACCGCTTCATGTAACGGCTGTGTATTTGGCTTTGAAGCTAAAAAGGGTAGCGATTTGCTAGACCGCTTAACGAAGCCAGTGTAAATTGTATATGGTATTCCGCTCAAGGAGGTGATTAACATGGCAGAGAATGCTAAACGGGCCATTACTTTTATTTTGTTTGCAGTAGGAATCATTCTTCTTATAGTGGGGTGGACGACCACTGCATATTCACTCGTGACAGGTCTTATTATTTTTCTTTGTCTCTTTGCAGGTAGCATTGCACTTAAAATAGTTTGGGGACTGGGACCGCGGCGGAGACATCGTGAGAAACCTTGATATGCAGCGCTGTATATTCAATCGGACTATGTCTCTTCTGTGCTTCAACCGCTGATACCAGCATTCCTAACAGTGAGATAGCTAGCAGTGTGAATCAAACTGATTCTGCTATAATTACCATAACTATGCGAACTCCACCTTTGCCTGATGAGTAGCCTGGCCGATTGAGGAAATATAAACTAATATAGGCAAGAACACTTTGGGATACATAAAAATGACGAATACGCATAAAACAACGGTTACGCTACCAGCAAAATCTATGACTCTCAAACAAGACGACTTGGTAAAGTTGTGCGAGATTCTTAAGAAAGCGGTAGAGAATGACACTCAAGGTTACCTACATTTTACTTTGTCGGGAAAGAGAGAGGCTATGTCCTCTGAAAGTATTGAAGACTTACGTGATGCACGTTTGCCCGACGAGGTCAACCAAGTCTGGTTAGTAGCAAAATCATACGAGGAAGATAGAACAATTAGACTAGTTTCCGATAACAAGGTGCCTTACGCTAAAGTAGAAATTACTAGTACGGATGCGGACTGGGTTGCAGCAAGAAGCAAGGAAATCGAGGAGTTCATATCAGACCACCACAACATTTACTGGATATTTAACCGTATTTGGCTTCCTGCACTGCAAGGTGCTTTGTTGGTGGGATTACTTATGTATACATGCACAAAACCACTTTGGCATAACCCGGCTTTTCCAATAGTGACTATTCTTTGGGGAGTCATTTTGGTTCTGGTGTACATATGGGGCATAAGTAAATTGTTTCCATTTACATTCATAGACACAGGGCGTCCTTCAACAATCGCGACATTTAGAAGAGTTATCAAATATGTAGGTCCAGTCATCATAGCAGGTTTGATAGTCCAACTTATTATAAAATGGTTCTTCGTTTAGTCTAAGAGATAAATCCCTTCTCAAAAGTTCCTCGTTTAGTCGGGCAAGGCCTAACCTTCCACCGATGGTGCCTCCTCCGAAGTTGCAATTAGATTCCGCACGCACAGAGATATATCGCTGCAACTACCTTGACAACGCAACTTAGAATACCGGTGGCATAGGGATATTGTTTTTGGCTTCCCATTTAACAGTTCGTCAGAAAGTGCAAGTAAGGTGAATGTTCGTAGGATATTGCTCGCTTTTACAGACCTCAAATACTTAATTGAACGCTAATCTCTCGCCGCTTCAAATAGTGCAGGGGCTATCTCTCTCCAGTATTTGTTTATGGTCTCTTCCAGGAGGCCCATCCTCCTGGTTTACATGCCGAGGGTAACAGTGTAACCTTGTAAGGCGAAAGGACGAAAACAATGAGAAAGATGATAATTCCCTGTATCCTGGTTTTTGCCTTAATGGCAAGCTTTCTGGCTGGTTGCGTCAAAGTTGATGAGCCGGCTTACCAACCATATTTTGAACCAGCGCAATGCCAGTTCCAGATTCCCCCGGGTCAGACCTGCGAGTGTGGCTATTTGACTGTCCCCGAGGACCGTAGCCAACCCGACGGCCCGACTATCCGGCTGCATGTTGCCATATTTAGAAGTTATAGCGACAACCCGGCCCCCGACCCGGTCGTCTACCTTGCGGGCGGCCCTGGCGAGAATGCGCTTGAGGCAGTGCCGCTTGTGTTCAACCGGCGTTTCGCTCCATTCCTGGCAAACCGCGACTTGATTATGTTCGACCAGCGCGGCACTGGCTATTCAGAGCCTGCCCTCGATTGTCCGGAGTTTACCGACCTGGTCTACGAGACCCTGGACCAAGACCTGAGCCCTGAAGAAAGCGCAGCGCTGGGTACCGAGGCGATTTGCAGTTGCCATGACCGTCTGGTTAGCGAGGGAGTCAATCTGGCGGCCTATAATAGCGCCGAAAGCGCTTCAGACCTGAACGATCTGCGTCTGGCGCTGGGTTATGAAGAGTGGAACCTGCTCGGCATCTCCTACGGCACACGGCTGGCGCTGACCGCGATGCGCGATTATCCCGAAGGCATTCGCAGCGTCATCCTCGATTCGACCTATCCGTTGCAAATCAGTCTCTATGCCGGAGCACCAGCCAACTTTGACCGCGCCTTCAATGTCTGCTTCGATGGCTGCGAGGCTGATCCTGTCTGTAGTGAGACCTATCCCGAGTTGGAGACCGTCTTTTACGAACTGGTGGACCAGCTGAATGACTCACCCGTCACTCTCTCAGCAACGCAACCCCTCTCGGGCGAGACTTACGACGTGCTGCTGAACGGCGATGGGCTGATTGGCTTTCTGTTTCAATCGCTCTACTCGACGGAGGTCATCCCTTTGCTGCCCAAGATTATCTTCGACGCCCGTGATGGCAATTATGACACCTTAGCTCTGGTGATGGGGTCTTTCCTCATGAACATAGAATTTGTCAGTATGGGGATGCAATATTCGGTGCAATGCGGCGAAGAAGTATACTTCAGCAGCCCAGGAGAATTTGCTGCCGCTGCTGAAGCTTATCCCGAAACACGAAACCTTTTCGATAGCAGCCCTAACTTGGGTGAACCAATCTTCACAATCTGTGAAATCTGGGGCGCGAAGGAAGCTGACCCCATCGAAAACGAGCCGGTCGACAGCGGCATTCCAACGCTGGTGCTGGCAGGCGAATATGATCCGATTACCCCGCCCTCTTGGGGTGAACTGGCTACCGAAACCCTGGACAACAGTTTCTACTGCGAATTTCCCGGTGTCGGGCATGGTGCGAGTATTTCTGGAGAGGAATGTCCGCTCAGCATTGCGATGGCTTTTCTGGATGACCCAACCACAGAACCCGATGGGTCATGCATCGCCGAGATGAGCGGCCCGGACTTTTTCGTTCCCGAAACGGAGATCACCCTGGTGCCTTTCACCAATGAAATCTTCGGCATTAGCGGCGTGGTGCCTGAAAGCTGGGTTGAGCTGTCGCCGGGCACGTATGCACGCTCAGCGCTGGGTTTGGTTGTAATTCTTCAACTGGCTGCTCCAGGAGGCGGTGATGAACTTTTACAATTGCTGACCACGAATTTTGGTCTTGATGAAGTCCCGGAAAGCGTCGGCAGTCGCGAGGCCAATGACCTCAACTGGTCGCTCTACGAGGTCGAAGCCCTAGGCCTGCTGTTCGATTTAGCTATAGCGGAAAGCGACGGGACCAGTTACCTTATTCTGTTGCAGGGCACAGCCAGCGAGCGCGCCTTCTATTACGCGGAAGTCTACCTGCCGGCTATTGACGCCTTGACCCCAATTGAGAAGTAGGGCGTTGTCGCCGCCGACCGTGGTGGGCCGCCTAACTTACGCCGGTGAAGTGAGGCCCACGCTCAACAGCGTTGCGCTGGATTTGCTGGAGGTTGGCGATAGAACTGAAGCTGTGACCAAGGCCCTAAAGAAAGGCATCATCAAGCTTTAGTCATACTAAAGTATGGCCCCAAAATCAGCCGTTTGCCTGATTACAGGATGAAGATAAAGGTATAAGATTAATAGTGAAAGGAGGTTAAGCACAATGGCAAAGGAGACGTTCACTGTAGATGGAAATCAACTGGTTGATAAGGTCAAGGAGCTAATACATCAGGGAAATATCAGAAGAATTCGTTTACTGCATAAAGGTCGCCCCTTGATAGATGTCCCATTAACCATAGGCGTTCCTGTAGCTGCGGCAGCAGTTCTAGCAGCTCCGGTCCTGGCTGCACTCGGAGCAATTGCCGCTCTGGTCACAGAATGCACTATTGAGGTGGAAAGGGTAGAGGATACTCCAGAAGAGACGAACACCGTGCAGAAAAGACAAAAGCCTAGCATTCCATGACATCATGTCCTTGCCAGCATAACTTTCCTCTCCAACGTTGTAATTACATTGCGTCCAGCATAGAATTATCACAGATATCACGGATTATGGAGACATGAATTATGGAAGGATGGACTGAAGAAGAAATCAGGAACAAGGATCTGATGGCACCGTGTGGGTTGTATTGCGGTGTCTGTGGGATCTACATCGCAACAAGGGACGGCAATGAGAAGTTCAAGACGATCATGGCGAACCTTTATGGAACAAAGCCCGAAGACACGGAATGCCTCGGCTGTATGCAGCCTGATCCGCCGAAGAAGATCTTCGGTTACTGCAGGATATGCACGATACGGGATTGCGTGAAATCAAAAGGGTATTACTCCTGCCATCAATGTGGGGAATGGCCATGCGACATGATCAAGAATTTCGTCCTTGCCACTGGTGTGCGGGTGATGATGCGGACGATTCCCATATGGCGAGCGAAGGTGGCTGAGTACGGTGATGAGAAGGGTTCCGTGGAATGGGCCCGGGCTGAATGCGAGCGCTATCACTGTTCTTCGTGCGGCGCGCCGCTCTTCAGAGGGGCACAACGTTGCAGAGCCTGTAAAAGGCCAGTAGCTGATGAACTGGACGGATCCCTTTGAGCTGTAGAAGGAAGTGATGGTATGGAAAAAGTTAACGTCGATGCCCTGTTTTTGGGGCCGAAATCGGAGAATCAGAAGTTCTTCCGGGAAACGCTGAATTTCTTGATGGAGGAGCACATTTACTGGCGTCGGGACTTCCACCCCGAGGACGACCCCATGATAAGCTTGAATGAGCAACATGCCGGGGATTTCGAGGCTACGCTGGACAGGACGAGCAATGCTCTGCTGGAACTCTCCTCCAGGCTCAAATTCAGTTCCATGCCCTGGTTTTCCTCGCGCTACCTGGGGCACATGAACTCCGATACCCTGATGGCAGCCAACCTGGCCTACATGGCGACCATCCTTTACAACCCCAACAACTGTGCCTACGAGGCGTCGGCTGCCACGACTGCTATGGAAATAGAGGTAGGCAAGCAGTTCGCCAGAATGCTGGGATACGACCCGGAGAAGGCGTGGGGGCACATCACCACGGATGGAACCATCGCCAACTACGAGGGTCTCTGGGTGGCTCGGAACCTGAAGTCGGCCCCCCTGGCCATCAGGAAGGTTAAGCCGGAAATAGTCGAGGGCATGGACGACTGGCACCTTCTGAACCTGTCCCCCGGCAGGATACTGGAGCTGGTGAGCAAGGTCAAAGAAGCGGGTGCGCTGGAAGCGGTGAGGGAGCAATCTGTTCGAGGCACGGGAGTGGAGAGGGGCAAGCTGGGCAAGCTCCTGGTTCCGCAGTCCAAGCACTATTCCTGGACCAAGGCTGTGGATATTCTGGGCATTGGACAGGGAAACGTGGTCTACGTCCAGGTTAAGGACAACTATCGCATGGATGTCAGGCATCTCAAGGAAAATATCGACCGCCTCGTGGCGGAGAAGACTCCCATTCTGGGTGTGGTGGCGGTGGTGGGCACCACGGAAGAGGGCGCCGTCGATGAGGTGCACGAAATTGTCAGGCTCAGGGAAGAGTATGAAAAGAAGGGCGTGTCTTTTTACCTTCACATCGATGCCGCTTATGGAGGATATGCCCGGACTATCTTCCTGGATGAGGACGACCACTTCATGGGATTTAACGACCTGAAGAAGGCGTTGCACGAGCAGGGCGTCGTTCACAAGGAGGTAGATTGGCCCTCAAACGACGTTTACGAGGCGTACAGGGCGATACCGGAGGCAGATTCCATCACCATCGACCCACACAAGATGGGATATGTTCCCTACGCCGCCGGTGGGGTTGTCATGAAAGACAGGAGGGTGCTTGACCTTATTTCCTACTTTGCTGCTTATGTCTTCGAGAAAACCGAGGATAATCCCATGCTGCTGGGCAGCTACATCATGGAGGGGTCGAAGGCGGGAGCCACAGCGGCTGCGGTGTGGACGGCACATAAGGTCATTCCCCTCAATGTTACGGGCTATGGAAAGATAATTGGCCGCAGCGTCGAAGGGGCGGCCAGGTTTTACCACTCCCTTCTCTCGGCTGGTACGCTCGACGTGGAGGACAGGAAATTCAGGGTGGCGCCTCTGACCAGGCCCGACTTCAACATCGTTGACTTCGCCTTCAACGAAGAGGGCAATGCCAGCCTCAAGGCGATGGATGAGGTCAACCAGAAGGTCTATGACAGGTGCTCTTATAAATCCGGCCCCGTTTACTCCGATAGCTGGATCACCTCGAAGACCAACCTCAGCTTCGATAACTATGGAGATGCCCCCAGGGCGTTCGTGGCGAAGCTGGGCATTCCCGCCGATGAGTGGGACAGGGTGAAGAACGTCTACGTGCTGCGCTCCTGCGTGCTCACTCCTTACCTGACCAGAGGCGCGACCTACACGGGATACTGGAACAACTTCATGAACACAATGCAGAAGACGCTGGGGCTGGCGGTGAAATCGCCCTGACGGGGAGGACAGATTCCCGTCTTCTCCACAGGGCGTACATAGTCCCCGGTGCTGGTCTATCCCGTTATCTGGTGCCCCAGTTCCCACAGTTCAAAGAGCTTGAAAAACACCTAAAGCCTTAGAGGTTAGGGTTATAAAATCCTGAGAGCCTTTCTGCTTGATACGGGCTTTGCAGCATAAGCGAGTTAAAAGCAAAGCTGGGTAAATACTCTTAAGAGTAAATTTCAGCAAGCAACGATAAAGTTCCCCGTGCCTGAACGAAATAGCGGTTTGTTCAATGTTCAGACGCTGGGTTATAATGAGGTCGGGAATGCGAGCGAATATAAATGCAAAATAACCGCGATTCGGTTAACCACTATGAGGGGTGGCTGCCATGATATGCCCTACCTGTAAGAGCGATATGATAGTTGTTGAGTACAACAAGATTGAGCTTGATTATTGTACTGACTGTCAGGGCGTATGGTTTGATTCTGGTGAGCTTGAGCTATTGCTGGAGTCCATAAACTTAGAGAGCCAGAATGTGTTCCTCAGCAACATCCTCAGTTCCGAAGAAGCCGAATCATCAGAGAAGAAGCGGAAGTGTCCCATCTGTGGTCAGAAAATGAAGAAAACAGGCATAGGTCAAGAACCTGGAATATTGATTGATGTCTGCCAACGAGAAGACGGACTGTGGTTTGACGGTGGCGAGCTTGGTCAACTGACAAGACAGCTGGCCAAGAAACCGTCAGAAAAAACACGTTCTCAGCAAGAGGTCATCACTTTCTTGGGAGAAGTATTCAAGCCCATGGAGTGAACTATGGAGGACAGACACAGGTGACAGGAGAATCTTCTCTAGAGTAAACTAGGTGCAAATCGCTTAGGAGGTGTTCTATGACATGGTACATCATTGTTGGCGTTGTCGTCATTCTTATCATCCTATTCATTGTGGCCTATAACAGACTGGTCAGGCTGCGCAATCAGGTAAAGAACGCTTGGGCACAGATTGATGTCCAGCTAAAGAGACGACATGACCTGATTCCCAACCTTATCGAAACAGTCAAAGGCTACATGAAGCACGAGCGGGAGACATTAGAAGCCATAACCAAAGCCCGCAACCTTGCCCAGCAGGCAGCGTCCTCCGGACCAGGCGCGCGGGCTAAGGCTGAGACTGAGTTAAGCTCTGCTTTGGGCCGGCTTCTCGCTGTAGTTGAAAATTACCCCGACCTCAAAGCCAATCAGAACTTCCTGGCTCTTCAGGAGGAGCTCACCTCCACCGAGAACAAACTAAGCTTTTCCCGCCAGTATTACAATGATTCAGTCCTCAGGTATAACAACCGGACCCAGATGTTTCCCTCCAACATGGTAGCCAGCATGACTGGCTTTAAGGCAAGCGAATTCTTTGAGGTTAGCGTAGCTGGGGAGAGAGAGGCACCCAAGGTCACCTTCACCTAACCAGGTATGTTGTAGTCTATGTGGGAACAGATAAGGTCTAACCAGACAAGATCAGCAATATTAGTGGCCGGAATGGGGTTATTGCTGCTCCTGGTCGGTTACTTCCTGGGGCTGTACTTCTTTGGCAGTGGCATCGGGGGCCTGATTATCGCTTTGGTAGTATGGGGAGTGATGAGTCTGGTCGCCTTCTTCCGGGGAGGCAATATCCTGCTGGCGCTGTCACGGGCGAAAAAGATCAGCCGCGATGACCACCCGCGCCTCTACAACGTAGTTGAGGAGATGAAGATTGCCTCGGGGCTGGAGAAGATGCCCGACATCTATATCATCGATGACCCGGCACTAAACGCCTTCGCTACCGGGCGAGACCCCAATCGGGCGGCCGTGGCCATCACCTCTGGACTGCTACAAAAACTCAACCGCGATCAACTCCAGGGTGTCATCGGGCACGAAATATCCCACATAAAGAACCGTGACGTGCTATTGATGGCTATCACCGCCGTCCTTCTCGGTACCATCGTCATCCTGGCCTGGTATGCAACGCGATTACTGTTCTTCAGCAGCATGGCTGGAGGCAGAAGGAGTTCTTCATCGGGAGGCGGGTCAGGTCAGCTAATAATTCTTGCCGTCGGCATCGTCTTGATCATACTGGCGCCGATTATGGCCCAGCTTATCTACTTCGCTATCTCCAGGAAGAGGGAATATCTGGCCGATGCTTCTTCAGCCCTGTATACCAGATACCCCGAGGGACTGGCCTCAGCGCTGGAAAAACTGGCCGCTTCGACCAGCCAGCTGAAATCGGCCAACAAAGCAACGGCGCCAATGTATATCATCAATCCCTTCCGTAAGAAAGGCATGTGGGCCAGCAACCTCACCAGTACCCACCCACCTATTTCAGAGAGAATACGTATCCTGCGTTCAATGGCAGGGGGAGCCTCCTTTGCCAACTACGACCAATCCTACCGGCAGGTTCACAAGGCCGACAAGGGAGTTGTTGCCAGATCTGCTCTGACCACCGTGGAGCCAGTTCCGCTACGGGCCGCGACACCAGAGGCAGGAGAAGGGGAACCTGACCAGATTCAACGTGCTCGCGACACCTCAGCAGTATTGTGGCAGCTCAGCAGCTATAAGACCATTAACTGTGCCTGTGGCACGAAGTTAAGGGTTCCACCCAAGTTCAAGCAATCTAAAATTAAGTGCCCACACTGTGGCAGAATCAACCCCATTTGAGAAGAGAGGTTATGAGTAGTTCAATCTCCACGCCTGTGAATTTTCATTGCTGTGTGGTGTGAAACAGAGAGGATTGCACATTCCATCAAATTGTTCAACGGCAGAAAAAACAGTATGGTTGGTGAATCAGTCTCTATTCAAACCTGAGTGCTTCGATGGGATTGAGCCGGGAGGCTTTCCAGGCGGGATAGAAACCAAAGAACAGACCGATGCCGACCGATACCGAAACGGCAAGGATGACTATATCAGCAGTAACCATAGTTGGTATCTGCCCCATGCTGAACCTGGACACGAAATATGAGAGTCCCCAGCCTAGGGCAATCCCGATTATGCCACCGGCCAGTGTCAGGAAAGCGGCCTCCATGAGAAATTGAGTCCATATATCTCGTCCCGTGGCTCCCAGTGCCTTGAGGATGCCTATCTCTCTCCTCCTCTCCATTACAGACACGAGCATTATATTCATCACTCCGATACCCCCCACCAGCAGCGAAATGGCAGCGATAGCGCCCAGGAAAAGGGTCAACGTTCCCATTATTTCAGACACGGTTTCGATTATCTCCTCCATCGAAATAATCTCAAAGTCATCATCCGCATTCGCAGCAAGCTGGTGGCGGGAGCGGAGCAGTTCGGTTATTTCATCAATAACGTAGTCTCCCTGCTCCTGGTCGCTTACCGTCAGCGATATGTAATGCACCACATGGTCTCCCTGGGCGGTCCGTGGCTGGTAAACCGTCTGCTGGAAGGTGGTCAATGGGATAAAGATAACATCATCAGGCGAACCCTCCATGGCTTCCTTGCTCTCCAATACGCCAATGACACGCACAACAATGCCGCCCATCCACATCTGTTGCCCTATTGGGTCAGCATCTCCAAACAGCGTCTCTTTGACGTCGGAACCGAGCACGGCTACCTTGGCACCACGCTGATAATCATATTCAGTAAAGAAGGCGCCATGGGCAATCTCCAGATTATTTACCTGCATATGCTCCGGGGTGACCCCGAAAACCTGAGCCCCCATGTTCTCACCACCGACCACCGCCTGGAGATTGCTGGCCAAGACAGGAGCCACTGAGGATACGGAAGGAACTTGTTCTGCTATTGCCGCTGCATCTTCCTGGGTGAGGGTTTGAGCACTGCCGGCAGCAGCCCAGGCTTCCTCCTCGGTAGTCCAGCCAGGGGTGATGAAGACGACGTTTGACCCGAGACTTTCGATCTGAGAGATGATCTCTGCCTCGACACCTCTACCGATGGACATCAGGGCAATCACTGCAGTTATGCCAATGACGATTCCCAGCATGGTCAGGGAGCTACGAAGCTTGTGCGTAATCACCCCGGCCCAGGCGGCGGACAGAGAGTCAAGCCACTTATTCACAGCGTTTCCTCCATTACTACCTGGCCATCCTTCAGATGGATAATGCGCTGGCAGTGGTGAGCAAGGTTACTGTCATGCGTTACCATGATCAGAGTACCACCCTGCTCGGCACGTAAAGAGGTGAGTATAGAGATTACTTCCTCGCCGGCGCGGCTGTCCAGGTTGCCGGTAGGCTCATCGGCGAGAATCAGGGGCGGGCTTTTCGCCAAAGCCCGGGCAATGGCAACTCTTTGCTGCTCTCCTCCTGAAAGCTCGTTAGGGTGATGATTTGCCCGGTCAGAGAGCCCAACCTTAGCCAGTGCCTGCATAGCACGTTCCGGGTCTGCACCACCAGCGAATCTCAACCCGAGTTGTACGTTACCCAGTGCCGAAAGCCGGGGCAGTAAATTGAAAGTCTGGAAGACGAAACCAATCTTCTTGCCTCTGACCAGGGCCAGTTCACCGCTACTGAGGCGGTTTACTTCTTTACCCTCCAGATAGTAGCTCCCTGAAGTTGGTGTATCCAGGCAACCAATGAGGTTAAGGATGGTCGTTTTGCCCGAGCCGGAGGGCCCCATAATCGCTACTGACTCGCCCTTCTCAATATTCAGGTTTATCCCCCTGAGCACGGCCAGCTCTCTGTTGCCCATGGGATAGACTTTGGTTATATTCTGTAACTGGATCATCAATGTGGCCCCTCTCCCTGTATCCACATCCCTTCAGGCCCCTCTTGTTGGGGTGTCGTTGTGTCCGGGACAACCACCTGTTCGCCCTCGCTGAGCCCCTCGGTGACCTCAGTGTACTGCCAGTTGCTGATGCCAGTCCCTATAATGCGTTCTTCAGTAGTGCCATTGGGCGCTACAACCTGGACGTAGGTTTGCCCTCCCTGGGTGGTAATCGCTGAGTTTGGTACCAGCAGCACATCGTCCCTCTCCTCCTCCGGTAGACTTACGATGACACTCAGGCCTTCCCTGAGCTGTTTTTGCGCTACAGCTTCGAGCGGCTGTATTTCGACTTTCACCTCGTAGTTCACTACTCCTGACGCAATAGTGGCTGTGGGCGAGATATAGGTGACTTGAGCGGGGAGACTCATACCCGGCAGTGCATCAATCTGCACCGTAGCGTTTTCTCCCTCACCCACCTGGAAAATATCCATCTCACTGACGAGGATATCCACCTCAAACTTGGTCGCCCTGGCAACCTCCATGACCACCGTGTCTGCATTCACTCCCTGGCCAGCGTCAACATTCACCTTAATAACGATGCCATCAAAGGGAGCAGTAATCTTTGCCTTATCCAGTGCAGCTTCCGCGCTGTCGAGCTGCAGCTCAAGCCTCTTTATCGAAAGAGGCAGAGCCCATACTCTGGCTTCCGATTTTTTCTCCGCCTTGTCTAGATTATCCTGTACCATATCTAGGAAAGCTTGCGCCTTCTCGTTTTTCCCTTCACTTAGAAGCCTTTGTGCCTCTTCGAGGTTAGCTTGAGCTTCGTCAAGAGCAAGCCATACCCCAGGTTGGTCGCTAGAATAACGATAGCTATAATAAGGAAAGATTGTCTGCATAAGGGCAAGTTCAGCCAGCGCCACATTTATCTCAAGCTGAGGAGCATCAAGCCTTGCCAAGACCTGTCCTTTTGTAATGGAGTCTCCCTCTTCTACCAGAACCTCCCCCACTGTTCCCGAAGTCCCGAAACTGAGGCTCCGTTTGTCGGATAACTCTAGATTGCCGCTGGCAGTGATATCCACAGTTATATCACCGCGTTGTACCGTTGCTGTTTGGTACTCCGTTGCCTCTGTCCCACCTGGACTAGAACTACAGCCCAGCGGGGTAACTGTGAGTGCAATCAGAATACAGGCCATCAAGATTGTATATATGATTTTCTTCATAGTGTTCCGTGCCTCCGTTATTATTCTGAGCAAGATGAAAATGAATTCTGTTTTAGTGTAGCAGGGAAATGTTAAGTTGTTATTAAGATATTGTATGAGTTGGCAGAAATGATGTCAAATCAATCTGCTATCGGAACGGTAAAGGAAAAACAGCTTCCCTTTCCCCGTTCACTCTGGGCTTGAATCGTACCGCCATGAGCTTCCACCAGTCGTTTGGCTATGGTGAGACCGAGACCGCTGCCACCGGTAGCTCTGGCACGGGATTTATCCACGCGGTAAAAGCGTTCAAAGATATTGGGTAGGCCCTCAGCAGGAATACCTTCACCTGTGTCTACAACGCTTACCTCTACCCAGTTGCCCTGCTGTGCGGCAGTTACGGTGATGGCATCTCCTTCAGCCGTGTGAGCTATCGCATTTTCCAGAAGATTACGCAGCACCTGGCTAATCCGGGGCGAGTCAATATTCACCGCCGGGAGTCTATCAGGTAGGTCAACGGACACCGATAATCCCTTTGTTGTTGCTTGGGCCTGCAACCCACCCACCGTCTGCTCGATTAACTCTCCGATGTTTTCCGCCTGGCAAACGAGCTTCAGTTCGCCTGCCTCGGCGAGGCTTAGCTCCTGGAGGTCGTCAACCAGCCGTGACAGCAGCGCTGCCTCTTCATCAAGGGAGCGAATAGTATCCGCATCTGGTTTTATCACGCCGTCACGAACCGCCTCCAGGTAACCTCTCAGGTTAGATAGGGGAGTTCTCAGCTCGTGGGCGATGTCAGCTACCATATTGCGTTGCAGTTGCTCAGCCTGTTCCAGGTCGCTTGCCATGAAGTTAAAGGTATTAGCCATCTCCCCAACTTCCCCTTTATCCTTAACCTGTACCCTTTGAGAAAAATCACCGCGCCCCAGCTGCCGGGCAGCGGAGGTAAGAGCCTTAACCGGGGCTAGGACTCGCCGTGAGAGGAGGAAAGTGATTACCAGAGCAATGGCAACCCCGATCAAGCCTCCCCAGATGAAAAAGCGACCTATTTCCTTGAAAAGGATTTGTAGTGCGATAAGACCTACATCTGATGATGATTCCGGGGTGATGTAAAGTGTGCCAATGGTACCTGTCTGCCACGGGGGTGATAGGGGCCTGCCTGGTGAATCAGGAGCATACGATTCCCCCAAGACATCTCCCTCAGAATCAGCGACTACGATGCCATTGGCATCGGTCACTATGATTCGCTGCCCGTAGAGGTTACCCCACTGCTCCACAAAGGGTTGAATTCCCTCCCAGTCCCCTCGCTGCAAGTAATAACCGGATAGCCCAATTTCCATCCTCTCGGCACGCATTTGGGCAACATATTCTACAAATCGACGGATTTCAGCCTGGGTAGCCCGGTTAATGAAGAAGAATACTGAACCAATCACCACCAGTATCACCAATGTGAAAGATACGACAAGCCGAAAACGCAAACTATGTATCATTACTCATCTCTGAAAGCTTGTAGCCGGCTCCGTACACTGTCTTCAGGTATTTTGGGTGGCTCGGGTCCGGCTCAAGCTTTCGGCGCAGGTTAAGGATGTGAACATCGATGGTGCGGTCAAACCCCTCAAAATCATAGCCAAGAGCCTCGTCAATAAGCTGCACCCGGCTGAAAACCCTACCCGGTTCCTTGGCCAGGACTCCCAGCAGCTTAAATTCAACTGTGGTGAGATTTAGAGACCTGCCGGCAAGTGATGCCTCGTGTCTGAGAAAGCTGACAGTGAGCTCACCGCGCTTGATTTCATCAGGACCACGCTCTCCGGGGAGGCGCCTCAGCACTACTCGGACTCTGGCGGCTAGCTCCCTTGGACTGAAGGGCTTGGTCACGTAGTCATCTGCCCCCAAGTCCAGCCCTATTAATTTATCTTGGTCAGTAGTCTTGGCCGTAAGCATAATGATCGGCACGTCGGATTCACCCCTGAGCGTGCGACAAATCTCAAGACCGTCAATGCCGGGCAGCATGAGGTCCAGAACGATGAGGTCAGGATGACCCTCCCGAGCCAGGCGTAATGCTTCAGTACCATCATAAGCAGTGAGCACACGGTAGCCATCTCTGTTCAGGTAGAGCTTGACCAGTTCCACCGTTTTGACATCATCATCAACCACCAGAACCTTTTTGCCTGACATCTCTGACTCCCCTAACGATTCATCATGCTTTTCTAATACTATAACAAAAATGTTAAGGAATTGTTAAGGATTTTTCTCCCACATTTAAAAGAGAGGGGGAATGTTCTCCCCCTCTCTGCTCATGGTTAACCAGAGCGTCTACATGGGAAGCTGGTTAGTTATTCTGTGGGAGCACCTGGTCCACCCCAGCCAAGTGGTCCACCCATGCCACAGAACCCACCACGACCACGGAAGCCAAATCCAACCGGGACGTCAGGCCTTGACTGCCACCACTCGAGGTACTGGTCAGCTTCGTCCTGGGTTATCCGGCCTTTGTCTACCAGGTTTGCAAGGCGGTTTTGCATGGCTTCAGCCTGTATCTCACTTCTTGCTTGGGCAAAGGCGTCTTGCAGCGCCTGCTGGTCAATGGTGGTGCCCGTGTTCTCTTTATAGATTTCGCAGACCCTGTCTAGCAACGCCCAATGTCGAGCCTCAGGCGGGCTCCCGGCCTCATCCCCATTGTCGGCAGCAAGGACTACCCCCACTGAGCTCCCAACCAGTAATATGGCAGCCAGTGCAATAACCATAACCTTCTTGCCTCGCCACATTTCTATCTCACCTCCTTTCTACACATTATTATCAGCTGATGATGTAATAATAGCATCTGAATATTAAAATCCTATTAAGATTTGGGCAGATGCCTCAATTTTGTATTGAGTTGCATCAGGTAAATTTTGGCAATGTCGGCGCTATAATTTATTCTCCCAAACGCTAAGGGAGAGAGCATCAGGATTTCACCCAGCGCTTGAAGATGACTAGAAAACTGCACATTCCATCAAATTGTTACTACAAAGGGAAGCATCACACTGTAAAAAATAACCTCTTGTACAGGAGGACCTGCACTCATTTTACAAAGACGCTTCCTTTAATGTATAATATGTGGTTAGTTATAGTTTAGGTTATTGCAAGCTTTTTTAGATCACTTCAGACTACTTGAGTATTGGGTGACCGAACTCTAGCTGGAATTTAAAAGAAAGGAGGTCATCCAATGAGTTTTCAGGACAAATCTCTCCAGTGTGCCGATTGTGGGGCTACCTTCACTCTCAGCGTTGAGGAACAAGAGTTTTTCCAATCAAAGGGCTATACTAATGAGCCCAAGCGATGTCCCTCGTGCCGCCAGGCAAGGAAGTCAGAGCGTTACGGAAATAGCGACTACGGGTCCAGACGCCAGATGTTTCCCGCGACATGCGCCGAGTGCGGCAAGGACACCGAAGTACCCTTCGAACCTCGCGGTGATAGGCCGGTTTACTGTAGCGATTGCTACCGTAATAAAGTCAGACTGAGTAGGTAATACTGGGGTTTGACCTCAGGACATACATGGGCTGAGGATAATTGGCCCGTGTATGTCCCTGGGTGTGTTGGTGTGTTATGTCATTGCAAGTCTCAATACGTCAAGGTGAATCACAAGAGTCCCTGTTGCGTCGCTTCCAAAGAATGGTGCAGACGAGTGGAATTCTGCGCGAGGCAAAGGCCCATCGTCATTTTCTATCCAAGGGAGAGACGGCACGTTTGAAAGCGCAAAAGAGCGCCAGACGAAGGCGTGGTTACGGGTAGACCAGAAAGCAACCAATGCGCTAATGTTTCTGGGCGAACTCAGCATAGGTACTTGAGGTGAGACAGTCGGCGCGGGGTTACGAAATTAAGCAAAAGGAGCATTAATATGAAAATCTATGTGGGTAACTTATCCCTGAGCCAACCGATGCTCTTGCTTCAGGGCGTTTCTCCCACCTTAGGTAGAACAATCTCTCTAATCTTCTGTTCTATGTTTCTATAGGGTTCCGTAGCAGCATTCGTCGCCACCACAGTATGAGACATATCATCGTATCCCACTGTTATGAACGAGTTAACAGCGCTCGGTGCACCTGAATACGGCTCCAGCTCCAAGAACTTGTTCTCCTGCAATGCTCTTTCTATCTCGTCCAACTCCCCTTGTGTCAATTGAAACAGCCTTTCGATGCTAATGCCTGTTTGGGACTGTTTATGAAAACTTCCCTCCCCGTTTAACCTAATTTCTATTGTTATCATCCATTCAGGTTCCCCAATCGGCCCGTATCCGTAAGTAATAAATATCCTTCTTGTTCTTCTCTCCTCTTCCTTCTCTTGCTCTGTTTTCACCCACTCCAGCGGGTCTGAATCCAGGGTCACTTCTACAACCATATCGTCATCAATAACTGTGAGGAAGGGTTTTCTCTTAGCTCTATTGTTTTGAATTCATGCTCTTTGAAGACTTCTTGAAGACTCAATATTGCCGCCACTTTGGCGTAATTCTTCTGCTACTCCAGTTTGCCGATCCTTGAATCTTTTTGCGCCTGGGCATTTCCATGTATATCATCTACCAAAGTGGGACATTTTGGCCCTGTAAATAGTAGCACTTCACAAGCCCGAACCCTGCTTCCGTGACAGTGCTATTATATCTTTTTTGACCAACAAAGCGTCATAATGTGGAATTACAGAGTGCTGGAGCGTTTGACACGGCACGAAAAGAGGAATCTGGCAAGCTTCCTTATCGTGTTCTCACAAAAGGTATCGCCCACTCAATGCCCAACTCCGCCAGCTTACCAGGAGAAGGAGAGCCCTTGGGCCAGCCCATCATATCGTAATATGTCTCCCTGGCTTTTTGCAGAGTCGCGGGGTCGAGCGCTATTCCCTCCAAGGGCCCCAAAATATGGGGAGTGAAAAAACGCCGTGGCATATCATCATGGTGACTGGTGAAGCCCTCCCTCACGTTAAAAGCCCGTGCCAGGGTGACGGCTCTTTCCCCTACCTTCATTAGCTCGAAGACGCTGGTATCCCAACCGGTCACAGAGCTGACCAACTGTACCATTCTCTCGAACCCCACCTGACCATAAACCATAACAAAGTAGCAGCAGACGGCACAGTTCAAGAAGTGCATCCATAAGGAATTGTAGATTAGTAGCCGTATCTTCGCCGGAGACAGGTCATTGACAGACAGAGGCTCCAATATGCCCAGGCTCTTCATGTCCTCCAGCAGCGGGTTCGGGGCGGCATAGCTGGAGTCATGCATATTATGACAATGGTCAGCGCCTGTTGGTGACATCATATATCCAATGCCCATGCCTTGCTTCCAGCGAGGCTCATGCATGGGTATTTCTTGACCCTTTATATGGAGAGCAAATTCTTCGGTGGTGGATCCTAGCTTCTTCGATGCCCGGGCCACGCCCTCCGACAGCAAAGCTCCCAGACCCCGGCGCAGAGCAATCTGCTCAATCATCTGTAGCATTGCTGGTCCATTGCCAAAGCGGAGGTCCAGTCCCCCGGTGTCCTGCAGTGTTAGGAGGCCACGTTCAAAGCACTCCATAGCAAAGGCGATAACGCCGCCGCAGGATATGCTATCCAGACCATAAGCAGCAGTGAGCTCACTGCCTTTGGCAATAATTTCCAGGTCATCTATTCCGCAGTTGGAGCCTAAGGCAGCTATCGTTTCATACTCGGGACCTCCGTAGCGAGGGTCAACCGCATAGAGTCCGTCTACCTTCACTTCTCGTTTACACTGAACAGGGCAAGCAAAGCAACTTCTCCTCTTTACGAACATCGTGTCCTTCATGGCTTGTCCACTTATTCTATCAGCACCATCGAATGAGCCCGCCTGGAAATTACGGGTCGGCAAGCCCCCCCGCCGATTTAAGCCCGGGATAACCGCGGCTGTGCCTAAATCCCGCATCGCCATATTGGCTATTGAAGTATTATCTCTGATCCAGCGAGCGATGGCACTCACACCTGGTGGATCAGCTAGGGAAGGACGCTCGTGCCCGCGGCAGGCCACCGCCTTGAGATTCTTGGAACCCATGACTGCCCCCATACCTGTTCTGCCGGCGAAAGCGTCTAAATCATTTACCACGCAAGCGAAGCGAACCAGGCTTTCCCCAGCCGGCCCAATCTGAGCTACCTTTATTCCTGGGTCACCTAGCTCCTCACGGATAGCATTCTGGCACTCCAACGTCTTCATACCCCAGACGTGACCAGCATCCCTGATCTGGGCTTCTCCATCCCGGACAAAAAGATAGACGGGCTTTTCTGCCTTACCTTCCACGATTATGGCATCAAACCCAGCCATCTTGAGCTCGGCTCCCCAATAGCCTCCAGCCTCAGCTTCACCAAATGCCCCTGTAAGGGGCGATTTGCCACCCACGCTATGTCGACCACAGCCCCCTACCGGCACCCCTGTTAGAGGACCCGTTGCGAAGATGAGCTTGTTGCCGGGGCCAAGAGGATCAGCTCCGCGCGGGAGTTCCTTGAGCAAAAAATACCCTACAAAACCTTCGCCACCGAAATACTGGCGGTAGAAATTCTCTGGTGGCTCCTCGGTGGCCAAGCTCCTCGAGGAGAGGTCAACCCTCAAAATCTTGCCAGTATACCCACATGACATACCTGGTCTCCTGTAGCATATTTGAACAGATAATCACCCCTTGTTGCAACTATCTCAAATGCCGTACATCACATCTGAAGCCGCCGGCCAGATCACCTTTCTAAAGAAAATGCAGGGAAATCCCTAATATTGAACAAAAAGCCAAATCGTTTAGTCCACAACATCAAGAAAATCTATGCCAAAACTATGGCAAAAGGGGGTGAGCTAGATAGCTTGACGAAAGAATCAGCGACCACGTAGAATACCGCTTAAATAAGTGGGGTATTCTTCCGACTCAGGAAGTAGTAGTTTACGGAAGGAGAAAAACTGAGGTTACCGGGTAATCTGGTGGTAGCCAAAGTGAGAAAAGAAATTCTAGATCGCTTTGAAATGTTATTGAAGATGTCTTTGTATGGCTGTGATACCTGGGTAGCAATGAAGGATATTACCAAAACCGGGATGGTTATCTTTGCCAAAAACAGCGACCGGCCCCTTGATGATTGTCAACCTCTGGTCTATCAGCCGAACAAGACCTGGCCAGAAGGGAATATGCTTAAACTTGAATATAGAGAAATTCCTCAGACAAAAGTTACCTATGCTACTCTTGGCTCAAGTCCTTACTGGTGTTGGGGTTATGAAGAAGGTGTTAATGAATATGGTGTTGCGGCGGGCAATGAGGCAGTTTATACAAAATCTCTCAAGGAACTCAAGGTGGCAGAAAAGAAAGGGGCAAGAGAAGAATTAGGACTTCTGGGAATGGACCTGCTCCGGCTCGGTTTGGAAAGAGGGAAAACAGCTCACGAGGTCCTGAAGGTAATAACTAATCTTGTCGCCGAATATGGACAGTGGGGTGCGGGATTTCCGGGGATAAACCATTACAAAGGGAGTTATGACAATTCTTTTCTCATTGCGGATGCAAAAGAATCCTGGATTTTAGAAACTGTGGGCCGCCGCTGGATAGCAAGAAAAATAGACTATGGATATGGTGCTATCTCAAATGGACTGGGTATTGGAACCAAATGGGATTTGGCAAGCGCTGATATTATAGACTATGCGATAGAAAAGGGTTGGTGTCCCACAGCAAGAAAAGAATCATTTAACTTTGCGCAAGCTTACGGTGACCGAAAAGAGAAGGTGCTCAATCTTGCCGGCTGGCGAGCTAAAAAAACTGCTGGGTTACTTGGGAAAAAGAAAGAAATTTCTTTTACCTCGATGATGCAAATAGCAAAGGTACATTTCCCGCCCATCTGTATGCACAAATTGCCTTCGGGGACAGGCTCGGTAAGAACAGCCAGTTCGGTCATCGCCATTCTTCCAGACTCCGACGATAAGTTAGTTCAATTCTGGTGGACGCCTGGACCTCCTTGCCGTGGTATTTATGTTCCTTTCTTTATTGACGGGAATAAGATTCCGGAAATTGTTTCCCGGGCAGGGAAAGCGGGTAAAAGTGTTACCCCGGCGACAGATGCGAAAAAAGATGAATTTTCTGCTGAGTCCTACTGGTGGGTCTTGAGGAAGTTTTTTGACAACGCTAAAAGAAAAAAGGAAACGCGAAAAACTTTTGCCCATATGCAGGGAAAATGGCTAAATGAAGTTGGGGATATTGAGAAAGAAGCCATTAGCTTGAAAAAAGATGGAAAAAAGGAAGAGTGTGCAGACATCTTGAGTAATTTCACTTCGAGATGCATAACTGAGGTTTTAGCTATTATTTAGCCACGGATTTACACAGAAAATTCAAGAAAACTCGGATGCAGATACATGCCCGATCAGGACCTCGTGGTGTTTCAGGGTCCGAGGCGCAGATTTACCTGATTCATATTTTTAAAAATAAGAAGAAAAAGAGTCTGCACTTTTCTGCGAAAATCTGCGTGCTAAAAAATTTCTGTGTTTATCCGTCTTAATCCGTGGCTGGAAAAAATTTTGTGTTATTCTGTAGCTAAAATGAAAATTATTATTGCGCCGAATGCTTTTAAGGAAACTCTCTCCGCAGTAGAAGTGGCTGACTGCATAGAGCGGGGAATTAAAAGAATTTGGCCAGAAACCGCCATAGAAAAATCTCCCCTGGCCGATGGAGGGGATGGGACAGTTGATGCTCTTGTTTCCGCTACGGGTGGAAAGATAATCGCTAGAAAGGTGACCGGCCCACTCGGCGAGAAAGTGCGGGCGGAAATCGGGTTGTTGAGTGACGAAATGACTGCGGTTGTTGAGATGGCCTCTGCTTCTGGCTTGCGGCTGGTCCCACTGCAAAAACGCAATCCGCTGAGAACTACCACTTATGGAACTGGAGAATTAATTAAGGCTTGCCTGGATAGAGGAGCCAAAAAAATTATTGTCGGAGTTGGCGGGAGTGCAACTGTGGATGGCGGAGCCGGGATGGCGATGGCTCTTGGGGCAAAACTACTGGATAAATCTGGCAAGCCTATTGAATTAGGAGGAGAGGGATTAAAAAATTTGTTTCGCATTGATTGCAGCCAGCTGGATTCCCGGATAAAGCGCACGAAATTCATCGTTGCCGCGGATGTGGATAATCCTCTGCTTGGCAAACGGGGAGCCGCCAGGGTATATGCAGCGCAGAAAGGAGCAACCCCGAAGATGGTGGGAGGATTAGAGAAATATTTAACCAATTTTGCCCGAGTTATAAAAAAAGACATTGGGGTTGAGGTAGCCAATTTGCCTGGAGCTGGGGCCGCCGGTGGCCTAGGTGCCGGCTTGGTAGCATTCCTGAATGCTCGGATAAAACAGGGTGTTGACATTGTTATCAAGGCTTGGGGGTTGAAGGAGAAAATGGAAAACGCTGATTTAGTTTTTACTGGCGAAGGGAGTATTGACCGCCAGACTCTTTATGGAAAAGTTCCTTTCGGCGTGGCTAAAATTGGCAAAAAGTATGGGGTGCCGGTGATTGTCATTGCCGGTAATGTAGAAGACGATGCCTACATATTTTTGAAATATGGGATTGAGGCAATTTTCAGCACCACTCCCCGGATAATGACTCTCGCCGAGATTCACAAAAACCCTGGTCAGTTAATTACGAATACAGTTGAACAGATTATGCGCATTTATCGTCTGCGTGAAAAGGGTTACTGAAAGAGGTATCCCCCACGGCATTTCTTCCTGCTCACCAGTCTTCGGGCGTTCTCAGTATGGCACCAGTGCTAGCCGAGGTCACTAACCTGGAATATCTCCGAAGATAGCTTTTCACTTCTCTCTTCAACGGCGGAGGAGTCCACCAGGCAAGGCGACTCTGGATTTCTTCCTGCGATAGTCTTACATTCAACTTCCGAGAAGGAATATCTATCTCAATAATATCTCCCTCCTCCACAATTGCAATCGGTCCTCCAGCCATGGCCTCGGGTGACACATGCCCGATAGCAGCACCTGCTGTTGCCCCGGAAAACCTGCCATCGGTGACCAGTGCTACCTCTGCCTCCAACTCTACCGCCAGTATCGTGCTGGTAGCCATCAACATTTCTCTGAATCCCGGCCCTCCCTTGGGACCCTCATATCTAACTACTACCACATCACCGCTATGGATTTTGCCATCTATCATTGCCGTTACAGCATCTTCCTCAAGGTCAAATATCCTGGCTGGACCAGAGTGCTTGAACATCTCGGGCTTTACCGCTGACTGCTTTACCACCGCTCCATCGGGAGCGAGGTTACCATAAAGGATAGCGAGTCCACCTTCAGGAGAGTATGGCTCCTCTATGCCTCTGATTACTTCTGGCCGCGTGCTCTGAGCTCCCTCGATGATTTCTCCCAGGGTCTGGCCGCTGAGCGTAAGCGCATCTAGATGGAGCAGATTCTTCTTAGATAGTTCCGCCATTACCGCCTGTAATCCTCCAGCCTCATACAGATCTTCTAGGAAGTAGACCCCAGCAGGATTTAAATCGCACAGCCGTGGAGTGCGGTGGCCTATTTGAGCAAACAGATCCAGGTCGATGTTTATTCCTGCCTCATCGGCGAGAGCCATGAGGTGGAGGATAGTGTTCGAAGAACCACCAATAGCCATGTCAACCGTTATGACATTCTCGAAGGCTTTTTGGGTTAAGACCTGCCTGGGAATTATCCCTTCTCTTAAGAGGTCCATAATCCTTACACCGGTTTGTCTTGCCAATTGCCTCCTGGCACCATGCGCGGCAGGGATGCAACTGTTCCAGGGTAAAGCAAGACCGAGCACTTCAGCCACGCAGGCCATGCTGTTGGCGGTGTACAAACCGGGACAACTGCCACACCCTAACAGAGGAACTTTGCTCGTGGGCCTTGGTGCCAACATTGGTCCTCCATTGATTACAATTGCCGGAATATCCAAACGAGCTGCCGCCATCATCATTCCCGGCGTGATCTTGTCACAGCCAGTCACTAATACCATGGCATCCAGGTTATGCGCTAATATCATGGCCTCAATTGAATCAGCTATCAGCTCACGGCTGGCTAGTGGGTAGCACATTCCAGCATGCCCCATGGCAAGCCCATCACAGATAGCAATAGTGGGAAATTCAAAAGCGGTACCGCCCGCTGATACAACTCCATCCCGAACAGCAGATGCAATATCATCGAGATGGATATGTCCTGGAACAAGTTCATTCTGTGTGTTGACAATAGCAATTCCTGGTCTGGCTATCTCCTCTGGCGTTCTGCCCATAGCGTGGAGAAGCAACTCAGCAAATGCCGAAAACCCCTTTACTGGCATCTCATCCAACAGTTTCATTGATATTTCCCCCTTTCACTAACTTGTTAATTAGTCAGTTTAAGCAAATTATATTCTCATGCAGTGGTTTTGCACATATGGCATTTTTGAGAATAGAAACACTTAGCTCGCATTCTCTACAAGACCACACCTTGTAGTGGCAATCGGGTTACTGTGGAACGATTAAGGCAGCGCGAAATTGAATTTATCGCCCAAGGGAAATGGTTTAATCTGTACTGGCTAAAACCAAGTAGCTTTAGCTGAACTCGGTGCGTGAGATTATCTCATCCTGGACTGCAGGGTCCAGGTCCACAAATGCTGCTGAGAAACCAGCCACCCTCACCATCAGGTGCTTATATTTTTCAGGATTTTTCTTGGCAGCCAAGAGGGTCTCCCTGCCAATGAAATTGCAATGCATGTGCATCCCTCCTAAGCTGAAGAAACCTTTGAGGAGAGCAGAGAAGTTCTCAGTACCCTCTTTTCCTTTAAAGTAGCCCGGACTGAACTCTAAATTCAAGGCCACACCGTTAGGTGTCAGCTTGTAATCTATCTTTGATGCCGATTTGAGAACTGCCGTTGGGCCTGAGTTCGACATTCCCTGGGAAGCCGAGATTCCGACTGATAGGGGCTCTGCGGCTTTCCTGCCATTCGGGAGCGCCTCTGTTTGTAGTCCAAATGGGACATGAGTTGTCGCTGAATAGATGCCAGCCCAGAATTCACCGCCACGATAATTTCGATAATCCCTTATGGCATCGCACCATATCTCTACACATCTTCTCGCGTACTCGTCAACTTCGTCATCATCGTTACCATACTTAGGAGCTTTGACCTTCAGCGATTGTCTAAGGCTCTCTTTACCTTCGAAATCGTTAGCCAAGGCATCGAGCAAGGCTTCCATGCTGATCCTCTTCTCTTTGAACACAAGCCTATCTATCGCTGCCAGTGAATCAGCGACCGTAGCAACTCCGACAACCTGGATCCCGGAGGAGTTGTAAATCGCTCCTCCCTGGGTTACATCTTTCCCATTCTTCAAGCAATCCTCGGTCAACGAAGAGATGAATGGTAGCGGCCTTTGCTCTGCCAGGATTCTATCCATTGAGTTTATCCCTTCAATGAATTTTGAAGCCAGGAAATTCACCTGGTCTCTGAGACTCTTCATTAGGTCTTCCATTGTTTCAAATTCTCTAGCATCCTTGGTTTCAACCCCAATCTTTTCACCGCCCTTCGTTCCCCTGTTCAAAGCTAACTCTAAGCAAAACGCGAGATTAAACAAACCGGCATCTCCGCTGGTAAAGCTCTTGCCCGGGATTGCGACTTCAACGCAGCCGTTTAAAGCATAGTTCAAAGCGTCTTCCCTCGAGATATCCTTGCTCATGAGTGCTGGGATAGTGATGCTATCGTTGTAAAAATATACATTGGTCTCTGCACTGACGACCGCCTCACAAACCTGTTCAAGGAACTCTGGGGAGATATTCTCATGAATCCTAACCCCAAAATTAGGCTGTGTGTGACTTTTCTTCCTGGCTTCTAGAGCCAAATAGGAAACTTCATTTGTTACATCATTGCCCTTTTCATCCAATCCGCCAACTACCACATTCGTGTAAACCGGCAAGCCTCCGAAGTATATAGTGGTGAAATAATTCCACAGCGGGATAACCGAGCTAAGCTTCAGGAAGAAGCACTCGAGGAGAGTTTGTGCCTCTTCTCGAGAGATTTTACCTTTTTCGACATCCGACTTATAGAAAGGGTAAAGAAGCCTATCTATTCTCCCTATTGAAATGGAAGCTTCATAGTCCTCTATCTGGGCAGCTAGCTGGGTGAAATAAATCGCCTGCAAAGCTTCCTGGAAGGTTTCAGCCGGTTTTGTGGGCACTCTTCTGCATATTTTGGCGATATTCTCGAGTTCTTTTCTTCTTCCTTCATCTTTCTCACCCAACGAGAGACTTTCGGCTTTCTCAGCATACCTATTTGCGAAATCGATGACCGCCTGGCACACAATCTTCACTGCTTCATAAAAATTTCTCTTCTCAGGATCTCCACTTTCAGAAAGGTACTCATCTGCTTCTTTTATGACCTCTGCTAGTCCTGTGCTAAGGACTTTCTCGTGGTTCAAAACTATGTGCCCGAAGCCTGCGAACTCAGTTAAAACAAAGGCTTGACCGCTGAAATGAATGTCACTTACATCTTTCGGCCACAAGCTGTCGACAATATCAGGAATGTTCTTGCCCTCCCAATATGGAAAGACTTCTTTTCTTAGCTTCTCCACCTCTTCCGGCTTCACCAGAAAAGGATTAGGGACTCGTTCCTTTAATTGATCGAGCTCCCCATCGATCCACCCGCCAATGGTCTCAGGATATATCCCAGCCCCAAGCTCTTTGCTAGTGATATTACCCACTATGAGCTCATCGCTCCAGATGTTAACTGATAGATTGGAAAGTATCTTACGGAGGGCCTTTGCGCGTCTAATAGGTACTGGTTCTCCTTCGGTCTCCTTGTAGCTCTCGGTTATCAGCAAAGCCCTTTCGATGCAAACCTCTCTTGAAAGTGAGAGCAGTCTGGTTTTCAACTTGTCCGAACGAGATATCTCGATAGTTTGCATTCTTTCGTTAACCGTAGAACGATTGACCATGTTACCAGTTAAGGAGCGAAATAGCAAAGAAAGAGATGGCAAAGCTGTTCTAACCATTAATTTAAAATTTCTCAGAACAAACTATTGACAAACTTGTATGAGTATGCTACAGTGAATAATTGTTCCAAGCAACCAAACCGGAGGCTTGGTGGTGGGGCCGAGCACTGGAAAGTGGAGGCCGAAAGGCGCCGGGAAGAAAGCCCGGGGCAAGGTAGGCACCAAGTGGAAAGTGCGAAGGTGAGGAAGCCAAGTAAAAAGTAAGGTTGCTTGGGACTTTTTATTTCTGGGATTCGCCTTTCCCAGCCAGTTCCGGATGGAAAGTGCCGATAAAACGAAGGTTGCGATATTCCCCATCATAGTCCAGCCCATAGCCAACCATGAACTCATCAGGGATTTCGAAACCTACATAATCAAGGGGTACATCCACCAACCGCCGCACTCGCTTGTCGAGTAAAGTGCATACACGAAGACTAGCTGGAGCGTGAGCCTGCAGATATTTGAGGATATAATTTAGCGTCATACCTGTATCCACAATGTCCTCAACCATTAATACATCCCGTCCCGTTATGCTACTATCAAGGTCTTTAGTTATCTTAACCACCGGGTCTTCTTCACCACCATAATAGGAAATAGCCATAAAATCCACGGTAACGGGCAAGGAGAGCTGCTGCATCAAGTCAGTCATGAAGAAGATAACCCCTTTCAAAACTCCCACCAGGACGAGGTGTTTCCCCTCATAATCACCAGAGATTCGCTTTGCTAACGCTTTCACTCTCCGCTGGATTTGACTGTGAGTAAGAAGAATGCGGTCAATGCCCTGCAACTTAGCCTCGCCAAGAGAGCCATAGCCGTACTTTGCCAGAAGCCTGAGGAAATCGTTTTTATTAAGCAGTTTAATGCTAATTTCAGGATAAAGTTCCTTAAGCCGCCGCACCTTGCGGTTCTTCTCCGTCACCAAATCTTGCCTCAAGGTAGTGAGCTCGATGTAGAAGTCAAACTCAGGTAAATAAAAGTCAGGGGTAAACATCTCAACTATTCCGCCGTTCTCCCAGCGAAGTGGGAAGGCGCGGGGTTCATAGAGCCATTCAATTTGATAGAAATCCAGAACCCGGGCAAATTCCTCCTCGCTGGGGTGAGCAAACTCAGTTGGTCTTAGCGACGTGGTGGGCAACTGAGCCAACTTTGATCGTTCCTTCACACCTTTATAGCCGCTTTCCAATAAGCGGTGAAGCTCATCTCTTTCCACCAGCACAGCACCAATATTGGCAACAGTGACAACGAAATTCTTGTCATCCTCCGAAAATATGTGAGGGTCGTGTGTGTAAAGCCTGATCTCGCCAATCACTTCACCTTTTGCCGTTATGGGAGCAGCCAATATGGAAGATATTCTTTGCGACTTTGCTATTTGGGGATGTTGAATCCTCTCGTCTTTGATGGCATCAGCAATATATACCACCTCGCCATCGAGAACCTCGGGAATGCTTTTGTGGGCATCAAGCGGCGCCTTCTTTAGATAATAGTCACTGAGACCGTGAGCACCGACATTGATCAAATACTCCTTCCGTGTATCAAGAAATGAGATACGACAGCCATTAGCCCCTAGTGCTTTAGCAGTACTTTTAGCCACAGAGTTGAAGATCCTCCTGATGCTCAAACTCGAATTAGCAACTTTGGATATCTGCCTCAGAGCTAAATAATAGTTATCCTTCCTTCTTTTACCCACTTTAACAGCTTAGCCACACTTGGTGAAGCCACAATTAAGGCAAATATTACACCCCTCCTGGTAAATAAGGGGCCCTCCACATTCAGGACACTGCCCTGCCTCACTCCTAATCGCTGGAGACTTAACAGACTGGGACACTTCCGTATTGCCGATGACTTCGCTGCTTGGAACATCAAGACTGCTACTGCTCTCCCTTTTGATATGTTTCTGTAGCACACTAGCAATAGCATCCGCACAGGAGGTGACAGCACGTCCTTGTTCCCAAGCAATGGAAGGACAACGAATACCCCGCAGTTGCTTCACAACGGAGGCCAAATCCACCCCGGATCTCAGAGATAAAGAGACAAGACGACTTATGGCTTCAAGCTGAGCAGCAGCGCATCCCCCCGCTTTACCTAAAGTGGAGAACACCTCAACCACCCCATGCTCATCGAAATTCAAAGTCACGTAGATATAGCCACATCCTGTGTTCACCCTCTCGGTTACCCCCCGGGTAACTTTGGGTCTTTTTCGGGGAACAAGTCTCCCTTCAGCTTCCTTTGCCACCTCACCTACAGTGAGAACCTGGCTTTCCCTGCTCCTATCCCGGTAAATGGTTATCCCCTTCAACTTCTCTTCATAAGCCAACATATATACATTAGCTATATCCTCTGGCGTTGCCTCGTAGGCGAAATTTACCGTTTTGGAAACGGCGCTATCGCAAGATCTCTGGAAAGCAGCCTGCATTTTAACGTGCCATTCGGGAGCTATATCATATGCGGTAACGAAAATCCGTTTCACATCTTCAGGAATACCTTCTATATCCCGCATCTTTCCCCCAAGGGCTAAATCCTTCATCAACTCCGGAGAATAAAACCCTCTATCTTTAGCCACTTGCTCAAAATAGGGATTTACCTCTACAAGTTCCTCACCCTCGAGGATATGACGTACATAGCTCAGTGCGAAGATTGGCTCGATACCACTGGAGCAATTAGCAATTATGCTTAAACTGCCGGTAGGAGCCACAGTGGTCCGGGTAGCATTTCGAAACCGAGGACCATCAGGCACATCATAAACGCTACCTTCAAAAGCAGGGAACCCCCCCCTTTGTTCTCCTAGCTCCAGTGAAGCTTTGTTAGCCTCTTCGGAGATAAAACGGGCAACTTCCTCAGCAATGGCTAATCCCTGCTCACTGTCATAAGAAATACCAAGCTGGATGAGCATGTCAGCAAATCCCATAACCCCTAACCCTATTTTCCTGGTAGCTCTCGTCCTTTCCTCTATCTGGGGGAGCGGGAACCGGTTAACATCGATGACATCATCGAGGAAGTGAATTGCCAGCCTGACTATTCGAGACAATCTAGTATAATCAATCTTCGGTTCTCCATTCTGCTGAGTAACCACCTTGGATAGATTTATGGAGCCCAAATTACAGGACTCAAACGGAAGCAGCGGTTGCTCACCACAGGGATTGGTGCTTTCTATTTTGCCCAACTCAGGTGTGGGATTATGCCTGTTTATCTCGTCTATAAATACAACCCCAGGGTCGCCAGTGCGCCATGCCATTTCCACTATTTTGTCGAATACTTCCTTGGCACTAAGTTTGCCTACCACCTCCCCGCTTTGCGGATTTATCAAGTCATAATCAGTCCCGTTCTTCACCGCTTCCATAAATTCATCAGTCACTGCTACCGATAGGTTAAAATTGGTCAACGCGTTGGGGTCTCCTTTGACAGTGATGAACTTCAGGATGTCAGGATGGTTAACATTAAGAATTGCCATATTAGCGCCACGCCGCATCCCCCCTTGCTTTATCACGTCAGTAGTGACATCGAAAGTCCGCATAAATGAAATGGGGCCACTGGCAATACCACCGGTAGAACCAACCCTATCACGCTCAGGTCTGAGCCGGGAAAAGGAGAAACCAGTGCCACCACCACTCTTATGGATTAAGGCAGTGTATTTCACAGCATCGAAAATGGATTCCATAGAATCGTCAACTGGGATAACAAAACAGGCTGAAAGTTGCCCCAGCTCCCTGCCGGCATTCATCAACGTAGGAGAATTGGGCAGAAATTCCAGGTCTGCCACCACTTTGTAGAATATCTTTTCCCAGAAAGAGACATCTGCCTTGGCATCGTAAATTAGCTCTGCTTTGGCGATGTGCTTTGCCACACGACGAAATAACGCCCTGGGAGTTTCAATAACTTTCCCTTCTTTGTCCTTCATCAAATATCTTTTCTCGAGGACTCTCAGGGCGTTCTGGCTGAGCTTTATTCCCGAAACGACTTGACCTCTCGCCTGGGGAGAAAACTCGTCTGCAGTGAGGATTTCACTGATTACCGCCTGAAGTTGAGACTCGGATACCGATCGCTTAATCTGCTGGGCAACAAACTTCTCCATGCCTGGTAAAGGCTGAGTCAGTCGCAAGCGCTCCACTACCTGTTCAGTGAATTTCTCCAGCATCCCTCTATCGGTTATACCCATAGCCTCACCAGCAGCGAAAACAGCCTTGACTATCCTATTCTGGTCAATGGATTTGGCTCGAGCAGACTTCCTCCTAGGATTAGCCATCCCTACCTCCCTCGATGTCGAATCAGTGAATTCA
This sequence comes from Dehalococcoidia bacterium, assembly GCA_034431195.1. GTDB lineage: Bacteria > Chloroflexota > Dehalococcoidia > GIF9 > AB-539-J10 > CG2-30-46-19. The sequence continues at coordinate 105,836 of DAOUDP010000017.1, read as the reverse complement.
CCACTTCAGGAGGTAATAGCGGCAACTGATTAGATGGCATTGCTGCTTTTCCCTCCGTCAAATTGTCAATTTCCTCCTTTAACTCGGTGATATCGGTGAACTCCCGATATATGCTGGCGAAGCGGATATAGGCGATATGGTCAAGTTTCTTTAACCCTTCCATGACTAAATCGCCAATAGAAGAACCGGGAACCTCAGCCTTTCCCACTTTATAAATCTCAGCTTCAATACTATCTACCAATTTATCAATAGCCCCTGTAGGCAGGGGGCGTTTCTCACAGGCTTTGCGAATGCCAGCATAGAGCTTGTCACGGTCATATTCCTCACGCCGCCCATCTTTTTTAACTATGAAGATATTACGCGGTTGAATCCGCTCATAAGTGGTAAATCGAGCACCACAATTAGCACATTTCCTTCGCCGCCTTACCCCGTCACCCATAGGGCGGGAATCAATCACACTCGATTTCGGCTCACCACAATAAGGACACCTCATAATCACTCCTTGAAGTTGTGTTGCAAGGTAATTCTACCACTATATGTTGTAAAAACGCAAATGGAAAAACTAACCCGTGAACAGCACTCATTATCTTGTATAGTAGGATAGTGAACTACAGTTTATGCGATTCTTTCTCCAGGTCGCGGGGGTGAGGAAGAATAAACCTCCTCAACGCTAATCTTTCCAATTTTACCCAGTCCAGATTTCTTAAACCCCTCAAATATCCCCTTTACCTGATAAGATATTGCGTCCATTGTAAGAACAGAAGATGTCACGTGTTCTCCAGCTTTCAGATAAAATAAATTTGGTGAACTTACACAGCTGAAGATAAGCGTATTTGGGTCCACCGCCCTCATACAAAGCACAGGAGCGACCCTTGGATAGCCATCTTCCCTGGCGGCAACCACTTTGATGGCTTGTAATCTCTCAAATTTCTCCATGACATTTGGGGGCATCTTCCCCGCTGGCAACGATTTTTTTGATGAAAGCCGGGTAGTTACTATACCAGAAACTAATCCCAATACAGGTCTTTTCAGGGGAATAGAAATATCCTCTACTTCAATTATCCCCACGGATCTTAATGCGCCGTATGCAATATACCTGATCACAGGTATGTTCGAAACCTCATCGAAATATTTCCCACTTCTCTCAAACCCTTTGAATTTTCCTTTTACCTCATAAGACTTCAAGTTTGTAGTGACAACACATGCCGAAACTTTGTCATCATCTTCCAGATTCCTGTGGCTTTTTCTCAGCATCATGTTCCCAAAAATTAGAGTTCTGTCATCATAGGCCTTCATAGTAGCGATGAACACGACATTTACCTTCCCGTCTTTGCTCTGCGTGGCCAGGAATTTACCGGCCATCAATGTATTGAAATATCCCACAGCGTCAGGAGGCAACATCGTTAATCATCCTCCATTTTCGTAGGGCCGGACCACCTCACGGTACTAAGTCCTGCACACTCAGCAATTTTCTTAAATTCTTCCATTCTCTCCTTTCCAATTAAACGCGCATGTTTCAGTTCCCAATTCATATCCAATCTCCCATATTTTGACTTGCACATATTATTAAAAGCGAGCAGATCATATCTCTGGGCACTTGCAAGATTTCTTTTTACAAACTGTGAAATGCCTTCAATATTTTCCCTATCATCTGTGTATCCCGGTATGATAGGCGTCCTTATCCACATTGGAATTCTATGGGAAGAAATCTCCCTGGCATTATCTGTTACTAAACGCATATTCCCCCCAGTATATTCTCTGAATTTTTCTTCATCCGAAAGTTTTAAGTCAAATAAGAATAAATCAACATAATCTATTATTCTCTCAAAATATTTCCAGGGGACAGCACCGCAGGTATCTATGGCAACATGTATATTTGTCTCTTTGAGTTTGGGCAGAACATCTTCAAGAAAATCGACTTGTAGCATTGGTTCACCACCACCAAAAGTTACACCTCCATTTGATTTATCGTAAAACGCCTTGTCCCTTAAGACTTCGTCCAAAAGTTCCTCTGCGTTGTATGTTTTCCCTACAAGTTCCAGAGCGCCAGCCGGGCACGCCTTTACGCATTCGCCGCATCCTGTGCATTTTTTTCGGTCTATTCTCATGCCATCTTCAGTCAATTTCAACGCCCCTTCTTGGCATACCTTTACGCACTCAAGAGCAGCGACACACCTCGTTTGATACCACATGAGGTCTGGCTCCTTGCTTAATCCCTCTGGATTCTGACACCATATGCATTTCAATGGACATCCTTTCATGAAAACGGTGGTTCTGATTCCCGGGCCATCTTCTGTGGAATATCTCTGGACATTGAAAATCATTCCCTCTGACTTTCTTGTCTCGCTTACTAGATCCTTGTTTCCGTCAAATTGTTTTCCAACCAAAGGCACTTTTAACATGATCTCTACACCGCGTGCGATTCCCTGGCAATTATTTCATCTTGAATCTCTTTCCCCAGATTAGCGAAATAGGCATTGTAGCCAGTTACCCGAACAACAAGATTCTCATACTCTTCTGGCCTTTTCTGTGCATCTTTTAAGGTTTCCGGATCTATCATGTTTATCATCAGTGATGTGCCACCAACTTCTCCATATGCCCGAAGTAAAGATGCGAACTTCTTCAAGTGTTCTTCGTCTTCTAAAGATGCAGAGCTAAATGCTATGACCTGGCTTGCACCATTTGGAACAGTTTCGAGCCCCAGCTTACCTGCAGAGCGTATCACCGCCGTGGGGCCTTTCTTATCCTTTCCCTGCACCGGTTGAATTCCATTACTCAGATAAGTCCCCCTCAACCTTCCATCTGGTGTAGCGGCAGTTAACGGAGCGAAGTCTATGAAATAGTTCCAGGAAAGATACCCACCTCTAAATCTTCTTCCAGTGGAAGGAGAGGTATGAGTGAATACTTCTTCGGTCCAATGCCTTGATATCTTCCTTGCTATATCATCCACATAATCATCATCATTTCCGTATTTTGGTGCTTTGGTGCTTAGCATTCTCCTCAAGTTCTCTTTCTGTTCAAAGTTGTCCTTTATCGCCTCGATAAGCTCTTCCATCGTGATTTTCTTATCATCATAGACAAACTTCTTGACAGCGGCTAATGAATCGGCGGCAGTTGCCAAACCAACTCCTTCCACGGTAATGAAATTATATATTGGTCCTCCATTCCTTACGTCTTTCCCCTTTTCGGCGCAGCCTTCAATTAGACTTGATAGGTATGGAGTTGGTTCGTACTTTGCTCTTATCTCGTCGGCTTTACTTGCACTCTCTAGAGTTTTCCCCATACATTGATCAAGTTGTTCAAAATAAGCCTTTTCGAATTCTTCGTATGATTTAAATTTCTCTGGGCTTCCTGTTTTAGAAGTAACACGTTTTCCTGTAAGCATATCTCTTCCATTGCTTAAAACTAACTCAACAGGTTTGGCGAGATTTGGGTTAACATCCACCGTTCCACTGCGATCCTTGCCCTGAGCAGTATTTTCCAAACACCCTACAACCCCGTAATCCATAGCATCTTCCTCGCTGAGTCCTTCCCAGAGCAGACCCTTTATAGAATTTTCATCAAAGTTCAGAAGAAACGCAGAGCCTTGGGTTTTTCTTATTGACTCGCAAACTCTCATCAAAAACTCATCCGAGGTTTTCTTGCTTATCCTTATGTTGCGTTTTGGTTCTAACATATTCATGTCATCGATAACATCGAGCAAAAGCCAGGTGAGTTCATTTACGGCGTCTTCCCCTTCTTTAGTAATCCCACTAAGAGTCATAAGTTGTCCAAAACCTGAAGTAATTCCTTGCTTCACTCCCACAAATCCCATGAAGTCATAGGCATAATTGTGTTTTATCCAAAAACACTCCAGGAGTTCCTTTGCAAATTCCTTTGTCAATCTTCCTTCTTCTATATCCTTCTTATAATAGGGATACATATATTGGTCGAATCTTCCGTGAGATAAACCTGGTCCCGGATATGATTCAGCAGCCATATCCAGCATGTGAGTAAACCATACAGATTGCAAGGCTTCATAAAAAGTTTCTGCTGGCTCCCAGGGTACTTTTCTACAGATTCTTGCTACCTCCAGAAGTTCTTTCTTCCTTTGTTCATTTTTCTCACCCTCGGCTGTTTTTTCTGCTTCTTCGGCATATCTTTCTGCAAATCGCTTTGTACCTTCTACTGCTATTATCATAGATTTACAGTAATCCCTTTTCCCCTTCTCATCATGTCTTTCCATTTGTTGTTCTATTTCTTCTTTTATCCCTTTAAATCCCTTTTCAAGAACTTTCTTGTAATCCGGCACTATATGACCTGAAATCGCTCCACAATTCATCACTCCCACTTCGTGTAATCTCATCATTTCTTTAAGCCACTTCGATTCTTCTTTCCACCACTCTCTGGTTTCCTTTTTTGTAAAACATTTTGAAAGTGCGGTACTGAAGTAAGAGCCAACTATAAGTTCCCCGTCCAATATTTTGACAGGCAAGTATTCTTCTATGACCTTCTTAAAGAACACAGCTCTTCTTGTAGCTGACGACTCATCCCAGAAGTTTTGTGGTAAATCAACCTTTATCGCCATTGACTTTAAAGAGTCTCTGATGCCAGCAAAGTAGTTAAATAACTCTGGAACATCTCCCCAATCATGATATGAATAAAGTTCATCCCAGTCGGTGCCGGTAGTAAAAGGTATGACCTCATTCCTGAAGTATTCTCTATCGTAAAATGAGAAATATTCTTCCCTGAGTTTTTTTACTCTATCGGATAGTTCTTCTGAAGGTTCCCACATTTTAGCCATTTTCTTCCACCTCTGATTAATTCTATAATCCCATTGATAACTGTTTTGCCGATTTCGTCCTGGACATTATATAGGTTTTGGTCAAATGACTCTATATAGCTTACGATATTCTGATAAAGTGATATACATGCCAGCTGTAGTAATACAAAATATTAAAGGTACCATCCAGGGCTCAATGTGTAATATTCCCCATAAGTAAAGATATAATTCTGGCAATGGAAGATAAGAAGTATGTAGCTACCATCGATCAGGGGACGACGGGCACCAGGTGTATGGTATTTAGTAAGGACGGAGAAGTTATCTCAGCCGCCTATGAAGAGCATCAACAAATCTACCCGAAACCCGGTTGGGTTGAACATAACCCACTGGAAATCTGGGAGAAAACAAAACGTGTAATAAAAAGTGCTTTGATATCTAAAGACATTAGACCCGCTGAAATAGCTGGTATAGGTGTAACGAATCAGAGAGAGACTACAATAGTTTGGGACCCTCATACTGGTAGGCCATTGCATAATGCACTCGTGTGGCAGGATACCAGAACACGCGAGATATGCCAGGGTATGGCAGATAGAGGATTTGAAGAAATCCTGAGGGAGAAAACCGGGCTTGTCATAAGTACGTATTTCTCCGGGCCAAAAATAAGATGGATATTGGAGAACGTACCAGGGGCAAAGGAAAAAGCCACAAGTGGCCACGCCATATTTGGGAACATAGATACATGGATAATCTGGAACCTGACTGGCGGACCTGATGGCGGTGCCCATGTAACAGATTACACCAATGCTTCAAGGACGATGCTAATGGATCTAAGAGCTCTGGATTGGGATGATGGACTTCTGAAGGAAATGAATATTCCCAGAGAGATGATGCCACATATCAGACCATCCAGTGACAGGAATATCTATGGCTATACGAACAAAGACGGGCCGTTTGGCGCCGAGATCCCGGTATGTGGTGCCCTTGGCGATCAGCAGGCTGCATTGTTCGGTCAAACGTGCTTTGAAGTCGGCGAAACAAAAAATACCTATGGCACAGGTTGTTTTCTTCTACAAAATACTGGAACTACACCGATGAAATCAAAGAGCGGTCTCCTCACTACGGTTGCTTATGGATTGGAAGAAGGTAAGGCAACTTATGCTCTGGAAGGGTCAATCGCCATAACTGGTGCGGCCATTCAATGGTTGCGCGACAACCTGGGCTTGATCAAAAGTGCTCCAGAAACGGAGGAGATTGCGCAGTCTGTTGAAGATGCCGGGGGAATTTACTTTGTCCCTGCTTTTTCGGGGCTATTTGCACCTTATTGGGATATGTACGCAAGAGGTGTTATTGTCGGTCTGACCAGATTCATAAGAAAGGAACACATCGTAAGAGCAACCCTTGAAGCCATTTGTTATCAGACAAAAGATGTAGTAGATGCCATGTGCGCAGATTCTGGTATCAAGCTCGCTGCTCTGAAAGTTGACGGTGGTGCGAGCAAAAACAATTTCTTGATGCAGTTACAGTCAGATATACTCGGTGTTACCTGTATAAGACCTTTCATCGAAGAGACCACCGCACTCGGCTCTGCTTATTGTGCCGGTCTTGCTGCCGGTTTATGGGATAACCTGAACGAACTCAAAAAGAACTGGAGGATGGATAGGAAATTTGAACCGAAATGGGACGCAGAAAAAAGGCGAAAACAATATGGAGGGTGGGAAAAGGCGGTCGAACGCACCAGAGATTGGGACGAGAATCGATAGGTATGAACGCAGACGTTGTAGTGATTGGTGCTGGCATCACAGGCGCCGCCGTGGCAAGGGGATTGTCAAGATACGGCCTGGATATAATTCTGGTTGAGAAAGAGGCTGATTTTTGCTTTGGTGCGACTGGAGCAAATACCGGGACTATACATGCAGGATACCACGATCTACCTGGAACGCTGAAATCGAGGCTTTGTGTAAATTGAAGAGAGATTTTCAGATTGAAAGTAGCTATCGCCTCTGAGTCGCCTTGCTTAGTGTTACTCCTGTTCAATTACTGTCTCGATAACAGTAGCGACTCAGGCTGCACCATGGAGTGCCGGCTACAGGTTCTTCACTAAGAAAAAGCATGTGCTGCTGCGCCCATAAAGCACATTGCGAAATTCCAAAAGCAAATTCCCACCATTCCTAAAGATAATGGAAGCAAGAGTTTTTCCTCCTTACAAAGATAAAGCCCAGCAACTATTGCCACCGCTATAAGTCCCTTTGCAACCATATTGCCCCAAAACATCCCTATAGGGTTTAACTCCACAGCCCCCATTCCTAGAGCCTCCTTTGTCAGGTAGGCATCAATTATATTTAAGAGTATGAAACCTATTCCTATGTGCATAGCTTAACCGTAACCCCCCTGTTCTTGTAGTTGTCGTTGGTTACCACGCCTTCTTACCCAAACAAAAAAACCGACCTCTTGATGAGGTCGGTTTCGCTATTGGCTCCACAAAGCCCAAGCGCCCAGTTATGGGCTATGCTTCATCGCCCCCTCGCCTAAACCCCTGCTAACCTCATTTTCCCATACGGGACGGGTGAAGTCAACTGCATTATCTTCACTCAACCTCCAAATACTAGGAAAATAACGCTTGTTACAATACGATCGGACGGATTTCAGGGAAAATACGCGGGCAAAATCCATTTTCTTAGAGGTAAAATAAAGGGGAAAGTGCGCATACAATCCACTAGGGAATAATAAAGCATACCCCTCTATCCCCCGAGCCGTCGGAGAAAGTGTTAAGCAGAAATGTTGGGCACGATATCTTTGACTGTTACCTTGCTAACAGCTATAATTCTAAATCGCTGGGGATTAGTCTAGCGGTAGGACGACTGACTCTGGATCAGTTAGGCCAGGTTCGAATCCTGGATCCCCAGCCAGGAAAAGGGGATAATTAAATATGCCGGATTATAAATTTACAGTGGTTATGGAACAGGATGAGGATCGGCTTTATATAGCCTCTGTTCCGCTTCTTCAAGGCTGCTATACTCAAGGGGAAACCTATGAAGAAGCATTAGAGAATATCAAGGATGCCATCAGGTTACATATGGAATCCCGCCAGGTGTTGGAAGAGATAATGCGGAGCTGATCTAGTTTAGATAGATGGTGGACACTTCGAAGTATGGAGTCATGTCTCATCTTGAGTTTGAACAAGCTCTGGCAGTCCGTTGTGTCATTGCGAGGAAGTCCGTCAGCCGACGGACGACGAAGCAATCCCCAAGAATTCTCATTCACTGAGATTGCCACGCCTTCGGCTCGCAATGACAAAGAAGGAAGTTAAACTGTCACCAGTCAGGTGAACGAGTACAGAGCCTTGATAATAATTAATGCATGTGTTAATATTTGCGTTAAGGAGAGGGTATGGGCAAGATAAAGGCAGTCGGTATGGCTGAAGCTAGACCAAAGCTCACCCAGTTAATCAAAGAAGTGAACGAGGCTGGCGAGCCATACTTTATTATTTCCAACAGCCAGTTGAAGGCGGTTCTCATAGGAATCGACCAGTATAACGACATGATAAAGCGGCTGGAAGATTTGTCTGATGCTGCTGCGCTGCTCCAGGCTGAGCTAGACCAAGAACCAACGATGCCTTTTGAGAAGCATGTCAAGAAGTTGAAAGGGCAAAAGTCCAGTGTATCGGCTGGAAATTAGCCACGCCGCTCACCGACAAGTCCGTAAGCTCCCAGCAGAAACCCAAGAAAGGATAAATCAGGCTATTGTTCGCCTGTCCGAAGAGCCCCGACCGAGCAGAGCTAAGAAGTTAACTGGAAGAGAGGGCTACAGGATTCGTGTGGGCGACTACCGAATTCTCTACCAAATTGATGATAATTCAAAAGTGGTAATAATCTACAGAGTGATGGCAAGGGGAGATGTTTATCGGTTCAGATAGGCAATTCGTTCCCTAACTTTCCATAACCCCCTGCAGCGCGGAAAGTACTTCCTGTTCCTCATCGGCAATCTCAAAAAGCAATTTCTGAATGTTGCCAACCTTCCCTCCATTGGGAATATCTTTGATTAAATGAGCTACCTCCGTCCACTTTCTCCCCACCTGTTCATATCTATCGCCTGAAGACTTCAACCCATCGCTGTTAATGAACTCCCCTGCCTCCCTCAAAAACCGGGCAAACAGGTAGCGAAAACAACCACCACCGCTGCCATCTTCCTCTAGATAAACATATGTAAATTTATAACCCCAGCCAAATTCTTGAGGTGGGTATTCCTCAAGCCATTTGACAATCTCGCTGCCAAAATGACGAATGCCTTTTACGCCCATATTTCTTATCGGTGGATTCAACATAGAGTGCACCGTCTTTGCAATCGCCCGTTTAATCGCCTTGTCAAGCGGAGTTAACTCAGCAGGGAATTTAAACTCAAACCAGCTATTTCCCGGGGGGAAGGGACCAAACCTGGACGCCCTAGCCTCCTCGAGCTCGCTAAGCGTGGCAGTCTGCAGCTTTTCATACTGTGTATCGGCGAGGTAAGCAACGCCTCTTTGTTCATCCAGACCAGCAACAACGACCGTATGTGCCCCGAAGTGGGCTTCTGGTGATAAGTTGAGATACTTCAAATAAGGCATATCTACGCGAATCGCTGCCGGGACACCACTGCCTAGCATCTCTGTTAATGTCTGATATGCTTTCCTCCTGCTTGATGTCTGGCGTGTCTCTAAACCTACGCCAAGGTTAGCACAGAGATTTTTATCAAGGTCGCGCCCCCGTCCACCGATAAAGGGAAACTTCATCCGCTTCACTTTCCAGTAAATAAACCCCAGCCCACTGCCAAGACCGAAAATCATTGGCTCGCTGAAATTAAACCCGTAAAATTCATAGATATTTCTCAGCGCCGTTGATTCGCAGTGCACACCGGGGCGGTGGACAAAGTTTTGGACAAGCTTGTTCATCTTTTCATCATTATAAACCTTTGTATTTTAAGGGTGTTGCCGGGCATCAAACCACCTCTGGTCGGCAAGAACCACAGAGGTCTCGACCTGACGTTCAGGGATTGACCAGTATTTTCTCAGCAACCGTTCTTTCTCTTCCCAGGAAACCAACTGAAAACCATAGTTTTCATAAAAACGAATTGCCCACAGGGCATCCGCCCAGGTGCCGACTAACAGCGGGCGAGTCACCTGCTGACGAAGAGAGGATAGTAATTTCCCCCCTATGCCCTGATTTCGTTTAGCCGCGCGGACGTAGGCATGTCTGATGAGGGTCACATCTTGAAGATGTTGAATGCCCATCACGCCAATCAGTTCGCCATCCTGTTCATATCCCCAGAACACAACACCCTGGTCTATCTCGTGCTGAAGCTCGTCTTTAGCCATATAGGGCTCTTTCCAGCAGTCCCCGGGGATGACTCCCCTGTATGCCTCGGCGGCATCATTGATAATGGAGTAGATTAGCTCAACCTCGCTGGCATCGCATTGACGAATCATGACCTTCTTGGGTGTCAAAAGCGAATGACGTATCTTGTCCTACTTCTTCAGCGTATCCAACGTTTGCTGGAACATCTCATTGGCAGCCTTGACATACATCTCCAATGGCACAAGTTCGCGACTGACGATGTTGAGAGTCTCGGCGGACATCCTACCATCCTTCACCAGCTGACGACCAGCTTCTCTCGCAGCCTCAAAGACATCATCCAATGATATACCCAACTCCATCATGGGCCTCAGCGCCTCCCCATGGGGACGCAGCAGTGCCCCGGCGAATTCCATGGCGCCGTTCCTGCAAAAGGCCTTCGTGTGAACCAGCAGGGGGTCGAAGTTGTCCATCTCCCAGAAACCACAGTTGGATACCAGCACCACTTTGCCATATTTGTGTCCCTCACGCAGCAGGTGACGACAGTGACCATCCCGTAGCTCAAAAAACGGCTGTGCCCCCGGGATCATTCGGTCCAGCAGGTTCTTCATCGGACCAGAGATTCCATCTACATAGACCGGAGTGCCAAACACATAAATCTCAGCTTCACGTAACTTGGGATAGAGCATCTGCATGTCGTCTTTCTGCCAGCATTCGCCTGGTGTCTTGAGCCAGCAGATAAAATCACCTCTGCAAGGGTTGATCTTGAGCTTCCTGGTATAGAAGAGCTCAACCTCCGCCCCCACCTCTTTCATCCCCTCAAGGAAGGGATTCAAGATGAGGGCTGTGTTGCCGTTGTCCATCCTGGGACTGCAGTTAAACGCTAGCACTTTCATATTCTCCTCCTTGTTCCATCAGTGTCCTTTAACCTTGCACCCTTTCCTGAACCAGCTTGCTTGTTAGTTCTCGAATCGCATCGGAGGCAATCCATCTTGCACTTTTCGAATCCACTTTCTGCATCTTTTTGGCAGCTTCAATTGCCTTCTTGTTCAAATTGGGATTGCGCTTCCCAATCTGCCTCAATGCCCAATTAACCGCCTTCTTAACAAAATTTCTGTTGTCCCCAGCCTCCCTTTCTATGATGGGAAGAAATCCCTCAAATAGTTTATCCTCTGCCTTCTTGTCGCTAACCGCTAAGCGAGCCATTAATACAAAACCTGCCCTTTTGATGAACTCCTCCTCATTTGAACTCCATTCAATCGCTTTTTGATATGCAAACCCGGTCTTCTCAAACAGATTCATACAACATTGGTCACAAATTTCCCAGTAGTCAAACGCCTTCACCCACCTTTCCATCTGTCCTTCGGTTACCACCTTCGGGTCATCAATCATGCTGGCAAGTATTCGAGTTTCACGGATATTCGCCGCCCAGAGTTGCTGTGCAAGCTTATGGTCCGTTCCCACTTCCTTAGCGAGCTTTCTCAGGTTTGGGATTGACACACCATAGGCATTCTTGGGGGTGATGCCGTATTTCACCATACTCTCTACTGCTCCGGGATTGGATAGCGATTTCAGTTTCTCAACAATATCGTTATGTTGCATCTCTTGAGGCACTCAATCCCCCTTAACCTTAAATATAGAAAATGTTCCCAGCGCTTTGGCGACGAGATGCCCATCATTTTTAATCTCCGATTCCATAGTAGCAATTTTCTTGCCCCCGTGAATAACCTTCGTATCACAGGTAAGCATGCCTGAAGTCACTGCTGCGAAATAAACAATCTTAATTTCTATGGTTGCACACAGCTCACCTTCGCCTAAATAAGAATAAAGCGCCCCACCCATGCCGGTATCCGCCATGGAGTAAATAACACCGCCATGTAAAACTTTGTGCGGGTTCAGCAGTTTTTCATTCACCTCCAGAATACACTGGCTATACCCTTGCTCAAATGTGGTGAAATTCAACCCTATCAACTCACCAAACGGGTTAAAGCCTTTTGATTCCGTAGGTAGCTTGTCAATCATGCTGCTCCCTCACAAAGTAGTGTTATAACATTATTACTACTTAATCACTTAATCCCATCGTTTCGTATGACGCTTTGCATATATGCGAAGTCCAGCCAAGGGCAGAATTTGGACCAACAAGACTTTCATCATCTTATCATTCGTTAATTACAATTCATAAACCTGGGGAAAGCCCGACGTCAAGGTAAACTATGATTTGTATTATCATTTCACTGCTTTGACTACCACAAATGAACCTTCCCCGTAACCCTCCTTTACAGGCTCGATACCCTTTATCTCCGCCAGATCATGGAAAATCGTTTGGGTAAAGTTGAAACTTTTGAAACCGGCCATTTTCAAATGAGAAACAACCTCATCCACGGAATAAAATGTGGCTACCCGGTAAAATACATTTTCATCTTTATGTCGCTGATACAACTGCCCAATGGAGCTGTCTTTATCAATGAACCCTATTATCAGGCATCCATCGGGCTTTAATATTCGGTATGCCTCGTTAAATGCCACCTCCACATCATCTAAGAAGCAGATCGTGGTGACCATTGTGGCGAAGTCGAACTGCGAGTCCCGGAAAAGGGAGGCTTTCGCCTACACCACCGATGACCTCAATTCCCCTCCCTTGGGCTATTTCCATCATTTTCCTTGATGGTTCGAGCCCGAGCTTGATTCCCAAAGGCGCTGCAAATCGACCACTGCCGACACCAATTTCGAGACCATTCCCATGCTGGGGCAATAGCTTCCTTATCGCTTGAAGCTCCGACTCGTAGGCGAATTGGTGTCTGTCAAACCACTGTTCGTACTGCAGTGGGTGTTTCTCAAACGGTTCAATCCTTGCCATATTGCATCCCTGAGCATAAAATAATACTCCTTGTGGGGCTTGTTAGACTAATATGATTAAAGCGGTTTGTTTTGATTTACACGGAACCCTGGCGCATCATGAACCTCCTATCGAAGAGGTGTGTGCCACAGCCTGTCATGAGCTTGGTTTTGAGGTATCTGCGGAGGTACTCCATAAATCCCTTCTCCAAGCTGATGCCTGGTGGCGGGACGAAAATTGCCGCTCTCCGATAAGCAGAAGACCACCAAAGGAGAGGGTTGCCGCTTATAGTGCCCATGTGCTCAGAGCCTTGAGAGGAGCTGGCCTGGAGGTTAGTCATGATGTCGCGCTTCAAATATTAATGAAGCTATTCCAAAATGGATTGAATTTCGAGCTTTACGATGATGTCATGCCAACGTTAAAACAGCTCAAGGAACACAATCTCATCCTGGGGCTGATATCCAATGTTGGCCAAGAAACAGATGCAACATACCAGGATTTAGGGCTACAGCCCTATCTCGATTTCCAGGTAACTTCCTCTGAAGCAAGACATCATAAACCTGATCCAGAGATATTCTTGACCGCCCTTGAAAAAGCTCAGGTCAAGGCTGAAGAGGCAATATATGTTGGCGACCAATATGATTTAGACATTGTTGGCGCCCGTGGCGTTGGCATGAAGGCAGTACTCATTGACCGCAATGATTACTTCTCCAATGTCACCGATTGCCCTCGAATTCACAGCCTGACAGAGGTTGTAGAATACATTTAGTAAACCAACACGCCACTCAGGGATAACAACAGTAACCAAGAGCTATCTTGATTCCGAGGATAGCCTCCCCCTCAACGCTTTCAGATTCACTACATCCTCTTTGTTATATTGCAGCAGCAAAGCCAGGGCATTGTAGTCGTGGTCGATCTTATATCTCCACCACAACTCCACCGCTTCCACCCCATCGATGCCCTGTAGCTGCCGCGGAATACCCAGTTGTTGCTCTACCGCCTTGAGCCCCCCATATAAATTGTTCTCCCAGCAGTCATACATCAGGTCGTGGTGCCCAAACCTGGCCTCAAGATCCATGCCCATAGAAGTGTGAATGAAAGGAAAGTCAAATCTGCTGCCATTATAGGTATAGATTGTATTCACACCTTCAAGGGCTTTGAGAAGGTTATCTCCGGTCACTTCTTTATCTACTAATTGAATAACTTCGTCATTCTTGCCATCACAGCGATAAATACCGATTACGGTTATAGCGTCAAAAAAGAGAGATAAGCCGGTGGTCTCGATATCCAGGTAGGCCTCAAGCAACAAATACATTAGCTCCTTCCGGCTAAATAGAAGCCGTTACCTTAACTATTCCCCGGGGCGTTACGCCTTGCCAGCTCTGGTAGAGAAGGTGCGTCACTTTTAGCCAGGCAAGGTGTGCGCTCTTTCTTACCTCTGTGTTCAGGTAATCTTGAGGACATTGAACCTGCACCTATTATAACACAGGGGTTAACAATCAATACTCGCAGAAAGGAGGCGAAGCTTTAAATGAGGCCCCGCTTTTCCAAAATCCACAGTATGCCTGGGACTCTAACGTCCAGCTCGGTATCCTCGGGAAGGTTCAGCAAGAAATCACTTATTTTATCCACCGGAATTTTTAGAACTCCAATTTCCTCGCCAATTTCTCTCCCTCCCCTCTCCACAAACTCTACCCAAGGGGCAAGGAAGTGTCTTGCCTGGTGGGAGTTAGGACGGGGGACACCGGCACTGATTTGTAATTCGCATTTTTAATCGCTCCTTTTCATAAAGACATCCTACCCCTTTGTTATTGTTCCTGAATAGGTGAAGGAACGCCGTTTCAGTTTTACCCACCTCCCCTCATCAAGACCAATCAGGTTGCCACACTGACACTTAATTTCACTTCCATCCCTAACACTGTAATCCTCAACTATTCGGGCCTTCCAGCAATGTAATAAGTGCCCCTTCCCCACCTTCACGTATTTAAAGATTTTGCCCTTACACCGAGCGCATTTTATCACTATCATTCTATCTCTCTTCGACGTCAGTTACATTACGTTGAACTCTGTGTTTCATCCTGGACTTCTTAAGACCGTTCAGAAAGTAGCTAGCTGGGTCGTCAGGCTGACGTTTCTTGGTTGCCTCGATAAGCCTTTCCAAAACGCCAACGGGGTAGCGGTAAATTAGCTTTCTAACTGAGCCGGCACTGATACCAAACTCAAGCAGATCAGCCTCAACTTCCTTAACTCTTATACGGTAGCGTTCCCTTTTCTTTGCTTTCATTGCTTCTGTAATCAAACTATCGATGCTTGCAGGGTTATTATAGTTTTGCCAGAAGCAAAAGGAAATGAGATTTAACACGAGATATCCTGATAATTCACTCAAGGCCGAACGAGTGCCCTGGTACAGGGGTGGCAGACATATCACGTAGAGCCAAAAGTTCCGTTCTACCTTGACATCTCCGTAGCTAGAGCCTATATAATCAATCAAAAGATAAGGAGGTGAATTGCCATGATGGAATATCCGCTATTGCTGAAGACCTTTCTGTTAAGGACAGCAAAATTTTTCCCAAAGAAAGAACTTGTCTCATCATATGCGAATGAGACCTTCCGCTATACCTATGCAGACTATTTTAAAAGGACATGTCAGTTAGCTCATGCGCTCGAATCACTGGGGATAAAAAAGGGAGACAGGGTAGCCAGCTTCGCCCCCAATAACCACCGACACATGGAACTCTACTTCGGCGTACCGTGTATGGGGGCTGTGCTCCATACTGTGAACCCAAGGCTTCCCCAGCATCATATGGTCCATATAATAAACCATGCAGAGGACAAGGTTATGTTTATAGACGAGGACCTCCTATTCTTGATAGAGCCTATAAAGGACCAGTTGAAAACGGTCAAACACTTTGTCATCTTATCCCAGAGTAGTAAACTCCCCGAGACAAGTCTTTCACCCGTATGTTTATACGACGAGCTGATTTCGCAATTTCCTGAATCCTACGATTTCCCTGAAGACCTTGATGAGTGGGATCCTGCCTCTATCTGCTACACCTCTGCAACTACCGGTGATCCTAAGGGGGTTGTGTATACACACAGGGGACTTGTATTACACAGTTACGCAGTAGCCGTGACACTTGGCGGTTCAGAAGATGATTGTGCACTGCATATAGCTCCTATGTTCCACGCAAATGCCTGGGGTGGCCCTTTTGCAGCGACGATGGCAGGATGCAAGCAAGTTTTTCCAGGACGAGAAGTGCTGAACATGGAAAAGCTATGCAGGATAATAGCGGATGAAAAAGTGACCTTTACCGCAGGAGTGCCCACCATATGGATGATGCTTTATGACTACCTGGAAAAAGGTGGATGGCATGACTTTTCATCACTTAAGGCTATATACAGCGGAGGATCAGCCGTGCCGAGGTATCTTATGGAAGGATTGAACGAGAAATACAACTTCGCAATTGTGCAGGCATATGGAATGACCGAGACCGGACCACTTGCCCATGTAGCCTTACCGAAAAGCTACATGACTGACTGGCCTATGGAAAAACTCTATGACGTGAAATCCAGTGGAGGGCTTCTTGCCGCGGGGCTTGAGGTAAAGCTAGTTAACGACAAGGGTGAAGAGGTCAAATGGGATGGCAAGGAATGGGGAGAGATCTTATTCAGAGGACCATGGGTTGCCAAAGAGTACTATAAGGACCCCGAGCGCTCCAAGGCTGCATTCGAAGGAGGATGGCTGCACACTGGTGATGTAGGTACCATGGATGCGGAGGGGTATGTGAGACTTGTGGACAGGACAAAGGATCTGGTTAAGAGTGGAGGTGAGTGGATATCATCAGTTGACCTTGAAGATGCCATAATGGCTCATCCAAAGGTTCTGGAGGCTGCTGTTATCGGGATTCCACATCCTAAGTGGCAAGAGAGGCCGCTGGCATGTGTGGTACCCTTACCGGGTGAGACTGTGACTGCGGATGAATTAAAAGAGTTTCTACAAGACAAGGTTAAGGTCTCATGGTGGATACCGGATGAATTTGTGTTCATGGATGGGATACCAAAGACAGGCATCGGGAAATTCAACAAGATAGACCTGAGGAAGATGTATGCTGCTGGTGAGTTAAAAGGATAGCTTTTTGCAGCAGAGAGCAGGTCAGATATCAAAGGTGGTAGCAGTACCTTGCCTCCTCATTGTGATACTCCCGTTGCTCTTTGCTACCGCATTTGGTGTCTCGCCATCGCTGACTATGCAGGTAGTTGGCTCAACCTTTGCCTTGGAGTATCTTGCCATCCCACTGGGTATTGCCCTGAAGTTACCCCCTTTATGTGTCTTCCTCACGGTAGTCTCTGCAGGTATAGGCATATTCATCCTCGCACTCGGCATATTCCACCTCCTGGGGGCACAGTCTCAAAGAGTTGTCACTTTTCTGCTCAAATTTAGGGGCAAGGTATGGCGGTGGGAAAAGTATGGAATATACGGCTTGATACCTGGTGCCACTATTCTTGGAGTCTATGGCTGTGCAGCACTGGTTTGGTTCCTCGGCTGGAATACAAGACGGTCAACGCTGTTCACCATCATAGGGTTTCTGCTCGTCTCGGCTGTACTTCTATTTTCAAGCATCGGCATTCTCAAGATGATTTCGCCGGGTTGAGGGAAGAAGGAACTAAAGCAAGATATACAATTCCCGATTTTTCCATGAAACCCTGCTTGCTTCGACTCCTGTCATTGATGCCTTCTTTGGAGCTCCATTTTCCTCAACTCACCGCGTTTAATTTTGCCGCTTATTGTCCTTGAAAGCATGTGCACATATTCTATTTCGCGGTGATACTTGTAAGACGACTCCGCAAACAACCCCGGTAGCTTTTCACGCACGTGGCTTCACGTTACTTCTCGTCCAATCCAATATCGTGTCAAGAGATGTACCTGGCAAGAATATTTCTTTGACGCCTGCCTCTTTAAGCTCGGGAATATCTTCTTCGGGAATAATGCCGCCGCCAACAACCGTTATCTCCTCCGCTCCATCCTTCTTTAGTAGCTCGAGCACCCGTTTGAACAAAGTCATGTGAGCTCCGGAAAGGCAACTTAGCCCGATTAAATCAACGTCTTCCTGTAAAGCTGCAGCAACAATCTGTTCTGGCGTCTGATGTAAACCGGTATATACTACCTCAAATCCAGCATCACTATAAGCTCGAGCTATAATCCTTGCCCCCCGGTCATGTCCATCGAGTCCAGGTTTGGCAACCAGAATTCTTAGCTTTTTCCTGAAGTTCATTTCCCCTAAACGAAACTAACTGTGTCCTCTTGTTAATAGAATCCCGGGTCTCGATATTCCCCAAAAACCTCCCTCCACACATCACAAATTTCCTGCTCAGTACCATATTCCCTTACTACCTCTATCACATAAGGCATCAAGTTCTTATCGGTCTTAGAGGCAGCGCGAAGATCATTCAACTTTCGAATCACACTCCTGTTATCTCTCGTCCTTTTTACCTCGTTCAATCTGCCAATCTGCTCTTTCCCAAGTTCATCACTTATTTTCAGTATTTCAGGAGGAGCCTCCTCCTCAACAACATACTTATTCACGCCCACTAGAACCTTCTCACCTTTGTCTATCTGCCGCTGGTAATGATAGGCAGCCTTGGCAATCTCCATCTGAGGAAATCCTTTATCAATAGCAGCAATCATGCCCCCCAGATCATCTATTTTATTAATGTACTCCCAAGCTTCTTCCTCCATCTGGTTAGTCAGAGACTCCACAAAATAGGAGCCAGCCAGGGGATCTATAGTGTCAGTGACCCCTATCTCATCACAGATGATCTGTTGGGTCCGCAAAGCGATCATGGCAGCAGACTCAGATGGCAAAGCTAGCGTCTCATCCAGAGAATTGGTATGCAGAGACTGTGTCCCTCCTAGAACTGCCGCTAGTGCCTCAGTTGCTGTCCTAACGACATTATTATAGGGCTGTTGTGCAGTCAACGAGCAACCTGCAGTCTGAGTATGAAATCTCATCCACCAGGAGCGAGGATCTTTGGCTTTGAATCTGTCCCTCATAATCTTAGCCCACATCCTTCTAGCTGCTCTGAACTTAGCAATCTCCTCAAAGAAATCGAGGTGAGAATTGAAGAAAAATGACAGACGCGGTGCGAAAGAGTCGACATCCAGCTTCTTCCTTTCAATAACATCCTGCACATACGCTATTCCGTCAGCCAAAGTGAAGGCCAATTCCTGAACAGCAGTAGATCCCGCCTCCCGAATATGGTAACCACTGATGCTCACGGTATTCCACGTGGGAACATATTTAGTACCGAATTCAATAGTATCACTTATCAGCTTAACCGATGGCTCAGGCGGGAGCATGAACGTCTTCTGGGCAATGAATTCTTTTAGCATATCGTTTTGAATTGTCCCTCCAATCTTATCCCAGCTCACCCCAGATTTTTCAGCCACAACTAGATACATCGCCCAGAGTATGGACGCAGGGGGATTGATAGTCATGGAGGTGGTAACACTATCAAGGGGAATCCTATCGGTCAAAATCTGCAAATCTCGCAGCGTATCAATTGCCACACCACACTTCCCACACTCGCCTAGAGCTCGGGGCGAATCGGTATCATATCCCATCAAAGTAGGAAAGTCGAAGGCAGTGCTCAGCCCTGTTTCACCTTCTTTCAGTAACAGATGCCACCTCTTATTAGTATCCTCGGCACTTCCCAGACCCGAGAACATGCGCATTGTCCATTCTCTACCTCGATACATTGTGGGTTGGCATCCCCTGGTAAACGGAAACATGCCGGGATAGCCAATGTCTCTAGCAAAATCGAGGTCTTTAATGTCTTCCGGAGTATAAATTCTCTTTATCTCCAGGTCAGAAACAGTGGAGAACCTCTCTTTCCTTTCAGGTTTTTGCCTGAAGGTTTCTTGTACTTCTTTGTCCCACTCTTTTCTACCTTTACGGACATGCCCTAAGGTCTCTTCTGTAAACATGACTTTCCCCTTCAATAATTACTTTGTCCGGTAGCTTCGAAGTCTATCCAAAGCTGTGACTCCCGCAGCAAGTTCAGGAAAGTATATAAAGTGTTGGCGGGACGAGTCAAACACTATGATGATAGCCAGGAGGACGATATCTTATACAGCGCTATTACAATCTCAGCTGTGAGGAGATACCCTTCATTGCCTCGATGCCCAAAGAGATAAATTCCTCGAGTTCAAGCCCGAGTTCTTGACATAAGGCGATTTGCTCCCGGTTAGCTCCAGCAGCAAATCTTGGCTGGCGGGAATGTTTCATCACTGATTTAGTGGTCAGTCCAGTCAACTTATCAGGACGAACTAAAGCGGAGGCGGTGATGAGCCCGGTGAGAGGATCAACACAGAAGAGCGCCTTATCAAGCTTTGTTTTCCTGGGAATGCCATGAGCTTCATTATGGCACAATATAGCACGAATCATTTCCTCCGTAGCACCCAGCTCGTTAGCAATATCCGCCCCCAGCTTACCGTGAGTATTGAGGTCGCCTTCAACCAGTTCCATATCTATATCGTGTAACAATCCAGTAAGTCCCCACTCCTCCTCATCCCCACCCAGCCTTTTTGCCAGGGCTCTCATGATCGCTTCAGTAGCGAGCATATGTTTCACAGTGTTCTCATCTTGAATATTAGCTCTGACCGAATCCAGAATCTCTTTTCTATTCATAGCTTAACTGAGGTTGTCCTAGCCTGCTCATGGTGATATCCCTGTGGTAATATACCACGAAGATAATTTCCAGTAAAGGAGTCCCCTATCTTGGCTATTTTCTCTGGTGTGCCAGTAGCTACAATAAAGCCTCCTTCATCACCAGCTCCGGGACCAAGGTCAATAACCCAGTCGGTGTTTTTGATTACATCCAGGTGGTGCTCAATAATAATGACCGTGTTGCCATAATCAACCAACCGCTGCAGCACTTGAAGAAGAGCGGCAACATCGGGGAAGGAAAGCCCTGTAGTTGGCTCATCAAGAATATAGAGTGTCTTGCCCGTAGAACGCCGGGATAGCTCAGTAGCCAACTTCACCCGCTGTGCCTCACCACCGGAAAGAGTAGGGGCTGGCTGCCCCAGACAAATATACCCCAGACCCACATCCCTGAGGGTTTCCAACTTCCGCTTAATCTGGGGGAAGTGGTCGAAAAATTCCAGAGCTTCGTCCACGGTCATCGCCAGAATTTCGGCAATGTTCTTTCCCTTGAATTTAATCTCCAGTGCCTCACGGTTATATCGTTTCCCCTTGCATATTTCGCAGGGGACGGAGACATCAGGGAGGAACTGCATCTCAATTCTCACATAGCCTGCCCCCTGACAGGCTTCACACCTCCCCCCTTTTACGTTGAACGAAAACCGCCCTGGTGGGTAACCACGCACCCTTGCTTCAGGAACAGCGGCAAATAGTTCACGAATAGGAGTAAATGTCCCGGTATAGGTAGCAGGATTACTTCGCGGCGTGCGTCCTATTGGTG
Organism: Dehalococcoidia bacterium; assembly: GCA_034431195.1. GTDB lineage: Bacteria > Chloroflexota > Dehalococcoidia > GIF9 > AB-539-J10 > CG2-30-46-19. The sequence continues at coordinate 84,430 of DAOUDP010000017.1, read as the reverse complement.
ACTGGTCAATGTTAATCACTTTATCAATATACTCAATGCCAAGAATGGCATCACACCCGCCCGGTCGGTCTTTAGCACGGTAAAACAGCTGTGCCAGCTTTTTATATAACACCTCATCAATGAGAGTGCTCTTACCACTTCCCGAAACGCCAGTGATGCAAACAAACTTCCCCAGAGGAATATGGACATCAATGCTTTTCAAGTTATTCTGTCTGGCTCCCTTAATCACCAGCTCCTTCCCTGAACCAGGACGCCTCCGCTGGGGCATGGGGATTTCCTTCACCTTACTTAAATATTGCCCGGTTATCGATTCAGGACAGCTCATAATATCGCTGAGCTGTCCTGTAGCAACGACTTCCCCTCCCTGCCTCCCCGCTCCAGGTCCCATATCAATAATGTGGTCGGCAGCTCTCATCATCGCCTCATCATGTTCCACAATAATCACGGTATTGCCCAGGTCCCTGAGACGCTTCAGCGTTGTTATCAAGCGAGAGCCGTCGGCAAGATGCAACCCTACTGTAGGCTCATCGCAGATATAGAGAACGCCGGTTAATCCACTGCCAATCTGTGTGGCCAGGCGAATTCTTTGCGCCTCACCGCCACTCAGCGTCGATGAAGCTCTGTCCAGAGTTAAATAGCCCAGACCGATATCAATGAGGAAATTTAACCGGGCATGAATCTCCTTGATGATTTGACGGGCTATAGTAAGCTCTCGAGGGGTAATCTCGTTCGGCAGTCTGTCCACCCATTCCAGCGCCTGGGTAACAAACATGGCGGTGACATCTATGATGTTGTTCCCTATGACGGTGACCGCTAACGATTCCGGCTTCAACCTCTTTCCATGGCATGCCGGGCAAGGGGTGGATGACATATACCTCTCAATAGCTGCCTTAACCCTATCGGATTCAGTCTCTTTGTAGCGACGCTCCAGATGAGGTATAACGCCTTCAAAGGTGGTGTAATAATGTCGGAAATGACCATAGTGGTCTTCATAAACCGCGGGAACAGTTTCGCCGCCATCACCATAAAGTATTAACTGGAGCTGGGCTGGAGTTAGATTGTTAACCGGCGTATGCAGTGAAAAGCCATGGCGCCGAGCCAGAGTCTCCAGGATGCTGCCATACCAGGTGCTTATTTGCCCATTTCGGCTCCATGGCTGGATAGCGCCTTCTGCCAGGCTTAGCCCTTTATCAGGAATGACAAAGCCGGGGTCAATTTCCAGGTTACAGCCCAACCCAGTGCAGGCAGGACAGGCACCATGAGGACTATTGAAGCTAAAAGTTCGTGGTGCAATTTCCCCCAGGCTGATGTTGCAATAGGCGCAGGCGAAATGCTCCGAGAAAAGCAATTCCTCCCCATCGATAATGGAGATTAGCACTATGCCCAGGCCAAGCTTCACCGCCGTCTCAATGGAATCGGCCAGACGAGTGGCATTCTCCGTTCCACCTACCTGTAATCGGTCAACCACTACCTCAATGGAATGCTTTTTATACTTATCGAGCTGGAACTCCTCGGAAAGGTCATGAATTTCGCCATCAATCCTGACACGGACAAAGCCCGCTTTCTGTAAATCACGCAATATTCCCTGGTGCTCGCCCTTACGGTCCCTGACCAGCGGTGCAAGTATCATAATTCTGCTGCCCTCGGGTATCCTGTTTACCGAATCTACAATCTGCTGCACTGTCTGGCGTGAAATTTCCCGTCCACATTGTGGACAGTGAGGATGCCCGATGCGGGCAAAGAGAAGCCGTAGATAATCGTAGATTTCAGTAACGGTCCCCACAATGGAACGTGGATTGTGCGCTGGTCCTTTCTGGTCAATGGAAATAGCCGGGCTAAGCCCTTCAATATAATCAACGTCAGGCTTCTCCATTTGCCCCAAAAACTGACGGGCATAAGCGGAAAGGGACTCCACGTAGCGACGTTGCCCCTCAGCGTAGATGGTGTCAAAGGCTAACGAGCTCTTACCACTCCCAGAAACACCGGTAATGACCACCAGCTTATTCCTGGGAATGACAACTTCTATGTCCTTGAGGTTGTGCTCCCTGGCACCCTTAACAAATATGGCATCGGGCTCCATAGTTGTTTCAATTTTAACATCATTGCTAATACCCTTCAAAACTGTCATTGCGATCCGTTAGCTAACGGAGTGGCAATCCTACCCTCCCTGTCATTGCGGTGAGCCAAAGCCCTGAATGTAGTGAAGGGGGAGCGAAGCAATCTCGGGAAAGTCTCCTCTCTCTTGACGGGAGAGGAATCCTGCTCCTCGCAATGACAAAAGGGAACATGCCTTGGAATGACAACGAAATTATGCCTGTTATCAATCACGTATATTGCCTGGGGAAGGATGGTAGGGTATCATTTTCCCGATTAAATAAGAAAGGAGGTGATGAAAATGTTCTTTATGGTGATAGAGACATGGCCAACTAAGAGTTCAGTCGAGACTGGGAAGGTAGCCGTGGGAACTCTTTCAAAAGCCCTGCCACCCTATGTAAAGAGGCTCGGCCTCTATGTCACTCCTGGCGGCGATGGCATAAAAGCCTATAACCTTTATGAAGTGGAAAAGGGGCACGAAGATGAAGGGTATAAGGAATTGATGAAAGAAGAGGTTCCATTCTTCAGTATCGAAGGATACAAATTTACGGTGGAACCTTTACTGTCGGTGGAAGAAGCATTACCATTGGTAGGACTATAACCCCCCGCTTGATAAGCATAATTTAAGACAAGAGACCGATAGGCGGGAGCAGGTATTGGATTCGAACCCACGCTCCCCCTCTTCCGAAGACTGGTGCTCTGTTGCGCTGACTTCATCTTGACAAGGTGGTCGGGACTTGTTTCGTATTGTTTCTTGGGGTATTTTTAAGGTAAGGTATTTGAATAAAATAAATTTAAGAAGGAGGAAGGGTAGAAATGAATGTGGCGCGATTAGGGAAAGAAAATCTCGAGAGGTTTGGGGAATATACTTCATTGACATTCGAGGGTAAGGAATATACCAATGTTGAAATGGATCGCTGGTCAAACAAAGTTGGTAATGCGCTTAAAAGCCTTGGTGTGAAAAGAGGTGACAGGGTTGTTATCCAGCTACCAAACTGCCCAGAAGTTATAGTCAGCTTCAGGGGAATATTCAAAATTGGTGCTGCGGTTACCCCACTTAGCTTTCTTATCTCGGCTGAGGAAACGGCATATATCTACCAGGATTCCACTCCCGTTGTGGTAATAAGCAGCTCGGAGTTCATGGAAAAGGTGTCCCGTGGCAAAGCAGCAGCGCCGAGTATAAAGCATGTAATCTCGGTTGACGAAGCCCCAGACACACTCTTATTTCGGGACATAGTGGATAAGAGCTCGGATAAATTGGAAATGGAAGATACCGCTGACGAGGAGTTAGCGGCACTGATCTACACTGCTGGAACTACGGGAAGGCCTAAAGGGGTCATGCTTTCCCACGAGGCTTTGTACGCTAATGCTAAGGGGCAATATGAATTCCATAAGGGGTCCATTGTGCTTGGCAGTGTGGCATTGAGCTCTCTTCCCCTTTCTCACTCTTATGGCATGTCATCGATGAACGCTGCCTCCCTTTTTGGCACGAGGGGGGTGGTAGTCAGATGGTTCAACACAGAAGACATTTTTGATGCAATACAGAAATACAAAGTAACTCTCACAACCCAGGTGCCAACCATGTTCGTTTACCAGAACCTTTACCCTGAGCCCAAGAAATACGACCTCTCTTCGATGAAGCACTGGCTTTCTGGCTCTGCTCCATTGAGTGAGGAGACCAGAGAGGAGTTCGAGTCCAAGTACCCCGGCAAGGTATATCAGGGTTGGGGATTAACCGAGGCAGGGGCCAATAATTGCTGTTGCCCGCTTGATAAACCATATAAGCCGGGCTCCATAGGTAAGCCAATGAATTGCGAGATGAAGGTGATGGACGAAAATGACAATGAAGTCAAAGTTGGCGAGATTGGGGAAATAGTGTTGAAAGGACCTGTGGTGATGTCAGGATACTGGAATAAGCCGGAGGAGACTAAGGAAGTATTGCGTGGTGGCTGGCTTCACACCGGTGATGTGGGATATGTGGATGACGATGGATATTTCTTCATCGTGGAGCGGAAGAAGAATATGATAATAAAGGCAGGGGAAAATATCTTCCCGCGTGAGATTGAGGAAGTTGTCTATCAACATCCCAGGGTTTCCGAGGCAGCCGTTGTTGGCGTTGCTGACCAGAAATATGGCGAGGAACTCAAGGCTTTTATCGTGTTGAAGCCGGGGGAGAAAGCTACTGAGCAGGAGGTAATCGATTTTTGCGGAGGGAAGCTCACCAGCTTTAAGACACCGAAGTATGTTCAGTTCCTTGATGCTTTTCCTAAGAATCCTGTGGGCAAGATACTGTATAAAGAGCTGCGGAAGATGGGCTAACTGGCGCGCCTAGAAGGATTCGAACCTACGCCCCCCGGTTCCGAAGACCAAAACCAGCTGTGCGCCCCAGCGACGCCAGATAGCATTAATAGGACTGTAACCCCTGCTTGATAAGCAGAATTTAAGAAGAAGCCGATAGGTAATCCCCACCCGCCATACATTGCGTTCAGAACCACCCCCATTGGGGGACAAGGCGGGTATGCTTCACTGCCCATAGAGAGATATGGACATTTCCCCTCAGTTGCCTGTTACCAATCACGTATATTGATTAAGGAATGACGGTAGGGTATCATTTTTCTGGTTAAATAAAAAAGGAGGTGATGAAAATGTTCTTTATGGTGACACAGACATATCCGACTAAGAGTGTAGCCGAGGTTGGGAAAGTAGGCATGGAACTGCTTGCAAAAGCCCCACCACCTTATGTAAAGAGACTCGGCGTCTATATCGCTGCTGGCGGCGATGGCATGAAAACGTATATCCTTTATGAAATAGAGAAGGGGCAGGTAGAGGAAGGGATTAAGGAACTGAACAAACGCTATGTTGCATACTTCAATATCGAGGGATGGAAATTTACGGTAGAGCCTTTAATGACGGTGGAAGAAGCACTACCATTAATAGGACTATAACCCCTGCTTGATAAGCAGAATTTAAGACAAGAGACCGATAGGCAATACCCTCCTGCCATACATTGCGTTCAGAACCACCCCCACTGGGGGACAGGGCTGGTTTAATACTAACGCAAACCCAATGTTATTGGGTCTGTGAAGCATCACTGGCATATGGTGGAACGAATTTTTCACACGATATTCCTAATCATTGGTTGTTGGTGATGGTATAATATAGTTATGATGAAGAACAAAGAAGAGATTAAACGAGAGTGTGACCGCCGATGTGTTCAGTATGTAGAGGCGCTAGAAAAGCATAAGGAATTAGTTAGTCAATTTGTGTCAGTCAGTTGGCTTGAGCCTGGAAAGCCAATTCCGTCCCCGAAACGTGTGTTTGATATGGGCGGTATCAAGGAGCTTCGAGAATCAGACCAAAAGGTTGAGGATGCCCGCAAGAGGTGGCATGAATGCTTCGACCAACTATGTGAAGCTTATCACTTAGAAAAAAGCAAGCTGTAGGCTTCAAGCTATCCTCAAACTTAGCATACCTTCCATGTGAGGTTATTTGGGGGTATAATTAAGCACCATGAGGAGAATATTGGCGGTTTTGGTGGTACTTATCCTGCTAGCTATCTCTAGTTCCGCATCGTCCTGCACAGACAAACCATCCGCAGAGCTTCATGCTGAGATAGTAGGGCAATGGCAGTATGACTTTCCTCAGGAGTACGACCCCAAGATTCTTTTCTTCGACTCGCCTGCCATCACCAGCACGAGTATTAACGGAAAAGAATATCTCATCTTGAGTTTCGACCCGTCGAGCGGCCCGAATAACAGCCGAATATTCATATTTGATACTGAAAATCCTCTTTCTCCCCGGTTAATCTCCACCATCGCACGTGAGAAACAGGGTAGAGATATGTTCCTGGTCAGAAGCACTGTCGTGCATAACAATATCCTGTACTCAAGTCTTTTTGGTGACGAAGGTCTCTGGATGGTGGATATCTCCGACCCCGCTCACCCCAGAGATTTGGGGATAGCACCGGTCGAGGTCACCGATAACCTCATAATGGAAGGAGACCATGCTTACGCCTCAGGACAAGGCTACAACGGGGTCTCCATCAGCGAGATCTCCGATGTTCAACACTTCAGAGAAGTAGCGAGGATAGAGCTTTCTTCTAAAGAGTTCTGCCGCTTGGCAGTTGGCGGTCAACGTTTATATATCGGCATTCAAAAAAACCTGACCATTATTGACATATCAACACCGGCATCACCCAAACCACTCTGTACCTATGAGCTGAACGTTCCTGAGGGCCTCGTCAAAGAGTTATCAGCCCCAGAACCAGGGCAGAACATCTGGGATAGCTGGGCCAACATAATAGATTTGCAGGTATCTGGAGACTATCTATATGTTACTTTTGGCGCGGGACAGTTGCGGGTAATCGATGTTTCCGACCCTGCTGCTCCAAAAGAGGTTAGTGATATTAATCTGGGGGGGTTTACTATCGCGCTTACGCTGGAAGATGATATTCTTTACGTAACCAAGTCAGGTAAAGAGGCCAACAAAATACAACTGTGTATTATGGATATCTCTCAGCCTGATAATCCCAGACTGACGGGTTGCGTGGAAACTCAAACTGAATTCGGATTCGGTGGGGCAACACTTGCCTGTTTTTGGACACGTCCCCAGGTTATTAGCAATTATGTATATGTTGCCAGTATTAATTACATGGATGTAGTTGAAATCCGATAAATCTCTCACGAGTTCGACTTTCAGATACTTGAACGTTTCCGATGCTATTTTTCTCAGAGATTGGGACAGAAAAGCTCTGACTTCACAAAACGTCAGATTGTTAGCTCTTGTCACTGAAAATAGACACACTTGAATCCCTCCTCAAAAGTTGCAAGTCTTTAGATATACTCTAGACTACCCCAAGCCTACGATAAAGCTTCAAGCTGTCCTCAAACTTAGCGCGTCTTCTACTTGAAGTTGGTTGGGGGTATAATTGGGATAAGAAACAATTCGAACTGATGATAACCATGCGAACTCCACCTTTGCCGGATGGGCAGCCCACCCAGAGTTTAGAAAAGATGGAAAAGGAGGAGTGAGATGTCACGAGTGCTTGTTTCTATTATACTGACTTTGGCAGTTATAGCAGCAGGTTGTAGCACCACACAACCAGCATCAGCACCAGCGGCACCAGAAGACGTGCTATCCATATGGCATTCCCCCCCGTCCCCACAGGGCTATCCACTTGCTATGTCTGGTGAAGTCCATCTTGGGAAATCTGGCAGTCCGGATAGCGAGTTAGAAACTGACAGCCTGGTTGTACAGAATCGCCAGTGGCTTGATATCGTCGTGAAATCCAGGAATATAAGACTATTTTTTTATCTCAGAGAACCTGGTGCGGTTAGTTTTGAAGTAGTCCAGAGCTACTCTGAATATAGTCAGAAGAAGCCTACTCTGGAATCTCTAGTAAACCCACACTTCAACCCCACTACTGGTAGAATACTTTATGGGCAACCAGTGCCGGAAGAAACTGAGATGGGTGAAGATACCATATATAGTGTCGCCATAAGATTATTTGCGGAAGGACTGCGAAATAGCACCAGCGCTGATTCGAAATACACTATTCGTTTTATTAACTCCAATGTAACCGAAGAAGCCGATATCTCTTATGAAGTTTATAAACTCAATACAACACCAGATTGGGGATATACTTACTATGACGATATACTGGGGCCCTGGATGATGCAACAGCTTGGTGGAGCATACTCGGAATCAAAGTGGGAGCAGTTGTATGAAGAATGGTATGAGCAATTCGAATAGCGATGACACTGCAGGTGAAACGGACAATCCCCATTTTGCAACTGCTATAATCACGATAACTATGACAACCCTGCCTCTACCTGAGGAGTAGCTCAGGTAGGTGGATTTTAGATACGTTAAGAAGGAGGTAGAAGACAATGCCAGCAGCATGTGGTATGGCGTGCGAGGTCTGTAACCTGCGGGAAAGGGAAATCTGCCCGGGCTGTGTTGCCGGGACCGATGCCAGGGCTCCAGAAATGGTCGAGTGGCTGAAGAAGGTGGGGCTATCCTGCCCGGTGCTTGAATGTGCCATAAAGAGCAAGGTGGACTATTGCCTTAGATGTGAAAACCTTCCCTGTGATGTCCTTTATCAGGCGGAGTTCCCTTACAGCAAGAAGCTCCTCGATATGTTCAAAGAGTGGCGGAAAAAGTAAACAGACTTCGCTTATCTCTTGCTACCCGGTAGTCCGGAATCTACCAGGGAGCAAGCGATCACCAGGTGTACTCGTTCATACGATTAGTGACGCATTAACTTCCTTTTTCGTCATTGCGGTGAGCTGAAACCCCGAGCGCAGCGAAGGGGCCAAGGCGTGGTAATCTCAGGGAACGAGAATTCTTGGGGATTGCTTCGTCGTCCATCGGCTGACGGACTTCCTCGCAATGACACAACGGACTGCCAGAGCTTGTTCAAACTCAAGATGAGGGGTAACTCCATACTTCGAAGTGTCATCTATTATCTATCTGAACTAGATCATGTGCGCAGCTTTGGGGAGGATAGGTACCGAGTGAACCAAATGGACGTTTGTCCAACACGAGGCCTGGTTTAGGACTTTGCCCAACCATTAACCCGCTAAACGATAACCTTCCCGGGTAACTCTTTTATTATATCCTCCGCCTCCTCCACTATTCTTTCTATAAGTTCCTTCACACTTGGAATATCCTGTATTCTTCCTGCTACTTCTCCTCCGTAGAAAAGTGCCTTCTCATCATCCTGTCCTGCCAGAGCCTTATGTCCTTCCAGTTCCGTGGCAAGAAGATCCTGGTCAATGGTTATATCAGGTTGCCCGGCAAACAAATCGGGAACTTTCTCAACTGTGAGCTTGGCAAGTTGAACAGATGCTTCATTTCTCAGATATCTTAAAGGACCAACAAAGCCTCTCGCTACTATTGTGCTTCGATCATCGGTTTTCAAAAGCCGATTCTTCCATATGTCCCCAAAACAGGTATCGGCCTCTTTTGTACCAATGAATCTGGTGCCCATCTGAATCCCTACGGCTCCTAAAGCAAGTGCTGCGGCGAGCGTTGCTCCATCACAAAATCCACCTGCACCAATCACAGGCACACCCACTGCGTTGACCACTGAAGGAAGAATAGCCATGGTATGAACTGGCTCCCAGGCTACGTGACCTCCCCCCTCGTGCCCTGAAGCGATTACCGCGTCTACCCCAGCTTTTTCAGCCCTTTTAGCGTGACGAACTGAAGGAACGACGTGAAACCATTTGAGCCCGCTTGACTTTATCACATCAGTCCAGGGCAAAGGGTCTCCCGCTGAAGTGATTATAACTTTGAGTCCTTCCCTTATATTGGGGTCCTCGTCCCGCGCATTGACTACCGCTCGGACAAACTCCATTGCCGGCGCGGCAAGCTCAGCCGACACCATAACGTTTATTCCAAAGGTCGCTCCCTTTTTTCTTGTGCCTTTACCTACCTCGCGGATGTACTTTATTACCGTATCGTATGGGTCACCCTTTCCTGCCGTCAGGGGCCCTAAATCTATTCCCAAACTACCGAAAATGATGCCACTGGTGCTGATAATCCCAAGTGCCCCAGCATTTGCGACTGCTTCAGCTAGTTTCTGCGTTTGAAATGGTCCCATGCCTGCTTGTATTATGGGATATTCTATCCCCAATAACTCACAGAGCTTCGTCTTTATCATTATTCCTCCTTTGACTCCTCTTCAGGTGGCGGGGCTTCTTCGGGAGCTTCAACCGCTTCTTCTACTACCTCCTCTACTACCTCCTCTACACGTAGCGCACTAATCTTCGCCACTACCACTTCCGGGTCATTAAGAACGGTAACCCCCTTCTCCAGCTCAATATCCTTCACCCGCAGCACTTGCTCTGACTCGGTGAGGGAACTGATGTCTAGTTCTACACTCGCAGGAATATTGGCCGGAAGGCACTCAACGCTCAAGGTGTCGAGCTCTTGCAGTAGCGTATTCTCCCTTAACTTCAACGCTGGCGCTTCCCCAACTAAAACAACAGGAACCTCTACCTTCACCTCTTCCGCCTTTCTTACCTGATAAAAATCTACATGCACCAATCCACGTCTTGGCAGCTCTACCTCAACTTCACGAACTATAACGGACCTCGCCTTCTTTTCACCATCGATCTTGAAATTGATTAGCTTCGTCTTGCCTGCCTCAGTTAACACCTGCTGAAGCCTGGCAGTATCACATTGTAATGCCTGTGATTCGATACCATGCCCAAAAAGATGCACCGGTGTAATCCCCTGCCGACGCAAAAACCTCACTTTCTTACCCAGAATCTCCCGCTTAGTAACATTTAACTCTATCTGGTCCATCCAATCGCTCCTTCAAAGTTGATACTTCTATACATTAAAACATACTTCCACCCATCGTAGGTAGTCTTGATGCCGTCATAATGACGGGCCACCTCTATAATACTCAGGGAAAGCCACCCATGAGGCTGCACAATCCGCCCAGATGTTAAAGCCCTATAATTCAAAAGCAAGGGGAAATCCCAGCAGAGCTAGTCAGACGAAACGGACTATTGTTGGATGACGATTTTGTAACGATAAGGGGCGAATAGCAGCCCCCGCTGTCAGCTTTGCACCCTTTCCAGCACCTCTTGCATCCTGCGCAAATAGTAATCCATTCCCATTTTCTGGGACAGTGACAGGGCCTGCAGGCGAACGTTTGACAAAGCCGAAATTTGAGGCTGCAGTTGTGCGAGCCTATCTACCAATAAATGCCGAATTCCGCTCGGGGGATACTTCCCTCTCAATGCCCTCCTACCTGCTAGATAGGTCTTCTATTTGGGATTGGTTGAAGGTACAATTAAACGAAGGGTAAATTTATCCATGGATGAAAGGCACGAAGAGATAGCCCAGCTTTTTATTGAACGATACAATTTTGTAAAAGGTACACACTATACGTTTGAATGGCTGAGAAAGAGCATGTTCAGCATTCCAGAGCATAAATTTGCAGGTTTTGAAATTTATCAGGTGGCATTTACGGGGGGGAAGAAACGGAGTCCTATCCTTGCTGACTTGATGGTTTTGCTGCGTCTTCAAAAACGCTTGATAGTAGAGGTGGTAGAACCACATGTGAGGGAAGAAGATGTAAAACGCGTAGGCTGGTCACAATTAGTGGGAGCCATTATTGACCTTATAGAAACAGACGCTTTAGGCAAGGTGGTCTGTTCCAAGTCTCTCTTGGTCGACGGTAGGGGCTTTCGGCGCATAAGAATATCTGACCCAGAAATCTATAAAAGGCATCGCCTTCAAAGAAACGGAACGTTAAAAAACATAAACAAACGAGAACTTGCACAGGCGAGTTTTCCACCGAAACATTGGTTTACAGAAATATGGCTTTCATATCATGACGAAGAAGGTGTCATTAGATGCCTTCAAATTTGGTGAATTCTAGCGTACTGAGAGGAAGCAAAAATTGGGGACACAGGCATGCTGAGCGGATGTTATAGGCGGAGAATAATTCTGCTTCCGCTAACTAGCTCCTTCTCAAAAGTCGCAAGCCTTCAAACATGGTCTAGCCCGCATTAAGCCTGCGATAAAGCCTCAAGCTATTCTCAAACTTCACCGACCTTGTATATCTCAGCACCATGTCCAGGCTCTTCCAGCCACCAAGCCTCATAATATGCTCAACATCCAAGCCACCTCGGTGAAGGTTAGAGACGGATGTCTTCCTGAACGTGTGGGGATTATAAGGAGGAGCAATCCTTTTGTATTTCCCTGGTGGCGGTGATTGTCTGCACTATTTTTCGATGCTACTAGCCCAGAAATCATTGAGCACTGTATGTGTGCCTTCTGTCTTAAGCTTACCGGTTACGACGACATAGTCACCATTTTTAATTCCTTCTATACTCACTGGAGGTCTTGCTGTTCCATCGTCTTCTACCATTAAGTCATACCACAGCTGTACCTTGTCCCCACCAGAACTTAACTCAAAGCACGGACAATAAAGTTGGCCTCCGGACTTTTATACGAAACTATTGAGTTTAGCATTCCACTTGAAGTAAGGAAATCTGAGCTAGTGGCAGTATAACAACATAGTGAGGGTGCAAAAAAAGAGGCAAACGGATGAGAGAAAAAACTTAGACCACATCAAGTCGATTCAGGGGGTTGTTTGTCACTGAAAAAGTCAGCGAAGAGTCGCAAGATAGCAGATGCAGAGGTGGAAGAGGACGTAGCGGCGGCAGTAGCTACTATCGGGAATATTGCCAAGTTGATGAAGGCAGACATTGACTTTGAGGGAGCTATGAAACGTATGCGGGGAGACTAACTAAAGGCAAGTCTGTGCAGCCTCGGCTTGCCCATAAGTGAAAGGAGGTGATTATCGGGTCTCGCTATTTACTCCTGCCTCATAGCCTCATATAGCTCCTGTATTAAACCTATCAGCGCCTTCTTTGCCTTGAGTTTTAGGTCTTTATCACCTTTGATTGCCGGTATCGCATCTGTAATCACAGATTCTTTGCCAGTCACAAGGTAGTCAATAGTGACACCTAACTCTTCTGCCAACTTTGCAAGAGAAGACAAAGAAGGGTCTCGTTTATCCTGCTCTATAGCAGAAATATGTTGTGGTGTCACCCCAATAGCCTTGGCCAGTTCTTGCTGGGTTATTTCCAATAGCTGCCTTCTTTTTCTGATTCCTTTTCCTATGGTCATTGCTTTGCTCTGTTAAACCTTGTTGGTAACATTAACAACAACTAGGCGAGGTGAGCTAAATATCAACTAGTAGTTGACATCCGTATTCGTTTGTAGTAATAATAAAATGAAAAACGTAAGTATGCCCATGTTGGAAGGAAGATGTCAAAAGTGCGGAGTTAGTTATTATGGCTGGGCACTATTAGAGCTAGACACAGAAGGGGAATCTAAAAATGTTAGGTGATAGTTTTGTTAAGCTGCCGACTGTTCTGAATCCTGATGATGTCGAACAAATAGTCTCTCTCGGGCTTGAGAACGAGGTTGTCGACCTGCTTTCGCAGATGGGGAAAATCCTTGCGATTTTCCAGGATCGTGGCTTAATAGGGGACGAGGCGGCTTGCAAAGTTGATAACAGGCTTTTTGAACTATGGGCTGTGTATTTGAGCGGTCGCAAAGCGAAGGGAGGATTTAAGAAAGTATGATTAGCGATGAGGAAGGTAAACGCATAGCTTCGATTATTGGAGTTCGTTACAAGGGCATACTGGAAGGCGCCGGGGCTATACCACCAATGTATGCTTTCAAGGATACTGCCCAAACAGGAACTACTTTTCTGGCACGAACTTTAGAGGAAGCTAAAGACAGGCTTGCAGAAACAAGGCAACGCTTTTTAGGCTTCAGCTCTGGGAATGGTAAGGCATCAAAGCACCGAACCACGAAAAGCAAATAGCTTAAAAATAACCAGGCTCCCCCAGCCCAGCTCATTAGTTTCGGATATAATTCTATCTAACAGACTTACCTTTCCGTAGACTTTAACTTCTGTGTCGTACACAGGATTTTGTAACAATTCAGAAACACTCAAAGTCCCCTTGGGTTTTCCTGTTTCCCCGATTGTGCAACTCAAAATGAGAATTGTTGAGATCAGAACAAGGAAAGTCAACATGACATGCCTTAACTTTATATTCCCCCTATGAATTGTTTCCTAGCACCGCAGTAGCTCACTGACCACAGCTAGCAGCCTGAGCCTCTAATAGTGGCAAGGTCACCCCGAGCGCACGCACGCCATGGGCCTGAGCACCCATGTAAGGAGCGTTGTGAATATCGAACCAATCGTCCGCTGTTTGGCGCTCTATTTAACGACTATGGTTAAGTCGAAGGTTTCGGCTGTTTTCGTGCAGCTCCCCTGCGGTCGGCTATGCTCCATAGATATGGTGCTCGTGCCTTTCTTGAGTGCCTTGAAAGTCCATATTTCTTTGCCAGGAGCACCGACCATACCCGTGTCCTCTGGTGCCTCAAATCTGTGACCTACCTGGTCTAACACAGTTTCGTCACTAATTTCTGCCGGCTCCGACCACTGAAAGCCTGTTGAGCCGTTAGAGTCCAAGGTTACTATCACTGAGCCGCCAACTGCAACTTCGACTTGCTGGTCCGAATATGAAGCATCCACAGATACTTGACTTGGGACTGAGGAACAGGCAACAAGGCAGAGCGAGATAGCGACGATGGCACACAACGACATTATCTTTGATTTCATGTTTTCCCAGCGAATCTCACAACTATCTCTCTACACCGCCCTTTTCTTTTTATTCTGGACTTTAGGCTGTAGCACGTCTAACTCTAAATGCTGCAGTCGCTGTTTGTCAATTCCCCCAAACGGGTGAAATGGTCATAGAATGGGTACATCGTACCGGGTGGAAGCTACGCTAAGATGATTGGCAACCAAAGCAAAGAAGGCAGGTCAACTTGACCTGCCTTCCTAGATTTCTCTGGTGGCGGGGGTTGGATTTGAACCAACGACCTTCGGGTTATGGGCCCGACGAGCTACCGCTGCTCCACCCCGCGACAATAATGCGCAAGGATTGCCGATTCTTATGGGAACTGATAGGTTTTGCGTTCAACCTGACACAGGTCAAGGTCTTGGCCATTAGTACGGCTTAGCTGAACGGATTACTCCGCTTACACACGCCGCCTATCAAGCAAGTAGTCTACTTGCGGCCTTCTCCGGTCAAGCATCCATCAAAGTAAACTCTAATGGACGCCATTTCCGGTGGGAGATCTCATCTTGGGGTGGGCTTCGCACTTGAGATGCTTTCAGCGCTTATCCCTTCCAGACTTGGCTACCCAGCACTGCTCCTGGCGGAACAACTGGCACACCAGAGGTCTGTCCATCCTAATCCTCTCGTACTAAGGACAGCTCCCCTCAAATCTCTAACGCCCACGACGGATAGAGACCGACCTGTCTCACGACGGTCTGAACCCAGCTCGCGTGCCGCTTTAATGGGCGAACAGCCCAACCCTTGGGACCGACTACAGCCCCAGGATGCGACGAGCCGACATCGAGGTGCCAAACCTTGCCGTCGATATGAACTCTTGGGCAAGATAAGCCTGTTATCCCTGGCGTAGCTTTTATCCGATAAGCCACGGCCCTTCCACACGGTGCCGTAGGATCACTTTGCCCGACTTTCGTCTCTGCTCGACTTGTAGGTCTCACAGTCAAGCTCCCTTATGCCAATACACTCCATACACGGTTTCCATCCGTGCTGAGGGAACCTTTGGACGCCTCCGTTACCTTTTAGGAGGCAACCGCCCCAGTCAAACTACCCACCAGACACTGTCCTCGTCTTGCGACGAGTTAGAACCAAAACTGAACAAGAGTGGTATTTCACCGTTGGCTCCACCGAAGCTGACGCTCCAGCTTCTCAGCCTCCCACCTATTCTACACATGCTCAGCCTAAGCCCAATGCCAAGCTATAGTAAAGCTGCCAGGGTCTTTTTGTCCTGTCGCGGGTAGAGGGCATCTTCACCCCCCTTTCAATTTCGCCGAGTCCCTCGTTGAGACAGCGCCCAAGTCGTTACACCATTCGTGCGGGTCGGAACTTACCCGACAAGGGATTTCGCTACCATAGGACCGTTATAGTTACGGCCGCCGTTCACTAGGGCTTCGGTTCAAAGCTTTGAGCTAATGCTCTAACCTCTCCCCTTAACCTTCTAGCACCGGGCAGGTATCAGCCCCTATATCTCAGCTTTTTCGCTTTAGCAGGGACCTGTGTTTTTGTTAAACAGTCGCTTGGGCCAATTTTGTGCCCCCACCTGTAACGGTGGGCCCCCTTCTCCCGAAGTTACGGGGTCAGATTGCCGAGTTCCTTAACGAGGGTTCTCTCGAACACCTTGGGACTCTTATCCCAACCTACCAGTGTCGGTTTGCGGTACAGGTACTTAGCTTTTTAGCAACGAGGCTTTTCTTGCCAGTATAGGGTCAGTTGAATCATCTCGGGTTTCCCTTCAATTTCTCCCTCCTCTCAGCTTAATACCAGAGTGGATTTGCCTGCCCTGATGCGCCTTGAGTTGGGAACACACCATGTCCATTGGGTATGCTCAACCTACCTTCCTGGGTCCCCCCTTTGCCTTAAAGCAAAAGCTAAGTAGCATGGGAATATTAACCCATTGTCCATCGCCTGCCCCATTAGGGTTTGGCTTAGGCCTGGCTAACCCTACGCCGATTGACGTTGCATAGGAAACCTTAGGTTTTCGGTGGGCATGGTTTTCACATGCCTTTACGCTACTCATACCGACATTCTCACTTGTCACTGCTCCACCTTGGCTTACGCCAAAGCTTCTCAGCCATGACAACGCTCCCCTACCGCTCCCTGATAAAATCAGGAAGCCCATAGCTTCGGTAGCAAGCTTGAGCCCCGTTATATTATCGGCGCAGCGCCACTCGACCAGTGAGCTGTTACGCACTCTTTAAAGGGTGGCTGCTTCTGAGCCAACCTCCTGGCTGTTTTTGCAACACTACTTCCTTTCCCACTTAGCTTGCGTTTAGGGACCTTAGCTGATGGTCTGGGCTGTTTCCCTCTCGACTACGGAGCTTATCCTCCGCAGTCTCACTCCCAGGATTACATTTATGGCATTCGCAGTTTGGTTAAGTTCGGTAACCTCACGGTCCCTGGCTTATCCAGAGCTCTACCTCCATAAATTACTTCCTGAGGCTGCACCTAAATGCATTTCGGGGAGAACCAGCTATTTCCGAGTTCGTTTGGCATTTCACCTGCACTACCCACAGCTCATCTTAGAGTTTTGCCTCACTCACAAGTTCGAGCCTCCACTCAATTTTACTTGAGCTTCACTCTGGCCATGGGTAGATCACTCGGTTTCGGGTCTGATCCATGCGACCTGCTTGGCGAACCAAGCTGCGCCCTATTCAGACTCGCTTTCGCTTTGGCTCCGCAACGCAAGTTGCTTAACCTAGCCACATAGATCAACTCGTCGGTTCATTCTTCAATAGGCACGCCATCAGTCTGCCGAAGCAAACCTCTGACTGCTTGTAAGCATAGGGTTTCAGGTTCTATTTCACTCCCCTCTCGGGGTGCTTTTCACCTTTCCCTCACGGTACTGGTTCACTATCGGTCATCAGCAGTATTTAGCCTTGGAGGGTGGTCCCCCCAGCTTCCCACGGGATTCCTCGTGTCCCGTGGTACTCAAGAACACAAGCAAAGATTCCATTCTTTCGCCTACGAGACTATTACCCTCTATGGTTGCCCTTTCCAGAAACATTGGGCTAGAATGGAATTTGGTAACTTTGTGATGGACCTTGGAATCCATCTCCCTGTGTCTTACAACCCCAAAACAGCTTAGGCTCCAAGACCACTGAGCTATTCTGGTTTGGGCTGTTCCCCGTTCGTTCGCCACTACTAAGGGAATCTCGTTGATTTCTGTTCCTCGGGTTACTTAGATGTTTCAGTTCGCCCGGTTGCCCCTCGCTGAACGCGAGTGCTCAGGTTCTACCTGAGCGGGTTGCCCCATTCGGGAATCCCCAGCTAAGCTTGCTAGACAGCTCCCTGAGGCTTTTCGCAGTCTTGCCGCGCCCTTCTTCGGCTGCTGATGCCAAGGCATCCACCCTATGCTCTTTCTCCCTTAACCTGCGCCAGGATGAACGCAAAACCTATTCAGTTTTTAAGGTGCAAAACGCAACATTATACTGCACCAGCCTTCTGGTGTCAAATAAGTAAACTATCCTTATTTCGCCAGTTGTGTATTACTATAATACCACTTCCGTGAAATCAAAGCAAATTTTTGGTCTTAACCCCAATGTATTCTTCCTAGGACTGGTCAGTTTCCTCACCGATGTCAGCAGTGAGATGATTTTCACCCTCCTCCCGTTGTTTCTGCTGAATGTATTGGGGGCGGCGACAGCGGTCATTGGTTTAATTGAAGGAGTGGCTGATGCCACTGCCTCGCTGTTTAGAATCCTCAGTGGATGGCTCAGCGATAGATTAGGAAAAAGAAAAGGGCTAACTGTTCTTGGCTATGGATTATCCACTGCCGTCAAGCCGCTCATGTATATTGCTTCGACCTGGGGAATGGTGCTTGGAGTGCGGTTTACTGACCGGCTGGGCAAGGGTGTCCGAACCGCTCCCCGGGATGCCCTGGTGGCAGATTCGGTAACTCCGGAGCAAAGGGGGAAGGCTTTCGGACTTCACCGCGCCATGGATACCTTCGGCGCCGTTGTGGGCATTATTTCGGCAGCAGTCGTTGTTTTTCTGTGGCAGGGTGGAAGTTTGGAGCTCAGTCGAGCTACCTACCAGCAATTGGTTTTGATTGGCATTATCCCCGCGGTGATAGCTTTGTTTATATTTTTCTTCGTTACAGAACGGGAGAAAAAGGCGACACCACGAATTCCCGTTCCCATAAGTGAAGTAAGAAAACTTACATTCGGGTTAGATAGACGGTTCTGGATTTTCCTGGGCATTATCTTCTTATTCACCTTGGGCAACTCCAGCGATGCCTTCCTCATCCTTCGAGCGCAAAACCTGGGGAATTCCGTTCTTTACATACTTCTAATGCTGGTGCTGTTTAATTTCGTTTATGCTTCGTTATCCACGCCGGCTGGAATACTGTCCGATAGGTTAGGAAGGAGGCGAATTATCCTTCTAGGCTGGCTGATTTATGTCCTGGTTTATCTTGGCTTTGCCCTGACTTCTGTTTCGTGGCAGGTATGGATATTATTTGGATTTTACGGCGTTTATTACGGATTGGCGGAGGGAGTAGCCCGTGCCTTCGTGGCCGACTTGGTGACTGAAGAGAGGAGAGGGACGGCTTATGGTCTGTTTCATGGCATAGTGGGAGTTACTTTGCTTCCGGCAAGCCTGATTGCTGGCTATCTGTGGCAGGTGGTCAACCCAGCGGCTCCCTTCTTCTTCGGCGCCATTATGGCTTTCGTGGCGATGATAGGCTTCTGGGTGCTAATCAGGGAGTAATGATGCCTGCCTATCCTCATTTTCCGCTTTTCAGAATTATGTTATCTATCAGTCTCGTCTTGCCTATTGTGACGGCTAAGGAGGCTAGAGCGGGACGGTCAATCACATCTAGCTCCTCCAATGTATTGGCATCAGCGATGCTGACATAGTCGATTCGGGCTAGTGGCTCCTTCTGGATGAGTGGGGTCATTTGGTGTCGGATCTTATCGGCATCCTTCTCACCGCTTTGCCACAAATGCCTGGCAAGGGAAAGAGCCTTAAATAGGATGATAGCTGCCTGGCGTTCTTCAGCATTAAGATAAATATTACGGCTGCTCATAGCCAGTCCGTTGCTTTCCCTCACCGTAGGTACAACTATGATTTCCAGGTTCATGTTTAAATCAGAAACCATTTTCTTGATCATCACCGCCTGCTGAGCATCCTTCTGCCCGAAGTAAGCTCTGGTCGGCTGGATGATGTTGAATAGCTTGGCACAGATTGTGGTCACTCCACGGAAGTGGCCTGGGCGAGAGGCACCTTCAAGCCTTTGGGTTATCCTTTCTACGTCTATCCAACTGCTAAATCCCGAGGGATACATCTCCTCCTCGGAGGGCACGAAGACGACATCCACCTTCTCCCCTTCGAGTAGTTCAAGGTCACGTCTGAGGTCTCGAGGGTAATCCTTGAAATCCTCACTGGGTCCGAATTGGGCAGGATTGACGAAGATGCTGACCACAACGGTGGAATTTTCCTTTCTGGCCTGCCTTACCAGGCTTAGATGACCTTCGTGGAAATAGCCCATGGTGGGCACGAAGCCGACAGACTCAGTGAGTTGGCGCCTTAGGTTTCTCATTTTGGAGATTGTTTTTACTACTTGCATTTTCACCCTCACCTTGATCCTCTCCCATCAAGGCAGAGGAAATCTAATGAGATTGCTTTGCTTTGCTCGCAATGACAGGGGAGGGCGCTCGCAATGACTCTTCTTATTGTCATTGCGAGGCACACAGTGCCGAAGCAATCTCATCGCTATTTGCCTCGAGGCCGCTTTGCTTTGCTCGCAATGATAGTGGTGCTGGCAAGCATCCCACTGAGGAGGCTCTCGTCCATGGTGTAGCTCTGTTTCATGGTGGGGAAGCTGCGGGTCTTGACCTCGGTTACATAGTCAGTGACAGCTTTCTTTATATTATCAGCCAATTTGACATACCGTTTAGCGTGTTTAGGAACGAAGTCGGAGTAAAGTCCGAGCATGTCGTTAATTACCTGGACCTGACCATCGCAGTCGGGCCCGGCGCCAATACCGATGGTGGGGATGGACAGCTTCTTGGTGATCAATTTAGAAAGTGCCGCCGGGACGCATTCCAAAACAACTGAGAAGGCACCTGCTTGCTGTAATATTTGAGCATCTTCAAGCAACCTTTTAGCTGTCTCGGCAGTTTGCCCTTGCACTTTGTAGCCACTAAGTTGATATACTGACTGTGGTGTAAGCCCGATATGACCCATAACCGGTATGCCACAATTGATAAGGCGTTTCACTGTTTCGGCAACAACTTCACCACCCTCAAGCTTGACCGCCTGTGCTCCGCCTTCCTGGATAAATCTTCCCGCGTTATGCAGAGCATCTGAGATACTAGTGTGGTAGGTCATAAATGGCATATCGCCTACTATCAAGGCCTTGTTAGCACCTCTAACCACAGCCTTGGTATGATGAATCATGTCGTCCATAGTTACCGGGATAGTTGACTCATAGCCCAACATCACCATTCCCAGGCTGTCTCCAACGAGTATGAAAGGTACACCAACTTCATCAACGATTTTGGCAGTTATATAATCGTAGGCGGTAAGCATGGGTATTTTTTCTTTCCTTTGTTTCATTGCTTTTATTTCGCTGATAGTAACTCGCATCGTATCCCTCCTTCTATTTCATAGTTAGCAGGTCTTCTACCCATTCTTTCCCTTTCGTCTCCACAATCCTGTTATTTTCATCCACATAAACCATCTTGGGGATTACATTTATCGCTTCATCATCGGGGAGATGGCAATAGGAGAGGATAATAATTATGTCTCCTTTAGCAGCAAGCCTGGCAGCAGCTCCGTTAATGCAAATTGTTCCTGAGTTTGGCTCAGCTTCAATGGCATAGGTACTAAATCTGGCGCCATTATTGATGTTCAGTACCTCTACTTGCTCGTAAGGCAAAATGTCACTTGCCTCCATGAGGGATCTATCTATGGTAATGCTGCCTTCATAATCGACATCAACCTGGGTAACCCGGGCGCGGTGGATTTTGCCTTTCAACATAGTTCTCATTGACTACCTCCCTTACTGTTTGTAAACAGAGCCTTTAGTTCCTCAGCTTTATGCTCATTGATTTTCCCTTTCTCTAGAGCAATAGGAATAGTGTGAAGCCCTAGCTGTTTGTAAGCAGCAAGCAACGAGGGATTCTTATCTTTGAGGGCGGTTAGATGCTTGCTTATAGTGCCCAGATCGCCACGGGATATGGGTCCGGTGAGGCAATCTGGCAAACCAATATTATTAATATTGTTTACTGTTCCCCGTAGTAAAGGAATAAGAGCTTTGGTGGCCTCCTTTTGAGGCACCCCGAAGGTTTGCCATAAATCTGTAGCTAGTTCGACTAAAGTCACCATATAATTACAGGCAAAGACGGCTGCGGCATGATAAACCACCTTATCTCCTGGCTTGAGCTCTATCCAATTGCCATCTAGTAGGGAGGTTAGTTCTTTGAGCGTTGATAAAAGAGGTTCTTCGGCTTCAATGGCGAAGGTAGAGCCCGGCAGATTTTCCACAGCCTGGTTGATATCGGCGAAGGTCTGTAAAGGATGGAAGGAACCTACATTGGCGCCTGCCTGATTAGCTGGCTTGAGGATATCAAGTGAATGAGCGCCACTGCAATGCACCACACTTTCCCCAGGATGCCAGTGGACTTCATTAGCTACTTCTGCGATGGCATCGTCAGGAGTGGTGATAAAGATTAACTCAGCGGCATCAGCTACCTCCTGTGGCGATGAATAGGCATGACAATGAGGTAGGGAGCTAGCCAGCCTTTCTGCTGAGGTTAAGCTCCGGCTGGATGCTGCAGTTATTCTGGCCCCTTTCTGGGAAAGCCTTGTTGCCAGAGCCGTTCCCACTGTTCCTGCGCCAATAAAGCCAATCTCTAACATGATGTTGCCACCTTGCTGGCAGATATGCCTGCCATCGTTTCGGATTCAGTTATCGCTCTAACTATTGCAGTGGACATCACCTCAGCGGCTATCAAGCCGAGTAAAGTGAGGTCACATTTCTTCTCTCCCAGAGAAAGGGCGAAAATTACATCGCCATCAAACATGGTAAGGTAAGGGTCAACAGTGCGGGCTATGCCCGCTCCTGCCATCTGCGCCAGCTTGTTCGCCTGTGCTTTGTCAAGCTGAGCGTCAGTAGCCACTACAGCGATTGTGGTGTTGGGCAAGAAGCCTGCTCCTTTGAATTGCGCGCCCTTCAACAATTCTGAAGTGCTCCAAAAACCGTCTCCATCAGCACGATGGGGACCAGCGATGATTTCCCTTGTTTTGGGGTGAATAACGTCTCCAACGGCGTTTTCCACTGCCAGGGCAGCCACTATGACGTCGTTGCCTATTTTCTGACTGGCGGTTCCCAAGCCACTTTTGGTAGCTTTATCTATGCCGAGAATCTTTCCCACCGCTGCTCCAGTTCCTGCGCCGACGCATCCCTCAGGGACTTCCCCATCGGTGGCAGCGAGGCAAGCTTGATAGCCATGAACAGCGTCAGGTCTCGCCTTTGGGTCGCCCACCACTAAATCGTAAATAATAGCTGCGGGAACGATGGGGACCTTGCCAGCAGTGGTCTGGTGACCGATTCCTCGCTCCTCAAGGTATTTCATGACACCGCCAGCTGCCTGTAGACCAAAAGCACTGCCTCCGCTGAGAAGAATGGCGTGGACTTTTTCCACCAGGTTTCCAGGGCGAAGCACATCAGTCTCCCTTGTCCCCGGGGCTGAGCCGCTAACATCGACTCCAGCTACCGCTTCCTGCTCACAAAGAACAACGGTGCAACCGGTCATTCCTTCTCTATCGGTATAGTGCCCTACCTTGATTCCGGGGACATCCGTTATACTGTTATACATCGCCAGCCAAAAAAAGCCCTCCTGGCAAAACCAAGAGGGCCTTTTATACTTTTTCTTACCGTCCCGGTCACTGCCGATCCGAGCGGATACCGCCAAATCTTATTATATTTACGCTCACCGCTACATTTGTCGGTGGCAATTTTTCAAGATAACACATTTTTTTAGATCCGTCAATAGCTTCCTTTTTCTGTCATTGCGAGGAGTGGTAACGACGAAGCAATCTCATACCCCGCTGGGATTGCCACGCCTTCGGCTCGCAATGACAAGGGGAGGGTGCTCGCAATGACATGAAAGGGCTGGAGATGACACGAAAGGGCCGCCAACGACACAAGAAGGCTGGCAATCACATGGAAGCTTGTCAACTTGTCCCTCATCAAGTTATCATCATTAGGCGTTTGCTGAGGTTTAGGATACCTAAGTGGGGAGCTAAAACAGAAAGAAATAATCTAGGCGACAGGAGGGATGATGTTAGCGTTGGAAGGGATTAAGATTCTGGATTTATCGGGGCTTGCGCCTGGTGCTTTTTGCACCATGATACTGGGAGACTTTGGTGCTGAGGTGATTAAGGTTGAGATGCCTACTCCTTCTCCCCTTGCTGGAGGGGGACCTTCCCCAAAAGGTGAAGAAAGGAGAGCTGAGGCAGCTTATTTTGGTTATAATCGCAATAAGAAGAGCATAGGGCTCAATCTCAGGTCGGATAAAGGGCGTCAGATATTCTACCGTTTGGCACAGCAAGCAGATGTTATTATCGAGGGTTACCGACCCGGAGTGGTCAAGCGCTTAGGAGTGGATTATGACGCTGTAAGCAAGTTGAATCCTAAAACAGTATATTGTTCGCTTAGTGGATACGGTCAAGATGGTCCCTATTGTAGTTTTTCGGGGCACGACATTAACTATATCTCTCTGGCCGGGGTTCTTGGCTTAATGGGTCCGGCAGGGGCTCCGCCGGCTGTTCCAATGAATCTAATTGCTGATCTTGCTGGCGCGTCTTTATACGGGGTCATCGGTATTCTGATGGCTTTGCTCGCCAGAAATAGGACGGGCAAGGGGCAATATGTAGATGTAGCCTATATGGATGGAGCCTTATCTCTTCTGGGTGAGTTTACTGTAGCCTATTTCCTTGCTGGATTGGTTCCCAAGAGGGGGGAAACGGCGCTCCACGGTGTCTACCCTTATTACGGGGTATATGAAACCAAGGATGGCAAATATATCACCATTGGCTGTGTTGAGCCTCATTTCTGGGAAAGCCTGTGTAAGTTATTTGGTAGGGAGGACTTTGCCCGTTACCATTTTTCCGTCACCCACCTTCTGGGCAAAGTGGAGGATAAAAAATGGGACGAGATACGCTCTTTCCTGGAGCAGACTTTCTTGACCAAGACCAGAGAAGAGTGGTTTGAATTGCTAACCGAAAAGGATATTCCTGTGGGGAAAGTTTATACGCTGGACGAGGTTTTCTCTGACCCTCAAGTAATTCATCGTCAAATGGTGGTAGAGGTGGAGCATCCTACTTTAGGCAAAGTCAGGCAACTGGGCATAGTGCCCAAGCTATCAGATACCCCGGGAAAAGTGAGGAACTTGTCTCCTCTTCTTGGTGAGCATACCGATGAGATATTGTCAGGCTTGGGCTACATCAAGGGGGAGATTGACAAGTTGCGACAGGAAGGAGTAATTGGTTAGTCAAGATGGAGAAATGCGTTTTTTGTGACATCGTTGCTGGCAAAATACCCAGTGATATTATTTACCAAGACGAAGATTTTGTTGCCTTCAGGGACATCCACCCCGTGGCTCCTGTTCACATAGTCATAATCCCTAAAGCTCATATTTCATCTTTAGCCGAGGTTGATGAACGGCAGGAAGGGCTTATGGGACGCTTTATATTGTTAGCTGTGAAGCTGGCTGCGAAGGAAGGGATTGCTGATAGAGGCTATCGCCTGGCGATAAATTGTGGACCTGAAGGAGGACAGATTATCCCCCATCTTCACGTGCATCTCATTGGAGGCAGGAAGTTAGCTGACCAGCTTGGCTAATCTTCTTCCCTGCGTGTCATTCCGAAGCTAAAGGCTGGGAATCTCCAGATTGCTTGGCGGAGCTTGTGTTGAGCGTCATAAGATTCTTCGCCACCTCTTCGCTTTGCTCAGAGCTTCGGCTCAGAATGACAACGGGGAGGGCTCAGAATGACAGTGAGTGAAGGGCTCGCAATGACAATGTAGACCAGGAACTAAGCATGACGGTTGAATATTAAGCTAAGGAATTTAGTTTTGCTATTACCTCTTGGATCGCTTCATCAGGGGTGGATGCTCCAGCGGTAATGCCGATGCGATGCTTGCCATCAAGCCAGGATTGGGCTATCTCTTCCGCTGTTTCCACTAGGTGAGTTTCCACAATGGAGGAGCAAGCTTCAGCGAGTCGTTTGGTATTAGCACTATTATGCCCTCCTATTACTATGACGAGCTGGCTTTTTCGGGCAAGCTTTGTTGCTGTTTCCAGCCTCGCCTGTATTGCGTGACATAGCGTGTTGATGATGCGTATCTCAGTGGTTTTCGACATAAGGGTGGAGATAAGCTGAGAGGTGAAATCTGTGAAAGAAGCTTTGCTCTGAGTGGTCTGGGAGATTACGCCGAGGCGGGATGATAGTAGAGATTGCTTCGCTTTGCTCGCAATGACATTGCCTTGGGTGGCAGTGATAATTTGTTTCACGCTGAGGGCAGCCATCCCTTTTCCCTGTGCCCAGCCTAGCAGCGCCTTTACTTCGGAATGCTCTTCCTCTCCGAAGATAATGATGGTGAAGTCAGCCTGGGCCAGTTCGGCGGCAGCCAGTTGAGCTCTTTTGACTATGGGACAGGTGGCGTCAATGATGTGGAGCTTGTGCGCTTCCATTTGCGATACCGTATCAGGGCTCACCCCGTGAGTGGGTATGGCGACAATTTTCCCCGTCGTTTCCTCTAAGCTAGCTATCATATTCACGCCTGCTTTGTGGAGCTGTTGCACCAATCGTTGGTTATGTGCCACCGGCCCGAGTATCTCCACCTTTCCATATTTGCTCGCGGCTTCGGTCAATAACTTTATTGCCCGCCTTATGCCAAAGCACAACCCGATTTCCCGAGCTACTTCAATCTCCATGTTTGGCATAGATACCTTGATATTCACGGGGGAGGAGGGCGGCTATTTCTTGCATCATTAAATCGGTTAGCGCTTTCCTTTGTAGCTTGGTTAGCCTGCCGTCAGGTTGGGGAAGATAGAAGGGTTTTCCGATGTTGATGACTATGTGGGGACGCTTCCAGAGCCAGCTTATCCCATGAATCTTATCCGTGCCACTGATGCCTACGGGAAGGATGGGGATGTGCATTCGTGAGGCGAGTAGAGCAAGTCCAGGCTTGCCAGCCTGAAGTTTCCCCTGGTGGCTTCTTTTCCCTTCAGGGAATATCCCGATAACCGAACCTTTGTTCAGCGTTTGTTCAACTTGTTCGAGCAGTTTTCTGGTGTCATTAAATGTTCCCTGGCGATATACTACTAGAGCTTGCGCCCAGCGGAGGAATAATCCCACTATAGGATAATGGAACAGCTCCTCTTTAGCTATGAAAATTATCCACCGGGAGACGCCGAATAACAGCAATTCGCCATCAATAACATGCACATGATTGGCTACCACGATGAGCGGTCCTGACCGGGGCACATTTCCCCTTCCTTTAACTTCCCAGGAAAGGAAAATATGGTATAGAGGCTTAACGATAGTTACTGCAATCTTTTGAGATCGGGTCATTGCTTTGTTGCCAGGGAATATATTTTATCAACCACTTGTTTCAGGGGGAGTTTTTCGGTATCGATGATTATAGCGTCGCTGGCGGGTTTAAGCGGGGAGATAGAGCGAGTGAAGTCAGCTTTATCTCGCTTCTTCAGGTCAGCAAGTATACTCTCATAATTTATCTTCCCCCCTTTTTGTGATAGTTCTTTGTGGCGCCGAAGAGCTCTCTGTTCGACTGAGGCGGTAAGGAAGACCTTCAGTTCAGCTTGTGGTAGGACCACCGTGCCGATATCTCTTCCCGCCATTATTATTCCGCCTTGCTGAGCTACCATTCGCTGTGCTGCCACCATTGCCCGTCGTACCCCGGCTACCTTTGCTACTGTGGCGACGTTTTCATCCACTTCAGGTTGGTTTAGCTTAGCGGAGGCATTGTGGCCATCAATGAGCGGGGAGAGTCCCCCCTTATTGTTGGGCACAAAGTCAAACCTGGTTATCCCTGCTAATCTGGAAAGCTTATCTTGGTCTTCCAGAGGAATGCCTGAATTGATTGCTTTCCCGGTAAAGGCGCGATACATAGTGCCTGTGTCGAGGAAAAGATAGTCCAATCGTTGAGCAAGTAAGAGTCCTACACTGCTCTTGCCCGCTGCTACGGGACCATCTATAGCAATTAATCTTGGTTTCAAATTCCTGTTTCATCATCTTATATCTCAAAGTAAGCTGTCAAGAGTCCCTTCTCTGCATGTGATTGCTTCGGCACCAATGTGCCTCGCAATGACGGGGGAAGGCGTGCTTCGCAATAACGTGGGGATGTCATTGCCACTTTTTTGTTGTCATTACGAGCGAAGCGAAGCAATCCCAGCGGGGTATGAGATTGCTTCGTCGTTACCACTCCTCGCAATGACAAAAGAGGGTATGCCTCGCAATGACATCCGAAATACTAAACAATATGAAAAAGCAGTCAGTAATCAGCAGTCAGCGGTTAGCCAGTGGCTGAAGGCTGAAAGCTGATAGCTACTAAATTGAGTTTTGAATTTGGATATTGGGGTTTGTTTGGGATTTAGTGCTTGGCATTTCGGATTTATCCGCCATGGGAAGCGGTGGTTAGAGGGGAGCATGGTAATTCCTGTTGCTATCCCTGTGCTCCATTTTGGGCTATAATTAGGGAGACTATGCCAGCGTAGCTCAGTGGTAGAGCAGCGGTTTCGTAAACCGCAGGTCGGGGGTTCGAATCCCTTCGCTGGCTTGGAGGCGAAATGAGCAAATTGGTTGATAAGTTGTGCCGTTTTTCTAAGCCTTCTCCCCAAATGGGCTTTCGTCGTGCTAGCTCTGAATCGGCAGCGCCGACGATGTTGCTTATCGCCGGCATAAGAGATGGGGATGTCACTGGAGCTAAAGCAATAGCCAGTAGCGATGTGGATGCGGGGTTGATATTCGAGCAGGTGGAAATGGGTAGTTTGAGGCAGATGACTGAGGCTACAGGGAGTATTCCGATGGGTGTGTTTCTGGGGGAGGGAAATAGCGATAAGGTGGCTGAAGTTGCTACCTCGGGCTGTGACTTCGTTGTTTTTGATGTGAAGGCGCCGGTAGAGACACTGGAAATAAAGGGATTGGGGAAGTTTCTCGCTGTAGAGATGTCCTCAGGATACGATTTAATCAGACCCATTGGCGAGCTTGAGGTTGATGGTGTGGTTCTAGTTAATCGAGAGCCAGTGCTTGCCATTGAGCACTTACTTTTGTGTCGGCGATTTGGGTCAATGATAACCAAGCCAATCTTGGTGGAGGTAGCTTCACCGACAAAAGCAGATGTTAGCACTCTATGGGAAGCTGGCGTGGACGGCATAGTTGTTCCTCCGGGAGAGTCGCTGGAGCAACTTTCCAAACTGAGGGAAACTATTGCCAGTTTGCCTCAGCGTAGAAGAAAGTCAGGGGAAATTGGGGTGACGCTTCCTCATTACGGTGGTATGCCTGCCGAAGAAGAAGAGGAGGAAGAGGAAGAAATCTAGCTGCATGCCGTTGCCCGCCTTTCTGGTGTCATTGTGGAGCTTGTTCCGAGTGAAGCGAGGAATCTCTCGCTGTGAGTTTGCTTCGGCTATGCCTCGCAACCGCTAGCGCTCTTCGCAATAACAGGACAGGCACGGCGTACTTTGAAATTTAAAATGAGGGATTATGGAGACAAGCTTGGGGTTATTTTTACTATCTGTGGCTGGGATTTCCCTTACCGGGGTGATGCTTCCCGGTCCGATGACCGCAGCCACAGTAGCTAAAGGTTACCGAAATAAGAATGCCGGTGCTTTAATCGCACTGGGACACGGTGTAATTGAACTGCCGCTGATCGCGGCAATGTATCTTGGGGTAGGGCATTTTCTTGGGCTACCGGTGGTGGTAAATGGGATATACATCGCCGGGGGGGTGGCGTTGTTTTACCTTGGTTTCCGAATGTTTCGCACCGCCGGTGATGCTCCTGAGGAGGTAGGTGGTCTGCCGGCCAGCTCTGTGGTCACTGGCATCGTGGTTACGGGAACCAATCCTGCCTTCTATGTGTGGTGGATTACCATAGGTGCTGCGTTGATAGCCGGTGCTGCCCGTTTTGGCGTCATCGGTGTTGTTCTTCTTGCTGTGGTGCACTGGCCTTGCGATTTAATATGGAGTGAATTTCTTTCCATGGGCACGTTTAAGTCGCGAAAGTGGTGGACGGGGAAGGTGCAACGAATTGTGTTCAGTGTTTGTGCTCTGGTTTTGCTTGGCTTTGGAGCGTGGTTCGTGTTTTCCGGGTTATCTAATTTGTAATGCCCCTCCCTCAAGCTACCTCCCGCCAGGGGAGGGAGAACTCTAATCTTCTCCTTGGAAAGAAAACTCTAAATCCCAAATCCGAAACGCTAAACAATATGAAAAAGCAGTCAGTAATCAGCAGTCAGCGGCGAGCCAGTAGCTGAAGGCTGAAAGCTGATAGCTACTAAATTGAACTTTGAATTTAGATATTGGGACTTGTTTAGGGTTTAGGCCTTACATTGAGATTGCTTCGTCGCTACCGCTCCTCGCAATGACCAAAGGGGGTATGCCTTGCAATGACAAAAATTGGCTGTAATTTAGGGGACGAGCTGGGTGGCCTGGAAATATTTCCCCTCTGTCTTTACTGAAGGGGCGATGACCATTCTTGTGTTGTGCATCTCTTTTATTGTTCGGGCACCGCAAACACCCATTCCAGTGCGAAGAGCGCTAACCAGATTCTGAGTGCCGTCAGTGACCGAAGTAGGACCAAGCAGGATTTGCTGCAAAGCTGCTTTAGCTCCTACCTTGACTTTTGTTCCTCGAGGCAATGCTGGATGGGGGTGGGACATTCCCCAGTGGTAGCCCTTTCCCGGTGCTTCCATAGCCTGGGCTAAAGGGGAGCCAAGCATAACTGCGTCAGCGCCAGAGGCAAATGCCTTGCATAGGTCACCCCCGGTGCGGATACCTCCATCGGTTATCACCGAGACATATTTGCCGCTTTCCTTAAAATTGGTCTCTCTGGCTGCAGCGCATTCAATGGTGGCGGTTACCTGGGGCATCCCCACGCCAATCACCTCCCTGGTGGTGCAGGCAGCACCGGGACCAACGCCAACCAGAATGGCATCTATCCCTGTTGTCATGAGCTCAAGTGCGGCGGAGTAGCTACAGCAGTTGCCCACAATGACGGGCAAGGATATCATCTGGCATAGCTCTGATAAGATGAGACCGCGATAGCTCTTGGAGATATGGCGGGCGGTAGTGACCGTTGATTGCACCACGAGGACATCAATCCCTGCCTCCTTAGCTAAGGGGGATAATCTTTTGGTATTTGCTGGTGTGAGTGACACTGCACAGATGGCGCCTGCTTTTTTAATCGTCTCGATTCGTTCTCCGATGAGTTTCTCTTTGATAGGCGCGGAATAGACTTTCTGAAGCAAAGCGGTGGTCTCGCTTTCCGGAGCGCCGGCGATCTGGGCCAGAATTTCATCGGGACTTTCATATCTTGTCTGAATCCCCTCGAGGTTGAGCACAGCCAGACCGCCGAGCTTGCTGTATTCGATGGCGAAAGATGGGTCAACTATGCTGTCCATAGCCGAGGCTAAAATAGGAATGGGAAAGGTCAGCTCTCGCAGTTTGAACTCGATATCGGTCTGGTCAGGGTTGATGGTTACGTCTCCGGGGACAAGGGCGACCTCATCAAATCCGTAGACTCGTTGTAATTCCTTGTATTGGGGCATATTAGGGCAGAATATACCGCCACACATGGACGAAGTCAAGGAGAAAGAGCAGTCAGCAGTCAGCTGATAGCTGAAAGCTGATGGCTAAAAGCTACTGAACTGTAACTTTGATCTTTTATCTTTGATTTTTGAGTTGTTATAATTAACTCTCTCATGTCCTATAGCATTATGATCAGGCAAAGGACTTCCTATCATTTTGTGGGGAGCTGTCCTTTTGTTCCTGAGGCACAGGGGGAAGGGAAGACCTTTGATGAGTGTTTGAGTAACACCAGGCAGTCAGTAGAGAGATGCCTGGAGGAGAGGAGAAAAGGTGGGAAGGAAATCCCTGAGGAAGAGCCTTCCCCGCAGGTGATGCTGGTGTATAGCTGAGGGTGGCAATCTCGGAAAAACCAAATTCTAAATCCTAAATCCGAAGTACTAAACAATATCAAATGACCAAAATTCCAATGAACAAAACAGTTTTGAACTTTGAATTTAGATATTGGGATTTGTTTAGGATTTAGTGCTTGGGAGTTAGGATTTCATACAGCAGGAGGGGTCTGTGAAGGGCTTCAGGTTGCTCCGCTCTTCGCAAAATAAGAAAAAGCCCAGCGGTTTTAGCCACTGGGCTTTTTTGAGGTGCTCAATTTTTAGGTGCAGGTCCAGTTGTCAACACCACTGCTTTGGGTTAGCGTGCAGGTTTCGCCGCCACCTGTATAGCTTCCGGCATTAACGACCCCAGCGGTGGTCCAGTTCCAGTTACCATGGGTTGGCAGAAGCATGTAGGTCGCCAAGGAAAAGTTTCCGCCAGTATATGATACGCTGCCGCTAGTAGCACCAGACGCTATATTACCCGCGGTTACTGTCCCCACGTTATTGTCAGCCATGCCGGCCATAATGGCGGTTTGCACCGTGGACCGCTCGGTCTTGGCAGTCTCCAAAGTTCCCTGGCCCAGGAAGCCAGCGACATTGAATGCCACCACGGCGGCAAGGATACCGAGGATGATAATCACGATTAACAGCTCAATCAGGGTAAAACCGCCTTCGCCCTTGGATACCTTCTTCATCAATCCTGTGAATGCTTTCATTTATTCACCTCCTTTCTTTAATTATTTTTTGTTTCTAACCCTCTACCTGTGAGGCTGAACCTCACCGGCGTTTCTTGCTACATATGACCTATGTCCCCAAGCATCACCTCCTTTTTTGTTGTGCAATTTAATCATACGTTTAGTCAGCTACAGGGTCAATAGGAATATGGTAGCAGGACAGTTGGGGGGATAAGAATAGGACAAAAGTCAAAGACCAAAGTGCCAAATGGCAAGGCGGAAATCAAAAAGCCGTCAGTAATCAGCAGTCAGCGGTCAGTAACCAGCAGTCAGTATAAAGCTGAAGGCTGATAGCTGAAAACTGATAGCTCCTAAAAGAGCTTAGTATTCAGGATTTTCCTTGAAGCGTGCAATCCGTTTAGAAATTCATCTTGCTAGAAGAGAGATATCAGTTGAGGTGCGGAATTCTTACGAACAGTCCCAGCCATCTGTCGCGTTGTAGGTGCAGGTTTTGCCACCACCGCCGGTATATTCGCCCTCAATGACGGTGCCGCTATTATCCCACTTCCAGTAACCGGTGATAGCGCTTTGCACGTATTTCGACATAGTTACATTCGTACCATCTACCGTGAGCTCCCAAACAGCGGGATTTGTTATCGAGGTGCCATCCTCCCCAATGTCGCCAGCCGCTACGTTTGCGGCTGATTCTTGGGCCATAGCGGCAACGATGGCAGTTTGTAACAGGTTGCACTGCATCTTTGCTATCTCTTCAGTGCCCTGGCCGATGAAGCCACCGACGTTGAATACTACCACTGCGACAAGGATGGTTAGTATGAGAAGTACAATTAGTATCTCTATCAGGGTGAAACCGCCTTCACCCTTACGTACCTTCTTCGTTAATTTTGCCAATGGTTTCAGCTCTTAGCCTTCAGGTTTGGTAATGCGACCCTTCAGAGTCGTGCAGCACAGGGCTAAAGCCTCGCACTACATTTTTAAACGCCCATATTTGGGATATTTTATAACAAGGTTAAATCTGGAGTAAAGACCCTGTATTGGTTCATATTGGTGACAGATTAGTCCCCTCATCAAAGATCAAAGATCAAAATTACAATTCAAAAAGCAAAAACCTTCCTCATTTGGCTCTTTGACTTTTGCCTTATTCTTGCTCTGTCATTTTGCCTTTTGATTTTTGAGTTTTGCTTTCCTGAGATTGCCACGCCTTCGGCTCGCAATGACAGGTAAGAAGGCGGTGGTAATGACAAGTAAGAAAGAGGTGGTAATGACAGGTGAGAAGGCGGTGGCAATGACAGGTAAGAAGGCGGTGGCAATGACAGGTAAGAAAGAGGGGGCAATGGCAAATAAATGGTGGTGGGAATGACAGATAGCGGAGCTGGCAGTAATAGAGTCTATTCCTCATGTGGGACAAGATATATATGGTAGCTGTCCGGCTGAAGCAGAGCGTACATAACCCGGGATTGACTTAGGGGAATGAAAGCGGTAACAATTTGGCTTAATGGAAGCTTTTCTGATATTTCTTTTTTTTCTGCTCGGGCTGGAGATAGGCAGCTTCCTCAACGTATGCATTGATAGATTGCCCAGGGAAGAATCCATCGTTAAGCCGCCTTCCCATTGTGAAGCTTGCGGGCATCGCCTGGCAGCGAAAGATTTAATTCCGTTATTCAGCTATTTATGGCTCAGGGGGAAATGCCGGTTCTGTGGTAATAGCATTCCGAGGAAGCTTTTCTTTGTGGAGCTGGCCAGCGGTGCGATATGTGCGTTTCTTTACTGGAACTATGGACTGACACCTGAACTGGGGGCGATGATTTTTTACACTGCCCTGTTCACCATCATATTCATGGTTGACCTGGAAAAGGGGGTTATCCTTAACAAGATAGTTTACCCCGGGCTGGTGATTGCGTTCGTATTATCAGCCTTACAAATTCAACCTCAACTTCCGCAATGGCCTGTGGAGGGCATTGCCAATGTTGCCATGGGGGGAGGGGTTGGCTTTCTGTTCTTCTTTGTGGTGGCGATAGCATCTCGAGGGGGTATGGGTTGGGGGGACGTAAAGCTGGCAGGGCTCATCGGGTTTGCCACCGGCTTTCCCATGGTATTGGTGACCATAGTGCTGGGAGCTGGTCTTGGTGCGATAGTCGGGGTGGTTTTGATGGCTATTAGGAAAAAGGGGATGAAGAGTCTTATTCCCTTCGGTCCCTTTCTTTCGGTAGCTACCATGGTTACCTTAATCTGGGGAAGTGATATGCCCAACTGGTATATGGGATTAAATTGGCATTTTGGCTTGTTTTAAGGTAGACTTAGGCTAAATGCAGAAAGATAGAGGGAGAAAGCAAATGGAGAAAATAAAAGTATTTATCGTTGACCGGCAGCCGCTATTTCGTCACGGGATACTGTCCAGCCTTTCCAAGGTGGCCGATATAGATGTTGTTGGGGAGCAGGGTATTGTTGAGGCCGAGGTGCTTTCGGTCATGGAGACTTCGCCTCCGGATGTGGTGCTTGTGGATATTGACTATCCTTCGCTTGAGGGGTTGAAGTTATGTCGCAAGATAAAGCAATTGTTAGCCAGTGCGGCAGTTATCGTGCTTACTCCGCAAGTTGATGATGAGGAATTGTTTGAGGCAATTAAGTCTCAGGCATCAGCTTATCTGAGCAAGGAAGCCAGTGCCGATGAAATAGCTAAGATCATCAGGCGGTGTGCCAGTGGTCAGCACCCCATAAATGGAGGGCTTACTGAGCGTCCCGAGGTGGCGAAACGGATATTGCAGCAATTTCAGGAGCTTTCACGGGAAAAGGAGATTGCTGAGTTCACTTCGCCGCTTACCCAGAGGGAAATGGAAATACTGGGGTATATGGCCAAAGGCTATCTTAACAAGCAAATTGCCGATGAGTTAGACGTTAGTGAGCAGACGGTGAAGAATCATATTACCTCGATATTGCGCAAGCTGAATGTGAACGCACGCACACAGGCGGTGGTGGTGGCGATAAAAAAGGGCTTGGTTACCATAAGCATGGAATAGCTAGGCATAGTAAAAATTAAAAATCAAAGATAAAAAATCAAGAATTACAGTTCAGTAGCTTTTAGCCATCAGCCTTCAGCTATCAGCTGATTGCTGACTACTGACTGCTTCTTTATTTTTGCCTTTGTCATTTTGCTTTTTACACGTTGCTCTTCTTATGTTTCGGATTTAGTATTTAGGATTTTCTGTCCTTTGTCATTGCCTCTCTTCACCTGTCATTGCGAGCCGAAGGCGTGGCAATCTCAGGAAAGCAAAACTCAAAAATCAAAGGGCAAAATGACAGAGCAAAAATGAAAAAACAGTCAGTATGAAGCTGAAGGCTGATAGCTGAAAGCTACTAACTTGGGGATTGCGGAGCCTGTTCGGAGTAAAACGAGGAATCCCGCTCCTCGCAGTGACAGAAGGGGGGTGTGCCTTGCAATGACAAAAGGGAGAGACGTGGTAAAATAAGGCGATATGAGCAGAGAGGTTTTCGACCAGATAGCGGAGAGCTGGTATCGGGTAAGGCACTGGCCACGGCTAAGGACGGAGTTGGAGGAGCTGGCACAAAGATGGCATAGTGGCAAGCTATTGAATTTGGGCTGTGCGCATGGAGCCGATTTTTTGCCGTTTAGAGAGGACTTTGAGCTCTGTGGGGTGGATTTCTCTGGGGAGATGCTTAAACAAGCACAACGGTTCTCAGGGAAGTTCCAATTTAAGGCAAATCTGGTCATGGCTGATGCTGTTTCCCTGCCCTTTGAAAATGAGACGTTTGATTGGGCAGTGGCGGTAGCTACCTACCATCACGTTAAGGGGAAAACGGAGAGGGAAACAGCCCTACAGGAGCTAAAGCGGGTGTTAAAGCCGGGGGGTGAGGCTTTTTTGACGGTGTGGAATTGGGGACAACCAAGATTCTGGCTGAGGTACAAGGAGAACAGAGTGCCGTGGAGAGTAGGAGGGAAGATTGTTTACCGTTATTATCACCTTTTCAGCTATGGAGAGTTTCAAAAGTTACTGGTTAAAGTTGGCTTTGAAATTATCAGCATATCGCCTGAGAGGTCGTATCGCTTCCCGATGAGGAACTTCTCCCGCAATATATGCGCCCTGGTGAAAAAGCAACAAGCTTTTTAAGCACGAAATACTAAACACTAAATCCTAAACAAATCCTAATATCTAAATTCAAAGTTCAATTTAGTAGCTATCAGCCTTCAGCCCTTGGCTAGTCACTGGCTGCTGAACAAATTCAAAACTCTAAATCCTAAAAAACATCAAAAATCAAAGATAAAAGATCAAAATTGCAAACCAAAATGGAAAATGGTTTATTTTCTTGCTTTCAGAGTCAGTATGCTGGTGGCACTGCGTAAGAGTTGGTCAGCGAGAATCCTCGAAGTTTGTTCCGCTGGCAGTCGATCCACCAATGTTATTACATACAAGGCAAATCTGTAGGTGCGACCTTTAAATTCATTTTTAAATTTTTCCCTGTCATTTTGCATTTTTACTTTTGCTCTTTTATTTTTTGTAGAGCCTTATTGAGGCGTTTGAGGCATCTTTGCTTATCGAGCGCTGCCATGGTTTGGAATAGTGGAGGTGATGCTGTGCGTCCCGTAATTGCCACTCGTAGCAGTGCGAAGAATTTGCTTGTGGTTAGCCCAAGCTCGGTAGCCAGGGGACGGAGGATGTTCTCCACAGAAACAGCATTCCAGGCTTCCAGGGGCTTTAGTCTTTCCAGGCTGGTTTCTATGGCTTTCGTGGCTGAAACAGCGTCCATTGCTTTGATCAGGAGGCTTTGGTCATATTCCAACTCATCGAGAAAGAAGAAATCAGCGAGGTGAGGCACATCACTGAGCGTTCTGGCGCGCTCTTGAATCAAGGGCATTATTGTGGAGATATAGCTGTCATCCAGGGGCCGCTTTACCGAAGATGGCAAGTCTCTTTGTAAGAATGGAATTGCCTGTAAAGCAAATTGCTCAGGAGTGAGCCGACGAAGGTAAACTCCGTTCATCCAGTCGAGTTTGTCTTTATTAAAAATTGCTGCTGTTTTCCCCACCCTTTCCAGGGTGAAATGTTTTATCAGTTCCTCACGGGATAATAGTTCTGTTTTATCATCAAGTGACCAGCCGAGGAGGGAAAGGAAATTTATCATTGCCTGGGGGAGAAGGCCCTGCCTCTGATAGTTAACAATGTTGGTGGCGCCATGTCTTTTGGAGAGCTTGGCCCTGTCGGGCCCCAGTATCATTGGTAGATGAGCGAACTGTGGTGGTTGCCAGTCAAGTGCCTGGTAGAGCAATATGTGGCGGGGGGTGCTGGAAAGCCACTCATCGGCGCGAAGAACATGAGAGATAGCCATCAGGTGGTCGTCCACCACGTTGGCGAGGTGGTAGGTAGGGTAGCCATCTGACTTGAGCAGGATGAAGTCATCCAGGGTATCGTTTTGAAAAGTCACCTTTGCACGGATCAGGTCGTGGAATGAGGTTTCGCCGTCAAGAGGAGTTTTGAAGCGAACTACCGGGGTAACGCTGCTTGCCTCCAGTTGAGCCCTTTGTTGGACTGTCAACTCTCGACAATGTCGGTCGTATTTTGGTGGCTGTTTTCTCCTTATTTGTTCTTGGCGCATTTCCTCTAACCGGTGCGGAGAGCAGTAGCATAAATAAGCATGTCCCTGGTCAACTAACTTATGAGCTATTTCCTGATAAAGCGGCAATCGTTGTGATTGGAAATAGGGACCTTCATCCCAATCCAGTCCAAGCCACTTCAGGCTGCGGATAATATTTTCCACTGCACCTTCTACCTTTCGAGTGACATCAGTATCCTCGATGCGTAAAATGAACTTGCCGCCGTGATGTCTGGCGAAGAGCCAGTTGAATAGAGCGGTTCTGATGTTGCCCAGGTGAGGATACCCTGTAGGGCTGGGTGCAAAGCGAACCCTTATTTCTGAGCGTGACATGAAGGTTTGCCAAAAATTATTTGGAGAGGACTCGTTGTAATTCCTTTAACTGTTTGAGATGTTTCTTAAGTTTGTCTACCAGTTGCGCTGCTCTTCCTAAGTTGCCCTCGGTCTCCTCTATTTCAGTGGCTAACTTGAATAACAATTCGGTCCGATGCTCCGTCAATTGGGATTCAAATTCAACTCCCTCTTTCAGGTGAGAGAGTATCTCGCTTTCTCCTTCTGCTTGTTCCTTACTATATTTCTTAAATAAATCCATATTGATATGTCCCTTCTACATTACTTGACTTATAAATATATCATATCCTTGAGCCATGTAAAATAGTTTGGCTTGCAATGACAAACGAAGGTTGTCAAGGACACAAAAGCTGCTGGTAATTTGCTAGTTTAGCGGGCTTTGCTTATAATCAACTTAGCGAATGATTAAAACTTTTTTCAGGATTGCTTTTCTAGCGCTACTGGTAATTCCAATAGTGGGGCTTGTGTGGGGCGGCGTGGTTAGGGCTGCTAACCCTGACGTTCACATTCTTCATGTAGAAGGCACTATTGTTCCTGCGGTATATAACTACATCAATAGAGGCATTAGCCAGGCGGAGGGGCGAGGGGCTGCCGTTTGTATCATTGAGTTAGACACTCCGGGAGGACTTCTTGATTCCACAGATAAGATAGTGGGCAGGATCATGAATGCCGATGTGCCTGTGGTGGTCTATGTTTCACCTAAAGGTGCCTGGGCGGCTTCTGCAGGGACGTTCATTACCTTATCAGCGCACATAGCAGCAATGTCGCCGGGAACCACCATTGGCGCTGCTCATCCAGTAAGCGGTGGAGGAGAAGAGATACCAGAGGAGCAAATGAAGAAGATAACTGAGTTCTCCGCTAAGTGGATTGAGACCATCGCCATGGAGCGTGGTCGTAATTTTGAGGAGGCAAGGCTGGCAGTAACCGAGAGCAAATCATTCAGGGATGATGAGGCACTGGAGAGCAATCTCATTGACCTGCGGGCTGACAGTCTGGAAAGCCTTATTTCCCAGATCAATGGCTGGGAGGTCACTTTAGCAAGTGGGCAAGAAGTCACCGTTGACACTACTGGCTATGGGGTGGTGAGGAATGAAATGAATGGTGTGGAACGATTTCTGCAGGTTATCAGCGATCCCAACATCGCTTACATCTTGCTCACTCTGGCCACGATAGGGCTGATTACCGAGGTCTCCAACCCGGGGATGATTTTCCCTGGGGTAGCTGGTGGTCTTAGCTTGATTCTGGCGTTCTACTCTTTGGGTGTGCTCAGTGCTTATTGGGGAGGGGTGTTTCTCATCTTGCTTGCCGTGGGGCTTTTCGTAGCTGAGTTATTTATCACCAGCCACGGTGCACTAACTGCTGGAGGGATAGCTGCCCTGGTTGCTGGGTCGCTAATTCTATTTAGCCATACCTATAGCTCACCAGCAATGGAGGTGAATCGTGGGCTAATCGCCGGGGTAGCCACTGCAGTTGCTTGTTTTCTTATTTTTGTCATTGGTGCTATTATCCGAGGGCAACGGCGGCGTAAGGCTACTGGTGCTGAGGGCATGATTGATGGGGTAGCAGTAGCTAAAACACCGCTGGACCCTATGGGGACGGTTTTAGCTAAAGGGGAGCTGTGGACTGCTGCCACTGAAGGCGAAAAGGTGGAACGGGGGGAGGAGGTGATAATAACCAAGGTGGAAGGCTTAAAGCTGTGGGTAATTAAGAAATTAAAGAAAGGATAAGATAGTGGATATAGAGATGAGTGGTCCTATCATTGTGGTGATAGTCTTCGCCGTTGCCTTCGTTGTCTTTGTTATTTTTGCTATTATACAGGGGCAAAGACGAAAGCTTACCGCTGGTGTTGAAGACATGGTGGGTAAAATAGCGGTGGCGCAGACATCGCTTAACCCGAAAGGCATGGTTCGGGCTGAGGGGGAAATATGGGCGGCGGTAAGCGAAGGAGGTGATATAGAACCGGGAGAGGAGGTGGTAATAACCCAGGTAAAAGGACTAAAATTACGGGTGGCAAAAAAATCTAAAGAAAAGGAGGGGAAATAATATGTGGTTTCTCTATGTTGTCATCGCCATAGGAGTGCTAATACTGCTTTCAGCGGCTATCAGGATTGTTCAAGAGTATGAACGAGGAGCGGTTTTCCGGTTGGGGAGATTTGTTGGTCTGAGAGGTCCGGGACTTATTTTTCTTATCCCTTTCATTGAGCGGATGATGAAGGTTGACCTTCGGGTAATCACCATGGATGTTCCTTCCCAAGAATGCATCACCAGGGATAATGTTACTGTCAAAGTTGACGCCGTGATTTACTTTCGTGTCGTTGATGCCTCGGATGCGGTGCTTAAAGTGCTTGATTACATCAAGGCAACTTCATTGCTTGCCGCCACCACCATGAGAAATGTAGTGGGGCAATCTGAACTGGATGATCTGTTAGCTCATCGAGACAAGCTCAATGATAAGATACAAGTTGTGGTAGATGAGGGGACGAATCCGTGGGGAATAAAGGTAAGCATGGTTGAGGTTAAGGATGTGGAATTGCCAGACCCGATGAAGCGGGCAATGGCAGCGCAAGCTGAAGCGGAAAGGGAAAGGAGAGCTAAAGTTGTTCATGCTGAAGGTGAATTCCAGGCAGCGGAGAAGCTGGCAGGGGCTGCGAAGGTCATCTCTACTCAACCAGCAGCGCTGCAGCTTCGTTATCTGCAGACGCTTTCTGGCATTGCTACAGAAAGGACAAACACTATACTGTTTCCCTTGCCGATAGACATGGTGACACCATTTCTGAGCCGGGGTAGCCCTGAGAAGAAATAAATCCGGTAAGGGATAATTGTGGCCAGCAATAGCAAGGCCGAATGGCGCGAGAATATACTGACGCCATTGGTAAGGAAGCGGCCTGAGCGGCAGGACAAGTTTGAGAACAGCTCAGGCGTGGAATTAGATGCCTTATATTGTCCTGAAGATATAGCTGACATCCATTACGCTCAACAGTTAGGCTATTCCGGCGAATATCCCTTTACTCGTGGTGTCCAGCCTAATATGTATCGAGGTAGGATATGGACGATACGCCAGTATGCTGGGTTTGGAGCTGCTGAGGAGACCAACCAGCGGTATCACTACCTCCTGAGCCAGGGTCAAACTGGCTTGAGCGTTGCCTTCGATTTGCCTACGCAGATTGGATATGATTCAGACCACCCCCTGGCTAGAGGGGAGGTTGGCAAGGTAGGCGTGGCGATAGACAGCCTGCAGGATATGGAGGTTCTTTTTCAAGGCATTCCCTTAGATAAGGTCAGCACTTCAATGACTATAAATTCCACTGCTTCTATTTTGCTTGCCATGTATTTGGTTCTGGGGAGGAAACAAGGCGTTGAGGCAGCTAAATTGAATGGGACTATTCAAAATGATGTGCTCAAAGAATATGTCGCTCGGGGAACTTATATCTTTCCCCCACGTCCTTCGATGAGATTGACTACAGACATATTCGCTTATTGTGCTGAAAATATTCCTCGCTGGAACACTATAAGTGTTAGTGGTTACCATATGAGGGAAGCGGGATGCACTGCTGCTCAGGAAATTGGTTTCACCTTAGCCAATGGCATTGCCTATGTGCAGGCAGCTATTGATAACGGACTGGATGTAGATGCCTTTGCTCCGAGGGTTTCTTTCTTCTTTGATAGCTATGTTAACTTTTTTGAGGAGATTGCCAAATTCAGGGCGGCACGTCGTCTCTGGGCGGGGATAATGAAGGAGAGGTTTGGAGCTAATGAGGAGCGTTCCTGGATGCTCCGCTTTCACACTCAAACTGCAGGATGCAGCCTTACAGCGCAACAACCATATAACAATATTGTCAGGACTGCCCTTGAGGCTCTGGCAGCGATATTGGGAGGCACGCAATCATTGCATACTAATTCCTTTGATGAGGCTTACTGGACGCCTTCGGAAGAAGCGGTGACCATTGCGGTACGCACGCAACAATTGCTTGCTTATGAAAGCGGCGTTGCTGATGTTGTTGACCCTGTTGGTGGCTCCTATTACCTGGAATCCCTTACCGGTGAGTTGGAGAAGCAAGCCAGTGATTATATTGCCAAAATAGATAGTCTCGGGGGTGCCGTGACAGCTATTGAGCAAGGATATCAGCAAAGGGAAATTCAGCAAGCTTCCTATAAATATCAAAAGATGGTTGAAGAGGGGAAGCAAAAAATAGTAGGGGTGAACGACCTTGTTACTGATGAATCTAAGATAGCCAGCACGCTGAGGGTCAAGTCGGAGATAGAGGCGAAGCAGAAAGAAAGACTGGCCAAGGTTAAGCGGGAGAGGGATAACGGTAAGGTAAAGCAAACTTTGAAAAGATTGGAGGAAGTGGCGCAGGGTAAGGAAAACACCATGCCTCCGATCATTGAGTGTGTAGAGGCTTATGCCACCATAGGTGAAATATGTGATGTGTTGCGCAATGTGTTTGGGGTTCAGAGAGAATTTCTGTTTTTCTAATTAGGAGGGAAAGTGGTTATAGGAATTGGTCATGTAGCTATTCTAGCAGGTAATTTAGACGAAACAGTAAATCTTTACCGGAGATTGTTTGGCGCCACATCGAGCGAGGTTAAAGCTATTGCTGAACAGGGAGTGAAGACAGCCATGCTTGATATAGGCGTTGGTAAGCTGGAGATATTGGAGCCCCTTCCGGGGAGTGGCATGGAGAAGATTTTGGAGAAGAGGGGGGAGGGGATACATCACATATGTCTTGAAGTTGATAACATTGAGCAGACTCTCGATTTCCTTGCTGGTGAGGGCGTGAACTTGATTGACCAGAA
This sequence comes from Dehalococcoidia bacterium, assembly GCA_034431195.1. Lineage (GTDB taxonomy): Bacteria > Chloroflexota > Dehalococcoidia > GIF9 > AB-539-J10 > CG2-30-46-19. The sequence continues at coordinate 41,566 of DAOUDP010000017.1, read as the reverse complement.
GGCACGTCGTGGTTTAGAGGGCATGGTTGCCTTTATTCACCCCAAATCGACCAAAGGCGTCCTTGTTGAGCTTTGCCAGAAATATTGAGGAGGTTGGCCATGCTGGGTGAAGCTAGAATTCGTGTGCTGGTTGCCAAGCCAGGACTTGATGGGCACGACCGCGGTGCTAAAGTGGTCGCCAGGGCGTTGCGCGATGCCGGCATGGAAGTAATTTATACCGGGATTCGGCAGTCACCGGAGATGATTGTGAGGACAGCAGTTCAGGAGGATGTAGATGTTGTTGGGTTGAGCATTTTATCAGGTGCCCATTTAGAACTTTTCCCACCAGTGATAGAAGGTCTTAAGAAGGAAGGGAAGGGGGATGTTCTGGTCATCGCTGGTGGCATAATACCAGATGAGGACATACCGCAGCTACGGCAAATTGGAGTGAAAGCCATTTTCGGTCCGGGCACGAAGACAGGTGAATTAGTGACTTTCATAGAAGATGAAATAGCCGCCAGGCGGAAATAGAGCGAAAGGCAAAAATCAAAAGTCAAAATGCAAAATGACAGAGAAAAATGAAAAAGCAGTCAGTAATCAGCAGTCAGTGGTCAGTGGTCAGCGGTTACCTAATGGCTGAAGGCTGAAAGCTGATAGCTACTGGACTTTGAATTGTAATTTTGATTTCTAATCTTTGAATTTTGATATTAGTAGCATGGCAACTTTCTCTCCTTATGTCCTTGGTGTCGCAGGTAGCCCACGCCGTAATGGTAATACTGACCTTTTATTACAGCGAGCGATGCGCGGCGCTGCCACAAAAGGAGCTCGAACCAAAATGGTCGCTTTGAGCGAGCTGGATATATCTCCCTGCCGTCATTGTGACCAATGCTTAAAAGAGGGCAGGTGCGCCGTAGAAGATGATATGCAATGGCTATCCCGGGAGTTGAGGGAAAGCAACTTTTTAATCCTTGCCTCCCCCATTTTTTTCATGGGATTAACGGCACAGACAAAGGCGATGATAGACCGTTGCCAGGTATTATGGGTGATTAAGCATGTTCTCAAGCTTCCCGTAGCCCTCAGTGGTGAGAAACGCAGAGGGCTGTTCATCTCGGTGGGCGGCACCACATACTCTAATTTATTCCAGCCTGCTATAGCTACCGTGAAAAGCTGGTTTGCCACATTGGATATAGCTTATGCTGGCGACTTGCTCTTTTCAGGGATAGATAGGAGGGGGGATATAGTTAACCATCCCACAGCGATGCGCGAAGCATTCTTAGCGGGGCAAAGCTTGATTGAAGTTGACTAGGAAGGGAGGGCATTGCTACAATTGCAAAGGCGGGCGGTTAGCTCAGTGGTTAGAGCGCTGCGTTGACATCGCAGAGGTCACTGGTTCAAATCCAGTATCGCCCACCATAGGTAATAATATTACCACAAATAACCTCAGAGCTAATATCGTTTTCCCCCCTCTAAAGTTCAACAGATCACATTTGCTATTTACTAACTGGTAATTATATTACCCTTAGTAGCAGAATATCTGCCCATGCAGAATGTAGTCGCAACTCTAGAGAAAGGTGGTTCTGATGAAGGAGATAATAAGGTGCTTCTGTATGTGTAGAAATTTAGCTGTTATAATTTTTAATTAGTAATGAGTAATGTAATAGCTATGATAGATATGTCAAACGAAAGCGTCAGTATAGAGGAACTTACCAAAAAGCGAACCCCATCGGAGCTACTGACTTGGGTGAGACTGAAGATGGAGCAGATTGGCTCTATTGATGATGGAGAGAGAGCACTAAGATTACGAGAAGGGCTTGCAAAGCAACTTATTGAAGAAGTTCTCCCACTAGCGCTATTTGGATGGCACAAGTTTGGCAATACCGCCCGAATACTCCTGCAACCAATCATTGGTAATCAGGGTTATGATGCAATAGTGACTGACCTGAGATGTAAACCTAGCTCTCTGAGCTATATTGAGATCACTCAATCTCATGAAGGAGAAGCGGATTTTCTACGCAGGCTCGATTTACATCAGCGCGGATTTACCTTCGGTTATAGTCCTGTCAATAAGAAAGGCACGAAGAAAACTGGCCTACAAGTCTCAATAAATCCCAAAGTCGTCTCTGCCACGGATGTTGCGAGAGATGAGTTGGAGAGAATTGTAAGTGCTGCAAAGCGAAAAGAGGCCAAGGATTATCCTGCTAACACGTCACTTGTTATAGTCATCAATGATGACTTGTTTTTCCAAAAAGCCATAAATAATGCAAAATTGGACGCCTTCGTTAAAAAGGATGTTCTAAGTCTAGACCTCAGGTTCTCGACACTCTATCTCGTTGGCTGGCAAGAGAGTATCTTTCGAGAGTTCAGCCTATGCAAAGCTTAGCAATCTAACAGTTCAATGAACTAAACAATTATGTTGAGGATCCTGAACAAGAGACAAGCAACTGCTGCAATGCCGGAATCAGCTCCTTCTTCTCAAAGAAAAGTTCTGGAACTGTCCCGAAAGGCCTACATTATATATATAGTTTGAGCAAATCAAACGATGAGCCTTTAAATAAGTTCGTTTTTCTGCTATGCTCTCACTTCTGGTAAGCTTCATTTAGCTTAGAACAAAGGATTGGCATGAGTTTAAATAAAAAAACGAGTGACTGGATGGAGAAGATGCGGCACTCAGCAGCTCATGTTATGGCTGAGGTGGTGGGGTCTCTTTTCCCTGATGCTAAATTTGGTATCGGACCGTCTATTGAGAACGGCTTTTATTACGATTTTGAATTACCACGTTCGTTGACACTGGATGATTTACCCACAATCGCGGATAAGATGAAGGAGATCGTTGCCCAAAATGTGCCATTTATCAGGGAAGAGGTGACTAAGGAAGAGGCACACCGGATTTTTGCCAAACAGCCCTATAAGCTGGAGCTTATTGATGAGCTTCCTGATGAAAAAGTGAGTATTTATAAACAAGGTTCCTTTACTGATTTGTGTCGTGGTCCTCATGTTGCTTCTACAGGGGATATAACGGTCTTCAAGCTTACTCACATAGCTGGAGCTTATTGGCGAGGTGACGAGAATCGACCTATGTTACAGAGAATTTATGGCGTCGCTTTCCCGGATGAAGCGGAGCTTGAAGATTATCTAGCTCGGCAGGCTGAAGCGATGAGGAGGGACCACAGGAGGCTGGGAAAAGAGCTCGACCTTTTTAGTATACATGAGGAAATCGGGCCTGGTTTGATTTGCTGGCATCCCAAAGGCGCCTTAATACGGGGAATAATAGAGGATTTTTGGAAGGAAGAACACATTAAACAGGGCTATGAAATTGTTTATACACCTCATATTGCCAAGCTGGATTTGTGGAAGACCAGCGGGCACTGGGAGTTTTATCGGGATTATTTGTATTCCCCGATGGAAGTGGAGGGGCAGCAGTATCTCATAAAGCCGATGAACTGCCTGGGACATATCCTGATTTATAATAGCCAAATACGTAGCTATCGCCATTTACCATTGAGATATGCTGAGTTGGGCACAGTATATCGGTATGAAAGGGGTGGTGTATTATATGGATTAGCCAGAGTAAGGGGATTTACCCAGGATGATGCCCATATTTTTTGCCGTCCTGACCAGATTGAAGACGAGGTAGCAGGTGTGGTCAAACTGGCGCAATTTATGATGTCTACCTTTGGCTTTAGTGATTATGACTTGTTATTATCTACCCGCCCTGAAAGATATGCTGGAACGGTGGAGATGTGGGACAAAGCTACGGAATCTTTAAGGCATGTATTGGAGAAACTCGGATTGCCTTACGAGGTAGACCCAGGTGAAGGAGTCTTTTATGGTCCCAAGATAGATATCAAGCTCAGGGATGCTGTGGGACATAACTGGCAAGGTCCCACTATCCAGGTTGATTTTAACTTGCCACAGCGGTTTAATGTTTGTTACATTGGTGATGATGGCGCAGAATACCAGGCAATAATGATACATCGCACAGTGTTAGGCAGTATGGAGCGATTTATGGCTTGTCTTATCGAGCATTATGGTGGTGCCTTTCCCGTATGGCTTTCACCGGTGCAGGCAATAATAATTCCCATAGCGGATCGCCATAATGATTATGCTCATCAAATAGGAAATGAGCTTCAACAGGAGGGGATTCGCAGCAAGGTTGATGACCGCGTGGAGAGGATGAACTTGAAAATAAGAGAAGCGCAATTGGAAAAGATTCCCTATATGCTTGTGGTTGGTGATAAAGAGGTAGCTTCGGCCGGTGTGGCGCTTCGGTTAAGAAATGGAGAGGATGCTGGACAGAAGTCTATCTTGGAGGTAAAAACGATGATAGGGGCAGATAGCGAAGCTTATAGGTGAATTATGGTGGAGGTAATAGAGGGATAGTTAAACGGTTACGCATTAATCTCCAAATCAGGGCAGGGAAGGTTCGGCTCATTGGTGAAGAGGGCGAGCAATTAGGGGAAGTGCCATTATCCCAGGCGCTTCAGATTGCTCGAGAGCATGAACTTGATTTGGTGGAGGTGGCACCCACGGCCAGTCCACCGGTGTGTAAAGTTCTTGATTATGGCAAGTATAAGTATGAGCAAGCTAAGAAAGAACGCAAAGCAAAGAAAGGCCAGAGAGTGGGGTTGCTCAGGGAAGTTCGCCTGAGGCCAAAGATCGAAGACCATGATTTGCAAGGCAAGATTAAAATAACTCGGAAGTTATTAGGAGAAGGTAATAAGGTGAAGGTCAGAGTGAGATTCAGGGGGCGCGAGAGAGTTTATCCTGAGATGGGGGTGAAAGTGCTCCAAAAGTTAACCGAATCTCTAAAGGATGTAGCTATGGTGAGCAACTGGTCTACCGGGGAGGTTAGGAATATGTTTGCTGTTCTTGCCCCGGTTTCCCGGGAGAAATCTAAAGAGGTGAAATCAAATGCCCAAAATCAAGACACATAAAGGGGCGAAAAGTCGCTTCCGTGTAACCGGCAGTGGTAAGATTATGCGCACCAAATGTGGCAAGAGCCATCTAAGGCGCAAGAAGCCAGCGAGGACCAAGCGACTTTATGATGGAATGTTGCCGGTATCTTCTGCAGACCAGAAACGTATTAAAAGGCTCTTGCCTTACAAGTAATCAGGAGGTCTTATGGAAACGAGATTGTTGTTTAGTGGAGCAATAGTGAGTGGGCTTGGAGGAGCCGCGCTAATCAGCTACGGTGCTTTCGATACACCTACAGGGTTGGGCATTGCCGGCTTATTTTTTCTATTGGTAGGGCTTGCACTATTAGCAGTTCATTTTATTGGTGAGAGGAGACGGTGAAGGCTTTAGAGATAAGGAGGAAATTTGCCGCGAGCTAGAAGCGGGAAAGTTACTCATAGGCGTCATAAAAAGGTGCTCGGCTTGACCAAGGGGCAGCGAGCTACCAGACATGCGCTATACCGTCGGGCTCATGAGTCGATGCTCCATTCTTTGTATTATGCCTATCGGCATCGTCGTGAAAGGAAAGGCGACTTCAGGAGATTGTGGATTGTTCGCATAAATGCTGCAGCGCGTGCTCAAGGGCTTTCATACAGTCAATTTATGAGTTTGTTGACAAAGGCGAATACGGGGCTAAATAGGAAGATGCTGGCGGATGTGGCAGTCAAAAGCCCTGAAGATTTTGCCAAATTGGTGGATTCAACAAAGGCTGCAAGTTAAACTCTTATCGGAATAGTGCTACAGCAACTGGAACAAATTCAAAAGCAAGCTTCTGAAGAGCTGGAAAAGATAAATGACCCTAAGGAACTCCAGTTATGGAAGGTTCGTTACCTGGGGAGGAAAAGCAAGCTAACCCGAGTTCTGAGGTCTTTGGCTACCTTGCCATTGGAGGAGCGACGAAAGGTAGGTGTTCGAGGTAACGAAGTTAAGAATATTCTGGAATCAAGTCTCGCTGAACGGGAAAAGATTTTGGAAGAAGCCAGTATTGCTTCTTCTTTGAAATATAAGAAGTTAGATGTCACCTTGCCTGGCCAGCCTCTCTCTGTGGGTCGGCTTCACCCTATCACTCAAACGCTAGAAGAGATTTGCGACATTTTTAAAGGTATGGGGTTTCAAGTGGTTGAAGGTCCTGATGTAGAATGGGATTACTATAATTTTGAAGCTTTGAATATTCCTCAAGAGCATCCGGCAAGGGATATGTTTGCCACACTATGGGTGGATGCTGAAGTGGAGGGTGGGGAAGCGAGACTTTTACGTACTCACACTTCACCGGTGCAAATCAGGCTGATGGAGGAGAAACGGCCACCGATAAGGGTGGTGGTGCCAGGGCGATGTTACCGATACGAAGCAACTGATGCTACTCATGAGTCAATGTTTTATCAGGTTGAAGGGTTAGCGATAGATAAAAATATCACCATGGCTGATTTGAAAGGCACATTGTTTGAGTTCTGCCGCTGTGTTTTTGGCGAAGAGAGGAAAATTCGCTTCCGCTGTGATTATTTCCCCTTTGTTGAGCCTGGTGCTGAAGTAGCTGTTGAGTGTTTAGCTTGCCATGGTGCTGGGTGTCGGGTATGTGGCTATACCGGGTGGGTTGAAATTCTTGGTGCCGGTATGGTGCATCCTGATGTGCTCAGACGTGGTGATATTGACCCCCAGGCTTATAGTGGTTTTGCCTTCGGAATGGGGGTAGAGCGTATGCCTATGCTCCGCTATGGCATCGATGATATTCGTCTTTTTTACGGAAACGACCTCCGGTTTTTAAAGCAGTTCTAGGTAAGATGAAGGTCTCGCTTAAGTGGCTCAGTGAATATGTTGATATAAAGCTTACTCCTCAGGAGCTAGCTGATAGGTTAACGATGGCTGGCATTGAGGTCCAAGGGGTGCAGACTATAGGTGGTTGGGAAAAGATGATGGTGGGGGAGGTGACTGAGGTGAATCCCCACCCTAATGCTGACCGTTTAAAGCTGGCTACGGTTAACTTAGGTGCGCAACAACTTACCGTGGTTTGTGCTGCCCCCAATATTGCTGTAGGTCAGAGGGTGCCTTTTGCCCGGGTAGGAGCGCAGCTTATAGATGGTCATACCGGGGAAAAGTTAACGCTGAAGCCAGCTAAAATTCGGGGCATTCTCTCCGAAGGCATGGTTTGTTCCGAAAAAGAGCTGGGAATTTCCGATAGCCATGAGGGCATAATGGTTTTGCCTTCAGAAGCGCCTGTAGGCATACCGCTTGGTGAGTATCTGGGCGATACTATTTTTGATTTGGATGTAACCCCCAATCGCCCAGATTGTTTGTGCTTGATGGGCATTGCCAGGGAAGTTGCTGCGCTTACTGGAGAGGAAGTTCATTTACCCGAGATTGACTACCAAGAAGAGGAGCAATCGATAGATTCCCTTATTTCTGTTGATATAACTGCTCCGGAGCTATGTCCTCGCTATTGTGCTAGCCTGGTCACTGGAATTACTATATCCTCCTCGCCTGTGTGGCTCCAACAGCGACTGAGAAGCTATGGCATGCGTCCCATAAGTAACGTTGTTGATATCACTAACTACGTGATGCTGGAATATGGTCAACCTCTTCATGCTTTCGATTATCATAAACTTGGGGGGCATAAGATAATCGTTCGCCGAGCCAAAAACGGTGAGACAATAACCACTTTAGACGGAGGGGGGCGAACTCTTAATAAAGACATTCTGGTCATTGCTGACAAGGAAAAGCCTATCGCCATCGCTGGTATTATGGGAGGGTTGGAGAGTGAGGTTAGTGACGAAACCACTGCTATTTTGCTTGAATCGGCTAATTTTGACCAAGCGACTATTCGTCGTGGGGCGAGGCATTTTCAGCTAACCAGTGAAGCATCGCTCCGCTTTGAAAAGAGATTGAGCCGAGAATTGCCCTTGGTGGCATTGAAGCGGGCTACCCGGTTATTTCACGAGCTTGCTCATGGCAAGGTGGCGAAGGGTGTAGTCGATGTCTATCCTGGGAAGGTGGAGCCAGAAGGGATATTGATTTCCGCTGAGGAGGTGAAACGATTATCAGGTCTGGATGTAAGTATTGACGAAATAGTCAGGGTGTTAACTTCCTTGGGCTTCGAATGTCGACAAACCAGCGTGCCTTCACAAGCTTTGATATTCAGTCCTTACTGGCGCAGTGACATTAACTGTGCTGCTGATCTTGTAGAGGAAGTGGTTCGCATCATTGGCTATGACAAGATTCCGGCTACCATGCTTAGCGCTACTTTGCCAGAGCGTGAACCAGGTCCGAGGCTCGAACTAAGGGAGAAAATACGAGGAATTATGGTTGGTCTTGGCTTCCAGGAGGTATTGACCTATTCCCTAACCAGTTTAGAGAAGTTGAGGAAGCTTTCGATTGAGCTAGAACCTGAGGCTTTGAAAGTGGCTAATCCAATGACGAAAGAGCAAGAATACTTGCGACCCAACTTGCGCGCTGGCTTGCTAGTCGCTTTAGCACAAAACCAAAAGGTGGAGCCAGGTGGCATAAGGTTGTTTGAAATTGGCAAAGTGTTTTTGCCGCAGCGTCCCTCTGTCATTGCGAACAAAGCGAAGCAATCTCGTCGTGGTGAACATGAGCTACCCCGGGAGGAGGAAATGTTGTGTGCCCTGCTTAGCGGTTCGAAAGCGAGCTTATCGTGGAGGGGTGAAAAAGGCGAATTTGATTTCTTCGATGCCAAAGGGGTGGCGGAAAATCTGTTACGAGGGTTAGGGTTAATCGTGGAGTTTAAACCTGGTAGTGACCAGAATTTGTCCCCGGCTGAGAGCGCCGAGATAATCAGCGAAGGTGACAGAATAGGTGTGTTGGGCATCTTGCACCCCAAAATGATACAGGCTTTTGAGCTTGATGGTGTTGTTTGCCTTATCGAAATTGACGTCGAGAAGCTGCTCACCAAGTCCTCCGGGCAGAAGCGATACATACCTATTTATCGATTCCCTGCTGTTTCCAGAGATATCGCCTTAATAGTGAATGATCAAACAAGCTATCAACAGGTGGAAAGCATAATCAAGAGCTTTCCCTTGGTGACCGAAGTTACGTTATTTGACTTTTACACTGGGGAGCAAATACCTCGGGGCAAGAAGTCCTTTGCCATAAGGGTTGTGTATCAATCGCCTGAGCATACCTTGACCGATGAGGAAGTCAACCAGGTCCAGCAAAATATGCTGGATAAACTGCATCAGGAATTAGGCGCTAGCTTAAGAGGCTGACGCTCTATGGAGTATCTTATTGACCTCTGCAACCAAGTTTTCCAAAGGTAACAGCTGTGTTTCCTTCTCGGTGCGCCACTTGGCTTCGATGCTCTGGTTTTTCAAGGTGCGTGGTGAAAGGGTCAGTCGCAGTGGTATTCCCAGTAAGTCGGCATCGTTGAACTTTACCCCTGGTGATTCATCACGGTCATCGAATAGCACCTCTATGCCGGCATCTTCCAGCTCTTGGTAGACTTTTTCGGCGGTAGAGGCAACCTCAGGACTATCCAGGTGGAGTAGGCAGAGGTAAATTTGATAAGGGGCTACTGAAAGGGGCCAGATAATTCCTTTGTCATCGTGATTCTGGTCCACTATTGCTGCAAGCAACCTTCCCAGGCCGATGCCATAGCATCCCATTACAGCAGGCCGATATGATCCGGTCTGGTCAAGGAAGGAAGCTCCCAGTTTCTCGCTGATGAAAGTGCCTAATTTGAATATATGTCCTACTTCAATGCCTCGTGTTGAGGATAGGTTACTGCCACATTTGGGGCAGCTATCACCTTGGTGGGCTAAGGCGATGTCCGCAGTGATGTCAACCTGGAAGTCTCTGGGATAGTTAGCGTTTTTGAAATGATATCCTTGCTTGTTAGCGCCAGTGATGAAATTAGAGCCCAAAGTTATGGAGTCGTCGGCAATGACTTTAGTTCCCTTTATACCTATGGGTGAAGCAAAGCCAACGACTATGCCAGTCTGTTGCACTTCATCTTCGGTAGCGAGGCGAAGCTCAGTGCACTTCAGTGTGTTTCTCAGCTTTGTTTCGTTTACCTCGAGGTCACCTCGAATAACCACGAAGATAAGTTTCCCATCAGCGATATAAAACACCGCTTTGAGAGTCTGCTCTTGCGGCACTCCAAGAAAGTCAGCTACCTCTTCGATGGTTTTTTGCTCCGGTGTGGCTATTTCCTCCAAGGGGAGAGATTGTTTTGCCGCCCCTTCGCTACGAGATTGCTTCGCTTCGCTCGCAATGACATCTTTCATTATTGCTTTAGCAAATTGAGCCTTTTCCACATTAGCGGAGTAGCCACAGTGGGGGCAGAAAACCATTTCGTCTTCGCCTGTTTCGGAGATAACCATAAATTCATGAGATTCCTTGCCGCCTATAGCACCGCTATCGGCTTCTACAATTGAGGTTGGAAGGCCACAGCGAGCATAGATATTTTGATAAGCCTGGCTCATTTTGCGGTAGCTTTCATCAAGCGAAGCTTCATCGACATCGAAGCTGTAAAGGTCCTTCATGATAAATTCTCGTACTCGCAGCAGTCCACCACGTGGCCGGGGTTCATCACGAAACTTGGCTTGTATTTGATAGACGAGGAGGGGGAGGTCACGGTAGCTTTGTACATACCTGTGGGCGAGGTCAGCGATAACCTCCTCATGGGTAGGGCCCAAAGCCAGCTTGTGTTCCCTGCGGTCGGTCACTGTAAACATGGTTTGTCCGAAGGAAGTATATCGTCCTGATTGCTGCCAGAGCTCGAACGGCTGCAGTACAGGAAGCATCAATTCCTGCCCTCCAGCTTTATCCATTTCCTCCCTGATTATGTTTTCTATCTTTCTGAGCACTCGCCATCCTGAAGGCAAGTAGGAATAAATTCCGGCAGCTACCTGGGCAATCATGCCTGCCCGGAGCAATAATTGATGGCTTGCGCTTTCTGCCTCCGCCGGCGCTTCCCGTAAAGTTTTGCCAAAGAGTTTAGAAAACCGCATTTATCTACTTGAAACTAAAGGGAGGATATTTATCCGTTAACAACATGGAGTAACCTAGTACTCTGGAATACCAGCGGAAATAGCCACTGACAAAATCAAAGGCCCAATGGGGATATCTACCAAGGATCAGAATTGCCCACCAGGAAATGAAAAGGACAACCGCAGCAGCTATGTTAAGAAAATATAACACTATCCATTGGGGGATAACCATGAATATTCTGAAAAAGGTGGTCAACCGCGACAGTCTTTCTGAATACCTTACGTCGATGGTTATCGGATATCTCCATATCAATCTTGTACCGCATTTAACGCACATTTCACTCATTGGGGTTGTTGAAGAGCCGCAGCTGGGGCAAAAACTGGTTCCCGTTAATGGTCTAGCTCCACAATTGGGGCAGATTTCCGGTGTTCCTATCAATTTCTTGCCACAATTTCTGCAAAACATTTTTCCTCCTCTATATTATTCGCCTTATTTCCTCTGTCAAAGCTTGAAGGAAGTTTTCTTCAGGAACTGTCCTTACTACTTTGCCTTTTCTGAATATAGCACCCTTGTCTTTGCCGCAGGCAATGCCGACATCGGCATCTTTAGCTTCTCCAGGTCCGTTGACCACGCATCCCATAACAGCCACCTTGATGGGCTCGGTTATCTTTTCAAGGTGTTTATCCACTGCCTCAGCTAGCTTTATGATATCAATTTCGGCTCGTCCACAGGAAGGGCAGCTTACCAAGGTTGGCCCGTGCTGGCGAAGCCCGAGGCTTTTCAAAATTTCATAGGCAGCGCGTACCTCTTCACAGGGATGGCTAGTCAGCGAAACGCGAATAGTGTCACCAATGCCTTGATAAAGGAGTATGGCGATGCCTATGGCGCTGCGTATTGCTCCTGCCCGGGGGAGTCCTGCTTCGGTGATGCCTAAATGCAAAGGGTAAGGGATTTTATCGGCGAGCATCTGGTAAGCCTTTACTGTAGTGGGCACATCAAAGGCTTTAAGGGATACCTTTATTAGGGTGAAGTCGATATCTTCCATAAGCCTTATCTGCTCCAGAGCGATATCGACCATTCGCTGAGCTAAAGGGAGCTCGGGCTCAAAACTGGGTGGCAGGCTGCCAGCGTTCACGCCGATGCGGATGGGAATTTCTCTTTCTTTAGCAGCGAATACCACCTTAGCAATTTGTTCTCTATCACGAATGTTGCCGGGATTAAGGCGAAGCCCGTCAATGCCAGCGTGTAAGGAAGCCAGAGCGAGACGATAATCAAAGTGGATATCGGCGATGATTGGCAGCGATGTATTCTTTTTAATCGCCGGAATGCTGTCAGCTGCCTCCTTGTCGGGAACTGCTATGCGCACTATTTCGCAGCCGCATTCCTGTAACTCTTTAACCTGGTCTACGGTGGCGTTAACATCTCTGGTGTCAGTTTTGGTCATCGACTGAACAGCGATGGGTGCATTGCCGCCTACAGTCACATTGCCAATTTTTAATTCCCTGGAGCTCCTCCGTGCTGTCATTTAAATAAGCTTCCTCCAAATAAGCTTCCTCCCCCGATAATACGGGCAATATCGAAGTAGGTGATTATACACATTAACAGGATAAGCAGGGCGAAGCCCACTGCGTTAACCAGGTGTTCCACTCTGGGTGATACGCGTTTGCCTCGTCGCGCCAATTCCACGAGGAGAAACACAATTCTGCCACCATCCAGGGCGGGTAATGGAAGCAGGTTAATTATCCCTATCATGAGGCTGATAAAAGCGGTGAACATAATTAGTGGGAGGAGACCTGCTCTAGCTACCTCCGCGGTCATCTGGTAGATACCTACCGGTCCAACCACTTGCAGAGTTGTAGCACCGATAATCCAGCTACGTATTGTATTTCTGAATAAGGCAAGGGTCTCAACGCAGCGTTGTGTTCCCAGCATGGTTGCTGTCCAGGGGGAATAGGATTGGCGAATTACTTGCTGGCTGCCTTCGGCACTACCAACTTCTACTCCTAACGCTCCTTCACCTTCCGGTGGTGTCCATCTCGGCACCAGGGTGACCTCCTGCTCGCCGTTGGCAGCCTTGTTTAGGAGCAAAGTCGTTTCTGAACCGAGGGAGAGTTGAACATAATAGGCTAGGTCCCCACGATGGTTAATTTTATGACCATTTATTGCCAGGATGATGTCTCCCTGTTCTATCTCTGCCTCTGCCGCTGGTGAACTCGGGGCTACCTGTTGCACCTGAACCTGTTCCATCAAAACGTTATGGGGGATCATAAAAACAAGGGAGAACAAAATTATTGGGAGAACCAAGTTCATCAAAGATCCGGCGGCGAGGATGAGCACTCTAGTGCCGACGCTTTTGCTGGCAAAGCTGCGGGGCTCTGTGGGGTCTTCCTCCCCGAGTAGCTTGACAAACCCGCCTAAAGGCACAAGATTCAATGAATATACTGTTCCCCCTCTTTTGATGCTTGCCAGCTTTGGGGGGAAGCCTATGCCAAACTCCTCCACTTCTACATCGTTGCGCTTGGCAGCAATAAGATGCCCGAACTCGTGAACCAATACGAGCACCGACAGCATGGCGAAGAAGATAAGTATCATTATTACTGTGGTTAACATAAGCTTATATCATGGGCTATTTGTAATGTCGTTTCCCTTGTTTGCTCATCAGCAGCAAAGATTTCCTCTATTGACGGTTGAGCAATACTCTGATGTTGCTCCAATGCTTTGCTTACTATTGTAGCAATATTGGTGAACCTGATTTTTCCCTGGAGGAAAAACTCCACTGCTACTTCATCTGCGGCACAAAGTGCTGCAGGGTATGTTCCTCCTAACCTGGCAGCATCCAACGCCAGTTTAAGGCAGGGAAATTGAGCATAATCTACAGGTTCGAAGCTCAAAATTTCCTTTCTGCTTAAATCAAGGCGTGGCAGCTCAGGATTAGGCAATCGCTCAGGATAGCAAAGTGCATATTGTATTGGCAGATGCATATCGGGGAAGCTGAGCTGTGCTTTCATCGAGCCATCGGCAAACTCAATAATGGAATGAACGAGGCTTTGTGGATGCACTAATATCTCGATTCTATCCAGTAAGATGGCGAAAAGATGGTGTGCTTCAATGACCTCAAGCCCTTTATTCATCAGCGTTGCTGAATCGATGGTCACTTTCTTGCCCATTTTCCAAGTGGGGTGCCGGAGGGCTTGCTCCACAGTTACTCGGTCTAGTTGTGACTGTGAGTGGTGATAAAATGGTCCTCCTGAGGCGGTCAAGAAAAGGCGGTGAGGTTCACTTTCTTCGCCCAGCAAACATTGCCAGATGGCGCTATGCTCGCTATCAACGGGCAAGATTTGGACACCGTGCTGGGTGGCTTCTGAGGTAACGATATTGCCTGCCATCACTAACACTTCCTTGTTTGCCAAGGCAACAGTCTTGCCTGCTTGCAAAGCAGCTATGGTGGGGAATAATCCGGCCTTGCCCGATGTAGCTATAACGATAAGGTCAACGTCGTCGTGGCTTGCTATTTCCTCCATGGGCATGAACTTCCCCTGGTAACCGAAATCAGGTTCAACAGAGCAGTAAAACAGTTGTGGTTTAAATTCCTCAAGTTGCTGCTCAAGGAGCTTAATATTTTCCCCTGCTGCCAAGCCTCTCACCTGGAATTTGGTGGGAAAGGCGCGGATTACATCCAACGCTTGCTGTCCTATAGAGCCTGTTGAGCCCAAAATGGCAATTCTCTTTACCCCACTACCCATATTACATAATAATATACCATTGGGGCAACGAAGATAAGGCTATCAAGGCGGTCGAGAACACCGCCGTGACCAGGCAACAATTTGCCGGCATCCTTTGCCTCCAGATTGCGTTTGAGCAGGGATTCCACCATGTCGCCAAGCTGGGCAAACAGGCTAATGAGGCAGGCGAGAAGAATAAGTTGCCAGTAGAGCAGAGAAAAAGTACAAAATAAGTTGAGGAGCAGGAACACAGCCACAGCACCAGCGATGCTGCTTAACAAACCACCCATTGCTCCTTCCCAGGTCTTGCCTGGGCTTGTCGCTGGGGCTAATTTATGCCTGCCCCATTTTCTCCCGATAAAGTATGCACCAGTATCATTGGCAAATATGGTGAGTAAAGCAAGATAAACCCAATTCCGTCCATCATCTAATATATTCAGGTTGAGCCAATAGCTTAGCATCCATCCCACGTATAAAACGCCGGCTACTGTCCATGCCCAATCTTGAAATGCTGTTTCTCGTTGTGAATGAATCAGTGTCAATACCAGGGAGATCACCAACGCTACTGACATAATGATAGGTAACAGGTTGATGGAGAGGTGGTAATGAAGGCTCAGCGGGCTTAAAGTGAGTGCCACTGCCCATAATAAGCCAAAGCGGGTTAGAGGATGCCCTTTGCCTGAAATGGCCACCATGCCATAGAACTCCAAAGTGGCGATTAACGCTGCTGCGGCGATGAAAACACCAAACCAGGGGTTGCCAAACCAGACGGCGAGGAGGATGATGGGCAAGACTATCGCTGCAGTGATAATCCTTTGTTTAAGCATGCCTAGATCCTAACCGCAAAGCACCAATCCTAAACAAATTCCAATATCTAAACTCAAAAGTCAATCTAGTAGCTATCAGCTATCAGCCTTCAGCCATTAGCTAACCGCTGACTGCTGATTACTGACTGCTTTTTCATATTGTTTAGTGTTGCGGGTTTAGTATTTGGAATTTTGTTTTGCTGGGATTGCCGCGCTTTCAGCTTGTAATGACAAGGATGAAGCTCCTTTATTTATCTGTTTATATTTGCTTTATTTCCTTTTCCTTGTCGTTGCCCAGCTGGCTTACTTTGCCTATGAACGCCTCGGCGAATTGGTCTACTTGTTTAGTAGCGCTTTTAAGCTCGTCCTGCGATATTTCCTTATTCTTTTCCATTTTCTTCAGTTTTGCGATGCTATCCCGCCTTATATTGCGTATCATCACTCGGTGGTCCTCTACCCTTCTTGCCAGCAATTTGGCTAATTCAGCACGGCGTTCCTCGCTCAGTGGCGGGACAGCTATGCGAATTAGATTACCGTTGCTTGAAGGGCTGACACCTAGATTAGATTTAAGTATCGCTCTTTCGATCGCTTTTATCGAGGTGCGCTCCCATGGTTGAATAACGATGAGATTGGCTTCACGGGTAACTATATTAGCCAGTTGGACTAGGGGAAGAGCTTCACCTTGGTAATCAACCATTATGTTATCCAGTAATGCCGGGTTGGCTCGACCGGTGCGGATAGTGGCGAATTCACGAGCTAAAACATCCACAACCTTTTCCATTTTGGCGGTTAGTTCAGCGATTACTTGCCTCATTATTTTCGCCCCTGCTGTGAGGATCAGTAATGCCCAATCTCGAATCTAGTGAATCTTGATACCTTTATATTCTCGCCCACTTTGGCAATGGTCTGGTTAATAATTTCCTGCACGCTTCTCGTAGGTTCTCTAATGAATGGCTGATTAACCAGGCAATCTGTTTGTGGGTCAAATTCTTCTTTCTCAGGGATTTCCTCAATGGTGATGAATTGAGGAGAGGTGGCAGCGATTTGCATGGCTATATCGCGAGCGAGTTGTCTGAACTCATCGGTGCGAGCTACAAAATCAGATTCACAGTTCAGTTCTACCAGTGCTCCTATCTTGCCGGTGTGGTGGATATAAGCTTCAATTATCCCTTCTGTAGTCACACGCTCCATTTTTTTCTGTGCTACCGATAATCCGCGACGCCGTAAAACCTCGACTGCCTTTTCTACGTCTCCCCTTGCTTGAAGGAGTGCCTTTTTGCATTCTAGCATTCCAGCGCTTGTCCTACTTCTCAATTCGCTTATCGATTCAGTCGAAACTTTCATGTGATTGCTCCTCCGCCTGCTCCCTTGCTTCTTCCTCGGGTGCCTCCTCTACTTGCTCCTTTGGCTGCTCCCCTGCTTGTTCCCCCTTTGGCTGCTCCCCTGCTTGTTCCTCCAGTGGCTGCTCCCTTGCTTCTTCCTCCGGTAACTCCTCTACTTGCTCCTTTGGCTGCTCCTTTATTTCTTGCTCCGATGGTTCCGCTGCTTGCTCTTGTGGTGCTTCCGCCGGTTGTTCCTCATCAGGACTAAACGAGTAAGAAGCCAAAAGTTCAATACCCTCCTCCATCTCCTGCCCTTCTATACTGACCATTTCCAGTTGTTCTTGCTCTCTTATTTGCTTTCCTTCAAGTACAGCGTCGGCTATTCTGCTACAAATCAATTTAATCGCTTTAATAGCATCGTCATTGGCAGGGATGGGGTAATCAACTTCCTCAGGATTGCAATTGGTATCTACTATGGCAACCACAGGTATATCGAGCTTTTTAGCCTCGGAAAGGGCGATTTTGTCCTTGATTATGTCCACGACAAATAGGGCTCCTGGCAGAGTATCCATTTCCTTAAAGCCGCCTATCTTGATATTCAGGCGGGAAATTTCCTTTTCTATCTTTGCCTTTTCCTTCTTTGGTAAATGCTCCAATTCCCCCTTTATTTGGCGGTCTTCCAGGCCAACCAGGTAATTAATCCGTGATTGTATTGTATCGAAATTAGTCAATGTCCCACCAATCCATCTCTGGTTGACATAGCACATACCGCATCTACTTGCTTCTTCCTCTATTATTTGTTGAGCTTGCTTCTTGGTGCCTACGAAGAGGAGAGTTTGCCTGTTGGTGATTAATTCCCTAACGAAAGCATATGCCTGGTCCAGCCTCTCGGCTGTTTTCTCCAGGTCGATGATATGGATACGATTGCGCTGAGTGAAGATATAATCCTCCATCTTAGGATGCCACACGCTGGTCAGGTGCCCAAAGTGAGCTCCTGCCTCCAGAAGTTCCTTTACCACAGCATTTTCCGTCATAAAACTTGCCTAATGTAGCATGGATGAGATCTTTTTGACAAGATGAGGCATTATTTTCGGAATAGGGCGAAGAACCTGTCCTGATATTCCTCGAATAGCCCCCATCTATTCAACTCGCTGACCAGCTCAGGGGCTCGAGAAACGTCTTTGCTTACCAGTTCGAAAAGTTCCTCAATAAAATTTCGAGCATCCTTAGGCACCCCGGTGGAATCTATATTCAGGAAGCCCCTCCTTTGAAAATCAGTGATGTTGGTATATACCGACCCTCTCGTTAGCTCATAGATAAATATCATCAATGATACGTCCCATAGCTCTTCTACCCCTTTAATTATGGTGCTCAGTGGATTGTTTTCCTCCTCTATTCTTTCGTTTAGCTTATTTAATAGTGTTGCTGTAGGTTCAGAAACAATGTTCATCTCTTTGGCTTCATTTTTATATCGATAGAAGATGCCTGGCTCATGGGGAAAGTTCTCTGCCATGGCCTGGAGGTATTTGCTGGCTTGCTTACTAAACCCCTCCAGCCTGGTCAGGTAGCTAGGGGTAACAATCCTTGGCCTCTCAGCAATCACGTTGCCGTCCCGCACCACATTAATATTCTCGGTCAATCCGGTTACCACATAGTAGGAGATAATGGTATTGCCAAAGGTAGCCAGATTTTGTCGTGGAAACCTAATTACTTTGGTGTGTTCTATGGCATATTTAATTCTCGGGTCTATGTCTATATCCATCTCTTTCCTTATATATATTATACAAACATCTTCACCATCTGGAAATTCCGTTCCACGTTTTGCTTCCCGGTGATTATCTTGCCCGGTTCGGTACTATGCCCGGGAATTAAATATTCCACATCAAGTTGTGCTAATTTGTCAATGCTGCTTCGCAGTAAGGAAGGGTTGCCTCCAGGAAGGTCTGTTCTGCCAATGCTACCCCAGAAAACCACATCACCGCTTATCAATACTTTTTTCTCTTTCCAGTAAAGCGAAATCGATCCCGGGGAATGTCCCGGGGTAAGTAAGACCTGAACAGTAACCTTGTTACTCGTGCCCAAGGTTAAATCACCTTCTTTGAGGTAAAAGAACGGACTGGTCTGTGGTAGCCTGGCGCCAAAAACTTCGTAAAGCCTGTTTCCTATACCGTGGTAGAAATCATCTTCCTCTTTGGATAAAGTAACCAGGGCGTTATTTCTTTCAGCGATAGTAGATGCAGCTTCAAAATGGTCCGGATGGCTGTGAGTGACAATTATCAGCCCCACATCCATGATGCTCAGCCCATCTTTGTCCATTGTCTCGATCAACGAATCGAGGCAGGCTTCACCAACCTCATCGTGGATATGCCCTGGGTCAACCAACACATGTGGTTGCTTCCCTCGCAAAACATGGCACCAAAGGCTGGCGTTACAATTATTCCCCATCCCTTGCCAGATGTAGCAATAAAAGTTCTCCGCTAATCGTAAAGAACGGTGATAAACCATGACCGCTTAAATCCTCAACAAATTCAAAATTCTAAATTCCAAACATTTAGTACTTTTCATTACGGGAATCCCAATAGCTCCTTGGCATTTTCCCTCAGATATTTCTTGTTCACTTTCTGAACCTCGGTCAGCGGCATGTTGTCTGGGGAAAGGACATATTGGGGAACGGCATATTTAGCAACTTTACCGCTGAGATATTGGATGAATTCCTGCTGTTTCACCTTTTCCTTATTTCCAAGGCGTAACTGGATGAATACTGCGATCCTCTCGCTACTATACTTCTGGGCAGCCTCATCTAGAAGCCAGAAAACGGGCTTTTGAGGGTAGGGTTTCAGCCTTTTCGGAAGGCCAAGTACCTCATATTCCTCAAGCCACGGCTTCTCCTTTACGATAGTTTCCTCCTTATTTGACCCTAGCCAGTATTATAAACTAGAATGTCCTCTACTTCCACAGCGAGAGGTATCTTGTGGGTGACATAAAAAGCGCTTGGGAAATTGCTCAGGAGAGAGCTAACAGGCTGGGCAAGTTCTCTGCTGAGGAGCAAAAGCAGCAGAAGGAGCAGGAATGCCGTCAAATTACTGCCGGGCTCGCCCAGAATTACCTTGACTCTTCGCAAGCTCAAGATATAACTACCATGCTTGATAAACATTCTGGGGAAGAAAAGAGTTTAATTGAGTCGGCGTTATTTAGCCTACTAACTGAGGCTATTACTTTCGACAGCCGGGGCAGGGCAGAGAAAGCAGCTCGAGGTATAGTGACTCTGGAGCCAAAAGCGCAGCCGATTGTGGGACGGATGATAGACCTGTTGACGGAATACCACCAAGCTGGAAAGAGGATAAGGAAGGAAGTGGAAAGCGGGGCAAAGGAAGTGCTGCATCAGTTGAGGATTTCAGGCTCGGCAATAGGGGAGATAAACATCGAAGGTAGTCCGCAACAGCAACAGGATTGGCAAAGGTTCAGGGCACCATTGGAACAACAGCTTGATGCCCTGAAGCGAGACTTACACGAAGGAAAATTCTAAATCCCAAGTACTAAACAATATGAAAAAGCAGTCAGTAATCAGCAGTCAGCGGTTAGCTAATGGCTGAAGGCTGATAGCTACTAGTTTGATTTTTGAGTTTTCGGCATTGTTTAGTATTTCCAATTTAGGATTTACAGTTTTGCCATAAAGCGTTTACGGGGCTCCCAGGGTTAGGGTCTGCTGATAGTGCCACTGACGGGTGCTGTATTTGGTCTCGATATCCATTACTCGGTACTTCTTGCTTGATATACCACACCTTTCGTCGGTGATGGTGATGACGTCGTAGAGCTCCTGGCCACAGTTGGTGGGTACGGTTATTTGACCCCCCTGAGCTCGCAAAGACTCCCTGCGAAGGATAGCGTCTGCTCTCTCCTGGGCCCTGGCGGCTGATTGAAGGTTGGGGTCATAGGATTGTTCTAAGTTATCAATACCGAGTTCTAAGTTAGGCCAGTCGAAGGCGTCCTCTACTATACGGTTGTCCTGGTCATCCCTGCCGATGGCACGTGAGCGAGAGACAGAGACAGAGACGGCATACTCACCCTGGAGGATGATGTGGTCTGATCCATAAGAATATGAGCTCGCCTCAGCGTCCTTAAGGTCTTTGACATATGCCTCATTGCCATCGAATATGAGGGCGTCGGGGATGAACGAAAGGATCCGGCGAAGGGCGTCGTCTCCCCTGGTGCCTGGCTGCAGGGTGAAGTCGGGGTATAAATTATCAACGGCTGAGCTCTTGGGGACTCCCCCAGGGCTGGTGAGGTTGATGCCCCACCTGCAGATGATCTCCCACACCCTCTTAGTTGCTGGCCACCTCATTTGAAATCTAGCGGACCACTTATCCGCCAGACCCCAACCGTCCAAACAGTAAAGAGTAATGAGTGATGAGTTAGGAGAAGAGGAGTATTCCCAGGAATCGATCCAGTACCTTCCCACCTCCACCGCTTCGCTTCCCTGGGAAGTCTTATATCCCAGCTTCAAGACCACTTCGCTTCGCTTTGCGGGCGGTGCGGAATACTGGCCCTTGTGGTTATCGAGGGTGATAAGCAGGGCTCCCTGAGTTTGTTGAATTAATTCGATGATGTCGGGGGTCAGGTCCTGCGGGTCTCCTGCTGCCCTGATGGCTCTCCAGACTCCGTCGGGTCGTTCCAGCCACCAAAACGAGCTGGTACTCTGGAGCCGTAAGCCGTAAGCTGAGGCGATATTCAAGAACGGCTTGGGCTCAGTGAAAGCCATGGAGCTGAAGGCTGAGCCTCTGACAGAATGACAGATTAACGGCCTGGTATAGGCGGTTGTGCCGGTGTACTTCTCCACCGCGGTGATCTGGGTATTCTCGTAATCCGCTGCCGATGCAGGGTTGTGGCAATCGGGGTACTCATAGGTGATGCCTTCACCATCGGGGGCGGTGATGAAATACTGGAAGGCGAGCCAATCGTAGTTGCTATCGAGCTGGGTGCGATACAGGGCAATGAAGCTGTATGGCTCCGCCGTCTCCTTAGCAGCGAAGACAACGTCAATGTGGTTGGGGGTGAAGGAAGCTCCGATGCCATAGGTGGTTGTCAGGGGATGGTTCTGAGGCTCGCTGTGGGTATGCTGTGTGGTCTCCTGGTCCGAAGAATCGAGGACAATGGCATTGAGCTCGGCTGCCTTAGCGGCAAAGCAGACTACAATGGGGGTTGGGGACTCGGGATTGGGGCCCACCCACCACGTAGCAGCCATGGATAAAACATCGGCATAGTCTACCAGCTGAGCGTTGCTCCAATCCTGGCCGTAGTTATGGCTGTAATATTTCCACAGGACGTTTCCTGTGGTGCGATAGAAGATGTAAACCTTCGCTCCATGGGCTGCGACAGCACAGGGACCGTAGCAATCCGTAGCTATTTGGGTCCAGTTGGAGAATTGGGACTGGGGACTAGGGTCTGGTATCTTCTGATGATAGAGCTTATTGTCGGCGGCTGCCCTGATGCGGTGCATGCTCCCCTGGCCATCGAAGGCGATGCCGTGGTGGTTATCGGCTTCTGAGCCTTCATAGAGTCTTGACCAGGATAGCCTCTTGATCCCCTGCTCGAAGTCATAGACCTTGGCCTCGACGTAGGGAAGACGGTCGGGTTTCTTCTGAGCTGCGGTTAGGCTTGCGCTTAGGGTTCTCATGTTCTACGTTCCATGTTAGAAGAACACCACCTGGATTAACTTGGCGATGGCGAGCCAGGCCAGGACTCCGGAGGCTCTGCCGCCGAGGTAGTAGTGGTATTCGGTGGAGACTGGGGATTGGGGGCTGGGGACTGGGATCCTCGGTGGCCAGGGACACAGGACCTCAAAGAAGCCGATGAGGAAAGCATGCCATTCCCCGCCTGTGCTGAATAGCTCTTTGAGCTTGATACCCTTAAAAAATGAACCAGAGCGGCCTTTTGACTTCCTTTGTGACATAACCTAGCTCTCAGCTATCAGCTTAATATTGACTGCTGACGGCTGGCTGCTCCTTATATCAGGGCTCCCAGGGTATCGGGGACGGGTTTGTCGGCCTTTTCATAATGTCGGGCTAAATGCCTGGCTGCCGAGATGATATCCTCGGGATCCGCCCGGACTCTCTCCCCTCTATACCCGCCTCTTGATAGAGCTGCCACCGCTGCCGGCATGCGGTTCCAATCGACGGTCTTCTCGATGTTGATCCTTCCCTTCAGGGCTCTGAAGATGGCTTTGGTATGATGGGGAAGCTTCCAGGTCTCCGGGTCCTCCGGATCACCGACAATGGCGAAGGCCTCTTTGGGTAGGCCTTCCTTTGTGATTTCCTTTGATACTGCTTGTTTAACTTTGCTCATTGATTCCTCCTTCACGTTCTAGGTTCTGCGTTCTAGGTTGTGCTTGTTTTAGTTTGGTCATTGATTCCTCTTTGTCTAAGAAATGACGTAGCCGTAGCATGCTCCTCCTGGTGGGGGTGGTGATGGACATTCAGGTAGCAGCCAGTCGCCGCCGTGGCTTACACAGTCTCCCCATTTACCGTAATTATCTGTGAGGACACCCTTATCGAGTAAATCAATGAGGTCGTTCCCGTCAAGGTCTCCTCTGAGAAGATCGCCGAAGTTAATATCGGTAGTATTGCCATCGGTGAAGACTTCATCCTCAGCTAGAATGCTCAAGCTGTTGTCGGCTTTGACGCCTACGTCGTAGGTGCCAGGGGTAATGCCGTAGATAGTAAAATTTCCGCTGGCATCGGTGGGGCTACAGGCTTTCATTACCTCAGTGTATGTATTGGGTGTGAAGAATCTTACAACGAGATTAACTGCCCCCGCTCCCAGAAGATTAACATTACCTGCTAATGTTGCTGCCATTTCTCTATTAGCTCCTTTCTACCTTCAAAGATATTGTTACTCTGGTTATCGTAGAACATGAATCGACGTTAAATGCCAGGATGTCACCCGAGGATATGGACTTTGTCCAACCCGTAAGGGTGGAATCCTGAGACTTCTGAGCTGAGGATATCGTCGGAGGAGCTGAGGCGGTTATCGAGTCGGCATTGGTTGGAGGGAAGTTGGCATAGGTATCCTTCCAGATATCCACAACGATTGAACCTGACTGATCAGCGAGCATGGTAACCTGTTTGATGGTGCAGGCGAAGGGGACTTCAAGATGTCCTTTCTGCCCTGTGGTAATCGCTGAGCCGCCGCCGTCAATAATGAAAGTGAGGCTGGCGTTCTTGATATTGGTTGATAGCCTGGCGGTGGGTAGTTCGCCTGAGGTTAGCTCGGAGGCGTCGGTGGTCTTGGTGTGGTGAGCTGAGGCATCGCCTTTGTGGGTATTTATCTTGCTATCCGCTTCGGCTTCACTGCAGACTGCACTATCTAGCACTGACAACGGATGCCTTGCTACTACATCATGCCTAGCAACATTGAGATATTGTGAATGGTCATCGTCGGCCAAACCGTCGAGATCTCCATGGTCCCTGATCCCTGAGCTGCCTTGTGGCCACGAAGCCACGACGCAAGCATCCCGGGGATTTCCCCCGGGTATGGCTACCAGGACGTAGTTACCAACGACCATAGCAGAAGAGGGGATAGAGACGGAGACAGAGATGTCGTCGAGGTAGGTTGTTAGCGAACCTGCTAACTGTACGCCTGCCGTGTGGGTGGTGCTGTTCCAGGTTTTGAGGATTCCTAGCTCTAACATCGTTCTACGTTCAATGTTCTAGGTTCTACGTTCTATGTTCATTTGGTGTAGAGCTCCTTTGAGATGACTCGGCTTTTGAGGGCTTTGAGCTTCTTCTCGTAGCGGTCAAGCCTGGCCTGTCCCCACTTCAAGAAGTTGATGGTAGCCCACTTGCCGGCAATGGTGGCTTTGTCGACGGTATAGACTGATGCTGATGTTGCAAGATATCCGGTAGCACCCAGGACGATGATCTCCTCAAACTGAGTGGGAATGGTAGAAGATACGGCATCGAGGGTGTGCTCCTTGTACCACCGTACCCGGGCATCGCTCCCGTCGCCTTCGTCGCTCATCTGGATGGTATCCTGCCAGATTCGGAACTTCTGGTAGTAGCTGGGGTTCTCGCCGATAGGGAATTCAACGGACTCCACCCTGATTAAACCTGACAGGCTGGAGATATCGATGTCTCTGCTGCTCTCGACGGTAGCGATATCGCCCTGCTGCTGTATAGGGTGGGCTATTGAGAACTCGGTAACGACTCTCTCGATAGCTCCGTCCACCTGGTCGTTGGTCCAACGGTAGTTAGCCTCGTCTTCGTCCTGCAGGTCCTCCCGGACTCTCGCTCTCATTGTTGCTAGATCCATAATCTTATCCTTTCAGTTAGAGGGGAGGGGGAGGTGACGGTCCCCCTCCCCTGGCGGGAGGTGTTTCCTCAGCTATCAGCAATCAGCTTTGAGCTTTCAGCTAACTGCTGACCGCTGAGTGCTGATTGCTCTATCAGTCCTTCACCCCCGTCATCATGGCCGCTTTCACGGTGGAAAAGAGGGCAAGTGATACATACCACTTCACCCTGGTCCTGGTGGCGTCCTTGGTCTCCAGAGAGCCAAGCCGCTCCACCTGGAGCATCTCGGGGCTGGATAGTCCGCACACGCCGCCCTCGCCCATCTGAAAGGCGAAGATAGCCGAGCAAACGAGGGTGGAAGTGCCGACGGTGTAGTTATCCTTGACCCAGTCTGAGACGGCGATGGGGATGCCGTTATAGAGCTGGATCTGCTCCATGAACCTGCCTGGTCGGGTTTCCAGGACGGCTCCTGAGGCTCTGATAAGGGACTGGAGCTTCCTGCGGCTCCTCTTGCTCATCAACAGCATGTCTGGCTTACCGCCTCTAACCAGGTCGATGAGATTATCGAGGTTGTTAAGGGAAAGGGTCGCACCATTGGCTCCCTCGGTGGTCGGCCAGGTAGGCTCTGAGGCGTCGGATGTGCCGGCAGTGGTGCACTCATACCGGAAGCCGTTTTCCACGCCTTCGGTGGGTACAACGAAGTCTCCCAGGGCATAAGCGGTGGACGCTTCCCAGGCTGTGCCCTTAAGGATGAGGTATAGGCCGGTGGGCTGGTTCGAGGCCCCCGACCCGTTAAGGAAGGCGTTCTCAAACTCGTGCTGGACCGCCTTAGCCTTCTGCTCAATGACGGCTACCTCAAGGTCCTGGATATTGGAGCGTGTGGCCTTAAGGAAGTTATCGACATCGGCGTCTCCGCCAAGGATCTGAAGGGTAGCGGTTACCTGCTCGAACTCTGGCTCTGACTGAGTCCAGTTACCCGATACAGGTGCATACCACCCTACGCTGGGCAAAGCCTTCTCACGGTTGTACTTGAGGCTATTGCCGACGATCTGAATGAAGGGCAGCTCCTGCAGAATAGGGCTGTCCTTGATGATGGTCTCTATGATTCCTTTAAGAAGGATATCAGTAGACAGTTTACTTGCTTCTTCTAAGCTTATGCTCATATTTTTTTAGCTATTAGCTTTCAGCTATCAGCTATCAGCTACTGAACGCTGACTGCTGATTACTGAGTGCTGTTTTAGCTTCCTCCTTTTTGTTGAATTCCAGCGGCAATCTTATCCTTTGCGGACATGCCCTCAGTGGATATCTCGCCTCTGGTTGGAGCTCCCGCGGGGACTTTCGCCCCTGCTGCCTCAGCCTCGATGGTCTTTTTGACTGTGGCCACGATGGCTTTACCCTTCTCGACTGAAGCGTCTATCTCCTCGATGGTCTCGCCGGTGATCATGTCCTCGGGGATAGCGGGATTGAGGGCTTTGGCCATGCCGGCATACTTGGCAACGGCTTGATCTCTGGCTTCCTTCAAGGTGGTGATCATCGCTTCGCTTTCCTGCTTCGCTTCGCTTAGCGCTGATTCGAGCTCGCCACGCTTGGTTTCCAGGTCGGCGATGGTGAAGTCTTTCTTCTCCATCGCTTCTTTTAAGGTAGCGTTAGCCTTCTGCTCTTCCTCAAGCTGAGCTTTAATAGCGGCGATGTCCTCGTTCTGAGTTTCTGGAGTTCCTTGAGTTTGTTGAGTTCCGTCTTGTGGGTCCTCTTGGGTCTGGTTATCTTCCATAAATTCCTCCTTGTCTTAGGGGTTAGTGGCTAGGGGCTAGGGACTAGTCCCCAGTCTCCAATCCCTAGATTTGAGTTATCATTCAGGCACTTCCAACTCCGCGGCTACCGCTCTCTCTCTCGCTCCGCCACGTGTGGAGACTGCCCTGAACTCCTGATTCATTTTCAAGATCTTGCTTCTCTCCTCAAGCCACCTGTTGAACTCCTCATCCGGGTCCATAATGCCCATCTCGTCCATAGCTGTTCTTCGTGAATGGACTCCTGCCTGGACGAGAAGCTGTTCGTTCTGAGCCTGACGTTGCGTATCCTGGGGAAGTATTGGACCCCAGACGACCCGGTGGGTTACGCCGTCAAGGTTCGCTGCCAGGTATTTCTGGGCAAGCTTCAATATCATGTCGGTCCTCTGGTGATAGGCGTTTGTCCTGATGGTCCTTTTCCGGGTGACCTTCTGGATCAATGCTCCGAGCTCGATTTGGAGGGCTGCTCCTGATAGGTCCCTCTCGGTGCCGCCGTAGGCTGCCCTGGGCGTCTCGGAGATATCGTGGAGGCAGCGATAAATCAGATCAATGTAATCTATATGCAACCTGATGCCGCCGCCCTGGAGCAAGTCGAGCAAATAGGCTTTGGCATCCTCGGGTATGGTCCATAGGGCTCCTGGCTGGACCTTGATATCCTCTGCTGAGGCGATGTTCTCCAATACGGCGATGGGATTGCCTGATAGCTCGAGGATCCTGCTGAGTTGCGATAACGCCCTGTTAAGCTCCCGCTGCGGCTGGACGATTGACGGGATGTCGGAGGTCCCCCAGAACTTCTTTGGCTCCCTCAAGTTAGGGAAGAAGATGAATGGGATAAAGCCATAAGGGTTTGGCTTGGACTCAATGCGATCGTTATCGAGGAAAAGCTCGAAGGTCTTGGTGGTCCAGAGTTCGGTTACTTTCACGAGATTGCTTCGGTGCTCTGCACCTCGCAATGACATAAAAGGGCTGTCATTGCGAGCCGAAGGCGTGGCAATCTCATTCCCATAAAGCATGGTTACCTCGTCCTGGGTGAGGGTGTATCTTGAAGCCACCCTCCACACGTTGGACATATCGTCTCCGAGCCACCAGGCGTAGATTCCTGAGACGTCGGGGGCGGTTACCTTGATGCGCTTCTCGTCGGGATCCCAGATAACCTTATAGCATCCGTCTCCCAGGATAGCGGTGTCTATCTCGGTCTCCCAATCGAGCTGCTGGAGATTGTTGCTTTCATAGACTTCTCGAAGAAGCTGCTCGGCTCGTCTGACAGCTGTTGGCTGAGAGCTGTCAGCTTTGGTGGGATAGCAGGCGAAGGTCAGTCCCTGCATTAAATAGCTGGTGACCTTATCGATGGCCACCTTGGCATAGTTAAATACCAGCTGGCGGTTTCTGCTGGTCTGCTGCCACTGTTTGCCGTTATAGAAGTCGAGGTTGGTGCGATATGCCGCCAGCCTGTTGGTATCGATGCGGGCTAGTTGTGCTGGGTTGAAGCTTGTGCTTGAACGTGGTGAAGTATCAGTCATCTCGTAAGCAATTCAAAAATTAAAAGTCAAAGGTCAAAGTTACAAAAATAGTAAACAATATGGAATGACTAAAGTCCTCATGACGAAAGTCTTTTTGCCTTTTGATTTCTCATTTTTTCTCTGCTTTCTTGACCGTCTTGAGCCACCGCTGCACTGTCCTCACGCTAACTCGGAAGATTCGGGCGATTTCCTCATTACTTTTCCCTTCCTTTTTCAGCGTCATCATTCTCCTTGCCCTCTTGGTCTTGAAGAATTTCTCCTTTCCCCACGGCTCTTCCTTGATGCAGCAGGGGAAAGGACAGTTGAGGCAGGAGGGGAATAGCTCACAGCCTTGGTCTTCGTAGGGGAAGTCCTCGGGCAATAAGTCCCAGATGCTCTCCCTTGTCACTATTGCAAGCCCCTTTTCATTTTCAGATGTCATTGCGGCTTTTTTCGGCGGTTCGTTATCATGTCGCAATATTAGCACTACAGTTCTAGAAATGCAAGGGAATTTTGTCACCCTTCACTGCATCGTATTAAGAGGTATATTGACAGCGAGAAGTAAGCTAGTATAATGGTGTGTAATGCACCTTAAATATGGGGGGCTTGACAAGAGTTCAAGTTATGTTTACAGTTTGCTCCAACCCTCACCTAACCTCTCCCTTCGAGGGAGAGGAAAAAGGAGAGGGTGATAATAATTGGAATAGTATTGAAGGAGGTGATGCCTATGGAGCAGTCCTGAAGGAATCTTGCGAAGGAGATTGCGGAGCTTGTTCCGAGTGAAACGAGGAATCTGTTGCTCCGAGTTTGCTTCGGCTATGCCTCGCAACCGCATTCGCTCCTCGCAATGACACAGAGGGCAATATGAGCCTTTTTGTCTATTATTGCGAGCCGTTTTTTTCTGTCATTGCGAGCGATAGCGAAGCAATCTAAGAAGGATTCACGGAGGGGAAAGTAGAAATTGTGTATGAGGTACATCAAGGTTTACTGGAAATACACGATAACCAAACCACGGCTGAAGGGGTCGACTTTCGGCCGAGGTTGAGATAATGGTTGCCCTGAAATTCCAAGAATTTTTGGGTGAGATAAATTAAGGAGGATTTTTAATGGATAAAACAATAGATGCCTGGCCCAGAAGGTTAATTTACCTCGGCATTGCCGTGCTAATGACTCTGGGCCTGCTTCTAGCGCCAGCAATGGCTCCACAGGCTAGCGCCGCTGAGGTGAATGCCGAGTGGGACAAGGTTGATACTCCGTATACCGATGATTGGACGGTTGCCCCGGGCTCCAACATCATCGTGCCTGCCTCGATTCCCGGCGGTACTGTCATCTATGTGGTCGGGTATGGTTGGGACGACAACGACATCTGTAGTGGGAACTATAGCCCCAGGCTGTGGAAGTCTGAGGACAGCGGTGTTACCTGGGATGACCTGGCCGACAACGTCTGGGATGCCGACGGTCTGCCGGCTAGCTTCAATTCGAGCACGAGTTACTTCAACTATGTTGCCTGTGCCCTCGACGACTCTGACTTCGTCGCCGTGGCCGTGGCTGACACGAGTGCTACAACGCCCGCCGGGAATACTACCCATTACTGTAATATTACCCAGGCAGTGGTCATCTCTGATGATGGCGGCGATAACTTCGCGTGGACCGGGGACATAAGCGACGGCAATGCTACCCTCAACTGCGCTCTCGACATGAAGGTGTCGTATGAGGATGATGACAAGCGCAACATCATTCTGGGTGGTGTTGGAACTGTTAACACCACTTGCCCAATCGGCTTGGTGTTCCGCTATGAAACAGGTGGTCTAACCGGCGGTCGCTGGGTAGATGCCTCAGCCTATGATGGCTGGGACGACGATGGTGGCATTACCAGCCTGGCGGTTACCAAGGCGGTATTCGCCCCCAGCTGGCTTGCCGATAACACGGTACTGGCATTAAGCCACAGTGCTACTAACACCTTCCTTCAATCAGGAACGTGGGGAAACACGAAGGCCTGGAACGACGCCGCTGGCTTTGAACCTGCTGTGGAGATAGTTGGTGCTGACGGGGGCATGTGGGCTACCTTTAAAGGTACAGCGGCAGGGGTTGCCCTGCCCACGGACTATGAGGGCCGGCATGCCAACACTCGCTACGCCTGGGTGTATGTGGACAACGTCCCTGGTGGCAACGAGACCGGCGGTGTGATTTACAGAGTAAGGAACGCTGCCGTTACTGATGTTATCCAGCAAATCAGCGACAATCCGTGGCTGGCGAGCCTCTCCTACTACGGAACAATTGACGAGGGTAAAGCCATAGCCGGCTTGATGGGCGATGGCGTTGGAGGTTATACCGACTGCTGTGAAGGCGTTCAGGTTTACCGCAACGATGGCATCACCGATATGGACATCTGCTGCGAGCGGTGGAGCGAGGCCTGCAAGCCGCCCACGGGGAACGTGCAGGCCCTGGTTGGCTATGTACTCCCCAACAAGGCTTACGCCTTTGTCGGTGGAGTAGCGGATTTCTCGGAGGGCGCTGTCTCATTCAGTCTCGATGACGGTGATACCTGGAACCAGATTGGACTGGTAGACACCTATATTGACTACCTGTCCGATGTTGCCAAGTCTCCAAACTGCAACAAGACCTGGGTGGTTAGCGTTAACTATGAGGGAGGTGAAAATGGCCGTTATTGCGAGTGCGACAGCGTATGGCTGAACGCTGACCCACTGCCCGAGGCTTCGGAATACAGCGGTGCCTGGATAAGGGAGTGGTGCAAAAACCTTACCAATAATGCGACTTGGAACAGTTGCCAGACTCCCGAGATGGGTCTGCTGAGGCTGGCTCCCGAGGAGACTGAGGAAGCGTTAACCGTTTACCTGGTTGACCGCGGCACCAACACCGTTTACTACGATGGCAGCGAAGGTCTGGGCTGCTGGGAAACAGGAAGCTCGACCGTTGACAACATAACTGACCTGGCTGTCCAGGACGAGGCTACCATCTATGCCGTGGGCTTCAATGCTGATGTAGCCGTGTCCGATGACCATGGCGCTGCTGCTTCATGGAGCAGCACGATGGACAGCAAGGTTGACGTGGGTCATACCATAGCCGTGCTTGGCGAGGGGAATGTCCTCGTTGGCGGCGATGACGGCAAGGTGGCTTACTCCGACGATGACCTGGCCACCTTCCTTGATGGCGATGCCAGCTTCACCAAGCTGGATGACATCGGCGACGGACGAGTCCATGTTGCCTTTGACAGCTACTTTGATACCAACAGCGTCATTTATGCTGCGATAAGCAACGTCGCCCTTTACAATAGCACCTGCGAGCTGCCCGTCAACACCGCTGACAACGGCATTTACCGCTGGGTCATTGACGAAAGCACTGCGTTCACAGACCTCGGCGAATGTGCCGGCACTGCAACGCCAACGGAGACTCAAATTGGCCTGGGTCCTTCGTGTGATACAGTTGAAGTTGGCTACTACGGCATAGTCATCAGTTACGCTGAGGGCAATCCCGAGACCGATGCCACCACCGGCGGCGTTCTCTACGCCACGTTCTATGATGTAGACAACGGTACCACCGGTGTGGCCCGGTGTCTCAATCCCGCTGAGGAGGTAGCCTGCGGCGAAGCACTGTGGGATTACCTGATTCAGGATACCGCTGACAATCACGGGGCGTTCACGCTGGAGCCTTCCAGCTTGAAGCTCTGTGGCTGCCTTACCCCGGATACCAACAGCAAGCTGTGGGCCATCGATGACCACACGTACTACTACTACTTTGCCTGCGATGATTCAGAGAACAGCAGTGTTGGTCGTCTGTGGACCTACGAGGACTGCTATGCCAAGGCAGCTCCGACGATTCTTTCACCGGCAGCTGATGCTGTGGTAGATGCCGACCCGTGCTACTGCTGGAACGATGCGTTCACGCTGAAGTGGGACAGGCAGTGTGATGCCTGCTCCTACAACCTGCAGATATCTCTGGATGATGGCTTCACCGAGGTGATACTCGACATCAGTGGCAAGGATGACACTACTTGCGCCGAGATAGACTACGACCCACCCAGTGGCTCCAAGCCCAGCTATGTTGTTGCGAACGGAGCTCTGGGAACTGGCAGCTGCGGCACCAAGTTCTACTGGAGGGTTCGCTCTGCCGATGCTGAGACCGGTGAGATAATTCACAGCCCGTGGTCAGAGGTACGGAGCTTCACCGTTGCTGTTGGTCCTATGGCTGCGGTAACGCTGACCAATCCCAGCAATGGCGCCATCGGCGTGGCGGTGAGCAATATTCCGTTCACCTGGGAAGCTGTTGCCGATGCCACTGGCTATGAGTTCAGCCTGGTGAATGCTGCGACCGATGCTGAGGTGGTATCAGCGACTCCAGCAGGGACAACTTACACCTATACCGGCACGCTTTCGTACGACACTTCTTACTACTGGACGGTAAAGGCGATGAAGGACACTACGGTGTTTGGTGACGCTACGGCAACCTTCACCACAGGTGCGGAGGGAGTTGTAGTGCCTCCACCTAGTACTCCGGCATGGGTGTGGGTGATTATCGCCATTGGTGCAGTACTGGTGATTGTTACCCTGATGCTTATCTTCCGAACACGAAGGGTGTAATAACCCTTGGTTAGTAGGACAGAAGGGGGGCCTCAAGGCCCCCCTTTCCTTTTCCCGCCGAGATTGCCACGCCTTGGCCCCTTCGCTACGCTCAGGGCTTCGACTCACCGCAATGACAGCGAAAAAAGGGCTCGCAATGACAGTTTAGTAGCTATCAGCTTTCAGCTATCAGCCTTCAGTCATTAGCTAACCGCTGACCGCTGACTACTGACCGCTTTTTCATTTTTGCTCTGTCATTTTGCCCTTTGATTTTTGAGTTTTGCTTTCCTGTTGGTAGCTATCAGCTATCAGCCTTCAGTCATTAGCTGACCGCTGATTGCTGACTGCTGACTGCTGACCGCTGATTATTGACCGCTGATTGCTGGGATGCTGACTACTGACCGCTGGCATGGCAATAAGACGAGGAAGTTGTTATAATTCCATTTTGACTGTGGTTATATTCAGCATGACATGGGAATCTGGTAAAGTGGGAAGAACTACGGAATGAGGTTATTACGCTGCTTGATCATCTCCCTCGCCATCTGCCTGGTGGCTATCCCGGCGCTGGTTACCCCTGTCCAGGCGTGGGAGATAGAAATCTGGCTTTCACCAGACGAGGGCTGCGTGGGAGACAGGATAACTGTTCATGGTCACAAGTTCCATGAAAATGAAATGGTTGACGTTTATTACGATGACGTGCTGCAGGATAGCACAAGAGCATACTTTGGAGACCCATGCCCTCACGGATTCTTTGACGTATCGTTTACCGTGCCCGAGGGCTGCCAGGGATACCACGATGTCTATGCCGAGGATGCCAGCGGCAGGAATGCCACAGCACATTTTGTGGTTAATCCCGGAATAACTCTGGACACGAAGTCGGGGCATGTAGGAGATGACATAGAGGTAAGCGGCGGCGGCTTTCCCTGTGAGGCAACCGGCATTAACATCAGGTATTACCTCGATGATGATTCCTATATTGATTTCCCGGTCACCGCTGACGCTGACGGAGATGGCAGCTGGGAAGAGGGCTTCTCCGTGCCCGCTTCAGCAAGGGGAGAACACACCGTAGGTGCCTACTATGACGATGACAAGGGTACTTTGAACGATGTTAGAGAGGCCAGTTTCGAAGTGCAGCCAGGCATAACGTTGAATCCCGATTCGGGCAGCGCTGGCGACATTATTGCCGTAAGCGGGACTGGCTTTGTGGCTGTGGATGATATCAAATTAAAGTATGATGGGCAGGAATTTGGTGAGTACAGCGCCGATGAAAATGGCAGCTGGGGGGCGGTAAGCTTTACCATACCCGGCGGCAGCAAAGGCAGTCACGTTATTGAAGCCTTTCACAGTGGCTCCGTCATGGCGATTGCCTCAGCCACGTTCGAGCTGGGGGCTGGCATAAGGCTACAGCCAGCAACAACCCTCAACTCGCCGGGTCATGTGGGACAGACTTTTAATGTCACTGGCAAATCTTTCGACCCCGGCGTGCCGGTAAGTATCAGCTATCAAAATAAGACAGCTAATGTTTTCGCTGATGCCGAGGGCGATGTTCCCGCGGTTACGTTCGTTGCCCGGGGAGGACATGGTGAGCAGTATGTCAATGCCAGCTATAATGGCAATACTGCTCCCTCGGCGATCTTCTATATGGAGGAGACTCCGCCCGCTGAGCCAGGTCTCAACTCGCCCGTTGATACCAGGGCTGGCTTCTTCGGTAGCTTTACGGGCAGGATATGCCCGACGTTTACATGGTCAAATGTCATTGACCCCAGCGGAATCGACAGCTACGATTTAGAGATATATGACGGCGATAATTCCGCAGTCTCCATCTCGGTCCCAATAGAAGCCGTTAGCTTCCAGGGGGATATTGTTGCCTACATCTTGCCTGAGAAGCATGCCCTATCTTACGGCACCTATCATTGGAAGGTAAGAGCCATAGATGGCGCCGAGAACGAAGGAGACTGGGCAGAGGCGCAATCCTTCCACGCTGGAATTCTGCCGCAGTGGGCAGCGATTACCATTACCGTGGGGCTGCTTCTGGTTGTCATCCTGGCGGTGGGCATGTTCATCAGGAGGCGGATGGGCTATTACTACTACGACTAACGTTCGGATTGCCGCGCCTTGTTTGATAGTAAGCATCTAACGGGGCTCGCACAGCCCCCCTCCTGTCATTGCGAGGAAGTCCGTCACTTGACGGACGACGAAGCAATCCCATGCCCTGCAGGGAAATCCTAAATCCAAAGCACTAAATCCTAAACAAACCCTAATATCTAAATTCAAAACCTTTATCCTGTAAAATTCCTCTCCGTTCAAGGGGACAGGTTGACCCTCCCGCTGGACTGTGCTACGCTCAACTTGGTATGCCAAAGAACCTTGAGGAAGGGCAAAGATGGCTGGTTCAAGCCCAGAGGGACCTGACTGACGCTGAGGTACTCCTTGATGCCCATTCCTATGCCAGTAGCTGCTTCCATGCCCAGCAAGCAGCAAAAAAGGCAGCAAAGGGTTTCTTGTACTCCTGCGGAATCAGAGCTATAGTAAGCCACTCGGTGACCAGGCTGATAAATGAATGTGCTGGAATTGATGCCCGCTTTGGTGACTTTGAAGAAGCCGGGAAGGAACTGGACCGACACTACATTGGCTCCCGATACCCTAGCTTTTATGCCGAAGGCACTGCCGACGAATATTATACCCAGGAGATGGCTGACAGATGCATAAAGTATGCAACATCGCTCTTGAACAACGCCAGCAGATTATCAGGCAGCTAGAGGAATACTGCCGCGAAATAGCCCGTGAGCTTAATCCTCAAGCAGTAATATTGTTCGGCTCCTTTGCCACTGGTGATATAAATGAGGGCTCGGATATAGACATTATGGTGATCGCAGACTTTCAGGTGGGTTTCCTCGACAGGATAAAGCTGCTTCTTAACCTGAACCGTTTTAACTTGCCTATCGAGCCCATCGGCTACACCAGCGAGGAACTTGAGCACATGAAACGGAAAGGGAATCCCTTCATTACTGAAGTGCTGACCACGGGGAGGGTAATCTACTCCAAGCGGGATAGTTTTTAATTGTCATTGCGAGGCACGCCAGTGCCGAAGCAATCCCCAAGTTAGTGGCTATCAGCTTTCAGCTATC
This sequence comes from Dehalococcoidia bacterium, assembly GCA_034431195.1. Lineage (GTDB taxonomy): Bacteria > Chloroflexota > Dehalococcoidia > GIF9 > AB-539-J10 > CG2-30-46-19. The sequence continues at coordinate 5,568 of DAOUDP010000017.1, read as the reverse complement.
AGCCTTCAGTCATTAGCTGACTGCTTTTTCATTTTTGCTCTTTCATTTTGCCCTTTGATTTTTGAGTTTTGCTTTCTTGAGATTGCCGCGCCTTGGCCCCTTCGCTGCGCTCGGGGTTTCAGCTCACCGCAATGACAATAAAAGAGGGCTCGCAATGACGCTCCCCTTTGTCATTGCGAGGAGCGGTAGCGACGAAGCAATCTCAAGGGGTTGCTATTGATTTATGAATTCTTATACTATGTATTGCAATTCTCGATGGAGGTTGTTAATCTTGTTCAAATAATTAATGAATGAATAATCGACACCGAAGATGAAAAGGAGGAATTTCCGATGGACAAAAGAATAAAAGGGTGGACTGGAAGACTATTTTACGCCGTCATTGCCCTGGTAATGACTTTCGGCTTGCTTCTGGTGCCAGCTAGCGCTCCGCCGGTTAGCGCCGCTGAGGTGAATGCCGAGTGGGACAAGGTGGACACCCCCAGTATGGATGATTGGAAGGTTGCTCCAGGGTCCGATCTCTACGTACCTGCCCTGGGCATTGATGGTAAGAGAATTTATGTTATCGGGGTGATGTGGGAGGATGAAAATGGGGATGGGTGGTTAAATTTTACCGAGGAAACTCCCAGGCTGTGGAGATCTGAGGATGGTGGGGCTACCTGGGACGATATAACCGATAATGTGTTAAAAGCCGTTGAGGACGAACCGGTAAATGAATTCGCCTGGTTCAACTTCATTACCGCGGCCTTGTACGATTCCACCTTTGTAGCCCTTGGTGCTTATCTCGGCGATATCACCGACCCGGCTAACTGGCAACAGGTGGTGCTCGTTACTACAGACGGCGGTGAGGAGTTCGAGCTCCTCGATTATCCTATACAGGATAAGGAGGCAGGCACTAATGGCACCAATCTTACCGATATTTACGGCATAAACGTTGCCCCCGAGGAGGTTGACGGCGTGCGTGACATCGCCATATGCGGCATTGAAGACCCTAACCGCAGCGTTGCTTGTACGGGTCACCCAGATAGTGATGTGGAGGGTCGCATTTATCGCTACCAGACCGGCGGCCTTGTCGGTCGGTGGGAGGATGCCACCACCGGGGTCGACGGCTGGGTTAATTGCACTGCGGTGACCTGGGTGTATTTCTCGGGTACCTTCAAAAGTGACTCTACCCTGGTGGCTGTTACCCATAATACTAATATTACGACGCCCGGTTGGACCGCCCTCTGTGCACCGGACAATGATTCCTATTTCCAGACTGGGACGTGGAGCAGGAGCAGTATGAACTGGAATGAGGCAGCGGGGCGTGGCGAGGCAGCGCTGTTAACCACCGAGCCGACTGTCTGGTGGGTCTCTAAAGGTTCAACCTCGGCGATAGCACTGCCCCTTGACTACGATGGGGCGGACAAGAATTCAAGGTATGCCTGGGTAGCCGTAAATACTGCTGAAGGCGTCGACGAGCACACCGTAGGTACTATTTACCGCGTGGTCAATGGTAATGCTGAGCCGGTTACGCAGCAGGTTGAAGGGCAACCCTGGCTGGCAAGCGTTTTCTACGGGGGAATGATAGACAATGGTAAAGCTGTTGCCGGGGTATTAGGCAATGGTCATGTGACGGACGCCATTAGCGTTGCGACGGCAGGTTTGAATCTGATGACCGGTTGTTGTGAGGGCGTTCAGGTTTACCGCAACGACGGTATCTCCGATATGGACATCTGCTGCCAAGCGTGGCAGCCAGCTTGCAAGCCGCCCACAGGGCATGGTGCTGCCGTGGCTATCCTCGCCCCGCCCGGTTTCACCAAGGTCTATTGCGTCGTCACAGGACTCTTGATCGGCATGGAGTCTGATATGTTCCCAGATGAGGATGAGTCTTGGGGGTGGAAGAACATGCATATGCTTGATAAATATGACGAGGGTGCCTTCTCGGTGAGCTTCGACGACGGCGATACCTGGAATCAAATTGGTTTAATTGATACCGATATGGATTACCTTACCGATGTTGCTCAGTCGCCTGACTGCAACACCGCTTATCTCGCCAGTATAAACCTTAATCTAACCGATGAGCGAAATGAGCATCCCTTGATGCAACCCTATATGCCATGTGGTGAGTGTGACAGCGTTTTCTTCAAGGCGAAAAATCTTGCTGAGGCGATTCCTTTTGCTCAAGGCTACGACGACACGTGGTTCCGGGTGTGGAACGGGGAGCTCACAAATACCTCGGCGCGTAACGGCAATGATACTCCCCAAATTGGCCTCATCAGGCTGGCTCCCGAGGAGACCACGGAGATAAACACCGTTTACTTCGTTGACCGCGGCAGCGACACCGTTTACTACGATGGCAACAAAGGTCTGGGCTGCTGGGAAAAAGGAAGCTCGACCGTTGACGAGATATCCGATTTGGCTGTCCAGGACGAGGCTACCATCTATGCCCTGGGCTTCGATGCCGATGTGGCTGTAAACGATGACCATGGGTATGCTGCTTCGTGGAGCAGCACGATGGACAGCAAGGTTGATGAGGGTCATACCATTGCCGTGCTCGGCGAGGGAAATGTCCTCGTTGGCGGTGCTGACGGCAAGGTGGCCTACTCCGATGATGACCTGGCCACATTCCTTGACGGTGAGGCCGGCTTCACCGAGCTGGATGACATCGGCGATGGACGAGTTCATGTTGCCTTCGACAGCTACTTCGACACTAACAGCGTCGTTTATGCCGCGGTGAGCAATGGCGGTGACGATAACGGCATTTACCGCTGGGTCATTGACGAGAGCACTGCGTTTACAGACCTTGGAGAGTGTGCTGGTACTGCTACGCCAACGGAGACTCAGCTTGGCCTGGGTCCTTCGTGCGATACAGTCGAGGTTGGCTACTACGGCATAGTGCTCAGCAATGCTGAGGGCAATCCCGAGACCGATGCCACCACCGGCGGCGTTCTGTACGCCACCTTCTTCGATGGTGTGGCTCGGTGTCTCAATCCCGCCGAGGAGGTAGCCTGCGGCGAGGCAACCTGGGATTACCTGATTCAGGGTGTGGCTGCTGCGTTCACGCTGGAGCCTTCCAGCTTGAGGATATGCGGCTGCCTCAGCCCGGATACCAACAGCAAGCTGTGGGCTATTGATGATGACTATTACTACAATAGCATTGTAGTTGAGGAGGATCCCCGCTACGACGATGGACTGGGGCGCCTGTGGACATACGAGGACTGCTATGCCAAGGCAGGTCCAGCGCTTCTTTCGCCGGCAAGCGATGCTTTGGTAGATGCCGACTCATGCTACTGCTGGAACGATGCCTTCACGCTGAAGTGGGACAGGCAGTGCGATGCCTGCTCCTACAACCTGCAGATATCTCTGGATGAGGACTTCACCGAGGTGGTACTCGACTGGAGTGGCAAGGATGGTGATTGCGATGAGATAGACTACGAGCCACCCAGTGGCTCCAAACCCAGCTATGTTGTTGAGAACGGAGAACTGGGGACAGGCAGCTGCGGCACCACCTTCTACTGGAGGGTTCGCTCTGCCGATGCCGAGACTGATGAGGTAATTCACAGTCCGTGGTCAGAGGTGCGCAGCTTCACCGTTGCTGTTGGTCCTATGGCTGCGGTAACGCTGACCAATCCCGGCAATGGCGCCACTGGCGTGGCGGTGAGCAATATTCCGTTCACGTGGGATGAAGTTGCCGATTCCACGGGGTATGAGTTCAGCCTGGTGGACGCTGAGACCGATGCTGAGGTAGTGTCAGCGACTCCAGCAGGGACGACTTACACCTATACCGGCACGCTTTCCTACGGCACTTCTTATTACTGGACGGTAAAGGCGATGAAGGATACTACGGTGTTTGGTGACGCTACGGGAACCTTCACCACCGGTGCGGAGGGAGTTGTACCGCCTGCACCGACTACTGCGTCATGGTTGTGGGTGATTATCGCCCTTGCTGCTGTGGTGTGGCTGGTCATCCTGGTGCTTATTTTCCGAACACGAAGGGTGTAATTACAGCCTATTGACAAAGTTAATGTAGTGATATAATAATGAATAGACGTTCATCACGGAGGTAAAAATGGGTAAACTCTGGAAATTCCTCGCAGTTTCGATTGTCATTGCAGTGTGCCTGGGGTTGATGATGGTGCCCGGAGCACCGCTATCTAACAAGGTGGCTTTGGCTGCTGGTAATGTGACCATTGCAGTTGTGCCTTCAACTACGACTGTGGTGCCAAATGGAACCTTTAATGTTTCGGTAGTGATCGATAATCCTGACGCTATGGACATTTTTGGGTGTCAGGCTCGGCTGGATTTCAATTCCAGTTACTTTAATGTAACCGGTATTACCAATGGTCCCATAATGACCGAGATAGCAGATAGTTCGTTTGACAATGTTAACGGCACCGCCGATCATGCCGCTAACATGGTAGTCCCACCAGCAGCTAACTCAACCAATGCTACTTCCATTGTCGTGTGTAATATAAGCTGCCAGGCTCTTGCGAAAGAGGGAATGAGCACAATAGATTTTGTCTATCAGAGCTCACCGCCATTTCGAAAAACGATGGTCACGTACGGCCCTACTGATTACCTTGAGAGTGGTAACATGAGCTTGATGCATAGTGGCACGGTGAGAGTTGGGTCTCCTACATTGACGGTAAATGTAACCCCTGCTTTGAAGGGAAATGTGACTATAGATGCAGTGACTCCACCCTCCTATCCCAACACCACTACCCGGAGCTGGGATGAGGTGGTAAATCTTACGGCAGTGGTATCAGTGCCAAACTGGACATTTACCAACTGGAGCGGTGACCTCACTGGAAGCGCCAATCCCACCAATATAACCATGGATGACAATAAGAATGTAACCGCCAACTTCGCTCCAAATCGCACCCTGACCATGGCAGTAGATGGAAATGGCACAACTGTCCCTGCGGTAGGCAACCATACCTATGGAGAGGGGATGGTGGTAAACATCAGTGCCGACCCAGATTCAGGCTGGCAGTTTGTCAACTGGACTACTACCAATATGAGTGAGATAACCAATTCCACTGCTCAATCGACTACCGTGACTGTGGATGAAAACAAGACGGTGACTGCCACCTTTGCTGAGGTAATCACTGCAACCCTGGAGGGGCATGTTAGCTTTGCTGGAGTGCCTCAGGGTCCCGAGTGGGAGCGGAGATTTAATGTAAGCTTCTTCAACTCGACAACTCAAAATGAGACGCTATGGTCGCCGATGAACGCCACCACTAATAACACCGGGGTGTTCACCATTCCCGGCATTGACCTTGGCACCTATAATATATCCATTAAGAACTCGACATGCTTGAGCAAGCTGGAGCCTAATGTAACGTTGACTGCGGGTAATACCACGGTGGTAGATTTCGGCACGACACGTGAGGGCGATTGCAATGGTGATGATTGGGTTACCCTTGAAGACAGGTCTCTGCTCTATGCGGGTTGGGACACCACGAACGTAATCCAGGCAGGTCATTATTGTGACCTTAATCGCGATGGGTGGCTTACTCTTGAGGACAGGTCACTAATGTACGCTAACTGGGATCAGGGCGGAGACTGAGTTTAGGAAAAGATATTGCT
>DAOUDP010000016.1:0-69914 GCA_034431195.1 Dehalococcoidia bacterium | reverse complement strand
TTCATACCAGGTACCTGCTGAACAGGACTGCCATAGCGAAGAACATCGCTTTTTTCCATGGTGCGATTAACGGACTACATGGACAGGCTACAACGATAATTCCAGGAAAGACCGCTTGCCTAAGATGCTTATTCCCTGAACCTCCTCCATTAATGACCTTCCCTGTAGTGGGAGCAACCTGTGGCGTTATAGGATGCATTCAAGTAACTGAGGTAATAAAGTACATTGTTAAGATGGGAAGCTTCCTAGAGAATAAGCTTCTGCTCTGGGACGGCTTGAATGCAAAGATAGACGAGATTGAGCTAGAAAGGAATCCAAGCTGTGAAGATTGTGGCTGGAAATGAGATTAGAAACGCCGAAAATCAATCTTCTCGATTCTAAACCCTGCACATTAGTAGGGCTTGGCACCAATATAGCCCTAGCAATTTTCAAGCTGCTCGCTGGCATATTCGGTTTCAGCTACGCCATGATAGCCGATGCCATTCACTCCATGTCCGATTGCTTTGCCACAGGAATTGTTTATGTAGGCCTACGAATTGGAGAAAAACCGCCAGACGAGAGCCATCCTTACGGTCATGCCAGTGCCGAGACTATTGCCGCCTTCCTGGTCGCCCTCACAATTCTCGCTACCGGGATCTATATCGGTGTTTCCTCTATCCACCTCATTGCCCACAAACACTTTGAAACCCCTGCTACGATTGCCCTGATAGCAGCGGGCACTTCCATAGCCATAAAAGAGGCTTTGTTTCGTTACACGCTCAAGGTAGGAAAGAAGAACAATAGCCCCGCTGTTGTTGCTAATGCCTGGGACCATCGCTCAGATGCTTACTCCTCGGTAGCTGCCTTAGCCGGTATAGCCGGGGCTAAAATGGGCTTCCAATATCTGGACCCTGTAGCCGGCCTTGTTGTCTCGGCTTTCATTATCAAGATGTCCGTTACTCTTCTCCGCCCAAATATTGGAGTCTTGATGGATGAAAGCCCAAGCTCAGCAGTCTTGGACAAGATTAGAACCATGGCTCTAGAAATTGGAGGGGTTAAGGCAGTCGATAGCATCAGGGCGCACCGACTGGGTTCTAGCTTCATCGTTGATATAGAAGTAGCTGTGGATAGCAGCCTCACCGTAAAGCAAGGCCATCAGGTAGCCGAAGAGGTAAAAAGCGGGCTCTTAAGCGAGGTTGCGCATGTGCAGGATGTCATAGTTCATGTTAACCCTCATCGTCCACGCCAGACCTTGGAAAAGAGATAAGCCGCTTTGGGTACCAGTTTAATAGTCATCAATTTGCCTCTCAATCAAAGCTTGGTGTCGAGCGTAGCAGTGATGATGAACCGGCCTCAGCTAGTGACAGCCGTGGAGGGAGGATTGATAGCCTGGGGATTTTCGCCAGCTATCAGGAAGCTCTGATTATAACGCAGAATATCCTCACTTCACATGACTGTGGGAGTGGCAACTGCGGCGAGGATAATCATGGCCAGCGTTTCGAAGCGCTCGTAGGTAAGTAGCCGGACGGTGGAACTATTGGCAAGGCTGAGCTCATTCAGATAGTGGGAGCAAGTACCAACAGTTGCTCGCCCTGTTTGAAGAAGCTTATAATAACTGGGATGAAAATCATTCTGTATACCGGCAAAGGGGATGCGGGCAAAATCGATGGAAGGTTGAAAATCGAGTTCCAAGCAAGTAATAGATTCAGTGGATCATAAAGGAAGGAGCATCAAAGTAGAATAATGGCTACCCAATACGGACCAGACAAAATCCGTAATGTGATATTGCTATCCCATTACGACGTAGGCAAGACCACACTTGCTGAATCAATGCTATTTACTTCAGGAACCATCAAGCGTCTAGGCAACGTTCAGTCCGGGACTACTACCTCTGACTATGATCCCCTTGAAATAGAGCGACAGATGAGCGTGAATCTATCGCTGCTTCCCCAAGTATGGAAGGAAACGAAAATAAATCTCATTGACACTCCAGGCTACGCTGATTTTACCAGTGAAATGAAGTCTGGTTTGCGCGTTAGCGAAGGGGCGATAATCGTAGTTTGCGCCGCTTCGGGAGTAGAGGTGGGAACAAAGCAAGTTTGGGATTACGTGGAAGAAGCAAACTTACCTCGCCTGCTGTTCATCAACAGGATGGATAAAGAGAATGCCAATTTCTTCAGCACTCTAGAACAAATTCAGGCTAAGTTGGGGGCAAAATGCCTGCCTGCTACACTTCCTATAGGCTCACAGAGCGATTTCAAAGGTTTCGTAGACCTGCTGAGCATGAAAGGCTACGCTGGAGCCGATCTAAAGGAAACCGATGTTCCTTCTTCGCTTTCAGAACAAGCCACTTCCTACCGTGAGAAGTTAGTAGAGGCAGCCGTTGAAGTCGATGACGAACTCCTAACCAAGTATTTAGAGGGAGAGGAAATAAGCAATGACGAGATTCTCCCGGCTATAAAGAAGGCAACAATTTCAGGGAAATTGGTCCCCGTTTTCGCCGGCGCGGCATTACATAGCATCGGTACAAAGACACTGCTTGACGCCATTTGCGACTTCTTCCCTTCGCCTGAAGAACACGGCGCCATCACTGCGGTAAACCCAACAACCAAGGAAAAAGAAGAACTTAAACCAGCTACAGGGGAACCTCTAAGCAGCCTTGTGTTTAAAACCACCGCTGACCCATATGTGGGCAAGCTCAACTATTTTCGAGTTTACTCAGGATTATTACTAGGCAATTCGCAAGTCTGGAATGCCAGCAAGAAGGGCATGGAACGTATTGGCCAGCTGTTCACCTTAAGAGGTAAGAATCAAGAACCAGTTCCCCAGCTAGCTGCTGGAGATATCGGGGTGTTGGCCAGGCTGAGCTTGACTACCACTGGAGATACCCTCTGCTCTCCAGAACATCACCTGATACTGGATGGCATCGAGTTCCCTCAAGCGAATTTAACCATGGCCGTCCAACCTCAAACTAAAGCTGACCTGGATAAAATGAGCACAATCTTGCCCAGGATTTGTGAGGAGGACCCCGCTCTCCAAATACACAGAGAACAGGACACCAATGAACTCCTGATCTCAGGAATTGGCGATGCCCATTTAGAGATGGTTAAAGAGAAAGCACATCGCAAATTCGGTGTGAAGCTAAATTTAACCCCGCCGAAGGTTCCCTACAAGGAAACCATCACCGTGGCAACCAAGGCAGAATACAAGCATAGGAAGCAAACAGGAGGACATGGGCAATATGGACATGTCCTCCTGGAGCTTGAGCCTTTGCCCCGAGGCACCGGCTTTGAGTTCAGCAAGAAAATTGTTGGCGGAGTGATACCCAAGAATTACATCCCCGCGGTGGAGAAAGGAGTCAATGAAGCGAAGCAGCAGGGCATCTTAGCCGGCTACCCGGTAATTGATGCCAAGGTCACGCTTTATGACGGTAGCTTCCACCCTGTAGATTCATCGGATATTTGCTTTAAAATCGCCGGAGCGCAAGCCTTGAAAAACGGACTATCTGAGGGGCAACCAATACTGCTTGAGCCAATAATGAACTTAACGGTAACCGCTCCAGAGGAATTCACTGGTGACCTCACCGGCGACCTTAACTCAAGGAGAGGACGCGTACTCGGGATAGAGCCAGAAGTCAAAAATAACACTATCCAGGCCCAAGCGCCTTACTCAGAATTGCTGGATTACGCTATAACCCTAAGGTCAATAACCCAGGGTCGTGGCAGCTTCACCATGAAATTCAGCCACTACGAAGAAGTGCCACCCCACATCACCCAAAAAGTTATTGCCCAAAGGAAGCAAGAAAAGGAATAAAGTTAAGCAATTCAGGACCGCCGCAGAACATCAAATTTAAAGCTACAATTCCTTCAGCACACAGTCTGACGAAAACCGGATTTATTGTTCTCCTTTGCCTCTGAAGTTGCAGAAGATTGGCAAACTACCCCCCCCCAAGTGGTAAAATTGACTTAACAGGAGGAAAAGGGCGATGAAAAGGAAATTGATATTGGGACTTATGCTTTTAGCGCTTGTGATGCTTGCTCCACTATCATGTGCTCAGCCAAAGGGCGAGCCAGAGGGGAAAAGTATACCTTCTATAACACATGTGGAAATACGTGACCCTGAAGTTGCCCAGAAATACGGCATCCGTGGATATTTGGACATCAACTTATCCGCTGAGTCTCCAGAGGTACTATATGTTAAGAGAGGTGAAGCGGCAACCATAACTATCCTCCTCCATTTCGTTTCCCATGTTCCTGAGCTCACTGAGGTAGAGGTAAATATAGACCCCGAGGATAGTGATTGTAAGATTGAGCAGTACTACGTTATTGAGGATGCTGAGGGCGATATCATTGAAAGAGGCGTTATTAACATCAATGAGCTTATGAGCTATAGCCCGAATGGAACCATCACGATGGAGGCAAATCAAACCTTACCCCTTACGATGGCTATCCGTGTGCCTGCTGATCTCCCTGAAGGGATTATGCCATCATCTTTTCGGCTAGGTGCTGTGGGAATTACGACAGATGTTCCTGTGCTTAGTGAGATAAGCAAATTGGAGGTGATGATTCCTGATTAAGAAGAGAGTCCTTGCCTTTGCACTCATCATAGCTGCGCTACTCGTTCTTGCTCCATTGCAGGCCAACGCAGAGCAGCCCTACATGGGTGGATATCTAAAACGCAGTGTTGTGACCTCAAACATGGTGTTGTTTGATGTCAACTATCAAGAGACACAAGCTAGCCAAATTCCCAGTGGCAGGTGGCTGGGGGGTGACGAAGGCGTGCAGGTTTATCCTGAGTAAGCCGGTTTTAAGTTAGGGGGGCAACAGTGAAAAGGAAAAGCGTAGCAATTTTAGGCATCGTATTAGCCGTGCTTCTGCTGCCAATAAGTCCTGCTCTTGCTGGAGATGCCTCCGCTGAAAGCGATATCGAGCTGGCTAAAGAGATATCACAAGTGGAGGTCGCATAAGATTGACAAACCGCCCCCCAGGAGGATAAAGTTGCTTTGAAAGAACCGGAAGGTGCAATGAAGGGGGAATTCACATTAGGAATCATGATTTTATTGCTTTTATCGATTGCTGCATTATCGGACAGCGAGATGGAGGTGAGAAAAAAATGAGCAAGAAATGGGCATTGATGGCCTTAGCTTTGATGACAGCTGTAGCAGTATTGTTCAGTGGCTGTATTGACATTGAATGGCCCCCTCGTTACAAATGTCTCTACCATGATGTCACTCCCGATGGCTCAGGAGGCGTCTTCGTTAGCTGGGAAGATGAAAATGTAGCATACGCCCAGCGAATAGACTCTGAAGGCAATCTCCGCTGGGGAGAAGGGTTGGTACTGAACACTACTCGGCTGTGGTGCCCGCTTCATGTGATTAGGGATGGCTCCGGCGGTGCTATCGTTGTCTGGGGCGAAGCTGAGAGAGGCGTTTGTGCTCAAAGAATTAATTCCGAGGGCGAATTCCTCTGGGGGCAAGGAGGAAAACCAGTGTCCGGGGTTGGTTGCGTATGTGATATGGTGCCCGATGGCTATGGAGGGGTCATCATAGCCTCAGGAGGCAAGATGCAAAGGATAGACCATGAAGGTAAGGTGATGTGGTCGAAGGAGGGAATTACAATATGCACTACACTGACACCTGGTAGTGATAATAAGCCTCGTATATTAGCTGACGGCTCAGGTGGTGCTATCGTAGTCTGGCCAGATAATCGTGCTGCTAGTGGGCAGTATGACATCTACGCTCAGAGAATAAGCCCGGAGGGTGAAATTTTGTGGCCGGAGGGTGGCATTCCGGTATGCGCTCCACAGCATGCTCAGACCACTCCTCAGATTGTGAGCGATGGCTCCGATGGCGCCATTGTAGCCTGGCTAGGGCCACGTTTTGACTATCCTCAAGCTTGCGTTCAGAGATTAAGCCCTGATGGGAAACTCCTGTGGGAAAAAGAAGGAATACAACTCGGTGCCTTACCCATAACAGCCCCTTCTCCCAGCGTTGCGATAACACCAGATAACGCTGGAGGAGCCATCGTAGTCTGGTACCGACAGGCGCAGAGGGTGAATTCAGAAGGGGAGCTTCAATGGGCAGAGCCGATGAATCTTTCTATTGACATGCGTAGCATTACTGATGATGGTTCCGGCGGAGCTATCGTTGCTGGGAGACCTCCTAAAGAGTATGGACCATCACCTCGCGCCCAAAGGATTAATCCTGATGGTGAGCCAATGTGGGGAGAGGGAGGAGTGCAGCTATTCACTGGGCGGCAGGCTGATTTTCCCGAGTTTGTGTACTCGGTGGTAAGCGATAGTTCCGGCGGTGCTATCCTCGTTACAGAGACAGGCAAGTACGTTTGTTATCGGGATACGCTCTACGCTCAAAGGATAGACTCCCAGGGCAAGGTGCTGTGGGGTGACGAAGGCGTGCAGGTTTATCCTGAGTAAGCCGGTTTTAAGTTAGGACGGAAGCAATGAAAAGAAAGAATGTGAAATTGGTTCTAGGCATCGTATTAGCCATGCTTCTGCTGCCAATAAGTCCTGCTCTTGCTGGCAATGCCTCCGCTGAAAGCGATATGGAGCTGGCTAAAGAGATAGCGCAAGTGGAGGTCGCATAAGATTTACAAACCGCCCCCCAGGTGGTAAAATTGACCTAACAGGAGGAAAAGGGCGATGAGAAGGAATTTGATGTTAGGAATAATGGTCCTGCTGCTTGCTCTGGCGGTTGTTCCCCTCTCGTGCAGCCAGACAGGGCTGACAGGAGGGGGAAGTGGGCCTGCCTCAGCACCTAATGCAAATGAGAGTGAGCCCGAAGGGGATGGGGGCATAGGTGCTATAATGCCGGTGCCTGACGCTGAATATAGTCTGAAGTGGGGCTACTATGGATACGTTTTCATTAACGTAAGTGAGGATACTCCTGAAGTCATCTATGCTGACAGAGGCGAGGATGTGAACATAACTGTCTTGGTCCACTTAATTTCCTTTCTCCCTAATTTTACACAAGCAAACATAAAAATAGCCCCGCACGACCCGACGAATGCCATTCATCTCGAACATTACAGTGGCAGGGATGGCTATTTTTGCGTCAATGACCTCATAAGCTATATTCCCAATGGAACGGTGGAAATAAAGGCGAATGAAATTCTGCCCATCACGCTGGTCATTCACGTGCCCGAGGATTTTCCTCCCGGGGTCCAGACGATTTCTTTAGGTCCCAATGAGGGAATTTTAATGGGTGAAAGGGTTTGGGGAGGTCCTGAGGGATATATAGTGGTGAAGACTCGTGACTAAGGGAATCCTTGCCACTCTAATCGTCCTGGCTTTCCTTCTCGTCCTGGTCCCTGTGCAAGTCGAAGCGGGACCTTACATGGGTGGATATCTGAAGGAAAACGCTAATATTACAGACAGAGTGTTGGTCACTGTTAATTATGCCGGGACGCAGGCTGACCAGATTCCATATTTCACACATTTGATGGGCGTTTCGAGCGTAGCCGGTGGCAGTGGACTTTCACCCTCAGGATGGACATACCAGAATGTTGTGGGTCTGATGAGGAACAATTATGTAAAATGGCAACCTCAGGGATGGCATGAAAACAGCCAGAAATATGCTGGACCTATTCGGGATGTTGGCAGAGGCTACTACCTCTTTTACTACGAAAGGATGGATATTGCCTACGGCAAGGTAATCTACACTCTTTATGTATATCAGGATTCCACCGCTTATAACAACGACGAGCCAACCGATGTCTATTTGTGGAATCACCCAACCAGCGACAGCAATTTCCTGGTTGGGAGGCAGTCACATGGTGGTAATTGGTATAAGCATTTTCAATTTGGAGTGGAGAGTCAACAAGCCATTACGACAACAAACTGGCAAGAACTAAACGCCCATGCTTGTTATTACGATGGTACTGATTGGCGTTATGCTGAGGGGCGGGTGTGCCACATGGACACTGCTTACATAACCTGGACATACCAAGGATGGAGAGTTGGTACTTCAACCTATGACGGCGTGAACAAAGCGTATTCCTTCGATGACTGGGTGTGCTGGAAATATACCGGCACAACTATCCTAGACGACTCGCAACTATGGAGTGGGAGCGGAGTCGTGAGCGACACGGTGTTCAAACCTTACCACGCTGGTATCTTGAAGGGAGTCGTTAGTTTCGCAGGACGGGGTGACCCTCCCGATGATAGGTGGATAGAGCCCTTTGAGGTGAAGTTATTCGAGCCCGGTAATCTCGACAACGTGCTGTGGGAAGGGACTGCCACCACCAACGAGACCGGGGTTTTCAACATTACTGACCTTACTCCTGGCACCTATGACATCGGAATTAAGAACTGGACATGTCTCAGCGAGCTGGAGACTGGGGTGGACTTGCGTGGTGAGGCGATGGTTGACTTTGGCACCACTCGTGAGGGCGATGCCAATAACGATGATTGGGTTACCCTTGAAGACAGGTCTCTGCTCTATGCAGCCTGGGACTCCCACGAAGGTGACCCTAATTGGAATCCTCATTGTGACTTCAATCGCGATGGATGGATTACTCTTGAGGACAGGTCACTAATGTATGCTAACTGGGATCAACATGGAGACTTAGTTTGATAATTAGGATCTAACGAAGACCTTCACCTTGCCTTATGTCACCCCGAACAAAGTGCTGGAGGCCAAGATTGCCTAGTGGAACTTATCTAAGCACGAGGAGATTCTTCGCTACGCTCAGAATGACATGAAACGAAGGACTGGCAATCTCGCCCCTTCCCAGAGATTGCTTCGTCGCTAACACTCCTCGCAATGACAAAAGGGGGTATGCCTCGCAATGACAAAAAGGGGGTATGCCTGGCAATGACAGGAAAGGAGGTCTATTTACCCAGCCAGCAATTCCTTCAGCTTAGCAGTAAGGGCAGGCACAACATCTTCAAATTTGCCCACCACTCCAAAGTGAGCTTGCTTGAATATGTTCGCCTCAGGATCCTTGTTAATGGCGATGATGGTCTTCGAGCCACTGCAACCAGACATATGCTGGCTGGCTCCTGATATCGCGATAGCAAAATAAATATCGGGAGCGACAATTTTACCAGTGAGACCGATATGCATCGCCTCAGGCACCCATCCATTATCACATGGCGGTCGGGAAGCCCCTACTGCGCCCTTGAGCACAGCGGCAAGCTCTTTCAAGGTAGAATCGTAGGGTTCAGGTCCACCACAACCTCTACCTCCACAGACTATCGCCGGGGCATCCTCAATCTTGACGCCAGTTACTTCCTCCTTTATAGTCTCCACCACCTTCGTCTTCACCTTAGACGTATCCACGGTGACCTTAGCAGGAATGACCTCCCCTTTTCGGGACTCATCACGCTCTATGGGTGACATCGCCTTCACTCTAATAGTAGCTATCTGGGGCAGCGCCTCAGATGTAAATATCGCCTGGGCATTGCCTCCATACACCGAACTCGTCTGCGTAAGCTGTTTTGTCCCCGGGTCTATGCTCAACTCAAGGCAATCTGTGGACAAGCCAACCTGAAGTCTAAAAGCAAGCCGAGGAGCCAGGTCGGCACCCATGGGCGTGTTACCCAGCAGGATAGCACGAGGTGAAACCTGTCCGATAACCTGGTCAGCAACCTGTATATAACAGTCTGCTTCGTATCGCTTTAACGTTGAGTCTTCTACGGTATAAACTTTGTCCGCTCCAAAAGCAATTGCCGCCTTGGAGAGGTCACCAACCGCATCGCTGGCCAGTAAACAGGATAAATCTTCCTTTAATTCGTCAGCAAGTTTCCTACCACATCCCAGCAGTTCAGTGGTGATAGAAGGGAATTCGCCTTCCGCTATTTCTGCGAAAACTAAGATACCTTTATTTTCAGCCATCGTTTCCTCCTTGAATTAGAGTATTTTTGCTTCTCTAAGCTTTACAGCCAGGTTAGCGCCGGCTTCCGCTGGAGTATCTGCTTCGATTATGTCACACTTAGTCTCCCTCACTGGCTGAAAGAGTTTAGCCAGCTTAACACATCTTCCGGCAGCACCAACCTGGGAGGGTTCAAGCCCAATGTCTGCTGGCTTCCATACGATGGGCTGCTTTTTCGCCGCTGCCATAATCCCCTTAAGAGCGGCATAGCGTAAATCACCCAACTCACTGGTTATTGTGAGCAAGGCAGGAAGCTCAACCTCCACAACTTCATAGCCATCGCGAACAGCTCGTTCTACTTTTGCCTTTCCATCAACGACCTCCACCTTCCTGACCACACTCACCGCAGGAATCCCTAAAATTTCCGCGATGCCTAAACCAACCTGCCCAGCATTCCAGTCAGCAGATTGCCGCCCACAGAGAATAAGGTCATATTCCCCCACCTTCTTAATCGCCGCAGCCAGTGCATTGGCTGTTGCCCAACTATCACCCTCTTCAAAAGCCGCGTCTTCAAGAAGGATAAGCTCATCACCACCCACAGACAGCGGTTTCTTAATCACATCACGCGTCAGATTGTTTCCCAAACTAATCACCGTGATTTTGCCGCCTATCGTGTCTTTAATCCTTAACGCAGCCTCCACAGCATTTTCATCATAGGGACTAACCACTGGCTTTACATCTGGCGGCACAGTCATCTTGTCCCCAGCTACCTTGAATGAAGCTGGGGGAGCCTCAGGATCAGGAACTTGTTTACAACAGACAATCATGTTAATTGGCATTGTCCAACCTCCTTAAATAATTGCGAATCTATAAGATTATATTAAAAAAACCAAATTTGTCAACAACTTCTATACTGTATAGTAAATAGGTTTGAAGCCAATGGCTGCTAGCCACAGGTGGCAAAGCTTTGTTAGTACTCTTTCTGCACCTCTTTGACGTTCAGCTTCATGTCAAACTGGAAGTAGAGGGCAGCTAATACCTCATCAAACTTGAGTTTGTAGACCGGATCAAGCTCAGAAGGTGAATCATAGGTAATGGATGCTGGTCCCATCCATATTGTGCTTTCGCCCTTGGGATCTTTATGGAAGTCTATCTCCGCATACCAACTTATCAATTGTGTAAGACCATCACCAGGCTCTTTAACCCAGGGAAGATGTCTAACAGAGAGTAAAGGAGTTGGGTACGGGAAATATGCCTCTACTACACTACCCATTGCTCTCTCCACAGGTTTAAAGGTGAAAGTAATTAGCCTTTTACCCGCTGGTCTCTCTAAAGTCCCTTCCAGGAAGTCAAGTTTGTTCTTAATATCTATATCTGCCAATTTCTTGGGCGCTCCGGCAAGTTCTCTCCCGGCAGCCATCGCAGCGTCATTTGTCACATAAATGTAGGGAATATAATATCCCATCTCTCCGTGTATATCTTTCACCATGATAAGCGAAATCTGTTCATTGTATTGTCCCAAGGTGCTGTAAGAGTATCTGGATATCCAGATTGCCCCTTGGGGAGGGTCGCTGAATGGTTCAAGTCCTTCGGGCAGGATTTCATTTATATCTCCCGTGATCATAAATACGACTGCAAGCGCATCGCAGTTTCGGTACTCTATTCCCCTTTCGCGATTAATATCATAGAGTGGGGCATCGAAAGGAATAGACTCACCTTTATCTCCACCTTTTAAAACCATCCTACACCTCCTTATATGCTAAATTGTTATATCGCTGGTAAATTTTCTCTAACACTCTTGGACAATGTTGTATGCTGCTGCAAGTCCCAGAACCTCAGTTGTCCCGTCCTCAATCAATCCAGCCCGCGCATCCCTGAAGAGTTTTTCAATGAGAAAGTCCTTGGTAAGCCCGTATCCCCCAAAGATCTGCAGTGCTTCATAAGCCACTTCAAATGCTGACCTTTTGCCGTAAATTTGTGCGGAAAGAGCATGTCTTGAAGAAGCATCAAAGGTTCTTTCTGTATAGATCCTTTCCCAGACATGCTCCATTATCTTCCTGGTATAATATCTTGAACTCTCTACTTTTTCGAACATTTTGTAGAGCTTTTGTTTAACTAACTGATGTTCACACAGTGGCTTACCTCCTTGAACTCTGTTTTTGGAATACTCCAGAGCCTCCTCAAAAGCTGCCCGAGCTAGACCTGTAAATATAGTCCCCATAAAACAGCTCGTCACGCAAATTATCTGACCTATGCGCAATTCATAAAAAGGGGGCCTGATAAGCATGTAATCATCCGGGATATGCACATTGTCAAAAGAGATGTCCCCTTGAGGGTCGTCCCTTAACCCGAGCTTGTCAACCGGCTTTCCTTTCGCTACACCTTCTTGATCCAGCGGGACAATACAAAATGCCCCGTTCGCTAAACTATCATGAGGTGGCAGGGTAACATGGAGACCAACATGTGTAGCTGTGGGTGCAGAAGATATCCAGCTAGATTTAGGCCCATTGATGACCCACCCATCACCATCTTCATCAGCCCTTACCTCACCGGGGTGGAGCTCTTTTACATGGGGAAGAAAACTTTCTTCACAAACCAGAATGTAATCTGAGCCACAATCAGGCTCAGTCACCCCCCAACAGCCATGATATTTAGCTTCTGTATCCTCCACCCAGGGTTTTACTATCTTCTCAATAACATCTCCCATAGCAAACAGGGAAGCCACTGCAGGCGCTATTTGGTCGACGCCTATCGCCGTTGTTAGCCCCACACTTCCCCAGCCAAGCTCTTCTAAAATTATGTGTGCTTCCGTTGCATTCACACCTAATCCACCATAATCTGGGTCTATAAAGATCCTATGATATCCCAGCTTCTTCATTTGTTTTAACACATCCCAATATGGTGAATCTTTCGCTATTACCTGCTCTGGATCGGACATCCGGTCTAGTTCTCGTGCAGCAGGTCTTATTACTTCTTCAGCAAACCTGTGTGTTTCTTCTCTTAGTAATGATAATCCCTTGTCTTCTCCAATCTTTGGGTCAATTTCAAAGTACATGAAGTCTCCTACTAATGTTCATACCAAGCTTTTATATCCCGCTACTAATCGATGGGAACCCCGGCGAATACTTCCTTCGTAAGCGCCACCACTGCTTTCATGTGTTTCATTACATACGACATATCGCCTTCAAGCTTCAATTTGTTGCTCATCACCAATCTAATGGTATCCTGTTTGCCTGAAACCATCAGTTTCCAGGCGCTATATTTCCCAGAAAGTTTGAAAGTTGCATCTTCGTGTTCACCTGGAGCCACCGGTTTCATGGCTCTGACGCTGCCATGCCAGAAATCTGACCAGAAATACGTGCATGCACCCTTTATGTCCTCTGCAGATAATTTTGAGACCATGCTCGTCATTTCATTTATACTGAATTTGTCAACAGGGGTATCTAACGGAACACCCAATTTCTTTTCGAAAATATCGCCCATAGGAGTGCCGCTATACTTCTTTCGAGCCTCCGATGGCATCATATCCAAGAAGCTTATGAAACCTTCCATGACTTCTCTTCTGCTCAGGTCCCTCACAAATTCTTCGTCGCCCTCGATTATGCTTAGAAAATCGCCTTCCCAATCCTTTGCTGCTTCCTTGTACTTCTCGCTTTTCTCCGCGGCTTGTAATACCGCCTCCACCCACTCTTTTGATGGAAATACAGCCATTTTTCTCACCTCCTCATTAGATAACTTCCAAAGCATAAGGCTATACCAAGAAAAGCAAAACTGTCAATAACGCGGTGACCTTGCCCATTTCCAGCCATATTTGTTTTAATAACACGCTACTTCGATGAACAGGATATATCTTGATCACGCCGCCACCACGCCGACACATCCTGAGGTGGTAAAAGCGATGCTGCCATATTTCAGCGATGCCTTCGGCAATCCCTCAACTCTCTATTCTTACGGGCAGGAAGCAAGGAAAGCCGTTGAGGAAGCAAGGAACAAGATTGCCAGCCTGATTAATGCTCAGAGTGAGGAAATCGTTTTTACCAGTGGAGGGACAGAGGCAGACAATTTCGCTATAAAGGGTGTTGCTTACGCCAATGAACATAAAGGAAATCACATCATTACCACCCCAATTGAGCACCACGCTGTGATAGAGCCGTGTAAGTTTCTGGAGAAAAGGGAATTCACAGTCACATATCTTCCCCTGGACAGGTATGGACTGGTTGACCCTCAGGATATCAAGAACGCTATCACCGATAAAACCATACTTATTTCAATAATGCATGCCAACAATGAGGTAGGCACCGTAGAACCAATAAGCGCGATAGGCAAGATTGCTAACGAACGAGGAATAATTTTCCACACGGATGCGGTTCAAACTGTGGGACATATCCCCGTGGATGTAGACAAACTGGGGGTGGATTTACTCTCTATCTCAGCCCACAAGTTTTACGGACCAAAGGGAATAGGAGCACTGTATATCAGGAAAGGCACGAACCTGGCTCCATTCATCCATGGTGGCGAACAGGAGAAGGGACAGCGAGCAGGCACTGAGAATACCCCAGGCATTATAGGCTTTGGTAAGGCAGTAGAAATTGCCATGGAGGAAATGACTAAGGAGAGAACGAGACTCAGCCATCTTCGTGACAAATTCATTAAAGGTCTACCAGAGCAAATTGAACAGATTCAGCTGAATGGTCATCCCACAAAAAGGCTACCCAACAATGTCAATGTGACCATTGACTCTGCTAGGGCGGATTTAGTGCTTCTAAACCTCGAAACAGAGTGGATTTACGCTTCTAGCGGCTCAGCTTGTAGCTCATCGAATCCCGAACCTTCGCATGTGCTTCTGGCACTAGGACTCTCACTGGAACAAGCCCGCAGCTCGCTCAGGTTTACCTTAGGTCGAGAAACTACCGAAAGTGATATAGAGCGAGTGCTTGAAGTGCTACCCCGCATAATAGACAAGACAACGGTCATGTCAGAGCTTCTAGAAGGCCTGGCGCGGCGTTCAAGATGCTGCTAGATTGAAACGTGCCAAATATATCCAAGGCCAGTTTCAATCGCTTACAGAATCAGATTCAGCAGGCTGCCCACAACCAAGGAAGCAGCTATCATTATCCCGGTAGCAGCAAGCATGCCCTTGAGTTTCAACTCCCGAGCCAGCACCACAAAACTGGCGATACACGGGAAGAACATAGCCAGAACCACGCTGCCGACGACCAGCTGGTTGGCACTCAGACTTAGGACGCCGAGCATACCCACGGCCATGTCCTTACGCAAAAAGCCGATGACCAGCGCCGCAGTTGCCTCCCTGGGCAACCCCAAAAGTCCACTCACCACCGGCGCTGCAAAGTTGGCGATGTAGTCAAATACATTCAGGGCATAGAGAATGGTGATGACGAAGATGCCTAACATAACTATAGGGATTGCTTCTTTAAGGAAGCCTAAGATTCTCATCCAGAGCTTCACAGCCAGAATGCGAGCTGAGGGTAGGCGGTATGGCGGAATCTCAATTAGGAGTTCAGGGCTCAACCCTTTCACCGTTAGGTTTAAGATCAATCCCAGGATGACCCAAACCACGAAAAGCGTGCCATACACTATAGCTACATAGTGCCAACCCTCTCCCCCAACCAATCCGATGACCATGGCCTGAAGGGCGGCGCAAGGAACTCCGATGGATATGAGGGTAGCAACGATGAATCTCTCCCTCTTGCTTTCCAAAATTCGGGTGGCCAGGATTCCGGGAACATTGCATCCCAAGCCAAGGAGCGTGGGTATAATGGCGTATCCGTGCATTCCCAGACGGTGCATCAGAGTGTCAAGAAGCACTGCCACGCGAGGCAAGTATCCTAGATCTTCTAGAAAACCTAACACCAAGTAGAAAGCGAGAACATAAGGTAGGACAGCCCCAAAGGGTATGAATAGCCCCGTCGTCAGGATGCCAAAGGACTGGGTAAAGTCTATCTCTCCGCTGATAAGCTTGCCTATCAGGATATCGTGCAGGAGGCCACCCGACCCCAGGGCATCGCTTAGCCGCATCATTAGAGGAGCCCAGAGGTTGTTAAACAGCGGCTCGGATATATATCCGATGAGGCTCTCACCGATGAAGCGAATTATCACAAATGAGACGAGAATCGCCAAAACAGCGATAGGGATTCCTGGGAAAGGCTTGACCGAAGCATCGCCTAGGTGTTCCAGCCAGGTGTGGTGCCGATGAGTTACTGTTTGCACCTGCTCTACAATTCTGCCCACGGCTGCCCACCGCTCATCACGCGTTCGATGAGATACAGGTGGAGATGCTGCTTCATGGATGCGACTCACCAATTCCTTCATTCCCTCCCCTGTCACTGCTACTGTGGGCACGACAGGTACTCCCAAAAGTTGCTCCAGCTTCTTGACATCGATGTGTATTCCTCTATGCTTGGTATCATCCCACACATTCAGCGCCACTATTACGGGAATGTCTCTTTCTAGCAATTGCATGGTTAGAAATAGGTTTCTCTCCAGATTGGTAGCATCGACGACATCAATGACTAGATCACCGTCCTTGAGCATCTCTGTAGCCACCTCTTCTGCCTTGGAAGTAGGCTCCAAGGTATAAGTGCCAGGCACATCTATCACCTCAGCCATTTCCTCTCCCAGTTTGAGATACCCCTTGGTGAACTCTACTGTAGTGCCCGGATAATTGGAGATGATAACCCTGACCCCAGTGAGGCGCGAGAAAAAGGCGCTCTTCCCCACATTGGGGTTGCCCATCAAAAGTATCTTCACTCGCTCTCTAGCTCAACCAGGATTCTCCGGGCCATGCCGAAGCCAATGGCAAGCTGAACACCATCCACTTGGATCGTCACCGGCCCGCGCATGAGCATGGAACTAACCTTGGTTATTCTCTTCCCCGGTCTGATCCCCATGGCTTCAAGCCGACGCGTCAGGCCATATCCCCCAGCAATCTCGATGATTCTACCCCTTTCGCCCGTTCGCATCTGGGCAACCGTCGTCTGTCTATTAAAGGTCATGTTCAGATTTGCTCCTGTATCTTGCCATCAACAATTGATAACTTTGTTAGCCATGTCTAACTTGCCACGGCAAAATTTTTTATCCTTCTCCCGATCTTCTCTCCAAGCATTCCGGAGGGAGTTCTCCGTGCTCCAGATAGTATCTATATCTTTGGGGGAACTTAGCCTCTCCCAGCGGGCATACTTCTACAAACTCCATAAATTTAATCATTCTTTCCAAGGTAAGGGGGCTAATGACATGTTCAATCTTGCAGGCATCTTCTTCAGCCGTTTTCTGGTCAATACCCAAAGCTTGAGCAAGAAAGCGGCTTAGTGCCTTGTGACGGCGAATTACATCGTCAGCAGCCTCATTACCTTCAGGAGTAAGCTCTATATGGCCATACTTCTCATGCACTACAAGGCCTTCTTCAGAAAGCTTTTGCAGCGCTGCAGTAACGCTGGGCATTTTCACATTCAGCATGCGACTAAGCTGCTTGACCTTCACAGTTTTCTCACCTTTATGCAGATTAGCTATTGCCTCAAGATAATCTTCTACACTTGCGCTATATTTCTTTGCCATTTTCTCCATCAACATTATAACCCAGAAATGTTAGGTAAGTCTAACAAAAATTATAACTATCCATTTCACGCTTTGTCAAGATCTGAAATCAAAAAATGGCGGTTAAATCAGACCACCAAAATGCATTAACACCGGCGCTAATAGTAATGAGATCACCGACATTAGCTTGAGCATTATATTCAATGATGGGCCAGCAGTATCCTTCATAGGGTCACCAACAGTATCTCCCACCACTCCTGCCTTATGAGCCTCCGAGCCTTTACCGCCAAAATGTCCTGCCTCAATCCACTTCTTAGCATTATCCCATGCACCACCAGCATTGTTTAACATAACGGCAAAGATAAAGCCTGTAGCTAAGGCACCAATAAGGAAACCAGCCAGGGCATATACGCCAAGGATTATCCCCACAAGTATGGGCATAACTATGGTCATTATTGAAGGAGCCATCATCTCCTTCAGTGCTATTCCAGTGGCAATATCTACGCATTTACCGTACTCCGGCCTGGCTGTGCCTTCCATAATACCCTTTATCTCACGCCATTGTCGGCGAACTTCTTCTATAATAGCTGATGTAGTTACACCCACAGATTTCATTGTCATAGCACAAAAGATAGCGGGCATAAGGGCACCTAGAATTACACCAATGATAACATGCACATCTAGTAAGCTTAATCCAGCAGTTAGTGTGCCTGTGGATGAGACTGTCACTATACCCACAGCCATAGCGAAGGCGAGAATCAACCCCAAGGAATTCATAGCAGCAGCACCAATGGCAAATCCTTTGCCTGTAGCTGCAGTGGTATTACCCAGAGAATCTAAAGCATCAGTTCTTTCACGCACCTCAGGTGGTAGCCCCGCTTGAGTGGTAATGCCGCCAGCATTGTCAGCTACCGGTCCATAAGCATCAGTAGCCAATGTCACGCCCAGAGTGGACAACATGCCAACAGCAGCTAAGGCTACGCCGTAGAAGCTAGCGAAGTGAAAGGCTACGCCAATCGCTATAGCTATCAAAATTACCGATGGCCAGGTGCTCATCATGCCATTAGCAAAGCCACGAACTATAGTAGCACCAGCACCAGAGGTAGAGGCCTCAGAAATTTCCAGCGTTGGCTTATAGGCATAAGAGGTAAAGTAATTTGTGCTTTCACCCATAAGCGCACCAGCAACAAGACCGGCAAACATCGCCCAGAAGACGCCTAAGCTAGCATGTAGAAAATAAATTATTAGAAAACCAAATATTGCCGTCAATATTGTGGCGCTGAGCGTGCCACGACGCAATGCTCCTAAAAGAGCACCCATCTCCACTTTCTCTCCTACTCTAACCAAAAAACAGCCAATCACAGAGGCTACAAGGCCTCCAGCCATGATTAACATTGGTAACCACCAAGCAGCTTGCAGAGCAGCATCAGCTGAGAGCGTAGGAAACAACTTTCCAGTTACCCATGGTGCTACCACACCACCAACAATACAGAGTGTCATAGTAGCAATAACGGTTTCGACATAAGACTCAAGGAGGTCAGCACCCATGCCGCACACATCGCCGACATTATCACCAACGTTGTCAGCTATAACAGCAGCATTTCTGGGATCATCTTCCGGTATTCCTGCCTCTACTTTACCCACTAAATCTGAGCCGGCATCAGCACCCTTGGTGAAGATACCACCACCCACTCTGGCAAAAAGAGCTACTAATGAAGCCCCGACGCCATAGGCTGGAATTATAGCCAAGAACTCCCGCGGAGGAAGGCCGTGCCAAGCAAAATAAAGAACAGCTAAGCCGATGATGCCAATGCTAACTACCGTTAGCCCCATTACTGCCCCACCTCTGAAGGCAACTCTCAATCCTCGATTCAAGCCTTTTTGTGCTGCGGCACACGTCCTACCGTTAGACCTGAGTGCCATATTCATGCCAGCGTATCCAGCACCTATAGAGCATAGCGCACCGAAGATAAAAGCCACAGATACTCTCCAACCCAGGTCAGGAACAAATACGAGAATAATCGCTATTACCGCTACCACAATGCCCAACGTTCGGTATTCTCGATGAATAAAAGCAAGCCCCCCTTCTTTAATGGCACCAGAAATCTCTCTAATCCTCTCTGAGCCTTGGTCCTGCCTTAAAACATAGCGCACAAAGTAAGCAACTACACCAGCACCGATAAGCCCCACAACTACACATATCCAAACTAAATCAAACACGATAGGGTGTCTCCTTTCCTAATCTAAATATAAAAATAAGGATGCCCAAATTGAACGCTGGGCATCCTTTATTCGTTAAGTACATCGAACTTAGGATTCTAATATAAAATTTTGTGTTTCGTCAATAAATAAGCAGGGGTTGCATTCAAAAATTCTTGTGTTATAATCTTTAGCAGTCTAGTTCATAGAGTGCTAAACAGCAAACTTTGAAAAAGGAGGTGTTATGGCAACTAAAATTAAGCCTTTAGGAGACAGGGTAGTGATTAAACCCACCCCCCAAGAAGAAGTAAGCAAAGGGGGCATTGTCTTGCCGGATACAGCCAAGGAAAAGCCGCAAGAAGGCAAAATCGTCGCCATAGGTCCAGGCAAGCTATCTGAAGATGGCAAGCGCATCGCTATGGAAGTGAAAGTGGGGGATAAAGTGATTTATTCCAAATATGCCGGGACAGAGTTTAAACTCGACGAGGAAGAACTGATTATTCTGCGTGAGAGCGATATTTTAGCTAAGCGAAGTTCATAAAGAGGAGGTAAATTGAAATGGCAAAGCAACTTCTTTTCGGTGAAGAAGCAAGAAAGTCACTCAAAACAGGCATAGACACTCTAACAGCTGCAATTAGAGTAACCTTAGGGCCTCGTGGGCGTCCGGTGGCACTGGACAAGAAATTTGGCGCTCCTTCGGTTCTTAACGACGGTGTTTCCATTGCCAAGGATGTGGAACTGCCCGATCCATTTGAGAACATGGGAGTTCAATTAGTAAAAGAGGCAGCAACTAGAACTAATGACCAATGTGGTGATGGAACTAGCACATCAGTTATTCTAGCACAAGGTATCATTAGCGAAGGTTTCAAAAATATCGCCGCTGGTGCTGATTCCATGGCTCTAAAACGCGGCATTGAAAAGGGAGTTGACGCTGTCGTGGAAAAACTTAAAAAAATGGCTATCCCCGTGGCTGGTAAAGAACAAGTCGCTCAGGTGGCTGCTATATCAGCGGTGGATCAAGAAATTGGCGACTTAATCGCCGATGTAATGGAAAAGGTGGGCAAGGATGGTGTCATCACTGTCGAGGAAGGCAAAGGACTTGAATTTGAAACCGAGTATGTTGAGGGTATGAAATTCGATCGTGGCTATATCAGCCCCTACTTCATCACTAATGCCGAACAGATGAGATGCGAACTAGAAGACCCACACATTCTAATTACCGATAAGAAAATATCCGCCTTGAATGATATCCTTCCCGCCTTGGAAAAGATAGTCCAGACCTCCAAGAATATCGTTCTCATTGCTGAGGATATGGACGGTGAACCCTTAGCTACCTTGGTGGTCAATAAGCTGAGGGGAACTTTAAGCCCTCTGGCAGTTAAAGCACCAGGATTCGGGGACAGACGAAAGGAAATGCTTCAGGATATAGCTGTTCTCACTGGCGGTAAGGTCATATCTGAGGAAGTTGGCAGAAAGCTGGATTCAGTAACCATAGAAGACCTGGGGCGAGCACGAAAGGTTATCGCTGACAAAGATGATACTACCATCGTGGAAGGAAAAGGGGCAACCAAAGATATCGAAGCGAGAATCAAGCAAATCAGGTCCCAAATTGACGTAACCACATCCGATTACGACAAGGAAAAGCTCCAGGAAAGACTGGCGAAGTTAGCCGGTGGCGTGGCGGTAATAAAGGTAGGTGCCGCCACTGAGCTAGATTTAAAGGAGAAGAAACACCGTGTCGAGGATGCTCTCTCGGCTACAAGGGCCGCTGTAGAAGAGGGCATTTTGCCTGGCGGTGGCATTGCCCTTCTCAACGCAATACCTGCCCTGGACAAGCTAAAGGTCAAGGGAGATGAAGCTACTGGCGTTGCTATACTTAAACGAGCCTTGGAAGAGCCTATTCGTTGTATCGCCGTCAATAGCGGAAGAGAGGGCTCGGTAATAATAAATAAAGTAAAAGAAAGCTCAGCAGGTGTAGGCTATGATGCCCTTAGGGATGAATTGGATGTCGACATGGTGAAAAGAGGTATTGTTGACCCGCTTAAGGTCACCAAGGCTGCATTGCAAAATGGCGCCAGCATCGCCAATATGATTCTCACCACCGAATCCTTGGTAACCGATATCCCTGAAAAGGAAAAAATGCCCATGCCACCCGGTGGGTATCCTGAGTATTGATAACAAGCACCATCATTAAGAGGAGCTGCTCACCAGGCAGCTCCTTTTCATAGCTTGAGCAAATTTAGCAAAGGTTCTTCCTTTTTTACCGATCCTACTACAGCTAAGTTGAGCCCATTATCAATCAGGATTTCTTGGGCTATCTGTTTTAGCTCACCCTCGGTGATAGCCTCAATTATAGAGATAACCTCATCTATGTCGAGAATCTCCCGCCTCAATAACTCCTGGACACCCAGCCATAAAGCCATGTTTTGACTGTCCTCAAGCCGAAGTTGCAACCTGCCCTTTGATAGCTCCTTGGCTCTGCGAAGCTCATCTGCAGTGATTCCTTGCCTTAACTTGGCTATTTCCTCAACTACGGTGGCAATGGCAGTTTCTGCCTTATTTGTGTCCACACCGGCGTAGATAACAAATGACCCTGAATTAAGGAAATGCTCCACATAGCTATGTATGTCATATGCCAACCCTTTCTTCTCTCGGATCTCAGTGAATAAGCGACTGCTCATTCCCACTCCAAACGCTGTGTTCAGCAGGTCAAGAGCAAAACGTCGTGGATGGAAACGAGAGAACCCATGGACACCTAAACAAAGATGCACTTGTTCACTGTTCTTGTGCTCGATACGTAACCTCGGTGTGTCTTGCCCACTATTCGTCACATACCCCTCCGATACCTGGCCCGCAGACCAGTCATGAAACAGCGCCTCAATGCGAGCTAATGCTTCATCAGACTGTATATTGCCGGCAATACTAATCACGGTATCATTGGGCAAATATCGATGAGCGATGTATCTTAACATCCGTTCTCTGGTTATCGAAGCTACAGTTTCCTTACTGCCGATGATTTCACGCCCCAAAGGCTGGTCAGGCCATAAAAGCTCATCAATAAGCATATTCACTCGCTGTTGAGGAATATCCATGTGCATATTTATTTCTTCAATGATGACTCGGCGTTCTTGTTCTATATCATTGGAATCGAAACGAGAATTGCACAGCAAATCGGATAGCACATCCAAAGCTACAGGAAAATGGGCATCCGCCACTTTGCACCAAAAAACGGCCATTTCCTTATCCGTGCCAGCATTGATTATGCCACCTACTCCTTCAACATCCTGACTTATCTCTTTAGCTGTGGGCCTCCGCTTTGTGCCTTTGAAATACATATGCTCAGCAAAATGAGAAATGCCTGCTTCCCTCTCATTCTCATAACAAGAGCCGGCACCAATAAGAAAAGCGAGGCATACTGAACGAGTATGAGGCATAGCACTGGTAATAACCCTTAATCCGTTGTCAAAAACAGTTTTGGTATACATTTGCCTCAAATTCTACGTTCATCTATCTCCTCCGTCAACAAAAAGACGCTGTAAGACCCATTTGATACAATACTGGGCGGTGCTTCCAAAGATGAAAAGAAATAAAGTGCTTGGTGGTTTGTCCGGACTATGTATTGCCGATGCGCTTGGTGTTCCTTTCGAGTCCTGCTCCAGAGATGAATTGAAGAGAAATCCGGTAACCACCATGGTTGGCTATGGCGTTTACAATCAGCCGGCGGGAACGTGGTCGGATGATAGTTCGCTTACTTTCTGCTTAGCAGATAGCTTGTGTCAAGGCTTTAATCTGCATGATATTGCCCGTAAATTTTGTAAATGGCTTTATGAAGGTTATTGGACTCCATATGGGAAAACCTTTGGTGTCGGAAACACAACTCGACAGGCTATTTTCCGCCTCAGAAAAAGTGTAAACCCCGAAGAAGCCGGTGGTAAAAGCGAATATGACAATGGAAATGGCTCACTGATGAGAATTTTGCCATTAGTATATTATCTCGAAAATGCCGAGACTCCCAAAAAATTTGAAATAATCCATCAGGTATCCTCTATTACCCATGCTCATCCAAGGTCACAAATGGCTTGTGGCATCTATATCCAGCTAGCAATTAACCTCCTTAAAGGAGATGAGCCAAAATTAGCATACCAGAGCATGAAAGCAACTATCGTGGATTTCTATCGAAAAGACCCATACTGCGTGGGAGTAAATAATTTCGCCAGAATTTTACAAGCCGACATTTCAAAGCTCATTGAGGACGAAATAAAGTCAAGCGGCTATGTCATAGATACGCTTGAGGCTAGTCTGTGGTGTCTTCTCAACAACAATTCGTACGCTGAAACAGTGCTCAACGCAGTAAACCTTGGAGGTGATACTGATACAACGGGCGCAGTTACTGGAGGGCTAGCAGGAATATACTATGGCTACGAAAATATACCCAAAGACTGGGGTGAGCAAATTGCCAGAAAGAAGGATATAATGGAACTGGCAAATAGATTGAATAGAAAAATTTATGGTAACATTCTAGAGTCAAATTGAATACAAAAATTTCGCCTAAACTTTCCCTTTTCCCGCTTACTGCTGAAGTAAATAATCAAGGGCATCTTTGTATTGGCGGCTGCGATACCGTTGATTTAGCCGAGGAACTCAGCACACCCCTCTATGTCTTCGACGAGTTCACCATTCGTCATAAATGCCGTCAATTTACCGCTGAATTCCACAAATACTATCCAAACACATTAGTCATTTACGCCTCCAAGGCATTCCTTAATAGAGCATTAGCCGCCCTCATCGACCAAGAAGGGCTTGGACTTGATGTTGTTTCTGGTGGAGAGCTTACCATTGCTCATTCTGTAGACTTCCCGCTAAGCAAGGTTTATTTCCACGGTAATAACAAGACATTGGAAGAGCTGGAACTAGCTCTCGATTGGAACATTGGACGAGTTGTAGTAGATAATCTTTACGAACTTGAGTTGCTTGATAAACTAGCTTATGAGAAAGGTATCAAGCAAGATATCTTACTCCGCATTACTCCTGGAGTTGATCCCCATACCCACAAATATACCACTACAGGAACATTAGACAGCAAATTTGGGTTCCCCTTGGCCACAGAACAAGCTGAGGAAGCTGTAAGCCAAGCTACATCAGCTTCCAACATTAATCTGGTAGGGTTTCATTTTCACCTTGGTTCCCCTATATTTGAGCTGGAACCCTACCGCCTAGCTATAGAGCTCGTCCTCAGCTTCATTCGCCAAATGAAGCGAAAGTACAGCTTTCAATTCGATGAATTTGGCGTTGGGGGAGGTTTTGCTGTCCGATATTCCTTGGATTCTAAAGCGCCTGATGTAGCTGAATATGCTCAAGCTATAGCGGGTAAGCTGAACGAGCTTATTCCCCAATTTGAACTAGACCATCCCAAACTTATCATCGAGCCAGGAAGACGCATTGTCGCCCAAGCTGGAGTAGCATTATATAAGGTTGGAGCGATAAAGGAGATACCTGGCATAAGAAAATACATATGTATCGATGGTGGAATGAGTGATAACATCCGTCCTGCCCTTTACGGAGCTAAACATGAAGCTCTGGTAGCCAACAAAGTTTTACAGGAAGAGAGAGAAATCGTTACCATTACTGGTAAGCTTTGCGAATCAGGGGATATTCTAGTGAGCGACACTAATCTGGCTTCGGTTTTTCCAGATGATATTATAGCTGTCCCGGGTTGCGGCGCTTATTCCATCCCGATGTGGAGTAATTATAATGCCTTGCCCAGACCAGCCATAACTATGGTGAATGAAGGCAAAGCAACTCTTATCCGTCGCCGCGAAACCTATCAAGATTTAATGAGCTTAGATACAATTTGACATGTGGCAAGTAATTGGACAAGACAGACTTCTATCTTTGTTGAAACAAAATCTTAAAGAACGTAACATCGCACATGCCTATCTCCTAACAGGGCCACGGCACATAGGGAAAGGAACTCTGGCTGTTAACATAGCACAGGCGGTGAATTGCGATGCAAGTGAACCACCCTGCGGTCAATGCCATTCTTGTTTCAGAATTGCCCAAGAAAAGCATGCCGATGTCATCTTCACGCACCTGAACTCAAGTGCCGAAATCAGCATCGATACCATTCGAGATCTTCAGCATTTAGTTAACCTGCCACCATACGAAGGTAAATATAAAGTATTCATCATTAATGATGCCGAATACTTATCCATTGAAGCAGCAAACTGTTTACTCAAAATTTTGGAAGAACCACCACCCAAAGTCATTTGGTTGTTGCTAGCGAGTGAGGAAAATCGCCTTCCACCCACGGTTATCTCCCGATGTCAAAGGCTCGAATTCAAGCCTCTGCCTATGAAGCAGATAAAAAAAATACTTGTAGACCAGTATGACATTGCTCCCAACAAAGCAAATCTTTTAGCCCGACTGAGCCACGGTTGCCTCGGCTGGGCAATATCAGCCGTGAAAGATGATAATTTACTTTCTCAGCGAACTCAAAATATTAATAAATTTGTCTCGCTACTTACTGCTAATTTAGAACAGCGCTTTGCCTGTGCCCAAGAGTGGGCTATTCAATTCAATCGACAGCGGAGATCCGTGATAGAAATTATAGAAGACTGGATTGATTGGTGGCGTGACTTGATGCTTATTCGGGGTAGCTGCGAGGAACTTATCACCAATACAGACTATAAAGCTACTTTGCAACGAAAGGCAAGCAATTTGACCATGCGCGAAATCAATGGCTTCATTGCAGATTTATGTTTGCTAAAAGAGCAACTAAGCAAAAACATAAATGTACGCTTATTATTGGAATGGGTGATGCTTAACATGCCAAAGGTGGAATGCTAGCCTATGATAGTCGGAGTTTATCTTCAACCTAGAAGCAAGGTAATCTATTGCGATACCGCTGAAATCAAAGTAGAACTTAATGATTACATAGTATTGGGCACAGAGCACGGAGCAGACCTAGCTAAAGTGGTTATTGCGGAGGCTCAGCAGGCAAAACATCCCCCAAAACGATTAGCCAAAATAATGCGCCTGGCACAACCGGAAGATTTACAGAAAGCTGAGCAGAATCACCACAAAGAAAGTGAAGCGCTCAATAGGTGTAAGGAATTCGTTAGTGAGCTTGATTTAGCAATGAAACCCCTTGTGGCTCACTATAACCTCGATGGTAAGCACTTAACTATATACTTCAGTGCCCAAACAAGAATCGACTTCAGAGAGCTAGTTCGAAAACTAAGCCAGAGACTCAAAACAAGAGTGGAGTTGAGACAAGTAAGCCCTAGAGATGAAGCCAGATTGATCGGGGGCCTGGGGAAATGTGGCCGTCCACTATGCTGCCAGAACTTTCTCACCGAATTTACACCAGTATCCATCAGAATTGCTAAAGAGCAAGGGTTATCCTTAAATCCCATGAAAATCTCCGGAATTTGTGGGCGACTCCTGTGCTGCCTCAGCTATGAAAGCAAGCAATATGCCGCTATGAAGGAGAAAATGCCTCGAGTAAATCAGGAGGTCTCAACACCTTTTGGGGAAGGCAAAGTGGTTAGCACCAATCCCTTAAAAGAAACAGTGACAATAAAGCTCAATGACCAGACTGTTAGAGAACTATCCCTCGATGAGCTAACCTGAACAAGGCAAGTCGTATTTATTCAGGAATATACTTTCGCCACTCGTTATGGCTATTGAGATAATGATAAGGAATATAGAACCCATTGTGGTGAGGGATGCGTGGAGAGCGTAGCAAGCTCATTCCTGCCTCTTCAGGTGTTCGCCCACCCTTACGGCGGTTGCACACTTTACAAGCACTAACCACGTTCTTCCAAGCATGCTCCCCACCACGCTGTCTTGGAATTACATGGTCCAAAGTAAGCTCCCTGGTTTGCTTGCCACAATATTGGCAAGTATATTGGTCACGGATGAATACCTCGACCTTGGTTAACTTTCTTTCCCGATAAGGACGTCTAATAAAATAGGCAAGACGTATTACTGAGGGTATTTGAAAAACCTGCCTTGCGGAATGAATCTCTCCTCTGCTGTTTTCTAACACTTCAGCTTTACCATAAAGGGTCAGAATTATGGCTCGGCGCACACGACACAAATTCAATGGCTCACAGCTTTGATTAAGAACCAGAACCGGCAAATTTACTACTTCTGAATCCCGCATATAACGTCGGGTTATTCTAACAGCGATGTTTGCTTATTGCAATAGAATGGTTCCTAGGAATAGCGTTTTCGTGATGAGCGCCCGGCTTGCCGAACGGGTTCTATATCACCACGATAATCAGGAGCAATGATGTTGAATACCAAACTTAATTTTGGATCTACCATTCGTGAGCTGATTCTGGACTCAATCTCGTCTAGAGTAAGGCAAGTGGTAACCACCATCGGTAATCTGGCATTATAACGATAATTAATCAGTTGATATAGCTTCTCCTGAGCCCAAGGAGTAGCAGATTGCTCGCCAAAGTCGTCAAGTAGTAGCAAAGGACACTGCTTTACCGTTTCAAAAAAATCGTCATATGATATCTTACTGTCCGGGTTAAAGGTGGAGCGCAGATGGTCAAGGAGGTCAGGAGCTACTATGAATAAAACTGGCTTGCCCTGCCCCAATCGATGATTAGCAATAGCTGCTGCTAAATGGGTTTTGCCACAGCCATTGACGCCTTGAAATACCAACCAACCCTCTGGAGAACATGCAAAGTCCTTTGCTACATCAAAGGCCTTTCGCAAATTTTGACGCTGCTCCAAGGAGAGATTCAGCCTCTTGTAGTCAAAATCATCGAAGGTCATCTTCCGCAATAACGAGCTAAGATTGCTATATTCTTGGAGATATTGTAGTTTCTTCTTCTCCAGTTCTTCTTTCTGGCACTCACAGGGAATTACTCTGCTGAAATCAGGTTGTCCCGAAGCTAGAAGGGGATGAACAAGCCCAGCACCTTTGCAAATAGGACAGACTTCCTCGCCACCCTGGTTATCTTTTGACGAGATGCCCGTATCTGCCCTTAATGTACTTATTGGCACTGCCCTTCTTAATACCTTGTCTATACTCTCCACTATCTTTACCTTCGCTAGCCCATCTCTCAAGAATACGAGAGATATATTTCCAACTACGCTTATTCATATTAACCGCTTCCCTGAAAGCTTCCTCTATCCACTGCGCTGGATAAACTTTCACCGCCTCTTTAAGCTCCTCAGCAACCAATGGGGTTATCAAACCTATATTCTGCTCATAAAGAGCAAAGATATTGAGCGGCTGTGTTGCTTGTTTAGGAATTATCCCATGGCTCGCCCTGTCCATAGCCTCCTTGTTAGCAAAGTAAACGTTTTCCCGCCTCCCGTTAACCTCTTTACTAACCGATAAAATGACCCCCCTTTCCACAGCTGACCTTAAGCCGCTGTCGAACCCTTGTTTCCCCATAACTGGAATACAATAAGACAACAATTCCCCATGGGTGATAAACTCATGATGTCCTTGCTTATGATGGAGTAAATAGAAAAAACAGAGACTCACCTTCAGCTCGGCTATATCGTCTATTTCAGGTATCCCCTGAGTGAAAAACGATTCGGGCAGAAGGACAAATTGCTCCTCTGGAGAGGCAGGAAAAGGTTTTCTTGTCATGTTACAATAACTCCTCAGAACTAGGGGCTGGCACTACTTCTACATTATCAAATCGAGAGAACCATGGGAGAAAACGCAATTTCACTATACCCAGAGGACCATTTCGATGCTTTTCAACAAGAATATCGGCCTCATTGCGAGGATAGGGCTCTTTCTCCACATCGTGTGTTCTATACCATTCTTCCTCTTCGCAATACATAGATTCTCTGTGGATAAAAAATACAACATCAGCATCTTGCTCAATACTACCGCTCTCTCGCAGGTCGAAGAGCTGAGGTTTATGAGAGGCACGCCACTCCACGGCACGGCTAAGTTGAGACACTGTGAGCACAGGTACATTCAATTCCCTAGCCAACCCTTTTAAGGAACGGGTTATGTTGCCTATCTCTTGAACTCGGGGTTCATTCTTACCATCACCTCGCATCAATTGCAGATAATCAATAACAATCAAGTCGATGTTACGCTCACGATGAAGACGTCTTGCCTTACTTCCTATATCCACAACACGTTGCTGAGGGCTATCATCAATATAAATTGGTGCCTCTGACAAAACTCCACTAGCATCCATAATCCTTCTTTCTTCTCTCTCAGTAAAATGCCCTAAACGAACATCCTTCGAATCCACCCTCGCTTCAGAGGACAAAAGACGCTGAACAATTGTATCCCGAGACATCTCCAGGCTAAAAAGGGCAACACAAGCCTTCTGCTCGATAGCAGTATTTCTAACGATATTCAAGGCTAAACTCGTTTTTCCAACTGCTGGCCTTGCAGCCAAAATGACTAAATCCGACCTTTGCAAGCCACCTAATAATCCGTCCAACCCAGCAAAGCCAGTTAAAATATGGGGTATTTGCTTCCCCCCTAGTGGAGGTTGCCCCACTTCCTCAAAATACTTGCTCAGGATATCACGAACCAAGACTAAATTCGTTGGTGCCCCCTTACTTCCTACTTGAAAGAGGATGTCTATAGCTTTATTGAGAGTGGACTCAACATCAGCACCCGCCTCATATCCGATAGCAGCAATCTGTCCCGCAGCAGCAATTAATCGTCTCATTGCTGCTGCATTGGATACTATCCGAGCATAATGCTCAACATAGAGCGGTGTAGGTGTAATGGATATTAAATGGCTCAAATAAGCAGCTCCACCAATTTGCTCTAACCTGTTTTGTCGCATTAACTCATGAGCTACTGTAATCTGGTCTACAACTTCATTGCGTTGGTGAACGGATAGACATGCCTGATAAATTACTTGGTTAGTTTCATCAAAAAAGTCCTCAGGAACAAGGAAGGTCGCTATCTTAAATATAGCATCAGGGTCAACAACCAAGGAGCCAATTACTGCTTCTTCTGCCTCAATATCATGAGGGGGTAACTTTTCTTCTATCATTTTCAAGCTTTTTCAGGCTCGATAACTACCTTGATTCGCGCTACCGAATCTGTAGCCAATCTAATAGCTATCTCATATTCACCTATTTGCCGTAATGCATTATCCAAAACCACTTGCCTCTTATCGATAGGAGCATCTACAATTCTGCTGAGTTCTTCAGCAATATTAGCCTCAGTGATAGAACCGAAGAGACGGTCTTCAGCGCCTACACGAGCCTTGAAGCAGATCTGAATTCCTTCAATTTGCTTAGCCAACTTGGCCATCTCTTCCTTGCTCGAGCTTTCTTCAGTCATTTTCTTCCGGAGACCGATTTCGGCTCGTTTTATTACCTCAGGTGTTGCTACTTGAGCCAGTCCTCTGGGGAAAAGGAAGTTTCGTGCATACCCATCGCTTACCACCTTTATCTCCCCTGCCTGCCCTTTTGAGGGAACGTCCGTTAAGAAGATAACTTTCATAGCGAACCAACGAACTTCTCTGCTGATAACGCAGCAACAGCACCATCTCCAGCAGCAGCTATCGCTTGCTTCACCGAGTTATGGCGAATATCACCCGCCGCAAATATACCAGGCACTGTTGTCTCCATCAGCTCGGTAGTGACTATGTACCCCCACTCATCCAGAGGCAAAACTCCACGCAGATATTCGGTATTAGGAATTAGTCCAATGGCAACAAAAACACCATCTACGGCTAACAGTGATATTGTACCATTTTGGGTATTTTTAAGCACTAAATCGGTGACTTTTTTTTCTCCTTTTACTTCGGTCACCACACTGTCCCATATAAACTCTATTTTGGGATCAGCTTGTGCTTTTCTCTGTAATACCTTGCCTGCTCGCAATTGATTACGGCGATGGATAACCTTAACCAAAGAAGCAAATTTGCTCAAAGAAAGAGCATCAGTAAGAGCGGTATCGCCGCCCCCAATTACCGCCACTGTTTTGTCTCGAAATAAAGGACCATCACAAGTAGCACAATAAGAAACTCCCCTGCCCATAAATTCATTTTCACCAAGCACTTCCAATTTACGAAATTGCAATCCCCCAGCGATGATCACCGCTTGAGCTATAAAATCACCTTCAGTGGTGATAACCATGTTGTTACCATAACCGGATGTTAATCCAGTAACTTCACCCGACATAGTTTCCAATCCATGATTCATAGCTTGCTGCTGGATAAGCTGTACTAACTCAAATCCAGAAATACCTTTGGGGAAACCAGGATAGTTGTCTACCCGCTCAGCATTGGCAATTTGCCCACCGATTACTTCCTTTTCGATGAGCAACACCGTGAATCCCGCTCTGGCGCTGTAAAACCCCGCAGTAAGCCCTGCAGGACCACCACCAACGACGATCAATTGATACTTCTTAGCCATACACGAAGGAGACTAGCTTTCTGGAACTCTCTCCCACATATCACAACGCCCTCCCCACCTGGCCAAAACTTTACCATCAGCAGAAATTTGGGAAACTTCACATAAATTCGGGCAAGCCTTGCATATGAAAGAAGAAGTCTTGAATTCTATGTCGCTGACACCGAATCCCTTAAACTTACTCTTATGATGATTTTGCTTAATTTCCATTTCCTCATGCACCAGAATAGCAGCTCCTATAGCGCCCATAAGCTCATTGTGAGGCGGTACATAAACTTCGGAGTCGAAAACCTCGTTAAATGCCCTGATTATCCCTTTATTGAAAGCGACACCCCCCTGAAACACCAATCTAGGCTGAATTTCCTTGCCTAAAGCAACATTGTTAAGATAATTGCGTATTAAGGATTGACATAAACCATAGATAATATCATCGAGAGGATATCCCAGTTGCTGCTTATGAATCATATCTGATTCAGCAAAAACAGTGCACCGCCCAGCAATACGCGCTGGATTCTTACTCCTCAAAGCATGCCCCCCAAAATCCTCAATCTTCACATTCAACCTTTCCGCTTGATGTTCCAAGAAACTCCCCGTCCCAGCAGCACACACCGAGTTCATGCCAAAATCAATGACCACACCATCATGAATTATGATAATCTTGCTATCCTGTCCGCCTATTTCAAAAATTGTTCGCACATCAGGTATCTGTTGTGTGGCAGCAACAGCATGAGTGGTGATCTCATTCTTTACCAAATCAGCACCAACAAGCACGCCAGCTAGATAACGACCACTTCCAGTAGTGGCTACCCCGCTAACCTCGACTTCAGGCGATATTTGCTTCTGTATTTCCCTCAACCCCTGTTTCACCATGTCTACCGGATTACCTCGAGTTCGCAAATAAATAGAAGCTATAAGCTGCTCATGCTCATCAAGCAAAGCTAATTTTGTGGTGACTGAACCAACATCAACGCCAAGATAGCCCTTCATATCTAGTCTACCTTTTTAAGAGAAGTCCCTCCAAAGCTTTCTAGTTTACTCCGATTGAAAGCTCTTATGCTCTCTTCGAGTTCTAACGCTTTTCTTTGTCTTAACTTTAGCAGAGGGTGAAATAAAATTGAAATGATGCTCATAAAAATAAAGAATACTATCATCTGTTTACTTTTGACAAGCTTGTCTAATATCTCAAATTCTTCTCCCATGCTCCCTTCTTCGCCTTCTAAAGCTTATTAAGTCTGTAAAAGCCTCAAGTCTGGTTAACATCCCTTGTTTGCTCTGCTGCTCATCGCAAGTAACAGCAAGCATGGGTATATCTTCCTTTGTCGATGGCATGATATTCTCAGCTACTATCTCTGGCATACAGGTGAAAGGGGCTAGATGGATTATGCCATCA
Organism: Dehalococcoidia bacterium; assembly: GCA_034431195.1. GTDB lineage: Bacteria > Chloroflexota > Dehalococcoidia > GIF9 > AB-539-J10 > CG2-30-46-19. The sequence goes on along the minus strand of DAOUDP010000016.1, from coordinate 36,587 downwards.
AATCCGTTGCGAGCATAAAGCACTTTCTCCCCTACTGATTCCCAACCATCACCACCAATATCATGGTCGAGATAAGCATGAGCTAATTTATGAACTTTTCTCCATTCGTCTAGACCAAGGTAGTTAAGAAACAGACTATATTTAACCCACCGAGAAAGAGTCAAGGTCCGCTCTACCTCTATTCCTAATTTGCCCAATTCTATTTCTATATCCATATTAGCGAAAGGCTCTATAACAACATAAATCTCCCCGACAATGCCTACTTTGAGTGGCTCAGCAGTGATGTCTTTAGGCACTCGGTTTAATTTCTCGATATATTCTTTAGTTAATTCCTTGACTTCTTTACCAGTCATTGCCTCATCGATAGAGGTGATAGCCTTGCGGTAAATTCGGCTAGCTGTTCCTTTCTCAAGCTCCACTGCCCGTATTTTGTGAACCACTTTTTCTATTCTATCTAACGCAGATAACTTACCGATAGCAAAGAAAAATGATGAAATAATTTCATGCCAAGTGCGATTATGAGTTACATCCCTCATAAGTCGCATAATGCCTATAAGCTTGTGGTGAGATATATCAACGGTCAAAAAATGAGCAGCATAGTTCAAGTCACGAAGCATTTGTTCCTGACCTTTGGCATAATAACCTAAACGGCAAATCCCAGTCCCCCTGGCTTGAATTAGACTGTCTGCCCCCAGCTCGCAAGCTTCAATCAGACTACCTAAAGTAAGCTTATAGGGTAAACAAGCCTCCGCTGGTGAGTATTTAACTCCAAGGTCCAATGTGTGTTGAGTCATCGGGGGTGGAGTTATTAGCGCATCCCCAGGAGATTCGAGTCTTCTTGCTACAGCCTTTAGTGCAATATAAACGTTACCAAAATGAGGAAATCCTATACGCATACTCTTTTCCTCCGCCTAACCATATCTAGAAAAGCCTCTAATCGAGTAAGCAACCCTCCTTCACTACTATGCTCATCCAGACTAAGCGGTAAAAGAGGAATCTCAAACTCTTTTGTCCGATGTTGCACCATGCCTAGCATCATTGAGTCAGGACCACATCCGAAAGCAGCGACAATAATTATACCATCTACCCCCGTTTCCAAGTAATATTCTCCAGCGCCGATTATTTCAGATTCAAATGACCAATGGGGAACACCCACCAGTCTTCTTGTAGCAGCATCAAGTTCCTCCTGAGATACCATCTCCGGGGTAACAACTTTGACCTCCATCTTCTGCAGCCATGAAATGAGCCGATGACTAACATATTCATCATAGATAATATAGGGATGCCCAATAACAGCGATAGTCAATGAAGAAGATTTCACATCAGGAGGCGGCTTACAATCAATAGCCTGAAAATGTGTAATCCCTTCATCAGACATTTTATTTCGGTAATCCAAATTGCTTGCCCAAGCTTCTTCCACTGCCTTCTTAAGCTTGAATGGATTGCAGGTAAAATGGCGTCCTACCTCATAAATATTTCGGTATAGATTATAGCGTCCTCTCTCGTAGTTTATTTCCGGGTCAAGAATAGGGGGACATTCTGGAATTAAAGCTCTTGCCATATTGGGCAAACCGATAAGCTTGGAGCAATTATAACTCTTCTTACCCAAACTGGTAACAGCGGGGACAAACATAAAGTCACATTTATCGGCTAGAGAAACGACATGTCCGAAGAAGACCTTTACCGGCAAGCAGGTATCTTGAACACCTCGCGTAACGCCCAAGTTTAATATGCTTTTGTTGGTTGGCGATGATACCACTACTTCCGCACCCAGCTTCTCCAAGAAAACCTTCCACATGGGATAATACTGGTAATAAAGTAAAGCCCGTGGAATTCCTACCGTAACCATTGCCTAAGAGCTACGAAATTCTTGCTTAATCTTCTCCAACACCTCAGGGCGTCCAATGACATCAACCATGGTCATCGCCATTGCTTTAGCAGCATCTAATAACCCCTGGTGTCCAGCCTCAGAAGCAGCAGCGGAAGCAAATTCTGCCGAATGTAAGGAAACTTTGGGAGAGACAATAGCGACCACGGGATGCATGCTAGGAACCACCTGGCTAACATTTCCCATATCCGAACTACCAAAAGGAATTTGTAGATCAAAAACATCCAAACGACGTCCCATTAATTCAAGATTATTGCTAAATAGCTGAGCTAGAGCAACATTATTCTTTATAGGAGCATAAACTTTATCACCCCAGCGATATTCTAGTCTGGCGCCACTGGCTAAAGAGGCGCCCTTAAAACAGTTTAGCACTTTGCCTTGCAACTCCTCTAGGTAAGCATAGTCAGGGGCACGGATTATAAACTTAGCAGCGCTATGGGCAGGCACTACATTGGGCGCCTCACCACCATCGGTTATTATGCCATGAATGCGCGCCTGTTCTTTTATGTGCTGGCGCAGCGAATTTACAGAGTTAAACGCGAGAATAATAGCCTCAAGAGCATTTACGCCCTCGGCTGGCTGAGCAGCAGCATGGACTGCTTTGCCAAAAAATTCCACCTCAAGCGATAGGCAGGCAAGCGTCCGATAAATTGCCATGTTTAGCATCGAGGGATGCACCATCATAGCCACATCCACATCGTCGAAAATGCCAGCCTTGACCATATCTATTTTGCTACCAAAATCCTCCTCACCAGGCGTGCCTAATACTATGATGCTTCCTCCTAGATTATCTACAACAATCTTGCTAGCTATGCCAGCACCAACCGCCGACGCTGCTATGATATTATGTCCACAACCATGCCCGATTCCCGGCAAGGCGTCATATTCAGCAAGCACAACAATTTTTGGTTTCCCTTCACCATATACTGCTCGAAAGGCTGTAGATAGCCCTGCAATATTCGGTTCAACGCAAAACCCATTGCTCTTCAGGTAATCGCTAAGCCAGGATGCCGCCTTTACCTCCTGAAAGCCTAACTCAGGATTATCATGAATATCCAGGCTCAGTCGCACTAATTCACTGCGCCGTATCTCTAGTTCAGCCCTTAATTTCTCCTTTAATTCTTTCCCTTCCACCGCTTGAAACTTCCTTAAGTTAGTCATTATACTTTACCTTTAATTTACACTACAAGTTGTGATAACAATGATGAAAGTCGAAGACCTCAACGAAAGGCATTTGCCTGGAGCAATTAACGTAGCTCAATTGCTGAAAGACCCCGTTGGCTCTAGCCGCAACTATGAAATTGACACCATAATTGCAGAGCAACCTGAAGGTTCTATCAAGGGCAAAGTAACGCTAATTCGCACTGGCCAAGGGATTTTAGTTCGTGGTAACTTAAACGTTCAAGTGGAACTTGTTTGCAGCCGCTGTCTAAAAGCCTTTCCTTACCCCATAAATTTTGCCATTGAAGAGGAAGTCCGTCCCGCCATTGATATATCCAGTGGTTTGCCACTCGATTTGTGCCAAGAATCAGAAGGCTTGATTATCGATGAAAATCATGTACTTGACTTAGGAGAGTTGATACGCCAATATATCTTGCTAAATCTACCGATGAAAGCATTATGCCAGCCTGATTGTGCTGGAATAAAGGAGATGAAATTATATGGCTCTACCTAAGAGCAAATATGCCAAGGCGCGTAGGGGTAAGCGGCGAAGCCATATTAAGCTAGCTTTACCAACCTTGGATATTTGTCCGCAATGTCACAACCCAAAGCTAGCTCATCACGTTTGTCCCACCTGCGGTAGTTATGGTGATATGCAAGTTATTGAAATCAAAGCACCTAAAGCAAAAGGTTAACTAACGCGTGACCGAACCATTCAAGATAGCCTATATTTTCCCCGGCCAAGGCTCGCAGAAAGTGGGTATGGGGCAAGACCTGTATCATAGCTACTCCTTGGCTAGGGAGATTTTTGAGGAAGCCGACGATGCTTTAGGTCTCCCCCTTTCGCGCCTATGCTTTGAAGGACCAGATGACGAATTAACCAGAACAGACAACGTCCAGCCAGCTATATTGATAACCAGCGTTGCTTGCCTTAAGGCAGCTCAGGAAACAGCCAATGACCATCTTCCTTCCCCTGCCTTCGTTGCCGGACATAGCTTAGGAGAATATACCGCCCTGGTGGCTGCCGACGTGCTCAGTATCACTGATGCCGTTCGGCTAGTCCAGCACAGAGGAAGATTGATGCACCAGGCGGGACAAAAGAAACCAGGAGGGATGATAGCAATACTGGGAGCTAGCAAGGAAGACGTTGAAGATTTATGTCTCCACAGTGGATGTACCATTGCAAATATCAACTGCCCGGGACAAATTGTGATCAGCGGCGGCACAGACAATTTAGACAAAGCTAACAACCTAGCCAAGGCAAAGCGTATTCGTCAGATCCCACTAAGGGTTAGTGGCGCTTTCCACTCCAGTTTGATGCGATCAGCTGTTGACGAATTCGGCGAGATTGTCTCCAACACCACATTTCAGCAACCAACAACTCCTATAGTAGCAAATGTAACCGCCCAACCACTGGATAATGTAGCTGATATAAGGGAAGAGCTTTTGAACCAGCTTTCCAATTGCATCCGATGGCAACATTCCGTGGAATACATGGCTCAAGAAAAAGTAACCACATTCTACGAAATAGGACCAGGGAAGGTACTCAGTGGATTGATTAAGCGGATTAATCCCGAGCTACGAACATTGAACATATCGAGCACTGAAGAAATCTCACGGCTAAAGGCAAACCACTTAATAACAGAATAACATGGCTAGCTTGAGACGAAAGGCAAGAATCGCTGCTCTCCAAACACTTTATGAAATTGACTGTACTGAACATAAAGCTGAAGATGCTGTGATTCACTCAACAACAGAACAGTCACTGTCTCAAGAAGCAATCAGCTTCACTGAGAAACTTGTACAAGGTGTGCTAAAAAATAAGTCAAAGATTGATAAAGTTATTGGGCGTTTTGCTCCATCCTTTCCTGTGGCGCAAATGTCTGTCATTGATAGGAATATCCTGCGTGTTGCCATCTTCGAAATTTTGATGGATAATAATACACCCGTTAAGGTAGCCATAAACGAAGCAATAGAGTTAGCTAAAACTTTCGGCAGTGACTCTTCACCACGTCTGATTAATGGCGTATTAGGGTCAATAGTCACCAAATATGGCAAAGCAAGCCATGAGCGACGAAAGGAGGGAAAATGCCAACCATCTTTGAAAAATTAAAGGAAATCATTGTAGAACAACTGGGGGTTGATGAAAACGACGTAACCCCGGAAGTTTCCTTCACAGAGGACCTGAATGCCGACTCTCTGGACCTAATCGAACTTATTACCGCAGTGGAAGAGGAATTCAACACTCCTACAAACAGGCTGGAAATACCTGATGAAGATGCCGAAAATATCAAGACTGTTCAGAATGCCATTGACTATCTTCGCGACCATGGAATAAAAGACGAATAGCCAGATTAAGTACTATCGCTAGATTCAGAATTATCAGACACTGGCTGGGAGACTTGCACTAGTTGCCTCTTAAAGAAAGGCTTGAGCATTGCGGGTGTTACCAGCGTGGTTATGACACTTACTGCTACCGCTGCGCCATACAAGCCTAAGCTTATAGCTCCAGCTATATATCCTGCAGCAGCAACAATAAGACCTACCTCAGCTCTAGGCACCATACCCACTCCTACTATCATGCCAGCATTGTGAGAAAGCTTGCCAGGAAACCGTGCCGGTATGTAACAACCTATCACCTTCCCTGCTATAGCTGCCACTATCAATAGAACAGCTAACACCGCCACCCCCGGAGCACCAAAGAGCCTCAAGTTAACCATCATCCCCAGATAGGCAAAGAAAAACGGGGCGGCAAAAAGCATTATCGGTCTCCCCTTTTCTACTATCTCCTCTTTTTCCTGACAAGCGCTGAACATCAATCCCGCCACATAAGCTCCAACTACAGGATGCAGACCGACCAGGGTAACCAGATAAGCCACAATGAAACCAAAGATAAGGGCAACAATGGGCGCAGTGCCTGACCTCTTGAAGGGATTTAACAAATATCTGGAGATATACTTATGAAGCTTGACTCCAATCATGAGTAAACCAAACCATACTGCAAAGCCAATGGCACCAATTTTTACCGCCTCAAGAATCTCAAACTCCCCTGTTTGAGCCAGTTCGATGACTATGGATAAAATGATCAGTCCGATTATATCGTCAATCACAGCTCCCACTAAGATGGTACTCCCCTCCCGAGTATTTAACCTCCCCATATCCATCAATATCCTCACCGTAACTCCAATGCTGGTAGCTGTGAGTACCGCTCCCATGAATAACCAGCCACCCATGCCAACATCGGGACAGAGTGCCTTGGTGACGAAATAACCACCAATGAAGGGTAGGATAACGCCGCCAAAAGCAACTGCCAGGCCAGTGGGAGCCTGCTTGAGAAACAACCGAATATCAGTCTCCACCCCAGCCTGAAAGAGCAATATGATAACGGCAATGTTAGCTATGATGTACATTATGTCGAAGTCCCCTTGAAGCCCGAACGGATTATGAACAGTGGCAAAGTTCAAGATTATAGGGTCATGGAAAACGAGCCCGCCGAGAAGGAAAGGCGAGATAATAATGCCAGCCACTAACTCTCCGAGAACGGCTGGCTGCTTGAAATAACGCTCTGAAAGCTCTCCAAATATCCTGGCAAATATTAGAACTAAGCCCAGACTCAGTATGAACTTGAAATATACAGCTTCCACTATGGTTTAAGATATTCCACCGAACTGGTGATTACGCTGAAATAATTTATCACTCCGACCATTTTCCCTTGCTCATCAACTACGGGCACTTCATAAAATCCTTTATCAAGCATTATGTCGATTGCCTTGTCTACACTATCTTCTGGCTTTACGCTTACCGGGAAGCTCATTATATCTTTAGCATATTTTGAGCTTAAGACACGCAAGATTTCTGGACCTTCAAAAAAAGGACGCCTGATAGTGCCAAATTCTCGTATCTCTACTGCCCTTAGAACCTCTTTGGGCGTTATTATCCCCTTGAGTCTACCTTCTTCGTCCAGCACACAGGCAAGCATAGTCTCTTTATCTTCAGCTATCTTGACTACTACCTGTGAAATTTGGTCTTCCTCTGCCACTTTAACAAACTTGCTCGATACAAAGTCCTTAACATTCTTCTTCATCACCAAGCCTCCTGACCAAGAACAGCCAAAACTTTGTAAAGATACCCCATTCTAAGGTGAGAATTCAATACCTGCACCTCCTATGTCATCGTGAGGCACTCACTTTCTCTCATTGCCGGGTGCGTTCCTCTTTGTCATTGCGAGAAGCGCTGTGAGCCGCAGCCCAGAGCGAAGCGAAGGGGACGAAGCAATCCCAGGTTATTCTTTTTCAAGCTCAAAAGCTCTATGCAAAGCCTGGACAGCATCCTCAACCCTATCCTCAGAAACAATACAGGTTATCCTTATTTCCGAAGTGGTGATTAACTGGATATTGATGCCCTGTTCGTAAAGTGTGCGGAACATCTTAGCAGCATAGCCAGGTGTGTTTAACATACCCGTTCCAACAATACTGACCTTGGCTAATTTAGAATCAGCAACACATCGTTTTGCCTCTATAGTCTTAGCCACAGTCTCCACAATAGACATCGCCCTGGATAGATCACTTCGCGTCACCGTGAAGGTAAGGTCAGCAATCTTTTCGATGCTGGCATTCTGAACAATGGTGTCCACACTTATATCAGCATTGGCTAAAGGCTCAAATATAGCTGAAGCGATGCCAGGGTGATCAGGAACCCCAATGACCGTGACTTTGGCTACATTAGTATCGTGGACAATGCCGCTCACCTTATTTCCTACCTCTCTTACCTCCATAGATGCCTCCTTACAAATAATAGTGCCTGGGCGATCAACAAAGCTAGAAGCTACCAGTATTGGCACATTATGTAAACCGCCCAATTCTACTGCCCGGGGATGTATCACCTTCGCTCCATAGCTAGCTAATTCAAGCATCTCCTCATAGCCAACTTTCTTTAACTTAGTTGCCTCGGGCACAATACGAGGGTCAGCAGTATAAACTCCTTCGACATCGGTGTAGATTTGACATTCCTTAGCCTCCAGGGTGGCAGCCAGGGCAACCGCGGTGGTATCAGAGCCACCCCGACCTAAAGTGGCAATATCCATCTCCCGGGTCATACCCTGAAATCCGGCCACGATGACGATATTCCCTCTCGCCAACTCATCGACGATCCGCTTCGGATCAACACGAAGAATCCGAGCCCTGCTATACCTGGAATCAGTCTCGATGCCCGCTTGAGCACCGCTAAGGCTGACCGCCCTATAGCCCAGAGTTTCCAGAGCCATCGCCAGAAGAGTGCTGGAAACTACCTCACCTGTAGAAAGCAACAAATCAAGCTCTCTATCACTGGGTTGTGCACTAACCTGGTGAGCTAATTTGATCAACTCATCAGTGGTATCCCCCATCGCTGAGACAACAACCACCACTTCATTTCCCTCATCCCTGGCCTTGGCTACCCTTCGAGCCACGCTCCTAATTCTCTCCCCATCAGCAATTGAGCTACCACCATACTTTTGAACCACTAACGCCACGTTACTCCTCACCGTATCAATTTCTCCATAATATTATATCCTTCCTCAATGAAAAAGCCTGTCCCTTTAGCCTCAGCCTCGGTGAACCTCTTTGCCCTGTTAGCCTTAAATCCCTTGCCCCACAGCATAAATGGAACCGGCTCGCCGGTATGAGTCCGAACTTCAATAGGCGTTGCGTGGTCAGGCATGACCAAAACACGAATAGCATCCTTATCCCACTGGCAAATTCGGCTGACGATTTTCCCATCCACCTCCTGGATGGCCTCCATTTTATCATCTATGGCACCAGCATGGGCAGCCTCATCCGGCGCTTCTACGTGAATAACCACCAGGTCGCATTCTTTAAGTGCTTCTAAAGCACCTTTTGCCTGAGCAGCATAGTCATTATCCAGTCCATCGGTCACACCAGGGATGTTTAACACGTCCATTCTCACCATTTTGGCTAATCCCTGCAAAAGGTCAACACCTGAGGTCAGGGTAGCATCAAGCCCATAAACCTCCTTGAAAGGAGGCATATCAGGTATTCTCTCACTACCCCAGAAAAGCCATATCATCGTAGATGGTATATCGCCACGAGACCTGCGTGCTTCATTTACCGGATGCCCTACAAGCATAGACTTTGATCTCTCCATGAGGCCTTTCAAAAAGCTACTCCCTGCCCCGTGAGGAAGAAATTCAGCAACAGGCTTATCAGGAATATCATGCGGGGGAGTACAGGCAGCCGTAAGTGTATTCTTATGCCCTCTTATCTTACATATGTGCCGGTAGCTCACACCGGGATAGAAATGCACTTCATCACTGCCAAGATTTTCATCTAAACTAGCGATAAGCTGTTTCGCTTCCTCTGTGCTGATATGTCCTGAGCTATAACTCCACATCTTCCCATCACGCACAGCAACCAGATTACATCGGAAAACGACCTCATCCCTTTCAATGGGAATACCCATGCTTCTAGCTTCGATAGCACTTCTGCCTCGGTAATACACCTTAGGGTCATAACCCAGTAGCGACATACAGGCACAGGCACTGCTGGGCTCCATCCCTGGTGGCACCGTGCGAACAAGCCCGATGGTAGCTTCACTGGCCATAGCATCCAGATTTGGAGTCCTCGCCAGCTCCAGACAAGTCTTCCCGCCACGCTGGGGTAGAGACCAGCCTGCTGCTCCATCAATTACCACAACGCAATATTTCATCGGAGCATTTAGCAACTCTTGCCTGCCATTCTGAGCCCTTCCCCTGTCATTGCGAGCGAAGCGAAGCAATCTCGAGACCCTTCGTTATCGCTCAGGGTGATAAATAAACAACCACAATATTTCATTTGCTCTGGTAATTAAACCACCTTATAATAAGATGGGCAACGGGGCGTAGCGCAGTGTGGTAGCGCGCAGCGTTCGGGACGCTGAGGTCGGAGGTTCAAATCCTCTCGCCCCGATTTTCCCCGGTTAGCTAACCAGTCTACCATTTTGACAACTTACCCTAAATTGGTTATACTTAGTTTGAATAGTTAAACTTTAGGAGAAATGTAGGACAAAATGGCAATTGTAAAAACATCGGCAAAGGGACAGATTCTGATACCCAAGGAAATACGCAAGAAGCTAGGATTAAAGGGGGGACAGAAGGTAAGCCTGAGACTAGTTGGTGACCAGAAAGTAGAGCTCACCGCCATTCCCACAGAGCCAGTGGAAGCCTTCTGCGGGGTATTCCAAGAAGGTGCTTCACTTACCGATGCTTTGCTCAAAGCCCGTAGGCAGGAACTAATACGTGAAGAAAGCAAGACTGCTTGACTCCTTTGCCTTCTTGACATACCTGAAGAAAGAAAAGAGCTATCAGAAGGTCAAACACATCCTTGCCTCCCATCAGGAAGGTGAAGAAGACCTTTTGATGAACGAAATCAATGTGGGAGAGGTCTACTATATCCTTGCTCGAGAGCGGTCACTCGATGCCGCAGAATACTTCCTGCATGATATTCTCCAGGCTCTTGCCATAACGGTAATTCCTAACTCCTTTTCTGATGTCATAGAGGCAGCAAAAATCAAAGTCCAATTTCCCATCGCCTATGCTGATGCCTTAGCTGTTGCCACTGCCATAAAATATGATGCCACTCTTGTCACCGGGGACACTGACTTCACCAAGGTAGAGCACTTAATAGAAATCGACTGGCTGAGATAGTAAAGCTGTGCTCAGTAATTTCTTATTATGTCAAGCCGGCCTAGCTGGGCTCCTCCCTCATATAGCTGGCATTCCTTAGAATCTCGCCAATACTTCTCCACATCATAATCGTGAAGATAACCGTAAGAGCCCATAAGCTCCATAGCTTTGTTTGTAACCATAACAGCTACATCATCAGCATAGACTTTGGCCAGGCTTGCCCTCGACAGGAAGAAACTTGCAAGCTGCGGATCCAATCCTTTACTGCCGATTGTGTCAACGATCCTGGACTCATCTATCATATAGGCAAGGTTCATATAGTAAGCTCTGGCGGTCTCGATGCCGATGACCATATCGGCTAACATACAAGCACATACTGAATGCTCTCTTATCGGTTTGCCAGCTACGATTCTATCCGTAGTATACTCCAAGACCTTTTCAAAGGCGCCTTGAGCAGCCCCTATAGAGAATCCAGCGGCACCACCTCTGCCCATAATAACATTAAACGTAAAAAGCTCTGCGTTCTTTCCTGGCCCGGCGGCGCGATATTCCTTGGGAATCCGCACGTTATCCAAGAAGATATCGCAATTCCTGTCTGCTCGCATCCCTGCTTTATCCTCGAACTTACCAAATGACATGCCCTCAACGGGATATGGCACGTACATGAGGGCAATCCCTTCATCTCCCAAATTGGGATCCGTGGTGCAGACTATACAGTAGGCTTGGGAGACCCCAGAGTTGCTTGCCAGGCATTTGTTACCGTTGATTACCCATTCATCGCCATCGAGTTTTGCTATAGTCTTTATTGTGCGTCCATGCATCTCAGGGTTTTCAATATCACAGCCACTAGCTGGTTCAGTCACCGCAAAACAGCCTGTCTGGAGCTCATCGCCACAGAATTGAGGTGCAAATCTGTCCAGGACCGCTTCGTTTGAAGCAAGTATGGCGGGTGCAAAGCACCAGGGAGTACAGCCTGTAGCGATGGCTATTGCCACATCCCCACGAGCGATCTCTTCAAAAGCTATGAAAGAGAGGATCATTGACGTTATGCCCATGCCGCCATACTTCTCAGGAAACATAGCCTTCTGAATACCAAGGTCTGTCAAGCCCTGGCGAATGCTATCAACCAGCTTATGTTCGTCGTCATAGTCAATCTGTTGGCGAACCGGCATAATCTCATTGTCAACAAAGGCATGTAGCGCTTGCTGCATGAACGCAGCTTCCTCTGGTATTAACACATCCAAATATTTCCTTCCTATAATTTCCATGTTTCACTTACCTTCCTTTTTAAATTTTAAAAATCTATGCGCACTCTGTGTAAAACAGCATCTTACACCTGCAGCTTCCTAGCCAAATCTGAAAGGCTGATGCTCTCAAGCTTTTCCCCGGTAGCTGTTCTACTTCCCTTTGCCAAAATTGCGGTGCTCGGTTTTGCAGCCTTTATTTGCTTCCGTACCTATTAGCAAAAGTAATGTCCTTTAATTCCTTCCTGGTCGTGGAGGGAGCTTCGGCGGGATATCCAATTGATATTACGGAAATTAACCTCTCCTCCTTGGGAATGCCAAGTATTTCCTTCACCTCCTCCTCACTAGCGGAAGGATTGAGCCAACACGCGCCAAGACCAACCGCATGGGCAGCAAGAAGCATGCTATATGCTGCTATTGAGCCATCCTCTACAGGATGGTTTGATGCCCTGGGGTCTGCCACTACAGCAATGCCCATGGGTGCTTCATCCAGAAATCTTCCCCAAGCAAGCAATTTCGCCACCCTTTCCTTTACCTCGAAGTCGCTTAGGACTATGAACTTCCATGGCTGTAAATTGCTTGCAGATGGTGCCCATCTTCCCGCGTCCAGGATCTTCTCTAATTTTTCCTGTGGGACAGGGTCCTTCTTGTATTTCCTTATGCTTCTTCTAGTCTTGATTGCTTCTAATACCTCCATTTAGTTGCCTCCTTCTGTTTGCCCTTTTTTCAATCAACCAAGCTGCAGTATGCCTGTTCCTGAACTTGCATCAGGTTATTTAATTCGCTTTTATCGGTGACGAGAATGCGAAAGAGGATAACACCCATGTTGCTTGGGGCAATGACCACCTCTGAATCTCCGGTATCGTGGTAAGGCATGTCTTCCCCGACCAGAAGTATATCAGCTGGGTTTGATTTAGCGGTTCGGTCATTCATAACAAAGAAATTGTCTGTGTTAATTGCGTAAAAGGACATTGACCAATAAGTGTCATCAGGTATTGGAGCGACGATATTAAGCGGCTTATCACTCACTTCATAAACGCAAATGGAGTATAGAAGGTCAGGGGAGGGTCTAACCACATCTCGGCTATCGGCTGTTATCGGAGGCGCCTGATATATCATGTTCATCTGGCCGTCAGGTGTCTTTTGCTTCATACCTGCCAAGGTACGAAGTGTAATCCCATACGGTAACACTGCGACTGTAGCTACATGAATTACCGCAGCTAATAGAAGCGTTATCACCACCAATTTTATCCAGTTTTTCACTCACATTCCTCTTTCGTAATATGGGGCAGTTCAATAGTATCGAGGTTTTCACAAACAGATGGTGCTGGATTATACATACGCAGCATAAGAATGATTTTGTTTTGATTACCCGTAGGGAGCCAGTTGCCCGTTTTGGGAGTTGAGGACAAAAAGATAGTAAAGTTCCCATCCGCATCATACTCGATATTCTTATTAGTGTAGGAGTAGCGGTTTTGCTCATTGGGGATCAAAAAATTATCACCGCCATATACCGTGATGCTCCACCAGGAGGCATACGGATCAAGACTGCTACCTTCAATTCTGTAGTCACAACTCGACTGCAGTAGCTGTCCAGCATCGTCGGTATCTGCCGTGTAATAAATCACCTCGGACCTGTCAAGTGCAAAAAGGGCCACAATAGCAACTGCAGCCCTGGTATACATCCCAGCTTGCTCACTGCCGTAGGTAAGGCCGGTATACCATTCCCCATTTCTAATTAAGTCCTTTTCAGTCATAAAGCCAAGTCCCAATAACGCAGAACCAACTCCCAAGGCCAAAGCAACCACTACAACTAAAAGATACTTGGATATCCTCCTTATTGTTTTTCTCCTGTTACCTGATTCCATTTAACTAATTGTAGCAAATAGGAAGTGCTTCTCTCCTCCCCTGAGGCTGAACTATGTCTTGCAAAACTCGCTCATCTCCCCACCAGATTCTCCCTACTTGTTTTCTTATTATAATAACCCATTTGCGCAATATTCACTTATAATATTAAGTGGTTCAAGCAATATTCGATGTTACCGCTATGAAGGGATTCATATATAAACTTGTGGAAAACGACGATGAGTTAACGGACGCCTTTGAGGTGAGAAGGCAGGTATTTGTTGATGAACAGGGCGTTCAGGAAGATGTGGTATTCGATGGCTGTGAAGGCCAGGCAATGCATGTGGTAGTTAAAGACAGAGAGAAGCCGATAGGAACCGCTAGAGTTCGATTTTTAGATACCAAACAGGTTAAGCTGGAAAGGATGGCTGTGTTAGAGCCGTTTCGCCATATAGGAATAGGAAGGAAGCTGATGTCCTTTCTGGCTCAGGAATTAAAGAATAAGCAAGTTGAAAAGGTGGTTCTTCATGCCCAGTTCGGAGTTATAGAATTCTACAGGGCTTGCGGCTTTAACGAATCAGGCTCACCTTTCCGGGAAGCTGGTATCAAACATATAAAAATGGTGAGAGACCTTTGACTGGGTGAGGTAACGAAATGCGTTTTCCAAATAACCTGGCTAACCGATTCATGACTTCATAAGCAACACGTAACAGGAGCCCTGTATTCCAGCTAGGGTCCTATTCCGTGAATTCAACCACTAGTTTCTTAACGTCCCACAGGGGCTCTATCCTCTCCGTTATGTCTTCCTTTATGGCGTGAGCAAACTGGTGATCTTGAGGTACATCAACAAGCACCCGGACTGTTCCATCCTTTATCTCAATATCTTTGACCAAGTTTGTACGCACCACGTTTAAACCAGTCAGAGGGTTTATAACCTTCTTGAGGCGCTGACGAACCACCTCTACAGTGGTCGGCTTTTGTTCCCTGACCAGACCGTGACGCTCTTCATAGTTTTGTATGGCCGAGCGTAAGCCTTCCACAGCGAGCACCGAGCAGTGGACTTTGATTTTGGGAAGCCCTCCCAGAGCTTCTGAAGCTTCTTTCCAGCTAATGTTCTTTGCTTCATCCAACGTCTTTCCCTTGGCTAGTTCCGTAATTATGGAGCCGGTAGCTATGTTGGAAGCACAGCCGTAAGACTCAAACTTGATGTCTGCGATGGTATTCGTCTTTGGGTCAACTTTTATGTAGACAGCAACCATGTCCCCGCAGGCTGGGCTGCCTTCTGTTGCCTTACCGTCAGGATTCTCAATCTTACCCACGTTGCGGGGGTGTCGAAAGTGTTCAAGTACTGTTTCGCTATATGGAAATCTCATCTCTAACCCTCCTCCTTTTCCTTATTTTTGCCCAAGGGGCTGATACTTCTCAGCTCCTTCACTATTTCAGCCAATGCCTGGATCACAGCACCCACGTCTTCCATAGTGTTGTAACGCCCGAAGGTAAAGCGTATCGAGCCATGCGTCCTTTCATGGTCACCGCCTATCCCAAAGATAACGTGGCTGCCCTCCAGAGAGCGGCTGAAACAGGCCGAGCCAGTGCTCACGGCAAAGCCACGCATATCAAGATGCAGGGTCATAGATTCGCCCTCCACAAAGTGGAAGGTAATATTAGCATTCTGTGGGAGTCTCCTCCAGCGATGCCCATTCAGTGTACTGTTTGGTATCTCGGCAAGTATACGGTCAATGAGGCGATCACGCATTTCTTGCAGTCGCTTGGTTTCTTCAGGGGTGATCAGTTCTACCGCTTTGGCGAATCCTACTGCACCGGCTATGTTTTCCAGCCCTGCCCGAAGGTTGAATTCCTGAAATCCACCGTCTACCCACTTAGCTATCTGTGTTCCTTGACGGATGTACAGGCCTCCTATGCCCTTTGGACCGTGGATGGTGTGGGCAGATACAGTTACCAAATCCACAGGTATCCTCTTCACGTCGAGGGGTACCCAAGGGAAGGTATGTGTGGCATCGGTATGAAAAAGCACCCCCTTCTCACGACAGATATGACCGATACCTTCGATGTCCTGGATGGTGCCTATTTCCTGGTTGGCATGCTGGATGGAAACCAGAATGGTCTCATTTGTCATGGAATCTCTGAGCTTGTCAAGGCCCACAAAGCCATCGCCATCGACATCCAGATAGGTCACCTGGAAGCCCTGTTTCTCCAGAGCTTGTGAGCTGTGAAGTACCGGAAAATCCTCGATTTTTGACACAATTATGTGTTTGTCTTTCTTCTTACCAAGGGCCAGTGCTACTCCTTTGAGGGCAATGTTAGACGATTCGGTACTTCCCGAGGTGAAAATGAACTCTTCAGGGGCAGCACCTAAAGCACTGGCAATAGCCTCTCTGGCCCCGTCCAGTACTTCTCGGGCTTCTATCCCCTGGGAATA
The DNA here is from genome assembly GCA_034431195.1 of Dehalococcoidia bacterium. Taxonomy (GTDB): domain Bacteria; phylum Chloroflexota; class Dehalococcoidia; order GIF9; family AB-539-J10; genus CG2-30-46-19. The sequence goes on along the minus strand of DAOUDP010000016.1, from coordinate 20,352 downwards.
GCCAAACTCCGAGGTGGCAACCGCGTATGTATCGAAGAAATACGGCCTCATCGCCTCCAGCACCCGCTCATCCAAACGGGTGGCTGCAGCGTTGTCCAGGTAAACAACTCTGCCTAACATTTCCTCCTCCCATCATATGAAGAGAGTTATTGTTGACTCTCTAGCCTCATTTATGTAGGTACCGACTGCACAGTAGTCTGATATCAAATCATCACGAAGGTCTTCCTTCTTTATTTCCATTATCTCCATTGTCATGTCACAGGCGAGGATCTTGCCGCCAAGCTCCTTAAAGTCTTGAAGGAGCCTCTCCAGAGAGGCCGCCCCGGCTTTTTTCATCCTCCGTTTCACCATCCATTTGCCGAGGCCAAGCATGTTCATCTTCGATAGAGGCCCCTTTTCCAGCCCGCCTTTCTTGAGACGCTGTAGGCCCCAGAAGGTGAAGAAAAGTGATGCTTCCATCCCCATTGCAAGCGCCCCATTGGCTACAATAAGGGCACTGTACACCTTATCCATATCGCCGCTATGAACTATTATGGTAGCTTTACCAGCCATAGTTATTTCCTCCTGCTACCTGCGTATTCTTATTCTCCACACCCCGCCTTCCTCTTGCACATCAATGAGTTCCAGTCCCAAAGCCTTGACGGCCATTGGTATCTCTTTCTTGGAAGCGAGATGGGTGCCGATAACCTCCACAACATCGCCTTCTTTCGCTTTCCTTAAAGCCTTGCGGGTTTCAACTAAAGGAACGGGGCAAGTTTCACTTGTGCAATCCACCTTTATCTCGGCCATTTCGCATCACCTCCCTATAAGCTTACAGGTAGTGGTGTAATTATGAAGAAATGTGAAGAATTATTCCACCTCCGTCGTTTTACTCAGTTTTGGTGACGTCTCTATCCCCACCACTTCTTGCATGGTCAGGTTCGTTGGGCACTTCGTATCTCAGTGCTCCAGAGGGGCAAGCGTCAATAACGCGCTTCATATCTTCAACGGCCGCAGCATTTGTGTCTACCCAGGGGCGTTTGTATATATCGAAGACCTGTGGAAGGCCTTCAGTACAAATACCGGAATGCATGCATTTGTCGGGATCCCAAATTACCCTTATTCTTTCATTTTCGTATATTCGCTCCATTCTTGCCCTCCTGCACCAACCCAACGTGTCACTGGACCATTCTGGTATCCTTCGTTTACCGTCCAATCCACCAGCCACATTCCTGTCATACACCGGGATTTCGTCGAGCTAGTTTACTCTACGAGCTTGAACATTTTCTTGGGCGCTCCGCAAATGGGACATTTTTCGGGGGCTTCCCCCTCAACCGTGTTGCCACAATACTGGCAGACGTAAATTGGTTTTTCCTCAATGGCCTCACCCTTCTCAATCTTACTCAGGGCAGTTTCAAACAAACCATGATGAATCCGCTCGACCTTATTTGCCAGGTCAAAGCTGTCTCTGGCTTTGTCTTCACCTTCGACCTCAGCCTGCTTTATGAATGCGGGATACATTTCAACAAACTCATAATTCTCGCCACCCTTCGCAGCTAGCAGATTTTCTTTGGTTGACTTTATCCCTTGCATAACCTTCAGGTGATTTTTGGCGTGCACCGTCTCGGCATCGGCTGCGGCACGAAACAACTTTGGTATCTGTTTGTACCCTTCCTGTTCGGCTTTTTCGGCAAAGAATAGATACTTACGGTTAGCCTGGCTTTCTCCAGCAAAAGCAGACTGCAAATTATCTTTGGTATTGCGCATACTACACCTCCTCCTGGTCTATTTAAACTAATTGTAACTCAGGAGATAGTTTTATGTATGTGAGTTATGTCTTACGTGAGTGACGAGAAAAGTACTCTAATCGCTCTGAAAAGTCAACAACGGCCTGCAAAATATTGGGTAGGTGCTCAGTTTTGGTGGATAGCCTGTTGAAATAGGCTAGTAGGAGCGTATTGAAGCTTAGAGTTAAAGCTATACTTCTCTGATATAATACACCGCTTTGCCATATGTGCGTCATTGGCTGGCCGTTGGTATAATTATGTTAACTCGCCTGGAAGGGTAAGTAATGGAGAATTTACCTCTTTTTGATCTACCTGAGGGAGATGATCTGCCTCGCAGCATGCCTCTGGCGGCAAGGGTGCGCCCGCGGACTTTTGCTGAGTTTGTGGGACAGGAGCATTTAGTTGCTGAAGGGCGCGTGCTCCGCAAATGCATCGAAGCAGACCAGTTGCCCTCCATAATTTTGTGGGGGCCGCCGGGCAGTGGCAAAACGACTCTGGCCCAGATTATTGCCAGTGTCACCAAGGCTTACTTCAGTCCTCTTAGTGCGGTAAGTGCTGGGGTAGCCGATTTACGACATGTTATCGGTGAAGCCAGGAAACGGTTAAGGGTATCGGGGCAGAGGACAATTCTTTTTGTTGACGAGATTCACCGCTTTAATAAGGCGCAGCAGGATGCTGTACTGCCTTTCGTGGAAAACGGCACGGTAACTTTAATTGGGGCCACCACAGAAAATCCCTCCTTCGAGGTTATTGCGCCGCTCCTTTCTCGGTGCCGTACCTTCTGGCTGAATCTGCTGAGTGACCAGGAAATCAAGGTCATCGTGGAGCGGGCTGTTAAGGATGAGGAAAGGGGACTGGGGGAGTTCAAAGTTGATATAGCTGAGGAGGCTGTGAAACACCTGGTGGCTATGTCCAATGGAGATGCTCGGGTAGCGTTGAATGCCCTGGAGATGGCGACATTTGCTACTTTGCCTGACAGCGAGGGGCGGCGCCCGATAGGCCTGCCGGCCATTGAGGAGGCGCTGCAGCACCGTGCTTTACTGTATGACAAAAGTGGCGACCAGCACTATGACCTGATTTCGGCCCTCCACAAGTCCTTGCGTGGCTCGGATCCAGACGCTGCTTTGTATTGGTTGGGGCGTATGCTTGAAGCCGGTGAGGACTCTCTCTACATCGCCCGCCGGCTCGTGCGCTTCGCCTCTGAGGATGTGGGCATGGCTGACCCACAAGCCCTGACAATAGCGGTAACTGCCCAGCAAGCAGTGCACTTTGTGGGTTTGCCTGAAGGCAATCTAGCTTTAGCTGAAGCCGTGGTCTATCTGGCAACTGCTCCCAAAAGCAACTCGTTGTACCAGGCTTATTCTCGGGTTCAGGAAGATATACAGCATGGCCGAAACGAGCCAGTGCCGCTGCATTTGCGTAACCCGGTAACTGGCTTGATGCGCCAGATGGGACATGGCAAGGGCTATAAATATGCCCACGATTATCCTGGCCATTTTGTCAAGCAGCAAAACCTGCCCTCATCCCTTCACGGAAAGCGCTACTATCTCCCCGGCGACCAGGGTTATGAAAAGGAGATCGCCGCCAGGCTCAAGAAGTGGTGGGGGACTCCGGCCGAGGAGTCTTGAATTCATTGGTTGCGGCGACAATCTGTTCCAGATTGAATATCTCGCCTAGCCTAGCGATGAGTGAAGTGACTGTGGCCCTGGAGCTGGAGCTTACTTTCTCAGCGTCAAACTGAACAACCCTGCCATCCTCATCGATGAGGGACAGCTTGGCGTTGACAGAGCCGATATCGACGCCTAGAAAGTACCTCATTTGCCCGGCGCTCAATTGTAGCAAGAAATGGGCTTTCTCAAAAGGCCGCGTGCCTCCTTCTGTCATTGCGAGGAGCGTAGGCGACGAAGCAATCTCGTGTGGTTAGGAACGCAATACTAATCAGACCTACTACAAATCAAGCATCATTTCTCAAATGCCATTGAATACCCTGCCACCTGGATTGCCACGCCTTCGGCTCGCAATGACACCCAACCATATTATTGCGACACGTGTCCATCTGCATCTAACACCCTCACCTTAATCCTCTCCCGTCAAGGTAGAGGAGATTTAACTCGGGTATTATGTCCCCAGAATTGAAAGCTCTCATTGATTGACCCGAGGCTCCAGAAGCTCGAAGCCACTCTGCTCGTCCTTGATACGCGCCATGTCCGCGCCGAGGATTTCATAGAGGATAACCTCCCCTACAAGCCATGTCGTGGCAGCCAGTATCCTCGGTCAGGACGACGTGCCCATCGCCTGGCTTGTTCACGAGTATCAGGAGGAATCCTACGGAACGCAGATGCGCTCGACATTTCGACTCCCAGCAAAGACGCCTCGGCTCTATCGCAGCGCTTTACGCAAGCATAATAAAGAGGAAATGCAGCAATTTCCCAAGTTTCTTCCAGAACTATACGCACGAGACGTTGGTTGAAATTGCAGAACGAAATGCCCCGTACCTAGCGTTGACAGCTTGAGAGCAACGGCGTTAACATAGCCCGATGAGCTGGGAGGAAAATCTCCCGTGTCCGCACAAGGAGAGGCAAGTGGCGCGAGCCAATCATGTCAATCCGATGACCCAGCAGCATGCGCTGGCTACATAGCACAGCAAAGGAAAGCAGTCGATGGCCGATGCCTCGGAACTGGTAACAGCCAAGCAAAATTCCAGGAAACCAGCAATCAAATTAGAAAAGGTTTCCAGGAACTACCAGATGGGCAAGATTCTCGTACCGGCGCTAAGAGACGTCACCTTCGAGGTGATGGCAGGAGAATTCATCGTCTTCTTAGGGCCCAGTGGTTCTGGAAAGACCACGCTGCTCAACCTGATTGGAGGCCTGGACTCTCCCACCTCAGGCCGCATTATAGTCAACGACACCGACATCACGAAACTGAGCCAGTCCCAGCTCACCAATTTTCGACGCACGCAAATCGGCTTCATCTTCCAGTTCTTCAATCTGATTCCAACCCTCACCGCCACGGAAAATGTCGAGTTCGCCGCTGAGTTGGTGAAGCATCACAGGTCTGCTGAAGAGATACTACACGAGGTAGGCTTGGAAGAGCGCATGAAGCATTTCCCAAGCGAGCTGTCGGGCGGCGAGAACCAGCGAGTGGCCATAGCCAGGGCCCTGGCCACTGACCCGCCGATTCTCCTCTGTGATGAACCCACAGGCACCCTGGACTTCGAGACAGGCAAACGCATTTACAAGCTGCTGAGGATGCTCAACGAAACGAAGGGAAAGGTCGTAGTGGTAGTCACTCACAATTCCGCTATAGGCGCCATTGCCGACCGTGTGGTGCGCCTGCGCGACGGCCAGATTGCCGGGACAATCCACAACAACCAGCCAATGGACCCTGAGGATCTCAAATGGTAGCTCTGCCCAAGCTACATCGTAAGCTGCTCCGCGATCTAACCTCAGCCAGAGCACAGTTTGGCGCCGTGGTACTCATCATCATTGTTGGCATAGCTACCTTCGTGGGCTCCTACGAAGCATACCAGAACCTGGACAGCTCTTATGAAGGCTCCTATGAGCAGTTGCGCATGGCAGACTACTGGATATCGGTGGATTATCTGCCCCTCAGGGCTATCACAGAAATGAATGATGTTTCCGGCGTAGTGGCACAGGGTCGCATTGTGGGAGATGTAACCATCGACCTGCAGCTGGAGACTGGTGAGAAGGTATCGGGAAGGGTCATCTCACTACCATCAGGTGAGCATCCCGAAATAAATGATGTGCGCATAGAGAGCGGCAGTTACCTGTCTCCCGGCGCCCAGCGCGAGATACTACTGGAGAAGCGCTTTGCCGAATATCACCAGCTATATCCTGGCGACTGGCTCACCATTGAGAGAGACAGCAGCAAGGTACGCTTCAGAATAGCAGGCACAGTGGTCAGCCCTGAATATATCTGGGTGACCAAAAGTGCCCAGGAGTTATTCACCACGGCGCGTACCTTCGGCGTTATCTTCATGCCCCGGGAAAGAGCTGAGGACCTCTTCAGCTTGAAGGGCAGTGTGAACGAAGTCAACCTGCTCCTCGAAGCGGGAACAGACCCCACCCAGGCTCTCAGCGAGGTCAGCCGTGTCCTTCGACGCTATAGCATAATGAGACTAACATCCAAGGACGAGCCCATTGCCATCAGCACCAGGAAGATAGATATCATCCAGGGCGTTCGCACAGCTTACATGATTGCGAGAGAAGACCAGCCCAGCAACAGCCTCCTGAAGCAGGATGTGGATGGATTCAGACAGCTAGCCGTGCTGTTTCCGCTGCTCTTCCTTTCCATGGCTGCACTTGCCATCTACGTTCTCCTGAACCGCCTGGTGGAGTCACAGCGTGCGCAGATTGGTCTGATGCGAGCCCTCGGCTACCGCGCCCTCCAGATTATGTTTCACTACATGGGATTTGCCCTGGTGGTGGGAGTAATCGGTTCAGTGCTTGGGGCACTGCTCGGTCACACCATAGCCAGCTTTCTCACCAGCGTTTATGCCGCCCAGCTCAAGCTGCCGTTCGTCGTGGTGGAGCCACACTGGTATATAGTAGGTCTAGGCGCGCTTATCGGGATTATCGTCCCGCTGACTGCGGGACTCCTTCCCGCATGGGCGACAGCCAGAATGTGCCCTGCGGAGGCAATGCGCCCTCCTGTACCGCGTGCCGGCCACCACACCCTGCTCGAAGTCCTGCTGCCCTTTGTTTCCCTGCTTCCCAGCGTCCTGAAATTGCCTCTCCGGAATTTCTTCCGCAACCTGCGGCGGAGTTTTTTTATGGCCATGGGAGTAGCTTCAGCTATTGCCCTGATCCTGGTCTCTTTGTCGTTCGTGGACGCCACGGAGTCTCTCATGTATACCCAGTTCGAAGTCATTCAGAACTATGATGCCAAGCTCCATTTCCAGGGTCAGGGAGCAGCGACAACCGCCTCTTACATCGAGCACCTCCAGGGAATACAGGAAGCCGAGCCTGTGCTTGAGCTGCCCTACCGCCTTCAGAGCGGAGACCAGGTAGCCGATAGCAGCATTCTGGGACTGCCGAAAGGGTCATCTATGTACACCCTCTTGACGCCGGAGGGTCATCCCACCACCGTCGTCGAAGACGGTATACTGCTCTCCATCCCTTTGAAAAACAAGCTGGGTGCTGAACCCGGCGATGAGATTCACCTGGAACCTGTTGTAGGCTCGGTTGGGGAAACGGAAAAGACGCTGGCAGGGTTCATCAATGAGCCACTGGGCGGCAGGGCTTTCATGCCGCTTGAGGAGGCGCAAGAGCTTCTACGGTCGCCCGGGGCAGCCACCGGGGTGCTGCTACGCTTCGACGGTGAGCCATCGGCAGCGCTCATGGAAAGGCTTTACAGGCTTCCCAAGACCGCCTCAATAGAGTTCTCCGGCGAGGCAAAGCGCTTCGTAGATGAACTGATGGGCTTCTTCTGGGCTTTCATCGGCGTGATGCTAGCCATGGGCTTCGCCCTGGGAATGGCAATTATCTTCAACGGAGTGACGGTGAATGTGCTTGAGCGGAGGCGGGAGATTGCCATTATGCGCGCCGTGGGCATGAGCCAGTCCCGGCTAGTCATCATCCTCACCCTGGAGAACCTGCTCATAGGCTGCCTGGGGGTTGCTATCGGTATTCCGCTGGGATGTTATATTGCCAATTACTTCATGGCCCAGGTTGAGATGGATATTTTCAGCATGACTGCAATTATCTTCCCCAGGTCTTATATTATCGCCTGTGTGTCCGCGCTGGTCATCCTCCTTGTTTCCCAGATACCTGCCATCAGGCAGGTCTCCCGTATGAGTCTCCCCACTGCAACCAAAGACTGGTCAGAGTAGGATCTCAATCCTTATGTGCCTGCTGCGATGTGGATTGGGAACGATTAAAAACTAGGTTGCCTCTTGCCATCCAGGATTGTTTCCCACCCCGATAAGGGCCCTCAAATGCAGCCCGGCAAGCCCCCATTAGGCCTGTCCATGAAACAGGCGAAAACTCAGCCGCCCACCTATGAGACTTTGAGCTCCTCTATCTTTTGCTCACGTACGGGAGGAATGTCCAATCCGTTTCTAAGCCTTAACACGAGCCAACCATCAAGAACCTAAGCCAAGCCATGCGGTATTCGGCCAACAGATAGCTGGGTCAAATGAGCCAACTCCTCTTAACAGGTGATGCCGCTGCCGCTGTTGAGGTACGCCTATGCCCTACACTAGATAGATCGGCCTACCGATTTGGCAACTAGCCTGAGCTCTTTCATCAACCTGGCGAAATCCGATGGAGTGAGGGACTGGAGGCCATCCATTAGGGCCTGCTTGGGGTTGGGGTGAACTTCGATGAGGAGCCCGTCGGCCCCAGCAGCAACCGCGGCCTTGGCTATAGCCGGGACAAAGGAGTAGTGGCCCGCAGCATGACTGGGATCGACGACTACAGGCAAGTGGCTGAATTTCTTGACCACGGGTATAGAGCAGACATCAAGGGAAAAGCGAGTGCTGTCCTCAAAGGTCCTGATACCCCTCTCACACAGGATAACCTGGTCATTCCCCCCCGAGAGCAGGTAATCGGCTGCTGTAAGCCACTCAGCAACAGTGCACGAGAACCCCCGCTTCAGCAGAACAGGGCGCTTGCTCTTTCCGATCTCGGTCAGTAAGGCGAAGTTTTGCATATTTCGGGCCCCGACTTGAAGGATATCAACATACTTGGATACCTCATCAACATCGTGAGGGTCTACCACTTCGGTGACTACGGGTATGCTGAACCGCTGCCTGACCAGCGCCAGCAACTCCAGGCCAGCCTTCTCCAGGCCCTGAAAGCTAAAGGGAGAGGTACGTGGTTTGAACACTCCACCACGGACAATAGAGGCGCCGGAGTTCTTCACAGCCCTGACCGCTCTCATAAGCTGCTCCTCGCTCTCCACAGCACAGGGCCCTGCCATCACTACAATGCGCCTGCCCCCAAACTCGATTCCATTAATGGAAACCAGGCTGTCCTCTGCCTTGAATTCCCGGGAGGCAAGCTTATAGGGTTTCATAATCCGGGTCACACTCTCCACCCCAGGAAGCACGGCGAAGATATCTGTGGACAGCTTCCCTGTATCACTCCCCAGCATGGCCACCACCGTTTTTTCCGTGCCCAAGTTCAACTGGACACTCAGTCCCAGCGACTTGGCACGCCGCACCACCGCATTTACCTGCGCTGTAGTGGCGCCCTTTCTCATCTCCGCTATCATTATGCCTTTCGATGATACTGATATTCTGCGTTTTTGTCCAGCCTTCTCATGGACATTTCAGCCAGTGAAGTCGGCCACAGATAACGTGTCATATAACCCAAGTGATGGCGACCCTGGAGTTACCAAGCACGCCAGAACTATTCATGCGACTTTGTTTACAAAGCATCAAACATCTGTGCTTCACAGTCCAAGCGAGCTTCTGAATAACGGAGTTCCTCTCTTCAGAAGACAATTGTACTATAATGCAACAACAAGGAAGGGTTTAACACAGGTAGAACAAAAAGCTAATTTGCATCATCAGACAACAAATCTTCTCGCCATAGCTGTAGTTATCAAAATGAATTACAGAGGCTGAGATTCGAATACGGATATGAAACTGGAAAGAGAGTTTCACAAGGAATAGAGAACTGGCGAAACTGCTTTCAATAATCGATTTACAGCGATTAAGTAAGCGGGAGGCATAAGGTGCCCTGGGTTATAGTGGTATTCGGTGTATGTTTCTTTACTAATAAATTCGGTTGGCCTTTATTGCCACTGGCGGATTGGGCAAGTTATTTGGCATGTGCTTTTCTTGCCATCCTGGGCATGTCGCTCCTGGCTCTGGGACTGAAAGCCTGCCCACCAAAGATCCTGATTGGCCGCGATAAATCCATGCTAGTTACAAAAGGCATTTATTCTTACATCAGGCATTCGGTTTGCTTATCCTGCGCAGTCTTATCGTTTAGTGTAGCTATGGGCTTTAAGTCTATTACTGGTCTGATAGCGACCATTGCGGTGTTAGCCATAGTTTACCTGCAGATAGTACTATGGGAAGAAAGGGAGCTAGAACATCGATTTGGGCAGGAATATTGTGAGTACAAGAGTAACGTTGGGATGTTTATTTCAAGATTACACTGGACTCCTAAAAAGTAGCGGAGACAGGTTCATTAATCGTGATTGCTTTGCCTGGATGAGAACGGTTTTAGGTCTACTATTATCTTGTAGCCATTCAGGAAAATATGACGTTCCGTCTAAAGCTCTCATCAGTGCCACACGACGAGAGCAATTGCGCTGTAGCAGTGCCTCAAAAACTAAAGACTACCGATTTCATTATCTCCGATAGACTATTATTCAAGACTTCCCTGTCAGCACGTCTTACATCTAAAATCCTTCTTGAGATTTTCTCAGTTTTTGATTCTAGATATCGACACTCTGGCAATAGTGGCTTAAGAATTAACCTATTTCCACCAAAGAAGATATGGTCTAAGGTACATTGCGCGAATATCTCATCGATTCTGTTACCAACTTTCCTCAGAAAATCCTTCTTTTGCTCTTCGGTTCTCCTGGCAAATCTCTTTTGACTTCTGCCTCCCTTCTTATGCTCCTTATGTATATATCCAGTGCCCACTTTTGATTGTATGAGATTGCCACCGTCGAAAACTCCTACAGCATACGAACCCCATGTTACCAGCATGACACCTATGGTGTATTTTCTATCCAATACTTTAAACAAGAGTGAAGTATCAAGCTGGTTAATTAAAGTTCTATCCTCAGCAATAGGGAATGGCGGCAACACTATATGTTTATTTTCATGTGCATCCCAGAATATAGCAGCTCCCGTTTTGTATCTCCCAGCTTTTTTGATAACAACCTCGAGATTAGCTGACTGTTTAATTTCATTAATACATGCACTGGAAATCGCCTCGGGTGATATGCTGTTAATATAACCTGGAAAGGAACCAGGGCTAGCATATATGGTTATAACATCTGTTTTAGATACAGTATTGGGGCTGGCCAAAACATCATCTAACCTTCCTCTGGTAACAGTCCGTTGTTTCATCAGCCATATATCGTATCGATACACACACTATACCATGGCTCATTCACTCCAGCCATCCAAAATCAGTCCCCGCGGCAGGTTAAGCTGAAGGACCAGCCATTTTAATGCAGCAATTTCCCAAATTTCTTCCAGAACTATACGCACGAGACCTTGGTTGGATTTGCAAAACGAAAGGAACAAACGGGCTTTCTTAGAAGGGCCACGATTGGAGACTTTAAGAAAGGGGAGGATTTCCGATGACACAATACTAGTTAGGCGTAGTACAAATCAGGTATCATTTCTCAAATGCCATTGAATACCCTGCCACCTAGATTGCCACGCCTTTGGCTCGCAATGACAGAGGGAGAAGGGGCTCGCAATGACATCCGTTATCATTCCCTAGAATAAAAAGCTCTCATTGATTGATCCCAGGCTCCAGAAGCTCGAAGCCACTCTGCTCGTCCTTGATACGCGCCACGTCCGCGCCGAGGATTTCATAAAGGATAACCTCCCCTATAAGCCATGTCGTGACGCCATACCGCAGGCATCCGGTCATGGTTTGTCCTGCCCGTCCCAGCGCAGCATGGATATGCAGAGCCGGTTTGCCATCTTCACCGGGAGCGAGTACGCCCACTCCCACCACCTCATGTGCTCCGTCAATGGGCAAGAGCATTGGCGTTGGCGGCCTTTCTTCTGAACGTCGCGGGCCAACAACAACATCACCAGCTCCAATTCCACCCACTAAGATAGCATGTCCCACAAATACTCCGCTCCCCTCGGCAAAACGCTCAATACATTCGGGCACCACATCCCCATCCTCAAGCCGTATCACGAAAACCCGGCCTATTCGTCCTTCACATGCTTTCATTGTTAACCTCCTATGAATTCCAGGAACACAATACTAACCAAGCCTACTACAAATCAAGTATTATGTCCCCAATACTGGTACAGCACTTGATCTACTTCTTTGTCGGCGTGGCAAGTACCTACCTGCGTTTAACACCCTCACCTTAATCCTCTCCCGTCAAGGTAGAGGTGATTTAACTCGGGTATTATGTCCCCAGAATTGAAAGCTCTCATTGATTGACCCCAGTCTCCAGAAGCTTGAGAAAGGCAGCCTATTCTAGAAACAGATGCCAAGTTTCCTTCAGGATTTCCCAGCTTTCCGTGAAGTGGCTATTATGACTATTCCTACTATCCCTAGAGTGATTGCTGCTGGTATAGTCCTCTCTCCCAGGAAATTTCCTCCCATTATGATGGCTGCTATTAAACACATTAAAATGCCTAATACCAGCGACACATTCCGTTTATTCATTGTGATTGACCTCGTTTATATTAATTCAAAATGAAGGTTAGCGCGGAGCTACCTAATGGAACGCTACTCCCCCGTCAATGTTTATGGCCTGACCGGTCATGTAGTCGCTGTCTTCCGATGCCAGGAAAGCAGCCAAGGGGGCAACGTCTTCGGCTCTCCCAAGCCTTTCGAGGAGAATTTCTGGAGCTTTGAAAGTCTTCATGGAGCCTCTCACTACCTCCTCACTGTTGAAATATATGCCGGTAACATGGAAACCAGGGCAGATAGCGTTTACGGTTATATCGGGAGCTAACTCTTTAGCGAACACTTGAGTTACGGCTATCACTCCGAATTTGCTCGCTGAATAGGCACCTATGTGTGGTGTCGCCGTCTTACCAGCGATGGAGGCAACGTTTATTATCTTCCCCCTCAGGGAACCAAACTTCCTTTCCTGCTTTAGCATCCTTATAGCAGCAAACTTTGAACAGAGCCACACACCCTTGAGGTTTGTGTTCATAACGCGATCCCATTCTTCCTCGGTTTGCTCGATAAGAACATACGGTAAACCACTGATCCCGGCGTTGTTTACCATAATGTCTATTCTTCCCCACTCACCGTAGGCTTTTTCAAGCATCGCTTCAACCTCGGCCGATACGCCGACATCAGCCCTTATCACCATAGCCTTTCTACCCAACTCCTCAATCCCCTTGGCTGTCTCGTTAGCCCCTTCCAGATTTATATCATCCACTATAATATCAGCCCCTTCCCTGGCATACCGTAGACTGATTGCCCTACCGATCCCAGAACCACTCCCCGTCACCAACGCTATTCTACCTGCTAGTCTTTGCTGCGAGAATTCCTTCAAGAACATACCTCCTTTGCCCGGGATTACTTGTGCGACGCATCATCCCTGGCTCGTATAATAACGTCGAGTTTCAGAGTTTGCAATACGATAACTATGCGAGCTCCACCTTTGCCTGATGAGTAGCAAACAAACCGCTACATTGGGTAATGGGAAGCCAAAAACAATATCCCTGTGCCACCGGTATTCTAAGTTGCGTTGTCAAGGTAGTTGCAGTGATGTATCTCTGCCCATGCGGAATGTAATTACAACTTTGGAAAGAGAGGTAGTTCTAGCAAGAGATAAGTAAAATCCTAGGCTCTGGCTCGAGTTCTGACTGCTGGGGTAAGTTCAAATCGTGCGGTCCTGAAAAGTAATCAGAGCAATGGGCTACTCTGGAGTAAACAATACGATGGATTGTGTCCTGAGTATGTCATGGACAAAGACACAGTCCCAAGAAATTGGGCTATAATAATGGAAGCTAGATAGTCTAGTAGCGGTGATATGGACAGAGAGAAATTTGAGACTCTCGTGGTGGAAGCCATTGATAATCTGCCTCTTGAGTTTCGCAATAAGCTTGAAAATGTTGATGTGATTGTAGAGGACTGGCCAACATCAGGACAGCTTAAGAAAGTGAAACTTGGCCATCGCAGCCAATTATTGGGGCTTTACGAGGGCGTGCCCCAAACTAAGCGTGGCAGAGGATATGGGCTGGTTCCGCCCGATAAGATAAGCATCTTCCGGAAGCCTATAGAGGGGCAGTGTCACTCTAATGAGGAGATCGGCGTGAAAATAACTGAAGTAGTGTGCCACGAGATAGCTCATCACTTTGGCATTGATGAGAGGACTCTGCGTAGCATCGAGGATAAGAAGTACAGGAAACGCCGGCATTGAATGAAGCGGTAGCAGCTGGTTTTCGGTTCGTTAAACGCCTTGACACCTGCTGAGCAGAGCCTTAACATGAGCATACTGTTCTGATATGGCAAACTCTATCTTAGACATAAATAAAAGTCATGTGCAACGCGTCTTTGATTTTACTAACGAAGTCGTAGAAAAATATGCTAACCGCCTGGCAGGTACAGAGGCTTGCCGGAATGCTGCCAGCCGGATAAAAGAGGAATTCACCAAAAATTGTGACGCGGCCTCCGTGCGAATTGAAGATTTCACCGTCCACCCGAAGAGCTTTCTAAAATATATCCCCGCACTGGTCGTTCTTTATTTTATTTGCTCCATTCTATTATATCTCCAGTTCCCTTTGCCTGCGCTCATCGGTTACTCATTAGGAATACTTGTATTCTATTGCCAATTCGTGCGCTATTGGGAAACATTTGACCCACTCTTTCCCAAAGCCACCGGCCATAACGTTTTCGGCTCCATTGAGCCAGAGGGCGAGGTGAGGCAGCAAATCATCGTCAGCGGACATCATGACGCCGCCTACGTGTTTCAACTTATTGCCCACGCCCCAAAATACTATGCTAGATTTATCACTGCAGGGATAGCGTTTCTACTGCTTGGTTTCCTTGTTTCCTTGATAGAAACCGCGTTGGTAGTATTTCGTGGTTCTGTTCCTGCGTGGGCACATCCCTGGCTACCGTTGGCGCTGCTAGTGGGTGCCATTTTTGTCCTTCCCCTGGCATTCTTTACAACCCGGCAGGTATCTCCAGCCGCAGGCGATAACATGATTGCCGTAGCAATTACCAATGAGACCGCAAAGCTTTTTCACGATGCTAAGCAAGCAGGTATGAACCCGCTGCGGCATACTCGGCTAATGATGGCATCTTTCGATGCTGAAGAAGCCGGGCTCCGGGGGGCACGCGCCTTTTGCAGAAAGCATGACTCAGAATTACTCCATACGAAGACTTACGTCTTGAACATCGATACACTTTACAAAGTCAAAGACCTCAACTTTTCCCATCGTGATCTGAATAATTCTGTGAAACTTTCCCATGAAATGGCACAGGAGTGCGTCGATGTTGCAAAATCATTGGGCTATGTTGCCAAGATTTCCAGTATGCCTTTTGGCGCCGGGAGCACAGATGCTGCTGAATTTGGCAAAATTGGAGTCGAGGCTACCAATATGGCCGGCATCAGTTTCGATATCAGTAAGTTCAGTGAAGGATTGGTGTATCACACCCCGAATGATCTGACTAAATATATCGAACCAGAGGTGGTCGAGGCAGCTCTCAAAATTGCCCGGGACTATATACTCAAAAAGGATGGTGAATCCTGAATTTCCGCTTCTTGCAATGGACACTATTAACGAGGTTAGGTGCTAGATTTTGCCTGGCTCTCTCGGGCACGGGGGCAGGCATATGGTCTTAGCCTGGCCATCTCTTGCCTATCGGCATTCAAGCGGGGAGCCTGGCAGGCAATGATTTTTGATATGGCTCAGTCCCTTAACTTAGACAACCCTAGATTTCTTCAATGCGCAGTGGAAATTTTGATAAAGGCTCACAGCCTCTATCCGTTATTATAATCGGATTTTCGTAGCGGAAACCAATATTTTCTTCGGGACATGCATACTGCATCGCGCATATCACCATCTCACCGGCTTGATACACATGGTCAGGGTTTGTCCAGTACTCAAAGGGGCCATCGTTCATGCCGATGCGCCACTCATCTCCCATCATTCCGATGCCATGCTCACAACCGGGGACTACAAACTCGATGAAGTCATGGTCCTCGGCAAATTCCAACATCTTATCAGCCAATGATGATGGCGTGGCCCCGGGGCCATAAGCTTTCAGGACAAGCTTCACCAAAGCCACAAAGTTCTGGGCGTGCCACTTCTGTCGCTCAGTTGCGGGACTGAGCAGGTAATTATGCGTATGATCACCCAACCCAAGTTTAAACATGGCGTGAAGATCGACCATAAGAGGTTCACCTGCTTTCAGCTTTTTGCGGCTAGCGGGGGTGCAGGCACCCTGGGCTAATCCTGTCCGGTACCCGGAGGCGATCTCGTTTCCTCCAGTAAAACTCCATTCAAATTCACTGCCAGCTTTCCGCATAGCATAAGCGGCCAGCCCAGCGATTTCCGTTTCGGTCATCCCTTTCCACCCACCACCCTTAATAGCCTCGTATACAGCTTGATGACCGATGTCGACAATTCTGGATGCCTCTCGAAAACGGTTCATAGTCCCCTTATCCTTGATCATCGATAACTCATCCACAATGTCATGGGCGTTTACTAACTCAACGTCAGGAAGAGCTTCTGCAAGCTTGTCATATTCATAATGGGTAAGGTTGCCCTCGGGAAGGTAATTTGACATTCCAGACTCGATACCGACCTTTCCCTCACCCTTATTGAGATATTCCAGGATTTTATTAGATAGTATGGTAATCTGATCCTGACCTCCCACAGGTCCGTATCCCAGGACATGCTCTTCATCAAGCCACGACTCATGTCCTATCCTATCCGCGTCAATAAGAAAGGTAAAAGCCGTGGGAAGCCCCTTTTGGGGGATGACTATATAACTGCGCCATGGACAGAAAACATCCACTGTCCAGGATATAGTTCGCAGGCGAGAACCAAGGTAGACATCAATTCCCTGTCCTTGCATCATCTCCTGAATATTCTTAATTCGCTTTGGGAAATCAATAAAGTAAGGATCAGCAGTCTTATTGGTTTGGTTTAACATAGTATTCACTTTTAGTACTCCGCAGGAATTGCTGAAAGGACCTTGTTCATACGGTCGGCAATTGTCGACAGCTTTAGAGCTTTTATTAGATTTCCACTAAGTGTGAGTTTTCTTCCCATCAACGCAGCCCGTCCACTCAGCTCGCCACGGGTAAGCTTGGCAAAAGTCTCGTAATCGGCAGTGAGTATAAATTCGGCTTTGGGGGGTTCCTGGTCGCCTATCGAAATTTCAACCAAGCTACCATTCTCAGTCTTAACAAAATAGTACCGCTGCTTGCCGTCAGGGCAATTCTGATAAATGCAGCACATGGATGTTGTAATATGCTTCATCTTTTCTGGTGTAAGTTCGGATTTGAGACGCTTTTCCGCCTCATCACGCCACTCTGGACTCATATACTTGACAGTACCAGCCATTTTTCTCCTCCTGACATTTTGTATTCTTACCTGACTTCATGCACTCAGCATTATTTCTAAGCTTTTATTTATATTCAAGACTTTCGGCTCCGTAATATTCCTCCAGATTCATAGTCTATTCATAACTTTTTCTCATAACATGTAGATTCTTCTCAGAAATTCTCCAATTTATGCGAAATTTCCCTTAGTCTAGACCAATGATATAGCCTTTAAAGGAAAAAAGTAAATGGGAGAAAGATTTTATTACTACTAAAATCTTAGGGCCTGCCCTGAATTTGGACTGCCAAAGTAATTCAACCTCTATGACCAGCCAAAAGAGAGGGTAATCGCAGCACTGGTCTATTCCGGAGTAAACAATACGATGGAATGTTCTATCTGAGGGAGAGCAGCTTATTGTTTTTGTTCTTGACAGCCCCTGAATAAATACTGTATTTTGCAAGTGCTAGCCATTTACTTATAGGTACTTTTGAGCTAGCAAGACAAGGGGTATAGAAATGAACGCAGATGCCTATGAACAGTTAGCCCGAGTCCTAGACCTCCTACCCGGAGGTTTCCCTCGAACCAGGTCAGGTGTTGAGTTGCAAATCCTCAAGAAGATATTCTCGCCCGAGGAAGGGCTAGTAGCAAGCAATATGACTGGCACCAGTGAGACAGTCGATGAGATAGCAGGGCGAGCCAACCTACCAAGGGGAGAAATTGAAGAAAGACTCAAAGCAATGCTGAGCAGGGGCATCATATGGGGCTCTAAAAAGGATGGAATATTGAGATTCCGGCTGGCTCCATTTGTTGTCGGTTTTTATGAAGAACAATGGGATGTCATGGACCATGAGTTAGCCCATCTTTGTGAGCAATACTGGCTCGAGGGGGGGTTGGAGGGAATAATGCGTCCTGAGCCGGCGCTGCACCGTGTTGTCCCGGCACAGCGGGCGGTTAAAACTGAGTTCATTCTCCCCTATGATGATGTAAAACAATTAATACTGCAGGCCAAGTCGTTCGAATTACGCGATTGCATCTGTAGAAAACAACAGGACCTGGTGGGTACCCGAAAATGCGACTTCCCCCTGAAAGTTTGCCTCAATTTCTCGGTGAGAGAAAGACCTGTGGGACCGCACAGTATCACTCAGGAGGAAGCTCTCAAGGTGCTTGACCAAGTTGAAGAAATTGGCTTGGTTCACAGCGTAAGCAATATCGCCAGAGGGGTTTTTTATGTGTGCAACTGTTGCGGGTGCTGTTGTGGTATGCTAAGGGGAATCACCCAATTCGGCATCGAACACTCAATTGCCAAGGCAAATTACTATGCGGTCGTTGACCTCGAACAATGCAATGGGTGTGGAATATGTGAAGAGCGGTGCCAAGTGAACGCTTGCTCGGTAGACGATGTAGCAACAATTGATCTGACAAAGTGCCTTGGTTGTGGTCTTTGTGTTACTGGGTGTCCCACCGAAGCGGTGGAATTAAAGTTGAGACCTGGCGTTGAGATAATACACCCCCCCGAGAATTACAAAGCATGGGAGCAACAGCGGTTACGCAACCGCGGCCTAATGAAGTAAGAAGGGAAGGTTAACCGTGGTAAACACCTATGGTTAACGTTGGAATGCAATACCGCCAAAGGGATACCTATCGCACTAAGCGTGACCCGCTAATGGAACATATTACATCATGAACCTGTGCCCGTGCGGAATGTAATTACAACTTTGGATAGGAAGGGCGGTTCCAACAATGGTAGAATAGAGAAGTGGCCTTATTCCTTTCCCCCCGCGGTGCCTCTCTACCCACCCGGTAGGGACAAACTCATGGATTAACCCACTTAGGAAGAAACCCACTGCCAGAAAGGGCAATACTTCAATAAGATAATCCTTAAGCACAAGGAAGAATTGGGCTACCATGGCTCAACTTCTCTCACTATGAGCTATATTTCTCGAGGGCATCGTAGAAGGCAGTTCCTCTCCTCTCGATGCCAATAGCGATATCGATAAGTTCGCTGCCAGAAAAGGAAATAGATGCCTCAAATATACGTCTTTCTTGAATTTACCAAGGCAAATGTTGACCTTTGATGTCCCCTACTTCGCCTCCTCCGTTTTCTTGAGTTCCCGATAACTCCTGACCACCTCTTCCACGGAAGCTTCATCCTCCAAGGTGGTAAGGTCACCAATACTAGCGTCAGTAGCCACCGCCTTCAGTACTCGCCGCATAATCTTGCCGCTCCTCGTCTTGGGCAGCTTACCAACAAAATAAACCTCGTCAGGGGTTGCTATTGGCCCTACCATATCCCGCATGTGTTTGGCCAGTTCTTTGTTCAGGTTTGGGGAAGGGCTGACCCCTTCTTTTAGCACAATGAAGATGACTATACTCTCACCCTTTACTGGATGAGCTTTAGCCACTACTGCTGCTTCAGCCACTTGAGAATGCGATACGGCGGCGTCCTCCAGTTCAGCAGTACCGATTCTATGCCCAGCAATTTTAAGTATCTCATCAGCCCTGCCCAAAATCCAAAAATATCCGTCCCTGTCCTTTACTGCGTAGTCGCCTGTGTAGAACATGCCTGGAAATCTTGACCAATAAGCCTCTTTATACCGCTCCGGGTTGCCGTAGATGCCAAGAAGCATGCCTGGCCACGGTTTCCTTATCACCAAAAGTCCGCGCTCTTCGGGGTTGACCGGCTCACCACTTTCATTGACCACAGCTGCGTCTACTCCTGGCAAAGGGAAGGTTGCTGAGCCGGGCTTCAGTGGAACACACTCTATCCCGGGGGTGGGCGATATCATGATGCCACCGGTTTCGGTCTGCCACCAAGTATCAACTATAGGGCACCTCTCACCCCCTATATGCTGGTAATACCATAGCCAGGCTTCTGGGTTAATGGACTCACCGACACTCCCTAGTAGCTCCAGGCTGCGCAGATCATGCCTCCCCGGCCAATCCTCATCATATCTCATGAACATCCTGATAGCAGTGGGAGAGGTGTACAATATGGTAACCCCATATTTCTCGATTATGTTCCACCATCTGTCAGGTGCGGGATAATCTGGTGCCCCTTCGTAGAGAACAATCGCGGCACCGTGTGCTAGAGGGGCATAGACTATCGAACTATGTCCGGTAACCCAACCCACGTCAGCGGTACACCAGTAGACTGATTCTTCTTTCAGGTCGAAGGCCCACTTGTAGGTGCAGTAGTTCTGGACAAGGTAACCTCCAGTGCTGTGGACTATTCCCTTGGGCTTACCTGTGGTACCTGAGGTGTAAAGTATGTAGAGCGGGTGGTTCGATTCAACCGATTCTGGTTCAACCCAGGTTTCCGCCGTTTCCAGCAGGTCCTGAAGCCAGAGGTCCCTCGGCTGCTTCATAGCTACCGGCTTGCCTGAG
>DAOUDP010000015.1:0-4854 GCA_034431195.1 Dehalococcoidia bacterium | reverse complement strand
GGAGGGTCGAACTCCCCGTCCATAGAAAGGTTGCCAGAATATCCTACAAGCTTAGTCAGCTCCACTTGTCTCGCTCAACTTTCATCTGCTGACCGAATCCAGTCAAGCCAGTCGATTTTCTTATCCAATCCGTATCGACGTTGGGATTGGAGCACCTCGACTTTTTGACATCCAGTCCCAACCTTCGAGGAGAGGTTGAGGTGGGTGTGTAGCTTTAATTAAGCTGCAATAGGTTCGGCATTTATTTTTTTGCCATTTGTTTTGTGAGGTTAATGGCACCTCAGCTTGCAATTCTGTAGGCCTTCCCATGTCGAATCCACGCGCCCCCGCTACCCTGATCAGACTGCCTTTTTACCACCTCCCTTTGATTTTTAGCGCACGCTCTATTTCTCTGTCTGTCTCACGGCGCACAATGGTTTCGCCTCACCGTTATCACCATTGAGTATTTCCTCTCGTTCTTCGCTGTTTAGGAGCTCGCATAAGTAAAATGGCTTGCCGTTAAAGTAAGCATATGCATAGCCACTAGTTAAACTAGCTTCGAGTTTTACGAGCTTTGTAAAAAATTCAGGGTCTACTTCTTTTAGTCTTTCGAACTCTGATTTCCGTTTGAACACACCACACCAGCATTCCCATGAACTAAATCCAAGTTCATATGCTGGATTAGAAGGAAGCTTCTTTGATTCTAAATAGTTCAGAACTCGCTCTAACGTCCAGTCAATAATGGGATGAATAACTAGGCCGAAGTGGGGATGATCGAAAGTAGCAGGATAAGTAGAACGTTTCCTTGATTCCTCTCTTCTCATACCATCCAGCACAACATAATCGGACAAGCCTTTCAGATACAACTTTATTGGTTTGATTTTCAAATAATAACAACACCACCTCGCCCTAGGCCGGGGAACTCCCCATTTCTGTGCCAGTGTAAAATAGTCGGTCTTGGGTTTAAGAGTTGCGAATTGTATGTCTAACTGGTTGCAAAACTCTTCTACGAAATCTTCACTACTAGGCAATGAAACTGTAGTATCTACATGTAGAGCGATTAAAGAAGGTTTAGGTTCAAGTTCTTCGATTAACTCCTTGGTATAAGCCAATGCGGCACAGCTATCTTTACCGCCTGAAAAGAGAACAAACGCCTTTTTTGCTGTCTGTAATAATTCTATCCATTCTGGCCTATTACCATTATCTGAAACTTTCATTCTTCTAATTCCTCCTCTCTTGCCATAAGAACAGCAATATCGGGCCATTTTTCCTCAATATATGAAGGGCCAACAATTTTTTTAGCAAAAAGCGTGTTATCCCGAAGTGCGGATCGAAGAACTTCACCAAAGACCAAGTTTAAATTACGGGGTGTTTTGTTTTTCACTTTAGATATTAGCGATTTAACTGTGTTATCCTCAAACGGATAAGTCTTTGGCAATCCTTTATTCGAAGGATCTTCCATGCGGTATCTCGGATGATTTAGTAAGTCGAGGACGTACTTAAATGCATCCTCTTCACTTAAAGGTTCGAAGGTTACTATTTGACTGATGCGGCTTAGCAAAGCAGCTCCGTATACTGTGTTTAATGCTTCACCACGCTCAGTGACAGCTGGCGTGTAATTGAGGAATAAAGTTAGTCCTCTAGGCACGGCGTCAACCAAATCACGCCACATTTCCGTTATGGCTCTGCGGCGAGTCGTGGGATAGAAGTTGAGGTCTTCGGTTTCATCGACCCAGATGAAGATTCTACCTTCCGCTTGTTCACTGCCCGAGTAAATCAAGGATCTTAATATAGCTGCCAGTACTGAAGCGCGCTGGCCTGCTCTCATAACCTTTGCTACACGTAAATCAGAGAGTTCCCTGGAGGTTGGCCTTGGAGTCCCAATAAGATAGCGCCGCAGGTGATAATCGCTGTATTCAGGTTTACCTAAAAGTAACAATATGCGAGCCAAATCTGCATCTTTTACAGTTGCATTAAACCACTTGAACGCATTATCATCACCAAGAGTTGTATTTATATTTTGCATCCATCCACGTATAGCATTCCAGTTGAAAGCTTCTACCACATTTGTAAAGAATTCTTCAACAGCTTGCTCTGCTTGCCTAGGGGTACGCACATATATGCACTCTATAGAGCCCGAGAAAGAAGTATCGGCTTTCACACGTTCTTGGAGGCTAAAGTAAATTGCTGAATGCGTTTTACCAGCTCCCCACCTTCCTCTATTGAGCACTACTTGAGTGATATCTGAAGAAAGTGCATCTCCGATTATGTTCTTCAAGCGAGTTGAGATGCCCTCCATGTCGGCCCAAACGGCACTCAGTGCATCTGTGGGTGCTTCAATTATAAAAGGGTCTTGTTTTAATAAAGCTGATGTTAATTCCATCTTCAAACCTCCTACCAATTAAATTTGGAGGCCCTAAAGGCTCTGTCAAGGTATCGTTGATAATCTGAAAATCTTCTTCGCCATCTTCTCTTGACTGGTTCAGTTATACCAGACGGCTGCGACATAGGGGAAGAGTTGTATAAAGCCCTCCCTAAAGCTTCTTGGAAGATCATGAACGATAAATCCTGTCGTTCTCTCTTGGCTAACCTTAAGGCCAAGTACAGGACGAAGTCTGCACTATTCCAGAAGCAAAGGCTTGGAATTGGCCCCAAGAGTCTACGTGCCTGTTCACCTTCAAAGGCTTCAAAGTCATCAGATAGTATCACAATCTGCTTCACCTCTGCCCTTCGCCTAGTAAGCAGACGCAATCCTAAAACCACGCAAGACAATTCCTCGTCGTCAAAGGTGGATACGGTAGAATCAGATAAATGGTTCAGAGCATCACGTACTATCGGTCTGAGATTTACTCTCTCGGGAGTGTGTTGCCTGATCATATTCAATATCCCGTCAGTCACTTCTAAACTCCTTCGCTGGCGACGTAGCTCGTTCCAAATGTCTTGCGTTAGCCACACTTCAAATTCTTCACCCAACCAAGCTCTAATATCCCTACCACCAACGATGATTCCTTTGAGGTGGCGATAAGCACTAGTGTCTGGAATACAGACAACCTTAGACATTGTTTTTCCCCTCGAATGAATTCGCCACTGAAATGTAAGATTCTGTCTCTAGTGAAGATAGATGCAGTTCATAAGGAAAGTCAGCGGTGGCTTGGTGTTCGCCAATCCAAGTACTCAAATCCTCCAAGTTAACCAATATATCCTTTATATGGGTCATCACTATGACGCAATATACTAGGGTCGGTAACAAAGAACAAGCTTTCATCCCAAATAGGGGGAAACGCTTACTAGCGTCCTCTATCGAATCTTTCACAGCTTGTAACCGCTCATCACTAGAGAGCTCATTCCAGTGTTTTTTAGTCTTGGCAGAATCGGTAGCCTTAACAGTAGTCGTGAAAATGTGTCTCCAAAGCCAATCACCACTAATATCAGTCAAACCAGTTTTTGAGATTGTTGGTAAGGACGACCTAAACTTTTCTCCATGAATACTTAAGACATATTCTTGACGGTGAAAAGAGTCAGGTTCCATAAAACCTAAATCTAGAAGCCAATTGGCTCTTGGAGGAATAATATGCTCCGCGTATCTCTCTGGTGTTGTCCATTGATGTCGTACTCGATAGAGGGCCTCCTCCAATCGATTCGTTTCTCTAGCATCACTGGCTACTTGAAGTTTTGCTTGTAAGCGTTCAACAAAAAGCTGCTTAAACTTTGATTGTAGGTTTTGTAATCGCACTCCTTTGAATCTGGAGGCGGCATCGGCAACTAGTAAGATGTGGTCAGCATCAGTGAGCAGCAGCCAGTAAGTGTAGAAAAGTCTTTCTGGAAGTGATAAGAAGAATGGGTTATTTTTGCTTGATAATTTCGAGGCTAATCTCAGAAGCTCACCATAAGGAGATAAGGAGATTCCTCCCCCCGTTCTGGACACCAAGAGCAATCCCTGTGCGATGTCAATGTACCTCACTGGCCCAGTTCGGCGACCTGCAACTATTGCACCTTGACCATCCATTAGCCGGGAATATTCCTTGAGATCGTCACTATGCTCTGTAGCCCACTTCATCAACCAATTAGCTCCTTGGTCACTAGATACTGTTGAATGAGAAGGAAGCAATGAGGCAATCGCAGTCAAATAAGCAAGTCTTCTAACCTGTGTATTGCCAGAAGTTATTGCGCGGTATGCAAATCCACCAATATAATTCAGCATAATTTACCGTCAATCCCTTATTAGTACACTGATATTATCTAATTCGTTTGAGTTTTATTCCCATCATCATCTCAATGTATGGCTTGGTCTTCTCCCACCACGGACGATATACATAGTTATGATGATGACAGCAAGTCGGTTTCCCGCACTCCCGAAGTGCTTTTCTAATAATCCTGTAAAATGGCCCGCCATATAAATCTATGGCGGGAACTCTAACCTTCAGTAGGCTTGCCTTCCGCTTAGAGCACGGTATGATCAACAAATATCTGTCGTACATCGTATCATTCCTAAGTTAGCCATGATACAGGCCTTTTAATTTCAGCTTTAGATATTCATAAATATAACATTGATAGCGTAGATTTTGAAACGCTACTTCAAAGGATAAACGGCCCTAGCAGCCGCCACAAACTCCTCTTCGTCTTTTATCTCGCCTCCTATTTAGGATTGAGCCGTCTTGAGATTCCCTCTCCTTGACCATAAACCATTGCCACCAGGTTGTCGATCTGCATCAATCCAAACAAAAAAGCGCCAGCTCCGCAAAGCTGACGCCTCTAAATTGCCTGGTGGAGGCGGGGGAGGGTCGAACTCCCCGTCCATAGAAAGGTTGCCAGAATATCCTACAAGCTTAGTCAGCTCCACTTGTCTCGCTCAACTTTCATCTGCTGACCGAATCC
>DAOUDP010000014.1:0-2161 GCA_034431195.1 Dehalococcoidia bacterium | reverse complement strand
TTACAATGTGAGTTTAACGGTGAGCAATGCCTGTGGCTCTGATGATGAGGTCAAGGCAGGATACATAACGGTAAGCACGGCACCGACGGCGGCGTTCAGTGCCAATGTAACCAGCGGCTGTGCTCCGTTAACGGTTAATTTCACCGACTTATCGACGGGTACAATAGATACCTGGAGCTGGGACTTCGGAGATGGCAACACAAGCAGCGTGCAGAACCCGAGCCATCAATACAGCAGTGGCACGTACAATGTGAGTTTAACGGTGAGCAACGCCTGTGGCTCTGATGATGAGACCAAGGCAGGATACATAACGGTAGGTACAGCACCGACGGCAGCCTTTAGTGGTGCTCCCACCAGCGGCTGCGCTCCGTTAACGGTTAATTTCACTGACTTATCGACGGGGAGTCCGACAAGCTGGAGCTGGGACTTCGGAGATGGGAACACGAGCAATGTTCAGAACCCGAGCAATCAATACAGCAGTAATGGCAGCTATAATGTCAGCTTAACGGTGAGCAATGCCTGTGGCTCTGATGATGAGGTCAAGGCAGGATATATAACAGTAATTATTCCACCGACATATAACCTGACTATCAACAGCACCGCTGGTGGTAATGTGACGACGCCTGGAGAGGGGACATTCACCTATAATGCCAGTGAGGTAGTGGACCTGGTAGCGACGGAGGATAGTGATTATTACTTTGTAAACTGGACCGGAGATGTGGGCACAATAGCCAATGTTAATTTGGCAAATACGACCATCACCATGACCGGAGACTACTCCATCATGGCGAACTTTGAGTGGATAGGGCATATCGACGTTATGAGAGATCTGCCTGGCAACAATTTAACGCCAAACCAGACATATCCCAATGCCACAATCGATGTGTATGTGAACTTCACTGCACCGGTGGATGTTTTCAACGCCATCGGTCTCACCGATGTTGCCCCTGATGGTTGGGAGGTGCAGGTTAATCAGAGCTGGTGCTGGATCGATGGTATTCAGACCCTGGCCCTTGAAGTTGAAGCTATCGGGAATACGGCAGAGATTATGTTGGCTGGGCCTTATGATGAGGGCACTAACATTTCCCTAATGTACAAGGTGACCGTCCCGACGACTGCCGAGCCAGGAATCAATAACTGGACCTCGGGTCCGTGTGATGTGGATGTGGCCTGGCTGGAATACTACGTTGTCGAGGAAGGACCATATACGTCGTGCGTGTGGGGAGATTATAAGATGATTGTAATAGTCCCCGGCGATATAGTGGGAGAGACTCGCGATGTTAATGCCAATGAGTTACCCAATGTAGACGTGCGGCTGTATCTTACCCATGCCGGCAAGTTAGGAAATGATATAAGCACTCCAGATTACCGTATAACAGTCAATATGACTGGGGAGTACTGGCTGGTGGGTAACCTGACCAGGTACTATGAGCTAAACACTACAAATGGTACACAGCTGCCGGGATGCAATTTCACCATAGACCTGACAACTCCAGCACTACTAGCTGCGGGAAACGTCACTGACTTCGAAGGTAACTACGGGCTTATCCCCAGGAACTGCACCATGTCGTATGCTTTAAAGAGCGTCAATCTATGGCTATCCCCGCCGTTAGCGAATCCCGAGTGGGGTATTTCTGAGTGGAAGGCAATGGATGTTTGTACGGCTTGGCTATATCCAAGCTAAGCTTCAGTACGCAGGTAATATCTCGATCTCCTGTCAGTCGGTTTACGTTCGTGGTATAATAAGAATATGAGAGTGTCTGTAGTGTTGCTTACTGTAGTGGCACTGATGGTTATTGCCGTCATGCCACTGCATATAGCCCTGGCGCAACAGGCCAATCCAACCAGAATTCTGCCCGACAGTGTGCAGAGGGGGGAGACATTCAATGTCACCGTAACCTTCACTGCCCCTGCAAACGGGTTCGATTTTATCTACCTCTTCGACGTTGCTCCCGATGGGTGGACGGTGATTGTCGATGGAACGTGGTGTATCCCGAATGCCACTACACATGCTACAGGGAACGAATCGGTGATTACCTGGTGGACTGGGCCCTATGGTAACGGCACTGCGTTCACCGCGGTGTATAAGGTAACTGTGCCTCATGATGCCCAGCTGGGAATTCACAGCTTTGCTGGCATGCTCCGATATTATCTTGGTTCT
>DAOUDP010000013.1:0-4041 GCA_034431195.1 Dehalococcoidia bacterium | reverse complement strand
CAAGCATTGATAATGCCGTTGCCCCCATTCTCCCGGTAAAAATCGCCCTCGGTGCAAACCAATGTCCATAGATTTCCTTAATAGCTTCACCCCCCATTGTGGGCAACATTGTCTGCATTACGGGGTCTGCATACCACATTTTAGCGGCCATTTTTCTCCTCCTTGCTTAACTGATTTTTATTGGTACTCGATGATAGCTATCAGTTGGCCTGTTTTAATTACTTGATTGGGGGAACCCCCCACCTCTGTAATAGACCCTTTTACGGGGGCTAATATCGGGTTTCCCATCTTCATCGCTTCTATAACGCAAATTGTATCGCCTTCATTCACCGAATCCCCCAAGAGGTCACAGTGTGGCAAACTTAGCCCATTTTCCGCAGCTCTTTATACAGTATCTTACCCATAGGGTTCTTAGGGAGCGAATCGAGGAACTGAACATACTTCGGTGTCTTAAAGCTGCTGAGCTTCCCCTTGCAAAAATCGATTACCTCCTGCTCAGTGGCTTTCTCCCCCGGCTTCAACACGATAAAAGCCTTGAGTTCCTCGCCATATTTCTGGTCACCAACGCCAACAACGGCTGCCTCGGAAACCTTGGGATGTTGATAGACAACTTCCTCAATTTCACGCGGGAAGATATTTTCCCCTGCCTTTATTATCATATCTTTCTTGCGCTCTACGATGAAGAAATATCCATCGTCATCCATGTATCCCATATCACCGGTGCGAAGCCAGCCACCACGCAATACTTCTTTAGTCTCCTCCGGCTTATTCCAGTATCCTGACATCACCACAGGTCCTTTCAACACTATTTCCCCAATCTCGCCAACTTTGACTTCATTGTCATTCTCGTCCACCACCTTCATCTCGCAATTCATTGGCTTACCTACGGAGCCCTCCTTATATGGTTTATCAAACGGGCAACAGGAATTATTGGCGGTCGCCTCGGTTAATCCCCAACCCTGGTATACCTTGCCGGGGTATTTAGATTCGAATTCCTTTCTGGTCTCCTCACTCAATGGAGCAGAGCCAGAAATCCAGTACTTCATCGAGGAGAGGTCGTATTTCTCAGGCTCAGGGAAAAGGTTCTGCATAACATACATAGTAGGCACCTGGGTTGTCAGAGCTACTTTGTATTTCTGTATTGCATCAAAAATGTGTTCAGTGTCGAACCATCTGACTAACACCCCCTTCAGGCCAAAAAGGGCGCTAGCGTTCATCGATGCCATGCCATAAGCGTGAGAAAGGGGAAGAGAGCTCAATGCCATACTGCCAGGCTCAATGGACCCCTTAAGGAATTCAAATTGCCCCTTAGCATTAGCGGACAAAGCCTCGTGGGACAGCATGACCCCCTTTGGCCTTCCCGTAGTGCCTGCAGTATAAAGCAATGCCGCTAATTCCTCGTTAGCGGTATCTTCCATCTCCAATTTGTCCGAGCTTTTATCCACTATGTCCCGAAATAACAGTGTGTCCGGGGCTTCGTCAACCGAGATTACATGCTTTATACTCGGCGCTGCTGCTTTGCCACGGGACACCTTTTCCATGAACTCTGTAGCGCTTATTACCACAACCGGGGTGGAATCCTGGTAGATATATGCCGTTTCCTCAGCCGAGATAAGGAAGCTGAGAGGGATAACCGCAGCGCCAATTTTGAATATTCCTGTAAAGCTGACCACAACCTCAGGGCAGTTGGGTAACTGAATAACAACCCTGTCACCTCTTTTCACACCGAGGCTCTTAAGTGCATTGCCAACCCTGTTTGACCAACGGTCAATTTCAATATTGGAATATTGCTCGTTTTCGAATGTTAATAAAGGATACTCACCAAAGTCACTAACGTTGTCTTTTATCAATCGGCCTACATTCATTTTTACCTTTCCTCCTTGTTAAATTTATATTTCAACTTCCACCCTAAACACCTCAAATTTTGCAATTTTTAAGGCGGTTTTACTGAAATATATTTAGTGACATTCTCACTACTACCTCCACTGCAACATCGTCCACAGCATTTTCTCCGAAGATAATCTTGGTGGGGTCACGATAAACAAAAGAAAGCTCACGGGTGTAAGCCATGTTCCACACCCCCTTTTCAAAATTTCTGGCTATGTTATTCTTAAGCGGTCACTAAACCCCAAACTGTCCCCTGAGCTGTTTAACGTCAGCTCTAAACTTCTCAACTTCGTCCTTGCTGAGTTCATCAGGCCACACAGCTTCAAACATCCCGGAGCACTCCGCCAGCCTTTTGGCTGCCTGCACGTGCCTGACTATGTTAGCTAGATTCCCCTGCAGCTTGATTTTGCCCATCATGGTAGCCTGAATAGCATCTGTCTTCCCTGTAGCCACAGCTTTCCAGGTATCGAAGCCACCGGTCATAACATACGGCGCCTTTGCAGCTTCCTCTTTGGGAAGGATTTTCACTGATTTACAATCACCATGCCACAGGTCTATCACTATACAAATATCTTCGTCTAGCCCTACCTCGGGCTTCGCCTTGACCACCAGGGTAACGGCACCTTCCCAGGTCTTGGCCGCCTCTCTATACCGGGCATCGCCGTTAAGGGTTTCCCCATATGCTTGTCCCCATTCTGGAGTCCCCATTATAGGCTTGGGGTGGGCTTCACGCCTTTCCTTGACCAACTTTTGGTATTCTTCCTCCCATTCCTTCGTCCCATACTTAACTGGCATAATGTCACCTCCTTTTTAATTTATTGTGGGTAGGATACAAGCACCCTGGTCTCCGCACCATCCCAGGTGTCGCGGTCTATCATCTTCACATCTGATTTCACCACAGTTACATTGAACCAGTGCTCAAAGGTATAGGTGTCGGGAGTCGCGGGGTCGTATTCCACTATATGATAGCAGCTGAATGTTCCCGCGGGCACCGTAATATCCACTATCTCAAGCACCTTACCCTGCCTGTTAACGGTCTCATCAACCAGGCCGCCGCCAGCTAGGGTGTGCTTTGTGAAGTCCCAGGTGTCTCCGACGTTACTGGGAAAGCTTAAGCCTGGAGCATAAGCCCACATAACACCGGCTGGTAATCCAGGAAGCTCTTCGATTGATGAACTCTGTTTCAGGAACTGTATATTGGCTACGCTGTTAAATACATCAGCCACACCTACATGCAGCGTCATTGCCGGGACCGGTGGGTGGGTAGAATCACGAGTTGCCTCGGGAACGAAGACCGCACTGAGATGGTAACTAGCCTCATTAACACCTTCTTCCTCGCCAGCCGCTACTTCACCTACAACAGTGACACTTAATTCAACATCCTCAAATTTCGGCGTCCCCTCTGGATTTTCATAAGAGCAGGTATATACCCAGTTATCACCAGCAGACCAGACTGGCGCCCCTAGCGGTGGTGGGGGTGCTTCTTCGGTTACCGTAAGTGTTCGTGTTTCACTATCATCAGGAGTGGAGACAGTTACATCGTAGCTGCCTTCAGTTGTTGCGGCGTAGCTAAAGCTGACGCCTGTGCTTTCCCCACCCGCAAGGGTAACAGACTCACTATCAGTATAGCCATCGATAGTTAAGCTAACATCACAGTCGCCAGATTGTTCACCTACATTGGTGACTAGAGCAGAGATGGTAACCGTGTCATTAACAGTCGCCGTTGATGGAGAAGCAGTCACGCCAGAAAGCGTAAACTCAGCAGGCGCCTTCTCAACACATGCCGCCAGAAAGCTTACTGCCAGCAGCAAAACAACCATCACTCCCAAGAACTTTTTCATTTCTCACCTCCTATTATTTTGACACTCCTATTACTTATCTACTTTCTCATTCTTCATCCCCTTTGAAGTAGTAGATTGTATTGTTTTTATGGCCGCCTCTGTCCTATTGCTAACGCCGAGCTTTGGGAAAATATGCCAGCAGTGATTTTTTACCGTCCGCTCGTTTATGCCCAGCTTTATTGCAATTTCCTCGTTTGTTTTTCCTTGAGTTATAAGCTGTAAAACTTCATTTTCTCGCTTGCTAAGATCATGATTAGTTTTCCGCTTAGAGAATAATTTGAATAAGTTCATTTTGCTTTTTGTTATGCCTTTT
>DAOUDP010000012.1:0-29682 GCA_034431195.1 Dehalococcoidia bacterium | reverse complement strand
AAACTGTTTTCGTCTGCCAGCAATGTGGCAAGGAAAGTCCTAAATGGTTAGGCCGCTGTCCCGATTGTGGCGCATGGAATAGCTTTGTAGAAACAACAGTCAGCCCATATCGTGCCGCTTACAGTAGGCCTGCGCTTAAGGCGAATAAACCCCAGGAACTCTCCACAGTGGAGAGGAGCACGCTTTCCCGCCTCAGCGTCGGTTTCTCTGAGATAAACCGTGTTCTGGGAGGTGGTTTGGTGCCTGGCTCTGTAGTGCTCATCGCTGGAGAACCAGGAATAGGCAAATCGACACTATTACTTCAAGCTTCAGCAATGATAGCTAAAGACAAAAGGCCTACAGGTTATATCTCCGGGGAGGAATCTGTCAATCAAGTTAAACTCAGGGCTGAGCGGCTAAACATAGATGGTGAAGGGCTCTTCTTTCTGTCTGAAGCCGACATAGCTATTATCATGGAGCACTTGGAACAGATTTCACCCGAACTGGTGGTCATTGACTCCATCCAAACTATGTACCTGGAAGATATCTCGGGGATGCCTGGTAGTATCTCCCAGGTGCGTGAATGCGCATCGCGGATAATGAGGTGGGCAAAGGAAAATAATGTGCCTGTATTGCTTACTGGTCATGTGACCAAGGATGGTTCTATCGCTGGTCCTGGAACGTTGGAACATATAGTCGATGTAGTGCTTTATTTCGAAGGTGAGCCTTTCAGCAGCTACCGTATGCTGCGAGGTATTAAGAATCGCTTCGGCTCCACTAATGAGGTTGGACTTTTCGAAATGGGCAACAGTGGGTTAGTGGAAGTAGATAACCCGTCTCAAGCTTTGTTATCCAGGCATACCGATGCCACCGTCGGCTCAGTGGTAGTGCCCACCCTTGAAGGGAGTCGCCCCTTGCTCGTGGAGCTACAAGCTTTAACTACACCAAATAATTTTGGTCCGCCAAGACGTATCGCCAACGGCGTTGACTTTAACCGCCTGCTTCTAATTATCGCTGTGCTTACTAAACGTGCTGGACTAAGACTTTTTAACCAGGATGTTATCGTCAACGTCACCGGTGGATTAAGGCTCAATGAGCCAGCGATTGACCTTGGAATTGCCTTAGCTATTGCTTCTAGCTTTAGCGACCGTGTCCCAATTTCAGGCTCAATCGTGCTCGGCGAAATAGGACTAAATGGAGAACTCAGAACTGTGCCACAAGTAGAAAGACGAATCGCTGAAGCAGCTAGACTAGGTTTCAAAACTTGCCTCCTCCCTAAACCCTCCCAAAAGCCCATGCTTAACCACGCCGATATTCAGTTGCTCGAAGCTAACTCTCTAGGCCAAGCCCTCCGATTAGGGCTTACCAAGAAAATCAACAGGGAAACAATCAATGGTGAATAAAGCCCCCGAATTGGGAGTCATCATAGCCGCTGCAGGCGACAGCCAGAGAATGGGTAACCTCAATAAGATCTTTGCCATTCTCAAAAACAAACCTCTGTTAGCTTGGTCAGTAGACACCTGCCAAAAATGCCACTTGATTAACCAGATAGTTATCGCGCTGAGAAGCGATGATCTAGAGTTAGGACAAAAATTAGCCAGAGAAAGAGAATGGACTAAGGTCACTGATATATACCCTGGTGGTCCATTACGTCAAGATTCCGTAAAGCGAGGCCTGCATAAACTAGTAAGCTGTGACTGGGTTATGATCCATGATGGAGCACGTCCTTTCCTAACTCTGAATCTAATCCAAAAGGGATTGGAGGCGGTGAGGGAAACTGGAGCAGCTATAGCTGCGGTGCCGGTTAACGAAACGATTAAACTTGCCAATGACGCTGAAATAATTGAAAAAAACCTGCAACGCAGCAAGCTATGGATAGCACAAACCCCACAGATGTTTAAATTTGAGATAATAACAAAAGCCTACGAAGAACTCGCAGTGGAAGTGACTGATGATGCTGCTGCCGTAGAGCGCCTTGGCTGCAAGGTAAAGCTTTACCCCGGCACATATCATAATATAAAGATAACTACCCCTACCGATCTAGCTTTAGCGGAGGTCATTGTTAGCAATGTTGAGAGTGGGTATCGGCTATGATTGCCACCCCCTTGTTCCAGAGCGTAAGCTAATCCTGGGAGGAGTTTACATTCCTTTTGATAAAGGCTTATCGGGACATAGTGACGCTGATGTAGTAGCCCACGCCATAATTGATGCTTTGTGCGGTGCTGCTGATTTAGGCGACATTGGCACCCAATTTCCGCCAGAAAACCCAGAGTATGAAAATATCTCCAGCTTAACTTTGCTGAGCAAAATCGCTGAACAAATAAGTAGAAAGGAATTCAAGATAGTCAACATCGATGTTACCATCATTGCTCAACGTCCCAAACTATCTCCTCTCACCTCCGAAATGAGGAAACAAATCAGCCATTCCCTGAATATCAAGCCATCCCAGATAACGGTAAAAACCACTACCACCAATGGTTTAGGGTTCATCGGGAGAGGGGAAGGAATAGCTGCTCAATCTATTGCCTTAATCCACCGGGAAAGTTAGCTTATCACCATATCGTAACTGGGTTTATTATCCTGCCAATAAATTACAAATTTGACCGTTCTTCCTTCAACTAAATGCATCTCACTTTCACTGCGAAGTCTTCTGAAATCCATCATTTCCAAAAATGCCTTAAGAAGCTCAATTTGCCTGGTAAGCTCTTTATCCTCTAGTTCATTCCTCATATACTTGTTTACCAGATTCCAGTATGCTTCTCTGGCCACAGTCTCTATGCAGTGAGAAAGTGAAGGAACAAGTTCTATACTACACATATCTTAAGTTATACAATGACCTCCCATTGTTTTCAAATGCCAAGATTATTTTTGCGATAATATTGCAATTCACCTGCCGGCAGGGTAACATCCCTTTGAAGCAATGGAGCAAATTTGGGCACCCTGGCGAATAGAATACATACAAAGAGCTAGAGAGAAAGGTTGCCTTCTTTGCCAGAAACCCAAAGAGAATAATGATGAAGCGAATTTCATCCTCTACCGGGGACAGAGAAATTTCATGATGCTAAATGCCTTTCCCTATAACCCAGGGCACGTGATGGTCGCACCTTACCGACATGTGGCAAACCTTCAAAATTTGACCGATGATGAAGCAAAGGAGCACTTCATTATTATCAAGAAAAGCATTGAACTTCTAACAGAGGTATTGAAGCCAGCGGGTTTCAATATTGGGCTAAATCTGGGTAGGGTTGCCGGGGCTGGCATCGAAGGGCATCTCCATACCCATATAGTGCCTCGGTGGGAAGGCGATGTTAATTTTATGCCGGTATTAAGTGACACCAGGGTTATCTCAGAGGCGTTGGCTGATACTTATCGGAAGCTAAAGGCAAGGTTAACCTGATTGTTGTTCCCATTGAGGATAAGAACCCAGTATCTTAACAAAAGCGGCTTCCCGGGTCAGTTCCCCCAGCGCTTCCTGATACACCTTGCTACCCAAGCGACTTTCAAAATCAACGTAGAATATGTATTCCCAAGCCTTGTTTTTGCTTGGCCTTGATTCTAATTTCGTCAGGTTTATATTCCTGGTGGCAAAGATCCCCAACACAGAGTAGAGTGCACCAGGCATGTTCTTGGTGCCGAAGACTAGAGAAGTCTTGTTCTTCTGTCCTAGCCTGGCTTCTTGCTTGGAAATGGCGAAAAATTTAGTATAGTTATCCCTGTTGTCCTCTATTCCAGGAGCTAAAATCTGTAAACCATAAATATCAGCAGCCCTTTCGCTAGCCACAGCACCACACCCCTTCAATGCGCTTTCTTTTATCATCTTGGCACTGCCCGCAGTGTCGTAGCTAGGTATTATGTTGAGCCCGAGTTTTCTTAAAAATTGTTCACACTGAGCCAGGGCTTGAGGATGCGAATAAATCGTGTTTATGCTACTTAGACTTTCGCCAGGTAAAGCCATTAAACAGTGGCTTATCCTGAGGATAATTTCAGCAAATATATTAAGGGGGTATTCTAGAAGCAAGTCATAGGTTTCGTTGATGCTGCCTGCTTGCGAATTTTCCACTGGTACTACCCCAAAGCTAGCCCTATCTTCCAACACTGTCTGAAAAACATCCCTAAGTCGAGCACAGGGTAAAAGAGGGATATCCTCCCCGAAGAACTTTACCACGGCGTCTTCGCTAAAAGCGCCTCTTTCCCCTTGAAATGCGACCTCAGGCATCGTGATTAACTTTCCCTAAATATAGCTTGAAGCAAGCTTATATTCTCAGTGGGAACCAAGCAGATGAGTTCATCACCCTCCCTTAGAACAGTGTTCACAGTTGATACCTGAGATTCCTCTCCATGGGAAATGATCGCGGATATAACAGAGCCCAATGGCAATGATAGCTCCCCAATTGGCTTTCCCACCGCTGCCGAATTCTTTCCCACCCTCACAAGCACAACTTCCAATCCCTTGTCTCTAATGGTAAATAAGCGAGTCAAAGGAAAGAGCATGGTTTCCGCTTTAATATGCTCCGAAACCAGGTACACGGCGTCTACGACGCATTCTATTCCTAATTTAGCAAATATCTTCTCATTCCTGGGAACGTTGATTCTAGCGATAACTCGAGGAACATTAAACTTTTCCTTAGCTATCTGACACGCCGCCAGGTTATCCTCATCTTCACCAGTGACGGCAATAACCATCTCTGCTCTGGTTATCCCCCCCTTGTTCAAGATGGCTATCTCCGAAGCGTCGCCATGCAAACATATGTCACCAAGTTCCTCATCAATATGCTCACACTTCCTGGCATCTTTTTCGATCACCAATACTTCATGCCCCTCATCAAGCAATTGCTTACACAGATAATGCCCGACCTCCCCACCACCAACGACTATAACGTACATCTCCCCCCAGTTACCCTTCCAACCTTTCTTTCAACAGGCGAACAAATACTCTTGTGGGGCTAATAGCTTCAAGACCTAGGCCACCGTAGAAGTCCTCTCGCAGCGGGTCATAGATTCGACATAATACCCTGGGAACATCAAATATCTGCTTGGCAATTTGAGCTGCCATAGCATTCCGTTCATCATCGCGGGTCACTGCTACAAAGGCATCAGCTTGCTCCATACCTGCTTTCGTAAGTACCTCCTCATCAGTGGCATCTCCCAAAAAAGCCATGCCGCTAAAGTCAGGCGGTAATTCGTCAAAACTAGCACCATCTACATCAATAATGGTTACTTTGTGCCCCTCAGCATCAAGTAAATGAGCCAATTCAGCCCCTATACGTCCACAGCCCATAATGATTACATCCACTGTTCAACTTCAAGAAATGGAGTCTCGATATAATAAGACTCGGCAAGGAGCTTCTTTCAACACATAATAGACAGCCTTGCCCAGATTGGGTATACCAGGTGCTTTCTTATAAGTAGTCGCCATTATTATTAAATCTATCTTTCTTTCCACGGCCTCACTAACAATAGCTGGTCCAGCATCTCGCGCTTGGAGCAGATCGGTCTCTACTTCATAATCCGCGTCAACAGCAGCATCTTCAGCGTGTGTAAGTATTCTGTCCGCTTCATCAGTCTTTGAATCGATCTGAGTATCCAGAGGGAGGCTTCGCTCTACCTCAATAATGTGAACAGCGTAAACTTTCGCTTTAGACTTCCTAGCTAAACTGCAAGCTAGCTTTACGACCTCCTCATCAACACCGCTACCATTTGTGGGCACTAAAATGTTCCTTATCTCCATCATCAACTGGAGATATTAACCTGCTACTCTTTTTTAGTCAACAGGCAATTTAACTTCCTGAGCCGAATGGATAAACGGTAACCGCTTTCGATAGCGAAATGCGAGGTAAAAAATAAGCCCAAAGGCCATCCAGCCAAATCCAACCCAGCGAGCATAAGGTTGCGTTATGACCACCGTGAGCCAGATAGCACTGGTAGCCACCAGCCCTATAATGGCTGTTATGGGTAACTTCCATCCGTTAAATTTAATATTCCCCCGAAGCTTAAAAGGGCGAGGAAGTTCAGGGTGCTTTATCCGCAACCTGAGTATAGAGGCATGAGCGAGACTGAAAGCCAGGAGAGAACCAAAAACATATAGACCACCCAATATGATAAAGGTCTCTGGAGCAAAGAATCCCGGAATGAGAAGCAAAATAGCCACCAAGGAGAATAAGATTATGGACTTGTAAGGCGTTTTGAATTTATGGTGAACTTTCGATAATGTCAACGGGATGAGCTGGAACCTCCCCATGGAAAAAGTTAACCTGGAAATGCCCATAAGCCCGGCATTGGTAGCGATAATCAAAATGGTTGTTGCTAACACAGCTACCAATATGGGCAGGGCTTTGAGAATACCTCCCAAAAAAGCGGTAATGACGATAATCCCTGCTGGGCTCGATGACAATCCTGCAGCTATCTCCTCAGGGACTATAGCTATAGAAAGCCCATGTGCGATGCCAGCCATAGGGTCTCTTGCCCATTCTGAAGCCATCTCGGCCGGTGTCATCGTGGAGAAAGCTGCTACTGATATGGTGGTGAACAAAATCATCACCACGGCTATCATCAAAATCATCGCTCTAGGGGCAGTTATTGTCGGATGCCTTGCTTCCTCGGAAAGCTGCGAAATTGTCTCTATACCAGTATAAGCCACAGTGGCTATAGCAATACCCAGGATTAGATTATGCGTTGCAGGCCAGTTACCGATGACATTCTGAGAGAAGATTTCAGGGTGCGGAGCGAAAATGAACAAGATGGCCAAGAGTATGATAAGTATCTGTGTAACTACACCCAATAGAGCGAAAAAGGTATTAAGGATTGACGACTGCTTAATGCCAATGACATTCAGGCACATCAGGAAAAAAACGATTCCCATAGCCACAACTGTGCCCGCTACTGGTTCTCCAAGTGAGCCC
This sequence comes from Dehalococcoidia bacterium, assembly GCA_034431195.1. Lineage (GTDB taxonomy): Bacteria > Chloroflexota > Dehalococcoidia > GIF9 > AB-539-J10 > CG2-30-46-19. The sequence continues at coordinate 22,804 of DAOUDP010000012.1, read as the reverse complement.
CAGAAATATCCCAGGTAGGCAGGGGCAGCGTAGGCAGAAATGGCAATGGTTACGATATAGCTAAATGCCAGCGCCCAACCAGCCACAGAGGCGAATAAATCATTAAATCCACGGCGGGCAAAGCTGGCTGAACCGCCAGCCTCAGGTATCATCGCTGTGCCCTCAGCGTAAGAAAGAGCGGTAAAGATGAAGAAAATACCAGCGATAAGTAGGACTACAGGGGTTGCCCCCAAAGCGATTAAAGCTACAAGCCCCAGAGCATAATAAATGGATGAGCCAACATTACCGTAGCCAGCACTGAATAAACCAAATACTCCCAGGGCGCGTCTTAAGGGATGAGCTTTGGCTCGGGGACGACGTACAAACTTGTCTCCCAGCTTGGGTCGCCAATCAGTATCCAAAATAAAGCCCTACCATATATCGATGGTTATTTTATTGCTGGGCGATTTTAGTTTACCCCACAATCACTGTCAACAGTAATCCCTCTCCTTAGCTGTTCTAGCCATGCCATCGATTTAACCTCCCTCTGCAACAGATACGTTATATACTCCTGCATTAACTGCCTCAATTCTGAAGATAGATTGGAAGACATTTTCACCCGGCTGGCAGTAGAATAATTGCAATCCTGCCACAGCCGAAGAACTTTTAATGCATCAATTGAAATAGTGCGAGAGGCAAATTCCGCATGATTACATTCAGGGCATAGTGCTCCTCCCTGGCCAGGACTAAAAAAATTGAGCCCCGGCTTAAGAGATGAACTACAGACAACGCATTTATGCAACTGAGGGCGATAGCCAAGATGATGAAGAAGTTGAAGTTCGAAATACCGTAATACAGTTTCGTCACCATTGCTCGGTGATAGATTCTTCAAGGTATCAAGCAGTAAATCAAATAATGGCTCGTTGGGGCTACCCTCAGTAGTAGAAACATCAATGAGTTCTAAGATGTAAAAACCACAAGAGATGCACCATAAATCGCCTTTCAAGCTCGAGAATCCATCCATAGTCTGGCTTTGAGTGATAATATCCAGGTTACGTCCCTTGGCCAGCATTAGCAAGCTGTAATTGGGAGGTTCTACATTACCACCCAGTTTACTTCCAGGACGACATGCCCCCTTAGCCACCGCCTTTAGTTTGCCAAACTCCAGAGTATAAAGAGTAACAATTTTATCAGCCTCACCAAACTTGGTCTGCTTAATGACAATAGCTTGAGTCTGATATGTACGGGGTGACGTCATTGACAGCCCTCAGAATTCTTGTCTGCTTTCCAACGCTTGGGCAAGCGTCACATCATCAGCATACTCTAACTCACCACCGAATGGTAACCCGCGAGCTAGACGGCTGATGTGCACACCCTGAGGCGCAAGGATCCGGCGCAAGTATAACGCCGTTGTTTCGCCTTCCAGATTGGGATTGGTCGCCAGAATCACCTCATTAACCGAACCATCCTGAAGCCGAGATAACAATTCATTTATCTTCAACTGCTCGGGGGCTATTCCCTGCGACGGGTTAATCGTTCCGTGAAGCACATGATATACGCCCTGATACTTCCCAGTCCGCTCTAAAGGCAGGATATCTGACGGTTTTTCCACGACACAGATTTTAGAATGGTCTCGCTGTTTATCTTGACAAATAAGGCAAGGGTCACAATCGGTGATATTAAAACAGATTGAACAGAGTCCTATCTTCTCTTTAAGGTTCAAAATAGCCTCGGCCAGGGCTTTAGCTTCTTCGTCCGAATTGCGTAGCAAATAATAAACTAATCTTTGAGCACTTTTGGGGCCAATGCCGGGCAATTTGCTAAATTCCCCAATCAAATTTGCTATGGGCTCAGCAACAAATGCCATCTCTTAAAGAATTCCTGGTAAATCAAGCCCGCCGGTCAAGCTACTGAGATGTTTTCTGGCAAGTTCTTGTGATTTAGTGATGGCTTCGTTAACCGCTGCCATGACTAAATCTTGAAGCATTTCAGTGTCCTCAGCATCCACTACCTCCGGTGATATTTCCACGGAGCGAATTCTCTGGTGTCCGTCAATTACCACTTTGACTGCACTACCCCCGCTGGTAGCCTCAACGGTAATGTTCGCTAATTCCTGCTGTCCTTTAGCTAATTTCTGTTGAAATTGCTGCGCCTGACGCAATATCGATTTATCTATTTTCATCTTCCCAATTTATTGGTCCACAACTCTGGCACCCATTTCTAAGGCAGCCTTGATTATCGGATCTTCCCTCTTTGATAAACTGGGCGCCGTTTTCTTCCGCTCAACTAAGATGCACCTTACTTTACTGGGCTGCTGGAAAAACTCTTCAAGTTTCCTTTCTACCAGATGCTGATACTTGGGATCTTCGATCTTTTCCTTATGGAACGAATAGTAAAAACCCAACACCAGGGTATCATCCTCCACTGCCACTGGCTCACAAGCACTACGTAAAAAGGCATCCAGATTACCGTTTGAACCTTCGCCTTTCAAAGAATTGATAAACTCCTTCCACCGAGCCTGCACATAGCTAATGCCCTCGCTCGCCTCAACTTTTTCCGCCAATGAGGTAGATTCTTCACCAAATCTTTCGGGACTTTGCGGCAAGGTAGCCTCTGCAATTTCCGAAGGTCTATCGATGGTAACCTGCTGCCCATCGGCAAAGGACAAAACACAATCCACTAAAGCCATCTCCAAAGGTAAAGCAGAATAACTATCACCGCGAAAATCTATTCCCGCAAAAGATTTGATCGCTTTTAGTAAGTAATCCAGCTTAACACTGGCTACAGTTTCCTTCATTTCATTTAAGTCTTCATGGGTAACATCTATCGCCTCTTCGCAATTGGATTTGGCTAACAATAAACCCCGAAAATACTCCACAAGTTCTCGATTAAATAAGCGGAGGTCAATGCCGTCGCTGTTGACGCTGTTGATAACCTGAAGACCAGCGGAGATATCCCTGCTGAGGACGTGCTTTGCCAATTGCCTGACCCTTAAATCGCTGGTTAACCCCAGAGCTGCCTGAACCTGTCCAAAATCAATCTTGCGACCGTAATAGCCTACCAATTGCTGCACTAAGTTTTCTGCGTCACGAAGACTCCCCGTAGCCGCTCGAGCGATAGCACTCAGAGATTCAGGCTCAATCTGGATATCTTCTTTTTGGCATATCATCTTCAGTTTATCCACTATTGCTGATTGTCCCAAACGACAGAAGTTAAACCGCTGGCATCTTGACATTACTGTGGATATCACCTTATGTGGCTCAGTGGTAGCTAAGACGAAAATTACATGAGGTGGTGGCTCCTCCAGAGTCTTCAACAGGGCATTGGAAGCTGCTTCAGTAAGCATGTGAACTTCATCTATGATGTATACCTTGTAGCGGGTGATGCTGGCACTATAACCCACCCTTTCCCTGAGATTGCGAATCTCGTCAATGCCACGGTTGCTGGCAGCATCTATCTCCACTATGTCCAGAGAGCTTCCCTCGGTAATGGAGCGGCAAATATCACAATTATTGCATGGTTCGCCCCCTTGTTGACTGGGACAATTAACTGCCTTGGCTAGGATACGCCCGGTACTCGTTTTGCCAGTGCCTCGAGGGCCACAAAAAAGATAAGCGTGGGCTATTTCCCCGCTCTCCACAGCGCGGCGCAAAGTCCTGGTTATCGGCTCCTGCCCTACTACTTCAGCAAAACTCTGCGGTCGCCACTTACGATAGAAAACTTCAAACCCCATATGATATCTCTTATTATACTCCCCACAATAAAATTCCTAAAGAGATTTTGTCTATTATCGGTCTTGATTCTCGATCATGACGGAGGTAAAAAAGTTCAATTAATCTGATGGCAGAACTACGACAGCGGTAGCCATTCCAAACAGCTACCGCTGCCTTGCTAAAACACACTGATTATTGAGTTAGCTAACAGAGTAGGATGTAAGCTCCCTGATCTCCTCGCCAGCCCAGAGGGCGCGGTCTATCTCCTTTACATTTGATTTCACCTCATCTGCGTTGAACCAGAACTCATTGGTATAGGTGCCCGGCTTTGTGGGCTCGTATGTCACTATATGATAGCACTCGAATGTTCCCGCGGGCACGGTAATAGTTTCCATACCAAGTACCTTATTCTCCAACTCAGTAATTTCATCTAGAGGACCAGCTACAACGCGCACTGAAGAACTCCAGGTCTTCCCGACCTCAAGGGGCCAGCCATAGTCTTCAGGAAGAGTCCAGGTGACGGTGGATGGCAACCCGGGAAGCTCTGCGATTGCTGAACTCATTTTCAGGTACACCAGATGGTCTTTGCTGGTCCATATATCAGCCGTCTCGATGTGTAACGTTAGCGGCATATCGGCGGCATCGCGGGTCCACGGAGGATCTATAGTACCACTGAGCTTGTAAGCAGCTTCCCCATCGACCGTCTCTTCACCTGTCACGGTGACCGTTAATGCACACACTACATCTTGTTCGGTGTTGCCCCCTGGATTTGCGTACGAGCAGTCATATACCCAGTTGTCACCAACAGACCAGGTTGGCACTGCTTCATCTCCGTCTTCATCTACCCCTTCCTCTTTCACGGTAAGGCTCTTTGTCGCGCTATCATCAGGAGTCGAGAGAGTTACCGTGTAGCTGCCTGCAGTTGTTGCGGCGTAAGTGAAGCTGACGCTATCGCTTGCACCACCGGCTAATGCGCTGACAGACTTGCTATCAGTGTAGTCGCCGACGGTTAGGCTAACAACACAATCGTCAGATTGTTCCCCATCATTGGTGACAGTAGCAGCGATAGTAACCGTGTCATTAACAGTCGCTGGCGATGGCGAAACAGTTACGCCAGAAAGCGTAAACTCGGCAGGCTCTCCAGGCCCACATGCCGCCAGAAAGCTTACTGCCAGCAGCAAAACAACCATCACACCAAGAACCCTTTTCATTTCTGTACCTCCTTTTTGTTTTTACCCTTCATTATACTCTTATTACAAATAACATATAATATGGCCTGTGCTTTGTCAATAGTTTTGTAACAAACTTTCAAGATTATAACCCTTTACTGGCAATATAGCTAGCCAAATCAGCGAGACGACAACTATAGCCCCACTCATTATCATACCAAGCCAGCACCTTTACCAGATTGCCATCAATAACCATAGTACTCAAGGCATCAAAAATAGCGCTGGCTGGATTACCTGTGAAGTCCGAGCTTACCAGGGGAATATCGCAGTATTCCACAATGCCTTTAAGTTCCCCTTCAGCAGCTCTCCTAAAGGCATCATTGACCTCTTCAACGGTCGCTTCCCTATTCAAATCAGCAACGAAGTCAACGACAGATACAGTTGCGGTAGGCACTCTTATGGCAATGCCATGTAGTTTCCCTTTAAGCTCAGGAATAACCACGGTTACCGTGCGAGCTGCACCAGTGGTGGTAGGTATGATATTAACAGCGGCAGCCCGGGCACGACGCAAATCACGGTGAAACACGTCCAGGATTCGCTGGTCATTGGTGTAAGAATGAATAGTGGTCATCAGCCCGTGCGTAATCCCGAAATTTTGATGCAGCACCTTAACTACCGGGGCAATGCAGTTAGTAGTGCAGGAACCATTGGAGATGATGCGATGCTTATCCGGGTCATATTGCCCTTCATTGACGCCGAGGACAATGCTTATATCCTCCCCGCGGGCTGGCGCTGAGATAATCACCTTCTTTGCCCCGCCTTGAAAGTGGCCCGCCGCTTTACCAGCCTCAGTGAAAAGCCCCGTTGATTCAATCACAATATCCACCCCAAAATCACGCCACGGAATTCGAGCAGGGTCTCGTTCAGCTATTACCTTTACTTCCCCATCATCAACTATAATAGAGCCCTCCTGGGCCTCCACCTTGCCCGGATAAACGCCATAATTGCTATCATACTTGAAAAGGTGGGCGTTAGTTTTAGCATTGGTGAGGTCATTGACTGCCACTACCTCCAATTCATCGCCACACCGCTCCTTAACCGCCTTCAGAGTTAATCTGCCAATACGTCCAAAACCATTGATACCAATTTTTATGCTCATTCTTGTCCCCTTTCCATTAGTCCTTAACTAAAAATGAAGAAACACCGTATTTGTCAATTTTCCCAATCTTGTCCTGCAAGGCCAGTAACCTGATATGGGCAGCAGTTTCACGCACAGCAAGTCTCTTGTCCCAAATTCCCAAATCCTCAAAGGCAACGCCCCCGGACTCAACCTTCCAGGGAATTTCTGTAGCTATTTGATAAATTGTCTTTAGATCGTCATTTAGAGCCTTTATGATGTCCATATTCCTTTGTTCCCGATGGCGAACTATGTCCTCTATTCTGAGCTTTAGACTATTGAACACTGGCCCATGCCCTGGAAAAACAAAATTTACGCTGCGGTTTTGCACCTTTTTCAGGGAATCCATGTAATCACCTAGCGGATTATCACCCGATTGGGGATGAAGACCTACATGAGGGAAACTATTATACAAGACGAGGTCTCCACAAAATAGCCAGCCCTTCGTTGGCTCACGAAGACAAATATGTCCCGGCGAGTGCCCTGGAGTATGCAGCACCTCAAAATCGAATGCGCCATTGGAAATCTCATCGCCTCCATCCAGAACAACTTCAGGCGCTTCAGGAGAAACAAACTCTCGCAGCCACAGTGAAGCTTTTGCAAAGCCAGACAACTCTCCCATGGGAACACCATAGCTAAAAAGCTCCGCTTCTACTTTCCTAAGAAGTTCCTCAAAGTTCACGTATCTTAGATTGATAAGCTCCCCCTCAAGCTTGTGCATAGTTATCTTTGCTCCACAAAGTTCCTTCACCTTGCCTGCCAGCCCATAGTGGTCTGGGTGAATATGCGTGACGACTATTTGCTGAATATCACTCAGCTTGAGCCTGTCCCATTCCAGTCCCTGAATAAAAGCGGAGAAACCATCAGGACTATCCCAACCAGTGTCAATCAATATGCTGCCCTCATTGCCCTCAACAACATATACATTGGTATCCCCGCGTATACCCTCAGGGAAGGGAATTTTCAGTTGATGAACACCGGCAACTATTTCCACGATTTCCTTTTCTCCAGGTTGTAAAAGGCTTGCTTACCTGGGTAGCGAGCACCTTCTCCAAGCTCTTCTTCTATCTTAAGGAGACGATTATACTTAGCCAACCTCTCGCCGCGGCAAGGAGCACCAGACTTAATGAATCCCGCCTGAGTGGCTACCGCCAGATCAGCTATGGTGGTATCCTCAGTCTCACCGGAACGGTGACTAACTACAGTTGTCCATCCCGCTTTTTGTGCCCTTTCAATAACGGCAAGAGCCTCGCTGAGCGTGCCTATTTGATTCGGCTTGATAAGGATTGAGTTAGAGGCTTTTTCAGTAATTCCTCTTTCAAGACGTTCCATATTGGTGACATAAAGGTCGTCGCCAACAAGCTGAATCTCTTTACCTAATTTAGCCATAAGCAACAACCATCCTGCCCAATCATCCTCCCCCAAACCATCTTCAATGCTAATAACAGGATAATCGGATACTAACTTGGCATAGTAATCTACCATCTCCACCGAAGTAAGAGTAATCTCTTCACGGGATAGAACATACTTGCCATTCTGGTAAAAGCTGCTCGCTGCCGGGTCAAGGGCGAGAAATAAATCCTCTCCAGCTTCATAGCCCGCCAGGTCAATGGCAGCCAGTATCACTTCCAACGCCTCCTTACTGGAAGAAAGCTGTGGGCCAAAACCACCCTCGTCGCCTATGTTGGTGTTCAAACCCTTATCTTTGAGAACTTTGCCTAAGGAATGATACACTTCACTGCCCATTTGCATAGCTTTGCCAAAATTAGCAGCACCGACAGGCACGATCATAAACTCCTGGAAATCGGTGGAGCCCAGGGCATGTTTGCCACCATTCAAGATATTCAGCATCGGAACAGGCAATAGGCAGGCTTTTGCCCCACTCAAATAACGATACAATGGCAGCCCCAAGAAATTGGCGCCTGCATTAGCTATTGCTAGAGATACTCCCAGCATGGCGTTAGCGCCAAGATGAGATTTGTTAGCTGTGCCGTCAAGCTCAATTAGCTTCTGGTCTATAGCTGTTTGTTCCAATGCAGACATGTCAGTTATCTCGGGGGCAATCTCATTATTGACATGGTCTACGGCCTTTAAGACACCAAGCCCGTTATACCTGCTCTTATCACCATCACGAAGCTCAACAGCCTCGTATTTGCCTGCGCTCGCCCCTGAAGGAACAGAAGCCACACCAACAACGCCATCAATTAATGTTACCTGTACCTCGATAGTAGGGTTGCCCCGAGAATCGAGAATCTCCCTGGCTTCAACGCTCTCGATGCTTGCCATTTCCAGATGTATTTTGAACTCAGCTAGCCCGCGTCATTGCCAGCCCCCATCGTGTCATTGCCAGCCCCCATTGTGTCATCGCGAGCGAAGCGAAGCAATCCCATAATTTTCACGCTTCCTGGCCAGAGAGACAGCCTTATCCACCGCCTCTCCAGCATTGCCAACCCTGATTATGGCATCGACCTCTTTACCATTCCGAGATAGTGACCAGGTATTCAATCCAATAACTGGTATGCCACTCTTCAAGGCATAGGCAATCTCACTGAGCGTTCCATAGTTGCCCCCAATAGCGATCACTGCTTGCGCTGACTTGACCACCGCCATATTTCTGGCATAGCCTACCCCGGTAGCTATGGGAATGTCTACCCATTGGTTAGCCATACTGATATCCTCACCGGGCAAAACGCCAATAGTCATGCCGCCTTTTGACCTGGCTCCACGACAAACTGCCTCCATAACGCCTCCCAACCCACCGCATACTACGGTAGCGCCCTGTTGGGCTAAACCTTCACCAACGGCTTCGGCTAATTTAGCTTCCTCCGCTGAACAGGAGGAATCTCCAATAACAGCAATTACCATTTGTGCCTCAAGCGATATATTATCAGCTAAAGCCTTAAAATAAAATCTCTGCAGGGACAATTCAACACAAGGCCTATCGTCATTGCCAGCCTTTCACTTTCTGTCATTGCGAGCCGAAGCTCTGAGCGAAGCGAAGAGGCAGCGAAGAATCTCATAGCACTCAGGAGAGGCTCCGCGTGACAATCCCTTAGAGATTGCTTCGTCGCCCTCCGTTAGCTAACGGATGATGGGCTCCTCGCAATGACAGAAGGAGTGTCATTTTGAAGGAGCCTTTCACTTTCTGTCATTCTGAACCACCCTTACTGTCATTGCGAGCCAAAGGCGAAGCAATCTCAACTTCCCCCCGGCTAATTGAACTTCCCCATCGCCGATTCTATCCCTTCAGCGAGGAAACAGTCAATTGCCTCGGCCACGGTAATGATAGCTGACCTGATTACCTCTTCTTCCCATGGGGTAAGATCACCGAGCACATAACTTACTATGGAATCCTCGTCATCCTGAGCAGGACGACCAATGCCTACCCTGATTCGGGGGAAATCCTCGCTCCCCAGAGTGGAAATGATTGACCTCATTCCCTTGTGTCCTCCCGCACTACCCCTCGGACGAATGCGAACTTTGCCCAGGGGCAAGTCAAGGTCGTCATAAATTACCAGAAGATTGCCCAACGGAACGTCACATTTCTCCACCAGACAACCCACCACCCTACCACTAATGTTGACGAATATCTGTGGCTTAGCCAGCAGCAATTCACTGCCAGCTACTTCACCAACACTTATCCTGGCTCGGCACTGCCTCCTATCAAAGCGGATGGAATGACGCCTGGCGAAATAATTCAGGCAGCGAAAGCCAACATTATGCCGATTATGAGCATAAGCCTTGCCCGGATTGCCCAAGCCAACAATGAGTTTCATCGAAACCTGTGCTATATTATAGACCAAAAATTACGCCTTTTATTCTTATGGGAGAAAACATGAAGGAATATAACTATTGCCCGATTTGTGCCACATCTCTGCAAATGGGAATGATTGAAGGAAGAAAGAGGAAATACTGCCCCAAATGCGATTTCGTTGATTACAAGAATCCCCTGCCAGTAGCATTGGCTGTAGCGGTAAAAGATAAAAGGTTTCTACTCATTAAAAGAGGATTACCACCCAGAAAGGGTATGTGGGGCTCCGCTTCAGGTTTTATTGAGATTGGAGAAACACCAGAGGAAGCTTGTTTAAGGGAGCTGGAGGAGGAGACCGGGGTATCTGGCAGGATAGCAAAATTAGTCGGCGTAATCAGAATAGACGACAAGGAAATATATGGGGATATGTTGATAGTGGCATATCTAGTTAAGGTAAAAGACGAAAAGCTAGCTCCTGGAAGCGAGGTGGAGGATGCTAGATTCTTTGATATACCTGAACTACCCGGTTATTACAGTTTCTTTCTCAAAGACATCATCGAAGAGATTCAAAATCAGGAAGTATTCTGATTTAGCAATTCTAAGAATTCAGCTTCGCTGAGTGTCTTTATTCCCAATTTTTCCGCTTTTGCTAACTTGGAACCAGGGTCAGCACCAACCACCAGATAAGATGTCTCTTTAGTCACGTCCGAGCCAGCTTTGCCACCAAGTTCCTTGACCCTCGCCTCTGCCTGTGATCGGGTGAAAGACTCCAGCTTCCCGGTGATGACAAACTCCAAACCAGTTAGAGGTAATTTTTCAGGCTTTGCTTCCTCAACTCTTTCCTTCTCCAGCTTCACTCCAGCTTTCCTTAATTTTTCAATAATATTTCTATTTCCTTTCTGCCTGAAGAAGGCAACGATGCTATCAGCTATCTTGGGCCCAATGGAGGGAAGGGATAGAAGCTCCTCCCGGCCAGTTTTAGCCAGCTCGTCAATGCTGGAAAACTTATCCGTCAGTAACTCAGCATATTCCTCACCAACATGTAAAATCCCCAGGGCGAAGATGACCCGCGACCAGGGTCTATCCCTGCTTTTATCAATAGATTCAAGCGCATTGGAGACGCTCTTATCAGCCATCTTTTCCAACCCAAGAAGCTGTTTCGGGGTAAGATAGTACAAGTCAGCCACATCCTTGACCAATCCCTTTTCAAACAAAGCCTGACACAGCTTTTCACCAACGCCATCTATATCCATAGCATTACGGGCGACGAAGTGCTTGATTTGCTCCAGGGCCTGGGCGGGGCAGGCAGCGTTGGTGCAGCGGTGCATTGCTTCATCCTCAGGCTTTATCACCTCAGCACCGCACACCGGGCAATGACCGGGCATATGGAACTTCTTCTCTTTACCGGTGCGTTTGCTGACCACAGGACCAACAATCTCAGGTATAACCTCCCCAGCCCGCTGCACGATAACGGTGTCCCCAATCCTGATGTCTTTGCGGTGGATGTCCTCCTCATTATGCAGTGCCGCTGAGCTAATAACCACACCGCCTACATGAACTGGCTCCAAAATAGCATAAGGGTTAAGACTTCCCGTCCTGCCCACATTTATGCCGATGTCAATGAGACGCGTGGTGCCTTGAACAGCAGGAAATTTATAAGCGATCGCCCACCTGGGCTCACGGGCCACCGTGCCCAATTCTTCCTGAAAGACGACAGAATTGACCTTCACCACCATGCCATCAGCTTCATAAGGCCAACTTTCTCGACCTTCCAGCCACTTTTGATGGTATTCCTCCGCTTCATCAAAAGTGCGGCACAAAGCTATATTTGGATTTACTTTAAAGCCCGCTGACTTAAGCCATTGCATAATCTCCCAATGCGTATCAGGCACTGGTTTCCCTTCCACAGGACCCAGTCCGTAGACAAATATATCCAGGGGGCGTTTAGCAGTGATGCTGGAATCAAGCTGCCTCACCGAACCGGCAGCGGCGTTCCTGGGATTGGCAAAAAGAGGAAGTCCTTCCCTGGCTCTCTCTTCATTAAGCTTCTTGAATCCTTCCCTGGGAATATAGACTTCGCCTCTGACCTCAAACCTCGGCGGTGCTTTTTCTCTTGGCACAGAGAGTGGAATACTTCTTATAGTCTTCAAATTCTGAGTGATATTCTCCCCTCGGTAACCATCGCCCCGAGTTGCCCCGGTGACGAGCAGACCATCAATGTAGGTTAATGCCACCGCCAGGCCATCAATTTTAGGCTCGCAAACAAGGTCAAAATATCGCCCACCTAAAAGGTTGCTTGCCCGCCTGTGCCAGGCAGCCAAATCTTCATAAGAAAAAACATTAGCCAGACTGAGTAACGGCTCAGGATGTTCTACGACACCAAATTCCTCGACAGGAGGAGCACCAATCCTTTGAGTGGGCGAATCAGAGGTGATAAGTTCAGGATGCTCAGCCTCAAGCTGGCTGAGCTCCCGCATAAGCTCGTCATATTCTTCATCGCTGATCTCAGGACTATCAAGGACATAATAGCGGTGATTATGATAATTAATCAGCGAGCGCAGCTCTTCTATCCGCTGCTTCACTTCAGCCACACCTCCCGTGGCACAACCTGAGAATTACTAAGAAACAAGCCCTATGGCACGAGCTACTTTTTCCCTTTGCAACCCGGTGTCACCAAAGGCAATGCTTGCCGCTTTAGCCCTCCTGTAGTAAAGCCCTGGCTTGAACTCTCTATGAGTGCCATTGGCACCATACAATCTTATCATCAATCTGCTAAGCTCTTTATAATTCTGGTTTACATATGATTTAGCCATAGCAACTTCTTTGGCGCAGGGGAGACCCTCCGATTCCATCCACACTGCCTCGTAGACCAGATACTTACTGGTAGTCAGGCTGATGAACATATCAGCCATTATGTGTTGAAGTGCCTGGAACTGGGCAAGAGGCTCATCATATTGAACTCTATCCTTTAAGTAATCCGTGGTCATAGGAACAATCCCATCCATAGCGCCAAGGGACTCGCTGGCCTTGGCAATGGCTGCTCTTTCCATAACTTTACTGACAATAGGCCATCCTTTGTCCAGCTCGCCTAGCATGTTTTTCTTGGGTACAGCTACATCTTTAAAGCTTACCTCGCACAGCTTTTCCATGCCTATGGTGGGTATCACCTCACAGTGAACTCCCGGACTCTTGGCATCCACTATGAACAGGGTAATGCCGTCTTCAGGTGAAGCACCTTCCCTGGTCCTGGTAACAACTATCATATAATCAGCATTGATAGCTTGCTCTACAAAGAGCTTGGTGCCGTTTATTATGAAACTGTCGTCCTTGGGCACTGCTCTGACAGCGATACCGGAGGCATCATGTATATCGTCAGCTTCAAGTAAAGCCAGGGTAAAAATCAATTCTCCATTGGCTATCTTTGGTAGGAACTCCTTTTTCTGCTCCTCACTTCCAGCATCAAGAATAGGGTAAGCACCCTCAAGCACAGTGCAAAAGAAAGGTCCAGGAGCGATATTTCTTCCCATTTCCTCCAGGACAATGGTCAAGTCCTGGAACGTCATTCCCATACCTTCATATTCCTCAGGAATAACCAAACCCATCCAGCCCAGCTCAGCCATTCCCCTCCAAATTTCAGGATCATGCCCCGTATCTGACTCCTCTATTTCCCTTACCTTTGCCTCCGGATATTTCTCCACAAGGAAATCGGCTGTCGATTTCCTCAGCATTGTCTGTTCTTCTGTGAAAGTAGTATCCATAATTCCTCCTTATACTGATGCTTGAACTGTAGCTAGAGCCTTCTCTATAGATACCGGCGAAAGTGGCCTGGGCATGTTTAAACCATACCACGCAATGATGTTCTTCTGTATCTCATTGGTCCCCATGGAGATGGTCAGGACAAAAGCCGCTTGATATAAGCTTTCCCAGACACCTTTCTGACGTGCCCACCTGGAGGCGCTAACCTGACCATAGGAGCCTAATATATCAGTGCCAAGAGCGCCCAGACGCTCATATATGTCCCCGATGAACACCTTCGCTGCTGATGATTCAAATAGCGCCGCCAACTGATTTCTATTTTGCTGATCCGCTATGTAATACGCCAGAGTACGAGATGCCTCGATTTCGGTAGCCATCTCGCCAAGCTTATTGCGAATAAATGGGTCCTGCGCCAGAGGCTTGCCACCCACTTTTGTCTCATTGCAATACTCCACTAACGTTTCCAGCAACCGCCCCACCGCTGAGACAGCCAGTACATTAGACCTTTCAAAATTAACCAGAGCCTGACTGACTGCCCACCCTTGATTTTCCTCTCCAATAATCTGGTCCGCAGGGACATGCACATCATCAAAGAAGACCTCATTATACATATGCATCCTGTTCAGATATTCAAGAGGATTTATGGTAATCCCCGGTGTCTTCATGTCCATTAGTAAGAACGAAATGTTACGACGTTTACGACCCTGGGGGTCGGTTCTGAACAAGCCAAAGCCCCAGTCAGCATTGTGAGCATTTGTGGTCCAGGTCTTCTGACCATTTATCACATACTCATCGCCCTTCCTTATAGCATTAGCGGTAATAGCTGCCAAATCTGAGCCAGCATTAGGCTCACTATACAGCTCACACCATAACGTATCGCCATTCCCAATCCCAGGTAGAAATCTATCTTTTACTTCTTTGTTTCCCATAGCGAGCAGCGTAGGGCCAAGCATTTCTATTCCAAAGATATCAACGCCAGGCAGAACGTAATATCCTCTGGCCTCACCAAAGAACACGCGGTCCATATGACTTCCTACCCCTCCATACTCAGGAGGCCAGCCAAGGCGAAGCCACCCCCGCTTGGCGAATTCCTTACGGCAACGCGTTATGTAAGGCTGGTTCGCCTTCTCATACTCGGCTTCTAGTCCATCTATGAAATCCTTGGGCTTTTCTTTACTTAGCTCCTTGCAACCCTCAAAGAATTCCTTCCTCCTCTTTTCCTCTTCCTCCGAAAGTTTAAAGTCCATCTCTAACCCTCCTTGTTGAATTTATTCCTTGAAAGACCTTACCATAGCCTATTTCCCAAGAATGCTCTATTTTCCGACCCATCACCCCCAAACCGCTCAATTTTACAACCCCCTGTCCCTCATGTCAAATGCCAGATTGCACGTCCATTTAGGCACACCCCCCCGTCACTGCCGGGAAATCCTAAACTCAAAGCACTAAACCCTAGACAATATCAAAAATCAAAGATAAAGAATCAAAATTACAATTCAAAAAGCAAAAACCTTCCTCATTTTTAAACTTTGCTTTGTCATTTTACATTTTGATTTTTGAGTTTTGCTTTCCTGGGCTTGCCACGCCTTCGGCTCGCAATGACATCAGAAAAGTCGCGATGACAAGCCACCCCTTCTGTCATTGCGAGGCATGTCCCCTTCTTTGTCATTGCGAGGCATGTCCCCTTCTTTGTCATTGCGAGGCATATCCCCCTTCTCTGTCATTGCGAGGCACACCCCCCTCCTTTGTCATTGCGAGGCACACCCCCCTCCTTTGTCATTGCGAGGAGTGTTAGCGACGAAGCAATCTCATTGCATCTACTTGTTCAGCGTTATAGTATTTACCAAACCGATGACCGCAAAAGCTATAGAGTGGCTCGATAATAAGCTGCGGATTCTAGACCAGAGCAAGCTTCCCCACAGGCAAATCTTCATTGACCTGTCCGATTACCAGGATGTCGTTTCGGCTATTAAAACGATGCAAATTCGTGGCGCGCCCGCTATCGGCGTCGCTGCTGCTTATGGAATCGCCCTAGGAGCACAGAAGATAGCGGCGGAAAATACAACCCGCTTCTTTAACGAGTTTGGCAAAATCCTGGAAGCCTTCGCTACCTCCAGACCTACCGCAGCCAACCTTTTCCGTGCCATTGACCGGATGAAAAAGGCTGCCCGCGGCAAGGATGTTTCTGAGATAAAAAGGGCGCTCAGCGACGAAGCAAAGCAAATTCACCACGAGGAAATAGAGGCAACCACACAACTCAGTCAACTGGGAGCCGAGCTTATCAAAGACGGCTTTACTATGCTCACCCACTGCAATGCCGGGCCTTTAGCCACCGCAGGCTATGGCACTGCCCTTGGGGTAATCAAAGCAGCTAAGGAGCAGGGAAAGAGAATAAGCGTAATTGCCACCGAAACTCGCCCCCTGCTGCAGGGAGCAAGGCTCACTGCCTGGGAGTTAAACCAAGCTGATATACCGGTAACCTTAATCACCGACTCCATGGCGGGCTATTTTATGAGCCAGGGCAAAATAAACTGCGTTATCGTCGGCGCCGATAGAATCGCCGCCAACGGCGATATCGCCAACAAAATCGGCACCTACACCCTGGCAGTGCTGGCTAAAGAAAATAACATCCCCTTCTATGTCGCTTGCCCCACCAGCACCATCGACCTTTCGCTCTCTTCTGGAGCAGAAATCCCTATTGAGGAGCGAAGCCCTGAAGAGGTAACCCATATGCAGGGAATACCTGTCGCCCCGGAGGGCGTAAATGCAGCTAACCCAGCCTTTGATATAACCCCCCACAAATACATAGCCGCCATCATCACCGAGAAAGGCATAATCCGAGAGCCCTTCGCTTTCACCTCCCAGTGATACGCAAACGTGGCAACGTTAACTCAATATCGTCGTTGCGAGCACCCTCCCCTATCATTGCGAGCCTTTCTTACTGTCATTGCGAGCCAAAGGCGTGGCAATCTCATTAGATCTCCTCTCCCTTGATGGGAGAGGAATAAGGTGAGGGTGAATTTCCTCCCCTGTCATTGCGAGCGCCCTCCTCTGTCATTGCAAACACTCTCCCTTGTCATTGCGAGCGGAGCGAAGCAATCTCATCGCTACGCTTTGTAGATTACCAAATGTTAATCAAAATTAAGGTATAATAAACCTGGCCAGAGATGAACAATAACCCACAAAAATGGCAGCATCCCGGCGGCAAGCTCCGGGAACTTGGCGCCGAGACACTAACCGACGCTGAGCTTTTAGCCTGCATAATTTCTACTGGCATCCCCGGCAAGCCTGCGGAGGAGATTGCTAAGGAAATTTTGCAGAAGTTCGGCGGCTTCAAGGGTATGGCAAACCAACCTTTAGAGAAATTTTTGGACATTAAGGGACTTTCTGATGTGAGAGTTATAAGGATCGCTGCCACCTTCGAAATCGCCCGGCGCATTGTGAATGAGGTGTTAAAAGAGCGTGAAGAAATCTGAACTTAGAGGCAAAACGCGAATTCCTAGCCCCTTCGGCACCGTTATTCACAAGACCGAATGGACATGCGCCGCCAAAGCCGCTGAATGGATGAATGAAATTACCAAAGAGAAAAACTTATCCTTAGGAAAAGCTGAGGTGGAAACAACCCAAGAAGGCAGCAGAAAACGAGTAGATATCCTTCTCTTTGAACGCCCCACCAGCCAAAACGTCCTCTGTGTTATTGAAACTAAGCAACCTTACTTCGACCCTCTAGATGAAGAGGAACTTAAGGAGCCAGCAAGAAAGAAAGCTACTCAAAGGAGCGCTAAATACTTTGCCACTTCCAATTTCCAACATCTCTATTGGTTCGATACCGAAAGGGTTAACAGCCTAAGGCCTCTAGAAGAACAAATTCAAGATAAATACTCCCTTTCTCAAATCGAGAACTTAGACCTCATAGAAGAGCCAAGATATAAAAATACCATTATTTCTGGTTTAGACCGTTTTCTCACCGATTTATATGAAGTCCACTCGGGCAAAAAAGCCAAGCCAAAGCAAGCCATTGATGAGCTGCTTATCTACAGGCTTCAGGATAAAATAAGGCGGCTTTCCAGATATTACACCACAATAATTGAAAATCGCTACCACAAAGATACTGCCTTTGCTAAAGAGCTTGCCAAATGGTTTGTATCTCAGGGGTGGAGCTTTGCCTGGCAACCTCAAGATTTCGATAAAGCAGCAAGGCAGACTGCCTATCTCCTGGTCAACAAAATCCTGTTCTACAATGTGCTCCAAACCAAGCGCCCCTACCAGCTTGACCCATTGGAAGTTCCAGCGAGCCTCACCAAAGGCTCGGTATTACAGACAACCCTCCAAGGATATTTCAATCAAATCCTCAAGATAGACTACGAGACTATTTACACTACGGATTTCATTGATGCTATTGCCTTCCCTGAGGAAGAGAATGTAGTTAAGGAAATAAGAGAACTAATAGACATTTTGCGGCAATATGATTTCTCCAGACTTGGCTACGATATTATCGGTAGAGTCTTTGAGAGATTAATTCCTCGGGAGGAGCGACACAACCTAGGACAGTATTTCACCAACCCCGACGTAGTCGACATTATTCTCAAGTTTTGCCTGAGGCATGAGGATAACAAAGTTTTGGACCCGGCTTGTGGTGCCGGAACATTCTTAGTGAGAGCCTATCACCACAAGAAGCTAGTGAATCAGCGTTTAAGCCACGAGAGAATTTTAGATACACTCTGGGGTAATGACATCGCCAAATTCCCTGCCCATCTTTCCACTATAAACTTGGCTATTAGAGATTTAAGTGTGGATAAGAACTATCCCAACATTCTTCAAGAGGACTTCTTTAATCTCTTGAGCGCTGAAGGCGGCTTTGAGTTACCTGAGAAATGGCGAAAAGTTAGAGCAAAGACTCTGGGTGTAAAGGAGAGAGAAGTTACCTATCCTCGCTGGTTTGATTGCGTCGTGGGCAATCCCCCTTATACCCGCCAGGAGGAGATGGGAGAAATTGCCCCTAAAGTTAGGCAATATAAACAAGGACTCATAGACAAAGCTCTTAAGGATATTAAGGGAAAGAAAATTGCTGAAATCTCGAAGAGGGCTGGTATTCACGCTTATTTCTTTGTCCACGGGACAAAATTTCTCCAGAATCGTGGCCACTTCGGCTTCATCGTCTCCAATTCTTGGTTGGATGTGGATTACGGCAAGGGACTGCAAGAATTCTTCCTAAAGAACTACAAAATCGTTGCCATCATCGAGTCTAAGGTCGAGAGGTGGTTTGAGGAAGCTGATGTCAACACCTGCATTGTTATTTTGGAGAAATGTTCTAGTAAAAAGGAGCGCGACGAGAACCTAGTTCGCTTTGTCTATCTCTTCAAGCCCTTGAGCTACTTCATACCACCTGCTCAAGAAATGTGGCAAAAGCAAGTTGAGCGGCTGCACGAAATCGATAATCTGAGAAAGACCATTATGGCTCATTTTGAGTTCTGGCAGAATGAGGATTTGAGGATTTTCCCAAAATCACAAAAGGAGCTCTGGGAAGAGGGGTTCGATAAAGAAACTAGAAAATATATCGGTGCGAAGTGGGGTAAATATATTAGAGCCCCAGAAATTTTCTTCAAGATTCTGGAGAAGGGCAAAGGAAAATTGGTGCCCTTGAAGAAAATCGCCGAAGTAAGGTTTGGCATCAAAACTGGTGCCAATGAGTTCTTCTACTTGACCGAGGAGGAAATCAAGCGTAGAGGAATAGAGAAAGAATTCTGGATGCATCAAGATGACAAGGGAAAATGGGTGCCAAATTATGTCATTAAGAGTCCCAGGGAATGTAAATCAATTGTGGTCAAACCAGAGGACTTAAAATATCGGGTGCTGATGGTTCACAAAGATAAGAAAGCTTTGAAAGGCACTAAAGTCCTCAAATACATCCGTGAGGGTGAACGCAAGGGCTACCACCTTCGTCCCACTTGTGCCTCAAGAGAGAGATGGTATGACTTGGGGGTTAGGCAACCAGGTGTGTGCCTTTGGGAGATGATACATTTTGAACGCTTAAAGGCACCATGGAATAAGGAAAGGGTTTTTGTTGATCATAACCTATTTGAAATCTTGCCGAGGTTAAACAAGCTTGATCAAGTCATTTCTGGCCAATTGAATTGCACAATATTTGGGATTATTAGAGAGTTATGGGGACGTGCAAATTTAGGTCAAGGTTCATTAAAAACTGAGGGGATAGATATTGAAAAATTCCCAGTAGTGAATCCCCTTAGACTTTCGAAAACAGAACTCAAGAAAGCTGAAGAGGAATTCAAAATTTTTAATCGCCGTGCCACCACTATTCCAATTTTAGAAGAGCTTGGCGCTTCTTCTCCAGAAGAAGTCTCCCTCGATAAGGTCAAGCCGGACCGCCGTAAGCTGGACAAAATTGTGATGGGTGAGATTCTTGGTTTAACCGATGAAGAGCAGCTTGAAGTTTATCGGGCAGTGATAGATTTAGTAAAGTCCAGAATTGAAAGAGCCAAGAGCTTCGGCAAGAGGAGAAAGACCAAAGAAGGAATTGATATTGACCTTCTGGTGAAGACGGTAATGGACAAGCTTGGCGAGGAAACTTTAGGGAAGTTCTATCGAGAGAGGATTTTGCCCCACAAGCCTTTGCGCACCAAAAGCTTGCCCAAGGTTTCAGGTGAAGTCAAATTACAGCAAGAACTCTTTGGCTGGCGGCTTTCCTCAGGTAGAGAACACGTAGATTGTACCTCAGAAATGGAAGCTCGTTACCTCAAAGTCTGGCTGGAAGCCGGGCTGGAGAGTGTTAAAATACCTAAAGATGCGGATTACCTCGAGGAAATTATCCCTGAATTAGAGAGCTTGAAGCAAAAGACAGACGAAATCTTTGAGGATTACCTCGGCTCCATCCTCGACCCCAGACTTCGCCAGCGCCTCCTCCACCAACTCTGGCAAAACGTTGTGAAATAATTCTCGGTACTCCGCCTTCCCAGCAAGGTGTTATTAATCACCTTAATTTACAGTGGATAAACTGCCGGTTCTACTTCTATCCGAATATCTTGCTGCTTAAATCGTGCAACTAGGGCCTTTCTATAGCCTTGGAAGAATTGATTCTCACTTTGCTGAGTGGTAACTCTATAAATGAGCATATCATCTCGGTAGACAACACCTCCTGATTTCCAATAACCTTCTACAGGGCTACCCGGTGACAATACATGAAAGCCACCAAACCTTGTAATTAACTCGTCACGAACCTGAACAAATAATTCCTCCGGAACAGGACTACCATCATTAAACTTAAGGGGCAACTGAATTTCGTAGCGGGGCACTCATTCTACCAATTCGTAAGGTATTCCCGCCTCTTCCAGAATTCCGAGATCATAGCGCGTAAGCCCAAAAACAGATTCAGGAAACACTTGCACTGAGACTCTTCTTGTGAGAAGTGCAAACGCAAATCGGTCGTATTGGGATGGTATCCTAACTTTTACAAATTCACTTTCACGCAGTTTCATAGCATCAGGCAGAGAAATAATCTCCACAGAAATCTCCCCGACATTTGTGTTTGCCAAATTATGTGCCACTACTACCTGAGCACTATGATCAAACAGCTGATAAGCGGAAGCTAAACCACCTGTTGTTTCCATTCTTTCCTCCTTAAGTTGCCACCTCTATCCAGCACTCTGAGATATTTCGCTGTTGGAGCCCCACTACAGGAAAAGGAACCCCCGGCTGAGTGCCTTGTACTCTCTTGATTTCCTTCTCAGTTCTAAATACGCGTGTTCGTAGTTTACCATCCGACTTTAAAGACTCAATGACAGCTCTATCGAAGGTTGCAATTGTTGACGCATTTGTTCCCAAAACTGCTTCAGCATTATAAGGTACATCCAACTGTAACCAACCTTCATATTCCTTATATAGCCTCCAAATTAGTTCTTCTAACTCTGGTGAAGGCTTCTTAACCTTGAGACCAACTCCTTCCTTTGCCTCTTTTCTACTTATTAGATATTGGTGGGATGGAAGTTCCTTAGTTAGCGTATCGACTATCTGCTCCACCTTATCTTTATCCCCTTCATGCATAGCTAAAAGCTTTCTAGCTAGTAGACCGATTTGTTCTCGAGAGCGATATACAGCGCCGAGGGCCAGCGGGTGAACTTTTTCTGACAAAGCTACCATAATCTTGCTGAGTCCATCGTCTCCTTTAACTCCAACTTCATCTCGAGCCAATTTCAAATACCCTACCATATCCTCCACACTGACTGGTAATAACTGGACGGAGCCAGGTTGCCCTTGACCTGGAGCTGGTGGATTGTAAGGCGAAGCCAGTGATGGGTCAACAGGGCTCAATTGCCCCCCTTTCGCCATGATGAGTTCATCTGCGCCTAGTGCTATCAGAGTTCCGCAACTAAGCGCTCTAAAGGGAATTATCACTCCTACAGTGTTACAAAATTCTCTAAGTAAATTGACAATTCCCCAACCAGCTAGGCTATCTCCGCCAACTGTATAAAGGAACAGATCCAGCTTCGGAACAGTCTCAATATCCCTCAGGTGCTCATATATAAGTGGAAGTACATCTCCAGCGATCTTTGTCTCTAAACCTCGACGGTCTCCTGCGACATAGCAAAGTAAACGACTTTTCTCGAGAGCTTCGATTTGCTGAATTAAGGAACATCTTTCTTCCCTTGACATCTTGCTTCCCCCCAATTTGTAACACTGCTATAGTAATTAAAAAATGGGAGAAAGTCAACAAGGGTCTGTCATCTCCTCAATCAAATTCTTAATTAAAGCTTTAAAACCTCGAACCTGATGTCATCCCTTTACACTGTTTTCCTTTAGGGGAAAGGGAAAGCTGGCTTACCAAAACAAGCAGACTTATGGCTATAGCAACTCGCCCTTTGCTAGGAAACCCTTGGGAATGTGGGCAAAGCTGGGGATGGATTATCGGAAGATTAAATGCAACTGTGTGTGGTGAAATTTGAAAGAGGTTGTTTTTTGGCAAATAAAAAGCGGCCCCTGCGAGCGACTAGCTTACAGCTAGTTTATGCTACCTTCCGGTAACACACTTAACGCAGGACTTACCCGCTAATAATAATGCTAACAAATTGTAAAGCCTTTGTCAAGTATTTTTTGACACTACATCATCACTATTAAACAATTATTTGAATTTATTTAGCAAATAAGGAGGTAGCTTAATGCCGCAGGCTAAAATCGGGGTTATTGGGGGGACAGGGCTGTATAATATTGAGGGGCTGACTGATGTTGAAGAGGTTAATGTAGATACACC
>DAOUDP010000011.1:0-4206 GCA_034431195.1 Dehalococcoidia bacterium | reverse complement strand
GAGCACAGCCGCTGGTTACATTGGCACTAAAGTTTGCTGTCGGTGCTGTGCTTACCGTTATGTATCCTGCCTTGACCTCATCATCAGAGCCACAGGCATTGCTTACCGTTAAACTAACATTATAACTGCCGCCACCACTGTATTGATGGCTCGGGTTCTGCACGCTGCTCGTGTTCCCATCTCCAAAGTCCCAGCTCCAGCTATCTATTGTCCCGGTCGATAAGTCGGTGAATTGGACCGGGGTGTTTACACAGGGGTTGGTGTTATTAGCGGTGAAGTTAGCTACTGGAAGCTCACATACAAAGATATTCTCCATGCAGTTGTTATCCTCGTTGCTTTCATCAACTACATCACCGTTGTCGGCGCAAACCATGATAGTATCGTTAGTTCCCGACATGGTGAAAGGCCCAACTGTACTGTTGTGGCACACACCTGCCGCCAACCCAGGTACGGGGTCTTCCAGGACATCAACGCCATCAATGGTAATGGTGGTATTGCTTGCTCCTGCCGGGGCAGCAGCCCCCTCGTTGCAAACTATGTAGCTCACATTATAGGTCTTATTCGCCAAGCTAACCCAGGCCTCCGATTTCTCGGTAATCACAAGGTCTGGGAAGTCGTAGCACACCAGATGATCCTTGTTATAATTATTGGCGTCTGCGGAGGTAGCGAAGTACATTGTGGTGTTCGCGTCGATACCAAGGTTTGTAAGCTCAGTTAAAGGAATAGCCCAATCTACAAAGTAGCGTCCTGTCCCATCAGGTACTATCCGTGTATAGTTCTCTGCAGGATATTGCGTAATCTTTATTTCTGCCTCGTCTCTCAGTAGCGGAGCCCATGTTAAGTTCTCTCGCACAGTATTATTCCAAAGCTCTACCGTTTCGTCCTTTCCATTCAAGCTCAAGAGGTATTCATAATTACCACGTTCAGGTAAGTCAAATAAGACGACCCAGACAACGGAGGCAAACTTGTCAGGTCCTGAAGGGTCACCTAAGACACGCTCACGGAAGAATGCGTGGCCGTTGCCAAAATAGTAATAAGCAGCAGAGCCGATTGTGTCATTACCGATTAAATCAAGATAGGCTGGATGCTCATCGTCTTGCGGGTCAGAATAGCAATTAGCGGGATACATCCATTCGGCATCACCTGGCCAATTGCTTGGCTGTGCCAGCACTGCTGCGCCACCGCCAGGCAGTGCCATGGCGACGAGAATAACCACGCTAAGTAGCGAGAACGCTATTCGCTTCACATGAAACCCCCCGCGCCTATAGTACCATGTGGTACTTTAGTCGTAGTACCTTTGTTTATTCTACGTCGCCGTGTCCGAAATTGCAAGTTCCATTTAGTTACCTTTAGTTGTATTTAGTTACAAATCGTTCCATTTTTCGACTTTCCTTACCTGTCATTGCGAGCCGAAGCCCCCGAGCCCTTCGCTCTCTGTCATTCTGAGCATAGCGAAGAATCCCGTGGCACTCAGGGCAGGCTCCGTGAAGGGGAAGAATCTCGTAGTGCTCAGGGTAAACTCCGCGAAGGGGGAAGCGTGGCAACCTCGGCCCTCCTCTATTGTCATTGCGAGCGAAGCGTGGCAACCTCGGAAAGCAAAACTCAAAAATGAAAAAACAGTCAGTAGTTAGCTAATGACTGAAGGCTGATAGCTGAAAGCTGATAACTGATGACTGAAATCTGCCAAGCAATCTAGGCTGCTCTTCTCCGCCACAGGGAGTAAGCCAAAAGCACAACAGCAGCGACCCCGACTGCTATCATCCACCAGTATCGGCTGAGCCATGATGGAGCGGCAACAGTAAACTCTTTAGTCAAGTCCCCTATCGATATGGTGTAACTGCCTGGCGTTTCCTTAGTCACGGTGAAGGTTACCGTCTCTACTGCCTCAGGAGCCAGGGTTACCGTCTTTGTCTGCTCTACCTGCCCGTTTACGCTAAGGTTCACAGTATAACTACCCTCGCTATCACCAGTGTTGGTGACCTGGGCGCTGACGGTTACTGGCTGTCCTGGCGGTACTTGCTCAGGAGTGACATCAAGGCTAGTTATGGTAAATTGTGGGCCTATTCCTCCCACATACAGAGTAACCGGAACTGTCTGCGGGCTATTGCTCGCGCCGGGGGCAGTTATGGTGATATTGGCGGAATAATCCCCCACAGACATCCCTGCTATATTCACCGATACGGCTACTGTATCATGCTCGCCCATGGAACTGCCGCTTGTGGGATCCTCACTGAGCCACTCGGCATCGTCGCTTAGCGTCCAGTTAAGCATGCATGCAGTTGAACTCCACAGCTCCAGAGTCTGGCCCTGCGGGTTCGTCCCATTAACAGCACCATAGAAGTCAATGCTCGTTGGGGTAAAGTTAATGGTCGGCCTAATGACCTCTAGAACATAATCACCGGTTATGTTTGTCAAGTAAACTTCATTTACAATGTGCCAGCGGAGCATAGTCTCAGAAGGATAATTAACGCTGAAGCTATGATTCCTCAGAGAGGCACCACGGGGAACGGTAACCTTATACTTTGCAGTAAAGCTAGTGCCGTTATCATAGGGCCCAATCCAGATGAGCGATGCTTGATTGCCTGTAGCCTTAGCCCCATCGGCGTACGGGTCACACCATGCTTCGTTAACGGTCACATTCCATCCATCCGGGGCAGTGTCACGGAGCGCGATACTGTTGAAATCATCTGCAGGGGCGGTAAAATTAACGGTGATATCGAATGTCTGCCCTCTCTGCACAGTATCAGGGAGAACCCTGCTTGGATTGGCTGCTTGCCCCAGAGTTGTACCCACAGGCATGACGACGACAGCTATTACTGCTACCACAATAACAAACGCTATGGACAATCTCATTTTGTCAATTATAGCACTAACGGAAACCGAGTGAGAGGAGTTCGAGATATTCCCTACCTACTGAAGTTTAGCTTGGATATAGCCAGGCTGTACAAACATCCATGGCCTTCCATTCATCAATGCCCCACTCTGGATGGTCCGCCGGTGGGGATAGCCATAGATTGACGCTTTTTAAAGCATACGACATGGCGCAGTTCGTGGGGATAAGCCCATAATCACCTTCGAAGTCAAAGGTATATCCCGCGGCCAGTAGTTCTGGAGTTGTCAGGTTTATATATAAGTCAGGCAAAACAAGCATATTGGTCGTATTTATCTCATAAAACCCATCTTTGGTAGCAAGGAGCCAGTACTCCCCGGTTTCATTGACCCCTATACTGTAATTTGGAGTACTTGTATCGCTTCCTATGCCTGAACTACCTTTATACAGGGTGACGGTCACATCGGATAGCTCATTAGCATTAACACTACGAGTCTCCCCCACTATATCGCCGGGGACTGTTACCACTACCTCATAATCTCCCATTGTGCACGATGTAAATACCCACTCCTCGCCAAAATAGTATTCCAGCCAGCCCAGTGAACAGTTATTATAGGGAAAGAAATGACTCCCTGGTGCAGCGGTACTGGGGACAGTCACCTTATACATTGCCATGAAGTTAGTGCCATTATCATAGGGCCCAAACCAGGCAATCTCCACTTTACTGCCAATAGCGTTAAGTTCATCGGCATCCGGGTCACACCAAGTGGCATTTACCTCAACCTCAAAACCAGGGGGGGCAAGGTCGGTGAGACCAATAGCAGAGAAGTTATTCAGAGGTGCAGTCCAATTAACGATAACAGTAAATATGTCCCCGGAATACAACTCGTTCGGCAGTTTCATTGTTCCGTTAATGTATCTAGTGACATTGATAACGATTGCCTCCTTAATCTCCAGGCTTACCGGAATCCTCCACGTAGCATTAACTGCTTGGAGGGAAATGTTGGCACTGTACATTCCTGTCGCCAGCCCTGCTATAGCAACAGATACCCCCACATAGTCGTACTCACCTGGAGCAAGGCTGCCGCTTGCCGGGGTTTCCTCAAGCCAGTCAGCATCATCATGAATCGTCCAGTTGACAGTCTCCTCCCTCAAATTCCATATCGTCAACGTCTGGCTCGGTGGATCTCCCTCCCCTTCCATAGCACCGAAGCTGAAGTTTGTGGGGCTAAAGGAGATAACTGGCAAAATGGCCTCTACTTCATAATCACCGGTTATGTTTTCACCATAAGGTCCCTGAGAACCAAGATAATATCGGAGCATGCCAGCAAAGCTGTGAATTCCCAGCTGGGCATCATGAGGCACAGTTACCTTAT
>DAOUDP010000010.1:0-109026 GCA_034431195.1 Dehalococcoidia bacterium | reverse complement strand
CTCCTTTTGGCAACTCCGCGGTTCCGGTAATATCCAGAGTCCTAATATAGAACTGAGGCTTATAGCCAGTAAAGAAAGCAGTGTGCCGACCACCCTCCTCCTTGGTTAACACATACACCTCACCTTCAAAGTGAGTGTGAGGATTAACTGAGCCTGGTGCTGCTAAAACCTGACCTCTTTCCACTTCATCACGCTCTATGCCTCTAAGCAAACAGCCAATGGCATCCCCGGGCTCTCCGGATTCCAGAGTCTTGTGGAACATCTCCACTCCAGTTACCACGGTCTTCCGCGTCTCTTTTATGCCCACAATTTCAACTTCCGCTCCTGTCTTAATCATGCCTCGCTCTACTCTACCGGTGACCACAGTGCCACGTCCTTTGATACCGAAAATATCCTCTATCGGCATCAAAAAAGGGTTATCTTTAGCTCTTACCGGAAGTGGCACATATTCATCTATAGCATCCAACAAGTCCCAAACTTTGCCACACCACTCGCATTCCCGCTTACCACAGCCACATTCCAGAGACTTGAGGGCACTTACTCGAACAACAGGAGTCTTGTCTCCAGGGAAGCCATATTTGCTAAGCAATTCCCTGAGTTCAAGTTCAACAAGCTCCAGCAGTTCTTCATCTTCCATCATATCTGTTTTGTTCAATGCCACCAGCAGGCAGGGGACTTCTACCTGGCGAGCCAGAAGAATATGCTCCCGGGTCTGAGGCATCGGTCCATCTGGAGCGCTAACGACCACTACTGCCCCATCCATCTGAGCTGCCCCGGTTATCATATTCTTAATATAGTCAGCGTGTCCTGGACAATCTACATGAGCATAATGACGCTTCTCAGTCTCATACTCAATATGAGCAATGGCAATTGTCAAGCCTCGTGCTTTCTCCTCAGGAGCATTATCTATAGAATCAAAGGAGCGAAACCCAGTAGTCCCCGCTTTAGACAGGACTTGGGTAATCGCCGAAGTCAAAGTCGTTTTGCCATGGTCGACGTGACCTATTGTGCCCACATTGATATGAGGCTTGGTACGCTCAAAAACCTTCTTTGCCATTTTAGAAAACCTCCTTCTTTATCCAGCCCACAACCAGATTCGAACTGGTGACCCCGTTCTTACCAAGAACGTGCTCTACCGACTGAGCTATGTGGGCAAACTTTCTATATATTATATAGTATAGCCATCAATTATACACCATTTTATCTACACTCTTCAAAGTTTCCAGCACAGTGGAGGGGGTAGGATTCGAACCTACGCAGCCATTTAAGGCGGCAGATTTACAGTCTGCTCCGATTAACCACTCCGGCACCCCTCCTAACACCAACGTTAAACCTCAGCCCGAGACGGGACTCGAACCCACTAACCTACCGATTACAAGTCGGTTGCGCTACCATTGCGCTACTCGGGCAAACTTTTAATTGTATAAATATAAAGAGGGATAAGTGTAATGTCAACATCATAATGTATTTGGCTAGCATATAGCCAATAGCAGTTTGTTTGCGATAAAATTAAACTGTGGAAGAGATTGAGCTACTGGCCAACTTAATAGTGACAGCTGACAGAATCGTGGTATTTACCGGCGCTGGGGTAAGCACAGAATCGGGGATACCCGACTTCCGCAGCCCGGGAGGAATATGGGATAGATTTGACCCTGATGATTTTACTTACCAAAAGTTTGTCAGCAGTCTAGAAGCACGTAAGAAACATTGGCAGTTGCTCAGCTTTGGTGCACTTATAGCAAGTATAGAACCAAATCCAGCACACTATGCCATCGCCGAGCTTTACAGGCTGGGTAAATTGGATTGTGTTATTACCCAGAACATAGATAACCTTCATCAGAAGGCAGGGGTTCCTGATGACAGGGTTTTTGAACTACATGGCAACATGCGGTGGGCGAGATGTCTTAATTGCGACCATCGTTTTCCTATGGAGGAAATTTTGCCCAGAATAAAGGAAGGCATCGAGGTTCCCGATTGCCCTAATTGTGGTGGTCTCCTGAAGCCAGATGCCGTTTTCTTCGGAGAACAACTGCCACAGGGGACATTATTAGAGGCTACTCATCGGTCACAGAGTTGTGACCTCTTCATAGTCATAGGCTCTAGTTTGGTAGTTTACCCCGCGGCATATATGCCAGTATATGCCAGGAAAGCTGGAGCAAAGATGGCGATCATCAACCTTACCTCCACAGACCTCGACCACCATGCCACTGTGGTCATCCACAGTGAAGCCGGAGAAACAATGCAAAAAGTCATGGAAAAGGTAGGGGGAGAATTAACACCGTAGGAAGTTTGAGAGTTATTTTATTGCCTCAGCCACTAATTCAGCGATGTCTAAATCCTTCAAAGACTCTTCCGCATCCTTGCTCTTTATGGAATCTTCGAGCATTTGCATGCAATAGGGACAAGCTGTAGCCACTATTTCTGCGTTGGTTTTGATAACGTCTTCAATACGCACATCGCTTATTCTTTTACCTTGCTTTTCCTCCACCCAGAACCTTCCTCCACCTCCGCCACAGCAGAAGCTGTTCCAGTGATTGCGTTCCACCTCTACTAAATCGCTCTTGGCGATCGCAGCAAGAACCGCTCTTGGTGGGTCGTAGATATCATTATGTCTGCCAAGATAGCAAGGGTCATGGTAGGTTATTCTCTGGTTCAATCCTGAAGTTAGTTTCAATCTACCTTCCTTCATTAATTGAGTGATAAACTGAGAGTGATGGATAACTTCAAACTCACCACCAAACTGTGGGTATTCATTTTTAATGGTATTAAAACAGTGAGGGCAGGTGGTAACTATCTTCTTAACACCATAGTTCTTTAATAGCTCGATGTTTTTAGTAGCCTGCATCTGGAACAAATATTCGTTACCCATCCTTCGAGCAGGATCACCACAGCAAGTTTCCTCAGTACCCAGCGTGGCGAAGTTAACATTGGCGGCTTTTAATACCTTGCCAAATGCTTGAGCAATCTTCATGCTGCGGTCTTCTAGAGACGCCTGACAACCTACCCAGAATACCAAATCAACCGCGCTATCCTCGGAAAGGTGTTTTACCTCCAATCCTTCCTCCCAATCCGTCCTGGTATGTGTAGTGCCGATGACGACATGTCCTCTAGCTTCGATAGAGGTCAATATTGGCTCAGCTAATTCAGGGACTTTGGCTTGCTCTAAAATTAGGCTACGACGCATATCAATGATCTTATTAATGTGTTCTACATAAACTGGACACGCTTCTTGACAGGCAAGGCAAGTACAGCAGCTCCAGATGGCATCTTCAGGTATTACCTCGCCGATAAGTGAATGGGGTGGGTCTGCCTCCGGGATTAGCAATGATGTCCTGGGCACCTTAATCTTAAATGGATATTTACTTTCCTCCAGTAGATGTTCTTTCAGTGACTGGATTAGCTTCTTGGGAGATAACGGTTGACCGCTAAGGTAAGCAGGGCATATTTCCTGGCATCTTCCGCAGCGAGTACAAGCATCCAGATCCAATAGTTGCTTCCAGGTGAAGTCTTCAATCTTACCTACACCAAAGGTTTCAGCCTCTTCTAGGTTAATGGGTTGTAACGCTCCTTTAGGCTCCCGACTGCGGAGAAAGACATTCGCCGGGGAGACGATGATATGAGTTAGCTTATTGTAGAACAGTGAAATGTAGACAACAGCGCCAGCGGCAAGTATGAGGTGTAGGAACCACAATGCTTGATGTAAAACCAGATTTGTTCCTGAACTGAGTCCGATGAATGCCTTGCTAATCACTAGCCCAAACGGTGACCATAGGCTCCAGGTAGCTTCAGTGCCTGGTTCCACGGCAGCAATGCGGAAAGCTTCTACAAAGAAGCCGGTGATTACCACCGCTAGAATCAGGCTAACGGCTATGAGGTCATCGTTGCTTCTATCAAGCCTCTCCTGGAATGCCCCGGGTTTTTGGGCATATCTGCGGATGATGAATATAATCGCTCCTATGAAGACTAGGATGCCTCCGATATCATTAACAAGAGAGTGAATTAGAAAGGGTGTTCCATGAACCCACGAGTGAAACCAGTAATGCCCGACAAAATCTATTCCTGCGCCGAGCAAGAGGATTATGCATCCCCAGAAGATGAGGAGATGTGCTATCCCGGGATAAAGCTCCCTAAGGAATTTCCTGTGTATCAGACCTTCAACAACACCAAGTTTTATGAAATTCCCTATCCTGCTCCAAAAAGGGTGGAATCTATCCTCAGGCTTACCGCGCCGCCAAACATCCAGAAAGCGAACAAAACCAGCATAAAGAAGAATGAGAGCTACCACAAGGGCTACAGGGTAGATAGCCCATGGTCCCCCGGGAACATTCCAAAGAATTTCACGAAATGCTTCCATTGCTTCCCTTCAAGATTTTGGCAACCGAGGGATTATATCATAACGACGGCCATCAGAAGAAGCTCTCTACTTATTCTTGTCGCGCCCTTTTGAGATACGGAAGAGGTTCTCCCAGATTTCCAATGTTTGCTTGGTGAGTTTAAAAGTGGAGAATGAGTCTGGTTAATCCACCACTTGTCGGACACGCTTGATGTCTATTGCTTTGCCGCTATCGTCAGTTGCTTCCACTACAATAGCATCAAATGAAACTTGACCTTTGGCCACTGAAAAACGTTTGGGTATTTGGGTAAGAAAACGGTCAATCACAGCGCTCACTTCAACGCCAATGACGGAATTTATAGGCCCAACCATGCCTATTTCAGTCACATAAGCAGTGCCCTTGGGTAATATGCATGCATCAATAGTGCCTATGTGGGTGTGTGTCCCCAGAACAGCGCTAACTCGTCCATCCAGGTATCTACCCATTGCTACTTTCTCTGAAGTTGCCTCGGCATGAAAATCAACAATGATGACAGCAGGCTTTTTGTCAAGCTCACCTAATAACTTATCCATAGCTCGAAATGGACAATCAAAATCCCCTACGAAAGTGCGCCCAATTATATTAACCACCATGATGTTATCCTTGATCCAATAGCCCCGTCCGGGAGTCATTGGGGGATAATTTAATGGACGGATTACAGCAGCAGCGCTATCTAAATAAGGAATAACTTCATGATGGGCCCAAACATGATTTCCTGTGGTTATTACATCAATTCCAGAGTCAAAAAGTTCCTGTGCTGTGCCAGGAGTTAGTCCTATTCCACCTGCAGCATTTTCTCCATTGGCTATTGCCAGGGTAATTCCGTATTCATCTCGCAAGCGGGGTAGAATTTCTTTGACTGCTTCCCTGCCTGGTTTGCCAATTACATCTCCCATTACCAATATTTTCAATTCTGCCTCCACCCCGATCTACTTAGCGTAATCTACTACTGTAGTCTCCCGTACCACAACAACCTTTATCTGCCCAGGATAGGTCAAGCTTTCCTCTATCTTTTTAGAGATGTCTCTGGCTAACCTTATTGCGGTCAAATCATCGATTTCCTCCGGTTTCACCATTATGCGTACTTCACGTCCTGCTTGAATAGCAAAAGTTTTCTCTATTCCAGGGAAGCTACTGGCTACGTCTTCCAAATCTCTTACTCGTTTTAGATATTGCTCCACGGATTCACGTCTGGCACCAGGACGTGAACCGCTTATAGCATCAGCAGCGGCGACGATAAAACCGATAACGCTGCTTGTCAAAGCTTCACCGTGATGCTCAGCAATTGCTTGAGTTACCTCCGGAGATTTATCCCATTGCTTAACCAAATCAGCGCCTATCAAAGCATGGGGACCTTCCACGTGATAATCTATTGCCTTGCCAATGTCGTGAAGCAAGCCAGCTTTTCTGGATGCTGCACTATTAGCTCCAATTTCGTTGGCTAGCATCCCTGCTAGATGTGCAACTTCAATGCTATGTAACAACACATTTTGACCATAGCTGGTGCGGAATTTGAGTTTGCCAAGTAACTTTATTAACTCAAGATGTAGCCCTGGGACACCTGTTTCGTAAGCAGCTTGCTCCCCCTCATTGTGAATAGTGGCTTCAACTTCACCTTTGACTTTCTCTACCACTTCCTCAATTCGGGCGGGATGAATACGCCCATCAAGGATGAGTTTGTTTAACGCAATCCGGGCCACTTCTCTTTTCACTGGATCAAAGCTAGAGATAGTGACCACCTCAGGGGTATCATCGACAATGAGGTCTACCCCGGTAGCTTGCTCCAACGCCCGAATATTACGACCTTCACGACCGATAAGCCGTCCTTTCATTTCATCGCTGGGTAAAGGGACTGAAGAAACCGTGATCTCTGAGACGACGTCTGTAGTACACCGTTGGACGGTTGTCGCTAGGATTTCTTGAGCTCGCCTGTTCGCTTCCTCTCTCACCTCGTTTTCCCAGGTTCGAACTTGACGTGCTGCTTCATCTTTGACTTCAGATTCTATAGCCTGTAATAAGAGCTGTTTTGCTTCCTCACTGGATACGTTGGAAAGAGCCTCTAATTGCTCCACCTCTTTTTTCTTCAATACTTGAAGCTCATCCTTTATCCTTTCGATGTCCCTTTCTTTTGAAGTAAGGTGGCGATCCCGTCTTTCAACAAGCTCTGTTTTCTGGTCCAGTGTCTGTTCTTTTTGAGTGAGGCGATTCTCTACGCGTTGTAATTCGAGACGATGTTCTTTATTTTCAGCTTCAGCAGCCTTCCTGAGTCTAGTGGCTTCTTCTTTGGCTTCGAGAAGAACTTCTTTATGCTTTACTGCTGCATCATCTAGTAACTTTCGTGCTGCTTTCTGGGCGCTGCGAATTTGCTGATTCGCTATTAACTGCCTCACGAAGTAACCGGTAAGGATACCCAATATAGAAACAAGACAAACCAAAACATATAAATAACTTTCCATTTTCCCTCTTCATTTCAGTAGAATAGACCAAATATTGCATTATGCCTTAAATGATAATCCTTTAATGACCTATCGTCAAATTTCTTGCAGCAGCCCGGCAAAAAAGAAGCAAAATGAGAAAATTGCTTTATGTGATTTGAGTGTAACGATTAACAGTTAAACAGTGGAAGGAAGGCAAAAAACGAATAACGATAGATTTAAGATCTATCGACCGACCTAGGAATCATTAGGATTTATCCTTTGACTCCCTAGAAAGGAGGTGATTCAGCCACACGTTCCCGTACGGCTGCCTTGTTACGACTTCGTCACAGTTACCAGCCCTACTCTCGGCGACTGCCTCTTGCCGAAACAAGTTAGCCCATCGACTTCAAGTATTGCTGACTCCCACGGCGTGACGGGCGGTGTGTACAAGGCCCGAGAACGTATTCACCGCAGTATGGCTGACCTGCGGTTACTAGCAACTCCTACTTCATGCAGGCGATTTCAGCCTGCAATCCGAACTGAGGATGATTTTTTGAGATTAGCTCCGGATCGCTCCTTCGCAACCCTTTGTATCACCCATTGTAGCGTGTGTGTAGCCCAGGGTATAAGGGCCATGCTGACTTGACGTCATCCCCGCCTTCCTCCTTGCTTTGCAAGGCAGTCTGCTATGAGAATTCAACATAGCACAGGGGTTGCGCTCGTTGCGGGACTTAACCCAACACCTCACGGCACGAGCTGACGACAGCCATGCAGCACCTGTGACAGTTCCTGACTGGATACAGGTCGTCCTCCTTTCGGATTCCTACTACTGACATGTCAAGCCCTGGTAAGGTTCTTCGCGTAGCATCGAATTAAACCACACGCTCCGCTGCTTGTGCGGGCCCCCGTCAATTCCTTTGAGTTTTAACCTTGCGGTCGTAGTCCCCAGGCGGGACACTTAAAGCGTTAGCTTCGACACGAGGAGGGTCGATACTCCCCATATCTAGTGTCCACCGTTTAGGGCGTGGACTACGCGGGTATCTAATCCGCTTCGCTCCCCACGCTTTCGAGTCTCAGCGTCAGAAGCAGCCTAGGAAACCGCCTTCGCCACTGGTGTTCTTCCCGGTATCAACGCATTTCACCGCTACACTGGGAATTCCGTTTCCTTCTGCCGCCCTCAAGTCCCTTAGTTTCAGATGACTTCTCTTGATTGAGTCAAGAAATTTCACATCTGACTTAAAGAACCGCCTACACTCCCTTTACGCCCAGTAAATCCGGATAACGTTCGCCTCCCACGTTTTACCGCGGCTGCTGGCACGTAATTAGCCGAGGCTTATTCCTCTGGTACCGTCAGATTTCTTCCCAGAGAAAAGAGGTTTACAACCCGAAGGCCTTCTTCCCTCACGCGGTGTCGCTGGATCAGGCTTTCGCCCATTGTCCAATATTCCCTGCTGCTGCCTCCCGTAGGAGTCAGGGCCGTGTCTCAGTCCCTATCTGGCTGACCATCCTCTCAGACCAGCTACTGATCATCGCCTTGGTGAGCCATTACCTCACCAACTAGCTAATCAGACGCAAGCCCCTCTTCGAGCATCCGAAGACTTTGGTAACCAAACATCCCTTTTGGTTACTTCATGCGGTATTAGCTTGCCTTTCGACAAGTTATTCCCCACTCGAGGGTAGGTTACTTACGCGTTACTCAGCCGTTCGCCACTAGAATATAACCCGAAAGTCATATCCCCGTTCGACTTGCATGCATAAGGCACACCGCCAACGTTCATCCTGAGCCAGGATCAAACTCTCCACATAGAACCTTCCTTCCACTATTTAACTGTTAATGTGCAACAGGGTCTATTCTAATATTATCCATCCTGCCCAAAAATGTCAACATTGTTGGTTATTCAAGCCTGAAGTTGTTTTTTCCGATCACATTAGTTAGTTCGCTTTCTAGCTCGGTGCAGTAGTTAATCCGTAAGTTTGGCATTTCCAAATTAGTTAACCCGTCCTCATTGATGATGACAAGCGAAACTTTATCCTTGCCAGGATAATCCTTCAGTATAGCAATCAGTTCACGAAGATAAGTAGCATCTAATTCATTTGTATTTGTTTGGTCAATGTTTATTATAAGGTGGCGCTTTTTCTTAATTTGGCCTTGATATTGTCGTACTTCCTGGCAGTTTAGCCTGACTCTACCATTTCTTATTTTTACTTCGCCTTTGACTATGAGGATATTGTCTCTTCTCCATAATTCTTTGGTGTTTTCATAAACCCTGGGCCATGCGGTGACTTCTACACTACCTTCAGCATCTTCAAGAGTTGCCACAATGAACGGGCGTGTATCACGAGTATGGAATTCCTGCACAGTGGTGACCATTCCCGCGGTCACTACCACTTCGTTAGCCCTTTCAGCATCGATTTCGCCGCAAGCGGTGGTGATTGTTGACCTCAGTTCAGGGTAGAGCGAATCAAGCGGATGGTGTGAAAAACAAACCCCTAGTAATTCCCTTTCCCAGTTAACTTTTTGCTTGTCGGGCACTTCACTATCCTCTTCCTTATATACCATTGTGGTAGGGATGGGAGAGGTTTGAGCCCAGAAATCAAACATAGTGGTTTGCCCTGCATCCCTTTTTTTTCGCTCTATTTGAGCCATGGAGATAACCTTGTCCAGCGATTTCAGTAAGGCTTTTCGCCTGCCCAGAGAATCAAAGCAGCCAGCTTTAATTAGGCTTTCCAATGTCTTCTTGTTGATATTGTACATATCGAGTCGCTGGCAGAAATCGTCTATCGATTTGAAACCACTGCCTTGACTGCGAGCAGACAAAATACGTTCAACAGGAGAGAGCCCGACATTCTTGATGGAGGCTAATCCGAAACGGATAGCTGGGATATTTTCCCCTTGCTTCTGGATAGTGAAGTTGGACTGGCTACTATTGATATCTGGGGGAAGCATTGGGATACCCAAGCGGTGGCACTCAATAATTGCTGAGCGGACCTTGTCCAGGTTATCTAAGTAGGTGTTAAGAAAAGCAGTCATATACTCAACAGGGTAATTTGCTTTAAGATAGGCGTTACGATAAGCAAGCAAAGCATAACTCACGCTGTGAGCCTTATTAAAGGCATAACCAGCAAAAGGTTCTATCAAGGAAAACACCTCTTTGGCTAACTCGGTGGATATTCCTTTTTTGTTCGCTCCTGAGACAAAATTCTTCTTCTCCTTTTTCATTACCGCGGGTATCTTTTTGCCCATAGCCTTGCGCAGGATATCGGCTTGTCCCAAGCTGTATCCAGCTAAAGTCTGGGCGATAAACATCACTTGCTCTTGATAAACAATGACTCCGTATGTTTCTTGGAGAATCGCCTTTAGGGCAGGATGAGGATAGCGGATGGGGGTGACGCCGTGTTTTGCTTTTATGAAGGTGACAATTTGTTCCATAGGTCCGGGACGATAAAGGGCTATCATGGCAGCAATATCGTTGAAGGTAGTAGGCTTAAGTTCCTTTATATAGCGGCGCATACCACTTGATTCTAGTTGGAACACACCTTCAGTTTCCCCGGCAGCAAGTAACTGAAAGGTTTTGGCATCAGTGGGAGGCAAATTTTGCAAATCCAGGGAAATGCCTCGATTTTGCTCTATAACTTGCTTAGCCTTAGCCAAGATAGTCAGGTTAGCCAACCCCAAAAAATCCAGCTTAAGCAATCCTAACCGAGCGATGTTTTCCATATGGAACTGAGTCATGACAGCATGGTGATGGCCCTTGCTCGCTGGCTGTAACGGTACATATTCAATTAATGGGGCATGAGATATGACAACGCCAGCAGCGTGTGTGCTGTGGTGACGAATACTTCCTTCTAATTTCCTCGCTGAATCAACTAAACCGTGCACTGTTTCATCTTGATAATAGATATCGTAAAGCTCTTTACTCTGCTCCAAAGCTTTGTCCAGTGTTATTGTTAGCTCTGGGGGGATAAGTCGTGCTACATGGTCAACTTGAGCATATGGGATGCCTAAAGCTCGCCCGGTATCTCTTAGTGCTGCTCTAGCGCCCAGAGTTCCAAAGGTGATAATTTGAGCCACATGGTCAGTTCCATATTTTTGGTTCACATAGGTTAAAACTTCATCACGACGGTCATCTTGAAAATCAAGGTCAATATCTGGCATCTCGTGCCGCTCTATGTTCAAGAAACGCTCGAAAACGAGGTTGTAAGTCAGTGGGTCAATATCAGTGACACCTGAACAATAGAGAGCCAGGCTAGCTGCAGCGCTTCCCCGAACACCGACATAGATACCCTGATTTTTGGCAAAGGAAATAATATCCCAAACAACTAGGAAATAGTCAGCAAAATTTGTTTTTTGGATGACGTCAAGCTCGTAAGCTAGTCGCCTTCTTGCATCGTCGCTTGGCTTGGGGTAGCGTTTCTCTAATCCTTGCCAGCAGAGCTCAGCTAGAAAATCATCAGCCGTCCTGCCTTGAGGCAACGATACTTTGGGCAGGTGAACTTTGGTAAAATCCAGCTCTAACTGGCACATTTCAGTAATGCGCTGGGTATTCTCTATAGCTTCAGGTAAATCGTGGAACTCACTTCCCATTTCTTCAGGGCTTTTCAGGTAAAAGAAATCTCCAGCCATTCTTAATCTTTTTTCGTCATATATCGAGCTGTTGGTTTGTATGCATAATAGAAGCTCATGGATAGGAGCATCTTCCTTGTTGACATAGTGAACATCGCTAGTAGCTACCAGAGGAATAGCGAGCCTTTTAGACAAGGAAACAAGCTCTTGATTAACCTGCTTGAGTTCAGGGATAGGATGCCTTTGAATCTCAAGGTAGTAGTCAGGAAAAGTTTCCTTATACCAAGAAGCAGTTTTGAGTGCTTCATCAGTGCGCCCATCTAGAATAAACCGGGCTAGCTCACTGTGAACACAGCCGGAAAGAACAATGAGCCCGTCGCCATGAAGGGACAAAAGCTTTCTATCTATCCTTGGTTTATAGTAGAATCCTTCCAGGTGGCTTTTAGTAACCAGTTGAATTAAATTGCGGTATCCTATTTCGTTTTTGGCTAACAAGGTAAGATGATAGGGATTTCGATGTGCAGCGTCTCGGCTTTGGTGATTGGTTTCAGCCAGGTAAACTTCGCAACCGATGATTGGCTTTACCCCCGCTTCCTTAGCGGCTACATAAAAATCAATCACTCCATACATTGCCCCGTGGTCAGTAATGGCAAGGCTATCCATGCCTAATTCTTTGGTTTTGGCGATAAGTTGAGGAATGTGACACATGCCGTCAAGTAAGCTATATTCGGTGTGGATGTGGAGATGAGTAAACTTTTGCGGCATTTTGTTAATTATAGCATTGCTTTATACCAATGATTAGAGAATCGAAGTGGAAAAAAATTCTTATAGTGACTCTCTACGGCCTATTTATTGTGTGTTTGCCCATTTTCCTTTGTACAACTACTGCCCGTTGCGCGGTTAACAGCATTCACCTCTATGAATATGGATTCAATAAATACAATGTGGGCCAGGTTACCGCACTGGACAACAAACAGCTAAATGAGATAGCCACTAGGCTTATTGACTTTTTCAATTCTAAAGTAGACACGTCTCAAATGAGGGTAACCAACATATATGGAGAAGAGTTTGAACTATTCCATGACTATGAGCTTACCCATTTGAACGATGTAAACAAACTTTTCCGTTCTAATTTCTTACTGCAGGGGATAAGTCTGGCCTATATCATTATTTATATCTTGCTCTTTTTCCTGTGGATTAAGGGACGGTGGCAAGATTTAGCCAAGGGAGTGAGGCGAGGATGTGCCTTGACTTTGACTCTTGTTGCTGGGGTAGGCATTGCCTCAATATTCTTCTTTGAACAGATGTTTATTCAATTTCACCTTGTTGTGTTCCCTAACCTATATTGGCTACTTGACCCCAGTAAGGATTACCTCATTATGTTATTCCCTGAGGGTTTCTGGATGGATATTGCTTACTTTGGCGTCGGGGCTATTATTATGGAAGCTTTGCTTTTAGGTGGCCTTGCCTGGGCGGTTCCCTTCATCTGGAGAAAGAGGCACGGCCAGTAGCTTATTAACCACTCAAAGGGTAATAGGTGTATACGGCAAACTAGATACAGGGAAATTCTTTAGCTGAAAATTTCAAATCAAGGGCTAAACAAATCTAAAAGGCTTTCCAGGATTTAGCCAACTTTGCCAAATTCGAGGAAGCCTTTGCTTATCAAAAACTAGGCTGCTCAGAGCCCGGCAATAAGAACACTACAGATATTCGTCTGGGGTACACCCCCGAGATTATGGGTAACGCCAAGCTTTACATCCTTTATCTGTCTTGGTCCTGCCTTGCCTTGAACTTGTTTATATACCTCATACATCATCCGTAAACCAGAGGCTCCAATGGGATGTCCAAAGCACTTTAATCCCCCATCGGACTGTATTGGCTGAGCACCGTCCAGGTTAAATCGCCCTGCCGTGACATCATCTCCAGCCTTCCCTCTGGGACTAAATTGCAAGTCCTCCATGGTCACTAACTCGGTTATGGAGAAGCAATCGTGGACTTCGGCCATGCTTACTTCCTCACGGGCATTTTTCACCCCAGCCTCTTTGTAAGCTGCTGCAGCAGCATGGGCTGTCGATTCTACATGCGTGCCATCATAGGAGCTATGCATTAGTTCTATTCCCGAGCTAACCGAAATTTGCAGCGCCTTGATATAGACAGGGTCGGGCCTGAATTTCTTAGCCATATCAGCTCGAGTCACAATGGCTGCTGCTGAACCATCGCTCACACCGCAGCAATCATACAATCCTAAAGGCCAGGCAATAATAGGAGCGCTCATAACTTGCTCTACAGTAATTTCTCTTCTAAGATGAGCCTTGGGATTCATAGCACCGTTATGATGACTTTTTGAGGACACCATAGCCAGAATTTTCTTACCTTCATCTGGTTTGAGGTTATACCGGGCAAAATAGCGGGTGGCCAGCGTGGCAAACGCGCCAGGTGCGGTGAAATTTGGTGTTACCATCCTTATCTCAGTTCCTGACAACCGGGCAAACTCAGGAAGACCAGGGTAACCGGTATCCTTTAGCTTCTCCACGCCAAGCGCCAAGGCAATGTCGTAAGCTCCAGAAGCAACGGCATAACAAGCTCCTCGTAAAGCTTCAGAACCAGTGGCGCAAAAGTTTTCCACTCTAGTTGCCGGAATGAAGGGCAGCTTCAACGTTTGTGACAGGGGTACTGCACTTTTGCCGCAAAACTGCTCGTCAAAACAAGTTCCAAACCAGGCAGCTTGAATATCATTCTTTTCCATCCCGGCATCTTCCAGGCATTCCTTGAACGCCTCGATAATCAAATCGCTGTAGCCAGCATCCCATCTCTCTCCAAACTGGGTGCAACCCATCCCTATGATTGCTACTTTGTCTTTTATTCCCTCTGCCATTTTAACCTCCTTTACCTCACTTTTTTATCATTCCCTTGACGGGACTGCCTTCCAACTGTAGGCGGTAACCCCCCGCGTATGCTCAGCATATTTTATGCGGAAGGTCATCTCCATAGGCATGCCCACTTTTATCTCATCTTGCTCACAATCAGTAATATCAAACCAAAATCTCCCTCCGCCCTCAAAGTCCAATACACCATATATTGCTGGCGGATTAATGGAATATGCCAGCAAATCGGCAGTATAGGTAAATAAAGTAGCCTTTCTGTCGGCAAAGCAATAATCTTCCATTTCATCTATCGCCCCGCAATCAGGGTTTACACACACTCTCTGGATAGGGAATATTGGAGTGCCGCACTTCTTACATTTACTCCCCCAGAGCCCTAAGAAAACTTTGCGACCTCTCCACAACGCTGATAGCTGAGAGGAGGAGGTCTCTTCACCGCGGAACCCCTTGTCCATAGGAATCTCTTCGCGGAATGCTAGGTACTTGTCATAATTATCGAGCATCTTCTTCCTGACGAGCCACTTTTTAATCCCTTTGTTGTCCCTTGCTTTCTCTATCTGGTCGGTTACCTGGAGGAACAAAGCATCGCTGCCGTTTCCATAGCTGGCGACCAATATCTTGTCTCCAGGTTTGGCATCTTCAAGGGCAGCCACAAGCATCACCAGTGGATAACCGGCGCCAGAATCACCCATGATGCGCATCATGGAGTCCTGAACCTGTGAAGGGTCAGCTCCCAGCTTCCTGGCTATGGCTACCGCTGCCCTCTCAAAGTGACAACCGATAACTATTTTGGCAAAATCCTTGATGTTTAAGTTGTATTTTGTCAATAGTCCGGTAATGGACTCAGTCAATTGCTTTTCATAGCCTTCGTCACGGCGCCACCTATCTTCCCAGGCACGCTCAAATTCATCAAGGTCTGTTCTCCATGAGTCGCTAAAATCATAAGAAACGGAATAGGAACCTTCTATGCTGGCAATTACATCGGTGTCTCCAATGAGCAGGGAAGCAGCGCTATCCCCGTATAGTTGTTCCTGATAGCCTCCAGCCCTCTCCTTCCGCAAGTCAGAAGCACATACCAGTACACTTTTTGCCGAGCCTGCCTTGATTGCATCGCAGGCAGAAAGAACTGCTCCCGTCCCTGCCTTAGTAGAGTCAGTAAAATCAGCAGTCCTGATGGTAGGTTGAAGACTAAGCGCAGTGCCAATTATGCCGGCATCCTCCCTCTGTTTATATGGCGAGGTGGTGGTGGCGATATACAAACCATCTATCTTCGCCTTATCGATGCCTTTTAAACAATCCCTTGCCGCTGCCACTGCCATGGTTATGCTATCCTCATCGTAGTTGGCAATAGACCTTTCTCCAGGTAATATCGCTGCTGGATTAAGCCACCCCATAGCTTTATAGGCAGTCATGCGGTCCATCCGCTGCCAGGGGATGTAACCTCCGTAAGAAATGATTCCTACCATGCTATTAACCTCCTTCTTCGATTCGCCCTTTTATGATTTTCGTCAAACGTTGCATTCTACGAAATTACACGCCAATTGTCAACCATGTGTAATTTGATTCTTACTTCAACATTCTGGGAAGACAAACAGGTTCTTTATTTGAAAATTTCTTTGCTCCATGATTTATGGAGATCCTTCACCTTGTCCACTATGTGCTTGCAGGCATCAAAAGCCGCCTGTCTGTGAGGTGCTGAAACTGCTATCAGTAGAATGTTGTCTGATATGCTTAACGACCCAACACGATGTATTATTGCTATATCTTCTACATCGAATCTATGAATTGCTCTGTCCTCTACCTGCTGTAACTTCTGAGTAATCTCTTTCTTGTCTTCGAATTCCAATCCCGAACCTTGAGGAAATTCCCGCACCACACCCAAATAAATTACTACGGCACCGATTTTGGGGTTCTTCATCTTCGCTACTATTTCAGCAACGGAGAAATCTTCTCTTCTTACCTCGACCATCTCAACATGTTCTTCCCGATGATATT
Source organism: Dehalococcoidia bacterium (assembly GCA_034431195.1). GTDB lineage: Bacteria > Chloroflexota > Dehalococcoidia > GIF9 > AB-539-J10 > CG2-30-46-19. The sequence goes on along the minus strand of DAOUDP010000010.1, from coordinate 92,795 downwards.
GATCGCCTTTTCCTTGTCCCATCCTGTTGCCATCGATGTTTACACTTGTTTCTTATCTATACTACCTATCCATCCAGAAGTAGAAATGCCGGAATGTGAATGAAGGGAGTGCTTCCCCGAAGGTTTTCCGTTATTCCCAATTCAAGCATTTTATTGGCTCACTTTGCCAGGCTAATCTGCTCCCGCAAGTATTGTTTCAACACGCCTAATGCTGCTTCAGCAGCGCTGTTCTTATTTTCCTCCCTGTTTCCGCCAAAGATGTGCTTTTGGCTGAAGCTTTTGCCTTCAGCAGCTAAAGCGACGTAAAAAAGCCCCACAGGTTTCTCTGCAGTGGCGCCTGAAGGTCCGGCAATGCCTGTGTTGGAGATACATATGTCTGTGCCGAAGAGTTTTCTACCACACTCAGCCATCTCAATAGCTGTTTGTGGGCTAACAGCTCCATAATTTTCTATGGTTTCCTTTTTCACCCGGAGAACGTTTGCCTTAACCTCATTACTGTAGGCTATCAAAGAGCCTTTGAAGTAGTCGGAACTGCCTGGAACGTTGGTCAACCTATCGGCTATCTTACCCCCCGTGGCTGATTCGGCTGTGCTTATAGTAAGTGGTTTTCCTGTCCCTGCTTGGTATTCCCTGACTAAGGAGGCGATTTCTGTTTCCAAATTTGCCATTTTCGAAGCAGCTTATTGTAGCAAATTCAGCGAAGAAATTGAGCCTTCCTGTTATAATTTGCTTGATTGGTGGCTGAATTATCTGATGTGATAACTTTTCTGGGCACCGCGGGAGCCAGATTTGTGGTTACACGTCAGTTTCTAGCTTCTGGTGGTGCATGGCTTAGCCTGGGTGATACTCAATTGCTACTTGACCCTGGTCCAGGATGCCTGGTTCAGGCTACCAAAAGGAAGCTCGACCCTTCCAAGTTGAGTGCGATTATTTTGTCTCATAGGCATTTAGACCACTGTGGAGATATCAATATCATGATTGAGGCTATGACCGAGGGTGGGAGCAAGAAACGAGGCATCGTTTTTGCCCCCGCTGATGCCTTGGATCAAGACCCTGTCATCTTGTCTTACATACGAAATGAGCCTGAAAAGGTAGAAATTCTGACCGAAGGCGGGCATTATAAGGTCGATGACATTTGCTTTGAGACGCCGGTCAGACATCACCATCCTGTGGAGACATATGGCTTTATCTTTCGAACACCACGGCACACCTTTTCCTGGATTATCGACACCAAATATTTTGATGCTCTAACCCATTACTATGCTGGCGACTTGCTGATTATAAATGTAGTCAGGTTAAATCCTGGGGCTCCTGTTGACCACCTATCTCTTCCCGAAGCAAAGCAAATAATTGAAGAAACAAAACCCAAAGTAGCGATACTCACTCATTTTGGCATGACGATGTGGAGAGCCAGACCCTGGGAGTTAGCCCAGAGGTTGGCCGATGAAACGGGGGTTTCGGTGATAGCTGCTCGTGATGGCATGAAGTTTGACCTGGTAAAATTGGAGAAGTGAAGAGCTTCCTGGCAACGGCATATTTTCCCGAAGAGTTCCCCCTTGAGTATCGTCTGCGCTGGAGCGTTTCACTTCCGTGTTCGGGATGGGAACGGGTGGTTCCACCCCGCTCTAGTCACCAGGAAACTCTCCGAACTCAGTATAATACATTTTTGAGTGGTTGTAAAAGAGATGGTTCCTGAGCAGAAGGAGTTTGTATTTGAACTTGATGCCCTAGATTTGTAAGTCTTTGTTGAAGGTGATTTTTGAAGATTATTGAAGGAGTTCATCGAATTGAAGTGCCCCTGCAATTTATGGTGATGTCTGTATACTTATATCTACTGGAAGATGATGAGGGCTTAACCTTAGTAGATTGTGGCCCAAATTTGGATGTAACTTATGATTCTTTAAGTAGATATTTAGCTAGTATAAATCGCAAATTTAGCGATATACATTTAATAGTTGTTACGCACTATCACGTAGACCATTACGGATACATTGGCGAGTTGAAGAGACTGACTAATGCAGAGACAGCAATGCACAGGATAGGAGCTGGTCTGGCCGAGGGGTATAGGTCAAATTCTGAAGAGCACATGGATGGGGTTATTCAACTGGCTACCCAATATGGCATGCCCGGGGAATATACTGAGATAATCAAACCGCTTCTTGGTATATTGCGGCGAGTAGTCTCCCCTGCCAGGATAGATAGGAAATTAGAGGACGAGGATGAAATCTCTATGGGCTCTTCAAGATATCTTGTGATTTGGACTCCTGGACACTCTCCCGACCATATCTGTCTTTACAATCCAGAAAAGAAGGTTCTGCTCTCAGGAGACCACTTATTGCAGGAGATCACCCCTCACATTGGCATTGATGCCTTGAAAGGAATAAATCCCCTGAAGGATTACCTTAAATCTCTCCAGAGAATAAAAAAATATGATATCGCCGTCGCTTTCCCCGGTCACGGTCCGCTAATTAAAGACCCTCAAGGGCGGATAGATGAGATATTACATCATCATGACGAGCGGATGAGGCTAATGAGCGAAGCTGTTACTGGGAGTCCAAAGACTGCCTATGAGGTATCGCTCAAGATTTGGGGAGAGGAACTACCCATATTCGAGAAGCCCCTCGCCCTTGCGGAAACAGTGCAACATCTTGAGCTGTTGGTAGAGGAGGGGAGGCTCCAAAAGATTCTGCGTAATTCAATCGTTTACTTTAAAAAATAGGGTTGGCGTTAAAATCCTTTATAAGGAGAATCTTAGAAACCCTTTGTTATGCTTTTTCTTGAGAGAAATAGTGTAAAATTTCCTACGGCGCGGGAATAGTGTAGTGTAAGCTAACATCTAAATATAAGGTTAGTCTAAAAGCGAAAAGGAGGTGTTTTATGTATTTCGATATTGATTCAGGAATCAGAGAAAACGAAGAGTTGACGATGTTAAGAGAGCAGACCCATAAATTTGCCGCGGAGGTAATAAGACCTGCTGCGAAGGAACTTGATCAAATGGAGCCGAGGAAGGTGGCGGAAAAAGATTCACCCTATTTCGATGTAATGAAGCAGATGAAAAAGATGGGCTATCACAGGATGCAAATACTTAAGGAATACGGGGGCCTGGAATTGACTCCAGATGAAATACACATAGTAAACGAAGAGCTTGGTTGGGGGAGTGTGGGATTAACAACGGCAATAGGTGTAGATTCTCTACCACCAGCAATGGCGTCTCTAGTAGGTTCGCCTCAGTTGATAGAAGAGGTGGTGCGTCCCTGGATGGAGGACACAGAGGGTAAATATCATGGCTGTTGGCCTGTGATGGAGGAAGCACATGGCTCAGATTATGTAATCGGGATGAGCTATCCTCATCCCGAGGAATTTGGCAGCAAAGGTTTTGTTACTGCTGACCCGGATGGAGATGGCTGGGTTATCAATGGTGCAAAGTCCTACTGGACATCTTCTGCCCCATGTGCCAACTATGCCTTCCTTATTCTGAATCTCCCTCCTCACAGAAGTATTGCTGATGTGGGCGGATGCATAGTTCCACTGACCTTACCGGGTGTGACACAGGGCCCACCAATAGATAAACACGGCTTGAGGGATGACCCTCAAGGGGAGCTTGTCTTTGATAATGTCAGAATTCCTGCGCATTACATGCTCCTTGCTGAACCTGTTTTCGGGCACTTCGCTTCTAAAGTAATTATCAGCTCGACGAGCTGTGGCATGGCCTGCATGTTCACCGGACTGGCGCGAGCTGCATTCGAAGAGGCTTTAAAGTATACCAGGGATAGAGTGCAGGGAGGGAAGCCTCTAATTGAACATGATGTGACGAAGCTAAGACTTTCTGACATGTTCTTGAAAGTTGAAACTGCGAGGTATTACACAAGGGTAGTGTTGAAACATGTTTCGGAACGCAGTAGAGCTTTAACTTTTGATCAATCAACAGCGCACGCTCTTACAGCACAGGTTTACGCTACCAATGTAGCGTATCAGGTAGCACATGAATCCCGGCAACTTCATGGTGCAAATGGGCTTACCAAAGACTATCTCATTGAAAAGCTTTATAGAGATGCGACGGCTGGACTGATGGAGGATGGAGCTAACGAAGCGCTGGCCCTCGAAGCTGCGTATGCCCTTCTTGAAGAGGGAAGATATACTACGGAATAGGGGGGATGGAGTGTTGAGAATACCGCCAAACAGGGGAATAAAAAATATTGTTGAAGGAGGTAAATATGGCAGTAGTGTTTGGCTCAATGGAATGGTATGAACAGGTAAAGGAATTAGCGAACAAAGATGAGGGTTTCAAAAAAGGAACAGCAGACTGGGAAGGAGCCGTTCGCACCGTGGTCATTATGGATGAGGAGCTTTTGAAAGACTATTCCCGGGAGGAATATGTCAGGGGATTTATGAGCACGGTAAGTCTGATGAGCAAGGAACAGCGTGCCCAATTTGAGGGGACACCTATGGGAAATCTGATGAAGAAGCTGGGTTACTCTCTGGATGTGGATGTTGCCACGATAGACCCTGCTGAGTCAGCAAAGAGGTTTTCACAATTAACCCTGGATGATGTAAAAGGAGTGGAAATGCATGGTGTTTTTGAGCCTTACCATGGTATTCTCAAAGAGATGAGGCCAATAATGCCAGACGAGTATAAAGATGCTCGCTTCACTCTCACAGGCCCATATTCTGCCTGGAAGGCGTTGTGTTCAGGGAAGCAGAGTAATGTCCAACTGGTAATGTCGGGCAAGATGAAGCTTGAAGGTGACATGTCATATATGATGAAGCACATGGCTGCAATGAATGCGCTGAATAGGATATATAGCCAGATTGAGCTTGTGTAGGCAAAGACAAGGTCAACCAAAATAGTCCACTGCTTTGTCTGGAAAGGAGGTGAAGGTCGAGGAGGTGTAGTTACTGCATTAAACAAAATTTAGAAAGGAGGGATCAGGATGCCGAGGATATATATGAATGAGTGGCCTCCGTATGCACCGCCAAATCAAGCGAGCAAGGAGTGTTCTTTGAGTGCGGCAAAGCTAATGTTCAATGCTGCCCAAACAGCCCCTGTTACTGGTGGGGTGGACCAGGTGGAGGGAGAGATAGTTTATGGAATGGAGGAATTAGAGGAAATTGCTCGTAAGATGGAGGAACTTGCCTATAAATTAAAAAATAAGAAGATGGAGGACCAGTGGAAGTATGAAGCCGTGATGGTCAGGGAATCGGATGTTATTCTTTTCTTAGGTAATTATCGGGCTAAGGAGACCCCTTTTGACATGGGCTGTGGTTTGTGTGGTGGAAGGCCTGATTGTGGCTATGTTTATTCACGGAGAAGGGTAGCTGCTGGGCAAATAGACATAACGGACAGGAGTCTGTGCGAAACCGCTATCGATGGTCCTTTTTGTGGTGTGAGAGTGGGTGATTTAGGCCATTGTGTTGGCTCAGCATTGTGGATGGCAACAAAGTTATTCGTTGACTGCCGGCCATTCATAACGGTGGGTATAGCAGGTCAAAAATTGGGTTATTGTCGCAATTCCGCCATAGTAATTGGGTTGCCGATATCCACTACTTCCAAGAATCCGTATGTGGATATTCACCCTGACTATCATGTAATCAACATGGAGAAGCTGATAGATTCTGTGCGTAAAACTTATGTTATACCGCGGCAAGGTGGCCCAGACTACAGATTGCGGCGCTTATTGAGAGAGCAAGAGGGAAAAGAGGAGGAATGAGATGATTATTGAAGCAGAGGAGACAAAGAAAGTAGCCCATGAGGCTCTGATTGATGTCGCCAAGCACTGCGTGCAGGCGATATATCACGCCCCTCAGGTAACCGGAAGGCTGGAGGTAAAAACAGCGATCGTAACAGGAGAGGAACTTCAGCCTGCCATTGACCTATTAAAGGTACTCGGTGAGGATGAAATGGTTCTTTGGATGGATGCTGAAACTTACCAAATGGCCATGGATGAAGGAAATCCTCCCGTCGTTTTGTTTATGGGCGCAGACCTGACCAAGTCCCAGCACGTTTTGAATTGTGGTGCTTGTGGCTTTGACACCTGTGCTGAGTTCAACAAGTATAGGGCAGAAAATTATGGGGTTGGCTCAGGAACATTTGGCCCATCGTGTATGATGAATGTGCTCGATTTCGGAATTGCCTGTGATTGGGCATGTGCTGCAGCGCACCAGTATAATGTAGAAAACAGGATTCATATTAGCGTGGGCATAACAGGTATATTGCTGGGATACCTGGAGAATGTGAGCTATGTTTTGGGCCTGTCCTTAGGACCTCTTAAAGAGTTCTGGTACTACAATAGACCGGCTTTTACCAGGATGTGGTCTAGGGAATTTCATGACCAATTCTGGGTTTCCCTTACACGAACGCTTTTTCCGATAATGTTCCAGACATTTTCTGGAGAGTTCAATCCATTTATTAAGACCTATGATAAGTGGTGGGAAAAGGAGAAACAGGACTATGTTAAGCTGGTGGAAGATCCAGAGATCAACGAGAAAAAAAGCAGACTAATGGCCAAGACATTAGAAGCTGTCGCAGAAAAGAGGCTGCAGTTAGAGGCGATAAAAGCGAAGAGAAAGGCAGAGAATGCAAAATAGTAATGATAAAGAAGATTAACCACATTGGTATTGCCACAAGTAACTTAGAGAGGACTTTGCGGCTTTACAAGGAGGTCTTCGGCTTAGAGTCCCTGGGGATTCAGGATATCCCAATACAGCGGCAAAGGTCTGCTTTTATTCCCCTTGGAGAATCGGGCCTTGAGTTAATGGAACCGACAGGTCTTGAGGGACCTGTCGGTAAGTATATTGCCAGAAAAGGAGAGGGACTGCATCATATCTCCTTAGAAGTTGACAATATCGATGCTTTCTCGGAGGAATTGAAAAAGAAAGGTATAACGCTCATGTTCCCAGAGGCGGTGGATTTTGCCGGGATAAAGATTAACTTTGTGCATCCCAAGAGTGCAAACGGCGTGTTGATAGAATTAATTCAGCCCATATAGCTTACGAAATTAAAGAAGGAGAGATGAGATGCATAAAACAGATAAGGATATGGAGAAATTAGCTGCGGATAACTTCAACAGGATCAGTGAACTGGGATTGGAGCATGCTACTGTACCGGAGTTTGTAGAGCTTAAGACTAGAAAAAACAAGGACAAGGTGCTCATCTTATTTGAAGACCAGAAGATTACCTATAATGAATTTGACGAAAGGAGCAACAGGGTTGCTAACGGTCTTTCCCAATTAGGGACAAAGAAGGGAGACCGTGTGGCCATTATGTTGCCCAATTGTCCTGAATATCTGTATAGCATCGCCGGGATGGGAAAGCTTGGGGCAGTCATCGTCCCGATAAATGTTAGTCTGAAGGGGGATGGGCTTACCTACATCCTGAATCATTCCGATGCAGGCACGATGATTATAAGTCATGAATATTTGGATAAATATAGGTTTATCCAGTCGGAGCTGAAACATCTGAGAAAACTGGTAGTTAACACCGCTGGGGCGCCCAAGGATATCAAGATCCCATCAAATTCTATCCTGTTTGAACATCTGCTCAAAGGTTCCCCCGAGAAGCCTGAGGTTGATATTTATCCCACGGATACATTGTCCACGATGTACACCTCAGGAACGACTGGACCACCGAAAGGGGTGAATCAGGCACAGTTCGGTGTCGTGATGGGGTTTGGAGTTGCTGCTAATATGGATTACACTCCTGAGGATATCCTTTATACCTGTCTTCCCTTCTTTCACGGAAACGCCACGTTCCTGAGCTTCCTGCCAGCCATGGCTGCTGATGCAACACTAGCCGTAAGCAGGAGATTCAGCGCTTCCAGGTTCTGGGATGAGATAAGAAAACATAATGCTACAGAGTTTAATGCCTTAGGAGCTATGATACCCATTCTGATGAAGCAGCCAGAGAAGCCCAATGACCGGGATAACCCTGTGAAGCTTGTCTTTAGTGCCGCTTGTCCTGCCGATATCTGGGAGGCTTTCGAGAGAAGATTTGACGTAGAGATAGTTGAGGGATATGGCGCAGTGGAAGGGTGTTTCGTGATAAACAGGCCATTAAAGACCGGTTGGAAGAGAAGAGTAGGCTCATTTGGGAAGGCTATAACATACATGAACGAGGTCAAGGTGGTGGATGAAAATGATAATGACTGTCCCCCCAACGTAGTAGGGGAGTTGATATCAAAGCCAACCTATACCACTGGAAGAAAGGTAGTTGAGTATTATAAGATGCCCGATGAGAGCAAGGAAAAGAGTAGGGGAGGTTGGCTGCGGACAGGAGACCTCGCCTACTGTGATGAAGCTGGATACTTCTTTTTTGTAGGCAGAAAGAAGGATTACATCAGGAGGAGGGGCGAGAATATATCTCCCTGGGAGATTGAGACTGTGCTGGCTAAACATCCTGCTATACTCGAGGCAGCAGCGATCGGGGTAAAATCGGAACTCGGAGAAGATGAAGTTAAGACATGTGTAGTCTTGAAACCAGGCATAACTCTGAAATCAGAGGAGCTGCTCTCTTTCTGTGAGGATAGGATGGCCTACTTCATGGTTCCGAGATATGTGGAATTTATGGAACAGCTACCAAAGACCCCAACACACAGGGTAATAAAGCCTGAGTTACAGAAGGCGGGGATTACAACAAACACCTGGGATAGGGAGAAGGCAGGATATAAGTTGAAGAAGAGGTAATGCTCGCTGATTACAGTGCAGGTATAGAGATATCTGAACAAAGGCGATAGTGTCAATCGGAGGAGAGTATGTATAACTATTTAAAAGTGGAGCAAGTGGGAACATCTCTATGGGCAAAGGTCTTTAATCCTCCTATGAACTTCATGACTACTGAAATGATGGCTGAGCTATATGATGTGGTCAAAAAAGCGGGAAAAGATGATTCAATAAGAGTATTTATCCTCACAGGTGGAGTAGAAAACAATTACATCGCTCATTTTGATATACCTGAGCTCCATCAGCTCAGCCTGGAGCTTACAGGGATGACTGAAGAGGAGTCAGGGCTTGTCGTCCCTTTTTTCGAAGACTTAAACTCGCGTATGGATGAGAGTCCCGAGATAGAGGAACAGATGCTAAAGGAACTTATGAAATCGGAAAACTTGTCCGTTAAACTCGGAATTTTGATGAGAAGACTTTATGACGCCATTGAAGGGATGAGTAAAATTACAATTGCGGCTATAAATGGTCCCTGCAATGGAGGGGGGATGGAAATATCGTACTGTTTTGATTTCAGGTTCATGGTGGGCGACCAGGGGTTTACCATCGGACAACCGGAGGTATTGGTTGGCATAATTGCTGGTGGAGGGGGTACTCAGCGACTGCCCAGGTTGATAGGGAAGGCAAAGGCGCTTGAAATCATGCTCCATGGAAACCAGATTTCCCCTGACGAGGCTAAGAGGCTTGGCTTAATCACTGACACTTTCAACAAAAGCGAGTTCGCAGAGAAAGTGCAGGAATTCGCTAACCTTATGGCTAAACGCGCACCCATTGCTGTTGATGCTTGTAAGAAATGCGTTCATTTTGGAGACTCTGCCACATTGCAACAGGGTCTGATGTTTGAACTGGGGCAATCTACCCGCCTTTTTCGCACCCGGGATGCACGCCAGGGGCTGCATGATTATGCGGAATTTATCAGGGAAAATCTTGCCTCACTAAAGGAAGAACAGGTAGACGCGAGCGTAGTAGGTCAAATTACGAATGCGATAACCCAGATGCTGGCGAATTCCGAATTGACCACATTTAAAGGGGAATGAATTAATTAGCCTTATGCAGAATAGGAATACCTGTAGCAATGAAAGAACAGGATATAAGTTGAGAAGGACGCAGTAAAATGAAGATAGCTAACTTTGTGCAAAATAGATTAAAGGTACCTCCTGGAGGGAAGCCAGTTCTTGTGGGGATGAAGTGTAATAACTGTGGAGAAACCATGTTTCCCAAAGAAAAGCTATGTCCGAATTGTTCTAGTCAGGATGTGGAAGAGGTTACCCTCAGTAATAGGGGTAAGGTCTGGTCCTATACCATCGTGTATGAGGGCTACGCCAATTTAGTAGGATTGACTCCGCCTTATGCTGCCGCTTTCATAGAGTTACCTGAAGGTGCATACGTTCATAGTGCCATAGTCGGATGCAAGCCAGAGGAGGTGAAAGTTGGCATGGATGTCGAATTGGATTTTCTGGACATTGGCAAACAGCAAGTAGTATATGTATTCAAACCTGTCTCAGGATGAAAAAGGAGGGATTTTATGAAGGTTTTGGTTACTGGCATCTCTGGTTATTTAGCCTCCGTTGTTACTCCTCGCCTTCTCGAAGATGATGAAGTTGAGGAAGTTTGTGGTGTTGACCTCCAATATCCCCAGAACATAGACACAACAAACTCAAAACTAGTGTTCATTAAAAAAGATGTCAGAGCCCCCGATATCGTAGATTCCTTTTCAGGAATTGATGTAGCATTCCATTTTGCCTTTATTGTAAACCCTAATGTTCCTTATGAGGAGATAGATTCAATAAATATTGAGGGCTCAGAGAACGTCTTTAATGCCGCAGCAAAGGCAGGTGTTAAACATATCCTTTACACCAGTTCAATTGCGGCCTACGGTGCCGACCCAACGCATAAATTACCCTTAAAAGAAGATTCTTCTCTTAAACCAAATGAGGATTGGTATTACTCAAGAACAAAAGGTGCTGTTGAAAGATTTCTAAACGAATTTGAACAAGAATACCCCGACATAAAAGTAACCAGATTCAGGCCGGCAACATTTCTGGGTCCAAATATGGATAATCCATTTAGCACTCTTTTGAAATCTCCGGTGATTATGGATTTGGGCTATGATGCTAAAATTGAATGGGTGTGGGATCAGGATGTTGCCGATGCAATATATATTGCTTTTAAAAAGCGGAAAGCTGGTATTTACAACTTAGGCGGTGAAAATCCCTTGACCTGGAAAGAAATTGCTGAAGTTACAGGGAAAGAGACATCGGACATTGATCTAAACAGGGAAAGTGGTAGGGAATTATTTAGCCAACTTCTTGCCTCGCTGGATAGAGGACTTGCAGAGTGGCTTGATAAACCAAGCAAATACCCTATACTGGTGGATTCTTCGAAAGCCAGAAAGGAGCTCGGTTGGCAACCGAAATACGACTCTGCTGGTGCTATTAGAGCCTTCCTCGGGCTCTAAATAGAGAGGATATTACTTAGGTGGTGAAAAATGGCTCGTAAGGTAGTACTTCTCGGTGTGGCAGTGACTAAATTTACCAGGGAGACTACTAAAGGCACGGATGAGATGGCCCAGGAGGCAGCGTTAATGGTGCTGGAAGATGCCGGGGTGAGCTATAAGGATATTCAGGTGGGATTCTGTGGGAATGTGTATCAAGCAGGTGCCGCACCCTTTGCCTTTTACTCATTGGGGAAGACTGGAATTCCCATTACTCGTCTGGATATAGCTTGCACCAGCTCATCCAAAGGAATTCATCTGGGTGCCTATCTGATAGAAGCTGATGCTTATGATACGTGTTTGGTTATCGGTGTCGAGAAGATGCCCAGAGGGTTAGTGCCAATGCCGATAGAAGGAGTATCCCCTAAATCTCTGGTTGATGGGATGATGGGATTGATAACTATGCCTGGGAGCTATGCTCATAAGGCTACGAGGCACATGCATCTATATGGGACTAAACCTGAGCATTTTGCCCAGGTCTCAGTAAAGGCTCATAGGAATGGCTGCCTTAACCCCAATGCCACTTATCAGAAAGAGATGACCTTAGAAGAAGTGATGAATTCCCGCATGATTAGTTATCCCGTCACCATGTATCAATGTTGTGCTAATTCTAACGGAGCTTCAGCGGTAGTATTATGCTCTGAGGAAAAAGCCAGACGATATACTACTAAACCGGTATACCTGGCTGGTTGGGGCGAAGCAAGTATGAGGTATATTAAGGGAAATCCGATTGAGACATATTTATCGGACGGCGATACCAAGTTAGCGGCAAAGAAGGCTTACGAAAAGGCTGGCATAGCACCTGAAGATGTCGACATAGTCCAGGTACACGATGCTTTTTCACCGGGGGAGATTGCTTCACTGGAGGCATTGGGTTTGTGTCCCGAAGGTGAAGGAGGAATCTTTACCTGGGAGGGAAATACTGAGATAAATGGAAAGCTTCCAGTCAACACTGACGGTGGATTGCTCAGTTGTGGGCATCCTTTAGGAGCTAGTGGTGGGCGCATGGTCACCGAAATTGTCATGCAGTTAAGAGGACAAGCGGGCCAAAGACAGGTGAAAAACCATAAGGTGGGTTTGGTCCAGAATTCTGGGATAGGCGCTTCAAATGTGATGATATTTAAGGCATAAGGGGGAAATCACTCCACTGGAGGCAGAGACGGCGCTACTTTTCCTGGTTAAACTTTCAAAATATCCCTTGGCAGAATCTTCAGTTTTTACAAGCAGCTATTTTTGAGTAGATGGGTAAAGAACATCTAACCGCTGAGTATTTCATCGGCACCAGTGGCTGGCACTATGAACACTGGCGTGGGCTCTATTATCCTGAAGGATTGGCGAAGCCAAAGTGGCTGCAATTTTATAGTAAACAGTTTAACACCGTTGAGCTCAACAATAGTTTCTATCACTTGCCTACCGAGAAAGCTTTTATCACCTGGCGAGAGTCAGCACCTGAGAACTTTGTTTATGCGGTCAAGGTAAGCCGATTCATCACTCATATAAAGAAGCTGAGGAATATCGGCTCTGCGTTGGACAATTTCCTGTCACGAGCCTGCTTGCTTCAAAATAAGCTAGGTCCGCTGTTATACCAGCTGCCGCCTAATATGAAACGCAATGACGTGGTGCTGGAGAGTTTCTTATCCAGTTTGCCTCAAGAATACCGGCATGTATTTGAATTCCGCCACGAGTCCTGGATTGATGACGCTGTTTTTGGAATCTTAAGGCGATACAAAGTTGGTCTGTGTGTTTTCGATATGCCTGGTTTCACCTGTCCTCCGGTGGCTACCAGCGATTTTGCCTACATTCGATTTCATGGCAGTGGAGGCATGTATTCAAGCTGCTATTCCAATGAAGAGCTTTCCCAATGGGCTAAAAAAATTGCTAAATTGGCCAAGGGAGTGAAAGCTGTTTATGTCTACTTCAACAACGATGCTGAAGCCTTCGCCGTGAGAAACGCCTTGACCTTAGCAAGTTACCTGGAGCACTAGCTAGCGATCAAGGCACCCCTCTTAAGGTTTTAAGCTTATAAATATTCCTTGATCTTCCTGGCTAAAGCAGGTGTTATGCCTTTCGTTTTACCGAGCTCTTCCAGCGAGACTTCCTTGATGCCCTTGACTGACTTAAATCTTATTAATAAAGCCTTTTTTCGCTTTGGTCCAATGCCGGGGATATCGTCTAACACTGAGGCAATGCCTTTCCTGCTGCGTAACCTCCGATGATAGCTTATAGCGAAGCGATGTGCCTCGTCCCTCGCTCTTTGAAGCGTGTGCAGAGCGGAAGAATCCTTAGGAATATCAACTGGTTCTGCCTTGCCTGGCATGAAGACATCTTCATTTTCCTTAGCTATACTGGCGACCGGCACAGAATCCATTCCTAATTCTTCTATGGCATTGACTGCAGCGCCAAGCTGTCCTTTACCGCCATCGATGAGAATGAGGTCTGGGTTGATTGCCCAGTTATCTTTCTGTGAAGTTGTTTCGTTAAGTTCCCTTGCACTGAGAGCTCTTGTAAATCTCCGTCTCAATACTTCTTGGATCATGGCGTAGTCATCAGCACTGGTTATTGTTTTGATCTTGAAACGGCGGTAATGAGCTGGCTTGGGTATCCCTTTCTCCAGAACAATCATGCTTCCTACGGCTAATGCCCCTTGAATGTTGGAAATATCGTAGCATTCTATCCGCAACGGCATTCGTGGCAGACGAAGTTTGTCCTTGAGCTGTTGTAACCCCGAAGTTATAGCTTCTAAATTCATTTCCTTAGCTTTGGCTAGCTGCAAGCCTTTATTGGCATTGTCAATTGCCATATTCATTAATTGTCTCTTTGCCCCCCGCTTCGGCACTTGAAGGCTTATATTGCCTCCTCTTTGTTTCTTGAGCCATTCGGCAAGTGTTGGAAGTTCATTCACTGGGTGTTGAAGCAATATTGTAGGTGGAATATATGACGTCGAGGCATAATATTGCTTTACGAAGCTGGTAATTATTTCGTTTGGGGTCTCACTATGGACATTTGCCATGATGAAATGGTCGCGTCCAACAAGCCTATTGTTGCGGATGAAGAATATCTGCACGCAAGCCTGCCCCTCGTTTTGTGCTAAAGCGACAATGTCTTGTTCCCCTTTTAAAATGACGGCAATTTTCTGTGCCTCGATTACCTTCTGTATTGCCGTGATTTGATCGCGAAGCAAAGCTGCCTTTTCAAACTGGAGGTGGTGGGATGCATCCATCATTCTTTGATTTAATTGGCGAAGGACTAGCTCCTGCTTGCCTTCTAGAAATTGAATAACTTGATTTATCATCTCATGGTATTCCTCTTTGGTTACAGCGCCAATACATGGTCCAAGGCATCGGTGAATATAGTATTCGAGGCAAGGCTTTTTGTCTCTGCCGGTAATGGTTTTAGTGCAGGAGCGAAACGGGAAAATTTTCTTTATCAATCTCAATGTTTTGCGAATGGAACCGGCACTGGCGAAAGGGCCGAAGTATCTAGCACGGTCTTTCTGAAAACGGCGAGTGATATAAACACCGGGCCAATCTTCAGTGACATTTATTTTAAGATAGGGGAAAGTTTTATCGTCTTTTAGGCGAACATTGTAGCGTGGGCGATGCCTTTTTATCAGGCTACATTCTAATATCAATGCCTCTTGTTCAGAATTGGTGACTATAAAATCAATGTCGCTTACGTTTGACATTAATCGCTGAATTTTTTTGGGGAGATTTCTATGTCCCATAAAATAACTTTTTACCCGATTGCTTAGGTTGGCAGCCTTGCCTACGTAGAGCATGTTCCCTTGCTCATTCTTGAACCAATATACTCCAGGCTTTGCGGGAAGAGTTTTCAGTTGTAGCACTAATTTTGCTGATGTCACAACTGAATATTGTAACAACAGGGGATTACCACCCGCAAAAAATGTGATAAAATGAGGTAAATGAGAAAAGACGTTGGCACTTTCCTGGAATACCTCACTGACAGTAAAGGTTGTTCACAGAATACTCTGGCTGCTTATTCTAATGATTTAAACCAATTGATGACGTTCATTGAGACAAATAAAGGTGAGGGTGTTATTGAGTCAAACGATGAACTGCTGAAAGACTATCTATTTAACCTCAGGGACAGAAAGTATTCTTCAGCCACGGTAGCTCGGAAAATAGCCTCAGCGAAGTCATTCTTCAAGTTCATGGTCGATGTGGGCAAATCGAAGAACAATCCGGCGCGAGGTTTGCTATCTCCCAGGGTTAAGAGGCGTTCACCATCTGTCTTGTCTCCCTCCGAGTTTCGCCGTTTGTTGGCGGAGTCAGCAAAGTTATCCACTCCAGAGGCTAAAAGAGATAAGGTGATGTTAGAATTACTTTATGCTACAGGCTTGCGGGTAAGTGAGTTAATATCGCTGGATACCAGGGACATTAATTCGGAGCAGCGTTATGTTTATTGCTCTCATGGCAATTCAACGAGGCGGATTCCGTTTGACTCTTATATTGCTAAGCTATTGCGGGACTTTATCAATGGTGCCAGGTTTGAGCTCCTGTATGATGAGAGGGAGAAAGCGCTATTTTTGAATCGGCTTGGCAAGAGACTCACCCGGCAGGGATTCTGGGAAATTGTCAAGAATTATGCTTCTAAGGCCGGGCTTGGTGGTAAAGTTACCCCGCGGACCCTGCGGCATAGTTTTGCCGCATATAAATTACAAACTGGTGCTGAGCTTCGAGATGTGCAGCAACTCCTGGGGCATGTTTATATCTCAAGCACCAAGGTTTATGAGCAAATAAGTCCCACATTAAGGTAAAAGGTATGCCCAAAAAGTCACACCGTAGCAAGGCAAAGCATCGTGCCAAATTGGCGAGAATAGCCGGAGAAAGAAGTTCGCAACAGGTTGTCTCAACCGTTGCTGAGTCGGGTGCCTTGGCTAGAAAGAAAGTTCCTGAAGGCCAAGTTTTTGTTGATCGCTATCAATATGTAATGCCCGAGCTACGGCGTATTGGCATCCTCGGTGGCTTGATGATCTTAATTCTCATAACGTTATCTTTTATCCTTGGTTGATTTGAAAGTAACCTGTGGTGGATTTAAGCCTTGCTCGGGACAATTTAATTGCCAGACTCAGCTTGGAGATTTCTGATAAGCGTGTGCTTGAAGCTATGCGGCGCGTTCCGCGCGAAGCTTTTGTACCTCAAGATCAATATTATGCCGCCTACGAAGATAGGCCATTGAGCATTGGCTTTGGGCAGACTATCTCCCAACCTTATATTGTGGCTTTAATGGTGCAGGCGTTAGAGCTTAAAGGTGGGGATAAAGTCCTGGAGCTGGGTGCCGGGAGTGGCTATGAAGCAGCCATATTAGCCGAGTTAGCGAGGGAGGTTATCACTGTAGAGCGCATATCTGAATTGGTAGAAGGAGCTAAACGTGCTTTGGAAAAGCTTGGTTACTCTAACGTCAAGGTTCACCTTGCCAGCAGGGAGTTAGGTCGGTCTGATGAGGCACCCTATAATGCTATTATAGTTTCCGCTGGTGCTCCCACTATTCCCCAAATTCTTTTGAACCAACTATCTTTTGGTGGACGGTTGGTGATTCCGGTGGGTTCCCGCTGGCAGCAGGACTTGCTGAAGGTTACCAAAAGGCGGAAGGGGAATAAGGTGGAGAATTTAGGTGGGTGCTATTTTGTGCCACTCATTGGTGAAGGTGCCTGGGAGGAATAAAGCAAATAGGGAGGTAGAAATGGAGGTATTTGAAGCAATAAAAACGAGGCGTAGTATTCGTCATTATAAATCTGAGGCTATTGCTGAAGAAAAGCTTAATGCTGTTTTGGAGGCTGCCCGTTGGGCACCCTCTTGGGCAAATACTCAATGCTGGAGGTTTATAGTAGTTCGAAATGATGACACGAAAGCCAGGTTAGCCGATGCGCTTACATCCTGGAATCCAGCTCACGAAGCTATCAAAGAGGCGCCCATAGTTATCGTGGCTTGTGCTGAGATGGGCAAATCTGGCTTTTTTCAAGATGCGCCAGTCACTGATAAAGGCGATTGGTGTATGTTCGATGTAGCGCTGGCAATGCAAAACCTTGCCTTGGCAGCTCATTCTCTAGGCTTGGGCACTGTGCATGTTGGTGCCTTTGATGCTCAAAAGGTGGCGCAGCTTCTAAACGTACCCCAAGGTGTAGCAGTGGTGGAAGTGCTTCCTTTAGGTTATCCAGCCAGGGAAGGCAAGACACCGAAAAGAAAGGAACTTTTCGAACTGGTATTCTCTGAAAGTTATGGGCAAAAATAGACTGCCCTCAAGGGAATTCGAATCCCTGTCTTCAGCTTGAAAGGCTGACGTCCTAGTCCCCTAGACGATGAGGGCAAGCAACAGTATTCTAGGGATAAATAGCCGAGGTTTCAAGACCAGCGGACTGTGGTAAATCGAACATTAAATTCATATTTTGAACTGCCTGCCCTGCCCCTCCTTTTATTAAATTGTCTAGGCAGCTAATGACGATAAGCCTATTTGTCCTTAAATCGATGGTGGGGTAAATGATGCAGAAGTTTGTTCCTGTGGTATATTTGGTTTGGGGAGGATTATTTGCTATGTGAACAAAGGGAGCATTTTTGTAAAAATCACGATAAAGCTGTTGTAGTTCCTTTTTGAGTAAATTACTATCCTTCAATGGAGCATAGCACGTGGTTAATATGCCTCGAGTCATCGGGACTAAGTGAGGCACAAAAGTCGCTGATAAGGGAAGCTCTGGATTTAATGCTCTTAGTTCTTGTTCAATCTCAGGCAGGTGGCGGTGTCCTTCAATGGCATAAGCGGCGGCGTTTTCATTGGTTTCAGCGTAATGGCTGGCCAAGGTCAAGGTTCTGCCAGCGCCAGATACCCCAGACTTGCTGTCAATTATTACTTCAGGTGAGATGATGGCTTCTTTGACTACCGGTGCTAATGCCAGGATAGCGGCAACGCTGTAACAACCAGGATTGGCTACCAGGCGTGCTGAAGCTATCTCGTTTTCATGAATTTCAGACAATCCGTAAATTGCTTCCTGCAACAAATCGGGAAATGGGTGGGTAAAGCCATACCATTTTGGGTATTCATTGGCATCTTTTAACCTGAAGTCAGCACTGGCATCGATGGCCTTGATGTTTTGTGTCAGCAAAGAAGGCACTACGTCCACGCTTGATTTATGGGGCATTGCTGAGAAGGCAACATCTATATTGCTATCTACATCGGTTTTTATTAACTGGTCTATATCGCCCAAGTGTGGAAAAACCTCGCCCAGCTTTTGTCCTGCAGCGCTTCTTCCTGTAATAGATTTAAGTTCTACTTCGGGGTGGTGATGAAGCAGGCGAACTACTTCGATGCCAACATACCCGGTAACATTTATTACGCCAGCTCTTATTTTTGACACTGAAAGCTATTATACTATGTAATATTTGATTAAGTGAAACAATAATGTTATTTTTATCATTTAATCTTATGGGGGAGGAGCATGCCTAAGATTTATTTCATAGATGTTACTAATCGGGACGGCGTTCAAACTGCTCATCTCGGCCTATCTAAGCTTGAGAAGACCATGATAAACATCTATCTCAATGAGGTGGGTATCTTTCAATCTGAGTTTGGTTTTCCTACGACGAGACACGAGTCGGCTTACCTCCAAGCCAATTTAGAATTGGCTGCCATGGGGGCTTTGAAACCTATTCGGTTGTCCGGGTGGCTAAGGGCGATAGTCAGTGATGTCGAAACAGCATTTAGGTTTGTTCCCGATATCCGACATCTCAATTTATCAATCTCTACATCACCCCAGATGATTTCCGGTAAATTCCATGGGAAAAAGAAGCATGAGGATATCGTAGAGATGATGATTGATGCCGTGGAAGCTGCTAAAGCACTTGGAACTGAAAGTATTGGTGTAAATGCTGAAGATGCCTCCAGAACAGACACGGACTTTTTAATCGAATTTGCCTCAGCAGCAAAGGAACATGGAGCTCAAAGGTTCAGGTATTGTGACACTCTCGGCTACGATGACCCTTTTACCATCTATGAAACTGTCAAGACGCTGGCGGAAAATGTAGGGATTCCCGTCGAACTTCATTGCCACGGCGATTTAGGTATGGCTGTCGCTAATTCTGTTGCTGGAGCTAAAGGAGCTATAGATGGTGGACAGGATGCTTATATCAACACTACGGTTAACGGGGTGGGAGAAAGGGCAGGCAACGCTGACCTTGTAGCAACAATTCTAGCAGTGACTAAATCGAAAGGATTTGCCGGCAGGTATCAATTGGGGAAGCGAATTAACCTGAAAAAGGCGTGGAAGATAAGCAAATTTGCCAGCTATGCCTTTGGGGTTCCTATCCCGATAAATCAACCGGGGGTTGGAGCCAATGCTTTTGCTCATAGCTCTGGCATTCACGCTGACGGTGTGTTGAAGGATCCGGAGAATTATGAGCTGTATGACCTTGCTGAATTAGGCCGAGGAGAACCAGAGTTTGTGGAAACTGGCAGGGAGATATGTTCCGGTGAATATGGTGGAATATCCGGGTTCAGACATATAATGGGAAAGATGGCGATAACCTTTGAGGATAGTGCGAAAGCTGGAGAGATTCTGGAACTGGTGAGGTATGCTAATGTTGAGGCTCAAAAACCCGTTGTTGAGGACGAGCTGTTGTTCATCGCTGCGTATCCACAGATTGCAAGGAAACTGTTAACGTTAATCCCGCTGTAGTATTGCCCTGTGTTTGTCTGGTAGGCTGAATTTGCTCCCGGATTTACTGAATGTCTTCAATAAGATAGTTGAAAGTACCAGCAGGAGCAGTAATGCTGATGGTTTGCCCTTTTTGTTTATGTAACAAAGCTTTACCAATGGGTGAGGCGATGGAAATTATGCCCTTCGCTGGGTTTGTCTCTTTCGGGTCTGCTAGAGTATAGCGAAGCTCCCTGCCCGAGGCTAAATCACGAAGCTTCACTGTATTCCCAATTTTTACCTGTAAAGTATCTTGGGTTTCACTCATGACTGTTGCCGAATTCAAGATCAGCTCTAGCTCCTTTATTCTACCCTCCAGGTGTGATTTATGTTCCCGTGCTGCTTGCAATGGTGCATTTTCGCTGAAGTCCTTGTCGGCTGCTGCCTGGCGTATCTCCTTAAGGACTTCGGAACGCTTGCTCTTGAGGGCGGTTAACTCTGCTTCCATTTTTGCGTGGCCTTCCCTGCTCAGGGCAGATTGAATTTTGGGAATTTGTTGAATCGCTGTGGCTGTTTTTGAGGCTGTTCTCTTTGCCCGAATATGGCTGGCTAGATTTACCTTAGTGAAGCCCTTTCTATGGATATGGCTAAGGAATGGTCTAATTGGCTCAGCGGCTGAAGGGGTAATTCGCTCGGTGTAGTCAGCTATATCAAGCGGAGTGATGCTGCTTGCTTTCCTGCTCACACCAAGCCATCGCACAAGATTATAAATTTCTGCTTGTGCCTTTTCTTTTTGTTCCGGAGCTAAATTGACTAGAAAGCTGTTAACTACCTCGATGAGTGTAGCATCCTGCTTGGAGGTATTTTCCATCAACGGAGTAATAATAGGATAGGAAGAGAAGCTGTGTCAATCGAAGCTGTAAATGGAGGTTTGTGCTCGGAACAGGCTCCGCAATCTCTCAGAGATTGCTATGCTCCAGGGGAAATCCTGATATCCAAATTGAAAGTTCAAAACCTTCCAACTTGAATAATGGGGCAGAGTTCATAGATACGTTGCATGACAATGTTTTGTGTTCAGATACTCATCACGGAGGTCAGCATGAGTATCTAGCTGCAGTACGGAAAGTCTGGCAAATACCTCTCTAACAACATAGGGAGGTGAAATTTTGGTCATGCCAATTTTTGGTGGATAATTCTCTAGCCAGTGGGCGACAAAGTGCTCATCTTGAAGGATTTCTTTGTTATTAGAATAGCCATCAATAATCAGGTGCACATTGAGCCTCCTTTAGTAGCATTTCTGTTAACGTAAAAGGGACAGCACAGCAGCTCTTGCTATTCATTGACTGGCGGACCATGGTTTAAATATTTCTCTATCAAATCCATGGCACAATATTTGCCACACATGCTGCAAGTTCGCCCACCGGTGGCGAAACGTTGATGGATTTGTTGTGACTGTTTCGGGTTCAAGGATAATTTAATTTGAGTTTGCCAATCAAAATTTTTACGAGCCCGTGACATCTGGTCATCCAGCTCCTTAGCTCCCTTTACGCCTTTGACGATGTCACCAGCATGAGCAGCTATGCGGGAGGCAATTACTCCTTGTTTTACGTCCTCCACCTCAGGTAATCCGAGGTGCTCTGTTGGAGTGACGTAGCACAGGAAATCTGTTCCTGCAGCGGCGGCAATGGCGCCTCCAATAGCACCGACGATATGGTCATAGCCAGCACCTATATCGGTAACCAAAGGACCAAGGACATAGAATGGTGCGTCATGACAAAGGTTTTTTTCCAATTGAACATTGCTGGTCAC
The DNA here is from genome assembly GCA_034431195.1 of Dehalococcoidia bacterium. Lineage (GTDB taxonomy): Bacteria > Chloroflexota > Dehalococcoidia > GIF9 > AB-539-J10 > CG2-30-46-19. The sequence continues at coordinate 71,133 of DAOUDP010000010.1, read as the reverse complement.
CTGGTCTAATGGCAAATGCCCCGGACCTTCCACTATGGCTTGAACATTGGTTTCCCTGGCGCGCTTCACTAACTCACCAATTGTAATTAGCTCTTCAACTTGAGCTCTGTCAGTTGCATCGGCCAGGCAGCCGGGGCGTAAACCATCGCCTAAACTTAAGGCGAAATCATATTCATGAGCTAACTCCAATAAACGGTCGTAATATTGGTATAGGGGATTTTCCTTTCCGTTGTGGAGCATCCATCCAGTCAAGAAAGCACCTCCTCGAGACACCATACCGGTTATTCTGCCCTGATTTTTCAGCCGTGCAATTGTTGTTTGAGTTACTCCGCAGTGAACAGTCATGAAATCAACGCCATCTTTGGCTTGCTGTTCAATAACGCTAAAAATCTCATCCGCGGTCATATTTACGATAGCACCGTGTTTGTCAATAGCTTCAATTCCTGCTTGATAGATGGGGACGGTCCCTAGTGGCAGGGTGCTGGCATTGATGATAGCTTGTCTGATAGCTGAAATATCTCCCCCGGTGCTGAGGTCCATAACTGTGTCGCTGCCAAACTCAATGGCAGTTTGCAGTTTTTTCAGCTCCATATCTAAATCGCAAAAGTCAGGTGATGTACCGATATTGACATTGATCTTCGTCCTCAGTCCCTTGCCTATACCGCAGGGGACTAAATTGGTGTGATTAGGGTTGGCTGGTATCACAATGACGCCACTAACCAGACCCTGCAGTACAAAATCTATTTCCACTCCCTCTTTCTCAGCCACATGCTTTACCTGGGGTGAAATGGTACCCTGTTTAGCTAATTCTACCTGTGTCATCTTACTTGTCTGCATATAAGCTTTAGGTGGCAAATTTAACATAACATAATTACCAATGCAAGCTTGCTTAACTGCACAATTTAGCCTATTGTCGGCGGCCATTGAGATAAAACTATCAGCCACGTTTGGTTGCACCGAAATTCTCTAGCCTAGCTAAGATCTCCTAAAGCATACCAAACTCCAGTCTGTCAAGGGCTTCAGACTGCTCCTTATTCTCAATCCTGATATATTTCATGGTCGTATTAAGGCTTTTATGACCAGCGAGTTCCTTTATCACGAAGGGTGAGGCTCCCTTCTGATGTAGTCTGGTGCAAAAGGTGTGCCTCAAGAGGTGAGGTCCCTGTTTACCTTTATTGATACCCGCCAGATTTAAGTACCTTCGCACTACATCATAAACATGAGTGCGGCTCAGATTGCTGCCTTTGGTTCCTACAAAGAACCTTCCGTTTTGAGCCTGTGGTCGGCCATGAAGATAACTTACCAATACGCTTACTGCTTCGCCATTGAGGTGGAGATATTGCTCCTTATTCCCTTTCCTGGTTATCTTTATCTGACTTCTCTCAAGGTCAACATTAGACAATTTCAGATTTGTTAGTTCCGATACTCTCAGTCCAGTATGAAGCAAGAGGACAGCTATTGCCACATCCCGCTCCCTCATCTTCGGTTTGGCCTTTTGGGCTATTATCTCTAAGAAACGAAGGCACTCTTCCTCATTCAGATACGCAGGTTCTGTCTCAGGTATCTTGGGACTCTTTATCGAGGCTGCCGAGTTTGCCTCAAGCCCCTCATTTTCTACTAAATAATTGAAAAAGGACTTTATGGCTGCCAATTTGCGTGCTCTGGTGACACCGCAATTAGCCCTTTCAATAGCTAGATAGTCCAAATAGGCTCGAATGTCATCCTTTGTGACTTCTTCTACCCGAAGTTTGCCCCGCTGATGCAGGAATGGGATTAGCCCCTTTCCTACATCAAGCTGGTATGCTTCGATAGTGCCCTGAGAATATCCCTCCTCAACCTTGAGATAGTGAAGGAATCTATTTAGCTCCTTTTGCATCATTTTCCCTCCTTAAATGAAATCCTACTCGCCTATCCTCGGAGCACCATCGGAGCAACAGCCAGCTAAACAACATTTTTGTCAATAGGTACAGCTGAAAAATGGGGGAATTTTTACCAAAGCCAAGGCTTAGTTTTGCTTTGATCTGGCTGAAAAAGCGGGGAAGTATAAGATGCCCCCTTGTGGGTAGGCACTTCCGTGCTAGCGAAAGCAAGCCTGCTTTGAACCACTCGGGGGCACAGGCAAGTACCTCCAGCAGGCTCGGAGTATTTACTCCTGCTTTCGCTAGCACACAGATATTATAACATACGAGACATAAGTTTTACTGCTAAGCTATCCTCAGTCTAAGAACTCGCGCTCTCAGGAGGGCAAACAAAAATGTTGTTATGTTGCCATGATAACACTAGAAGGTTTACAAGAGGATTTTAGAGACTTTCTTGGGTGGTGGGGTAGCTTAGCAAGGGAATGAGTCCCTAAATATGAATAAAAAGGCAAAAAAGGATGTAAAGCATAACGCTTTGGGTGTGTTTCATGAAGGAGGGATAGACCAGAGGCTAATTGCCTTTAACAGGGCAATTCGAGAAGCACAGGAATTGCATGATCCCCAGGCTATTTTTGCTGTTGTTGGGGAAACATTAGAGCAGGTGGGGCTTAAGTCCATATTTGCCTCGCTCAGTACCGACCATGAGAAGTTAACCATTCAATCTATCTACCACAGCCATCCTGAGGTTTTGCCAGCCCTGGAGAGGTTGTTAAAGGTAAAGTTAGCTGGTTTGAGCTTGCCTCCGGAGACTGCCTTAATGCTCGAGGCAGCAACTAAAGATGGCAAGACAATCTTTGTAAAGGACTCGAAGGAAATCCTTGGAAAAATATTTCCCTCTTCCCCGGCAAGGTTGTTGGAGCAAGCGGTGGAAGTGCTAGGTGATTCAGCGAGATGGGTTATCGCACCTGTGGGCAGAAATGGCACCATTTCCGATATGTTAATGGTATGGTCACCTAACTTATCTGAAGGGGACATGCCGATGGTGACTGCTTTGGCCAATCAGGCAGTAATCGCTGTTGAAAACGCCAAACTACGGCGTAAACTTAGAGATGGGGAAGAGCAAAGAAGCTCATTAGTGAGAACTATCCTTGATGCTCAGGAGGCAGAGCGTGAACGCATTTGCCTCGAGGTTCATGATGGGGTCACCCAGACACTGGCATCGGCTTTCCAGTACCTGCAGGCTTTCAACAGCACACCTGACACACAAATTAGCCAAGCTAGACATCTTACAAGCAAGGCAGGTTCGCTGGTGAAGCAGGCTATCCAAGAGGCCCGTGAGGTGATAAACAGTTTGCAGCCAGCAACACTCAGCAAACTCGGGCTGGTGTCCACACTGCGACAGGAAATGCAGGGCCTTTCAACAGAGATAGGCTGGAAGATCGATTTCAAGGCTGACTCCTTTAGACTTGACAAGGATTTGGAGATTGCCTTATATCGCATTATACACGAGTCGCTTACTAACACCAGAAAGCATGCCAATACAAACCGTGTCAGAGTGGAACTAAGGCAATCTGATAAAGAGGTGGTAGCGCAGATAAGAGATTTTGGGGTGGGTTTTGAGCTTAAGCCATCGTGGTTATGGGCTAGCCAGCGAGGCACTGGATTGCTTAGTATGCACCGGCGTGCCGAGTTGGTTGGGGGGATGTGTCACATCGAAAGTAGCCCTGGGCGTGGCACTACAGTTACAGTGAAGATGCCTGTCAAGGAGGAAAATGAGTATGCAGGCCATACAGGTATTGATCGCTGATGACCATCCTGTAGTTCGTGAGGGTGTTCGAGCTATGCTGAAGACCGATGAGGGGATAGAAATAGTCGGTGAAGCGTGCAGCGGCTTAGAGGTGGTGACCAAAACAGGGGAATTGCTGCCTAATGTGGTGTTGATGGATATCGTGATGCCCAACCTGGATGGCTTGGAGGCTACACGCCGCATTAAAAAACAATACCCCGGTATTGCTGTAATCATGTTGACTATCTATGCTGATAAAGCATTTGTCATTGATGCTATACAGGCTGGCGCTGGTGGCTATTTGCTGAAAGACGCTTCGCGCGACCTCCTCTGTCACACCATTAAGGCAGTCAATAGTGGTGGCATCCTGATTAAAACTTCTCTGCTACGCGAAGCAATGGCTACCTTGGTTGAAATGGCACCGGGTCACCAAGAAAGGGGAGCAGCGGCTCTAATTGGAGTGGAAGAGTTCACCCCTCGGGAGCAGGAAGTCTTAAAATTGCTCGCGAATGGGCAGACGAACAGGGGGATAGCTAAGGGACTTAACATTGCTGAGGAAACAGCGAAGAAACACGTGCAAACTATCATTGCTAAATTAGGTGCCTCTGACCGAACCCAGGCTGCTGTCAAGGCAATACGAATTGGGTTGGTAAAGTAAACCCAAACGAGGTAGGACTGAAGTCATATTACCCCCCCCAAAGTGGTAATCATGGAGCTAGTACCAAAAATACCCATATGGGTATTGGCAGAAACACCTCTTGGTTTTACACTTTTAATATAAGGTGATAATAAGTCCAGATGGCAGAGGCTGGCGTGTTAGTGTTATCCAATTTGATGTTAACAGGCAAGGAAAAGAATAGAAGAGCTATTCAGGCACTTGCCTTTAACATAATATTAAAGAAAGGAGGTGATCGGGAATGGCGGTAGAGAAGTCCATGGCTTCGTCCAGTCTGGTAGAGGTCGTAGACCGCATACTGGACAAGGGCATCGTAATCGATGCCTGGGCAAGAGTCTCATTGGTCGGCATCGAGCTGTTGACCATTGAGGCCAGGGTAGTGGTTGCTTCAGTGGAGACTTTCCTCAAGTACGCTGAGGCAGTCGGTCTTACTGCGGCAGCAGCGGCCTAATTCCAGCGAGGGGAGGATTTTGTTAAGGCATCCTTACCTAAGTATGTCTTACCAGGCTCTACCCTGCTTATCAATCTAGGTGTTTAAATATGAACACAAGCATTGAGGAATTAAGGAAAGCAGTTGAAAGGCTTATTTTATCCTATGAGTCGCAAGTGGCGACTATGGGAGCAATAGTTGATAGTACTCACAGGATAGTGCAGACCTTTAAAAAAGACCGTGTGGCGGTAAATGACAGGCTTAAGGAGTCTCTCGCCAGAAATGCCTCCTTGAGGAGGAAAGACTTTGACACGATGATGAGAGACTTCAATTTATATCAAGAGGAAGGAGAGGAGGAAATAAAGAGAAAAATAGACACCTTCCTCCAGCAACAGCGGGAGTTGGCCCCTCAGCTAAAAGCACTGCTCGAAGAAGTTAATGCTGATAACGTAGGCAATATTAAGGCAACAATAAGCGATATCCAGCGCCGCCAGGCGAAAGCAACAAGAGAAGTAACTGAGGCAATTCGCTCTTTCCAGAAGGAGCATGAGCAATCCATTACCGAGGCACATAAGATTCTAACCAGTACCACCAGTTTAAGCGTGGGTGATTTCAAGAGCTGGTTGGGGCAGGCGCAACCCTATAAAAATGCAAATAACAGCTATGTTGCTGAAACACTGAATATGGCTAGAAGATAGATTTATATTTTAACACTTAGGATTAGGAGCAAAATATATGAGCGTTTAATGTGAGACAGCCGGTAAAATTTATTAAATAAAGGAGGTAACAAAAAATGTCAAGGGCTAGCGATTTTACAAGTCTTACACAAGAGGTAGCGGGTGCATATGAAACCAGAGTCAAGGTTTTGGGTGACTTGGCTATTGATACCAAAAAGATGCTCGAAGGATTTCGGAAGGAGAATAGAGAGAGAACGAAGGAGGTCAGTGAGCTACTCAAGGACTTCGATAATGCGCATGCTGAGATGAGCGCCAAGCTTAAGGCTGACCTGGCTAAGGTTAGGCCCGAACTGGCTAGGGATGAGGCCGAGAGGGTTGAGCAGACACGAGACGAAATTAAACAGAGGATGGAAGAGGTGAGCACGCTACTTAAGGACTTCGATAATGCGCATGCTGAGATGAGCGCCAAGCTTAAGGCTGATCTAGCTAAAGTTAGGCCTGAACTAGCTAAGGATGAAGCCGAAAGAGTTGCGCAGGCGCAAATTGAGATAAAAGAGAGAGTAGGTGCAGTAACTGACCTTCTGGATGACTTCAGGAAGGAAAGGGAGGAAGCAGCTATTGCCTGGCAGAACCTGGTATCCACCATGGAAGGTGTGAGAGGGGGCAAGAAGGCTCCACCTCCCAAGGCAAAGGTAAAGGTAGCGCCACCCCCGGCCGAAGAGGTGACCGAAGAGGAAGCCGTAGCTGAAGCTGAGGCCATTAAGGTGAAGCCGGAGGCTGCCGAGCTTCAACAACGAGTGTTCGAATACCTCGCTGACCATCCTGATGGAATCAAGATGGTCGAGATGGAACGAGAGTTCGGCATAGCTCGTATCCAGATGGCAAGGATACTCAAAAATTTGATAAGTGATAACAAGGTAGCGAAAAGGGAGCTACTGTACTTCGCCATCTAGGATTAGAGAGAAGGAGGCAGATTGATGAGTAGAGCAACGGTTAAGTGTGCCTTTTGCCAGGGCGAAGGCGTGGACCCCTTTGAGATTATGTCCAGACTATCCACATGCTATGTTTGTGGCGGCAAGACCGAGGTAACAGTCGAAGGGCCCTATGTAACCTGTGCCTATTGCAATGGGACGGGAGTTCAGCCCGGCACTCGCATGAACTGCCTGGTCTGTAGAGGCAGGGGTATGGTTCATATAGAAGAGCCCGTGGAAAAGTGCCCGGATTGTGGGGGGACCGGAGTAGAGAAGTCATCAGGGTTGTCCTGTCTCACCTGTAAAGGCAAAGGCGTAGTTTCGGTAAAAAAGAAAGGAGGTAACGAAAAGTGGCAGTAGCAACAAGAGATGAAATGAGCACTGTCCTGGAACCGAGGGCTCTGCCTGATTTTGTGGAGACAAGCTATATCAAGGATATAACTGAACGAGCCCTGGCCTACATCAAAACTGGATTTCCCATTCATTTTCGGGGGTCAACCGGCACTGGCAAGACGACTCTGGCTATGCATATAGCCAACATTATCGGGCGGCCGGTGGTGATGATTCACGGAGATGAGGAGTTCAGCACCTCTGACCTCGTCGGGGGAGAATATGGCTACCGCATGAAAAAGGTGGTGGATAACTTTATCCACTCTGTGTTGAAGACCGAGGAGGATATGTCGCGAAAATGGGTAGACAACCGTCTCACTGTAGCCTGCAAATATGGTTTAACCCTCATTTATGATGAGTTTACCCGTGCCCGCCCCGAGGCGAATAACGTCCTCCTCACGGTTCTTCAGGAAAAAATGATGGATTTACCAGCAGCTCGAGAGGGGGAGGACTATTTAAGAGTTGACCCTGACTTCACCGCCATCTTCACTTCGAACCCCGAGGAGTACGCCGGGGTCCATCGCAGCCAGGATGCCTTAAGGGACAGAATGGTTACTATAGACCTGGACTATTTCGATAAAGATACCGAGGTTGCCATTACCAAAGCCAAATCTGGCTTACCGGCTAAGGATGCTGAGAAGATAGTGAACATTGTCCGCGGACTGAGGGAATCAGAGCTGTGCGAGTTTGCGCCCACTGTTCGAGGCTGCATAGTGATTGCTAAGACGCTGAAGGTAAGGAATGGCGTGGTGGCAGTGAACAACAAGGTTTTCAGGGAGACCTGCCACGATATCCTATCCTCAGAGACAAGCAGGGTTGGTAGCAGGACAAGCCAGAAGAAGGTCACAGCGCTGGTGGATAAGCTAATCACCAAATATTGCTGAAAAGGAGGTGTTTGAGATGGCTTTAATGCGTGGTTTTGCCAGGGTGGATGATGATGGGAAGGTAAAGATACCCGGTAATATCCGTTTGGAAGTGGAGCTCAAGCCGGGACAGCTTGTGGAACTCAAGGTAACGGGACCGGAGAGGGCAAAAACCATTTTGCTCTCTAAAAGAGGGAATTACCGATAATACTTGGCTAGTTTTTGAAGAGGCGATAAAAGGATGAAGGGTGTAAGCGATTTATCAAGTGGCGCTGACAATATCAAATCGGCCAGGGGTGCAAAGCTCCGCTCTGCTCCCAAGTCAGAAGGAACTGCCTACATGGACATGTTCATCCTGCATAAGAAACAAGCCAGGCTGAAGAAGGAGAAGCAGCAACTGGGAAAGAGAACTGAACGGAATCAGCAACAACTTGGCGAGATATCCGACGAGATGCAGCAGGCAAAGAAGAGCGTTGCTGAGCTGGAGATGGAAAAGAGCGGGGAGGAAGCTCCCAAAGTAAGACAGAAAAAGCCGGCCAAGAAATGGCAGACCATGACCCTGGATTACTGACCGCGTAGCGAAAATAACCTATATCAGGAGGAAAGGAAAAGTGCCAAGCGGTACTGAGTTAGACATTCTCCGAATAATCAATGCAGCGGGAGGTGACACAAACGCCACGGTAGTAAGCCGTAAGCTGGGGTCAAGGGATATTGATTACATTCGGCTCGTTTGCAACGGCCTGGCGAGACAGGGCTACATTGAGCCGTTTAAATCAAGAGAGCCGCTAATACTGACAGCTAAAGGATGGAGAGCAACGGGTGTTGCTGAGCTGGAAGCAGAAAGAAGGAGGCAAGCCTCCGTGGTAAAACGGCGAGAGCAAAGAGGGAAAGGGCGAACGATAAGCCTGGGTTACTAACCGCCCAGCAGGCAAAGATATTGCTATGAAGGAATAAAATGAAAAAAAGAGAAAGTCCTCACGCCACGGCTAAAATGATGATGACTCAGGAAAAGGCAAGGATTTCGGGGAAGAAAAATATAAAAGACCCTCGCACCGCTGCCTTAGAGGAAGCAGCCCGGGCATGGCAGAGGCAAAAGGAAGAGGAAAGAATCCGGGAAGAGCTCAGATTGGAGACAGAGCGGCAAAAAGGTGCCTGGGGGGCAGCTTTTGCCGAAATACGGCCAGAAGATTACATCAAGGCAAAAGATGCTGAGCATAGGGAGCAGGAGGTAATTGACTGGACCCAACGTCCTGTTGCCGAGTTAACAGGTAAAGGCATCTCGGAACCAAAGACGAAGAAAAATCTTAACGCGGCATCAATATGGCTTTTTGCCCGAAAGCTAATGGCCAGGGAATGGGCCAGAGCAACGGGTAAAAAGTTGCCCGACCCCCGTGCTTTTGCCCTGGAACGAGAGGCGAGAATCTGGGATGAGAGGAGAGAGGAGGAGAGGAATAAGCTTCAGAGAGAAAAGGAGATGGTGGAGAGCTTTTGCCAGTTCTTGTCCGATGAAGGGAAATTTAATCAAGCAAAGAAGGAAAGATGGGATTTTGGCGGGGTGGAATTTCTTGTAACCAAGCTTAAGAATGGCTGGAATGTGTATGTTGAGGCGCTGGAGCCCAGCCTCTATATGCGCCGTAAAGGCTGGGGCGACCTGTTAGGTATATACAAGGTCAGGGTAAATAGAGACTTGAACATAGCCTGTTACAGCCGAAAGAAAGATTCCCCAGAGTTAGAAAGGCAGGAATGAAGGAATTAGATTTCGCTATATCGCAGCATATATCGCTGATGAAACCTGATTCCTTGTCGACCATGCCGAGATACTGTGCACCGAAATGGTCAGGATGGGCTATTTTGAGAAGAAGGGAAGAATGTACCAGGCTATGAAATGACCGCATTGATATGAGGGTGTTTAGTATCATTGCGAGGAGCGCAGCGACGAAGCAATCTGAAGGACAAATTAGGGGATTGCTTCGCTTCGCTCGCAATGACAAGCGAGTGTTGCTAAACGACCGGCCTGATAGATAATTTTAGAAAAACTAAGGAGGGGTAAAATGCCAAGTGGCACAGAGCTAGAGGTTCTGAAGATAATAAGAGACGAAGGTGGAGAGACAAACCTGCGAGTAGTGGCCCATAAACTTGGCTCATCCTGGGGGCTCGATTATGTTCGCCTGGTATGCAACTCCTTAGGCAGAGCAGCTTACATAGATGTTCTCAGTTCAGGGAAACTGAGAATTACCGCTAAGGGAAAGGCGGCAGTAGAGAGGAAATAGATGTCTCCCAATGAGATAGCAGTCCTAAGGATAGTTAGGGGATACGGGCTTAGTCAAAAAGGGAAGAATGTCTTCCTGACTTTGTTCTATGAAGATAAAGGCAGGATGGGAGTCAGGATAAAAAGGTTACGGCAGTTGAGTAACGAGGTTAGCCAGAAGATAGAAAATTTGGAAGAAAATCTGTGACGCTGAAATAGAAGGACAAGATGGCAGAAGTGGGCAAATATATCTACTGCGTGATTGGGGCTGATGAGGGAAGGAGCTTTGGACCTACGGAGGTTGGCGGCAGAGGCGACAGCGTATTGACTGTTGGCTATCAAGGCATCAGCGCTGTTATCAGCAACTTCCCCATGACAAAGTACGAGGTAAGCAAAGAAAATCTCGTCGCCCACGAAAAGGTGATTGAGAAGGTGATGCGGGATTATACTGTTTTACCTATGAGAGCCTTTACGGTGGCTGCCAGCGCCGAGGAAGTGCGAAGCTTCCTACGGAAGAACTATACAGGACTCAAAGGCTTGCTAAAGGATATGGATAACAAGGTAGAGCTTGGTGTAAAGGCTTACTGGAAAGATATGAAGGGCATTTTCCAGGAGATTGTAGATGAGAATGAGAAAATCAGGAAGCTTAGAGATAGGATAGCTTCGAAGCCAGGAGGACAAACCTCTGAGAAGATAAGATTGGGAGAAATGGTGGCAAGCGCCCTGAAGGACAAGAAGGATAAAGAGGGCGAAGAACTGATTCGCAACCTAAAAAGGGTGGCTCATGGTTTGCATCTTGGGGAGGCCCGTGGCGACGCAATGATAGTCAATGCTGCTTTTCTGGTGGACCGGGGGCGGGAGAAAGAATTTGATACCTGGGTGGATGAATTAGATAGAAAATACGGGCAGAGGACAAAGTTTGCCTATGTTGGTCCAGCACCACCATATAACTTTGTCAGCCTCAGGATAAAGTAACTTTAGGAGGTAACTGAGATGGCAGAGAAGAAGGAAGAAAAGGAATTTGAGGTTGATTTCGGCGTTGGTAAGATAAGATTTGGCGGATTGTTTAAAGGAATAGGCAACCTGATTGACCTCGCAACCAAGTTAAGCGAGGAGACAGAGGGAATTACGAAGGTTGGTGAGATTAAGGGATTGCCAAAACAAGCCAAGGGCGTCTATGGCTTCAGCGTGAGAACTGTGGTCGGAGGCAAGCCGATAATAGAGACTTTTGGCAACCTCAAGGAAACCCCGAGAGGACCGGTGGTGGAAGAGGTGAGGGAGCCTATGGTTGATGTCTTCGATGAGAAAGACCATATCCTGGTCATTGCTGAGCTGCCAGGAGTTTCTGAGGGTGAAATCAAGATTGATGTAGAAGGGGACATACTGAAGCTCAGTGCTTCCAATAAAGATAGGAAATATGCCAAAGAGGTTCTGCTCCCTGCCAAAGTGAAGAAGGAGGGGATGAAGTCCGTCTATAAGAATGGGATACTAGAGGTAACCTTGCCAAAGAGCTAAAAGGTGAAGGTCAGCGGTTATCAGTGGTCAGTGAACAGCGGACAAGAAAAAGGTGATCAGTGAGCAGTAAATCGGTATTCGAGTTTTTATGAAACACGCAAATAGTTTCCGAGATTTGGAAGTATATCAACTGGCGCGGAAGCTGGCACAGGAGATTTTCGAGGCATCAATGGCATTCCCAACAGCAGAGATGTATTCGCTGATTGACCAGATTCGCCGGTCGTCTCGCTCAGTTGGGGCTCAAATTGCTGAAGCCTGGGGTAAACGTCGCTACGAGAAGCATTTTGTCAGTAAATTGACGGATGCCGACGGTGAGCAAATGGAGACGCAACATTGGATTGAGACTGCATCGGACTGTTCGTATATCACTCCGCAAGAACGGGAGCAGTGGTTAGAACTCTGCGCGTCTATTGGACGAATGTTGCACGGCATGTCTGAAAAGGCTGATCGTTTTTGCTCCGCTACTAATCACCGATCACAGGTTACTGTTCACTGCTCACAAGGTCAGCGAACACCCGCAGAAAGCAGTGAAGAGCCGGAGGAACTATAGAGACATGGCAGCGACCACTAAATCGCTAACCCTGCGGGTAGCCGAGGCTAAGACTAAGGATGTCGGCCGAGCCATAGCCAGGATTGACCCTGAGGACTTTAAGAGGATAGATGCTGAGGTTGGGGATATTGTAGAGATTCAGGGCAAGAAAAAGACGGTGGCTAAGCTTATGCCTGCCTATATCGAGGACCGGGGGAAATCCATCATCCAGATGGATGGTCTCACCCGAGGAAATGCTCAGGTTTCATTGGATGAAAAGGTTACTATCCAGAAAACCAGCCATTCCCCGGCAAATAAGATAGTTCTTTCCCCCACGACCCTGATGAGGTCTGTGGGCCGGGAAAGGGATGCTAGATACATCGGCACCCTGCTTGAGGGCTTGCCCCTGGTAGAGGGGGATACCATAAGAGCTAACCTCTTCGGCACTAGAAGTCAGGACTTCGGTGTAATCTCCACAGTTCCCAGAGGGGCGGTTTTAATTCACCCCGGAACCAAGATCGAGATGAAGGGGGTGGCGGAGGCAAAGCCAAGAGGGCTTAAGGTATCCTATGAGGATGTTGGTGGGCTGGGTAAGGAAATCCAGAAGGTTCGGGAGATGATAGAGCTCCCCTTGAAGTACCCTCAAGTGTTTGAACGATTGGGTATCGACCCTCCCAAGGGGGTATTGCTCCATGGGCCACCCGGTTGTGGCAAGACACTAATCGCCCGGGCAGTAGCCAATGAAACCGATGCCTATTTCACTCATATAACTGGACCTGAGATTATGGGGAAGTTTTACGGTGAGAGCGAGGCTCGCTTGAGAAGCGTCTTTGAGGAGGCTAGGGCTAGTGCCCCAGCCATACTTTTCATAGATGAAATTGATGCCATTGCTCCGAAGAGGGAGGAGATGGGTGGAGAGAAGCAGGTGGAAAGAAGGGTGGTGGCTCAACTTCTAGCCCTAATGGATGGGCTTGAATCACGTGGAGAAGTAATAGTCATCGGAGCCACCAATATCCCCAATTCTCTCGACCCCGCCCTGAGAAGGCCGGGAAGATTCGATAGAGAGATTGAAATCAGCATCCCTGACCAGAAAGCTCGTCTGGAAATCCTTCATATCCATACTCGTGGTATGCCTTTAGCCCAAGATGTTGACCTGGAGAGGCTATCTCAGATTACCCATGGCTTTGTCGGCGCTGACCTCGAGGCTTTATGCCGTGAAGCAGCTATGAATGCCCTTCGTAAGATAATGCCCTCCATTGACTTCCAACTGGAGGAAATTCCTTATGATACCCTTCTTGAATTAGAAGTAACCATGGAGAACTTCCGGGAGGCGCTTAAAGAAGTGGAGCCCTCAGCCATCAGGGAGGTCTTCGTTGAAGTTCCCAATGTGAAGTGGGATGACATCGGCGGTCTGGAGGAGGTGAAGGAAACCTTGGCCGAAGCCGTGGAATGGCCGCTGAAATATGCCGACCTGTTTGAACAGGCCAATACCAAGCCAGCCAAAGGCATCCTCTTATCTGGTCCCCCGGGAACGGGCAAAACTCTGGTGGCTAAAGCTCTGGCCAATGAGAGCGAGGTAAACTTTATTTCAGTCAAGGGACCAGAGCTTATGAGCAAATACATTGGGGAATCAGAACGTGGGGTAAGGGAGGTATTCAAGAAAGCCAAGCAAGCCAGCCCCTGCATCCTGTTCTTCGATGAAATAGATTCTCTGGTGCCCGAGCGGGGATTGAGAGCCGGTGATTCCCAGGTAACTGAGAGGGTGATATCACAGTTTTTAACTGAACTCGATGGCCTTGAAGAGCTTAAAGGAGTAGTTGTCCTGGCGGCAACTAACAGAGAGGAGCTGATTGACCCTGCTATCCTCAGGCCGGGCAGGGTAGATTTCATTCTGAAATTTCCCATCCCTGATGAGAAAACCAGACAGCAGATATTCGAGGTTCATATTAAGGGAAAGCCTCTTGCTCCAGATGTTAGTTTGTCTCTCCTAGCAAAAGAGACAGAAGGCTTTGTCGGCTCAGATATAGAAGCTATTTCAAGAGAAGCCTCTATGGCAGCAATCAGGGAGCACCTAAAATGCCGTGACCGTGATACGGTTCACGTGACACGGAACACGGACACGAGTAAAAAGGAACTCGAGATTAAAATGGAGCACTTTAAGGAGGCAATCGCCTTGGTGAAAAGTCAAAGGAGTGAGCGAGTCTAGCGAATGGGGGTTAACATGTCAGAAGAAGGTAAATATGTATACGGCGTAATTGGAACTGGTGAGAAAGAGAGCTTTGGGCCTATTGGAGTTGGCGAGCGAGGCGATGAAGTGCATACAGTCCCTTACCAGGATATTGCTGCAGTAACTAGTGATTTACCCATTATAGACTATAAATCTCTTACTAAGGATGTCGTAGCGAGGTATCTCCTTGCTCATCAGTCTGCTATTGAGCAGGTGATGAAACACCATACAATTATTCCCTTCAAGTTTGGAACAACGGCTGAGAGCAACGAAGAGCTCAAAGCCATCATGGCTCAGGGCTATCCAAAGTTTACCGACGCACTTAAAAAGATGCAGGATAAAATAGAGCTTGATGTAATGGCTTTATGGGATAAAGACAAAATCTTCCAGGATATTGCTGAGGAACCGGAGATCAAGAAGTTTAAGAAAGCGATTAAGCAGAATCCTTCCGAGCAAGATAGGATGAAATTGGGCCGGATGGTAGCGTCGCTCCTGGAGAATAGAAGATTGGAATGTGCTCCAGAAATCCTGTGCAAATTAGGCAGATTCGCTGAAGACGTTTGCGTGCACGAAGTTATGAGCGATGGAATGATCGCAAATGCCTCCCTATTGCTCTATAAGGATAGGGAGAAACGGCTCGACTTCGAGATGGGCGAGCTAGATAGGAAGTATGAGGGAAGGGTAAATTTCAGGTGTGTTGGTCCTTTACCCCCCTATAGTTTTAACGTTATAGAGGTTAAAAAAATAGGTTCTGATACGGTAGAAAATGCCAGAAGCCAGCTAAACTTACCGCAGGAAGTAACCCAGAATGAAATTAAGCGCTCCTACAGAAGATTAGCAAGGAAATATCACCCGGATAAGAATCCCAGTCCAGATGCTCCAGCGAAGTTCCAGGCTATTCAAGAAGCATATGATGTATTAACTGAAAGCCGTGACCGTGATACGGTTCACGTGACACGGAACACGGACACGAGTAAAAAGGATTTCTTCCTGATTAGAATGCTTAGAGTGGAAGACGGAGCATACAAGGCGCAAGACATTTAAGGCTGGGAGATAGATGGCGGAACAAAAAAGATTTATCTATTGCGTTATTCCTACAAATGAGGAGAGGGGATTTGGCCTCGTCGGGCTTGAAGGAGAAGAGGTTTATACTATGAATTACCGGGATATAGCTGCAGTGGTCAGCAATATCTCACTTTCTTATGAAGAGTGTGACCCTACCCGAAGGAACATGAAAGCGCATACTCTAGTGCTGGAGGCGCTAATGAAGGACTACACCGTCCTCCCAGCGCGATTTGGGCTTATCTCCGACAGCGAGGATAAACTCAGGGGGCTGCTGCAGAAATACTACCCTACATTGAAAGATTATATTAAGAAACTGGATAGCAGGATAGAAATAGGGGTAAAGGTTTTCTGGGAGAAGGAGGCCATGATAGCCGAGCTTGAGGGGAAGGACCAAAGGCTTACCAAGCTTAAAGAGGAGATCAAAACCTTGTCACTCCCTATAGCCGAACAGAAGTTGGTCAAAGCCGGTGAAATGGTAAGGTCTATGATTGAGAAATGGGTGGACAGATACACCGACAGGGTATATTTAGAGCTTATGAAGGTAGCTGTTGATGGCAAAAAAAATTACCCTATTGATATGAAGAACATTATCAACTCCGCTTTTCTGGTAGATAAAGCCAGAGAAAAACAATTCGACGCTCTGATAGACAAACTGGATAAAGAATATGGTGACAAAGTAAATTTTAAGTATGTTAAGCCAGTACCTCCCTATAATTTTGTCAACCTTGAATTATATCTAAAGGAGGTATTGTAGTTATGCTGTTTATAGATGACCTATTACTTCTCCCGGCCCAGATGCTGTGGAAGATATTCCAGGGAGTCAAGGATGAGGCGGATGAGGAGCTTTATCCCGATGAGGAGCAGTGTAAGGAGAAACTTCTTACCCTGCAAATGGCTTTAGAGACCGAGCAGATAACTGAGGAGGATTATGAGGTTGCGGAGGAAAAGATAATGGAACGCTTGAGATTCCTTCGAGAGTATCGAAGGGAGGAGGCAGGAAAATGAGTCACGACCGCAGAGATGATTGGGATGCGGGCTTGGCAGAGGTGCTAAAGGTACTTCTGGACCGGGGAACTAGTATTACGGCTGATATTCCGATAACGGTTGGTGATGTAGAAGTGCTTAGTCTCAAGATACAGCCTTTGCTTTTGTCCTCATTTGAAACGGCTAAAACGGTAGGCCTGGAAATCCCTACATCGGTTAAGAGGAAAGATGTTTGAGTTTAGTGAGAGAGAAGAGGGTATCGGCGTCAACATTGACCCTGAGGCAACCAAAGCTGACTTAATGAGCTTACTGATTGCTCTGGGTGAGATATTGAAAGATGTGCTCCAAAGGCAAGGCGAAAGGATGCTAGAAAAGGGAGTGCTGACTGAGGAGCAAATAATTAGGCTGGGGGAAGCCTTCTTCAACGCCGAACGGGCCATAGAAGAGCTGAAGGCAGAGCAAGGCATCATCGAATCTTGCCGCCTGATGAAGGAACGCCTAAACCGGGAGGTTTATGGTGATGACTTTGAGAGACATAAACACAGAACGGAGCCACTGGCTGATACTCTGGATGTTATACTGACCGAAGGGACCGTCATTGATGGTGGCATTCTCCTTTCGATTGCCGGCGTTACTCTGGCGGGAATAAATCTTAGGGCTGCCCTGGCTGGCGGAGTAACCATGCTGGAGCACAATGTTATGGACGATAGGGAAGTCCTCCTGGGAAAGAAGAGAGAGTATAAGGTGCCTCTCAGGGATGATGACGGGATGATTACCTCTATCTTTGGCTCATATTACTTGAATAAGCCATCTATCCAGCCCAGATGGCAGTTGGGGCGCTTTTATATCACCGATAAGCGCTTGTTCTTCTTCAAGCCTTACCAGGAAAAGATAACCTTTGATGTTCCCCTGGAGAGAATACACGGTTGGAGTATCAGGAGTGATAATGGCAGGGAGGAACTCTACCTTTTGCTTGGGACTGAGGAAATGGCTCGCCTGCACAGCCAGGACATTGGAGAATTAAAAACAGCCATAGAGAAAAAAATGAAGACCCGGGGGCTCGCCTTCGAGGAGGATACCTCTCTACTATTACCCAAGGCAGAGAGGATAGCCGATTTGTTGAGCGAGGGTGAATATATCACCCACAGCGGGCAGATGTGGTATTTCACTACATCTACCGCTACCGGCATCGGGGCGAGGGGAGCTACCTGGAAACCAGGACAATTATACTTAACCAATAAAAGGCTTTTTTGGTGGGACCGCCTTCTGAAGAGGATATTCTTTGAGATTCCCAAAGAAAAGATAGTTCAGGTTTCCATAGGAACAGTAGACCTGGCAAAAAGAAAACCAACCGCAAAGGCGAAAGAAATTGTTACTGCTGGTCTGGCACCAGGCTGGGCAAGAACCTTTAGCACAAAT
Source organism: Dehalococcoidia bacterium (assembly GCA_034431195.1). Lineage (GTDB taxonomy): Bacteria > Chloroflexota > Dehalococcoidia > GIF9 > AB-539-J10 > CG2-30-46-19. The sequence continues at coordinate 53,494 of DAOUDP010000010.1, read as the reverse complement.
ATTAGTGCCAGGGCTGTGGTAATAGCGACTACCGATGGGAAAGAGGCTTACTTTTCCGGCAAGACCAGTGAAATGCAGGAGTGGCAGAGGGTCTTGGAGGAAGAGCTGGCTTGATTCTGAAACTTGAGGATGACAAGACCTTGGATGCTATTCGAAGGCAATTAGGAGGAAGATAAAATGGAAGACGAGGAACAGAAAGATAAAATAAAAGAGCTGGAAGAGAAGGTAAAGAAGTTGGAAGCCAAGGAGGAGGAGGAATCTGGTGGGGTAGCGGGCGGCGTTCTCCGAGGGTTAGGTAAGCTCATTCCCGGCCTTGGAGACGCAGTCAAAGGGCTGGAAAAATCAGATGCCTTTCAGCAGAGACTGAGCACTATCAATAAGGAGGTTGAGCGTCAGTTAAAGGAAGCCCCCGTAAAGAAAGTGGGCCAGGAAGGAATAGGAAGAACTATCATTCCCCCTAGAACTGCTTTGAGGAGTCGCCAACCTCCCTCCAGGGCAGAGGCTCCGCCTTTGAAAAAACAAAGAGAGCTGATAGTGGATATCTTTGATGAAGGGGACTATATAAAGGTAATTGCTGAACTACCCGGAGTGGCAGAAGAGGATATAAGAACCGAGGTAAAGGGCGAGCTGCTCACTATCGCCGCCAAGGGCATCTCCCGGGAATATTATAAAGCGGTAACCTTACCCTGCCCTATCAAAGAAGAACTGGATTCAAGTTATAACAATGGCATTCTTCAACTTAAAGCGGAAAAATTCGAAAGGAGGTGAACTAAGATGAAGACAAGCGAAGTGAGTGAACTAGCACAGAAAGAGCTAGCTAAGCTTACCAAGCTGGAGCCCTCTGGCGTTAGGGGGGTCTCCAAGGATGAAGAGGGGTGGCATGTTAAGGTGGAGATGATTGAGAAAAAATCTATTCCCGATGGCATGGACCTCCTGGGGCTCTATGAGGTCACCCTGGATGATGATGGCAATGTCATTAAATTTGAGCGCGGACAGCTTCGCAAGCGCATGGATACTGGAGAGGAATATTAACTACTCCACCGATGTCATTCTGAGGGAGAGAAGCGAGCGAAGAATCTTGGAGACCCTTCGCTTCGCTCAGGGTGACATAGGGGGTGGCTGAATAGTTACGAAGAATAAATAAGAAGGAGGCTTGCAAATGGAAGAAGGAACAGGAGCATTGAAATGCCCCAAATGTGGGGTGACGACCGGCAGTACTGATTATTGCACTGAGTGTGGCGAACCACTGACTTTGGGGTGCCCTGATTGCGGAACTGCATGGAGGTTCTGGGAAGCGCCTAAGTTCTGTCCCAATTGTGGAGCAAAGGTTGAGAAGATGGGAGTAAAGCCAGCAAGGCAAAGTATCCGTAATATTTCTGTTGCCTCAAAGTAATGTTAGCTACGAGCCCTTCGCCTCTGTCATTCTGAGCGTAGCGAAGAATCTCACACTGCTTAGGGTAAACTCCGTGCGGCAAAATAAATGAGAAAGCTTTATGTGATTCCCATCATCCACATGAGTGCTGACCTGGGCACTCTTGCCCCGGCTATGGATATAAGGGGCGTTGTGGAGCTTGGGAAAGACTTCTGGCTAAGGCATAAGGAGACTGTTACCCGTTTCTGGGATTCTATAGCCGAATTTTTAAATTCCTTAGAAGTTAAAGGCTCCAAGATTTACCAGGATGGACTCATTGCCGACGGCGAGATGGGGATAAGAATTGTAAAGGAGGGGGTTAAGGAAGGCAGCAAGAATTATGAGATTATATCTGGCTTGCTAAAAAGAGGGGCAAGTCTGGTTAAAACAGAAGACCTCTCCTTGGTCAAAAAGGAATATGACTCTTTGAGTAAAATAGTCCGCTCCAAATCATCAGGGGGCAAAATAGTAGCCAGTCTACGCTATAAGTTGATTGAGAATAAATTGCTTAAGGAAAGGGATAATTTCATAGCCAATAGAATTGATGAAACGCTGGGTGATGGCGAGGTGGGCATTCTCTTCATCGGAGCATACCACGATGTAATTCCCAAACTGCCCCAGGACATCGAGATAAGGGAAGTAAAGAAGGCAGAGAAGGTAAGAGAATACCAGAGATTGCTTTCTAACCCAAGGCGAGACAAGGGAAGGTTTAAGCAATTGACTGAATACCTTGTCTCCTGAGCTTATTGCCGAAGGGAGTGTTAAGCATATCCTCAGCCTCGATTTTTAGCGATTCTATCAACTCGACTTTGGTGCTTTCTTGGCATTCACACTAGGTAAACCCACAAGCTAACTAATCCACCAATCTTCACTTCTTAGTTGGCGTCCTAAACCTACAGGTATCAGTTTCTTTTCTTCCTCTCCCTAAATGGGAGCTACGAATTCCACTGTGCCTCAACAATCGTCCATTTTATTCAATCAATTGCTCTCAGGCTCGGTAGGTCAGAAGGTCAGCCTCCCAAGTTAAGGATGAAAAAAAGGGTATGCTAATTGATATAATAATCTGATTAGGGCAATATGATTCGGAGCTTTAACGGCAAGACCCCAAAGATAGCCAAGTCGGCTTTTATCAGCAAGACAGCTTACATTATTGGTGATGTGGATATTGGCAATTTTTGTATCATTGCTGCTGGTTCATTAGTGGGGCAGGGGGCGAAGGTTCCCGATAAGCCTTTTGTTACCGGCATACCTCGCAGGGTAAAAAAGGAAGTTTGGCGACAACAACCAGTGTGGACAGAGTTTCGGTGGGAAGCCTATTTTTGGTTAACCAAGCAGTATAAAAAAGAAGGGCTCTAGTTTTCACGAGATTGCTTCGCGGAGCCTGTCCTGAGTGAGATTCTTCGGTCGCTCCACTTCCTCAGAATGACAAGAAGCGAAGGGCTCGCAATGACAGTAGAGTAGGTTCAGCAGCTTTACATTGTTTCCGGTGCCGTCATGCCCATAAGGTTGAGCACTTTAGCCAGGATGATTTGAGTCGCTCTGACTAACTTAAGCCGAGCTTTGGTCAATGCGTCGTCCTGGGAGACAACCCGGCACTGCTTATAGAAGCTGTGGAAAACAGTAGCCAGTGCTTGAGCGTAGTAGGGTAGGTGGTGGGGCTCAAGGTTAGCAGCTACCCTTTCTATAACCTCGGGGAGCATTATTAAATGGCGAATCAAAGTTAGCTCTGGCTCAGTGGAAAGCAAGGACACATCGCCTTGACTGTAGTCTATTTGCCGCTGTTGGGCTAAGCGGAGGATGCTGGCAATTCGAGCATGAGCATACTGGACGTAATAAACAGGATTATCTGCTGACTGTTTCTTAGCTAATTCCAGGTCGAAATCCATCTGGCTTTCAGCGGAGTAGGATAAGAAAGAGAAGCGACAAGCATCTGCTCCTACCTCATCTATTACCTCACGCAGGGTAATGATGTCACCGCTTCGCTTGGATACCTTAAGTGTTTCTTTTCCGCGGTGGAGGGTAACCAGTTGACATATTATCACCTTGAGTTGTTCCGGGTCTTGCCCCAAGGCTTTCATTACTGCTTTCATCCGGGGAACATGTCCCTGGTGGTCGGCTCCCCAGATATCAATCACGGTGTCAAATTTCCGCTCTATAAACTTGTTGTAATGATAAGCAATGTCGGAGGCAAAATAAGTGGGTGAGCCATCACTTCTGACTAACACATTGTCTTTATCCTCCCCTAGTAGGCTTGATTCAAACCAAACGGCATTTTCCTTTTTAGTCACGTAGTTTCCGCCTTCCAGTAGTGCCATGGCTTTGCTGTATTGCTCACCCTTGTAGAGGCTTTTTTCGCTAAACCACTCATCGAACTCAACGTTTAATAGAAGAAGGTCTTCTTTAATGTTGTTTATTATCCTGTTAAGCCCGATTTCGGTAATTGCCTCGATCGCTTCTTTTTGGGGTATATTGAGAAACCTATCTCCATGTTCTTCGGCGATTTCCCTTGCCAGGTCAATCACATAATTACCATAATAGCCATCGGGGAGCATATCAGCCTCTTTACCAAGGTACTGCAGATAACGAACATAGAGCGAATGCCCGAATAGCTCTATTTGGTTGCCCATATCATTTAAGTAATATTCCCTTTCTACCAGATAGCCACTAGTAGAAAGGACATCAGCTAGGGTGCTGCCCAGAACAGCGCCACGTCCATGACCCACATGAAGAGGTCCTGTGGGATTAACACTGACAAACTCGATTTGAATGTTTTTACCTTTGCCCAAAGTAAGATTTCCGTATAAGTCGCCGGCAGCCAATATAGTCTTTACCTGTTCGGTGAGCCATTCATTCCGCAAGGTAAAGTTAATGAATCCTGGTGGGGCTATGGTGGTGTGGTCAATTTCGGGGGGCAGCGATATTTTCTCCACTATTTTCTCAGCGACAGCTAAAGGAGGCATCCTGGTTGTCCGAGCTAGCTTTAACGGGAGGCTTGAAGCAAAATCTCCGTGAGAAGGATTTTGGGGATGCTCTATAATTATCTCTGGCAGCGCTCCGGGTGCAAGACTACCTTCCTGTTGAGTTTTGGCTACTGCTTGTTGTAGACAATCGGCTATCTTTTGTTTAACCATATTAACTCCATTCAATATGCCCTTGCCATATTCTCGTTAGTTTTTCCCCAAGAGGAGAGGTTCTGTCTTTCGCTGCATCCGGATTATTTCGGAAGAAGGTGGTTGCCTCTCGTCGTGCTGTCTCCAAAAGTTGCATGTTTGTTATACTAGCTACTTTAAGCTCGGGCAAGCCACTTTGCTGAGTGCCAAAGAACTCCCCAGGCCCTCGCAGCTTTAAGTCTTCCTCGGCTAGTTTGAAGCCATCTTGAATTTCCTCTAGTAGCTCAAGGCGGTGTTTCCACTCATCTTCGGTTTTCTTTCCTGTTCTGGGGCGGGATTCCATTTCACGGGAAAGCTTATCGGAGATGAGTAAGCAGTAACCTTGCTCTTCATCTCGCCCCACCCTCCCTCTAAATTGGTGAAGCTGGGATAATCCGAAGCGATCGGCACCTTCTACTAATATGACATTGGCGTTGGGCACATCAATGCCAACTTCAACTACTGATGTTGATACTAAGATGTCAAATTCTCGATTGCGAAAACGGCGCATCACCTGCTCTTTGTCAGCAGCGGGCATCCGCCCATGCATCAGCCCTAGTTTTAAGTCGGCGAAAACTTCCTTGCTTAATCGCTGATATTCAGTGGTCGCCGCTCTTGCTTCTACTACTTCCGATTCTTCGATCAAGGGGTAGATAATAAAAGCTTGTTTTCCCTTATTTACTTGGTGATGGATGAAGGAATAAGCCTTTTCTCTGCCTTCTGGGTCAAGCCATTTTGCTTCAGCAAGCCTTCGCCCCGGTGGCAGTTCGTCGATAATGGAAAGGTCAAGGTCTCCATAAATAGTCAATGCCATGGTTCTCGGGATGGGGGTAGCGGTCATAACCAGCATGTGGGGATTGAATCCTTTTTGACGCAATGCTGACCGCTGCAGAACGCCGAAGCGATGCTGCTCATCTATCACCGCCAGCCCTAGCTTGTTGAATTCCACTTCTTCCTGAATGATAGCATGAGTTCCAATAACAATATCAATCTCGCCTTGCCTGATTTTATTATGCAAATCCTCCTTTTCACTCTCGCTAATGCTGCCAATGAGCAAAGCAACGGTTATCGGGCGTGAGAGAATACCGGCATAGCTGTGAAGATTGTTTCGGGATGCTGGCAATGGCGAGGAGGATTTTGAGCTAGCTTTGGCTAAATAGTTGCAAATATTATCGAAATGTTGCTCAGCGAGGACTTCGGTGGGGGCCATCAGTGCCCCTTGGTATCCATTATCACAGGCAATTAGTAATGCCAGGGTAGCAATTATAGTTTTGCCACTGCCGACTTCTCCTTGGAGAAGTCGCGACATAGCTTTTGGCTGTTTCAGGTCAACCAAGACCTCGTTAAGCACTCGTTGTTGAGCGCGAGTCAAAGTAAACGGTAAATAACCTAGGAATCTTTGTAGTAGCTCTCGATTGATATTGAAAGCGCTGCCCGGCTGACCTTCCTGCCAATTTTGCTTTCTCGCCAGCAAACCCAATTGAAGTAGAAACAATTCATCAAAGGCTAAACGTTCTCTTGCTTCCTCGGCTATGCGGTGATTGTCAGGGTAATGAGCCTGGATAATTGCTTGTGGCAAATCTAGAAGTTGGCATCGTTCCTTTATTTCTGAGGGCAGGAACTCAGCGAGCTGCCATGCCCAGCTATCTACAGCCTCCTTTGTCCATTTCCTTACCTGGCGAGGGTATAAACCGGAAGTCAACGGGTAAATGGGAACCAATCGAGCGGTATGGATTAGTTCCCTGGTTTGGATGAGTTCCCATTCTGGAGACTCAAAAACCCTTTGTCCTTTAAATGAGCTAACTATTCCGCTGATTGCTATCCTGGCATTGGTACGAAAATTCTTTGCCAGATAGGGTTGATTAAACCACACTATTCGGATATTACCTGTCTCATCGCCGACAATTGCCTCTGTGCCCTGTCGATTACCAAGAATGGCAACTTTGGATTGCCATATTGTAGCTATGATGGTTTGCTCTTTACCCTCTTCGAGCTCAGCAACGGGTTTTCTCTGGCTATAATCTATGTAACGGCGAGGAAGGAAGTAAAGTAAATCATATATGGTTCTCACGCCAAGCTTGGCAAATCTAGTGGCCGTGTTAGTTGTGATACCTCTGACTGAGGTTATCGATGAGTCTAGTTCATAAGACACCCTTTTCATTTGGCGGGTTTTAGCCACTACGGTGAGTCTATCCGATGCTAGTGTGCTTGACTTCTTTCTCTCCCTTGTTTGTTCCACTTCATCTATCCATTGTAGGATAGTTGCTATCCACTGTTTACGTTTCTTGACATCCCAGGAACTGTAGTTGGATTTAGCTAACCCCAAGTTATTAAAGCTCGTTAAGAGTTCCCGGTCGTTTACGTCCTGTACAATTTTGCCTTCTTGCTTTCGGAGGAATCTGTCCAATCCTCCGATCACCGCTTTATTGGAATATCCCTTCTTACATTCTAATTCCAGGACTCTTCGGAGTGAATTGATACTTGTCTCTCTGGGAAGCTGTCCCAAACTCTATTCTCCTTCTAGGACAGAGACACTCAAGACGTGAGGACCCACATGTGTGCCCACTACTGGGCTTACCTTGGAGCGATAGAAATGCCCATCAGGAGCTAATCCTTCGAGACGCTGAGCCAATTTTCCTAGCTCGTTGGTGGTAATAGCATCTTCGATAACCAGAGCATCTATCTTTTTGAAGTTTTCCACGAAATTTACCAGGAAGTCTACAGCAAGTGCTCGACTGCGGACTCGAGTGATGGGGAAAGCCTCTCCTTCCTTTATTCCCAGAATAGGATTAACTTTGAGTAAAGTACCTAAGAAAGCTTGTGCTTTACCAATACGCCCTCCCCTTCTTAGATATTCTAGAGTGTCGAAGGTCATCAGCACATGCGTCCTGGGAATTGCACTTGTCACCCAATTAGCAATTTCCTCCAATGTGGCTTCAGCCCTGGCCATGAGAGCTGCTGAAACGGCCAGAATTAGCTGCCCTCCTATCCCTACCTGAGAATCAATAACTTCAATATTGCATTTTGATTTAAGGGCCTCTTTGCTTTTTGAGGCGATGTCATAGACAGCGCTAAATTTCCGTGAAAGCGTGATAACCAATATATCTCTTGTTTCCTTAGCTAAGTTGTTTAGCGTATCGGTAAACACTGCAGGGCTGGGGATTGAAGTAGTAGGGAGAATCTTGCTTCTTGTTAGCTTTTGATAGAAGCCTTCTGTGTTCAGGTCAATATTATCGCGGTAAACTTTCTCCCCAAAGTGCACATTTAGGGGGATCACAGTGAGCCCGAATTGCTCGGCCATCTTCGGAGTAATATCGGAGCAACTATCAGTTACAACTCTAACCATGACATAACTTGAGAATTCTTATTCTAGCGAAATTATATAGTTGTAGTAAGGTTGGTCACCTTGAACTGTTTCAACTTCAACTGAAAATTCATTTTGGATTTCATCAGCTATTTTCTGGGCTTCAGCGGGTTTAGTTTCAGCACCGTAGTAAATACTCACCAATTCAGCATTCTTGACCTCTGCTTTTTCAAGAGCACTGGTAATGACGTCTTTAACTTTTTTGCCATTGGCTACCAACTCTTTGTCATCTAAAACAGCGATGAATTCCCCTTTCTTTATGTTCATACCATTGATTTGACTTTTGCGAACTGATTTGGTGATTTCTATGGATTTCACCCTGTTCATTGCTTCTTCCATGGCAGAAGCATTGCTCTCCAGGCCCATATCGTAGTTAAAGGAGAGGAGAGCACCAATGCCTTGGGGTATGGTTTTCGTGGGTACTACCTTAACGTCTTTTGAAGTCAAGGATTGAACCTGGGAGGCAGCAACGACAATGTTTTTATTGTTGGGCAGCAATATAACCTTATTTGAGGGTGCTGAATTCACTGCTTCAACTAGCTCACGGACGCTTGGATTCATCGTTTGACCGCCGGGAATAATAATGGTGGTTCCTAGGCTTCTGAATAGTTTGAAAAGACCTTCACCTGAGGCAATTGCTACTATAGCGGTATCGACAGCGGGCAAATTCTTTCTTTGCATTTTAATGAATTCAGCGTATTGGTCGTCCATGTTATCAATTTTTATCTTGTGCAATACGCCTTGCTTTGTGGCGTAATCTATAACTTCGCCCGGTTTGAAGCTATGGATGTGAACCCTGAGCTTGGAGCCATTACCGGTGATTACTAGAGACTGTCCCTTCTTTTTCAAGTTTTTCCTGATTTTTTTCAGGTTGAGGTCTTGCCCTTCTAATAGGAAATTCATGCAATAACCGTAAGGCACCTCCACCTCAGCCGGCATTTGGCTTATCCCTGGGGTTAATGGCTGGCTTGTAGGAATAAGACGTGGTTTGCCGTGTTTTAAAGTATCGTTTTCTCCCCTAAGGTAGTGTAGTGCGCCCTCTAGGAGAACATACAAACCCTGCCCACCGGCATCCACCACACCTGCTTCCCGTAACACAGGTAGCAGGTTAGGCGTGTTGGCTACCGATTCTCTGGCTGCCTGCATAGCAGTAGCAAGCGTTTTGGTTAGGTTTCTGGAATTGGCTTTTGCAGCAGCTTCGGCAGCGTTGGCTGAATCACGGAGCACTGTTAACATCGTGCCTTCCACTGGATTGACAAGTCCTTCGTAGGCAGCTTGCGATGCCTCCGATAGTGCTCTGGCCAAAGCTTTGCTGCTAAGTCGCTGGTTATCATCTAACCCTTTAGCAAAGCCTTTCCAGAATTGGGACAATATCACACCTGAATTGCCACGAGCCCCCATTAGAGCGCCATGGGCAATAGTTTGGGCTACTGATGAAGCATTGCCATCTTGGCTTCGATGTGCCTCTTCCATGGCAAAATGCATGGTGAGCAGCATGTTAGTTCCTGTATCCCCGTCGGGAATAGGGAAGACATTTATAGCGTTAATTTCGGGCACGCATTTTTCCAACCAGGCGGTTCCTGCGTTGAACATTTCTTTTAACTGGTGTCCCGTGACTGAACCAGTCTGCACCCCTCTTCCTTTGCTCTGCTCGTGCCTATTCATAACGCACCTCGGCTAGTATATCGGGTTGCGATGTATTATAGGTGTTTGGGAAACTTTGTCAAGGCTTTCATCCTGTGATAATATTTGTGGCGCAGGATGGAACGGAAGGATTGTGGAGTTGTCTTATGAAGTGTGACATTTGTGGTAAGAAAGCTCACTATGGTTACAGTGTGAGCCATTCTAAACAGCATACCCAGCGACGCTGGCTGCCCAATGTTCATCGCACTACCATTACAATAAATGGCGAAAAGAAAAAAGTAAACATCTGCACCCGGTGCTTACGTACCCAGTATAAGCAAGCACGCTAACTTACCGCCTTTCTAAACATTTGCATTGTTTGACTTATTCCCTTTTTGGCGTTAAATATACTGCTTCCAATCGCTAGGACATTGGCCCCAGCTTTGACTATGCTGGGTGCGTTGTCAATGGTGATGCCGCCGTCAACCTCGAGTTCAGCGTTGAGCTTTTGGTTATCAAGCATTTTGCGTAACCTCGATATTTTATCCAGCGATGATGGGATGAAACTCTGTTCTCCATAGCCAGGTTCAACGCTCATAATCAGAATTAAATCAACATAAGGGAGAATTTCTTCTACAGAGGTTAGTGGGGTAGCTGGATTCAATGCTATCCCTGCTTTGACATTTAATTCCTTTATTGAGTGAATCAACCGGTGAAGGGATGAGCAAGCCTCAACGTGAACGGTGATTATATCAGCGCCGGAGTCAGCAAACTGGGAGACATACTGTTCGGGGTGTTGTATCATCAAATGGACATCTAGAGGCAAGTTAGTCCGAGGGCGGAGGGAAGCTACTATTGGAATACCAATGGAGATGTTAGGCACGAAATGGCCGTCCATAACATCGATATGGATATAATCAGCGCCTGCTCTGGTAGCTTCGGCAACTTGCTCAGCAAGACGAGCAAAATCAGCAGAAAGAATTGACGGCGCTAATTTGACCTTGCTATTTCCCACCTTTTTTCTTCACTTGTGAGCTATTTCGCTCTATACGCAATAGTTTTCTCGCTTTCGCCAGTGCTACTTCTACTTGATTTGCAGCGGTTCCACCGACGATATTTCGGGAAGCTATAGAGGATTCCAGAGTAATATTATACACATCTTTGTCAAATAGGGGGCTGAAATCGCGATATTCGCTTAAGCTGAGCTCACGGAAGCTTTTTCGGTTAGCAACAGCATATTCGCCTAATTTACTGACTGTATTGTGAGCCTGGCGAAAGGGCATTCCCTTTTTTACCAGGTAGTCCGCCAAATCGGTAGCCAAAATGTAGTCTTCGTTTATTGCATTGCTAATACGCTGTGGATTGACCTTCAACGTCTTAATCATTTCAGCAAATACTTCTAAGGTGGAATGCAGGGTATCCAGGGTATCAAAAAGCCCCTGTTTATCCTCTTGCATATCGCGGTCATAGGCTAATGGCAAAGCTTTCATAGTGGTCAGCAGGGACATCAAGTTGCCATATATTCGTCCTGTCTTGCCCCTGGCTAGCTCAGCGACATCAGGATTTTTCTTCTGTGGCATAATGCTACTACCCGTGGTGAAGTCTTCGCTAATCTCGATAAAACCGAACTCGCTGGATGACCATAGAACAATCTCCTCAGCCAGTCGGGAAATATGCATCATAGCTAAGGCAGATGCTGCCTGGTATTCCACGACAAAATCCCTATCGGAAACGGCGTCGACGCTGTTGTTGCTTATCTCGCTGAAGCCTAATTCCTGGGCCATAAATTGACGGTCTACGGGGTAAGCCACCCCAGCTAGAGCTCCGCTGCCTGAAGGTAGGACATCGGTGCGTTTCAGACAATCAGAGAATCTTTCCTTGTCTCGCTGAAACATTTCAAAGTAAGCCAGCAGATGATGAGCTAGAAGGACTGGCTGAGCTTGTTGCAGGTGTGTATAACCAGGAATAATGACATCTTTATTAGCTTCAGCCAATTCCACGAGCGAGGACTGCAGGGCTTTTATGTTGTCTATGGTTTTTGGGATCTCCTCTTTGAGGAAGAGTCGCATGTCTAAAGCCACCTGGTCATTTCGGGAGCGTGCGGTGTGAAGCTTGCCTGCCACATCGCCTATCTTTTCAAACAATCGAGCTTCGATATTCATATGTATATCGTCAAGCTTGGTCTTGAAGTGGAATTCTCCTTGCTCGATTTCATTGCGGATGGAGTTAAGCCCAGCGATTATCGCTTCAGCGTCCTTATCTGCTATTATTCCCTGCTTTGCCAGCATCCTGGCATGGGTGATGCTCCCCTCAATGTCTTGGCGATATAACCGCTGGTCAAAGGGGATGGAGGCGAGGTAATCCTGTGCTGTTTTGTTAGTCCCTTTTTGAAAACGACTGCGCTGGTAACTCATCTAAGTTTTGCCTTAACCGCTAAAAGAAAATCTTGATACTTTTCTTTCCTATTTGTCAACTAGGTTAGGTTAATTTCTGGAAAATGTGAACCTAAAATAGCAGCCATGGGTTAGCTCAGATGCAATAAGTTTGCCAGGCTGATTGGTTGAGGTGTGAAGAGGACGGCTTGAATTGTTGAGGATAAAACAGCGAAAGTGTTCGGGCAAGGATTTTGGTGTATACAGGTTATATTTAATTGCATCCCTTACTTTTCCAGTTCCAACCCGCTTTCCAAGTTCGATGCCGAGAATGGAGAAGCATTCCTTATTCAGGCGGTTTCAGATGTTGCGCCTTAGACTCGGTTCTTATCGGCAGCCCCCAGATATGGATGAAGCCAGGAGAGGCACTCTGGTCAAAGGCGTCACCTTTATCATAAGTAGCCAGGCTATAATCATAAAGGGAATAAGGCGATTTTCTGCCTACCACTTGGCAATTGCCCTTGTAAAGCTTAACTTTTATTTCTCCGGTAACATATCTTTGGGAACTATCCACATAGGTAGCCAAATCTTGGCGAAGTCGGGAGAACCATAACCCATTATAAACAAGGTCAGCATATTCACCAGCCACAATATTGTTGAAACGAAGCTGGTCTTTGGATAGGGTTATTGCTTCCAGTGCCTGGTGGGCTTTAGTTAACACGGAGGCTGCTGGTGCTTCATAGATCTCTCTTGACTTTATGCCTACTAGTCTGTTTTCAACATGGTCAATTCTGCCCACGCCGTGTTTGCAGGATATTTCATGAACTTGCTGGATGAGCACCACACCATTCAGTCGCTGCCCGTCAATGCTTATCGGTATTCCTTCATCAAAACCGATGGTGATGTAGTCAGCTTCATCCGGTGTTTCCTTGGGCGACTTTGTCCAGGCAAAGACATCGTCAGGAGGTTCAGTCCATGGGTCCTCCAGAACGCCGCATTCGATGCTCCTGCCCCATAAATTCTGGTCAATGGAATAAGGGCTGGCTGCAGTGATAGGAACAGGGATATTATGGTTTTGGGCATATTCAATTGTTTGCTCTCGGGTCATATTCCACTCTCTGGCGGGAGCTATTATCCTGAGTTCGGGAGCTAAGGCTGCCACGCTCACATCAAATCTAACCTGGTCATTGCCTTTACCGGTACACCCGTGAGCTACCGCCACGGCGTTTTCCTTTTTAGCTGTGTTGACTAACAGTTGAGCAATAAGAGGGCGACCTAGAGCCGTGGCTAAAGGATATTGCCCTTCGTAAATAGCATTGGCTTTAAGGGCAGGAAAGACAAAGGAATTAACGAAGGATTCCCTGGCATCAATTACAAATGCCTTTATCGCTCCAAGATTGAGTGCTTTCTGCTTGATAGCTTCAAGGTTAGCCACATTGCCTATATCTACGGTAAGGGTGACGACATCCATATTATATTTTTGTTTGAGCCATTTTATGGCTACAGAAGTATCCAGACCACCGCTGTAAGCTAATATTACTTTGTCCATTCGCTTCCTTTCTCAGTGAGAATGTTTCTCAAAATGTTGATTGCTATATCTACCTCCTTTTCAGGGATAATGAGAGGAGGCATAAAACGAACAGCATTCGGCTTTACTTTGTTGATTAGTAAGCCTTTGTCGAGGCAAGCTGTAACCACTTCCTGAGCAATTTCGTGGTCAAATTCCAGAGCTATCAGGAGTCCCTTGCCTCTCACTTCGGTGACGAAGGTAAATTGCTGTTTCAGGCGTTGCAATTTAGCCATAAAGTAGCTTCCAGTTTGCTTCACTTTCTCAGGTATGTCGTTATCGATGATATATTTCATGGTAGCGTAGGCGGCAGCGCAAACCAGTGGATTGCCGCCGAAGGTAGTGCCGTGCTCACCTGGGGCGAAAACCGAGGCTTTTTCTTTGGCTAAAAAGGCACCGATGGGCACACCGCTGCCTAACCCTTTGGCTAAAGTCATTATATCTGGCTCAACATTACATTGCTCGTAAGCGAAAAGAGTGCCTGTCCGCCCGATTCCGGTTTGAATCTCATCTAAAATGAAGAGGATCCCCTTCTCGTGGCACCAATCTTCTACTTTTTTAAGATAGTTCTCATCTGGCACATTGACTCCGCCTTCGCCCTGGACTGGCTCCAGCATTATCCCACAGGTTTTCTCATTTGTCGCTCTCTGTATCGCTTCGACGTCATCATACTCAACATTTATGAAACTGGCCGGCAAAGGGGTGTACGGGTCCTGGAATTTACGTTGCCCTGTAGCTGCAGTCATAGCAAGTGTTCTGCCGTGAAAGGAATTGTAGGTGGTGATAATTTCATAGGCGCCATTGAGATAGAGCTTGCCATATCTTCTGGCTAGCTTTACTGCTCCTTCATTAGCCTCAGCACCGCTGTTGCAGAAAAAGATTCTATCGAGGCAGCTATTTTCTACCAAAAGCTGGGCTAACTTTACCGCCGGGATGGTATAAAACTGGTTGGATGCCTGTATAAGCGTTTTGGCTTGCTCTTCCAAAGCATTCACTAACGCTGGATGGCAGTGCCCCAGACTATCCACAGCCCAGCCACCAACGAAGTCAAGGTATTGTTTGCCCCTGTCGTCCCATGCCCAGGCTCCTTCTCCACGAACCAATGTTACAGGAAGCCTGGTTACTGTGTTCAAAAACAGCTTATCCGCTAATTCCTGCCAGTCGTTACTTTGGGACAATAGTCGTTCCTTTAAGTTTGTTTTCACTTTCTTCAAGCAGGGCATGGGGTATTTTGCCATTGATGATGCGGGCAATGGGTGCTGCCGAAAGGGCTTTGATGCTCGCTTCTATTTTGGGGAACATCCCTCCAGAAGCTGTACCAAGTTTGAGCATTTCGTTTGCCTCATCAATATTAAGCCTGGAAATTACTTTCCCTGAGCTATCGTAGATGCCATCGACATCGGTAAGGAAGATGAGTTTCTGAGCAGCTAGAGCAGCAGCTATCTCACCAGCAACAGTATCACCATTGACATTGAGCAAGGTTAGCTTTCCGTTAACTTCCCCAAAGCTTATTGGTGCTACCACAGGCATATATCCTGATTGCAGCAATACCTCTAACGGAGTAGGGTCAACAGCTACGATCTCACCGGTGTAACCTAGCTCGGAGTTCTTGAGCTTTGCCCGCAGCAAATTGCCATCACCTCCGCTTATGCCTATTGCCTTCCCATTTAAGGCTTGAATGCCTACCACCAGTTCTTTATTAACCAAGCCACCAAGTATTGCAGTAACCACTTTCAACGTCTCGGCATCGGTAACCCTCAGCCCATTTATAAAGCTGGTGGAGATGCCAAGCCTGGTGAGCCAGCTAGAAACTTCTTGAGCACCGCCATGAACCACTACTAAAGGCACACCTTGCTCTTGGAGTGTTACCAGGTCCTCCAGGACAGTATCCCGGTTGCCTAAAGTGCTACCGCCTATTTTAACTACTAGTGGTTTCATGCTTGTACGTTGAGGTAACTTAGCCTTATGTTGCGTATTCGCTATTTATCCTAACATATTCTTCGGATAGGTCGCAGCCCCAGGCGGTGGCTGTGCCATCACCTAAGTTGAGATACACCTTGATAGGCACTTTGTTAGCTCTTGCCAAAGATGTTCGCAACTCTTCTGCATTAAAGTGTGTTGGGCGACCTTGCTTCATGACACAAATGTCATTCAAATGGACATCCAGTTTGTCTTCCCTTATCTTTGCACCACTTCGCCCCAAGGCGGCAACAATGCGTCCCCAATTAGGGTCACCGCCGTGCATCGCCGCTTTCACCAGTGGAGAGCTAACAATGGTCCGGGCTGCCTGGCGAGCCTCCGTTTGATTTATCGCTCCTTCCACAACAACTTCGATGAACTTGGTTGCTCCTTCACCATCTTGAGCTATCGATTTAGCCAGGTAAATGCAGGCTTCATTTAAAGCGTTTTGAAAATCCTCGCCATTATTGAAACCAATTTCAGTGTTGCTTGCCAAACCATTGGCTAACAAAAATACACAGTCGCTTGGACTGGTTTCGCCATCAATGCTGAGCGTATTAAAGGAAGTATTAACCGCCTTCTTCAGCGATTGCTGCAGGAAATCAATGTTTACCGCGGCGTCAGTGGTTATAAAACAAAGCATGGTGGCCAATTCAGGATGCATCATGCCTGCTCCTTTAGCTACCCCGCCGATGGTAAATTTACCTTCCTTTGCCTCAACTTGTATCGCTGTCTCCCTGGGTTTGGTATCCGTGGTCATCATTGCTCTGGCTAGTTCATGACCGCCATCCTGGTGGAGCTCTATTTTCTCGATCCCGTTTCTAATCTGGCTCATGGGCAGTGGTTTTCCAATCACCCCCGTGCTGGCTACAAGCGCTTCCTTTGAAGCTATGCTCACTTTTGTTGCTGTCAGGCTTGCCATTTCTGAGGCATCTGTCATGCCTTGCTCTCCAAGACAGGCATTGGCACAACCTGAATTCACCACAATTGCCCTTGCTTTTCTTTGTGTTAGGTGTCTTTGGGATAAGATGATCGGGGCTGATTTAACCAGGTTGGTGGTGAAAACACCAGTGGCGACACAAAGCATCTTGGAATAGAGGATAGCTAAGTCCAGTTCGTCCGTATCTTTTATTCCGGCGTGGACTGCACCAGCGACAAATCCTGGCACCGAAGTAACTGTGCCGTCAGGAATTAATGAAAAATCCATTGATATATTTCTTGTCTGACGATATTAACATCCGAGTTATCGAAAATACAATTTGTTTTTTTGCGACGTAACTTATTGCATTATCACCATGAATTTGCTAAAATTATACAAACCTTTAAATCAGCCCAGAGAGGCTGGTAAGGGGAGATTTGATAACGCAAAGGTTGGTAAAATCTGCAGCCTCTTGCCAGTTATGTGGCAGGAGGCTTTTTTAATGCCCCGTAAGTTCCTCATGACCTCGGAGGACGTGGGGCGGGCCTTGGTTCGTATTGCCCACGAGATTGTAGAAAGGAACAAGGGTGCTGGCAGCATTGTACTCGTGGGTATGTGGACCAGAGGAGTGCCTTTAGCACACCGATTAGCCAATACAATTCAGAGTTTTGAAGATATCCATGTTCCTGTAGGTGTTCTGGACATTAATTCTTATCGTGATGACGTTTCTCCTGTGGAATCAAAACCGGTTAAGCATACCGAGGTTCCCGTTGATGTAACTAATAAACAAGTGGTCTTAGTGGATGACGTCCTTTATACCGGGAGAAGCATTCGAGCAGCTATGGATGCTCTCATCGATTTAGGTCGCCCTAGCTCTATGCAGCTGGCCGTTCTTATTGACCGTGGTCACCGTGAACTTCCTATTCGAGCTGACTATGTGGGTAAGAATATACCAACCTCGCGCAGTGAGAAAGTAGAGGTGTATGTTAAAGAAGTGGATGGTGAAGATGGGGTAGCTATAACAGGTTCAACTGAGTAGTGAATAGCGTTGATAAAGGATAAAACTGACTTGGAAAGTAAATACATAGGGAGTGGCTAGATGAGCTTAGCAGGGCGAAGTTTAGTAAGCATAGACGATTTATCAAATAGGGAAATCGAGGCACTGTTTTCCGTGGCAGACGAAATGTCTGATTCATTAAATGACCAATCCGGGGTATGCCAGGGAAAAATTATGGCAAGTCTGTTTTTTGAACCCAGCACCAGGACACGCTTATCTTTCGAGGCTGCGATGCTCAGACTCGGGGGGAGAATTATAAGTGCGGTTGAGGTAGGTGCAACCTCTCTAGCCAAAGGCGAAAGCCTTGCTGATATGGCAAGGGTGGTCGGGAGTTATGCAGATATAATTGTCATCAGACATCCCTGGGAAGGAGCGGCCAAGGTAGTTGCTGACTACGCTGGCGTCCCGGTGATAAATGCCGGTGATGGAGGTCACGAACATCCAACCCAGGCCTTGTGCGACCTTTACACTATTAAGAAGGAGAGACGAAACATTGAGGGTCTGAAAATCGCTTTGTTTGGGGACCTGAGATACGGGCGAGCGGTGCATTCCCTGACTTATGCCCTGGCCAGGTTCGGCGCAATTATCCTTTTTCCACCCAGTCCCGGATTGGAGATGCCGGAGCATGTTCTACGGAAACTGACTACAGAATATAAAGGTAAGCTGATAAGGCTTGAGGCTCCGAACCAGGAAGTTAAAGAAGGATTCTTCCCCTTGGATGCCATGTACGTAACTCCGAGTAGCTCACATCAACTTGCAATGTTGCCTGACATTAGTATTCAAATCGAGCTGAAGAAGACTGGGATTGATACCCTTTATGTCATGAGGCTTCAGAAGGAAAGGCATGTCCCTACAGAAGAGGGACAGGAGTTGAAAAAGGACTATCCAGTGGTAGATAAGAAGCTCCTCAAGGGAAAGGAGTTTAAAGGGACGATTGTTATGCACCCGCTGCCCCGCGTTGATGAATTGGCCTATGAGTTGGATGCTGACCCCAGGAGCATGTATTTCAAGCAGGCTGCTCGTGGGGTGCCTATTAGAATGGCGCTCATAGCCCTCTTGCTGGGAACTAAGGAAATCGCGATTTCTAAAGAAGCTGCTTCTCTCGTTCAGAAGGTGGATTATCCCATTTATGACCGAGATTCTGGGGTCAGGTGTCTTAATTCGAACTGTGTCTCAAACCAGGAAACAGAAACAAGGTATATAAAGCCTGAGTTCAAAATAGTAAACTTGGAGCCTTTAACACTGAGGTGTCTCTACTGCGAACGCGAGGTTCATCCTCAATATATCGCCAGTTCAGAGTGGCATCAAGGAATGTTGGAGACCAAGAAATACCATAGCGCTGACAGCCATTGGGTTCGAAAGATTAAGCCTGAGAATTTGATTATTTTTGATTCAGAGAGTGATGCTGGAGCTTATGGTTTCAAGCCTAGCAGCTATATCACCGTGCATCGCAGGGGACGTTAGCTATGGAATACAAAATTCTGACTACTGGAGAGTGTGGTAGAAATGATGGGTAATAAATCTGTCTCCTTAGTCATACGCGGTGGACACATAATTGACCCTGGTCAGGATATAGACCAAATTGCTGATTTGGTTATTGATGAGGGCAAAATTAGACAATTGGGGAAGGGGATGCCAATTGTCATTGCGAGCGGAGCGAAGCAATCTCTGGTAATCGATGCTACAGGGATGGTCGTTTGCCCTGGCTTTGTAGACCTTCATTGCCATCTTCGGGAGCCGGGATTTGAGGATAAAGAAACAATCGCTACAGGCACAAGGGCAGCCGCAGCAGGTGGCTTTGTTGGCATCTGTTGCATGGCAAACACAAGTCCCCCTATCGATAAGCCAGCCATGGTGGATTGGGTGAAACAAAAAGCTGCCGAAGAGGGCATTGTTCATGTCTTTCCCATAGGGTGTGTTACTAAAGGGAGGGGTGGAAAGGAAGTCTGCGATATGGCTGAGCTGTCTGAAGCTGGCGTAGTTGCTTTTAGTGATGATGGTGCTCCGGTGGTTAGTTCACAGGTTATGCGTCGTGCTCTTGAGTATAGCTGTGGCCTTGGCTTGCCGATTGTTGACCATTGTGAGGATAGGCGGCTGAGTAACGATGGTGTTGTAAATGAAGGCTGGGTGTCTGCAAAGCTGGGCGTGAAGGGAATCCCAACGAAAGCGGAGGAAATGATGATAGCTCGGGACCTGGCTCTGGCAAAACTAACCAGTGCCAGAATTCATATTGCCCATGTAAGCACTTGTGGCTCTGTTGATCTTGTGCGTTGTGCCAAAGAGGAAGGAATTTCGGTAACTGCTGAAGTTACTCCTCACCATTTGACATTGACTGAGGAAAAGGTTATAGCCTCACCGAGACCTTCTCCCCTCCAAAGGGAGGGGGCTGAAAGCTCTCAGCTGTCAGCTGTCAGCTCTTATGACACCAATGCCAAGGTAAATCCGCCTTTGCGGACTGAAGATGACATAACTTGCTTGGTTGACGGATTAAAGCATGGGGTGCTCGATGCTATTGCTACCGACCATGCCCCACATACTCTGGCAGACAAGGATTGCAGCTTGGAAACAGCTGCCTTTGGCATCAGCGGATTTGAAACTGCTTTCGGCTCTCTCATGGGTCTGGTTCATAAAGGGGAAATAGGTTTAGTTACCTTAATTTCTAAGCTGACCTGTGAGCCAGCAAGGATAGTTGATAAAGGTAATGAATTAGGCACGCTTAAGATAGGCTCTCCGGCCAATATCACCATACTTGATCCGGATAGGGAATGGGTGGTGAACAGCAGCAAGTTTGCCTCTAAAGGAAAGAATACTCCGTTTGATGGCTGCAAATTTAAAGGCAAGGTGATGGCAACAGTGGTCGGTGGAAAGGTGGTGCATAAGGATGACTCGATAAAGGTTGATAATTATTTGAAGGCGGGTGCTATTAATAAGGGAACTTAAATATGTCAAAGGCAAAGAAAAAGATAGGACGGAATGACCCGTGCCCATGCGGGAGCGGTAAGAAGTATAAGAACTGCTGCTATCTCAATAAGACAAGGGCGTGGAAAACAGCTGAGCCTCACGAAAGTCCTGCGTTTACAGTCAAGCCAAAGGAAATGCCTGAGCCGATAACACATCATGATGTTTCTTCTGATGGTAAAACATGGGAACCTCGGCCTGGTCTACTGGCAGCGCGAATCTATGGTAAAGACCCGAAGGACATAGATGAAAGAATTAGTAAGATTATAGAATTGGTATCGCGTGACATAAACATACTGAATCTCTGTGGCGCTGCTAAGCAAGACTTTACAAAGCTTATAAGAAATGTAGACCACAAACTCCACGCGGTCAAGTATCACCTGAACAATTATGAGCAAGCTGAAAGCGATAAAATTGAACAATTTACTAAGAACCATACGCCTCCCGTTGGAGCACAAATGATTATTGAAGAACCGAGGCTTATTTATGAGGTTGAAGCCTTTCTTTTCCAAGTAAAAAGTTGCTTGGATGTATTGTCACGATTGCTACAGCCAGTGTTTAGTTTTACTTATTGTAGCTTTGATGATGTGGGAGACCGTGTTATCAACCAGTTGAAAAACAATTGCCCTGCCACACTTACTCCTTACGCAGAGAACATCATAAAGCTGATAGAAGATGCTCAAGATGCTTGGGTAGTGGAGCTTATCAGCATGCGCGACCAAGTTACGCATTATTCCAGTCTTGAAGGCTTCAACTGTTTTATGGAAGACCCCTATATAGGAGGAGGCACTGCCAATATTCACTACCCAACGATGCCTAATAAACGAAGAACGTTGGAGTACTGCCAGCATATTTGGGAAAGCCTTCTAAATTTTTGCGAGGACTTTCTTAAGTTCACAATTGAGGCAGCAAAGAATACATGAATAGTGCGTTATTTCGATGCTAAGGAATGGAATTTGACTAAAAAAGCAATTTTAGTTCTTGAAGATGGCTCAGTTTATGAAGGCCATTCCTTCGGTGCCGAGGATAATGCCTATGGTGAGGTTGTTTTCAATACCAGCATGACTGGCTACCAGGAGATGCTCACTGACCCTTCTTATGCCGGGCAGATTCTGGTGCCCACTTATCCTTTGATTGGGAACTATGGCATTAATGAAAGCGATTTCGAATCAAAGCAAATTCAAATTAGGGGATTGGCCGTTCGGGAATATTGTCCCCAGCCCAGCCATTGGCAGAGCACAATTACTTTACATAAGTTTCTACAGAATAATAGCATTCCAGGAATCAGCGGGATAGATACTCGGGCGTTAACCCGCCATATACGCTCCATTGGGGTAATGATGGGGATTATTACATCAGAGATGACTGCTGAGGAGGCGTTAAGGGAATTGAAGAATTTACCCAAATACGATTTTACCGATTTTGTTCACCAGGTCAGTACTGAAAAGCCTTATGAATGGGAATCTGATACACCTGTCAATGCCGGCATCGCTCAAACCCTCTCCCTTGAAGGGAGAGAGGCAGCGACTTCCTCCATCATTGCGAGCGCAGCGAAGCAATCTCATATCGTAGTCCTTGATTTAGGCTTGAAATACAACATACTGCGTATCCTGAGCCAATCTGGCTGCCAGGTAACCGCTGTCCCGTGCACCACTTCAGCAGAGGATATCCTGGCTTCAAATCCCGATGGCATTGTCCTTTCCTCCGGTCCTGGTGACCCCGCTCTCCTTAACGATATAACGGAGATGGTGAAGAAGCTTGCCGGCAAAAAGCCAATGATGGGCATTGGTCTGGGGCAAAATGTAATCGGTCAAGCCTTTAGAGCCAGGAACTTCAAGCTCAAGTTTGGACATCGCGGCAGCTACCCCGTTCGCGACCTAGCCACTAACAAAGTTTATATCACTGCTCAGAATCACGGCTATGCCATAGATGCCGATACCTTAAAAGGAGGACTTGAGGTAAGCCACATAAACTTGAATGACGACACGGTGGAGGGTCTTCGCCATCGAGATTTACCTATTGTATCCATTCAATACCACTCCGAAGCCTCCCCCGGACCGTTGGATAACAGGTATCTATTCGAGAGATTTGTGGAGATGGTGGGGGGGCAGTAGAAAATGGAGATACAGAAGGCTCTCGAACTTTTGAGGCAATATCGAGATGAGATAAACCACCTAAAGACTTTACCTCCTTATAATAATGAATATTGGCTTTGGAAAAACAAGGTTCATGTAGTCTCGAAGGATACGTTTGGAGTTGATTCTGAAGAATATCTCTGGTTACATCCTCTTCCTAGGATAAAGTTGTACGAGATGGCAGAAGCAGAAAAGCGAGAGGAGTATCTCCGCGATTTGCAAGAACGCGAGCTAGAAATCACAAAAATCTTGGAGAAATACGAAATCATAGGCATTCCAACCACATCTGAAGTTGGGGAGAGAAGTTTGCCAAGTGTTTTCATTGCTCATGGTGGTGAATCGGCTGCACTAAACAAACTTTGCAGTTTCTTAAAAGCCCTTGGGGTGGAACCATTAGTCGTTGAAGTTCAGCCAAGCGAGGGCAGATTAACTGAGTCACAGGTTGACAAATATATGAAACAAGCAGACTGTGCAATCATCTTGGCTACTTATGGTCATATTGTAGATACTAAGACACACCAGAAGCATCCAAGGCTAAATGTTGTTGATGAGCTTGGTAGGTGTAGAAAGGTATTTCCACGCAAAACAATCCTTCTTTTGGAAAAGGGGGTTGACCTACCTTCAAACGTTTCAGGAATAGTTTACGAGCGCTTCACAAAGCAAAATAGGGAAAGTGCCTTTATCAAAGTGGCTAAGGAGCTTCGGGCTTTTAACTTGATAAAACCAATGAAGCCTAGTGGATAACAACATGTCCAAGATATCTAAAGTCTTAGTCATCGGCTCGGGGCCGATAATCATCGGGCAGGCAGCGGAGTTCGATTATTCCGGAACTCAGGCATGCCGTGCTTTGCGTGAGGAAGGCGTAACTACAGTGCTGGTGAACTCAAACCCGGCTACTATCATGACCGATGAAGGCATTGCCGATATCGTCTATATTGAGCCGCTTACAGTGGAAGTCTTAGACCGAGTGATTGAAAGGGAACGTCCCGATGGGCTGCTGCCCACTCTTGGTGGGCAGACAGGGCTTAACCTCGCGGTAGAGTTAGCTGATGCCGGTATAGTTGATAAATATAATGTAAGGCTTTTGGGCACCCCTGTAGAAACGATAAAGAAAGCTGAAGAGAGGTCGTTATTTAAGCAGCTTCTTATTGACATCGGTGAGCCTGTGCCGCAGAGCGCCACAGTGAAATCGGTGGCGGAAGCTAAAGAGCTGGCGAAATCCATTAGCTTACCGCTCATTATTCGACCCTCTTACACCCTAGGTGGTACGGGAGGCGGCGTTGCTTACACCATGGAACAGCTTGAGAAAGTAGTCGCCAACGGTCTGGACAGCAGCATGAGCCACGAAGTTCTGGTGGAGCAATGCCTCCTTGGATGGAAGGAAATTGAATATGAGGTTATGCGGGATGCCGCTGATAACTGTATTACCATCTGTGACATGGAGAACATCGACCCCATGGGCGTACACACTGGGGACAGCATTGTGATAGCTCCCAGTCAAACCCTTACCGATAAGGAATACCAGATGCTCAGGTCGGCGAGCATTAACATTATCAGGGCTTTGGGTGTTGAGGGTGGCTGCAATATACAGTTTGCCCTTACTCCTCACCCAATAGTCGCCGAGAAGTGGGCTCCAGACCAAATCAAGGTGGAGAAAAGTCAGTATTATGTGATTGAGGTCAACCCGCGTGTCAGTCGTAGCTCGGCTCTTGCCAGTAAAGCCACTGGCTACCCCATTGCCCGAGTGGCTGCCAAGGTAGCCATCGGCAGAAGGCTTGATGAAATACCCAATAAGGTTACCGGCAAGACGATGGCATCTTTTGAGCCTGCTCTTGATTACTGTGTGGTCAAAGTTCCAAGATGGCCCTTCGACAAATTTGCCTTAGGTGATAGAGAAGTTGGCACTCAGATGAAAGCCACTGGTGAAGTGATGGCTATTGAGAGATGTTTTGAAGCTGCTCTCCAGAAAGCAGTGCGCTCTTTAGAGTTTGGTAAGCGAACTTTGCTCTGGGAGGATTCCAATTGGGGAAAGAAGAAAAGGCTTGCTTCTTACCCGCTTCATCCTAACGACCTGAGAATATGGGCGATTATGGCGGCGCTGAGAAGGGAAGCTACACCTGAAGAGCTCTCTCAACGCACTGGGATAGACCCCTGGTTTATCTACAAGCTTCAAAATATCGTTGGGATGGAAAAGCAGCTTCTTTCTGAACCATTGACTCCTGAGCTTCTCCGGAAGGCAAAGCGGCTTGGTTTCTCTGATGGACAAGTTGGCACATTAGCTGATAGATTGCCAGAACAGGTGAGGCAAGTCCGCCATCAATGGGATATCCGTCCGGTGTATAAGATGGTGGATACCTGCGCTGGCGAATTTGATGCCGAAACCCCTTATTTTTACAGCACATATGAGAAAGAAAATGAAGCTGAGCCATTGAAGGGCAGGAAAGCTTTAGTTATCGGCAGTGGGCCGATACGGATTGGACAGGGGATTGAGTTTGATTATTGTTGTGTTCATTCTGCCTGGGCGCTTCAGGGAGCTGGGATAAAGAGCATCCTGGTTAATTCTAATCCAGAAACAGTCTCCACTGATTTTGATACCAGCGACCGCCTTTATTTTGAAGCTCTGGATGAGGAAAGCATTCGAGACATACTTGAAAATGAAGGTGAGGCTGTCCCACCCTCTATTGTTCAGTTTGGCGGGCAGACAGCCCTCAACATGGTTGAGCCACTGATACGCAGTAATTCACCGATACTCGGTTCCGGTGCTGAAGCAATAGACATAGCTGAAGACCGTCATCGCTTTGAAGACTTTCTGGACAGGTTAGGCATTCCTCAACCGCCCGGCGCCGGTGTGCGCTCTATTGAGGAAGCACTGAATGTAGCTAACTCTCTTGGCTATCCGTTGCTGGTGCGTCCCAGCTATGTCCTCGGTGGCAGAGCTATGGAAATCGTGCATAATGAGACTGAGCTGATTCGCTATCTTACTGCGGCTCTAGAACTCGATAGCCAGCATCCTGTCCTTATCGATAAGTACTTGCAGGGCAAGGAAGTTGAGGTGGATGCTGTTAGTGATGGGGAGGAGGTGCTTATTCCGGGTATAATGGAGCATATTGAACGGGCTGGTGTACACAGTGGCGATGCCGTGGCTATTTATCCCGGAGTCAATTTAACCGAGGAGGAAGTAAACACTATGGTGGATTACACCACCAGGATTGGCCTGTCCTTGCAGGTTAAAGGCTTGATGAATGTTCAGATGCTCATCATGAGGGAGGACGGGCGTTCTTCAGTATATGTCTTTGAGGTAAATCCCAGGGCCAGCAGAACTGTGCCTTTCATTTCTAAGGTGACCGGTGTTCCCTTAGTGCGAATTGCCATTAAGGTGATGGCTGGTATTGGTCTTGCTGAGCAGGGTTATAAAGGGGGATTGTGGAAGAAGCAAAAATTGGTAGGTATAAAGGCTCCCGTTTTCTCCATGTCCAAGCTGATCGGGGTGGATAATTATCTTGGACCTGAGATGAAATCCACCGGTGAGGTGATGGGTGTTGATTATGCCTTTGATGCTGCCTTGGTCAAGGCACTTTTGGCTGCCGGGTTGATGTTGCCTGGTGAGGGTGGTTTATTACTGAGCATTGCGGATAGGGATAAAACTGAATCACAGCCTTTAATCGAGAGGTTGCACTCGCTTCAATATGGACTTTATGCCACTGAAGGGACTGCAGCTATGATTGAAGCAATGAATCTCCCGGTGAAAATGGTGACCAAAAAATTAAGCGAGGGACATCCCAATGTTATCGATGTTATCCGGGATAATTCCGTGGCCGGGGTTGTTAATACTGTTACTGGAGGAAGACTTTCGTTAAGGGATGGATTTGACATACGTCGTGCTGCTGCGGAAAAAAGAATACCTTGCTTTACTTCGCTGGATACCGCCCGCATAGTTGTGGAAGCGATGAGTGGTGTCAGCAAAACCTTCAGCGTTCAGCCGATGAGAGAATATCTAAGGGGCAAAAATCAAAAATAAAAATGCAAAATGATGAAACTTGGGGTATTCTTGCATTTTAAATTGCGTTTTGATTTTTAATCTTTGAACTTTGATATTGCTCGGGATTTAGCATGAAGCAGTCCTTGTGCACTGTAACTTCTAATGTGGAGGTCATGCCAGGCGTGTATCTCATGTGGCTTGAAGCGCCTGATATTGCTTCTCATGCTCATCCGGGGCAATTCATTACGGTGTGCTGTGAAGAATTGATACTGCGGCGTCCTTTCAGTGTTCATCAGGTTGTCATTGCGAGCGAAGCAGTCGGGTTCCCGAAAAATTCGCAGGATTCTTTGGGTGAAAAGCAATCTCAACTCGCCATTTTATTCAAGGTGGTAGGCAAAGGCACTTTTGGGTTATCAAAGATGCAGGCGGGTAATAAGATAGACGTTCTTGGATCGTTGGGTAAGGGGTTCGACATTGCGTCGAATTCGAAGAATTTGCTGCTGGTGGGTGGTGGCATCGGCATTGCTCCGCTTATTTTCCTGGCTCAATATGCTGCGCCTCAATATCAGGTAACCTTAATTCATGGAGCGAGCACCGCTGCTCAGATTTATCCCTTTCCCTCATTGCAAGCGAAGCGAAGCAATCTCTCACCTTTACCTGAGAAGGTTCAATTCATCCCTGTTACCGAGGATGGCACCCTGGGCGGGAAGGGCATGGTAACCGACATCCTGCCTGATTTCCTCAGTTGGGCTGACCAGATATGTGCTTGTGGTCCTCTGGATATGTATAAAGCGATGTCCCTCATCCTTAATCCCTCTCTCTCGAAAGGAGAAGGTGAAAAGCGAAGCAATCTCAGATGCCAGGTTTCCCTGGAGGTGAGAATGGGATGTGGCATCGGGGCTTGTCGTAGCTGCACTATAAATACCAGGCATGGCCTGAAACAGGTGTGCCGTGATGGTTCGGTGTTTGAGTTGAACGATATTCTATGGCAGGAGGTAAAAATATGACTGTAGTCACTAAAAGCATCACATTTAAAACCAAGGGTAATTGCGACATCATTGATATAACCGCGCAGATAGCAGGCGAGGTAAAGCAATCGGAAGTAAACAATGGTGCAGTAACCTTGTTCATATCCGGCTCAACAGCCGGGATTACCACCATTGAATATGAGTCCAGGCTTCTTGGCGATTTCAGGAATATGTGGGATAGGGTGATACCCCAGAATATCCCTTATGAACATAACAAAACCTGGGGTGATGGGAATGGACATTCCCATGTGCGAGCCTCTATGCTTGGCGCTTCGCTCACGATACCTTTTGCAGGCAAGAGACTAACTTTGGGTACCTGGCAGCAAATAGTGTTTATTGATTTCGATAACCGCTCCAGGTCGCGGGAGCTGGTGCTTCAAATCATGGGTGAATGAACAACCCAAAAATTGCGGAAGCTAAACCCAAGAAGGAGTAATATGATATCGGCTGGGAATAACACCGGGAGTTCCTAAAGAGCGATGGAAGAGTCCAGATTGATACTCGATCTGGCGATAGTTCTTGGGGCTGCATTAGGTGGTGGTTTAATTGCCAGATTGCTAAAGCAGCCTGCAATTCTGGGCTATGCCGTTGCCGGTATTGTTATCGGCCCTTATGCCCTGGGTTTGATTCAGAGCACTCATAACATAGAGATTCTAGCTACTATTGGCGTTGTGCTGCTCCTTTTTACTTTAGGTATTCAGTTCTCCTTCCATGAACTGAAACAAATAAGAAATATAGCCGTTTTTGGTGGCATTGGTCAGATAGTAGTAACGACTACCCTGGGAATGTTTGCTGCTATGTATCTATTGGGGCAGGGCCTTCGCGAAGCAATTGTCTTTGGTTTTTTGATTTCTCTGAGCAGCACCATGGTAGTGCTTGGGATGTTGTTTGACAGAGGTGAGGCAACCTCACCGCATGGCCGCGTGATGATAGGCATCCTGTTATTCCAGGATATTGCGGCTGCCTTCGCCATGTTTATCCTACCGGTGCTGGGAACAGGTAGTGGAAGTTTATTACCTGCGTTGAGTGTAGCTTTTCTCAAAGCTGCAGCCTTCATTACTCTGGTGTTGGTTGTTGGCATCTGGCTGATACCCCGTTTGTTGAGGCGCGTAGCCCTGCGACAATCCAGGGAGCTATTCGTCATCTCTGTCGCCGGATTGTGCTTAGGGGGTGCTTTTGCTGCTTACTACTTTGGTTTATCTGCTGCTTTAGGCGCCTTCGCCATAGGTCTTATGGTTAGTCAGTCGGACTTCGCCCATCAAGCACTTGGTGACATAGTGCCATTGCGTGATTTGTTTGCTGCGCTCTTCTTTGTATCAGTTGGCATGCTTATAGATTTACACTTTCTGGCAGCCAATATTACTTATTTGCTGGTGCTGGTTGCAGCTATTATCTTAATGAAGTTTGCTATTTGCTCCGGTATTACTTATATATTTGGCTATCGGGGTAAAACAGCGCCACTGGTAGGCGCAGGTATGATACAGGTCGGTGAGTTTAGTTTTGTTCTAGCAGAATTAGGTTTTGGGGTAGGAGTAATTACTGGATATACCTATTCAATGATACTTGGCAGCGCTATCATCACCATATTACTCACACCATTTGTTTTTGCGTTGACCTCCAAAATCTCTGTCATGCGAAGGGCAGCAATGCAAGTTGCCGGAAGAGGTGAGGAACAGCTTGCTACAGGAACCTCAAGTTTGAGCAATCATGTAATCATTTGTGGGTATGGTCGTGTAGGTGGTACCATTGCTTGGATTCTTAGTCAGTTGGCTATCCCATATGTAGTTGCTGATCTTGACCCCAAAACCATATCTGAACTGAAGGAGAGGGAAATTCCTTGTATTTATGGGGATGCAGGTAACCCGAATGTGCTCCATCAGGCAGGGATTAAAGACGCTGCTGTTCTGGCACTTGCTATGGCCGATCCCGTGGCAGTAAGGCTCGCTCTTGACTATGCTCGGCAAGTTAATCCAAGCCTGGAAGTAATTGCTCGCGCTCATAATGATTCCGAGTTCAAGTTTTTGCAGGCCAGGGGTGTTTCTGGAGTAGTTCGACCTGAAACTGAGGCTGGCCTAGAAATTGTGCGACACATCTTGTGCCGCTTAAATGTACCCGCGGCTGAAGTTGAGGAAACTATTGCTAACCAGAGAAAGGCATGCCCTATGTAAGTGTACCCTGAATAAGTGTTGTCTGCTTTTCATTTCATATAGATGGGTACAGTGCCTTGACAAAATAGTAAGAAAAATCATACAATTCTGAATTTGGCGCTAATCTTACTATTAGGAGGAGGAATGGAACACGAGGATAAGGGCATAATAGGTAAATGTTTTGGCTCCACGGTAGTCGGACCTCGAGGGCAGTTGGTAATTCCGGTGGAAGCTCGAAGAGAACTGGGCATAGATGTCGGCACCAAGCTTTTGGTGTTCAACCAGTTTCGAGGTAGGGGGCTTACCTTTGTCAAAGTTGAGGCAGTGGAAGAATTGCTTAACGTCATGAGCCGCCGAATTACTGAGTTTGCCAAGCTGCTTAAGGAAACTGAAACTGCTGATGCGGGAAAGAATGAAGGCGATTGAGGTTAATAACCTAACCAAGACTTTTGGTCATCTTGTTGCTGTGGACCATATCTCATTTGAGGTTGAGGAGGGGGAGATTTTTGGTTTTCTTGGTGCTAACGGAGCGGGCAAGACAACCACTATCATGATGTTGGCTACGGCGCGCACCCCTACCTCTGGGACGGCCACCGTATCTGGATATGATATCACCCGGGATGGGAGCAAGATTCGGGAATCCATCGCTGTAGTGTTTGAGGAGCTAAGTCTGGATGTTGATTTGACTGGCAGGGAAAACCTCGATTTTCATGCGCGGATGTACCACATTCCCAAAAAAACGAGAGAAGAAAGGATATCCCGAGCCTTGGAGTTAGTAGGGTTGAAAACCAAGCAAAACATGTTGGTGAAGCATTACTCTGGTGGTATGCAACGCAGGCTGGAGATAGCCAGGGGGATGGTGAATCAGCCCAGAATTTTGTTTTTGGATGAGCCAACTTTAGGCTTGGATGTGCAGACAAGAAGAATGCTATGGGATTACGCTAAGAAACTAAATAGAGAATCAGGTACCACTATATTACTAACCACCCATTATGTGGAGGAAGCTGATTATCTCTGTGATAGAGTAGCTATTCTGGAGCAGGGGAAAATACTGGTGACTGATACTCCTGGAGGGTTAAAGAACTCCCTTGGTGATAGCTTGCTCTCCGTTAAGCTTCTCCAGGGTGCAGATGAGCTGGCAAAGTTGCTGAAGGAGGTAAATTGGGTCAAAGAGGTTAATCAACGTGATGGTTGGCTGGAGTTAAAGGTAGGTAGTGAAGGAACAAGGATACCTGAGATAGTAAGGTTATCCCGAGAGCATGGATTTGCCATTTCATCCATTAGTCAACATAAACCCAGCTTGGAAGATGCCTTTTTGCACTATGCAGGCAGAAAGCTGGAAGATAAAAATCATGAATAACGTGATAGAAATTGAGAACCTTACCAAAGAATTCGATGGGCTTGTAGCTGTGGACCATGTTACCTTGAATGTCAAAGCAGGTGAGGTCTTTGGCTTCCTTGGCCCTAATGGCGCTGGCAAGACGACCATTACAAAGATGTTGTGCACTATCCTAGATCCCACCTCAGGTTCGGTTAAGGTTTGTGGCTACGATGTTACACGCGAGAGGGATAGCATCAGGGAATGCATTGGCATTGTGTTCCAGGACTCCTGCATCGATAAATTTCTTACCGGCAGAGAAAACCTGGATTTCCACGGCAGGATGTACCACATGGGCAGGAAGACAAGGGGAGAAAGGATAGCGGAGGTGCTCAACTTAATGGAATTAAAGGGTAAGGAGGATATCAAAGTCGGAGACTTGTCAGGTGGTATGCAACGCAGATTTGAAGTTGCCCGTGGATTTATGAACCACCCTGAAGTACTGTTCTTAGATGAGCCGACCTTGGGCTTAGACATACAAACAAGAAGGAATCTATGGGACTACATCAGGACGCTAAATGAACAGGAAGGCATAACTATCATCCTTACCACCCATTATATAGAAGAGGCAGATTATCTCTGTCATCGAGTAGCTATCATAGACCAGGGTAAAATAGCAATGGTGGATACGCCAGGGAAGTTAAAGGAAGTAGTGGGCATTAATTTGATTTTGCTACAGCTAGCCAGTGAAGGAAGTGACGATTTGGTGGGTTTACTCAGGGGACTTGATTGGATAAAGGAAATTGAATGGCGTAACAGTTCGCTGGAATTGAATGTCGAAGGTGGTGAAGAAAGGATGCTCCAGCTTGTTGAACTTGCCAATGAGCATGGATTTGTGATAACAGCTATTGACTTACGCCAGCCAAGCTTAGAGGATGCTTTCTTATACTATACCGGGAGAGAGATAAGAGAAGATGAAGGAAGCGTAAAAGGACTCTGGAAAACAGGAATGGCTGGAAGAAGGAAGTAAAGAGATGGAGGCAATAAGAGTTACCAAATTTATAGACCCATTGCCCATTTACACCATGTGGTTGAGGCAGATAAAGAGGTTCTTAAGGGTGAAATCTCGAGTTGCCAGCTCAATATTGATGCCCTTTCTTTTCCTCGCCTTTCTTGGATTGCCACTAAGCTTCATCCCAGGTTTGAAAATAGGGGGAATGAATTACCTTGACTTCTTAGCTCCGGGGATAGTGGGTATGACTCTATTATTTTCCGCTACAATATCAGGAGTGTCTGTCATCTGGGATAAGGAATTTGGTTTCCTCAAAGAGGTATTGGTGGCTCCAGTTAACCGATTCTCAATTATATTGGGTAGAAGCCTAGGAGGTATGACCATAGCTTTAGTGCAAGCTCTCATTATTGTGGCAATAGCCATGGCTATGGGAGTGAAAATATCCGGCATCTCGGGCTTCTTTCTGTCAATTGTGTTTATGATTCTCACCTGTGCTACCTTCACTGGACTGGGCTTGATTATTGCCACGAAGCTGTCTAACACTGAAGGTTTCATGTCCATAATGAACTTAGTAATAATGCCGATATTCTTCCTGTCTGGCGCCTTCTTTCCTTTGCAAGATATGCCAGCAGGAATTAGATATATAATGTATATTAACCCGCTTATGTATGGAGTGGATGGGTTGAGGGGTGCGCTTGTTGGTGGCGCTGCCTTTCCTTTATGGCTTGACTTTGCAGTTCTTCTGGTATTATCAATAATACTGGCAGGATTAGGAGCGTATTTCTTTTCTAAAATGGAGGCTGACTAGCCCAGACTATCCTGCTTTCACCTTGAGTGATAAAAAAGTTTCAAATTCTATGTTAAAAAATCTAAGGATTTCTCTCTTCTTAGCTTACAAGTCCGTAATCAGAGGCAGGAAGAGCATCTCAACTGCGCTTATTGTGATTATGATTAGCATTTTTATTCTTCTTGGCTTTGTTCCTTCCATTTTACTTGGTCTAACAGAGACAATGAACAAGCAAACTGTGGAGAATACGTTCGCAAACATAATTATCGAACCGGGAGAAGATGAGGACTACATTATAAGGGCGCCTTTATTGCAGGAAAGAATTAATAATATTCCCGGAGTAATAGGTAGTGCAGGCCATTATATTGTCCCAGCAACATTTACTTATGATGAAAATAAAGATGGCGAAGATGTAAAAACTGCTCAGTTTTTGGTGGATTCTATAGACCCTGAACAGGAAATAAGAGTGACTAAAATTCATCAGAACATGGTAGCTGGTGAATATTTGGACGAATCGGATCGCCAGAAAATTATTTTAGGCAGAGAGATCTCCGGTGGATATGGAGCCCAACTTCCGATAAAGTCTCTGGAAGGGGTGAAAATAGGCGATGAGATAACACTGACTTTTAATAACGGCGTTCAAAGAGATTATGAGGTAAAGGGAATATTTAGCACAAGCTGGGCTTTTGCTGATATACAGGCTTTTATTACAGAAAAGGAGATGGAGTCTATTTTAGGGGTGCATAATAGAGCTTCAGAAATCCTGGTTAAAATTGAGCAACTTGGTCAAGAGGAAAGATACATTCAAGAACTTAGAAGAATGGGATTAATAGAAGAGAAGATTCATCCTTGGACAGATTATATGGGTATGGTGTCGGGTATAGCTGAAAGCCTTGGTAAAATTAGATTGATGGTTACCGGATTTCTCTTAATCGTAGCCGCTTTGGTTTTCTATGTTATTATCTTTATTGATGTTACTCATAAAAGAAAGCAAATTGGCATTTTAAAAGCCCTTGGCATAGGAAAGGGGATAATTATTAATTCTTATATTCTACAGGCTTTATTTTACGCCACTTTAGGAATAGGATTAGGAGTGGTGGCAGTCCATTTCTTACTCATACCTTATTTTGTCAATCATCCTCTAGATTTTCCTTTAGGCTTTGTTAGTTTAGTCATGACTAAAGAACTGTTGATTATTAACAGCCTAATTCTATTTGTTGTCGCTATTATCGCCGGCTTTATCCCTTCTTGGCAAACTACCCGAGAGAATATCTTAAAAGCAATTTGGGGAAGGTAAATTCAAGATGGTGAAAGTTGAAAATCTAAAAAAGGTTTATCCGGGCAAAGTGCCAGTAGAAGCTCTTAAAGGAATAACTTTTGAAGTTGAAAGTGGAGAGATCTTAGGCATAATGGGTCGAAGCGGAGCTGGTAAATCAACCCTGCTTCATCAGCTTGGTTTGCTAGATAACCCAACCAGTGGGAAAATTCTTATTGACGGTGTCGATGTTCTTAAATTATCCGATTCCGAGAAAAAGCAATTCAGATTGGAGAAACTGGGTTATATTTTCCAGGAATACACTCTTATACCAGAATTGACTGTGGTAGAAAATGTTTATCTGCTCTCATGGGCTAGTAGCAAAGATAAAAAGGATTATAAAAAAGCTGCTAGGGAGTTTTTAGAAATGGTGGAATTGGGGCACAGATTACATCATCTTCCTCATGAGCTTTCGGGAGGAGAACAACAGCGAGTGGGGATAGCCCGAGCTTTAGTTAATAACCCTAAGGTATTATTTGCTGATGAGCCCTGTGCTAATTTGGATAGCAAATCAGCAGAAACAATCTTTAAGCTCTTGACCAAATTAAACAAGGAGTTAGGCCAAACTATTGTTATAATTACTCACGAACCGGAAGACAAAAAGTATCTGGAGAGAATTATTTATCTAAAAGATGGACTGATTGAGCAGGAAGAAAAGACTGACTAAACAAATTTTCCTATTTTGCGTTTCAAATTGCTGTTATAATGAGCAGTTTGCCAAAAGGCGTAATCATACTAAAGTATGAGCCCCAAATCAGCCATTTTGCTGATTACAAGAGGAAGATATAACAAAATAAACTTATAATGTAGAAAGAAGAAAGAGGTGAAGAAAAAAATGAAGAAATGGCTAATTGTGGTAACCGTAATTTGTCTGGTGAGTGTGTTTTTCACTGGCTGTGGCAGTTCGGAAAACGAGGTTCAAGAAACTGCCGAGACTATGCGAGGCGATTTGGTGATAAGCGTTGATGTCAGTGGAAACCTGGAGATGCCACGCAAGACAGATTTGTCGTTTGGTACTTCAGGGATGGTTAAGGCGATAATGGTGGAGGAGGGGGATAGGGTGGTGGAGGGGGAAATTTTAGCTAAACTCGATGCTCCCAGCTTGGAGGCAAGTGTGGCAATGGCTGAGCTTAATCTGGAGCAGACGATTTATCCTTATTATTCCTATACCCATGCCAGAGATGTGCCGGGAATATGGCTGGCTCTGGATGAAGCCAAAGACGACCTGGAGGAAGCGCAAGAGCTCCTGGATGAAGGCAAAATTGACGAAGCACAGTTACTGTTGGAACAGGTGGAGCAAAGTTTGGACAAGGCGAAGGAAAAATCGAAATCCAGAGTATGGTCATTACCTTTATCGGTCAAGATGGCTGAGCTACAGCTTGACCAGGCTCAAGCCGAGCTGGATAAGACGATAATCACTGCCTCCTTTGATGGTATTGTGGCTGCTGTCTACATAAGAGAAGGACAGCAACTTTCAGCGATGACATACGCTAATCCAGCGATCAGTTTAATTGATCCCAGCGAGATAAAAATGAATGGCGTGATTGATGAAATAGATGTTCCCAGGGTAAAGCTAGGGCAGGAAGCGATTGTTATTTTAGATGCTTTGCCTGATAAAGAAGTGAAGGGCAGGATAACTTTCATCTCTCCAGAGAGCACTACAGAAGTGGGAGTGGTGTTTTATAAAACCACGATAACTCTGGAGAACCCTGATGAAGAGCTTAAGGATGGCATGAGTGCCACCGCTGAGATTATCATTGAGCAGCACGATGATGTGTTGTTGATACCAAATCGGGCTATTCAAGGTAGTTGGGAAAACCCCTTCGTGGAGGTGGTCACTGATGAACAAATTGAGAAAAGGCAAATTAGCATAGGTTTGAGCGATGGGATATACACCGAGGTTTTGTCTGGGTTAGAAGAGGGGGAGGAGGTGATTTTGCCTCAGGCATCACAACTTCCCTTCATGTTTTAGGGGTTAGATGATCGAGCTTGATAACATAACCAAGGTGTACAAGATGGGGGAAACAGAGGTTGTTGCCCTCAATGGGGTAGATTTACGCATTGAGCAGGGGGAAATGATATCCATTATAGGACCATCAGGCTCGGGTAAATCCACACTGATGAATATTATGGGGTGCCTTGATAAACCAACTTCAGGCCAATATCGCCTGGAGGAAATCGAAGTAAACAAGCTTAGCGATAATAAATTGGCTGAAATAAGAAACAAAAAGGTAGGGTTTGTTTTCCAGAGCTACAACCTGTTGCCTAGAAACACGGCTTTGGCCAATGTGGAATTGCCACTTATTTATGGTGGTGCTGGAAATCGGCGACAAAAGGCGTTACAGGCTCTTGAATCTGTGGGTCTAGCTCATCGTTCTCATCACAAACCTAGTGAGCTTGCTGGTGGTGAACAGCAGAGGGTAGCCATTGCTCGAGCGTTAATAAACAATCCCGCTCTTATTCTAGCCGATGAACCCACTGGCAATCTTGATACCCAGACTAGCAGGGAAATCATGCTCATTTTTCAGAAGCTGAATGAGCAAGGGATGACCATCGTCTTGGTGACGCACGAGCGTGATATCACTGCTTATACGCAACGTACCATTGAAATGCGAGATGGCAAAATCGAAAAGATAGCATGAAAATAAGGGATTCTATCGTTACTGCCTTACGTGTTCTATCTGGTCACAAACTACGTTCAGGATTG
Source organism: Dehalococcoidia bacterium (assembly GCA_034431195.1). Taxonomy (GTDB): domain Bacteria; phylum Chloroflexota; class Dehalococcoidia; order GIF9; family AB-539-J10; genus CG2-30-46-19. The sequence continues at coordinate 16,687 of DAOUDP010000010.1, read as the reverse complement.
AGCATATTGGGTATCTTAATTGGAGTAGCTGCAGTCGTCTCCGTGATATCTTTGGGCAAAATAGACCAAGCTGTGACGAGCGAACAATTTGCGGCATTGGGAACTAATCTCGTGTATGTTCTCCCTGGCGCATCTACATCCATGATGGGCATAGGTGGTCCCCTGGGAAGTGCCCAAACATTGACTTTAGAGGATGCTGAAGCGATTGCTGACCCCCGTAATGCTCCTTCGGTAGCTCTGGTAGCACCAGCGATACAAACTTCCGCTCAGGTAAAAGCCGGGGCAGAAAATATGGGAACTAGGATTGCTGGGGTAACACCAGAATACCAGCAAGTCAATAACCTTGAGGTAGCCCAGGGCAGATTTATCGCTGATAGCGACTATGCAGGAAGGGCAAGGGTGGTGGTCCTGGGACACCATTTAGCTGAGGAATTGTTTGGATTAATGTCTCCCGTTGGTCAAACTTTAAGGATGAACGGACGACAGTTCAAGATCATCGGCGTATTGGAAACCAAAGGAAGTGCCTTTGGAATTGAGGACTTGATGGTGTTTGCTCCCTTATCTACGGTGCAATCGACTCTATTTGCTCAGCAAGCGGGCAGTATCGGGCACACTATTCATGTTATCGGTGTCCAGGCAACAAGCGAAGATAAGGTAGATTCTGCAAAAGAGGAAATTACTCGCATCTTGCGGCAGCGCCATCATATCAGGCCAGGAGAAGACGATGACTTCACTGTGATAAGGATGGAGGCTGTAGCTCGCATTTTCAGCGAGATACAAGGAGTATTCTACATTATCCTTAGCGCCATAGCTGCCATTTCCTTGCTTGTTAGTGGCATAGGAATCATGAACATCATGCTCGTCTCCGTGGTAGAGCGCACTAGGGAAATTGGTCTTAGGAAAGCCGTAGGAGCGAAGCGCCGTGATATTCTAACTCAATTCCTCACTGAAGCTGCCGTGCTGAGTGTCTTTGGTGGTGCTATAGGGGTAGGCTTGGGGTGGATTGCAATCAAAGGCGCCTCTGTTATAGCGGGAAATCTTGGATTTCCTTTCCCGGCGATGCTTCCTGGAGATGTTGTTGTGCTGGCAGTGGGGGTATCGCTGTTTGTTGGACTTGCCTCCGGTATCTACCCTGCGTTCCGAGCAGCACGTCTCGATCCTATTGAAGCGCTTCGTCACGAATAAACAGCATGGAGATGTCATTGCGAGGAACGGTAGCAGTTGCGAGGCACAAAGTGCCGAACAATATTAAAAATCAAAGATTAAAAATCAAAATTACAATTCAAAAAGCAAAAACCTTCCTCATTTTGATTTTTGAGTTTTGCTTTCCTGTTAGTAGCTATCAGCTATCAGCTTTCAGCCATTAGCTAACTGCTGACTGCTGATTACTGACTGCTTTTTTATTCTTGCTCTGTCATTTTGCTCTTTGATTTTTGAGTTTTGCTTTCCTGGGATTGCCACGCCTTCGGCTCGCAATGACAATAAAGGCGAGCTCGCAATGATGATGAAAAGGGGCGCAATGGCGAATTGGTTACCTCCTCTGGATTAAGGACAGGAACTCAGAGCGGGTGACTGTTTTGCTCCGAAAACCTCCCCTCAGCGCTGAGGTTATTACGGTACTCCCTGGTTTCTTAATACCCCTCATTATCATGCATAAATGCTCTGCTTGAATGATTACTCCCACGCCGTCCGGGTGAAGAGCTTCGAAAATGGTATCAGCAATCTGCCTTGTCATTCTTTCCTGGAGTTGGGGACGCCTGGCAATTACTTCCACCACTCTTGCCAGCTTGCTTATACCCACCACCTTGCCATTCTGCTCGGGAATATAGCCTACATGGGCTACACCGTAAAAGGGAAGTAGATGATGTTCGCACATAGAGTAAAAGGGGATATCTTTTAAGATCACCATTTCGTGGTGACCTTCCTCAAAGCCTGTGGCTAGTTCAACCTTAGGGTCAATATCTAATCCCGAGAAAAGTTCTGCATACATATCGGCAACACGCTGGGGGGTATCCTTTATGTTTCCCGTCGATAAATCTTGGCCGATAGCCTCGATTATGGAAGCTGTTGCCGTTTTGATTCTATCCTTATCAATCATTTCAAATCCCCCTCTTTATGAAATTTACGCTATCTTCGTCTGCGGTGACATAGAACTCAGAGCCGAGGTAAAGAAGCGGCTTTACCTTGGTCAAGTCAAGTAGTTCATTTTCGGTGAATATTCCCTCTTGGAAGTGTACAGCGACAATTTCACCGACTACCCAAACATGGTCGCCATAAATTTTGCTATCCAAAAGCTTGCATTCGTAGGAAGCATAGGCGTCCTTCAATAAAGGAACGCTGGTTTTTATCGGCTTCTCTTTTGAGATGTTAAGCTTTTGGAACTTGTCTATTTTTTGCCCCGAAGTTCCACCAAGAGAGGCAGCCAAATGAGCTTTTTCAAAAGGGATGAAATTAATGCCGAATTCCTTGCTTTGGCTGATAAGCTGGTAGGTAAACCTTTTGGGGGAGATAGAGACGCCGTAAATAGGAGGATTGATGGAGATCGAACTATGCCATGCTGCAGTCATGGCATTGTCTTTCTCTTCAAAGCTAGCAGTGACTATAGCTGCCAATTTAGGATAATGATGACTGAATTTGCCGATGCCTTCTGTGGCTGTTTTCTCCATAGCTGGGTCTCCTTCATTTTTGGGAATCATTATAATCCATTTTGGCTGAGAAATTTGAATTTTACTCTAGTACAAGCTAAAATAATTAGCAGCTCTCATTGCAGATTGCTAATTAAATTGCTAGTATAACAGGTTGATTATGCCTATATATAAAGCCAACAACAATGCCCTTTAGGCGGAAGCCAACCAATCTAAATAGCTTGAAAATTAAGCATGTGACTGTGAAAAGAGAGTGACTATATTGCCTACGTATGAATATCAATGTCCGCAGTGTAAATTTAGGTTCGAGGTTAAACTGAAGTTCAGTGATAATAATTCGCCTGTTTTTTGCGCTCGCTGCGGAGCTAAGGCAGAGCGGCTATTTTCCCCAGTGCCGATAATTTTTAAGGGTAGTGGATTCTATGTCACTGATAATAGAAGAGGAGAAAAGGAAGCACCCAGCAAAGGCAAGGCTAGGACAGGAAACAAAGAGGAATCGGAAGGGGATAGCCGGTGAAGTGCCCTGTAGATTTTTAATCCTTGAACAAAAAATCTTCCACTACACTTAAGTTGGCGGCCAGTTCTGTTGGTGGCTGAGCATATCGACGGGGCACATTGGGGTCTTTTAATCCCGTGCCGGTGATAATACAAACTATTTTCTTACCTGAGAAATTCTGCTTCTTTGCCATCTTGATGAGTCCCGCTACCGAGGCGGCTGACGCCGGTTCGCCGAAAACGCCTTCCTTGATTGCTAATAATCTATAAGCGTTCAAAATCTCATCGTCGGTTACCAAGTCTATGATGCCGCCAGATTCATCTCTTGCTGCCGTTGCTTTCTCCCAGCTGGCAGGGTTGCCAATGCGGATAGCAGTGGCGATAGTTTTGGGGTATTTAACCGGTTTGCCTTGAACTATGGGTGCGGCGCCAGCAGCTTGAAAGCCCATCATCTTTGGGGTATTCCTTGCCTTGCCAATGTGGTGGTATTCTTTAAATCCCTTCCAGTAAGCGGTTATGTTCCCGGCATTGCCCACAGGAATAAATAGATAATCTGGGGCATTCCCCAGATCATCGATGATTTCGAATGAAGCTGTTTTCTGACCTTCGATGCGATTTGGATTGAGCGAGTTAACCAGGGTAACGGGGTGTTTTTCGGTGATGGAACGGACTATTTGCAACGCTTGGTCGAAGTTGCCTTTTATGCCCACTATCTGGGCGCCGTAAACAATGGCTTGAGCTAGCTTTCCCATAGCTATTTTCCCTTTAGGGATGACAACGATAGTCCTCATTCCAAAGCGGGTTCCATAGGCGGTCGCTGAAGCACTGGTATTGCCGGTGGAAGCACAAATAATGGTGGAGCTGCCACTCTCCGCTGCCTTGGCTACTGCTACCACCATGCCGCGGTCTTTAAATGAACCCGTGGGATTGCATCCTTCCAATTTAAAATAGAGTTCCCCACATCCAAGTTCTTTCTCCAGTGTTCGAGACCTTACCAGGGGGGTGTCTCCCTCGCCAAGTGTGACTATAGGGGTAGCCGGGGTGATAGGCAACAGATGGTGGTATCTAGCAAGAACACCTTGCTTCATTCCTCAACCCTGATAAAGCTACTCACTTCGTTTACCACAGCCACCAAACTTAATTGTTCAACAGCTTTCTGCACTGCGTTCTCGTTTGCCGGGTAGGTCATGATGACTATCTTGGCAGCCTGAGTTGCTCGGTCGCTCTCTTTCTGGATCACCGATGAAATACTGATGGAATTATCTCCCAGGACCTTGGAGATTTGGGCTAAAACTCCAGGACGGTCAGCCACATCCAGCCTGAGGTAATACCGTGTCTCCACATCTGTCATTGGCTTGATGATTAGCCCTTGATTTATCCCTGTTTCTGGGGTGACAGTTATCCCCAGACGCTTATTTCTAGCTATGGTCAATACATCGGCAACAATAGCACTGGAAGCTCGCATTCCTCCTGCTCCTTCTCCGTAGAAGAGCAATTTGCCAGCAAGGTCTCCTTCTGCTTGAATGGCGTTATAAACACCATCGACTTTAGCCAATTGAGAATCCTTGGGCAGAAAAACAGGGTGCACCCGAGCCTCGATAGTGTTCCCGTATCGCTTAGCGATTGCCAGGAGCTTTATCACATAACCGAATTCCTCAGCATAAAGGAAATCTTCAGTAGCAAGGTGTGAAATTCCCTCATGGTGTATCTCTTGGGGGTCTAGCTTGGTATGGAAAGCTAAGTTAGCCAGGATGGCTAGTTTATAGACCGTATCTATCCCCTCAATGTCATTTGAAGGGTCGGACTCGGCATAACCTAATTCCTGGGCTTGTTTTAAAGCCGCGGGGAAGTCCAGTTTTTCTTGCGCCATTCTGGTCAAGATGTAGTTAGTGGTGCCGTTGAGGATGGCATAAATGGCTGAGATATCATTGGCTGCCAAGCCTTGCTGGAAAGAGGAAATGAGTGGTATGCCGCTACCTACACTTGCTTCATAGCGAAGCTCAACGTTGACTTCTTTAGCCAGCGAAAATAGCTCATATCCATGTTTAGCAATTACCTCCTTATTGGCGGTAACCACATGCTTTCCATTGGTGATAGCTTGCCGGATGTATTCTGTAGCGGGATGTTCTCCACCAATAACCTCGATGACTATGTCTATTTGTGGATCAGTCAATATTTCCTCGGCATTCTGGGTCAGTAATCTAGGTTCAAGTTCTACAGAGCGTTTTTCCGCCACCTTCCTTAATATCAGAGGTCCCCCTGATTGCTCAGCCAGACTATCCTTCTTCTCCAGCAGAACATGAGCTACGCCACTGCCTACAACTCCAAGACCTAATAAGCCAATGTTTACTTCTTGCTTTGTCTGCATATTTACCTTCCTTTAATAACTTCCGCTACAGCCCAGGCCATCCTCGTGGCATCAAGTTTATTCTCAATAGTGCTATTTTCCCTTTGTTGGTCAAGCCACTCAAAGTAGCGTTTATTTTTTAGCACTTCCCGGACATCGTCGTCCAGCTCTCGCTGTTCCTTATCTAAAACTTTGACTACCCAATAGCCTCCGTCGGTGTTAACAGTTTCATCCTTGACCGGTTCACTCACTTCATCGACAGGAAGCTGGAAAGCAACTTCATTGAAGGCATCACTGAAGTCATTTGTCTCATTCGCCTTGAGCCAGCCAAGCTCACCACCTTTATATTTGCTGCTGTGCTGGGAGTAATTTTTTGCAAGTTCGCTAAAATTACCTTCTGCATCCAGTTCAGTCTTGATTTGTACAGCCTCTTGCTCGCTGCCTAATAGCATGGCACTAACATTTATCCCTTTCTCGGGGTCTTTTTCATTAACCTTTATCAGCCAGTAGCCAACGCTTTTGTTGGTTGAATTTTCGTAGATGGGCTGACTTATTCCACCGGGGGTGAGATTGAAGGTCTCTGCGATAGTTTGAGGCATCAGTTCTTCAGGACGCCAGCCTAAATTGCCATCATACTGTTTAGTGTTGTTATCGTAGGAGAATTCCCTGACCAGCTTGGTGAAGTTCTCACCTTTCTCAGCTTGGTCTATCACCTTGTTAGCCACCTGTTCGCTTTCCACGAATATCACCTGGGTATTTGCCTGCAGCATTTCATCCGGCAACTGAGAATCAAAATATTCTAGAAGTTTTTGCGTCAGTAGCACAGTTTCCACTATATCTTGATGTACTTGATCCTTGGGAAAGTTTTGCTCCTCGATCGTTTCCTCTATCTCTTCTTGACTTACCGTTATATTGAGGTCTTTCGCGCCTTGCCTTATTAGTTCGGCATCTTCAATATATCGAGCAACCGCATTGCTGTAGAGGTATATGCTATCTGGTTCCACTTCTTTGGTCTGGGCATCGAGCATGTTTACATAATATCTCATATTAAAGGAAACATCATTTACCGTAATCACTTTCTCATTCAAGCCCTTGATTTCGTCAGCATAATATTCGTAGCCTACATAGCTGACAATGCTAACCAGGAAGATAGCCGCTACCGCTATTATTATGCGACGAATGCGCTTCTGCCGCTGCCATTTTGCCTCCTGGCGTTTTGTAGGGACTCGTATGGCTGTTACCTGCTTCTTGCCCAATAGTCACATCCTTGCTGGTGATTGTTACACTAGCTTTGTTATGATAGCATATTGTTCTGGGCAAGGCGACGGGGTGTAGCGCAGCCTGGTAGCGCACCTGAATGGGGTTCAGGTGGTCGGAGGTTCAAATCCTCTCACCCCGACCATAGATAGGGAAAATGGTGGTTAGACCACCTGAGTCACCTAAAAAGCTAAAGGTGGCTAAATAGGAGCTAGACCACCTGAATCGGTAGAAAAAAGACGGATCCGCAAAATGAATAGTGGTTGTATCAATCAAACTAGAAGCACCACCGGGGACATCCCTCAAGTCTCTGGTGAAGGGATTTGTGCTCACAAAACAAACAGAGGGGAAAAGTCCCAGGACGGTAGAATACTACCGGGGCAGCCTTAAGCGTTTTCTGTGGTACGCTGAAAAACAAGATTGGTCTGACGATGCCCGAGTTATCACTGAATGGAATATTCGCGAGTTTCTGGGCTATGTAGGGAGTGAAACACACCGCTGGGGGTTGGAAGGGAATGGTTCTGAGACTTCCCAGCCTAAGGCTTCCTATTCCACTGTTCGTCATTACTTCGTCGTTCTGTCTTGCTTTTTTAATTGGGTGACTCAGGAAGGTCTGCTCAAGGAAAATCCTATGGCCAGGATAAAGGTAGCTAAATCAAAACCTAAGGTCATAACTCCATATACGAGCGAAGAAATCAAGCGGATGCTCAGGGTTTGCGATTACGACTATGAACATAATGCCAAATTTCTGGGTAGCCGTAATCGGGCCATAATCCTGGTGTTGCTGGATACCGGAGTCCGGCTTTCTGAGCTCGTTGCATTAAAGGTTAGCGATGTGCAAAATGAGAGCGGATGGATAAAGATTTGGGGTAAAGGAAGCAAGGAGCGAGTGGTGAGAATTGGCAAAACAGCTCAAAAATCTATTTGGCGCTATCTACTGTTTCGCCCTGATAAGGGTCAAGAAAGGCTCTGGCTTACTGAGGAAGGCAGGCCAATAGGAGCAGACGGCATTCAATCGCTAGTCAAGCGCCTCAAGCATAGAGCTGTGGTGAATGGAAGTGGCAGCATCCACCGCTTCCGCCATACTTTCGCCCTTAATTTCCTTCGAGCCGATAAGAATGTTTTCAACTTGCAGTATTTGCTGGGTCACTCAGACTTGGACATGGTAAGGAGATATACCGGTGCCTTGGGAATGGAAGATGCCCTTAAAGCTCACGAAAAGGCAAGCCCCGCTGACCTGCTGGGTATAAAATAATTCGTTTTTTGGACTAACTAAGAAAGGTTCAAAGCTTTCGAATTGTTTATAATTTTTCGGACTTGCTTCAGAGAAATTGTGTTAGAGAAAGAGGGCAGATTTCTCTGATTTCTCAGTAGAGAATTTCTCAGCTGGTCGCCGCCGAACAGGAATCGCCGAAAGTGGTGATTTTGTTGGAAATCAATGTCCGCGAAAAGTCGGCGATTTTAGCGGTGTGCTATTTGTGGTGTTACTAATGATTTCACCAATCTGGCTGCGGAGCTTTGTCACTGGGAAGCTTGACAATCATTAAGACGGAAGTATAAGATCTATATTAACAATTGAATAGGTTTTGTCGCCCGAACTGAATAGGCGGAGTAAAGGAAGGCGACAATTCTGTAGGTTTGCCGGAAAAACGGTAAGTCCTCGGAATTGTCGCCTTTTTTCTTTTGTTTTGAGGGATTTTATGGCTATCACAGTTAACGAAGCTGGCCGCAGAGGTGGTTTAACTGTCTTCAGAGCTCGAGGGTGCCAATTCTTTGCTGAGATTGGCAAAAAGGGCCAGCGTGTTATGCGTGCTCGATACCCAAATATGGCTAGCCAGTGGGGGAAGAAAGGAGGACGGCCGAGAAAACTAAAACTAGATGAGGTCACGGGGAACGGAAGTGAATAATGATAGGAGGTTTGCGGATCCGTCCTACTTACGCTTTCGTTCCCCTCCAGTGTAGTGTCATGGATAGTATACACCACCCAACCAACAATGGCTATGTCTAGCTACTTGATGTCATTTACCGGGGGAAAGTTCTGGAATGAAGGCTGAGGTGAGAAGAAAGCCGGGCAGGCCTAGAGCTATACCTGAAAGCCTAATACCAAAGGTTCTTTCTATGTACTCCAGCGGCCTTGGTTATCGAGCCATCGCCCGTGAACTGGCTAAAGAGGGCGTTGGGGTGGACTGGAGCACCGTCCGGCGGATTATCAAGTCTCACAGGTCTGTGGACAACGTTAGAAATGACTTGTAAGACGTTTTTACCACTATTTTGCCACTGGGTATCTTGAGCCACGTGAAAGAAAATATGGATAACACCAATATCGGTGGCAAAACGGCGAAAAAATGCGGTTTCGAGTGAGGAGATGGTGATTTGTGAAGACATATCTTGAGCCACAAGAAGTGAGGCTACTGGAAGAAGAAGCTACTTGCCTCAGGGACCGACTACTGGTCAGACTTCTTTTTCACACGGGCTGCCGAATCTCAGAGGCACTGGCTCTCAAGGTGGAGGATATCAACTTTGAGCAAGGTACAGTAACAATCCTCCATCTCAAAAGCCATGTCAATTTGTCTTGTCCAAATTGTGGGGCAAGGCTGGGACAAACCCACAGGTTTTGTCCCGTTTGTGGTGAGAAAGTGGTCAGTGCTTCCCCCCAGGAACATCAGCACCGCCGGATAAGAATCCTGCCCATTGATGGCAATACCCTAGATATGTTGTGGGATTACGTGAAGCGAGGTGGACCGGTGCTCAAGAATGGTCAGCAACTCATCTTTGGCATTAACCGCCACCGAGCCTGGCAGGTGGTGAGAGATTGTGCTGAAAAGGCAGGACTACACCCACTGGTGAATCCAGAAACGGGAAAGATGCGAGGTATAAGCCCTCACAGGCTGCGAGACGCCTTTGCCGTGCATGCTGTTAAGCTCGATGATTCTGGAGATGGGCTTAGGCTTCTTCAAGAGCATTTGGGTCATGTGAGCTTCAACACCACAGCAAGGTATCGAAAAGTAGGTGGGGCTGAGCACCGCGATTGGTTTAAGAAACTATGGGAAGAGGGTTAGATTATCTACCTTTGAAGCCAGTCAGAGGTGGCTTCCTGAGACCTTTCGGCTGTGGCTGGTTTATCAGGGAATTTCTGCTGGGGAATGCGCCTGAAGGTTCACCTGGCATCGACCCGGATGTTGGCGCTTGCCAGGCAGATATCTTTTATCACTACAAGACGGCCCTTCTGAGGGCGATTGCTTTGGATAGAGCTACCAGGCAGGAAGAACGGCAGGCGAGGCGTGAAGAGCGTCCTATTTCCCCTGAAAGGATAGAGGAACTCACTGAAAGGTATCTGGCTCGCACTCCCTATAAGGTCAACAGCTGTCGCTATCACTCATTCGTGGTTTACTTCTCGAACCTCCAGAGACTTGGTTGGGTGGAATTCACAGGCAAGGAAGAACCCTCAGCCCTTCAAGATAACTATCCTGCAGGACAGCCACGAAAGTATTTCCGCTTAACATCAGCAGGATGCTTGGCTGGCGGTGCGGCCTGGTCAAATCCCCTCTCCGCCCTCTACGGTGCTGGCTAGGAGCAAAGCTAGCAGATTGAGCTGAGGCTAGCCGTGGCTTGCTTCCTCTCAGGCTATCAAGGTCATCCAGCTTCTTATCGAAAAAACACCAATTCAAAAATTTCATGAAAATATAGGTTCATTTTTTAATATCACAAAAATTCCTTTTGTTTAACAATGAAGCTAGAAATTTTGAACCTTAACAAATAGCAATCCGCTTACGATTGCTCACATTGGAAAGCCGAAGCCTGAACCTTGCCTTATTCCTTGCTCTGGCTTTTTACCTCTAAAAAGTAAACGCCTAGCTAGGTGATAGCTAGCTAGGCAAATCCAGCTACAAAGGAGAAACGCCAATGCAACTAGATTGGGAAAAGTATATGGGAATCGCCGACAACTTTCAACACAAGGCAAGGTTTGAGGATAGAGAGGACTTAAGACAGGACATTGTCGTTCGCCTTGCCGAACTAGCTAGCACCAAAACAAACCCTTTGACGACCCCTGCAATGTTAAGAGTGGCTAGCTTCGTAACCATTGAGTATTGGCGAGATTTGAAGCGTCAACCGACCATCTTTAGCCTAAACGACACTATTGAAGATGACGACGGTAACAGCGTTGAGTTATTGGAGACTTTAGCCGATGACAAGGCAATAGATTTAGACGCTTGGGTTGACGCAAGGACTTGGCTAAAGGGTTGCCCCCGTAGGTTAGTCAAGATTGCCTTAAAGAAGGTAATGGGGAAGCCTTTAGCTTGGAAAGACCATAAATACCTTGAGCGTTACCGTCAAAAAGAATTGGCAAAACAGCAACAATCGCTATTCTAAATGTCCAATTTCACCCCCGTTTTGGCATTTATATAGTAGAGGCAAAAACAATGCCAGCGGTTAGCGGGTTGCGATTAGCCTTACAGCTTCAAAAAAACCCTCGCTCTAATCCAATGTTTGAGCAAGGCTCGCTCAAACAAATCTAAAATAAGGGGGTGAAGATTGGAGCAAGTGAATATAGTAGGCAAGCGTTCAGGTGAAGGCTTTGTCGCTCATAAAGACCAACTTGTTGACGCTTTGGCAAGAGCACAAGCCGACAGAGTGTTGTTGTTTAACGACGACATCACCCTGGGCAGGAAAGGCTTTTTAGCCTACCTCAAGGCTTTAGCAGGTAGTAACATTGTCAAGGTTATCCCTGCTAGCGATGATGCCAAAGGTGTTAAGGTGGTTTGCGGTAATCACGAAGGCTATTTACCTGATGAGGCTTGGATAAAGGACAAAGTGCCTTTGACCTTCAATCAAGTCCGAGTGTCTCCGAGCAACGCTGTTATGCCTAATCTCGGTAGTGTTGAGCTAGCCGAAGCCATATCAAGGGTTGTAGGCTTTGCCTCAATTGAGGAAGCGAAACCTGTTTTGCAAACCGTTCGTTTTCACCAAAACGAAGGCAAGCTGACCTTGACAGCTTCGGATGGCTTTGAACTTGCCGAAGTTAGCCTTGACTTTGAGGCTGGCGAAGCGGAAGCCTTGATTTACGCAAGTGAATTGAAGGGCATAATCCCTGCTTTGCGGAAAGCCAAAAGAGTAAAGGTTAGCTTTGAGCAAAAAGCCGATGAGGAAGGCGGTTTAGTAACTAAACTGCTTCTCATTGACACCGAACTCATTAGGTATAAATTCAGTAGTCAAGATGGGCAATATCCCGACTACAACAAGGTTATACCTGGTGAGTTTGTGGCTACTGCCAGCCTTGACACTAAAGCGATGATGAAGGCAAGCCAAAGCCTCTTGTCATTCTGGTATGACGACCAGACAAAGCCTCTATACCGACCCTTGACGCTAGCGATTGGCGAAGGCAAGGTTACCATAGAGGCAAAAGAGGACAGAGGCAAGGCAGTAATAGAGGCAGAGGCAAGCGGACAAGCCAAAGTAGCAGTCAACGGTAAATACCTACTCCAAGCCTTAAAAACCTGCGGTGGAATAGCCGAAGTTAAAATCGCAAGTCCTCACTCACCTATACTCTTTAGCACCAATGGTTATCGCTGTTTGGTGATGCCTGTATTCCTACCTGACGAAGCCGAAGCACCGAAGGCAGAAGCCGAAGCACCAACGGAAGCGGAAGCCGAACCGAAGGCAGAAGCCGAAGGCAAGCCGAAGCGGAAGCGAACCCGAAAAGCGAAAGTAGCCGTAGCCTAAATAGTAACGCAATAGCCGAAAACAGAGCCACACAAAAGAGGGGGTGGTAAGACCCCCTTTTTTGCTTTTTTGGAGGGGTGCAAGTCCCCGAAGTGGAGATTTGCACCCCTCTTTTTGTGCCTAAATCCCCCTTGAGGAGGTGAGTTATCAAGCAAAAGTTATTTGAATATGTCAAAAGGCTATTCCAGCGAAGATACTCCTTCAGAACCTACGAAGGCTATCCTGGAAGCGATAGCGCTTGGGAACATATCCGTTGGCGCTGGTTATGGAGTATGCGTGTCATTAAGCGGGAAGTAATCAGGGTAGGAAATTAGGAAGTAATAGAATAACTGAATAGTAAACCCAAAGGGAAAGGCTAGAGGGTAGGGAAACCGAACGGAGACCCTACCCTCTTTTTGTGCCTGAATCCAAACAGAAAGGAAGTGAAAGGATGAACAACGGGAAAGAAATAGCAAAGCTAAAAACACTTTATCAGGAAGGCCACAGGGAAATCATTTTAGTAACGCTTCACCTTGCTGGTATTAGTGACCAGGTAATTGACTATACCAGCGATGGTTTATGGAGTCGAAGACAAACGCTTATTGGCACAGATTTATCCGATAAGTATAAGAAGGAGGGCGCTGGCTAGTGCGTTAATCTAGCCTGAAAAGTCGAAATCGGTAGGGGACCTATGCCCTGGAAAGGAGGTAAAAGTGCCAGGACATAAAGACATCATGTCAGCTCCAGACGAGGAGAAATACGAAATATACCGGCAAATTGACCAGCTTTATCAAAAGGGCAAGCACGTGACCACGAAGGAACACCGAAGCGGCTTCCCTGCGATAACCATAGATTGTGAGGATATCCATGTCCTTACTGACTGCTTGAGTTTAGAGAAATGGAGCGCGACACGGAAAGAGAAGAAGGAGGACGCTGGCTAGTGCGTTAATCTAGCCTGAAAAGTCGAAATCCGTAGGGTAACTATGCCCTGGAAAGGAGGACGCATTGGGACAGCTCAGCTTACTAAATAGCGATGAAAAACAGGATTTTGAAGTAGATAAAGGAACTACTGTCAAACTCGGTAACAGAAGCATCCGAAGATACACTCGTAAGCGGAATAGACAGGCCAGGCAAAGGCTCAGGGAAATTTTACCCCAGCTTGAGGAAAAGGATATCTTGGTAAGCCAGTATTCCGATTACTGGTGGTATAGTGATTTAAGGCTTAAGAGGCTTCAGGTGCAATGGTTTGACGATAGTGCCTTTGTTCTGTGGGGAACAAAAGGGGCACAGGTAAGAGTGCTGTGGCTTAAATTCCTGTATCAGGTGCGAGAGCAATACTACGGCGATGGCAAGCCATACTACCTGCTTGACTTCTGGAATGGCTTCACGAGTTCGCCGATTGACAGCCACTACCGCGGTGGCTACCAGTGTCTTCAGATAAGAGCGGCGAAGTAAACGATTCCCCGGGAATTGGTAGGAGACCTATGCTCCAAAAATCTCAAAGAAAGGAGGTGAACCATGCCAATCAGATGGAGTGCCCTCGAGGTTAGTGAGGCTATGGATGAAGTTGAGGAGCTCGTTAGTAAGGCGGAACCATTCCTTGCCGATGCGGAAGCTAAAGTAAGGAAGGCTACTGGCATAAGAAATCTGCCGCAGTATGTGGAACAACGCCTTCACCGCCTCATATTCACCATTCAATATAGGCAAAACATTAAAACTTCCATAACCGGTATTCGAGACAGCATCCCCGAAGGTGCAATTGAGACTGACCGCCAGGCAAGGAGACAGCAAAGCCTTGGGCTGGATGCAGCACCTCGCCCGGCAATAGTGCAGCATAACGAGTTTGCTGAATGGCTCGACCGACAAATGAAGAAGGAGTAGTAGTAAGTAGCCTCGAGTTTGATAGGGCAACTACGCCATAAAAGGAGGTGATAACGAATTGGACAACCGAATAGTAATAGATAAGCAGATAGACAACCTTGTTGGTGCTTTGATGGACCCTATTATTGTAATGCCTGGCGGCTGGGGAGATAGTTTGCCAGACTGGATTAAGGGAGCAATACAGATAGAAAGGCTCGCCCAGCTGATGAAAGGGGAAGAAACGGCCACCGATGCTGAGGCTTGCGCCTATCTCTATACTGCCAGCCTGACTAATCCCATAGATAGGGATTGGACGCAGGTCTACTTACATATCGCTGGGAAAGTCGTATCCCGAAACAAGGGCACGCAAATCCCGGAGGATATTAAAGTAGGTTCGCTCGGTGATTATCAAATGGGCTTACTTCGAGACTTGAAGCGATGGATCTGGGACCGAAGAGTCAAAGCAAGGCAGGAAAGGCGAAGGTTAGAGAAAACACAGGCTCGAGTAGAGACAGAGGCCAGAGCTCCAAAGCAGCTCAGCTTGCCCGTCTAAGGATTCAGGAAAGGAAATAGGTCTGATCCCCCGGGGTCGGACCTATTTTTTTGCCTAAAGGCCTGAGCTTTATTTCTGCTTTTCGAGAAATTCAGTCAATGCCGTTGCTTTTTTTATTAAAACATGCAGCCCGTTGAGAGTATGCGTCATTAAGTCTCTACTAGCTTGCCAATTATAAACCTCAGCGTCTAGCATATCGCTGAGCTTGTTTATCTGCTGAATTAAACGGACTATTCGGTCACCAGGATGCCTAGTGAGTAGTTTGATCTGGGTTTCGAGTTCCCATATTTTGTACTGGGCAGTGCGGTACTGGTGGCCAAGCTCGAGATTTTCTAGTTGTAACTTTAAGTTTGCGTTAGCAAAGTAGCTCTTATTACGGGTGTCACGAGACTGTCTTCCAATTAGTTGGGGTGGGATCTCAAAGATTCGAAATTCCATTCTGCGTTTTCCTGGTGTGAGCTCAGCTTCGACCTTGCCGCTTTTAATGTATCGCCTGATGGTCGTGGTGGATTTGCCTGTTGACCGGGCTGCTTGGGCTATCGTTAATCCTTGATTTGGCATTAGACTTGACAAGACCAGTCTACAGCCAAAGTAGGGTTTTCGTCAAGGGTTCTTAGCTACGGGTCTGGTGATTTTAAGGGATTTTGGTTTGCAAAATGCTGTTCTGCGAAATTTACTCGGTTTCGTCCAGCAGTTCATCAATTTGGTGTCTGGCTTTTTTCTCTCCTCGCTACTTCTTTAATTCTACATGTGGTATGCTCAAAGCTACCGCCATTACACAGACCATAAAATTTTTACAGCATAAAATATAGTATTTTGGGGATAAAGTCTGCAATCAGAGTAGCCCAAGTAGTTACAAATTTGTTAGGTGCTAGCAATTTTAAAAAAAGGTGCTGGCGGAGTGAGGTATTCAAGCGTGGCGATTAGCTATGGAAATTGAGCGCCCGTTTTTTAAAATGGCGTTGCGAGCGAAGCGAATAATGGCTCCTTTTTATGGCTGGTTGCACGCTTCGATGTTTTGTCAAATGCGGACACTCCTTGAGACGGCACTTTAGTCGTTATCACTGGCTTCCTGTCCTTGTGTCGAGAACAGCTCTTCCTCAGGCTGGTTGAGCTTGAAGCAGATTCGCTCAATAAAAGCCCGGCTCAAAGGAATTTTACCAGTAGCCACTCGGCTAAGGTATCCTTTGGAATAGCCGGTTGTGCGATGTAACCAATCTCTCTTGTATTTAATAAATAGTAGATGCTGTGTCATAAGTTTCTCCTAAAGTAACTGATTGTAAACTGGAATTGACAACTCGTCAAATCAAATTGCCATACTTAAAGTCAACGAAAATATTTATTTTATCCATATTAGATGCTATAATGGCAACGAAAATTGCTAAATTTTTAACAAAGGAGGTTCAATGCAAGAAGGCAATGTTAATAGTTTGGGTTCGTGGTTGAAGCACAAATGTAAGAGTGAAGGGTTATCACTCAGGCAAGCGGCGGCCAAAACGGGTTTAAGTCACTCAACTCTTGCTGACATCGTGAAAGGTAATTGCAAAGTTTGTGGTGAAACCATCAAGAAGCTAGCTGGATACTTCGGTGGTGAGAGCAAAAGAAGGCTGGTGTTAGAAGACCAACTCCTTACCCTGGCAGGTTATCGAAGTGAACGACCGGAGGAAGATGAGCTTAACGAGCCACTTGCTCGTTTAATAGACGCAGTAAGCCAATTTAGCGAACCGCAGCTAAAGATAATGACTCGGTTCGCCGAGTTCTTGAATGAAAACACATAATGTTAAATTTTTGTTGATATAATGTCATCATACATTGACAAAATATGAATGA
>DAOUDP010000009.1:0-62218 GCA_034431195.1 Dehalococcoidia bacterium | reverse complement strand
GTATCAACTATAGGGCACCTCTCACCCCCTATATGCTGGTAATACCATAGCCAGGCTTCTGGGTTAATGAACTCACCGACACTCCCTAGTAGCTCCAGGCTGCTCAGGTCATGCTTCTTGAGCCAATCTTCACCATATCTCATGAACATCCTGATAGCGGTGGGAGAGGTATAGAATATAGTAACCCCGTATTTCTCGATTATGTTCCACCACCGGTCAAGCGTGGGATAATCTGGTGCTCCCTCATAGAGAACAATAGCGGCACCGTGTGCTAGAGGGGCATAGACTATCGAGCTATGTCCGGTAACCCAACCCACGTCAGCAGTACACCAGTAGACCGATTCTTCTTTCAGGTCGAATGCCCACTTGTAGGCGCAGTAGTTTTGGACAAGGTAACCTCCAGTGCTATGAACTATTCCCTTAGGCTTACCTGTGGTACCTGATGTGTAGAGTATATAAAGCGGGTGGTTTGACTCTACTGGCACGGGTTCAACAAATGGTGCTGCCTCCTCGAGCAAGTCCTGAAGCCAGAAATCCCTCGACCTCTTCATAGTCACAGGCTTGCCTGTTCTTTTTACTACAATGGTCTTTTCCACCGAAGGGCTCAGGGCAACAGCACCGTCCGCTATCTCCTTGAGTGGCACGACCTTTCCCCTCCTGAATCCACCGTCGGCTGTTACCAGCAATTTGGCTTCTATGTCATTGATTCTATCGGCTAGAGCCTGAGCACTGAAGCCTGAAAAAATGACGGTGTGTATAGCACCGAGCCTGGCACAGGCAAGCATAAATATGGGGAGCTCAGGTATCATAGGGAGATACAGGGCTACCCTATCCCCTTTTGTCACCCCGGCACTTCTTAGGATAGAAGCAAACTTGTTGACCTCACTGTATAGGGTTGAATAGCTAAGGACTCTGACATCTCCTGGTTCACCTTCCCAATATATCGCCACCTTGCTCCTCCGCCAGGTCTTAACATGACGATCGACACATATATATGATGCGTTCAGCTGCCCACCTATAAACCACCTGGCGAAGGGCGGCTCCCATTCCAGCACCTTGTCCCAAGTTTTGAACCAATCCAGATGGTGTGCTTGTTCAACCCAGAATTCCTCTGGCTCTCTTATCGACCTCGCGTAGACATCGTAAAGCTTTCTCAAAGGCCAATATCTCGACTCAAAAGGCAGCGATAAATATGACATGTCCTGATTCCTTTTGACCTTACTGTTCATATCACTTCCTATTTAAACTTCGAGGCTGTTTTCCCATACGCCATGTATATTGCAGTAGGCAATGGCACAGAAAGCTTTGAATTCTGCCACTGGCACCTGAAACTTGACATTGGGGTTGGCGTAGGCGGGTGCAAAAGCAGCTCGACCGAGGTTTATCACCTGTCCGTCTTTCTTCACTCCAAATAGCTCAATCCAATCGATGTGGTGCTCCACTGTGTTGGGGTGTGGTGTTTCTTTTCCCACCACCACGTGGACGATGTCGGCTCCACCTTCTCCTTTACCCTTACCGATTTCAATAACCGGGACATGCTTCTCTTTTCCTTCTGACTCCGCACCTTTTAGCATATCTTTAAACTGCATGATTCACCTCCTTACCTTCAGGATTCTTACTCGGGTGAACACCGAGGTTCGTCCTAGCTCGGAAAACGCCTAGTAGTTCTCTGCCATAAGCTCGTAGTAGCTCCGGGGGAAGCCACAGGCAGGACATTTTTCCGGTGCTTCGGTACCCTCATGGACATAGCCACAGTTGCGGCACTTCCACCTGACCACCTTGTCCTTCTTGAAGACCTTCCCCTCATTCAGATTCTTGAGCAAGGCGAGATATCGTTTTTCATGTTCTTCCTCCACTTCAGCCACTTCCTTGAAGAAATCGGCAATCTCGCTGAAGCTTTCATCACGGGCTACTCTCTCAAACTCGGGATACATCTGAGTCCATTCGTAGTGCTCGCCTTCGGCGGCTGCCTGCAGATTCGCCCTGGTGTCTCCGATGCCTTTGAGAAAGTCGAACTCCTTTTTAGCGTGTTCCCTTTCGTTCTCAGCCGTCTCCAGGAATATCCCCGAAATCTGCTCGAAGCCTTCCCCTTTAGCTACCGTGGCAAAGTAGGTGTACTTGTTGCGTGCTTGCGATTCGCCGCCAAAGGCGGCCAGAAGATTCTGCTCGGTCTTGCTTCCCTTAAGTTCCACTTCTTTCCTCCTTTTATGTAAATGAGGTAATTACTCTAGTAGCTCCTCTCCCTTCTCGGTAATCTTATATTTGTCATACTCCAGCTTAGCTAAGCCAGCTTGAGTCAGCTCCCGGAGCCCGCTCCTCACCCTGAATAAAGGCAGCTTGGTGTCTTTAGCAATCTCTTCAGGAAACCCCAGTCCCGACTTAAGGGCACGGAGCATCTTAGTACCTGACTCGGTGGGTTTACCATAACAATATAACCGCAAACATTGCACCTGTAGACCTGTTTTTGTATTGTCATTTTCTAACCTCTTTCTGTTTTAATTTCTCCCCCGTTGTGGATTTGGTCGCTAAATCCACATATCATTGAATATCCCTAGAGCACTCTCTTAAATTTCTCCTTGGTGGCACCACAGATGGGGCACTGCTGGGGCAGCTCACCATCGGACATGTAGCCGCAGACACCGCAGACATAGTATTCGGTGTCCGCATCGGCCAGCATGTGCTGCAGTGCGCTTTCATAGAGCCTGGCATGCCCCCGCTCTACATCGCGGGAGTAGCCGAATATCCTCGCCACATGCTCATTACCTTCCTCATGCGCCTCCTTGATAAATTGGGGGTAGCTGTTGCTGGCTAGCTTCTCCCTCTCAAAGGCACTTTGTAGATTCTCCTGAGTGGCGGACACAGCACTCAAAAGACGGAGGTGATTAAAAGCGTGGACTGATTCGGCTTCGGCTATAGCACGGAACAGTCTTGCTATCTGCCGGTAATTCTCCTGCTCAGCCTTCATGGCGAAGGCCATATTTCTCAGCTGGGCCTGGGACTCAGCAGCAAAACCAACCTTGAGATTTCGCAGGGTCTTCTTGCCTTTTATCCCTGGCACCTCGTGGGAGACAAGTCTTTCTGCTCCGGCACCACAGATAGGGCATCTCTCTGGCTTTTCGTCCTCAAGTTCTACATGGTAACAATTTGTGCATTTCCACATGGGCTGCCTCCTCAAGCAAAACCATTTTCTTTGTGCTTTTCGGCAATGGCAGTTGCCAAGTTATCCAGTGCTTTGAAATCGGCTTCTTTGGGAAAGCCCTTACTCAGCACCGGCTCCAGTATTTCTACCTTCAGGTTAGGAATCATCGCAGCGAGTTGCTCAACTGCCTTACCTCCCCAACCATAGGAACCGATGATGGAGATGAATTTAAGATTTGGCCTCAGGGCATTCGCCAGAAAGGCGGCATAGGCAACATTTGGATGTGGACCGGCGAGAACAGTAGGTGTCCCGATAACAACTGTGGCGGCGTCCACCAGTGCCATCGCTAGCTTTCCAATGTCCGTTACGGCGAGGTTGAATTGCTTCACCGTCACGCCCTTCTGCGATAAGGCTGTGACAAGGTATTCGACCATCTTGCCGGTGCTATCGTGCATTGAGATATAGGGCAATACCACAATGTTCCTGGGCTCATCGAATGCCCAGCTACGATAGGCTTTCAGGATGAACTCCGGTTTATCATACAAGGGACCGTGGCTGGGAGCAATGATGTCAATTGCGTAGTCCTTCACCTTCTCCAGATTCTTCTGAATAATAGTTCGGAAGGGCATCATGATTTCGGCATAATATCTCTTGGCTGCCTCATATACCTGCCCCTCATCGCCGACATACAAGTCAGTTGTAGCCAGGTGGGAGCCGAAGAAATCACAGGGGAACAGTATTTTGTCTTCCCTCAAGTAGGTAAGCATCGTCTCTGGCCAGTGAACCCAGGGAGCATGGATAAACTCCAGGGTTCTATCCCCCAGAGAAACGGTCTCCTTATCGTTGACCGTTATGAATTTCTCTTCTGGAATCATGAGCAGGTCGATGAGCATGTCTTTACACTTTGGTGTGCATACCACTTTCGCCTCAGGATATTTCCCCAGCACTTGGGGGATAGCACCGGAATGGTCCTGCTCGGCATGATTGGCAACCACATAATCTACACTTTTAACTCCGAGTTCACTCAAGTGATTTATTAACACGTCCTGCATAGTAGGGTCGACGCTGTCAATAAGCGCTGTCTTCTCAGTACCCTTGATTAAATATGAGTTATAGCTTGTGCCATCGGGCAGTGGTATGAGGGCATCAAATAACCGCCTGTCCCAGTCAATAGCTCCAACCCAATAAATCCCTGGTTTTATCTCTCTTGGTTTCATCTTACTCCATCCTTTAATAATCGAGCAGTCTTTTTTCTCCCTCAATTTTCTTTATTTGCGCGATATCCTGAGTGGCTTCCAATGTGCCCAGATATCTGCCTGCCTTGTCTTGCACAGCAAAATATCTAATATATACCTTCTTCTCCCCCAGATTTATCCAAAATTCCGCTGAATCCCGCTTACCGCTTCTCAAATCATTCAGAACCTGGTTGACGCGGTCTATGCTCTTTTGAGGATGGCACTGCTGCACCTTGCGGCCGATAATTGCCTTCGCCCTGGGAAAAAGCCGCTCACCCGGCTGACTGAAATATCGGACCGTGTCTTCCTGATCCACGAAGGTAATATCTACCGGCAGGCTGTTCAGCATCGCCTCCAACTCCTCTTTTGTCATGGAGCCCGTCTCAAAAGCTATCTCTCCTTTCCGTTCTTTAACTTCCTCCGACAGTTCCACCTTTTTACCGATAGCCTCTTCGGGCGTGAAGTGACAATACCCCAGGTCATCCATCGACGCTTTTATCTCCCGCCATTCTCCGTCACTTATCAGTTTCAGCGCCGCAGGAAACAGTATGTTCTCTTCCTTGTAGAAGTGCTTCGGGATGAGGTCGGTTAAGGCTTTCAGGCGAGGCAGAAGCCTTTCTTTGAACTCCTGGAACCCGAGGGCCTCACTATCCTCCAAGATCTTGCTTGCTTTCTTGATCTGTTCCCTGTGCTCGTCATGCTCGGTCCACATTATAGCCGGTGGCTGAGTTACTCCATGCTTCTCTAGATAAGGAAATAGTGAGTTCTCTTCCCTCACCTGATGCTTGTTATATTCCTTGAGATTTCCCAAAAGTTCTCCAATTTCAGACAATTCGTCCCTAATTTCAGCAAGACCCTTGGCTTGTTCAACCCGAGGGAGAAGGTCAGCAATTGCCTGAACGTATCCTTTTATAAGGTCATGCTCTTTCAAAAGAATATCTATCGGGGGTCCGGGTGCGACTCCACTTTTCGTTTTCTCCAGCGACTCTTTGAAGACAGCAAGGTGAACATCGCAAAGCCTTAGGAGTTCTTCCCTTGGCATACCCTCATCAATAAGTTCTTCTTCCACTTTAGAGATCTCTACCGGACCTATATCCTTTAACACCTCCTTGAACTTTTCTTTCATTTCGTCTGGGCGTGCTCCGGCATGCAGTGCTTTGATTAACTCTTTTAGCATCTTCTTTTTCTCTGCGAACGGTTCGCTCTTCATCTCAGGTCCTCCCAATCTAAAAGTTTGACCTTTTATTTTATCATCTTTCACTGGATTGTAGCCAAGGTGAGAATTTTAAAATATCCCGGCTATAAGCTAAGTCGACAATTCTAATTCAGCAAGCGCTACAATTACGATAACTATGCGAACTCCACCTTTGCCTGATCAGTAGCGAACAAAGCGCTAGATTGGGTAATGAGAAGCCAAAGACAATATCCCTATGTCACCGGTATTCTAAATTGCAGTGATGTATCTCTGTTCGTGCAGTTACTATGGCATCTTCTGAGAATTGTTCTATCCGCTTGCCATAGCGCTCAACAATTCATCAGATTGTTAATTCGGCAGGGATTGAAATTCCGATGGCGATAAGTTCGGCGAAGAGCGAACCGCCAAGTCCTGGCTCGGGCGAGCTACAATTATCCCATTGCCTGTCTTCTGTGCCCCTTGATAGCGAGGACTATGCTGCCTACAGCCCCTACTAGAAAAGCTGCCGGGCACAGGAAAACAGCAATAATGAAGAACGCCACATGAAAGACCTCCAGCAGATGGCTCAATGCGGTGATGTGGCCGGTGAGTATGGTCAGGCCATAAAAGACATTGTGCAGCACAACAAAGACAATGAACCCAACCAGTGATGCTCCCAGCAAGATTAAGAACATCTTCGTTCTTTTCCAGGTGCGTGTTACCGCGACGATCAAGGTGATGGCTGCCAGGTAGCATAGAACTATGCCTGGCAGATTATCGCCAACCCCAACGAGAATAGCGCCTATCACCAGGGCACAAAATATCCCTGTCAGTACAAATAGTTCATTTCGCCTTCTTCTGCCTTCGGCACTTTCCTCAAAAGTGAAGAATCTTCTAATGGATGTACCCACCATTAACAAGAACTTCTTCAGGGAAAACCTTTTCAGCATTTCACGTCTTCCTATCTGCCTCTCGTGGAACCATTCTGGCGTTTGGAATAGCCATCGCCAAGGCTAGAATGCCGACTTATCTTACCATATTTGGGAATAGAGGCAGATAAGCCTTGATGCCGTGCCCCGCTGTTTGAAAGGCTAAAGAAGGGAAACAGCTAAATGAAGCAATGTCTTACCAGGCAACTGGATGCGCACAAGGTATTGACAACAGTACCACACTCTATTATATAGTAGTCCCCCAACGAACATGGCAAAAAGGAGGTGACAAATGGCTCAGCAAGGGTCAACCTGGGGCGACCCCACAATGGCGGGCTTGTTTGCCGTAGCGGCTGGCAACACTGCCGTTTGGGCAATCTTGACAGAGAGGATAGCAATCACAGATGCGTCCATCTTCATTGCCTGGCTTCTGGCAGCAGGGCTAATCTTGACCATCGTCGGGCTGATAGGTCTAAGAAATGGAGACACAATTAACGGAGTCCTGAATTTATGTTTCGGAGTATTTTTCTTCGCTACCCCAGCACTGACCTACATATTTCAGTTCTGGGGCGGGATGCCGTTACTAGCGCTTGGCATTCCTGGTATCCCCACCACAATCGTCAACGGATACGTATTCATCATACTGGGGATAGTTCTGGCGACCTTTGTCCCGATACTGGGGCGCACGAGCTGGACCCCATCTATCGCGATGCTCATAATGGTGATCGGTATATTCCTGATGGCCTTTTATCTCATGCAGGGCTTCCCACCAATGGGGATATGGCCACTGATAGGGAAAATAGCTGGCTGGTTCCTCTTGATAGGTGGGCTGACAATGCTCTACATTGGTATGGCTCTAGCGCTGCTTACGGGCTTTGGAAGAATGATTCTGCCGCTTGGTCGCCCAATTTTCAAGTAGGCTAACCAGCAACCTGGACTTAAGCCTTTGATTGCGAGGGCAATCGAAGGCGCGGTTTACCCTGGCCAAGGTTTAGAAACCCTGGCCAGGGTTTTTAACGCCGTGATGCGCACGAAATAAGCCACAGTGTTCAACAATTTATGGGTGGCTATTTCGAGCGGGATTGCTTTGCTTCACTCGCAATGACATAAAAGGGGGACGCAATGACATCTTTTTTGTCACCCTGAGCGATAGCGAAGGGTCTAAAAAGGATTGCCACGCCTTCGGCTCGCAATGACAATAGAAAAGGGCGCAATGACACTTGCCCTTACGTCATTGCGAAGTACGTGAGTGCCGAAGCAATCTCTGAGTTGAAATCCTAAATAAATCCCAATGTAGTAGCTTTCAGCCATTAGCTGAGCGCTGACTGCTGATTACTGACTGCTTTTTCATTTTGTCTTTTGACTTTCCTTCTAGGCCCAGGCGATGAAGCTGACACCGAAGAGGCAGATGCATTAAGGCCTATGAATCAACTCTTTAAGTTGTTTCGGGTTGCTGCTTCTCATCATAGCTTCTTTAACAGTGACCTTGTGATTTTTCACCAGGTAAGCTAATGACTGGTTCAAAGTCTGTAGACCGTCTTTAGCACCAATTTGCATAACACCGGGCAATTCAAAGGTTTTGCTGGTGCGAATTAAGTTTCTAACAGCAGAGGTAGCAATCAAAATCTCAAAAGCCGCTATTCTTCCTTTGCCTCCAATCCGTGGCAACAGGGTCTGCGACAGCACCGCTTCTATTATCTGGGATAGCTGTAATCTAATCTGGCGTTGCTGGTCGGGAGGGAAGATATCAATTATGCGGTCAACAGACTGGACAGCATCAATGGTGTGTAATGTAGCCAGCACTAGCTGTCCTGCTTCCGCTGCAGTGATAGCTGCGCCTATGGTCTCCAGGTCACGCATCTCGCCCACGAGAATCACGTCAGGGTCGTGACGGGGAGCATGCATCAAGGCACTGGCAAACGACTCAGTATCATCACCCATCTCTCGCTGGGCGATAATGCATTCTTTGTTCTGATGCACGTATTCAATAGGGTCCTCAATAGTGATGACATTCCGTCTTTCATTCTCATTAAGATGGTCAATCATTGCGGCTAAAGTGGTGCTCTTGCCACTTCCGGTAGGCCCGGTAACCAGAATAAGCCCCCTGGGCATAAGAATAAGATTCTTGCAAATCTGGGGTAACTCGAGTTCATCAATAGTCGGAACTGTAGCTGGTATCCGGCGGAAGGCGATGCTCATTGTCCTTCTTTGATTTAATACGCTGACTCGAAATCCAGCTAACCCATCAATACTATAGGCTAAATCTAACTCCAGATTTTGGTAAAAAGCCTTCCGTTGACTAGCAACAGTAATATGCTCAAAAGCCTCCTTAACATCTGTGGGTGTAACTGGCGGCAAATCTTGCTGTGGTATGAGCACACCATCGATACGCAGCACCGGTGGGCTTGAAACCCTCAGATGTAAATCTGAGGCATCCTTTTCTACCATTAACCGAAGAATTTCATCTATTTGCATGCTAGCGAGCCCTTAGTCGTAACAACAAGGAAGCATCTCCATAGGGGCAGTATACCAAGATTTGTGCTCCAATACAATAGTATGGTATGGTGCCTTGTAATTCTCCACTTATCCGGGTCTAGCTTCTTCAGCTTCAGCAGGCTATGGTCCTGGTGCCAAACAATCCCAGGAAGAGAGCATCTCCCACAGCATGGGAGGCATTAAGCTAAAAGCTGCTAAGTTCAGTGAAGAGCAAGGTGCTACTTGAAAGCATAGGCAAAGTATACCCAGAATAGACATTCATTATAAGTCCGAAGATAAAGGCGGAGATAATGCCAAAGCCTGCTAACCATTCTCTACTTAACGGGTTTGAAATTCCGATGCCGCTGAGGGTTATTCAGCCTGATAGGCCCAGGTGAATCGCTTCTTATATCTTTCCATTATAGCTATGGTCCTGGTGCCAAACAGTCCCAGGAAGATAGCGTTCCCCACAGCGTGGGAAACATCAAACCAGAAGCTGCTGAGCTCGGCGAAGAGCAGAGTGCTAAGCGTCAGAGGGCCGGCAAAGTAGAGCCAGAAATAGATATTCATTATAAGTCCAAAGATAAAGGCAGCGATAACGCCAAAGCTTACCAGCCATTTTCTAGTTAACGGGATTGCTTCGCGGAAGCTTCCCTGAGTGCTACGAGATTGCTCCGCTGTCCCTTCGCTACACTCAGGGCTCTGGCTCACCGCAATGACATACTCTGGAGTGGAACGACGCATGAATCGCCCCAGATAGCCAGCACCACACCCTATCAACCCCCAGGCAAGCATCTGGTATAGCGTCCAGGGACCCTGCCCTAAAAAGAAATTGGAGATGAGCGGCGTCATCGCTCCCACCATAAAGCCGGATACAGGACCAAAGACATATCCAGAGCAAATTATCAGGAAGGTGCATGGCTGAAAGCTGGGAATGGCACCAAAAGGAATTCTCAACACCGCCGACATAGTGGCTAACATGGAAATCAAAGCTATCTCTTTGGAGCTCTGGGTAACTGATTCAAAACTGAAGAAAAAGGCCAGTATGACCAGGATAGCAAGAACAGTTGCCATTAACGCCCAGTTCACCAGAGCATTTAACGAAGGCATTAACACAAAGCAAATAGAAAGACCCACGCCAAGAAATATCATCAATGCCAGAGGGAGATATCTTTTATTCATGCTAATGCCTCAATCATCTCACCAGCAGTTAATATATTGTCAGGGACACCATAACTTTTAAGAGCCTGCGCCAGACGGTTTATCTGGGGCGAGAATAACAACGCTCGTGATAGCACCTCCCTCTTGGGACCGTCCACCACGATTTTTCCCTCGCTGAGCAATACCACTCTATCGCTAAACTCAGCTACCATCTCTACATCCTGGGTCACCAGAATTACCGCTCTGCCATCTATTCGATATTGGTCCAGGAATCGCATTAACTCAGCCTTTAGCCGGTATTCCATCCCCCTGGTAGGCTCATCAAGGATAATTACCTGGGGCTGAGCTACCAGGATAGAAGCCAAAGCCACTCTTTGTTTCTCTCCGCCACTCAGGAACCGGGGATATTGGTATCTATATTGCATCAGATCAAATCTTTCCAGCGTTTGATTAATCAATGGCTTAGCTTCTCCACCCTTGACTCCCAAGTTATTCAAGGTGAAAGTAAGCTCCTCTTCCACCGTGTCGCAAAATAAATGGTCGTTGGGATTTTGAAAAACATAGCCTACTTTTCTAGATAACTCAGCCACAGTCGCTTCCTTCGTATTGATGTCACCAAGAATAACATCGCCCTTTGTCGGTTTAAGCAAGCCATTGAAGTGCTTGACCAACGTGGTCTTCCCTGAGGCATTCCGTCCCATAATGGCGACAAATTCCCCGGGGCACACCTTCAAATTTATGTCCTTTACGGCAACGAAGCCATCAGGATAGACATGCCATAAGTTCTTCCCCTCAATTAGAGGCTTAAGATGAGATTGCTTCGTTTCACTCGCAATGACAGGGCCTTTATTGTCACCCTGAGCAATAGCGAAGGGTCTCGGGATTGCCACGCCTTCGGCTCGCAATGACAATGAAGGATGCTCGGAATGCCGAGAGGCGAAGGGCTTAGAATGACGAAGAGTTTTAGCTAACGCTATTCTGCCTTCCTTGACCGTCAGTGGAGTATCATCAGCGAGGTTGCTTCGCTTCGCTCGCAATGACATTCCTTTGCTCTTCACAGCCTGAGCAAGCTTAATTATGGGAGGTATCCCAACGCCACTTTGGGAAACCCTTCCATCGCTGAGAATTGACCTTGGACCTCCGTCAGCGGTAATCATGCCATTCTCCAGCACAATAACCCTGTCGGAGTGCGCCACCACCCTATCCAATCTGTGTTCCACCAATATCACAGTGATGCCCAGTTCATCATTTAGGCGCTCTACTACATTAAGGACATCTTCAGCACCCTTGGGGTCTAATTCCGAGGTAGGCTCATCCAATACCAGGATATCAGGGTAAAGCGCCAGCACAGAGGCTATCGCCACTCTCTGCTTCTCCCCGCCGGAAAGTTCACTTGTTGCTCGATGGCGTAAATTGACAATACCTACTGTATCCAGCGCCTCCTCTATCCTCCTGGCGATCACCTCCTTGGCAAAAGCGAGATTTTCCAATCCAAAGGCAAGTTCGCTATCCACATCTATAGCCACCAACTGGTTTTCGGGGTCTTGAAATACCATCCCCACCATGGTAGCCAGTTCCTTGGTGGAATGCTTGGTTACATCAAGACCATTAACCTCCACCTTGCCGGTTATCTTCCCACCGTAGAAATGGGGTATTAACCCGTTTAGACAGCGACACAGGCTCGACTTTCCCCCTCCAGAGGGACCGGTAAGCAACACAAACTCACCATCCCCGATTTCAAGGTTGATGTCGCGAAGAGATGGCTTATCACCACCGCCATAGTAAAAGGTCAGATTCCTTATGCTAATCAAGAGACACCTTCCTTTTTAGTAAAGCCAGGATAGGCATAGCATTAACCAGAAGTAGTAAAACAAATAACATAGCCCATTCTGAAGCGGTAAGGCTGACAGCTTCGACAACGGGATAATACTGGTATCCTCCTTGCCCTGAACAGCGCGAAAAGATTCCAAAAGCAATAGAGAAAAAAACGAACGATAAAATAGTTATGTCAACTTTACTTAGTTTCAACTCCTTATAAAAAGTCCTCTTTCCCCCCGAGCCAAACGCCCGTGACTCCATTGCTTCAGCCACCTGGACAGCGCGATCCAGTGAGTTAGATAACAACGGAATGACAATCGAGGCATAGCTTTTAACTCTTTGGATACGCCCTCCCTTGTCAAGTTCCAGGCCCCTGCTCTTCTTAGCATCAGCAATACACTGAGCATCATCAATCAAAGCAGGAACAAATTTAGTGGACAAGCTTGTCACCATAACTGATTTATAAGGTAATTTCGCCTTCACCATAGCCAACATAAGGTCATCAGGATGAATGGCAAACATAAGCACAGTGAAAGCGGAGATTATCGCTAGCAATCTCAAGCTATTCCCCACCCCCCAGAGTATCCCCTCCAGGGTTATTCGAGGGGCACCGGCTATGGGAATGGCAACGGGAAATTGGTACAGGACATGAGCACCTTGATTGCTTACCAATGCATTGACGACTATGATTAATAAGCATAAAAAGAAGGCGAACTTCATCACCGAAAGCCATTCTTTCCATATCTTAGCTGCCAAAATTACCGGTAATGTGGATAAGGAGAGTAGAAGAAGATAAACGGGACTATCGAACAGCAGAGCAAGGACAAAAACGGCGGCAATCCAGGCTAACTTACACCACGGATTAAGCCTGTGGATGACCGTGCCTTTGTCACTATATTTATAGCTTACCATTCATGGAAGTCCCAATGCACTACATCACCATCATGGAGTATGTAGGCAGCAGCTCCGACATTTGGTGATACCTCATTAACATAATAGAACCAATCCTTATTTGTTCCTGGATACTGAGAGCGGACGCCGTTTATCGCCTCCACAAATCCTCCCCCGTACTTCGTTTCCACGGTAGCCACCCGCTGTAATGCATCCATAGCAGTGGAACCATCGTCCAACTTGACCAGTTTATCCAGTATTAGCGTGTTGTTGAAGTCCTGGCTAACGATTACCCTTACTTCAATTTGCCCTGATGGCGTTGACTGGCAGCCGCTTAACGGAATGGCAAGCAGGCAAGCAACAATAACCGCAATTACAACAAGTTTTAAGAGATTGTTTTGCTTTGCTCCCAACAACATAACCTTAATAAGCTCTACTTCTTCTCCAGACCAGAAACGCTGCTAAAGCTGCAAGCAAAGCAACCATGCCAATCGCTACATACAACGGCCAGCTAGCGATATGAAGGTGAACAGGCACCTTGATCCCCGCTCCCACACCAAGCTGTGGAGATGGATTTGTGGCAGCTACATAGATGTAAGCAGCATGGTCACCAACTGAAAGCAAGGGAGGAGAGACGGTTATCTGCACTTCTTTAACCTCATTCGGAGTTAAGGTAAATTCGTTCGGTGCGATGTCGAACCAATTTTTATACTTCTCCTCTGAGTAGACTCTATATTCCGCCTCGTTATCTCCAGTGTTGATCACATGTAGCGTTTCAGTAGCTGAGCCTCCTAGGCGAATGCTAAAATCTAATTCTGAAGGTGCAGCTCCTACCCCTATTGCTGAGGCTTGAGAGGAGAATAGGGCTAAAGCCATGATAAACAGCAATAGAAGAAATCCAGCCATCTTAGCTGGCACTTTTGC
Source organism: Dehalococcoidia bacterium (assembly GCA_034431195.1). GTDB lineage: Bacteria > Chloroflexota > Dehalococcoidia > GIF9 > AB-539-J10 > CG2-30-46-19. The sequence continues at coordinate 48,472 of DAOUDP010000009.1, read as the reverse complement.
TCTTGGCATGTACCTTGTTCCCTGAGTGGGGAGGATGTAGACCCACCCCACTCAGAAGACCTCCTAATTTTCGTTAACCAAACTCTCTATATTGCTAGGAGTCTGCTTCAGCCCAGAAAGTCAAAGTACCCGTCTTTTCGCCTACTCCAGCGTAATCCTCAGGAACGTGTAGGCTTACTTGAGTTGCCGTTGAATCATCTCTGCTGATAATTGCCTGAAACAAGCTCCACAAACCGCCATCAAGTCGGATTCCATTGACACACAGGTTGTCAGCCTCATCTGCTACCTCAGCGGTGACCATGATTTCCCAGGCACCAACATTAGTAATGTTTACCTCATGCCCACTACTGGTATCTCCTGGCCCCAGTCCATCACCAAAGTCTATGCTATCAGGGCTCACTTCTATAGAGATGGCTGGAATTATGTCGGCAATTAAGTTCACTTCGCCTGAGCTTGGCGGCTGGATTGTTCCCTCTCCTACTATGACCATGACCTTGTCACTGCGTATACAACCATCCTTCTCAGCAAAGATGTGAAGAGTAACATCATGGTCTACGGAAATCGTTACGGCCCCATCAGCGCTGGTTAGGTAGTCTTGGTCAGCGTGAACAGTAGCACCTTCGCAAGGTGACCAATCATGAGTATCATCGCTATACACCTCCACCGTAGCGGTGAATTCCTCATCCACATCTACCTCCGCTTTGTCCACAGATATTCTTAGGGGAGCCTCAGTCCAGACATCAGGCCAGGTCCCGTGCCAGCCTCCCCAGTACCATAGCACCCCTTCGTGAGGAGGATCTGGCGGTGTTGTCTCATCCAGTATAAATTGGTCAGCGCCAACGCTGGGGCTATAGTAATCCACCCGATACATCCAACCGCACTCGTCATGAGCCGCCTCGCCAGCCACGGAGTTCACAAGCAATGTTCCATAAGTTTCATACCATTCATCGGATACATAATATAGGAACCTCTCCTCGTGATTGGAGGCCTCGTCCAAAGCTCCAAGAGCAGTTGGGTCTGACAGGTGATAAGTTTCGCCACTATTATCAGCGGTAATATCCGACCCATCAACCGTTACATTCCCACTCCAGATGGTCTCGTTCTGTCCTTCAACTCTTACATAAACGCTTGCCTCTGGTACGCTTACAGGAGACACATCAGCAAAAGCATCAATTTCACCTCCCTTATGGTTAGCATCACCATATACCTTTATATACTGAATCCAGGCAAATCCTGAAGGAGCCAAGTCAAATCCTGTGCCACCGGCTGAACCGTTATAATAAGTATCAATTACATCAGCAACACTCATACCAACAAAGTTTGCTGAATCAATTGACGGGTCAACGGGCTTTGTAAAATCTAACTGGTCACCCCATTGGTCATTTTCCCTGTCCCATTCATAAGCATTTGTCGGGAACTCGGTATCTCCATATGGACCGTCAGTATAGTTATACCAGTTTTCTCCATCCTGGCTTACCGCAACTAACACGGGTTCTGTAAAGGCACCACCAGTTATCTGATACTCCTCCATATTAGTGTCTGGTTGCACCCATCCCCCCCCCACATAACCAGAATTCCCAAAAACAATAAAGTCAATCCCGAACGGGTTATGCGGGTCATCTTCCACTTGATGATCGAATTTCACCACAATATAACTACCTTGGTTAATCGTTGTAATTCTTCCATCACCCCATGCTGGGCAAACCATAGAGACACAAGTGCCATCGGGATTCTCCTTTGCTGGCTCGCCAAGAACATCCTGTGGATTATTATAATCACCTGTTCCATTCAGATCGGCGGAATAGCCAACTACTTCACTGGCGAAAGGATCCTGCGCTGATACTGATGGAGGTGATATCACTGAAGGTATAAACGCCAAAACTAATAGTAAACTAACTAAAATGCCAAAACTCTTCTTTACGTTACTCATTTTTTCCTCCTTCGATTTGTTAATCAAGCTTACTTTATTATAGGCAAGTAAGCTTGATTAGGATATTTTAAATAACCTGTACTAAAATGTCAATACCTTATTCATTATTTTGTGGATTTTATCAAGGGATTGCCACGCCTTCGGCTCTCAATGACAGCCCTTTTTCACTCTGTCATTGCGAGGAGCATCAGCGACGAAGCAATCTAATTATCTTGCCCAAGGATTGTCCCAAAATTAAAGTGGAATGGCTCAGGTGCTGATAGACCGCTTATTCCGTGCCAAAGCAACAATTTTATATTCCAGATTCTCTTCTTCCAGTCTTCGAACTACTTCTGAAACCGCATCCTCAGTAGAAACCACCAGGAATGATTGCCCACAGGATGCTGCCTCCACCATTGCCTCTTTAACTCCATAGCGATAATCTGGCTTTACACCCATACTTTTTAGGGTAACCAGAGCCTCATTGCCGATAGCCCCGACCAGCCTGCTTTTATCCAGCTCTTCCTTTAATCGGGCAAAATCAACGTTCCGTGACCCTCCCTCCCGCACATCTGGTACCTTGCAAATAATTACCTCGCCCATCTCCAGTTCTATTACCCCCTCTATCTGAGAGATACCAACATCTCCACCCTTCTTGGCATCAAATACAGCTATTCCCGTCGCTGCTCCCCTCGCTAACTTGCTCGAGGCAAATAACAAGCCATCCTTCATATATAGTGAAACTGGTTGACCACTCGATAAATCATCAGCAGCTATTGCCGTGGAAACCGATATATCGCTCACCACTCTATTCACAAATGAGCAATAACTTTGCAACTGCCGCGCCATTTGCAAAACCCAGTCCACACCCTCCTTGGTCACCTTATATCTAGAGCGACCTTGAGAGGCAAGCCAACCATCGCTTATCAAATCTTTAACATACTCAGAGACTGCCTGCGGGGTGATATTCAGCTTTTCAGCGATATTTTTCTGCTGTATATTCGGTTGACTTGCTGCTATTTCCAGCAATATCTGGAACTTGGTGGCTAGATTCTTGCTCTGCAGTATTTGTGCCATGTTAAAAATTATACCACTTACCTTCGATGAGTAGACGAACTGGGGCACTCATTCCTCAATATACAGCTATCACATTCGGGATTTCTGGCATGGCATATCTTTCTGCCGTGCTCTATCATGAGGATATGAAACTGATAAACTTTCGATGGCGGGACATGCTGCTGTAATAACCGATGTGCCTCGTTTATGGACACTTTATCATCAATCAGCCCCAGGCGTTTAGCTACCCGAAAAACATGCGTGTCCACCGGTAGACAAGGTTTGCCCAGCGAGAAAAGCAATACGCAGTTAGCTGTCTTTTCACCTACGCCAGGTAACCTCATCAAATACTCCTTAGCTTCAGGTACAGTTAAAGATTTAAGGAAATCCAGGCCAATACAACCATGCCCCTTCTCGATTTCATTGAGTATCTGCTTTATCCTCACCGCCTTGATTTTAGATAAACCTCCCACCCTGATGGCATAAGCAATTTCCTGTACAGGAGCAGAGGCGATAGCCTGCCAGCTACCAAAGGCAGACATCAACATATTGAAGGCACGCTTTGAATTTGTATCAGAGGTATTCTGAGAAAGTATGGTCCGCACTAAGCCAGCAAGTGGCTTCCCATCAGGCTGCCATTCCAACTTGCCATATTCCGTCTCCAGAACCTCGATAATTCGCTCCATAATACTTATTTTAACTCATATGCCTATGCCAAGAAGAAATGACCTTTACCTGTCACTACGAGCTTTCTTATTATCACTGCGCCCTTTTTCATCGTCATTGCGTCCTTTTTATCATTGTCATTGCGAGCCGAAGGCGTGGCAATCCCGGGATGAGATTGCTTCGGCACTTTGTGCCTCGCAATGACAGAGAGGGGTGTGCCTCGCAATGACAGAGGGGGGGTGTGCCATTGCGAGCTTTTTCATTGTCATTGCGAGCTGAAGGCGCGGCAATCCCGGGAAAGCAAAACTCAAAAATCAAAGGACAAAGTGAGGAAGGTTTTTACATTTTAATTTGTCATTTTGACTTTTTATGTTTGATTTTTAATAAGGGAGGGAGATATTTGCTACCACCCAGATAGGTTGCTATACTACATTAGCTTTATGGATTACGAGACAGTCATTGGCCTGGAGGTCCATGTTCAGTTATTAACCAAGAGCAAGATGTTCTGCTCCTGCGGCACCGATTATATTGATGCTCCACCCAATACTCATGTTTGCCCTATTTGCCTGGGCATGCCTGGCACGCTCCCGGTTATCAATAAGAAAGCGGTGGAATACACCATAATGACGGCACTGGCTCTAAATTGCACCATTGCTGAATATAGTAAATTCGACCGTAAGAATTACTTCTACCCTGATATGATGAAAAATTACCAAATTTCTCAGTATGATGCCCCTATTGGGGAGCGTGGTTGGCTAGCCATTGACAGCGATGGACGCCAGAGAAGAATCAATATCACCAGGGTTCACCTCGAAGAAGATGTGGCTAAATTGTTGCATAGGGAGAATTATAGCCTGGTGGATGTTAATCGCTCTGGAGTTCCACTAATGGAGACTGTCAGCGAGCCCGAAATCAGCTCTGCTGAAGAGGCGCGAGATTACCTTATCAAATTACGCACTATCCTCCGCTATTTGGGAGTATCTACCGGCAATATGGAGGATGGTAGCTTCCGATGCGATGCAAATATAAGTATTCGCCCGTCAGGCAGCAAAGAATTGCTGTCCAAGGTTGAGGTTAAGAACATGAACAGCTTTAAGGCAGTCTATCAAGCCTTGAAATATGAATCAGAAAGACAAAGAGAGGTCCTTGATAAAGGAGGCAAGCTGGTCCAGGAAACAAGAGGCTGGCTGGATGAAAAAGGTGTTACCGTTAGCCAGAGAAGTAAAGAATACGCTGATGATTATCGCTATTTCCCTGAACCTGACCTGCCCCCTTTGTTTCTCGATATGGCGTGGATAGAGGAAATTAAAGCAAAATTACCTGAATTACCCGAAACTAGAAAAGAGCGGGTCATGGCGCAATACGGCTTGCCTCTATATGACGCTAATATCTTAACAGGTTCCAAGGCAATGGCCGATTACTTCGAAGATTGCTTGAAGCTAACAAGCCTTAACAAGGCAAAAATGGTGAGCAATTGGCTGTTAGGCGATTTCAGCCGGTTGCTTAATGCTACCGACAGTGATATTGAAAATACCAGGGTAAGCCCAAGCCTTCTAGTAGAAATGCTCGATTTAGTGGATAAAGGGACTATCAGTGGCCCTGTTGCTAAAGCAGTGTTTGAAGAAATGTTTTATACTGGGAAGAAAGCCAGCGACATTGTGGCTGAAAGGAAACTAAGTCAAATCAGCGATGTCACCGAGCTAACAACAATAGTGGAGCAGGTGCTTGCTAATAATGCCAAAGCGGTGGCAGACTATAGTGATGGCAAACAACGAGCTTTGACTTTTCTTACTGGACAGGTAATGAAAGCGACCAAGGGAGCAGCTAACCCATCAGTGGTAACGAAAATCCTTATGCAACAGTTAGGAGGAGGATAAATTGCCTACTTATCTTTGTGTTGCCCAACTGTTATTAGCTATAGCTTTAATTGCCACTGTTTTTTTTCAACTACATGGTGGTGGCCTTGGGGGTATTTTTGGACAAGCTGACTCTGTTTACCGTTCGCGGCGAGGAGTGGAAAAAACCCTGCTTAACCTTACTATCATTTTAGTTATTGTTTTCATTGTCCTGGCAGTATTGATTGCTAAATCTTCTACATAATTTAATCTTAACGTGAACTCAGTAATAACCTTAACCACCGACTTTGGTGCCGATGATGCTTATGTTGCCACTATGAAGGGCGTGATCTTGAGTACCAATCCTGAAGTTAACATCGTTGACATTACTCACTCCGTCGAGCCCCAGAATGTTTACCAGGCCGCTTTCATCCTTGGTTACACCTATCGCTATTTCCCCAGGAAAACCGTCCACGTAGCTGTTGTTGACCCTGGCGTGGGTAGTGAGCGACGCGGAGTAATCCTGAAGACGCCTTCAGCTTTGTTTGTTGCCCCAGACAACGGTATCCTCAGCTATGTAATCGATGAATTGTCCTCAGCTAAAGGTTCAGTGGCTCAATATTCTCCAGACCAGGACTTAGTGACCCTGGGAAAGGGTTTCGAAGTTGTAGCCATAACTGAGCCGCGCTTCTGGAGACAGCCGGTTAGCACCACATTCCATGGAAGGGATATCTTCGCCCCCGTCGCCGCCACACTGACCCTCGACATATCACCCTATGAACTGGGGGAGAAAATAACTTCCCTTCACGTTTTTCCCATCCTGAAGCCGCTTGTTGACTATCAAGGTAAGCTAACGGGGGCTGTTTTATATGTTGACCACTTCGGCAACTTGATTACCAACATCAAAAAGTCTGACCTGCCAGGCAAAGATATCCCTATCGAGGTAGCCGGGCGTCTCATCCAGGGTATAACTGATTACTATGCTGAAGGCGAAGGACTGATGGCCATCATCGGCAGCAGCGGCTACCTGGAAATATCGCTAAAAGACGGAAGCGCCGCTGACTTCCTCAACATAGGAATCGGAGACGAAATAAAGGTAACATTAGAGGAAGAAGGCTAGACACATTGTGAAGAGATTGCCTTGAATATCTTCGACGACTTGGTAAAAGCAAAGATACCCGTTATAGAGACCCGCAATGGCAGCAAATTGCATCAGGAAGCTTGCTGATTACTGGACCTGGCGGGAAAGTCGAAACTAAACCACACCAAACATCTTCAAACCAACAATCGTCTTGACAAACACAAGATTACAGGGATAGAATGCTAGGCTAAATGCATATATGCACATATAGTTATATAATTTGGTCATGAAGAACCTTATTAAAACAGCTAAGGCAATCTCCGATGAGACCAGGATCAGGATTTTGAAAGTCCTTCTGGAAAGAGAGTGCTGCGTTTGTGAGGTAATGCAAGCGCTGGACATCTCCCAGTCCCGTGCCTCACGCAATCTCGGTATACTGGAGAACGCTGGCTTCGTTAAGTCAAGGAGAGATGGGCTATGGATTGTTTATTCTATCGACAAGCAAACAATGAATAGCCATGCCGCCTCTCTAACTGAGATGCTCCGCAGTTCCCTCGTTAATGACGAGATTATTTCACAGGATAAAAAGAGGTTAAGTCACGCTGAACGAGTTGGGCTGAGAGCAATAGACAAATAATTTTTTTGGGAAATTATATCCAGCTATGTGCATAGATGCTTACACTTTGACGAAATTGGATGGCTGAGCAACTTTTACTGGCTGGACTGATTGCCCTTAAAGAGTACATCGCTTTGCATGTGCTCACATGCCTTGTTCCGGCATTCCTTTTAGCTGGAGCAATAGTATCCTTTGTTTCCCGGGAGGCAATTATTGGTTATCTGGGCAGCGCTGCCGGCAAGGTCAAATCTTTTAGCATTGCTGGTGGTGGTAGCTTCTTTATCGCTGCGTGTTCTTGCACTGTTATCCCAGTGGCCAGCGGTATTTACTATGGCGGTGCCGGTATCGGCGCTGCTTTCATCCTCCTCTGGGTTGCTCCAGCAGCTAATATCCTGGCTCTGGTCTATACCGGCTCAATTCTTGGCTCACAGATGGTTATAGCCAGGCTGATAGGTGCCTTGCTTATGTCTTTCGTCGTTGGTTCTGTTATGGCTTATGCCTTTTACCGGCAGGAGAAAAACCGCATTTCCACCATCAAGGCGAGTGGTGGGCAGCTGATGAGCAGAAAGGGCCTGGTCCTGTTGTTCCTTCTGGTGGGGTGGCTGCTGGCACCAAACTACTTAGTAATTCACGGGCCATACTGGCAAAAGGTGGTGGTCTGGGCAATAGGGCTGGTGGTGGTAACTACCTACGCTTGGAGAGCTATCGATAGAGACAGGATCAAGGCCTGGCTCCAGGAGACATGGTGGTTTGTGCGTCTAATCTTCCCGCTGTTACTGGTGGGAGTTTTCATCGTTGGGATTATCGGTGCTGTCCTCCCGCAAGAATGGATTGAGACTTGGTTGGGTGGAGCAGGGCTAAGACAATCTTTCCTTGCTACCATGATTGGTGCGGTAACTTACTTTGCCACCATGACTGAAGCTCCATTTGTGGATACCCTGATGGGTCTGGGAATGGGCAAAGGCCCAGCCCTAGCTTTGTTACTCACCGGACCAGGCATCAGTTTGCCTAACTGGCTAGCTATAGGAAAGGTATTCGGATTCAAGAAGGTTTTGGTTTATGTCCCAACAATCATTATTCTGGGAACCCTTGTTGGCTGGGTAGCCGGGTTTATCTTGTCTTGAGGAGAAAGTAAATAAGATTTAAGGAGGTGCGTTATGAAGATCGAGATTTGTGGACCAGGCTGTGCTAAGTGTCATGCTGCTATGGAGAATGTACAAAAAGCAGTGAAGGAGATGGGATTAGAACAAGAAATAGAGGTAGCCGAAGTAAAAGACATAATGGCTATCACTACTAAAGAGGTATTCCTAACCCCCGGAGTTGTCATTGATGGCACCAAGGTTTCCGAAGGCAGAATTCCCAGCCGTGAAGAGATCAAAAAGTGGATTAAGGAGACGAAATAATACCCTAAGATTGTTTGCTAGAAGAAAGTGAGTATTAGGAAGGCTCTGAAGTAGATACAAAGGTTTTTCATGGCGCAGAAGAAGAAGCTCCCCGTACTTGAACGCTTCCTTACCCTCTGGATATTCCTGGCCATGGGTTTGGGGGTAGGGTTGGGCTACTTTTATCCTGAGAGTTCGAGCTTTATCTCCCGCTTTCAGGTAGGCACTACATCCATTCCCATTGCTATTGGACTCATTCTCATGATGTATCCCCCTCTGGCCAAAGTCAGGTACGAGGAGATGGGCCCGGTGTTTCGCAACTGGCGAGTGTTGGGGCTTTCGCTGGTGCAGAACTGGCTTATCGGTCCGGTGCTCATGTTCTTCTTGGCCATCCTATTTCTGCGAGCCTATCCCGATTACATGGTAGGGCTCATCATGATAGGCCTAGCTCGCTGTATCGCTATGGTCATCGTGTGGAACGAACTGGCCAAAGGGGACGCCGAGTATGCCGCTGGTCTGGTGGCATTCAATTCTATCTTCCAGATAGTCCTCTACTCAGTTTACGCCTATATCTTCATAACCGTGTTGCCAACCTTGTTTGAGCTTGAGGGGTCTGTAGTGCAGGTTACCATCGGTCAGATAGCCAAGAGCGTGCTAATATACCTCGGTATACCCTTCTTCAGCGGTATGGCCACGCGATTCTCGCTTATAAGGCTAAAGGGGCGCTCTTGGTATGAAAATGCTTTCATCCCCCGTATAAGCCCCCTTACCCTGGCTGCTCTGCTCTTCACCATCGTAGTGATGTTTTCTCTCAAGGGAGAATACATTGTGAGCATTCCTCTGGACGTTCTTCGAATAGCCGTACCTCTTCTTCTCTACTTCGCTCTCATGTTCTTCATTTCTTTCTATCTGGCTAAAAGGATCGGGGCAAGCTACCCGGTTACGACCAGCATCGCCTTTACGGCGGCCAGCAACAATTTCGAGTTGGCCATAGCGGTAGCAGTATCGATCTTCGGGATTGGTTCAGGACAGGCTTTCGCTACAGTGATAGGTCCGCTTATAGAGGTCCCAGTCCTCATCAGCCTGGTTAATGTGGCTCTTCGATTCCGCCGGCGCTACTTCCCCGCCGAAATAGCCACGCCCGAACTGACAAAAGGAGCGGGAAATGCTTAAAGTGAAGAAGAGAAAGGAGTTACAATGAATATGGTAATCAAGACTTTATCTCACATCCTCCTGGTGTGCCTAGCCCTGTCTCTAATGTTAGGTTGCACGCCACCTACTACACCTCCGCCTTCAGACACGTCTTCAGGTCCAGCCGACGAGGTTGAGGTCGTTTACTTTCACCGTGCACAGCGCTGCTATAGCTGCTACTATGCGGAGGACGGCATTCGCTATACCGTGGAAACTTACTTTGCCGATGAATTGGCTAGTGGCAAGGTGACTTTTAAGGTGATCAATGTAGAGGACGAAGAAAACGCTGCCATTGTCAACAAATATGAGGCTTATACATCATCTTTGTTTATCAACACGATAAGAGATGGCACTGACCATATCGAAGAGGTGACGGATATTTGGCTCTTCTTGGGCAATGACGAGGTATTCACCGAAGTAGTAAAGAACAAGATCGAGAAAAGCCTCGAAGGGGAAGGGTGATGGACTTAGGTGGCATAATGCCCCAGCTTTCCGAGGGTGTTAATATCCCGGTGCTCTCGGCCCTGTTTCTGGGGTTGCTAACTGCCATTAGCCCGTGTCCTATGGCTACTAACATTGCTGCCATAGCGTATGTCAGCCGCAGAGTGACAGACCGCAGATACGCTATTATGACTGGAACACTCTATACACTGGGGCGCATGATTTCCTATTCCGTCCTTGGTATCCTGATCATCGTGGCTGGCCTTGAAATCCCTGGAGTCGCTTCATTTCTTCAGGATTTCGGCGAGCAAATCTTAGGGCCACTTCTGATTGTAGTAGGACTGATAATGCTAAACATCGATCGTCTCTCTTTTAGCCTGGGAGGTGGAAAGCTATCTTCAATAGGAGGAAAGGTCGCTGACCGGGGGATGATAGGTGGGTTACTGTTAGGTGTACTTTTCGCTCTAGCCTTTTGCCCTTATAGCGCTGTTCTATTCTTTGGAGTATTGATACCTTTAGCTCTTAAAACTACCGGCGGTGTGACACTGCCTGCGGTGTTTGCCATTGGCACTGGACTCCCCGTTTTAATATTTGGCATGCTTATATCCATTGGTGTGTCCAGGGTTTCCACCTGGCTCAACGCGCTTACCCGCGCTGAGAAAATAATTCGTGTGATAGTTTCCATTATCTTTATAGGGATAGGAATATATTATGTGGTGCTCTGGATACAGACTTGAGGCTTACAAGACTACACTTCCCTCTAACCTCTTGGGCAATAAACTGGGATGCTCTCCCCAATGGGGTAAATTGAGCTATAGGGAGGCATGTAATCCATGAAACAACAGTCAAAAACCGACTGGCAAAGAAACTTGGTAACCTTAGGACCAAGCATATTTTTGGGGCTGACTCTGCTGGCATCAGGCACTGGCAAAGCACTCATCTTTGGAGAATTGCCCGGGCAATTGGAATTTATTGATATCCTGTTGGGACCTTTTTATACTCCCACAACGGTTTACCTTATTGTCCATTGCCTTCCCTGGGCGGAGATAGCCCTGGGTACTCTTCTACTTCTAGGCGTGTTTCCCAGAGTTGCCTCAGCTTTATGTCTTCCGCTTACAATTGGATTCATGGCCAGTAATTCTTATGCGCTGAGCCAGGGTATAGAACAGTTTTCAACATGTGGCCATTGCTTTGGTAAGTGGGAGGAATTGCTCGGAGCGATGTCACCGCTCCAAGCTCTATGCTTTGACATTGTGCTTTTTAGCTTAGCTTTGATTATATTGCTGTTTCATCCCAGCCGAGTTCTACATTCTCGGCCGTGGTTTATTAAGAACAGAAAGGAGGAGCCCAAATGAAACGAGCTTTCTTTAAGGTAAACAAATGGATAACCAGCGTAACCGTTTTAGCCGTCACTATCCTCTTCATAGGCGGCTGCGTCCCGGCCAATCAGCCTCCAGTTATTACCAGCTTGCAAGCTGAGCGAGAGATAGTTCCTAATCTAGGGAGTTGCCAGGTTGAATGTGTTGCCTCAGACCCCGAAGGTGCCGAGCTGAGTTATGAATGGTTAGCCAGTGGGGGCAATATCACAGGCAAAGGAGATACCGTCACCTGGGTTGCTCCTGAAGAGACAGGCAATTATACCGTTACTGTCGTGGTTACAGATGAGCTCGGAGGCGAAGGCTCAGCATCATTGTCTATCAGGGTAGTGTTCAACAATCCCCCAATTATTGAGAACTTAATTGTCACCGCTGAACACAAATACTTGAAGGAAATATCTGGGGGATACAGAATCGGGAAGAGCCAAAGTTATGAAATTGAGTGCATTGCTTCGGATCCAGATGGCGATGAGCTATTCTATGAATGGTCAACCTATGAAGAGTCAACTGGTATAGCAGGTACTGTTCCTGGAGAGGGCCCTGTCGTCACGTGGACCGCACCTCCTCGAGCAGGCAGAGTTACTGTCACGGTAACGGTGTCCGATAGTAACGACGGTGCAGCTACCGACAGTGTAGTTTTCGAAGTTGTGAGCTGCTCAAAATGTGAGTTTGGCTGATGGTGAATGTTACTATAAAACCACGCCAAGCATCTTCAGGCCAACATAGACCATAATGGCAATAAAGGCATACCTCAGTTGCTTTGCCGGCAGAGCATGTGCTACCTTCGCACCAAGTTGCGCCATGGGCACACTGGTAGCCGCTAAACATAGCCAGATAGGTAAATTCACGTATCCCACCGAATACGGAAGAGCAGATATTCCCACACCATTCACCATATAGCCAATAACACCACCAAGGCTGGTAAATATTATCATCGCCGTGGAAGTGCCTACAGCTAGATGCGTGGAAAAACCAAATGCCAGTACCAGCAGGGGAACCGCTAATATGCCACCACCAATACTGGTTAGCCCGGTTATCATGCCTATAGGGAAGCCACAGAGCGCCAAAAGAAACAAGCTCTCCTTTTGCTCTCCCCTCTCCTTTGTTAAGTGCAATGTCGTATCTAGACCCATCCACAAAGCCACGGCAAGAACCAAGCCGCCAAAACCGACTCTCAGCACCTCACCAGGGAGATGAACTGCCAGAGTAGCCCCGACCAGAGCTCCGATTGAGCCACACAAGCCCAACGCTAAAGCCACCCTCCACCGAACTGCCCCCCTCTTATTATGCCCTAAAGCGCCGCTTATCACCGTGGCTAGAATTACCAGTAAATTTGTCCCAAAGGCTGTCTTTATCGCTGTATCGGCAGGAATGCCCATATCCACAATTACCCAGTAGGTAATCGGGACAGTGATAAAAGCACCGCCAACCCCAAGCAATCCACTGGCAAAACCAACACCTACGCCAGTGGCTAATAATATAACGATATTAATCGCTGTCAGCTTCGCTCTACTCTCAGCTTATTTTCAAACCAGCCGATTTTGATATCTGTCTTTTCATCTATGGTGGGAATATAAGGCTTAATATCTAAAAGGGGAGTGCCATCTATGGCGTCAAGGTCTTTTACCTTCAAGATATTCTTTTCCCTGGCTACCAGCCTCACCACCGATAACCCCAGCGGGCAGGGCCGGTTCGGCGACCTCGTGGTGAAAAGCCCGTGTGGCTTTGTATCCCAGGGAGTTGTGACCATAAGGGAATACCCCTTTGATTTGTGGAGCCAGTATATCAAGACAATATGGGAAAATCCCTCTATGTCCTTTAAACCCTCCGCAAACTGTTCGAACACCTCTACATGACAGATTTCCTCCCGACCACACCCCTGGTATGGTGCCTGCCCAGCATGATAGGGAGAATGGATTATCCCTATAGGTTTCAATTTAAGAATATCTCGCTCTCCCATTAGGCTTTGGGAATTGTATCACCTAGAGCAATGTGTCACCAATCATATGAACGAGCACAACCCATTGACAATGCTACAACCTATGTTACACTACACGGGCAAAATAGAAAGAGGAGGGAGAAAATGTTTTGTCCCAAATGTGGCACTGAAAATCCCGAAGGTGCTAAGTTCTGCTCCAAGTGTGGTGCTGAGCTTGGTGCTCCCGTTGGAGGAACTGAAACTCCAGTTACACCACCAGCTGAGACCAGTATTGGTTTGCAGCCCAACATAGCTGGGCTTCTTTGCTACATTGCTGGCTGGATAACAGGCATAATTTTCGTGGTAATTGAGAAGAAGAGCACATTTGTGAAATTCCATGCCTGGCAATCGATTATGACCTTTGGGATATTGACTGTGGTTCAGATCATTGTATCCCCAGTTTTTTCTCGCATTGCAGTTGCTACCTTTTCACCTGGCTTACTTGTTGCTTCGGGGGTCCTTAGCACCATTCTTTGGATTTTGGGCCTTATCTTATGGATCATCCTGCTGATCCAGGCAGGGTCTGGTAAGATGTGGAAGGTGCCCTTGGTAGGCGACTGGGCTGAGAAGCAAGCCAGCAAAGTTTCTTAAGGGCTTCAATGTTCGCTGGTTAATTTATGTAGGCAAGCGGCGCGTATGGAAAAGGATGTCGCGCGTTTTCAGGCTTGCCTGGATACATGTTCAGGCATGAATGAGCCTGCAGGATAGTTTTGAGAACTAAGTCCAAGCTTGGTGATAGAAGCAATAATCGTCTCTACCAAGCTATCCTTATCGGTGGAGAAGAATAAGTGGCTCTTGCAGTGGCAGTCACTACACCCAAAATGAGGGATATAAGTCAATTCACCGCCCAGAGCTTGAGATAAGAGACACTCCAACCTTTTTTCAATCTGGCAAAGGATTATCTCTCGAATTTCCGCCTCCTGGACAAGATAATCGATATGCCACTTCGGCTTTTTATTTTCAGTTAAATGCCGATTCAGCCTTGCCTTAAAGCCAGCCAAGGCTGAGCCACAATAAGCATAGAAGCCCGCAGGAAAGTAACTTCTTCCCAGACTACCCACGGAGATCTCCCGCCCTTTTTCAAGTTCCATAACTAAGACATAGCCACCTTTAACCCTCATATTCTCGTCAGGCATATCCCACCCAAGGTCAAACTTCAAACCAAATAAATCCTCATACAACGCTGCTACCTGGTTTGCATCTTCCACAGCAACGACAACTTCATGTATACCCACCACCCTAGGCTCTTCGGTTTCAGCGCTCATTCCTAACCTCCTTATCTTGTTTTAAAGAATCCCATACTAGATTAGTAAAGTAGCCCACGCTTTTTGTTAATTCTCTCTTCCGAGAAGCATAATTTAAGTGGAATACACAAAAGGGACAGGCGCTGACAATGGATTCTGTCTCTGCCATATTCAACACCCTGGAGGCTATTTCCAGAGAAAGGTCTCGATAAGTAACTCTTACTCCACCTCCAGCACCGCAGCAAAGAGCCTCTTCCCTACTTTCCTCCATCTCTTTTAATTCAGCACCACACCAGTTGAGAATTCTCCTCGGTTCTTCAGTTATTCCCACCTTTCTAGCTAATGGGCAAGGGTCGTGGTAAGTTAACGTCCTGTTTACCTTCTTTAGAAGAGCAGGATTTTGTTTCAATAAATCATATATCACCTCTACTATATGCCGAACGGAAATATCAGTATTGCCAAGAACTTTGGGGTAATAATACTTAAAGCACTTCAAGCAAACGGGGCAAAGAACGACGATCGTCTTGATGCCCAGTGAGTTAAATTTCTCGATATTCCTGTGGAATAACTCTTCAGCCAAGTCGATTCTCCCATTTTCATATAAAATACTTCCACAGCATCCTTCGTCCTCCAGCAACATAAAATCGAATCCCAGCCTTTTCAAAACTAAGTAGGAAGAAGCAGCGGCTTCTTTCTCCTGATAAGAGCCGAGGCAGCCAACATAAAAAAGAGTGTCAGATTGCTTTCGGGGAAATTCCTCAGGCAACCATTCTAACCTTTTTTCAAGGTCACCACCCACGCCATTACCCGTAGTTAGAATTCCCTCAATTACCTTTTTCTGCCTCTCTGGAGGACCCAGCCCCCTTTTAGATAACTCATTTCTAGCTTGGAATACGATTTCAGTAAGCTCGATCTCCTCCGGACAGGCACTTTCACAGCGCATACAGGTGAGACAATTATTGATGCTTTCCATCATCCGCTCGCTGATTTCCTTTCCTTCAAATAAGTCAATTGCTATTTTTAGACGCTCAATTGGCGAAAATAGCGCTTCCCCAGTAACTTGATAAACAGGGCAGGCTTCCAGGCAAAGCCCGCACTCAGTGCAGGCTTTCGCTTGCTCAAGAAGGCTCATCACTTTGCTTTTAATGACAGCGCCTGAAGAAAATTACTAATAAAAGTCTTCAGAATGTCCGAATCATAACGCTCAATATTGCCTTCATCGCAGAGTTGCGCTAACCGGGAGTCAATTGGAATTTGCGCCAGAAGGGGTCTTCCCGACGCCTTCGCCATCTCTTCCCCCTTGCTCCTGCCAAAAATTTCCAGCTTCTTGCCACCATCGGGTAAAACCAAGTAGCTCATGTTTTCTACTACTCCCAAAATGGGGGTGTTCATTTTCTGGGTCATCTTAATCGCCTTCCTAACCACCATTGCTGCTAATTCCTGAGGGCTGAATACTATGACTATGCCGGATACCGGTAATACCTGCATTACCGTCAACGGAGCATCGGCAGTGCCTGGAGGCAGATCAACGACAAGATAATCAAGCTTACCCCACAATACCTCCTCCCAGAATTGCGTAATAGCTCTGGATATCAATGGACCCCGCCAGATAACAGCATCATCTTCTTGAGGCAGCATGAAATTGATAGACATAACCTCAATCCCCGAGCGAGACAAAACGGGCAAGATTCCAGTTTCACTGCCCGAAGGCCGAACGCCACCCAAACCAAACATTCTGGGAACGCTAGGACCAGTGATATCAGCATCAAGTATGCCTACCTCGTTCCCCTGGCGGCTAAGTTCAACACCAAGAAGCGCTGCCACCAGCGATTTGCCCACCCCACCCTTGCCACTCATCACAGCAACCACATAATGAATATCATTGACCTCCTTAGGCTTAGCTTCTACAAAGTCAACAAACACCTCACTCACCTCGGGAAGCTTCTTAATAACTTCGATGGCCTTTTCCCTGACAAACTGCTGAGCATCAGAACCTAAAGCTGTTGAAACCAGGGTGATGCTCACACTCTGGTCAGAAATAGCAATCTTCCAGACTAGATTCATTTTGGGAAGACTGCGCACCGCCCCGGGAACAAATATGTCTTCCAGAGCTTCTTTTATTCGTTCTTCAGTCACCATAGTGCTCACTTATCCCCCACATAATTTCGCTCTCCGAAAAGCTTAGTTCCTATCCTCACTATATTGGCACCCTCCTCTACGGCAATTTTATAGGAATTCGTCATCCCCATAGAAAGATATTTCATCTCCACATTGGGCAAGCAAAGCCTTTTAACTTTATCAAAGATCTCCCTCGTTTTGATGAAGTAGGGTCTTGAATCCTCAGGATTGCCAAAACGCGGCCCCATAGTCATCAACCCCATCACCTTTATATTTTTGAAGCTTGAAATCTCCCTGATTAACGGCTCGGCATCTCTGGGAGACACACCTGACTTCTGCTCTTCATCACCGCTGTTTATCTCTACTAATATAGACATTACCTTGCCAATTCGCTCACAGCGCTTATCTATCTCCTTTGCTACCTCAACGGAATCAACGGTTTCTATCATGTCAAATATCTTAACCGCTTTTTTCACCTTGTTTTTCTGGAGATGTCCGATGAAATGCCATTTCACCTCCCCACCTACCATTTCATAAGCCTTCTCTGCCTCCTGGACATAATTTTCCCCGACGATTTTTACTCCTGATTGAACCGCCTCAAGCACTTCTTCGGGAGTCCTCGCTTTAGCCGCAGCTACTACCTCCACCCCCTCAGGTAAGTCACTTAATATCTTATTTATATTTCCTCTGATGCTCACGGCGTTAGCCTCTCAGATACCTTCCGCCATAAATTATATATCTCCTGCTTGACCCTCCCATCGGAGAACTCCACCACAGGCAACCCATTAACCAGAGCCTCAGTAACCACATTATCGAACGGTATCCGGGATACAACTTCTACTTTCTGGTTAGCACAATAGCTCTCAATCTGGCGTGAGTTTTTCTCATTTATATCATATTTGTTTATGCATGCCAGGGCAGGAATACCAAAATGGCAACAAAGTTCAAGGACGCGGCCTAAATCATGCATTCCCGACAGTGTTGGTTCGGTTATCAGCAATGCCAAATTCGCCCCGGATAGTGACGAAATAACAGCACAGCCAATACCTGGAGGACCATCAACAATTATGTAGCTCAAATTCTCTTTTTCAGCGATATGTTTGGCATTCTGCCTTACCAATGCCACTAGCTTACCTGAATTTTCCTGAGCAATGCCTAGTCTGGCATGAACCAGCGGACCATAACGCGTTTCTGACATGAACCAATGCCCTGACATGTTCTCGTGCATAGTAATGGCATCAACAGGACAAATCTGGGAGCAAAAACCGCAACCTTCACAGGAGATCGGGTCTACAGCATAATTCTGTATGGCTCCAAAACGGCATACCTCCTCACAAAGCCCACATTCATTGCATTTTTCATTATCAATATGTGCAGTTTGTCCACTCCAAAACTCGTGCTCCTGTTTAATCTGCGGTTGGAGGAGAAGGTAAAGGTCAGCAGCGTCGACATCGCAGTCAGCCAGGACCTTACTCTGAGCTAAAGCAGCAAAGGAAGCTACTATGCTTGTCTTCCCCGTTCCACCTTTACCACTCAATACCACAACTTCTTTCATCCAAAGTCCCTTCTAGCTAGATTGTTTCGCTGAGTTCCCTCGCTTTGCTCGGGACAAGCCTCGCAACGACAAAGGGGAGCCGGGCAATGTTGCTTTTTGTTTAATCTCCTCGAAAAGCTTAACGAAACGCCCACGCCATTCTGGAATGCCATTTACTAAAGGCACACCTCTCGAATAGAAACTGGCAATCTTGGTATCGAGGGGAATGGTAAGTAAGACAGGAATATTTTGTGTACCACAATATTCCTCTACCTTTCCATCGCCTATTCCAGCGCGGTTTATCACCACACCACAGGGAATACCCAATTCTCTAACCACCTCCACTGCCAAAGAAAGGTCATTCAGGCCAAAAGGTGTCGGCTCCGTTACCAGAAGGCAGAAGTCACTATCCTTAATCGCTTCTACTACAGGACAAGAGGTCCCCGGAGAAACATCTATTATGACCTCTGTTTTGAAACTAACATGCTTTTTCACCTCTCTGATTATCGGCGGAGCCATTGGCTGACCAATGGTAAGCCTTCCTTGGATTAGCTCTATATTCCCTGAATTACCCTTCTCTACTATACCTACTTCTTGCCCTTCTTCGGTGATAGCAGATTCAGGACATAAGTAAGAGCATGCTCCACAGCCATGACAAAGGTCAGGGAAAATGAGCACTTTCTTATTGACTACGGCAATGGCATTATAGGCACAAACTTCAGCGCATTTGCCACAGTAGGTGCATTTTGCTTCGTCCACTTCAGGGATAGGGATAAATACAGGATAGCTTTGGGTAATGTGCGAGTGAATGAAAATATCGGCGTTTGGCTCCTCTACATCGCAATCCAACAATTGCACTTTATTCTTTTCGCTCAAGGTAAGAGCCAAACTGGTAGCTATCAGCGTCTTCCCCGTGCCACCCTTGCCACTGGCAACAGAGATTATCATTCTCTAACCATCTTAGCGCCGCACTTCGGGCAGCTTAAGTTATAGCAAGGAACACCCGCTTGATGAGGAACTTTTGCCCCACAACTGGGACAAACACAATTGCCACTGGGACCTGCTCTAGGGCGACTTCCACCCATCCTCCCTCTACCAACCCCACGCCCCATTCCCATTCCTCTGCCTGTTCCTGGCCCCTGACCATAAGGACCTGTGCCATCTCCTCTAGGCATAAATACCTCCCTGACAGACTTATTCCATTGATGGTAGCCCACAGACTCCAGAGCTACAGGTAGGGTAGCTTGATTCTGAGAGTTCACCTGTACTAGAACCAGGGCTAAAGAATGAGGAAAACAGTCTTTTGGGATCTGGGGCATGACACTTAGGGCAAGTTAACTTAGCTCCACCTTCGCCAATCGCTTGACGAACCTCGAACTTCTCCCCACATTGGGTGCATTGATACTCATAGATAGGCACAATTCACCTTCCCTCCTCTAACTCCTTAATACGCTGCTGGGTTTCCCTTAGCTGCTGCAACAGCATCTCTACTTGATTCTTGAGCACCTCTATTTCCTGCTCTCGGCTAATAGTTTGGGGAGTTGGTCCTGCCACGGGCGGCATTCCTGAAGTCACACCCATACCCATACCTCCACCCATGCCAAAGTGAGCATCCACGCTGGGTTGGAGACTGGGTTGAAGCTTACCTGCTTTGTAGGCTTCCACAGCATCTCTTATTCTGCCAACAACACCGGTAATCACTTGAACACCCGCGGGAGATAAAGTCTGGTAAGCCTTAGGGCCACAGTTGCCAGTGAGAATTAACTGCACACCTTTGTTAGCAATCATTTGGGCAGTGGAGATTCCTGCTCCACCAGCAGCCATCGCATTGGGGTTTTCCAAAGCTTCAAACTCCATCGTTTCAGGGTCAATAATGATGAAGTATGGGCAACGCCCAAATCGAGGGTCAACATCGGCATCAAGGCTGGGAGCTGTCGCTGATACTGCAATTTTCACAACTTATCTCCTTTCTTACTTTTCCTCTAGCTCCTTTATTCTAGCATCAATTTGCTCCAATTCTCCTCTTATCGCCTCCGCCTGACTCCTCAAAAAATCAAGTTCTTGTTCTCGAGTCATTTGCGGAGCATAAGGGTCTGCTCCCGCATAGGGTGCGCCACTATAGCCACCGTATGGCATGCCCGCAGCATAGGGATTGCCTCCATAAGGTGTAGCTCCATAGAAAGGGTAAGTCGGCGGTGCAGGTATTCCAGCAGCTCCGCTGAAGAAATACCCGCATCGGGGCAGTCCCCCTCTACCTAACCCCACAAAGGGCCATGGTGGCGAACTTCCTCTGAAGCCGAATCCCCCACTACCTCTTCCAAATCCATTAGGCATTTTATCACCTCCTTAACAAAGCTGTAAATTTACCACCTGGGGTATCCATAATAACCACCCCATCGCGACCAGCCACGACCAAAACCACGGCCACGGCCTCTCCCGAAGCCCCAGCCGAACCCGGGCGACATTGGTGCTCCATAGCCCCCACCAAACCACCTTCCAGGTATGGGATTGGCAAAACCGGGCATGCCGAAACCAGCACAAAAGCCAGCCGCTCTACCAGTCATCGGTCCCAACCCCCTCGGTCCAGTTCCATCTCCAAATGGCATCTTCTCTCACCCCCTTTCCATTTATTTTCTGCTACCATCGCCTTCCACCGCGAAATCCCCTGCCACGTCCCCTTCCCCAGCCAAATGGTGGAAGAGGTGTAGGTTGAATATTCACGCTGGAACATGCCGGACAGGATAAAGGCAACCTGCTCGCCAGAATCTCAAAAGGGACATTCCATTCATGCCCATCGTTATCGCATCTGAAACGCTGCTGAGGTAACCCGAAGTTCCCCCCCTCAACTTGAATAGCCTTACCATTGACCAGAGCATCAGCCAACTTCTTGCGTCCCGATCCGAGAACACGGTGAAAAGTTGGCCTGGAGATGTGCATCCTCTCCGCACATTCCTCCTGCTCCAACCCCTCCAAATCCTTGAGACGAATAGCTTCAATTTCCTCAAGCGAAAGGCGCACCTCCTGCAATAAATTCGTCGGAATCCCCATCGGTCTGAAAGAATTAGCACTGGGCAGCCCAGCAACATATCGCAACTTAACCGGTCTAGCCATCAAAAATTACCACCTTTTCGCTAGGAATTATGGACATATGTCAATAATAACAGACAAATTATTTAGTGTCAACTCGCTTTGCATAAGTGAAGATGTTAAAATGACCAACGTGGAAATTAGGTGGCTGGGGCATTCCTGCTTTGTTCTCAAAGGAAAGGAAAAGACCGTTCTCACTGACCCGTATTGCCCTGAATTAGGCTATTCATTGGGCCAACGTGAAGCAGATATAGTAACGGTGAGCCATTTTCATCCCGGTCACAGCTATATTGAAGGCATCGCCAGCAGCCCTAAACAGATTAAGGGTCCCGGGGAGTATGAAATAGGGACCATATTCATCACCGGGCTTGCCAGCTACCACGATAAAGAAAAGGGCGAGACCAGAGGTAAAAATACCATCTATCTCATAGAGATGGAAGGCTTAACTTTATGTCACCTAGGAGACCTGGGACATACATTAACATCATCATTAGCAGGGGAATTAGGAAACTGCGACATCCTGTTTTTGCCTGTTGGCGAGGTATCCACGATATCGATAGACGAAGCTGCCGAGATAGTAAAACAATTGACTCCCCACATTGTTATCCCCATGCACTACAAGACAGATGTGTTAACTAGAAATCTGGAGAGAGCAGACAAGTTCCTGAGCAAAATGGGCATTCACGAGATGCAACCCAAACCAAAACTCCTCATCACCCAGACTAGCCTACCAAGTGATTTACAAATTGTGGTTTTCGATCTGAACCAGGCTACGTGACACTAAACTACTTCTCTTTACGCTAAGATTTTCTCCGCTTCTTCTATATCCGATTCCATCACATAAGGGATGCCAGAAACATCTGCTGCTTCATGAGTGAGGGCAACAATATCGCCCCGATCAATGAAGTTCACGGCAAACTTGCGACTTCCAGCCATGATCTGGCGTAGCCCCTGAGCAAGACGCTCGTAGTAAGTGTAGAGCCCGATAGCCGAGGTTGGGATCCTCTCATAATCTTTGCTATACTCCCTTTTCAGTCCTTCAGCAGTAACAAAGACAGCTTCCCTCGTTTTACCAAATCGCTGCAGGTAAACAGGAAATTCCCCGCTATCTATTGCTTCACCAATAGTCTTACCAACCATAACGGCAGCGAGAGGTGCCCTTGCCATGCCTATCGCTTTCACATAGGGAGCATCCAGCGCCAGGCCCTTAAATATCTGGTCTTCCAGAACAAATCCACCTGCAAGCAAAATGTCAGGCACGTATTCGCCTTTCTCCACCAGACGATTACAGTATTTATAGGCCAGCGACCACAGTTCGATACCGGGCACGCCCCACTCGTTCATCATCCGCCACGGGCTCATGCCGGTACCACCGCCCGCAGCATCAATGGTTAGATAGTCGATTTTTGCCATTGAGCAGAACTTGATTGCGCGAGCAAGGTCCGCGGGCCTGTAAGCGCCGGTCTTCAGCGATACGTATTTGGCGCCGGTCTTCCGCAATAGACTGACAGTCTCAAGGAAGTCCTCTTCGGTAACCATGCCAACGCGTGAATGCCTCTCAAACTCAGTAAATACGCCTTGCTGGAACTCGTGTATTCGGTCGGGTTCAAGCGGGTCAGGAAGAACAACATAGCCTCGTTTTTTAAGGAGCTGTGCCTTCTCAAGGCTCTTGATTTTGACCTCACCACCTATATCCTTGGCTCCCTGTCCCCATTTTAGCTCCACCACCTCAACCCCGAGCTTCTGTATGGCATACTCCAGCACACCGAGACGGCTATCTTCAACATTTGCCTGCACGGCAATGGCGCCGTAACCATCACGCTGCCATTCTTGATAAAGTTTTACACGCCTCTCGAGGTCAGGTGAATGAACCACTCTTCCGTTCTCTATCTTTGAGTCAACATCCATTCCGCACACATTCTCGCCGATGGTAAGCGGTATGCCTGTGAGTGCTGCACCGATGGCCAGACCCTCCCAGTTCTGCTTGGCGACATCGGTAGACCCCAGACCTGGAATAACGATCGGCAGGCGCAACTTGATCCCCTTGTCGCGACCTAGTCTTGTCTCCAGATTCACGTTTGGGAAGATGGCCTTGTCGGGGTCTTCTTCTATACCGATGGCACCAACAGCTGTTCCCATTATGTTGAAATGGGAAAGATCAACGGGGTAAGCCTTTTGTGACGCGGTGGTAATGATGCCGAATGGTTGTGGGTAGATAACCTCATGACCGCGGTAAGCGCTCTTACCGATTTCGCACATACCGATACAGCCTTCTATGCAAGTGACGCACATTCCACTTATCGGGCACCAGTCTCCACCTGTTCTGTTTTTACTAAATGTAGCGGCTGTTGCGTTATACCTTGTCAAAGTCATGTCTGACCTCCTTCTTCCCTTTTCCAGGTTGCTTTGTTTTTTGATTTCATCGCCATTACTAATAAACCCTATGGCCCTGTGGGCCAACACTCTCTGAACATCCTGTACACACTGGGCAGGTCTCCACTGGTGCGAGGTTCTGGCATCCTCCGCAAAGACCATCTATGAGGTTGCCCGCGGTGCAGGCTCGTTCGCAAACCGGGCATATCCACTCACAACCACCGCCATGGCGACATTCTTCCGGAGGGACATCAAAAGCGAATGCCACCCTCCGTGATGTGCCGCGACCAACGAATCCAAGGACACCAGACTTCATCTGCTCTTTGCAGTAGCGGACGCAAAGTCCGCAGAGAATGCCGCCTCTGTCCTTTATCTTGAAACGAACCTTGTTGATACCCATGTTTGCCGCCATGTCCTGCAGTATCTTGGAGTTCGGACAGGAAGCCAGCAGCAGTTCGACTATCACCTTGCGTACCTTTCTCACCTTTTCTGAATTCGTAAGGATCACCTGTCCTGGCTCTACTGGTAGGGTACAAGACGCTTCCAGTGACGAATGATTATCTTCAACCACCTCAACTATGCAGACACGGCAGGCGCCGTAAGGGCTGAGACCGGGATGATAACAAAGAGTCGGAATAACAATGCCCATTTCTGTCGCTGCTTCCAGGACTGTCATCCCCTCCGGCACTCTTGTTTTTATTCCATCAATAGTCAGTTCAACCATGCTTTCCCCCTTTATGACACCGTGATTGCCTCGAACTTGCAGTTGTCGCGGCAAAGCCCGCACCTGATACACTCTTCCTGATCGATCTTGTACGGTTTTTTCTTCTCTCCTGATATTGCATCCTGTGGACACTCCCGCGCACACACTCCACAGCCAGTGCATTTTTCCTCATCGATGGTGAAGGTAATAAGTGCCTTGCAGACACCTGCCGGGCAGCGTTTCTCTCTTATATGAGCCTCATACTCGTCGCGAAAATACCTGATGGTTGAGAGAACAGGGTTGGGAGCCGTGCTGCCCAGAGCACAAAGAGAGGCCTCCTTTATGACACCCCCAAGTTCCTCCAGAAGTTCGATATCTTCTCCCTTACCTCTTCCTTCCGTTATATCCGTGAGAATGTCGAGCATCCTATCCAGTCCCTCGCGGCAGGGCACGCATTTGCCGCAGGATTCTTCAGTCAGGAATTTGATGAAATATCTTGCTATATCCACCATGCAGGTGTTCTCATCCATGACTATCATCCCACCTGAGCCCATCATTGACCCCACCTCGGTAAGCTTGTCGAAATCAACAGGCAGGTCAATCAGGCTCTCCGGAATACAGCCGCCCGATGGCCCCCCTGTCTGAACAGCTTTGAATCTCTTGCCATTGGGGATTCCACCACCGATGCCATAAATTATCTCCCTGAGCGTGATGCCCATTGGCACCTCAATGAGTCCCGTATTGTTTATCTTGCCCACCAGAGAGAATATCTTCGTGCCCTTGCTTCCCTCAGTACCAATTTGAGAGTACCAGTCAGCGCCCCGGTTGATTATGAAGGGCACATTTGCCCAAGTCTCAACGTTATTCAGGTTGCTGGGCCTACCGTTGAGTCCACTCACCACAGTGTGAATATGCTTGGGGCGTGGCTCGCCTATCTTGCCCTCCAGCGAGGCCATAAGCGCAGTCGATTCGCCACAAATGAAGGCACCTCCACCCCGTGAAATCTTGATGTCAAAGTCGAAGTCAGAACCGAGAATGTCCTGCCCAAGGAGCCCATATTCTCTTGCTTGCTCCAACGCTATGCTCAGGTTCCTTATGGCTAGAGGATATTCATGCCGGACATAGACGTACCCATGATGCGAGCCTATTGCATATGCGCCAATTATCATCCCCTCTATGACGCTGTGAGGGTTCCCTTCAAGGAGGCTCCTGTCCATGTAAGCACCGGGATCACCCTCATCAGCGTTACAGATAACATAACGCGTGCCGTCTAATGACGGAGCATTGCGGCAGGACTCCCACTTTCCAGCTGTGGGGAATCCTGCACCACCGCGGCCGCGCAGCCCGGCTTTCCTGATTTCCTCGATTACCTCTTCAGGTTCTATATCGAAGAGCACTTTAGGTAGAGCAGAGTAACCACCTATAGCAAGGTAGTCCTCTATATTTGTGGGATCGATAAGCCTGTTAGCATCAAGCAAAAGCCTATTCTGCTTACTATAGAAAGGTATATCTTGTTCGTGGATAACCTTTTCCCCTGTAGAGGGATTTGTATAGAGAAGTCTTTTAATGACCTTGTTTTTGATTACTGTCTTAGAGATTATCTCTGGAATATCGGCAGGGGTGACTTTTGGATAGAGAATTCTTTCAGGATATATGACAACTACAGGCTCTATTTCACAGAAGCCATGGCATCCTGTTGTTCTGATATCGATGGAGTCCTTGAGAGCGAGGTCGCTCACGGTTCTGAAAATAGCTTGTACGATGTCTGCGGCTCTGCGCGCAAGTCCGCACGTTCCAACGCTAGTAACAATACAGGCAAGGTTTGGCTTGCGCTCGCTCAGTATCCTGGCCCGCAACTGGCGTAGTTCAACTGCTGTCCTCAGCTTCTTCATACCTCGTATCCTTCCAGCTTTTTCCTTCGCTCCCTTAGGACCTTCTTGACCTTTCCAGGGCTCATTTGTCCATGGTACTTGCCATCAACAACGACGATAGGTCCTAGAGCACATGCTCCCAGACAGTTTACGGTCTCCAGAGAATACCGCATGTCTTCGGTTGTCTCACCAGCCTTGATGCCGAGCTGTCTTTCCACTTCATCGAGCACAGCAGGCGCGCCTCGCACATGACAGGCAGTACCAAGACAAACGCTGACCATGTGCTCACCGCGTGGCTTCAAACTGAATGCCTTGAAGAAGGTAGCCACACCGTAGACCTGTATCAGTGGGAGATCTAACTGACTCGCTACTGCCCTCAAGGCGTCTTCCGGTAGATAACGATGTTCAGATTGTATGTCCTGAAGTATTGAGATAAGACTGTCGCGGTTGCCATCGTATTCACTGACTATTGCCGCCACTTTGCTAAGATCGGTTTTCATCTGTCAGTCACCACTCTATGAACCTTCTTTTGCTTGTTGTTGAATTCTTACTGGTATTCCCTTATCTGCCAAATACTTCTTTGCTTGGGGAATAGATATTTCCCCGAAATGGAAAATAGAGGCAGCTAAAACTGCAGAGGCTTTGCCTATTATCACAGCTTCATAAAGATGTTCCAGCTTTCCCGCACCCCCTGATGCAGTAACCGGTATGCTAACAGCTTCAGCCACTGCTTTGGTCATCTCCAGGTCATAGCCCTCTTTGGTTCCATCAGCATCCTTGCTGGTAAGTAGAATTTCGCCAGCCCCCAATTCTTCCACACTCCTTGCCCAATCGACAAGCTCCATCCCGGTGGCTTCGCTGCCACTTTTAACCACCACCTCCAATCGAGGAAGACCACTTCCAGGTGAATTCTTGCGCCCATCGATAGCCACCACAAGCTTCTCCTTCCCAAATTTCCTTGATGCTTCCGATATAAGCTCAGGAATTTTCACCGCAGCGGTGTTGATGGAGACTTTATCCACACCAATATCGAACAAGGCTTTCATATCCTCGATATTTCTAATCCCCCCTCCAACGGCAAAGGGAATGGTAACCCTCTCCGCCACTTTCCTGACCCATTCTAATCTTGTCCCTCTATTCTCCACAGTGGCAAAGATATCAAGGAAAACAAGCTCATCGGCGCCCTTTCGGCAATAAGCCTCTGCCGCTTCCACAGGGTCTCGTGCATCCCTCAGATTCACAAAATTTACCCCCTTGACCACTCTGCCATCTTTCACATCAAGACAAGGTATAATTCGTACCGTTTCCATTTCATAGCTCCCAGAATTTGATCAAATCTTGATACTCAATGACGGTGCTCATAGACATATTTTCAGCTTCTATACCTTGTTCCTCAGCAGCAGCCACAGGATTCAAACCCCCCATGAGAACCATCCCCACCCTATTTAATGCTATGGGTATTTCACACACTGGCTGACTTGGCTCGCCCATCACTATCAGCCCTCCCAACCCGGCTTCTCTCAACTTTGTTACTATGTTATCCGTCATTGAGCGGCAGGGGGCTGGTATCTCGCGATAATTTGCCACAATTTTCCCGCCTCCACCGCTCACTATTTCACCCACAGATGTCATCCTGGCTTTAATGAATACCTCTGAAGGGTCTAATGTTGAGCCAGCATAATGTATGAAATCCACAAAACGGGTGGGCTTATGATCTCGAATCTGGAGGATGCCACCGAAACGAGATTCCAGCGGGATACCCGCCTTAAGAAGAGAGCCATTGATGATAATACTGCAAACTGTGGCAAATCCTATCTTCCCCGGAGGAACCATTACTTCGCCTAGCTTTTCTCCTTCAGACGCCACTGCTACTAACTCGCTCACACAAAGCTCAGCCTCAAACGCTTCCCTCATTGCTCTGAGCGCCTTTTTAAAGCTTTCCCTTGGAAAAAGCGAGATATTGACTGGAACCAGGCCGGAACATTTTTCCCAATCAAAGCTGGTGCGAAAGGCAAGTGCTTCAATCCTTGAAAGGGCGAACCCCATCTTGTCTCGAGCTAGAGCATTCCTTGTCTCCTCGATTCCCTGCTCGGTGAGCAACCGACCATCTTTCCCTATAGACTTGGTTAATCCCCTTTCATCCATTAATTTAAGGTGATATCTCACTGCCCTTTCACTAAGCTCAATACCATGATCTTTCAAACGACGAGCAATAACTCTGGCACCCAGTGGCTCCCGCTGCTCGCCCAAGACATTCAAGATGGAAACTACTTTCCTCTCAACTTCTTGGCTTTCAAAGCCCATTACAATACTCCCAACATCCCATTTAGTTAAGGTAATAGGTAACTGCTTACCTACCTTATACTATCCCAAAAATCCTGTCAACCCCACAGACTCGCTCCTCAATAACAACCAGAAGATGGGAAGGATTCCGTAATTACCACCCAGGTTGATATCCAGCTTCGTGTGCCTGCCTATCCAAATCGAGGGTGAGAATACGCTCTAAAGGGAATAGCACCTCGCCTTCAGTGCGACGCAGGTTAATAGCCTTGATGTAAGTTCGACATTGCTCGCAAGTATAAAGGCGGTATAATTCCTTCTCATCGGTGAGATAAGCCAAAGAATCCTGGTCTCTATTGCCGCAGAAAGGACACTCAAGCCGAAGAAAAAGCCATTCGGTATCACATCGGGAGCATATCAGCCATCTAGCACCTGCTTCTCTATCAAGGAAGGAGAAATCCGGCTTACCTCCACAAACAGGACATACCCTTTGGCGCCAGGAATCCTGATTCACCAAAGGCGATAGCTGTTCTGAATACCTGACCAGTATCGGATGGAAAGCACTTCTAAGACAGAGGGAAAGCGCTTCCCAGCTAATGCCTATCTTCTGAGCGATGTTGTTCATCGAAGAATACCGATACCAGACATTAGCTGCTTTTTTTATTAAAGATGGCTGTGGATTCTCCAGCCGGGAATCGGGAAATTGTTCGCTAACTATATCGTTTGCTTCTGAGAACAGTTCGCAGAATAACGCCTGGTCAGGAAACACGTCCTCAAATTGGAGAACAAAATTAGATTGTGCAAAGCGTTCAGCTACCTGGCGAATATGCTCATCCAATACTGGCAGATAGGAATCTTTTACCTTGAGTCCGAGCAATTTTCGATGAAGGTCTATATAGCGGGTCTGCTTCCATTTTTCCAGCCGCTCTATAGTCTCGCTATCCGCCTGCGTGCTCACCCTCTACTGCTGTTTGGAAATTTCCTCATACCACTTGCCATAGTGACTCTTGGCATATTCCTCGGATACTTTGCCAGTTATCATAGAGCGAAGGGATTCACTCATTCTAGGATGTACAGTACCCAGGAGAACATGCACTATGAACATACAGCCACCAATGATGAAGGCGAGAGCATGGGTAAAGAGAGACCACTGGAAAACGCCTGGAGACACAGCACCCTTACCAAAACACAGGATAGCCCCAGTTACAAAGAAGATTACACCACAGACAATGGTGATAAGCTGCCATAAATTCTGTCCCGGGTTTATATGTCCCTGAGGTGGCATCTTGCTCTCATCGCCGCCGGTGTAGTAATCGGTTGCCGCCTTAACCCAGCCAATATCTTCCTTCTTCCAGGTAAAGGCTTCCTTTATAAGCGCCAAACTGGCCTTGGGATATGTTATAAAGTAGAGCACCAGGACAGTTCCAAAGGCATAAGCACAAATTCGGTGGATGATGCGTGTCCAGCCTGTTAAGGCAATGGCACCCCAACCAGGCACAAACAATATCAAGCCGGTCAGTCCCATCAATATAACCAATCCTGCCACTGTCCAGTGAAATGCCCTTGCTTGCAAGCTAAATCGCCTAACCCCCGGCCTCCCGGGGTCATCAAACAAAGCATCGTGAACAAAGGTTGCAATAATATCCCCTATGGGCTCGAAGATAGAGGCCCAAAAGCCTTTCTCTTTCTCAGCTTTCTGCACTTTCCTCCTTCTTCTTCTCAATCATTCTTGCTCTGGCAAGCATTGCTGCCCCGAACATGCCAGCGCCAGCCAGCAAACCAAGCCCAACACCCGTCCATTTACCAACATTCAATGCAGTGGCAGCAGCAGGCATCTGCGGGTCTACAGGAAGGTCATAAACTTCAGGGCGCTCATCTAAAACATACAGCATATGCAAACCTCCCAGCTCATACTCACCGTACAGGTTGGCATCAGGGTGGGTCTCCTTTAGAACCTGGACTCTTTGTTCTCCCTCTCTTACCAAGTCCTCCCACTCACCAAATTTTATCGCTCCGGTGGGACAGACTTTAGCACAGGCAGGCTCCAGTCCATTGCTGACCCGGTCGAAGCAAAAGTCGCATTTGCCTCCCATCAGCCCCGTCCCAAGCAGCTTATTAGATTCCCTGTCCATTCGAGGAATATCAAAGGGGCAGAATTCAACACAATAACCACAGCCACTGCACTTATGTCTAACATAGGTCACAAAGCCCAGGGTTGGGTGACGCTGAAGCGCAGCGGTAGGACAAACATTAACACATGGTGCGTCGGTGCAATGCATACATTGATGCTTCTTGAAAAGCCACCTTAATGTGCCATCGTTACCATATTCCTTAAATATAATCTTTGTCCAGGTATCAGCAGAAAGGTCAGGGGGATTCTCATATGTCCCTCGATTGGTGGTTTGCTCAGCAGGAAGGTCATGCCATTCTTTGCAAGCTACCTGACAAGCACGACAGCCAATGCACTTAGTGACATCATTAAGCATCGCTTTAGCCATTGCTTCCTACCTCATTTAGCCCTTATGTCGCACAGGAATGCTTTGTATTCCGGTATGGTAGTATTGGCATCACCTATATTTGGGGTAAGTATATTGGCGCTATCTCCCTTAGATAACCCTATATAGCCCCAATGCCAGGGTATGCCAATCTGGTGTACCCTTTTCCCGTTGATTGAGAAGGGGGTGAAACGCCTGGTGACAACGGCCACTGCTTCTATCTTACCTCGTGCCGATTCCACAATGACCATTCTACCATTTTGGATACCCTTCTCCGCTGCCAGTTCCTCGCTCAACTCGACAAACATCTCGGGCATGAGCTCCACCAGCCAGGGCAGATTCCGGGTCATTTGTCCCGCCTGCCAGTGTTCAGTTAGTCTGTAAGTAGTAGCCACAATTGGATATCTGTCAGGGTCGCCTTTGACCAGAGATTCCCAGATGGTAATCACAGGGTCATTCTGGGTACCAGATAAAAGATTGTCCACCGGGCTCTCCCAGGGCTCATAGTGCTCCGGGATGGGTCCGTCCCTAAGAGCCTCACCAGTGGCAAAGAGATGTCCCCGTCCCTCAGAAGTCATAATGAAGGGGAGCCTGGTCCCTTCCTGGGACATAGGAGGCCAACCGCCGTCAGGAACATCACCTTCCCACTTCCCGAGTAAGGGATGCCAGTTGATGACAGGCTTGTCAGGATTGAACGGATTACCATCTAAGTCGACTGAGGCTCGATTATAGAGAATACGGCGATTCACCGGCCAGCACCATGCCCAGTTGGGGTAAAGCCCAACATTAGCCTGGGCAGGCGTCTGCGTTAGATCTCGCCGTGCCGCCATGTTCCCGTCTTCGGTATAACTGGCACAGTAAAGCCAGTTACCTGATGAAGTCGTGCCATCACTTTTAAGCTTTGTGAAGCTGGGAAGAAGCTGGCCAGTTTCGAGGTCATATCCATTAATTTCCTTAGCTACCTTATGAACATCGGGCTCCTCCCCATAATCCCAGGTTAAGTTTGAAATAGGGTCAGGGTACTCTCCACCTTCTGTGGTATACAGCTCCTTCAGCTTCATGACGAGCTTGGTGACAATCCACAGGTCGCTCCTTGCCATACTTGGACCATCACAGCACTTGTATCGCCACTGAGACCAGCGCCCGCTGTTAGTAAGGCTGCCTTCCTTCTCCATCGAGGCTCTGGCAGGCAGAAGGAAATCCTCAGTGCCTATCTGGGATGGGTCAACCCCGGGTCTCTTCCAGTGAGCAGCCGTTTCCGTCTCCCATAAATCCCAGACCACCAGCCAGTCAAGCTTATCCAGGCCAGCACGCTCCAAATTAGCATTGGGGCCAGAAACAGCAGTATTGTGCCCCGGGGATATAAGTCCCTTTACCACACCATTTCCTATCGCTTCTCCCATGGGAATATGTGAATGGTCGCCATCGACCTTGGGCAGGTATTCATAGGCAAAGTCATTTGAAGCGGTAGCGGCATCACCGTACCAAGCTTTGAGTAGGCTGATGACATATTTATCATAATTCTGCCACCAGTTGGCACTCGAGGGGTCATTGGTTGTAGGAGTATAGTGCTTGAAATAAGCTTTCAAGTCTACATCTTCAGGGTGAGGAGTCTTAAGATAACCGGGGAGGATATGGTATAGAATACAGTGGTCTGTTGAGCCCTGGACGTTAGACTGTCCCCGGGCAGCGTTAATTCCACCACCAGCCACACCGATATTGCCCAGCAGTAATTGCAGTATCGAATAAGCGCGAATCATCTGGGCGGCGTTGGTATGCTGGGTAGTGCCCATAGCATAGATGATAGTGCCTGCTTTATCAGGCTTGCCAGTGGCAGCATAAGTCTCACACACCTTGAGGTAAACATCTTTAGGCGTTCCGGTAATGCTGCACACAGTATCAACATCATATCTAGCGAACTGTTTCTTCAACAGCTGGAAAACACAGTTCGGGTCTTTAAGTGAGAGGTCTCTCTTAGGAATACCCTTAGTATCCAGTTGATATACCCAACTCGATCTATCGTAAACCCTCTTACTGGCATCATAGCCAGAGAAGAGCCCATCCAGGTCCGCTGGGCCCTTAAAATTAGGGTTTATGAGCAAGGTAGCATTGGTATATTCTTCAATGTAGGTCATATTGTAATTCTCAGGATTTTTCTCTATATCCTCAATTACATATTTAATCATTCCGCCAATGAATGCCACATCAGTACCCGACCTCATCTTGGCATAGATATCCGCCCTGGAGGAAGTCCTGGTGAAACGAGGGTCAACACTGATAAGCTTGGCACCTTTTTCCATAGCTTTGATTACCCATTTGAAGGCAAGAGGATGATTTTCAGCAGCATTGCTACCGATTATCATCATGCAATTACTGTTCTTAATGTCTATCCAGTGATTGGTCATCGCCCCCCGTCCGAACGATGCTATCAGGGCAGCCACAGTAGAAGAATGGCACAGCCTGGCGCAATGCTCAAGGTAAGTTATTCCCAGAGCACGAGCGAACTTGGTGAACAGATATGCATCTTCACTGTTGACCGAAGCGCTGCCATCCCATCCGATAGCTTCGGTATGATTGACGACGCGTCCTTTCTCATCTTTATGAGCCCAGTTCTCATCTCGTGTTTTTTTGATATTCCTGGCGATTTTGTCAATAGCCCAATCCCAGGACACCTCTTCCCAATCAGAGGAATATGGCGCACGATACAACACTTTGTCCACACGGCGCTCATTATTGGTTACCTGAATAAGAGCTGCGCCCTTGCTGCATAACGCCCCCTGATTAATAGGATGGTCAGGGTCTCCTTCAATATTTATCGCTTTTCCGTTCTCATCAGAGGCTACGATCACCCCACAGCCCACACCACAATAACAACAAATGGTGGTCTTCTCGCCAATTCTTTTTCTGAGCGGGATGTCTATGGGAGCAGCTTCAAGAAAGGATTCAGGACCTAACATCCCCAGAAGGGCAACTCCACCAGCGGTTCCTCCGCAAACCTTCAGGAAGTCCCTCCGAGTTAATTTCATAACTATCCCTTAGTGCAAAATCGTATAATAGCATTATCGAGACTTACCTGTCTATATTCTCTCACACTCTTCTTTTTAAAAAATACTTCTTTTACCCTTTGCCCCCTTTGACAGAGAGAGCAATTATGTAAAGTTGCAAACGGTAAGCTGTTATTGGTAACATTTCAGCTTGAATCTCGATGAATTACCTAGTTTTAGTCAAACAGGTGCCTGACATCAAGAATATTCCCAAGGATGCCTGGGATATAGAAAAGGGCACCTTGAAGAGAGCCCTGTTAGACAACGTATGCAATGAGCTTGACAAGCAAGCATTGACATTTGCCTTAAGCCTGAGGAAACAGCTTGGCGGCGAGGTAGTGAGCTTAACAATGGGACCTCCCTTTGCCGAAGAGGTTCTTACCTATACCCTTTCCGTAGGTGCTGACAAAGGCGTCTTGTTGACCGACAGAAAGCTGGGAGGTGCAGATACACCAGCTACCTCATATCCACTGGCTCAAGCAATAAGAAGAATTGCCAAAGATATGTTCCAAGGAGATAACCAATACCTGATTATCACAGGCATGCAGTCAATAGATGGCGACACCGCCCAGGTTCCACCACAAGTCGCTGAAGAACTGAACATACCACATATCGCATATGCAACGGGATTCAGCATCGAAAACGGTGACTTGAGGGTCGAAAGGATAACGAGAAGAGGAATTGAAACACTATCCCCTCAGAGTTATCCTTGCATGATAACCGTTACTGAATGGACAAAGCTCTTCTACCCTTCTTTCAGCAGAACAAGATGGGCATATTCTCAGGAACTTCATCGGTGGAATAGCCAGGATATAGACGCTGACAGCTCTCTTATCGGACTCGGAGGCTCCAGAACTGATGTGGTAAGGGTCTTTTCTCCCAAGGAAGTCAGCAAGAGGAGTTGCATTTTTGAGGAAAATTTAGAAAAGCTGGTAAAGATGGTGAAAGAAGCGTATTACGCTGAACCAGCTTCCAGTGAAGAAACCACCCAGCCAAAATATCAACTCCCCTCAAGCAAGCAAGGTAATTACCAGGGAGAAGTCTGGGTATATGCCGAACAAGAAGGTGGGGAAATAAATCCTGCCTCATTTGAAATACTGGGAAAGGCAACCGAGCTAGCAGGTTCCCTGCATGAGAAGACAGCGGCAATTTTGGTGGGTGAGAATGTAAAGCACCTAGCATCAGAACTGATAGCTCATGGCGCTGACAAAGTCTATGTGGTGGAACATAGACTGGTGGACCATTTCCTCCCCATCCCGTATAAGAAAGCGATTTCGGAGCTAATTGCCAATTACAAGCCACAGATAATGTTATTCAGTGCCACGCCTTTGGGGAGGGAACTTGCTCCTAGAGTGGCTTACAGCTCGAAATCTGGACTAACTGCTGACTGCACTGAACTGAATATAATAGACCATGAAAGAGGAACCCAAGAGCTTACTGCAGTCATGATGCAAACAAGACCAGCTTTAGGTGGAAATATAATGGCAAGCATAATTACCAAGAATTCACCATTGCAGATGGCTACCGTCAGACCGGGAGTTATGAAAGCTCTGGAGCCCGATAAAAGTAAGAGCGGTGAGCTTATCGAGTTTGCTCCTCATTTAACCAAATCGGATTTTGGGGTAAGAATAATTTCCTCCGAGCTCTACGAATCCACAGTTGACCTTAAGGACGCCGACATAATTGTCAGCGGTGGTGCAGGATTAAAGAGCAAGGAGAGTTTTGAGAGATATATCCCCCCATTAGCTGAAAACTTCGGCGGATTTCTAAATCAACAAGCGATGGTAGGTGCTTCAAGGTTAGCGGTAGAATCAGGATTTATAGACCGCAGTCACCAAGTTGGACAAACCGGGCAAACAGTTACCCCTAACCTTTATGTAGCCGTGGGAATCTCAGGAGCCGTGCAGCACATCACCGGAATGCAAAACTCCAAGGTTATACTGGCAATAAATAAGGAATCAAACGCCCGCATTTTCAAAGTTGCCGATTTCGGCATAGTAGGAGACCTGGAAAGCATAATCCTTGACCTTATCCAAGCACTAAAAAGCGTATAAGTGTAGCCAAAAATGGAAGCGACAAATGATTCCTCGTTAAATACGATTGATGTGTTGTTCGTGGGGGCAGGACCGGCAAGCTTGGCTGGAGCCATAAGGTTAAAGCAGTTACTCAATAAGAATGGAAGGAAGGAATCCGTTGTAGTTATCGAAAAAGCAGATAAGCTAGGACAGCACAATTTATCTGGTGCTCTCTTTGAAGCCGAAGTCCTGGATGAGCTAATCCCCGACTGGAGAAAGGATGAAAGCCAGTTCATTAAGAAAATGCTGGCAAACGAGGTAAAGAAAGACGAGGTCTTCTTCCTGTTACCAAAGCTTCCCATAAAGATTCCCGAGCTCTTCGTTCCCCCCTACATGCGCCATTCCGGTAATTACGCTGTTTCAGTGAGCGAGCTTGTCAACTGGCTGGCTGGTCATGCCAGGTCCCTCGGCGTGGAAATTTACACCAGTTTTGTGGGTGGGGAAGTTATTGTGAAAGACAGAACTCTTACCGGAATAAGGCTGGGCGATAAAGGCCTAGATAATGATGGGAAGCCTCAATCGAATTACACGCCCGGTGAGACTTTGCAAACTAAGGTGACTGTCTTTGGAGATGGCTCCCTAGGCGTGTTATCGGAGCAATTGATTCAGAAGCTGAACCTCACTAACGACACAAACCCACCCATTTACTCCATTGGAGTTAAGGAAATCATTAAGTTGCCCAAATATAATAACCTGGAAAGTAACTATGCTACGTATATGTTAGGGTTCCCCAATAAGGCAAGCACCTTCGGTGGAGCCACGATATACAGTATGGGAAAAGACTTGGCGGCGCTGGCTATTTACATCTCGCTGGACTGGAGACATTGTGACCTTGACCCACAACGGGAACTTCAATTGTTGAAATCCCATTGGTTCGTCAAAAGGCTGCTCTACGGTGGGGAAGTGGTTGCTTACGGGGCAAAGACGCTCCCCGAAGGTGGTTACTACTCAATGCCCGAGCCTGTGGCAAATGGTGCGCTCATAATAGGAGACGCAGCTAACTTATTGAGCACCAAGAAGCTTAAAGGACTCCACTACGCCATCAAATCAGGGATACTGGCAGCTAGTGTCGTTTTTGAAGCTATCGAAAAACAAGAGTTTTCAGCACACACACTGGGCAAATATAAAAGCTTACTGGAGGGTAGCTTTGTAGGCAAGGAGCTACGTGAAGCAAGGAATTACCGGCAGATTTTCTCCAAAGCTGGTAGAGCTGGAATTTACCTGGGCATGCCATTTTCACTGTTACATAAATTCATCCCAGGGAGGTTGACCACTGAACCCGACTATAAACATATGACTAAAGCAAAGCTAAACAGACAATATGAAGGCGGGATTGATAAGCTTACCGCTGTTAGCCTTTCAGGCACTCACCACAGAGAAGACGCACCATCACATATCACCTTGCTGAACCATCAACCGTGCACGACTTGCGGAGAGGAATATCAATGCCATCCCTGTGAATTCTTTTGTCCCTGTCAAGTATACCGGTTTGACGAAGGGAAAATGCTCCTGAGTCCATCAAACTGCAGTCACTGCCAGACTTGCCGAATAAAATGCCCCCATCAGAACATACAGTGGAGAATCCCTGAGGGCGGAGATGGACCGAAATACAAGATGATGTAGGTGGAGGTCCATACAGCACATAAGCCATAATTAAAGGAGCTTTTCGAACTTTGCCATTTGCATTTTCGGTTTAACTTAAGAAGGCTTTTTGAGCCAAATATTAACAATAGACGAGGGCTGTATTTTGAACTATGTCGAAATCGCAAACAAACTTTTTTTCATCCTAGGGGAAAACGATGGACGGTATCCTTTCTCTAACTCGCTGTTTATCGATGACGAGATCAAGGTCCTGATTGACACAGGCATAGGGCCTAAGTTAGCTGCAGAGCTAGCGAAAGAAAAGAAGATAGACCTGGTTTTGATTTCGCATGGTCACGAGGACCACATTGCCTGCAATTATTTTTTTGAGGACGCCAAAATATGCTGTCACGAATTGGATGCCCCACCGATAAGGTCAGTGGGAAAATTAAAGGAGCTTTATGGCTTACCTCCTAGAACAGAACTGGAGAAATCCCTCGATTCATACTTAAGAGACTTCTTCAGGTTGAAGGACTCGAGGGTTGACTT
Organism: Dehalococcoidia bacterium; assembly: GCA_034431195.1. GTDB lineage: Bacteria > Chloroflexota > Dehalococcoidia > GIF9 > AB-539-J10 > CG2-30-46-19. Next base: position 9,987 of record DAOUDP010000009.1, on the reverse strand, counting down.
GGAATTCGAAAATGGGCATGTTTTTGACCTTGGGTCTATCAAACTAAATGTGATTCACACGCCGGGGCACTCAGCAGGTCATTGTTGTTTTTCTATCCCAAGTGAGCGCCTGGTTTTCCTGGCCGATATCGATTTGTCCACATTCGGACCGTGGTATGGTTGTATAGATTCAGATGTTGACCAGTTCATCAAGTCCATTGAAAATATCAAGGGACTTGACTTCGAAATTGCCATCTCGAGCCACAAGTCCATCACATACGGACGTAAAACAATAAAGGAAAAATTAGGTGCCTATTTGAACAAGATATTCGAAAGGGAAAAGAAACTGATCGACTTCTTGAGAGAAGAACGGACTGTTCAAGAAATCGTTTCCCAGTCTTTCATCTACAAAAATTTGCCTGAGCCGAAGGAAATATATGAACACTTCGAAAAAATCATGATTGAAAAACACCTAGAACGATTGGCGAGAAAAAATCTGGTGACGAGAACGAACAAAGGTTTTGAATTGCTTTGACGATTTCGATAAAACTTCCGATTACCCTGAAAGAATCAATCAAGGTTAAGCAACATAAACTCCGCTCTTACCACCACTCTTTCTTACCAGATGGATTCCTTTGATAGTCATAGCCTTGTCCACCGGCTTGCACATATCATAAATAGTTAAAGCAGTCACCGACACAGCAACCAGTGCTTCCATTTCGAACCCCGTTTTGCCAACGCCTTTAGCAATCGCAGTGACGTCAATAAAATCGCCTTTCTCAGGAATGTGAAACTCTACGGTGACATTGGTAAGGAGCAAGGGATGGCATAGCGGTATGAGACGATAAGTCTCCTTCGCTGCCATTATCCCTGCAGTCTGCGCTACAGTTAACACGTCCCCCTTCGCTATCTTGCCCTGGCGGATGAGGTCCACAGTGGCAGGCTTCATTTTTACTCTCCCTTCCGCCACTGCCTCACGCTTTGTTTCTCCCTTTTCAGTAACATCCACCATACGCACCCGCTCTACTTCTGCCATTAGCTACCTCCTTTATTTTCACCTATCCTTTTCTATCCTCCAGCCTGTGACATCCTTCGCTTTATAGAAATAGGCACATCTTCACATAGGTGATGATGTTCTGGCTTCAAGGCAACTGCTTTCAAAATTAGACGCTTTATCTCGTGAGAGGAGACTTCGCTACGCAGCGGCTGTTTCAAGTCAACGCCTTCATCTGACAAAAGGCAAGGACATAGCCGTCCATTCGAAGTGAGCCGCAAGCGATTACAATCCGAGCAAAAAGGCTCAGTGATAGGGCTAATAAAGCCTATAGTGCCGCTGGCTCCAGATAAACGGTAATACCTAGCTGGTCCATTGCCACTGATAGCTGACAGCTGATAGCTTTCAGCTTTCAGAAGTGGACCAACCGACATAATGCGCTGCCGTAATTCATTTGAAGGCACAACTTCCGCTATTTCGGTAAAAGGCATGAACTCAATGAATCGGACATGCCACCCTTGCTTGTAAGTCATCTTGGCAAAGTCAAGCACCTCATCATCATTTATGCCTCGCATGACCACCATGTTTACCTTGACCGGATGAAGGTCAGCATTCATGGCCGCATTGATGCCATCAAGAACATCCCTTAATCCCCCACAGCGGGTTATGTATCGAAACCTATCGCTTTTAAATGTGTCTAAACTTATGTTAACTCGCTTTAGCCCTGCTTGCTTAAGCTCCATCGCATATTTCTCAAGAAGTGTCCCGTTTGTGGTTAAGGATATGTCATCAATTCCTTTTACTTCAGAGAGCATTCGGATAAGTTCAGGCAACTCTGCTCTAATCAGTGGCTCACCACCGGTAAGTCTCACCTTATTAATACCCAGTTCGGCTGCTATCCGAACGACAGCTGAAATTTCCTCATAAGATAGTATCTCACTATGCGGCATCCAGGGAACACCTTCAGGGGACATGCAGTAAATGCACCGTAGGTTGCAGCGGTCAGTAACTGAGACTCTAAGGTAATTTATGCCCCGCTGGAAAGAATCAAAAAGCTTGGTCATCTAGCTCCTTTTTCTCTGGCCAGGCAACTTTTTTAGCCATAGTTACAAGTTTTACTCCCTCGATTTGATTGAAAATTGCGCCCTCACTGATACAACGAATCGTTTTCTCTGGCTCGACCACCTTGACCCCAGCAATGACATCCACCCCATAATCAAACAGAACCCGTGATAGAGGGCTGGTAGGTCCCACCATAATAGTGAAGCTACTCCTGCTCAACTGCAATAACTTTTCTACGGTATGATTTATGAACGAAGTCCCCGTAATGCCAACCACATCAGCTTGAGGCAGTATGCTCTCTGCTGCTTCAGCTGGTAAATCCTCTTCTTCAGGTCTTTGTTCTATAACCCAGAGTCTCTTAGCCACAGTTCTAAGTTTAGAAACCCAGGGGAAATGACCTACTATAGCAATTTTCTTATCCATCCCTTCCCGCGCCAGGATGTCAAAGGCATTTTCCTCAACGCACCTAGCCTCATCGACGTCTATCAGTGAGTTGATAGCCGCCATGCCGATGGACGCCTCCAGAGGATTGTCCGACTTCGCATATTGCGCCAGTTCTACTGCCAACGTACCTGCTAAATTTCCCACATCCCTTACCGGTCTATGATATGGATGCTCCTCATGAAAGGTAGCCGCCAATCCACAATGCCTGCTTAGCACTGCCGTCCAGAAGACACAGGCGTGTATTTCCTTAACCCGACTATCTTCATTCAGAGTGGAGATTAAATCGTCAAGAATCTTCATCGTATCACTGCCAGACATACCCTCTTTTTATCATTACGCTGCACACCATCTATGAGATTGCCACGCTTCGCTCGCAATGACAAATAGGGCTGTCATTGCGAGGCATACCCACTTTTGCCATTGCAAGGCATGCCCCTTTCGTCATTGCGAGGCACACCCCTTTCGTCATTGCGAGGCACACCCCTCTTGTCATTGCGAGGCACAAAGTGCCGAAGCAATCTCATGACATCTACAATACCTCCTTTATTGGCACGGGCAGATTTTCAGGATAGTCACACAACAATAGCTCGGTAAATGGCTGACCATTCACCTCCATCACATTATGTCCCTTCCCAGACAACAGAAACTTCACAAATTCTACAGCAAGGTCTTTATTTTCAGCATTCTTAAGAATGGTTATGCCATAGACAATTGGTTCGCCACTCTCAGTCTTGTAGGTCGGAGGAGGCCCGGGCTCCTTCATAATCTGCACCGAAGCCCCTTGATAAAAGTCTTCATAAGTCACATTGGATAAATTGATAGCTTCATCAAGCTCAATAAAGTTCAAACCATGCTGCACCGCTACAGAACGGTACTCAAAGGCATAATCCAAATCACCTGACTGAATTGAGGCGATAAGGTCAACCGCTTTTGACCTCACCACTTCATCGTTGCCACCAGATCGAGCACGGAGGAAGTTAATACTGCCAATCCTGCCTCTGTCATGCTCACTACCGGGGATAAGAGCATCATACAGTCCATCGGCATTGGGGTCAGGGGTTAATCCAAATTCAGTGGCATTATCGTAATAATATTTTTGCGCCAATTGGATTACCATCAAAGTCCTGTAGCCACAGGGGTCGTCATCAGGGTTACTGTGCCCATAGCTAACGGGGGCATTTCTAAGCACATCATACCAGGTGCGTGTGCCATTAACTATCGCTTGAGAACCTGGGGCACCATCACGATAACAAAGCACCATCTCATTCCGGGCAAAGGCAATATACCAATCAGCATAGTCACCCTCATACAGCCTGTCGGGGATAAGCTTATAATCGGCGGAGGCGATTATATCGGGGGGAGTTTCACCAGCCTTCACCACAGTTATTGCCTTGTTTATCATCTTAGCGCTTCCACCAGACTCGCAGAGGACTTCAACATTAGAGTGAGTGTCTTCAAACTCAGCCTTCAACTCGCTAAATGGCACTGCCAGGCTCCCGGCATGATAGATTGTCAGCCTTTCTTTCTGAGGAGCACAGCCAGCCACCAATGGTATGACTAAAAATAGAAATATTACACCTGCTATGAGATTGCTTCGCTTCGCTCGCAATGACGTCGTTAATCTTGCTATCCTGCCTTCCATTAAACAACCTTCAATTTCTATTACGTCATTCTGAGCCACAGGCGAAGAATCTCCGAGGCCCCTCCCTTTCGCTTCGCTCAAGGTCAGAGTGACAATTGAATACTTCTTTCTAAAAAACATGGAGTGCTGAAGCCTTAAACGTGATCCATACACTTACTTCCTCTCTCAACTCAAGTTCCTCAAACGCCTGGCGTGTGATGAGACAGATAAATTCTGGAGGCAAGGTTACGGTGACGTAAACCACCGAGCCTCTGTAGGCAATATCACTGACCACACCTTGAAAGCAGTTCCTCGCAGTGGAATGAAGTGGCTCTTTCGAGATTATAATATCCTCGGGGCGAAGAGACAGACGTACTTTGCCTGTCAATTCCGTTACCGCCGCAAGCTTTATTCCACCGATGTCGACAACGGTATGGCCATCTTCACCCTCTTCAGCTTCGCCAGTGAAGATGTTCCGGGATAACGCAAAATGAGCTACAAACTCTGAGGCGGGTTTACGCAATATTTCCTCAGGAGTTCCTACCTGGGCTACACGCCCATCATTGAGCACAGCAACTCGGTGCCCCAATGCTATCGCTTCTTCAAAGTCGTGCGTCACATGAATGACGGTTATCCCTACCCTACGATGCACATCCCTGAGAGTAGACTGCATCCTCTCCTTTGTCTCGGGATCCAGAGCGCTTAATGGTTCATCAAGCAGAAGCACCGCAGGCTCAACAACCAACGCTCGAGCAAGTGCTACCTTTTGCTTCTCCCCACCACTTAAACTTTGTGGCTTCCTGTGTAATAAATGAGTGATGCCCATCACCTCAGCTATGTCATTCACCTTTTCCTTCACTTTCCCTTTATGACATTTCCTTAACTTGAGACCAAAGGCAATATTTTGCTCCACAGAAAGGTGCGAAAACAGCATATAATCCTGATACACAATCCCGATTTTCCTCTTCTCCGGGCTGAGCCTGATGGCTTCCTTACCCTCAATCCAGACTTCTCCCCCGAGAACAGGATACAGTCCGGCAATGGCTTCCAGAAGGATGGTTTTCCCTGCCCCTGTGGGTCCAAGGATAATGAAATACTCCCCTGAGTTGATGGTAAGGTTGATGTCCTGAAGCAGGAAATCGCCTACATCGACCTTTAGGTTCTTTATTACAATCATGCCTTTTGGCCTCGGTAAGCTATTGTTCTCAGCACGATGAACACGATGAGAGAGATTGAGATCACGATCGCAGTCACTGGTTGGGCATACTCCAATCCAAAGGAAGCAAAGCGATCAGCGACTAATACCGGGGCAACACGGGCATAATGCCCGAAGAAAGGCACATAATAGGCTAAGATGAGCACAGCACCAAATTCGCTTGCCCCCCGTGCCCACATCATAACCGAGCCAGCGAAGATACTCCGCCATGCTAAAGGGAGGGAAATGCGGAAGAATGAACTCCACGGCGAGGCGCCCAAACTTCTGGCTACCTTTTCCAACCTGACATCTACCGCCTTGAAACCTTCTTTGGCCGAATCGATGAGAAACGGGATGCTGACAAACATCATGGCAATGACAACGCCAGCAACACTGTTGAAGAAGCTAATCCCAATGGTATGAAAAATCCCGCCGGCAAAAAAGTTGCTGCCAAAGACGAAGAGCAGTGCCACACCAGCTGCAGAATGAGGGATTACGATGGGAACATCAATGAGCCCTTCCAGAAATCTCTTTCCCCAAAATTCATGCCTTGCCAGAAGATAAGCTAATGGTACTCCAAGAAACAACCCCACCAGCGTGGCTATCACAGCAGCATAGACTGTGAGCAAAACGGAGAAATACACCTCTTCATCAAGCAAGGTATTCCATAATATCCCCGGTGATGAAGAACCCACCGTCTTAACCAAGGGTGCAAGAATGAACAACAGTATAATCACGCTGAGCAAAACAAATACTATGCTCATGCTATCCGGCTTTCTCCAAATACTCGTTTTAGTCATCGCCTTTCCTCCTGAACAACATTCTTGAGAATAAACCTAACACATCGCCTATCATCGCGAGCCCTCTTCCACTGTCAGCCCTTCCTCTGTCATTGCGACCCATTCACTGTCATTGCCAGCCCTTTCACTGTCATTGCGAGCCGAAGACGTGGCAATCCCTTTTGGACCCTTCGCTACCGCTCAGGGTGACAGAAAAAGATGTCATTGAGTCGAAGCCCTGAATGTAGTGAAGGGGTAGCGAAGCAATCTCGTAGTCCTTGATAGGTAAAGTAAATAAGGTAAACAAAAACAGCACCTTGGCAAACCAAGGTGCTACAAAGTAAGAAACGAAATTCATATTCTCTCCTTTCCAAGCACGGGAGGCATGGATGTTTCCACCCACACCCTCGAGACTTCTGTCTACCGGTTGCCTACCGTGGATTGCTCTTTAGGCACAGCAACTCGGAGAGACACCACGAATTATATTGCGGATTAGAATTTAAGTCAATGGTGAAGCTTGCTTTCCCTGCCTTTAAGCGTTTCCACAGCATGGGAGAGAGCTGGTAATATTGCCTCAAGACAGTCACGCACCGCCTCAGGACTGCCGGGAAGGTTGATGATTAAGCATTCCCCTCGTGTTCCAGCGACTGCCCGGCTCAGCATCGCCATGGGAGTCTTCTTAAGGCCCGCCAGCCTCATCGCCTCAGCAAAGCCAGGGACAACCCTGTCCACCACAGAGAGAGTTGCCTCAGGAGTGATATCCCTCCGGGTTAATCCTGTCCCTCCAGTGGTCACGATTACATCCAGCTTATCCTCATCCGCCCATTTGATCAGCTTCTGGGCAATAAGTTCCTTCTCATCAGGAACAACGTCGTAATTCACAATGGAGATATCCTGCTGGGAAAGAATCTCTTGAGCTACCTTACCACTTATGTCCTGGCGTTCCCCACTCCAGCCTTTGTCACTAACGGTTAATATCCCGACGGTAAACATGTTCTTCACCATCACCCTAACCCTCTCCCTTCAAGGGAGAGGGCAGTCACGTCGCGTAATGACATTCCCTCAAGGCCTCTTTCTTATCGAAATATCGACGCTTTTAATCTCCCCAATACCCTTCAATGTCGAGACCAGGGCTATTAAAGTCCTGGCAATAACATCCTTAATAAAAGGCTTTATGAAAATCTGCTTGCCATTAACAAAAAGGGTAGTATCGCCCTTAGCCTGGGAGATGAGATTCCCCTCTATGAAATCAGCTATCGCTGTGGTATCGCTTGGAGGAAATTGGGGCACATCAACATCCAGCGACTCGTCAGTAACAATAGCGGAGAGTATCTTCGCAGGACAAAATAGCTCCTTTCCCAGCTCCTTTCTATGCACCTCAATTTTGGGAGCTTTACCTTTCCTGAACCCCTCGATTAACACAAGGTCAAAGTCAAAACCAATAGTCCGCAGAATTTCCTCCATTTTTGGCTCATGCTTCAGGCTTCTGGTCAATAAAAGCCTGTCAGGTGATACCGCCACCACAGTTTCGCTACCGGCCTGAGTGAACCTCCAGCTATCCTTTCCAGGCTTATCAATATCTATTTCCTTCGGGCTATGTTTCACCATAGCAACTCGGTATCCCCGCTGTTTGAACTCCTGAATCAGACGCTCAATGAGGTTTGTTTTGCCACTCCCCGATTTGCCCACAATGGAAACTACAGGAAACATCTTTACTCCTTTAATAGACTTCCTCCCCCCAATCTAACATCTGCACCTCAACTATGTCCCCTTTTTTAACCCGCTTGGTGTTCTCAGGGATAACCGCCAGGCCATTTGCCTTTACCATGGAGGTAAGAATTCCCGAGCCCTGAGGACCGGTAACGCGAGCATAATATTTACCGTTGCGCTTGGCAACAGTCACCCTGGCAAAGAGGCGTCGCATATCGGTATTCACAATATCGTCCTCCATAATCGCCCGGATGGATGGCTTAGCAAGGTTGCTTTTGCCCATCATCTTTAAAATCGCCGGACGAGCAAATTGTTCAAAGGTCACCATCGAGCTAACCGGATTTCCCGGCAGACCCAGGTGAGGAATTTTTCTGCTCCCCTTTCCAATCATCCCAAAGGCAGAAGGTTTCCCCGGCTTCATACACACCGTCTGTAAGGTAATCTCGCCACACTTTGCCAGAACATCCTTCACCACATCGTAATCCCCCTTAGATACACCACCGGAGGTGATGAGCATGTCTGAGTCCAGTCCTTCATCAATTTTCTGTTCCAACGACCGAACTGAATCACGCCCTATCCCCAGAATTTTGGCAACGCCACCATATTGCCTGACTTCAGCAGCAATGGTATATGTGTTGCTGTTATAAATCTTTCCCGCAGGCAGCGGCTGGTCAATATCGGTAAGCTCGTCGCCTGTAGCTAATATAGAAACAACTGGACGGCGAATAACCGCGACGGTAGGACGTCCCAGAGAAGCTATCACACCTATTTCTGAGGGACGAAGCACGGTTCCCTTCTTCAACACCAGTGAGCCTTTAGCAATGTCCTCTCCCTTCCGACGAACATTCATCCCTTCCCATACTTCACGCAATATACCAATTTGCGATAGATCACGGTGAGACGCTTTCCGTGCAACTTCATCGGTATCCTCGAAAGGCACTACAGCATCAGCACCTTGAGGGAGTAGTGCCCCGGTCATGATGCGAATGGCCGACCCCCGCTTGACTTCGCCCCGGGGCATAGAGCCAGCGGCAACCTCGCCAGTCACCGATAAAATTTTCGGTGATGCTTCACCAGCACCACGCATATCCTCAGTCTTCACTGCATAGCCGTCCATGGCGGAATTATCCCGCGGAGGAATATCAATGGTGGAATAAACATCCTCGGCTAAAACCTGACCCAAGGAGTCCAGTATCGGCTTCCTCTCCGGTTCAAGGACTTCAATACGGGAAAGAATCTTCTGTAACGCTTCTTCCACAGAGACCATGCAACAAATTCCTTACAACTTTCATCGTTAACGAGTTAAAATTGTGGTTAACTGCATAAATGAATCACACAATTTTTGTTGTCATTGCGAGCGAAGCGAAGCAATCTACTCCATCCCGCCTTCACACCGCGGAGCCTGTTGCGAACTTGTAGTGAGATTGCTTCGGCTGACTTCGTCCGCCTCGCAATGACATAGCGCAGTTTGTTTTGCAAGATACTCTGGATTATAGACTATCCTTATTCTCCAAGCCAATGTTTTCCTCTGCCAGCCTGTTAGCTCGGGCTAGGTCTGCCTGGGAATTCACGTTGAAGAAACTTAGAAGACGAGGGTCGAAGTCCTGGCACTCAGCTTGTTCAATGTATCTAACATGTACGTCATCCAAGAACCAGGTAATTTTGACGCGGTCATCCTTCACCTGTACCCCCATAGCATCCACACAAGCTCTGGAATATACGGCATGGAGAGGTTGAACCTTCCCCACCCGAGGGACAACAGCATCAAAACCAGGGGAGAGTTCAATCATGTAGCGTAGCAGTTCCACATTCAGGAAGGGCATGTCACAGGCAACCACGACATTGTAGACTGATTTAGAGGCTGATAATCCGGTATAGATTCCCCCAAGTGGACCTTTGTCAGGATACAAATCCTCTTTGTATTCTATTCTGGAATCCACTGGAAAGCCAGGCTGGTAGGCAGAACCTATCACCAGGATTTGGTCGCTTATCAGCGTAACCCGGTCAACCACTCGCTGCAGCAAGCTCTTCCCACCGACAATTTGCATGGCCTTACTGCCTCCGAGGCGGGAACTTCCTCCTCCAGCAAGAATGATTGAGGTGACCACCGCTATAAAAATAAGAAGCGACCCCGAGGGGATTCGAACCCCTGATCTCCACCGTGACAGGGTGGCATGTTAAAACCGCTACACTACGGGGCCAC
>DAOUDP010000008.1:0-4248 GCA_034431195.1 Dehalococcoidia bacterium | reverse complement strand
TCATTCATATTTTGTCAATGTATGATGACATTATATCAACAAAAATTTAACATTATGTGTTTTCATTCAAGAACTCGGCGAACCGAGTCATTATCTTTAGCTGTGGCTCGCTAAATTGGCTCACTGTGTCTATTAAACGAGCAAGGGGCTCGCTAAACTCATCCTCCTCCACTCGTTCACTCCGATAACCTGCCAGGGTAAGGAGTTGGTCTTCTAACGCCAGCCTTCTTTTGCTCTCACCACCGAAGTATCTAGCTAGCTTCTTGATGGTCTCACCAGAGACATTATTCTCACCTTTCACGATGTCAGCGAGAGTTGAGTGGCTTAAACCCGTTTTGGCCGCTGCTTGCCTAAGTGATAACCCTTCACTCTTACATTTGTGCTCCAACCACGAACCCAAACTATTAACATTATGCCCCTTAGTGCGACGCAGCAATGAATGAATCCTGGCAAGTAATAGCCTCGTGGTTCGTTTCCATTCAAACTGTGGTCGCTTTCAGCCAAGACTATAAGGTCAGGACAAACGCTGGATATACTAGCCAGAGCCTCCTGCCCTCCCGAAACACCCGCCACCTGAAAACCTGAGTCCTGTAATATCAGAGTCAACTTGTCTCTCAACACCAGGTCAGGATGAATTAATAAGATTGTCTCCATATTGCTTACATCTTGCCAGTTCGAGCCTGCATTGTTAGCTCATTGGTTATTCACTCTGTGCCGGCTGTGCTGCCTTCTTCCATCTTCTCCTGCCCCAAATGGCTGCCCAGGTAATCAGGCCAACAGCGAAGATTATGCCAAAGATAGACCACCAGTCGATGCTTTGTGACACCGTGAACTCTCCACTCAAGCCGGCGACTTCTACCTCATACTGTCCATAATCCATTCCGGACAGGGTGAAGGTTACCTGTTGGCTCTGTCCTGCAGCCAGTGTCACTTCCTTGGCATCTATCCTTTCTCCATTTAACTTCAGCTCAGCAATATAAGTGCCTTCTTGCCCACCGTTATTGGCTACATTAGCAGTGATGGTAACATCCTCTCCTGTCACTCCCACGAAGATGTTTTTCCATACCTGTGGGCTTAGCGCAATGTTCAACTCACTCAGCACAAAACTGGCTGGTGAGGAGGGGGAAGCAAGTTCTGCTATTATGGCAACTGTGCTGAAGTGGTTTATCACACCGGTTGCCTTACCAATCTCAGCTACGCGACCTATGTCAGGTGGCAAGCTAACCCAACTACCCTGTTCAGTATCATAGTAGGCAAGAGCCAGCGAAGCAGTAGATTCCGGCAGCTCATCGGGGTTATAGTTCAACACTATTGTGATATTCTGGTCGAAGGTGACACCGGAGCAACAATGTAGCGCATTAGGGTAGCCGCAAGAGCTTGAAGTATAATTACCGGTAAAGTTATAAACTGAACCAATTATTACTGAGCCATTTGGTACTGGCGGTGACTCTTCCGCCACTCTCATTATGAGTTCTGCTGGTGCTTTGTTAGTGTCGTCACAAATCACCGTGGTGCCACGTTCAATCTCCACGAAGTTGGTGTTATTAAAGTCAGATACCACCACCGATTTGAGAGTTCTGCTGGTAGCATATGAGATTCTCACCCTGGTTATCTTCCCCAACATGTCTATGTCGAGATAATAGGTGCCTCCGCCACCACCTCCACCCGGGCCTGGGCTAGGAGGAGACACAACTTCAGCTGTGAGATTGACTCCTCCTGTTTCATTGTCATCAGCTTGAACTACGGGAGATAGCTCACATAGCAGTACAACGGGTAGTAGGAGTGCAAGAATCAAGCTGACTACTTTTACCATCGCTACTTCTTTCGGATCTCAATATGAAACCGCCTGCTCACAGCGAAAACCACCACTGCAAGCACGGCAATGCCGATGACTATCCAGCCCCATAGTGGCATGGTGAAGCTCTCACCACCTCCGGTCTGCGGCAGCAGCGGCTGACCTGCGACCAGGTGATTTATTTTGGCTTTGACTTTTACTGCCACGCCTATGTTGCCTCCGCTCATACCGAGAAACCTTACATAGCCGTCATAAACTTGTGAGCCAAGTGTCTCATTTCCATAGATTGTTAATTGTATATCTGCAGGCTCATCCGATTGTTCAATATGAATTGTGGTTGGCTCTACTTTCAATGGTATATCCACCAAGCTTATTTGCAAATCACCAGTGAAGTAATAGACCTGAAAATCAGCCGTTGCAGTGCCGTTACCTGGAACTTCAAGCTGCGTATAGCTTGGACTTATCCCCAGGCTGGCAGCCAATACTGGTGCGGCTATCAGTATAGGTATTACTGCTAATAAACAAATTAGCTTTCTCATTTCTCACCTCTTTCTATTGGGGAGGAAGGGGGGTGATTGCTCACCCCCCCTCATTTGACTGGTTACGCTACATCGAAGGATGTGAGCTCTCTAGTCTCTACACCCTTGTAGGTCTCGCGGTCTATCATCTTCACATCTGATTTCACCACAGTTACGTTGAACCAGTGCTCAAAGGTATAGGTGTCGGGAGTCGCGGGGTCATATTCCACGATGTGCAAGCAGCTGAATGTTCCCGCCGGCACCGTAACATCCTCTATACCAAGAAGCTTACCCTGCCGGGTATCGGTCTTATTAACTATACCTAGAGCATCTACGGTGTGCTTTGTGAAGTTATAGGTGTCTCCAACACCAAGAGGCCAGCCCGGTACTGGTGTATAAGTCCACGTAATAGTAGCATCGTCAGCTATTAGCCCGTAAGCCAAGATCGATGCATGCTGTTTGACATACTGCATATTGTCTTTGTTGATAAATACGTCAGCATCCTTTACTGTTAGCGGGCTGCCGGTGGTAGCATCAACACGGTGCGCATCGGGAACATAGTCGGCAAGGAGAGTGTAGTTGCCTCCAGCAGTATCTGTGACTGTAACATTCAATTCACCAGTATCATTCACACCGGTTCCACTGACATAAGTGCAGTTATACACCCAGTTGTTTCCTACAGCCCAGGTTGGCAGTGGAAGAACAGTTTCCTCAAAGTTGGCAGTTACGGTTGCAGCTTGACCCGGCATGGTGAAGGTAGTGTCCTCTGCAGCTGCATCGTCGAATGTGCCCGCTGTTGCTGTCCAGTTAACAAACTGGTAGCCCTCTTCGGCTACTGCTTTTATGCTGACTTCAGCACCTTCTGCGTAAGGAGAAGCGCCAGTCACATCGGTCGCCGTTCCGCCCCCGACAGGAGATACTGCCATGGTGAGTTCATAGGTATCCGGCGGTATCAGCTCAAAGTTCGCCACTATGGAGTAGTCTCCATTCATGGTTATCGTGGTTGAGGCAGCATCAACATCGGCTATCGTGTCAGTATCACCACTCCAGCTTACAAACTGCCAGCCCGGAGCCGGAGTAGCCTCAAGGCTGACCTCAGTTCCAGCAGAGTATGTTCCACTGCTAGGTTCAACGCTTCCACTACCTTCAGGGCTTATACTCGTTGTCAAGTCGTATAGCTCCACTTCACTTGTAGCCTCGAAGATTAGCGTGGCTGTTTCAACGCCTTTAGGAATGTAGTCTGATGGTACACACAGTTCAGTGGTAATCGGGTCAGCAGTAGCTCCCGCTGGCAAATTACTTATTCCAGCCCAGGCACTAGGTGGTGCAGTGCTATCCAGCTCCAAGTTATCGAACACGGTATCTGTCCGGTCAAGTGACGCACTCACACTAACGTTCAGGTCGCCTATGTTCTCCACAGTGATGTTATCTCCTGGATAACATATTCCTGGGTAAACAGGGCCGAAGCCAATGCTAGTTGGGGTTACATTGATAGCAGTAATGATAGGGGGAGGCAGAGTCTCACAGGTTAAGTTCACCGACCCGCTAGCTTCACCTGCACTCACGGATACCATTGGCACTAAGCTCAAGCCCAGCACCACTGCCAGTGTTAGTAATACACTAATTAGTTTATGCATGTTTTACCTCCTTTTTAATATTTTGTAAACTTCACCTCATCTTTGATTTGAAGTAGTAGATTGTATTGTTTTTATGGCCGCCTCTGTCCTATTGCTAACGCCGAGCTTTGGGAAAATATGCCAGCAGTGATTTTTTACCGTCTGCTCGTTTATGCCCAGCTTTATTGCAATTTCCTCGTTTGTTTTTCCTTGAGCTATAAGCTGTAAAACTTCATTTTCTCGCTTGCTAAGATCATGATTAGTTTTCCGCTTAGAGAATAATTTGAATAAGTTCATTTTGCTTTTTGTTATGCCTTTT
>DAOUDP010000007.1:0-1546 GCA_034431195.1 Dehalococcoidia bacterium | reverse complement strand
CGGCGCCCCAGGAATTCTTCACAATCCAGCAACCGGTGCCTCCGGTATGCACCAGACTGTCATCCCAGCCAACAATCAGCACAGCGTGGTTGGGGTCATACGGCGTTGTGTTGTACAGGGTGTAACTGCCGTTATAGGCGGCGAATTCAGCCGCCCATGCCGGGTCATTGGAATCGCCAACATACAGGTGGGTATAAACCGGACCGTTTGCCTGAATATAGGCCTTCAGCACGGTGGTATTGGCTGTGAAATTAGTCGATATGATTCTCCAGTCCAGCAGCGTCTTGTTATACGGACAGCTGGAGTTGCAGGCGACATCGGTGGCGTTATATGGGTCGTTTGCCTCATCGACTATGCCTTTCTGGGAGAACAGGCTGGCAAGCATGTAGTAGTGTCCTCCATCGCAGCTACCCCATGGGATGCCAGGAGGACAGGGACAGTTGTAGTTGTTTAGCTCGCGCCAGTTGCATTCCTTGGCATTGTTCTCGGAGTAGTCGGGACCGGGGGGAGTGGTGTTGGTGTCGATTAATATCTTCGATTCGACATTGCCAAGTGCGGCAAAGGCGTAGCAGGCACCGCAGGCGGCCTGGTTCTTCACCGAGGTGACCCTATTTGGTGGTGTACGCCAATCAAATGAAGCTGGCGGCTGCCCCACCGGCGACTCTCCCACCATAAAGCCGTCAGGCATTCTCTGCCCGGTGATATAGGAGAGGTCCATCTCTGGCGCTCGAGCACCTGTTCCGTGCCCGTCTATCACCGGAAGCGGTTCTTGTGGCGGCGGCAGCTTTGGTATTTCCTGCGGTACAGGTGGAGGTGGCTCCGCCGCCTGAGCCGGTAAACCGTCATTCACAGGCACACCAAGGGGCATTACCGCCATCAGGAGCACAATAATACCGATAATAAATCCTAACTTTCTCATTTCAGCCTTCTTGAATCACTCACGGCAAATCTTTGGGAGACTAGATGCATCTTAACCGTGTAGATTATGGGGGGAGGGTCGTATTTGTCAATATCCCTTTTGTCGTTGCGAGCCGAAGGCGTGGCAATCCTTGTTGCGAACGAAGTGAAGCAATCTCACCAGATTGCTTCGTCGCTACCGCTCCTCGCAATGACAGTCAGCAGTCAGTAGTCAGCTAATGGCTGAAGGCTGATAGCTGAAGGCTGATAGCTACTAACTTGGGGATTGCTTCGTCGCTACCGCTCCTCGCAATGACAAAAGGGAGGGTCATTGCGGTGAGCCGAAGCCCTGAGCGCAGCGAAGGGGCCAAGGCGCGGCAATCTCTCAGAAAATCAAAACGCAAAAATACAGACCAAAGTTTAAAAATGTAGTGCGAGGCTTTAGCCTCGTGCTGCACGACCCTGAAGGGTCGCACTACAAAATTTGGAGGTGAGTCAGCAGTCAGCAGCTAGCTAATGGCTGAAAGCTGATAGCTACTAACTTCCTCAACCGTGTTGAGCAATATCAAACTCAGTCTCCACCCTGATCCCAGTTAGCGTACATTAGTGACCTGTCCTCAAGAGTAAGCCACCCATCGCGATTAAGGTC
>DAOUDP010000006.1:0-112527 GCA_034431195.1 Dehalococcoidia bacterium | reverse complement strand
GGTAAGACAACTGGAGGAGATGCCAGAGGTAGATTTTGTTGATCCGGTTATTGGTCGACGCGACATGGTAATCATGGTAGATGCACCAGTAACAGTCCAGGCTACAGCTAACAAGATAAGGGCCAGGGAAGGGATTAAGGACTTGGAGGTCCTGAGGGTTGTCGGCATGCTTGAGCACTATCACCCTTCAAAAAGAAGGGAACCCCTTGAAGTTCTGGTCCCAAGTTCGGTGTAACCACAGGTGAGTTGACAAATATCATTAGTGCCTGTATTCAGCACAAGATGACTGCTTACGAAGTTTCTCTGTTTCAAATGGGTACTCATCCTGTCTTAACAACATCGCCTATAGCCTACCAGCTGGTAAATGCAGCAGAGCTTGCCATCAAGACTATGCAGAAGGTATTTATAAACCTTCAAAGAGAGGTACAGCGTGACCTGGCAACCGCGCTGGCAAAGTAGTGATTATCGAAGTCGAACACTTAGTATTGAAATTGAATTATTTTGACTTGTATGTTATTTTGACTTGTATGACGGTATCTGTGGCTTGGCTTTGAAATGAACTAATTAAGGCATGCTTACTTAGCCACGAGAAACACAAAAAAGGAGAGTTCAATATGCCTGAAATGATCAAGGAGAGAGAAGAAGGAATATTTCTCCCATTCGCCCCAAGGGAATATAACGAGGTAGGAGAGGAAGCTATCGCAGTCCATTGGAAAGAAGAGGAGCTTATTCAACCCAAAGAAGAGTTTATCCGACAAGCCAGTATGACTGACGTGGGAATTTACGAGCGGTTTTCTGAAAAGAACTATCCTGAGTGTTTCAAGGAATACGCTGATATGCTTAGCTGGGATAGATACTGGACGGAGACACTCGATGCCAGTAATCCCCCTTTCTTCAAGTGGTTTGTTGGTGGAAAGTTGAACGCCTGCTACAACTGTGTCGACCGACATCTGCAGAAATACGGGAATAAGGCAGCAATCATATTTGCGCCCGAGCCTGAGGATGAACCCTACCAATTCATAACCTACAGGGAACTTCACCGAAGGGTTAATGAGTTTGCGGCACTCCTTCTCGATATGGGAGTCAAGGAAAACGATGTAGTAACATTTCATCTACCTATGGTTGCTGAGCTGCCGATATCAATGCTTGCTTGCGCGCGAATAGGGGCTATTCACTCCGAGGTGTTCGGAGGATTCAGCAGTAAAGCGGTTGCCGAGAGGGCAGATGACGCTGAGAGCAAAGTGTTAATAACCATGGACAGCTATCATCGATCTGGGAGGGTTATTGACCATAAAGCTAGAGCTGATGAGAGTGTTAACCAGTGTAAAGAAACCAAAATCGAAAAAGTATTGATCTGGGAGCGCTATCCCGGCAAGTATAGCTCCTCCACCCCATTAGTAGAAGGGCGTGACTACCTCATTAACGACCTGCTGGAGAATTATCGGGGAAGAAGAGTGGAACCACTCTCCAAGCCAGCCGAAGATACCCTGTTTCTAATGTATACCAGTGGTACAACGGCAAGGCCCAAAGGATGTCAGCACAGCATTGGCGGATACTTGAGTTATGTCGCGGGGACATCAAAGTATCTGTTTGACATCCATCCTGAAGATACATATTGGTGTCTTGCAGATATAGGATGGATCACGGGGCATTCATACATTGTTTATGGCCCATTATCCATTGCTGCGACCAGCGTAATATTTGAAGGGACACCGACTTACCCAGATGCTGGACGCTCCTGGAGGATAGCTGAGGACCTTCATGTAAACATATTCCATACATCTCCTACGATGATCCGCATGATAAGAAGGGAAGGTCCTGATGAACCTGATAAATACGACTATCACTTCAAGCTAATGTGCACGGTAGGAGAGCCCATAGAACCGGAGGTGTGGAGATGGTATTACGACAAAGTTGGTAAAGGAGAAGCGACAATTATCGATACCTGGTGGCAAACGGAAAATGGAGGTGTTATCGGCAGCAATTTGCCAGCGCTTAGAGCAATGAAGCCAGGGAGTTGCGGCATAGGCATGCCCGGTATATACCCCATAATCTTCGATGAGGATGGGAATGAAATCGAGAAGGGTTCAGGCAAGGCGGGAAACATATGCATTAAGCGCCCGTGGCCCGGGTCATTCCAAACAATATGGAAAGACCCCGACCGGTATGTTGAAACATATTATAGCAAGTACTCCAAATTGGGAAGCAAAGATTATCGTGATTATTATTACTTTGCCGGCGATGGCGCTGTTCAAGCTGCTGATGGGTCCTTCCGAATTTTAGGCCGGATAGACGATGTAATAAACGTTGCCGGTCATCGATTAGGGACCAAGGAGATAGAGAGTTCTTCAGGTACTAATGAAGAGGTGGCAGAATCAGCGGTTGTGGCAAAGAAAGACGCCATAAAGGGCACCGTAGTTGACCTCTATGTCGCCCTAAAGCCAGGTTTTGAACCCAGCAAAGAATTAGAAGCAAAAATCAGAAATAAGGTTGGCACTGATATTGGTCCCATCGCACGGCCAAGTAGAGTTTATATTGTGCCTGATATGCCCAAGACACGCTCAGGGAAGATCATGCGCCGCGTGCTGGCCGCTATCTCCAACCAACGAGAATGTGGCGATGTAACTTCTCTGGCTAACCCTGAAGTTGTGGAAGTTATCAAGAACCAGGTCCAAGGATAACGGAAGAGCGTACTAGTTTAAATCCAAAGGTGCGAATAAGAAAAATGGTGCCGGGTGGAACACAAAGCCCACCTGGCACCATTAATTTATCTTAACAAAAAAGGAGCTCACTATGACAGAAGAAGTTAAATGGGCACATCCTGGGGCTCTAGGACTTGCGGGGTTCGGTTTTAGCACCATCCTACTTCAGATACACAACATAGGACTGATAACCAATGTAGAACCATTGCTCTTTGCGTTCTTCTGGGGAGGAGTGGCTCAGGTCATCGCCGGCATAATCGATGGTAGACGTGGAGACACCTTCGGATTGACCGCCTTCACTTCTTATGGCGTGTTCTGGATGGGCTTAAGCTTTATGTTCCTTATGGAGTGGCTCGGGGTAGTTGAGCTATCAGGTGCAGGTCTTGCCTGGACATGCATCTTATGGAGTGTTTTCACGGCTTACATGACCGTGGGCACATTTAAGATTTCTAAAGTTCATGTCCTTGTGTTTACCACATTAACATTGCTGTTCTGGCTGCTTGCCGCAGTTTTCTTCGGCGGTCTTCCCCCCAAAGTCGCCGGTGTGGTCGGGCTTATCTGCGGCGGTGCCGCTGTTTACGGCTCCGCAGCAGTGCTTTTAAATGCAACGTATGGCAGGTGGGTATTGCCTATCGGTTTATTAACTAAATAAGATCAAGCACCTAGCTCACAGCTATGCTCTGAAGTATCTCCCTGAGCACAGCGGGCCATTTGTCCCCAAAATATCTCCCATCCAACCTCACCTGGGTATTACCTACTTTGATTGCCTTATCATATTTGTCAGGCAGGGATAAGCGGGCAACTTTCCTTCCCTCCCTGAATTTGATCACCACATGATTACCCGAAGTGAAAATAGACTCCACCCCCCGCTCGGTAGCCACTGTTTTTACCTGCACCACATAAAGAAGATTCTTCACCACTTGCGGCAGACTGCCAAATCTATCCTCAAGCTCTCGAGTTATGCTCTGTACTTCATCAATACACTCTATTTTTGCCAGTCTGCGATAAAGGCTTAGCCTGGTGTCTAAATCAACCACATATTCCTCGGGTATATAGGCGCTTAGCGGCAAAACTATACTGGGAGATTGCTTCGCTTCGCTCGCAATGACATTCTTCCTAACTTCCCCTGCTTGTTTTGCCTTCAGTTCCTCCACTGCCTCAGCTAGCAATTGGCAATAGAGGTCAAATCCAACAGCAGCTATATGTCCGCTTTGCTTGACACCGAGAAGATTGCCAGCACCCCTGATTTCCAGGTCTTTCATAGCAATGCTAAACCCAACCCCAAGCTCTGCGGCTTCAAACATAGTCTTGAGTCGCTCATGAGCCTGGTGCGTCAGCTGCTTGTTTCCATCGAACAGGAAATAACCGTATGCCTGGTTGATACCACGACCTACCCTTCCACGCAATTGATAAAGCTGGGTTAACCCAAACTTATCAGCATGGTCGACAATCAACGTATTAACGTTGGGCATGTCCAAACCCAACTGAACGATGGTGGTGGTAACCAGGACATCGCTTTTACCAGCAACAAAATCCGCCATCACCTTCTCCAATTTTTCCTCAGACATCTGCCCATGCGCTATCATTATCCTTGCTTCAGGGACAAGTGACTGCAGCCTGCTTGCTACAAGGGCAATACTGCTCACCCGATTATGAACGAAGAAGACCTGACCATTTCTTTCCAGTTCACGCAGTATTGCCCGGCGAACCAGTGCTTCGTCATAGGCACCAACATAGGTTTTGACTGCCAGCCGTTGCTCAGGTGGCGTCTCCATAATATTCATGTCTCTTATACCGATTAATGACATGTGAAGTGTGCGTGGAATAGGAGTGGCACTGAGAGTAAGAACATCTACCTCTTTTCTCATCCGCTTCAGCTTTTCCTTCTGCACCACACCAAATTGCTGTTCTTCATCAATTATCACCAAACCTAAATCTTTGAACACAACATCCTTTTGCAATAAGCGATGAGTGCCAATGCATACATCTACCACGCCATTAGCCAATCCTTCCAGAATAGCCTTTTCTTTCTCTGTAGAACAAAACCGACTTAGCATTTCTACTCTTACGGGAAAAGCCCCCAGCCTTTCCGTGAAGGTAATGAAATGTTGCTGAGCCAACACAGTAGTAGGGACTAAGATAGCCACCTGCCTATTGTCCATTATTACCTTGAAAGCTGCCCGCACAGCGACTTCGGTTTTACCATAGCCCACATCACCGCAGATAAGCCGATCCATTGGCTTGCCTTCTTCCATATCTCCCTTGACCGCTATAATCGCCTCAAGCTGGTCAGATGTCTCCATGTACGGGAAAGACGCTTCCAGCTCTTGTTGCCATAATATATCCTCGGAAAAGGCAAAACCCGGGCTTACTTCTCTCCGGGCATAAAGCTCAACCAGTTCCTGTGCAATATTAGCCACCGATTGCTTAACTCGCTTTTTGGTTGTTTCCCAGGCTGAGGTTCCCAGTCGACTCAAGGTCGGTGACGCGACACCACCGACATATCGACTGACCCTTTCTATATGCTCAGTAGGTACATAAAGCCGATCATTGGCGGCATATTCTAAGATAAGATATTCTCGTTCAATACCATTGTCAGACATCTTAATCAGCCCACCAAATCTGGCAACACCGTGGTCAACATGGACCACATAGTCGCCTGGCATCAATTGCGGAAATAGCCAGCGCCGACGCAGTGGCATCTTTTTGTCCTGACGCGCTTGTTTCACGAAGCCGAATAGCTCAGCATCGGTAAGCAAGGTCAATATACCTTCAACCACCCACCCCCCAGCTAATGAACCCTGAATCAAAGTGATTGAACCTAAGGGTGGCATTTCATCTATTTGTGAAACCGGAGAAATATATATGCCCTGTTGTTGTAGAAGTTCAGCTAAACGGTTTGCCTGATGGCTAACTGCAACCACACGCTGCCTTTGTTCAATCATCTGCTTAGCATCATCGAGGAACATTTCCAACTTACCGCCATAGCTTTGAGGCAGATCAAAAGGCAAAGATTGCTCACTACCGACACCCCAAGAACTCAGCACCAGGCGATTCTTCGCCTTCAGTCTCGGCTCCAGTTCATTCCAACCCAAATAACCAGGATTGAAAAGCCCGCCTTCCTGGTCTGCTCCACCCTGCATCTGCTCCGCAAGCTGGTCATACACTTTCTGAATAGCATCCTCGATTTCCTGTAGAGGATCAAGAACGAGCAAAGTGTTATCCGGAACATGATCAAGGATATTCGCTATGCTTGCCTCAGGTGCAGGAATCTCCTTGGCTGGAATGATAGTTATCGAATTCAGGAATTGCGTCGACCTCTGGTCTACCGGGTCGAAAAGCCTCATGCTCTCCACTTCATTTCCGAAAAATTCTATTCTCAGCGGTAAGTCGCTATCAGGAGGGAAGACATCAAGGATGCCGCCTCGATGGCTCATCGTCCCGGGCAACTCAACCATGTTCTCCATTTCGTAGCCCATGCTTTGCCATCTATGCAAAAGCTCCAGGGGGTCTGCAGTCATGCCCCGGTTTAACACATGGCATGCAGAAGCGAAATCCTCTTTAGAAGTAGTCCTGCTCATTACCGCTGGTAATGAAGCTACTATCAAAGGAGGCTCATCACTACCCCGCGCAAGCGCTAACGCCGATAATGTTTGCAACCTTTTAACCATTGTATTGCTGTAATAAGAAGCAACAGGCTCATAGGGGTGGAAATCAACCTCAGGAAAGTAATGCAGCTTAGCTGAGTGGGAACACCAAACTTGAAGTTGCTCATACAATTTTCTAGTATCTCCGGGCTGGACGGTTATCACCATTATTGGCAAGCCAAGCTCGCCGTGAAGAGCAGCTATAACATAAGGCTTAGCGGCATCGAGCACCACCGCCTCGCCTTCCCGTTGAACACCTGCTTGCCTCACCAGCTCCCTATAGGAAGGCAATGCTTCCACTAATGCTAGTAAACATGAAAGATTCATCTCCTGTAGTATAGTAGTATAATAATATTTTTTCAGTTGTTGAGCTTCTTCAGCATTGCTATAATCTGACTAATGTCATACCACCGCATAGTGGCCAAATTTGGCACACGGCTTCTTACCTCCGGCACAGAGCATCTTGATGTACAAGTTATGTCAAGTTTGGTAGACCAAATAGCGCAGCTCCATCGTCAAGGAAAGGAAATAATAATAGTTTCCTCAGGAGCCATAGCTGCAGGAAGAGAAAAACTAGTGGGAATCTCAGAACGTAAGAATACGCAGTTTAAACAGGTTCTAGCTTCAATTGGACAAAGCTACCTTATGTCCACTTATGAACAGCTTTTCGACAGGTATGACATACCTGTAGCCCAGGCATTGCTTACCAAAGCAGATATGTCCGACCGTGCTGGCTACCTTAATGCCCGCAATACACTGCTGGCATTGATCGAACTGGGAGTAATTTGCATCGTCAATGAGAACGATGTTGTTGCCCTGGATGAGATCGAAGAGCTCAAATTCGGGGACAATGATAATCTTTCCGCCATGGTCGCCAATCTGGTTGATGCTGACCTTCTAATACTGCTCACAGACATCGAAGGGTTATATACTGACGACCCGAAATATAACCCCGAGGCTCAACTCATCCGTCAGGTGGACAAGATCGATTCCAAAATCGAGCATCTGGCCAGCAAAACGGCCAATCGCCAGGGAACCGGTGGAATGCTAACCAAGATCGAGGCTGCCAGGCTTGCCACCTCCTCAGGGGTAGGCGTCATCATTGCCGATGGACGACAGCCTCGGGCAGTGATAAAAATTAGTAATGGAGAAGGTGTAGGCACATTTTTCCCTCCACAAACCAGTAAGCTGGAGAGCAAGAAAAGATGGTTGCTTAGCGGGCTGGCTTCCAAGGGTAAAGTAATAGTGGACAAAGGCGCTGAAACAGCCATCAAAGAGCACAACAAAAGCCTGCTCCCCGCCGGCATCCTGGAAGTAACAGGCGATTTCCAGCGTGGCGATATCCTGAATATCCACGATGAGCAAGGAAGGCAAATCGGCTGTGGTGTCTCCAATTACAGCTCTGCCGATTTAGCTATCATTAAAGGTGCCCACTCTAACCAAATATTAACCCTTCTGGGGCATAACTACGGCGATGAAATAATTCATAGAAACAACATGGTGATACTGTGAGGCATTAAATAAAAGGAGAATAAGGGATGGAGCTAGCAATAAAGGAACTGGAGGAAAAAGCAAAGGCGGCTAAGGCAGCTTCAAAGAAGCTTGCCTTTCTCTCTACGGAAATAAAGAATAAGGCTTTGCTCAACATCGCTGAAGCCTTAACTGACAGGCAAGACGAAATCCTGGCTGCCAATAAACTTGACTATGAACAAGCCAAGACCTTGGGAATGAGCGAAGCGCTGCTTGATAGGCTTATGTTGTCGGCATCTCGCCTCGAGGCGATGTCACAGGATGTGAAGACGGTGGCTACCCTGCCTGACCCTGTGGGTGAGATATTTGAAATGAGAACTTCGGCAAATGGCCTGCAAATAGGGAAAAAGCGAGTCCCCCTCGGAGTGATCGGTGCAATATATGAGAGTCGCCCCAATGTAACTATAGACATATCCAGCTTGTGCCTTAAATCAGGTAACGCCGTTATCCTTCGTGGCGGAAAGGAAGCGATGAATTCCAACATGGCACTTGCCAGAGTAGCCCAGCAATCTTGCTTACAAGCTGGAATGCCCAATGGCGCAATTCAACTCATTGAATCCACCGAACGAGCTCTGGTTAATCACATGCTTAAAATGAAAGGAATAATTGACCTGATAATCCCTCGTGGCGGTGCTGGATTGATAAAGCTCATCTCAGAAAACGCCACTATGCCCGTGGTTACCGGCGGCGTGGGCGTTTGCCACACCTATGTGGATAAAAGCGCTGACCTCGATAAAGCCACAGCTATTGCCTATAATGCCAAGGTGCAACGCCCAACAGTGTGCAATGCCCTGGATTGCCTCTTAGTCCACAATCAGATTGCTAGAGATTACCTGCCTTTAATCGCAAAGGAATGGGGAAAGGCCAATGTGGAAATGCACTGTGATGAACGAGCCATGGCCATGTCAAGTTCCATCCCCTCCCTGAAGTTAGTCCAGGCAGCAGAGGAGGACTGGGGAAAAGAGTTCCTATCCCTAACTGCAGCTATTAAAGTCGTCGATTCCTTCGATGAAGCTCTGGAGCATATTGCCAAATATGGCTCAGGACATTCCGAAGCTATTGTAACCGAAGATTACTCAGCTGCAATGAGATTTCTCAACGAAGTGGATGCTGCCTGTGTCTATGCCAATGCCAGCACCCGCTTCACCGATGGTAGTCAATTCGGATTGGGCGCCGAGATAGGCATAAGCACTCAAAAATTCCATGCCCGCGGTCCGATGGCTCTAAAGGAAGTAACCAGCTATAAGTGGATTATCTTCGGCAGCGGGCAAGTCCGCCCCTAAGATAAAGCCTTTACCGCCTCCCTCTGAGCTTTGAACAGCCTTGTTATTCCCTGCTGGGCTAACAGGAGCAGTGAATCAATAGCTTTTCTAGTGAAAGGCTTACCTTCGGCAGTTCCCTGGACTTCCACAAACTCGTTTCTATCAGTCATAACCACATTGAAATCAACTTCAGCACGATAATCTTCCTCGTAGCAAAGGTCAAGCAGCATATCTCCAGCCACAATTCCGACACTGATGCCGGCTACCATCTTATTGAGCGGCATAAAGGGCAACACACCTTGCTTTCTCAAATTATGGAAAGCTTGATATAGGGCAACATATCCACCGGTGACCGCAGCGGTCCTGGTGCCGCCGTCTGCTTGCAATACATCGCAGTCCACAATGAAGGTTCGCTCACCAAGGACAGCCATATTAGTTATCGCCCTCAAACTACGACCAACAAGACGCTGGATTTCCTGGCTTCTTCCCCCTATTCTATCTCGCGGTGTACGGGTAAGCGTTGCGCGGGGCAACATAGCATATTCCGCAGTCACCCAGCCTTGCCCGCTATCCCTCAGGAAATTAGGAACCCTCTCCTCCATACTTACAGAGCATAACACCCTCGTCTGCCCCGACTCTATTAACGCTGAACCCTCAGCAAAAGATTGATAACCCAAGGTTATCCGCACGGGACGGATTTCATCATTCGCGCGCTTGTCTATCCTTGCCATTTCAGCCACCAAAGTATACCACCGCTCACGACATCGCCAAAATCGGGGTTGAGCAGTTAAGAATGCCTATTTTGCTTTCGCGAATGGCGAGATTGATTCTTCGTCCTTCCTTAATTCAATGATACGGTCACGGAGCAAAGCAGCCTTCTCAAATTCCAGATTCTTTGCTGCTGCTTTCATCTGAGATTCTAGCTGTTTAATGAGGCGATACATCTCTTCCACAGAAATAGGGCTAGCTATATAAGGAGCACGAGTTTCCGCTACCGCTTGAACACGTTGGGTAATATCCTTGATCGCCTTCTTTATCCCTTGCGGTGTTATGCCATGTTCTTTGTTGTAAACCTCCTGAATTCCTCGGCGACGTCGGATTTCCTCTATCGCTTCCCGCATCGACCTAGTAATGGAATCAGCATACATTATCGCATGGGCATCCACATGTCGGGCGGCCCTACCCATGGTCTGGATAAGCGCCCCCCTCGACCTTAAATAACCTTCCTTGTCAGCATCGAGTATGGCTACCAGGCTCACCTCAGGCAAGTCTAATCCCTCCCGTAATAAGTTAATACCGACCACAACATCGTAAACGCCGAGCCGAAGGTCACGCAATATCTCTACCCTCTCCAGAGTCTCAATCTCGGAGTGAAGATAGTGAGTCTTTATCTCCATCTCCCTGAGATAATCACACAATTCCTCAGCCATCCTCTTGGTTAAAGTAGTTACCAAGCAGCGTTCGCCTTTATCCACTCTTGTCCTTATCTGATAGATGAGGTCATCGATTTGCCCTTTAACTGGCTTAATCTCCACACTGGGCTCCAACAAGCCTGTAGGACGAACTAATTGCTCTACTACCTGCTGGCTGTGCTCATATTCATATTGCGCTGGCGTAGCAGAGACGTAGACAACCTGGTTAATATGCTTCTGAAATTCCTCAAAATTTAACGGGCGATTATCCAGTGCTGAAGGAAGACGGAAACCGTAATCAACCAAAGTTTGCTTCCGCGATATGTCTCCATGATACATTCCCCTTATCTGAGGCAAGGTCATGTGAGACTCATCGATAAACAACAAATAATCATCGGGGAAATAATCAAGCAAAGTCCAAGGTGTGCTTCCTGGGGCACGTCGCTGAAGATGCCTGGAGTAATTCTCCACACCAGTGCAATAGCCAACCTCTTGAAGCATTTCAATATCGTAGTTGGTTCGAGCTTCCAGCCTTTGAGCCTCAAGCAACTTACCCTGACTCTTTAGCTCCTCAAGCCTTCCCTTCAGTTCCTCCTTAATATCTTCAATTGCCGCCATCAACTTATCATGAGGAGTAACGAAATGCTTAGCAGGGTAAATATCTACCTGGTCATGCTGGGATAGAAGTTCGCCAGTGAGTGGGTCAATTTCCACAATGCGGTCGATTTCATCCCCCCAGAATTCAATCCGCAGTGCTATCTCCTCATAAGCCGGCAGAATTTCCAGAGTATCACCTCTAATACGAAATTTACCTCTCGTGAGCTCAAAATCATTCCTCTCATACTGCATATCAACCAAATGGCGGACAAGCCTGTCTCGGTTATAACTCTCATTCCTTTCTACAGTGAGAGCAAAGCTATGATATTCCTCAGGAGCACCTAAACTATAGATACAGGAAACTGAAGCTACTATGACTACATCTCGACGCTCAAAAAGAGCTCTGGTAGCAGCGTGACGCAACTTATCAATCTCCTCGTTTATATCAGTCTCCTTTTCAATATAAGTATCGGTGCTTGGGATATAAGCCTCGGGCTGATAGTAATCATAGTAACTGACAAAGTATTCCACGGCATTCTCGGGGAAGAATTCCTTAAACTCTGTGGCTAATTGAGCAGCTAAAGTCTTGTTGTGGCAAATGACCAGCGTAGGCCTTTGCACCCTCTCAATGGCGTTCGCCATGGTGAAGGTTTTGCCGCTTCCAGTGACTCCAAGCAATGTTTGCTCATGATATCCTTTATTCAGCCCCTCCACTAGCCTATCCACGGCTTGTGGCTGGTCTCCAGTAAGTTGAAAGTCGGAAACCGCTTTGAACGAAGCCATCGAAGTTAATCGCCTTGGTAAAAAGTAACGCCTAGTATGCCCGGGCCACCTACGGCCTGACCGGTCGGCGTGAATGACATGTGGTAAAATTCCACAGGGTGAAATTGCTCCCTGATTGCTTCTATTAGCTCTTCAGCTTCCTCAGAGTGTTCAGAATACGTTACGGCAACATGCAGGGGCTGCATATTATCAATATTATCCTGCACCACCTTAACGAGATTTTTCACAGCTTGCGATTTAGTCCTGAGTAAGGAAACAGGTTCTACCTTGCCCGGCGAGAAGTTAACCATTGGTCTTGCCCTGAGCATCGAGCTCGACCATTCCGCTAACTTGTCCACCCTTCCTGTTCTCCTCAAATGGCTGAATGTATTGAGAACGAAGAACTGCTTCAAACGTGATTTCACATCGGTGGCTGCCTCGATTACCTCACGTATGTCTTTGTCATGGGCAGCGGCTCGAGCTGCCGCCAGGGCGATGAAGCCTTGAGCCATAGCAAATACTTCAGAGTCGAACAATTCCACCTTCAACCCAGGTATGGCTTCCTCCGCCATTCTGGCACCTGTTTTAGCCAACGACATCGTTGAGCTCAACTGTGAGCTGCCGACTACATGGACTACTTTATTCGCCTTCTGACTTGCCTTCTTATATGCCTCACAATAAATCGTCGGAGGCCAAGGAGTAGTATCAATTTGCGCTAACTTCTGAAACCTACGAATTACCTCTGGAGGTAAATCCTCATTAGTATCCCGATAAACCTTACCTTCAACCGTAATTCGAACAAGGATGACGTGAATGCCATATTTATCCGCTAATTCCTGAGACAGGTGAGCACCACTATCGGTAACTACAACTACTTTGTTCATGATGCTGCGTATTGGGCACATAGTAACTGATGCTTAACCACCCTACAAGGAGCTTATCTACCAGCTAGTTCCTGGAGTGCCGTTTTAACTTTTTCCTCCAAGCTTAGCTCCGAGGAATTGGGAATGCTGGAAACAACCTGAGCAGCTTCTCTCAAAGAGTAGCCCAGGCTGGTTAAGGCAGCTATGGCATCGCTATCCTTTGGGGCTAAAGGCAAAGCAGCTTCTTTCCACTCCCGCTCCAGCTTATCTCTGAGTTCAACAACAAGACGGTTTGCCATTTTTTTACCAATGCCAGGTACTTGCTGAATAAGGTCAACATTACCACTGATAATCGCTGTAGCTAATTGTTCCGCACTTAGTTTAGAGAGCAATGCTAATGCCACCTTAGGGCCAATTCCTGAAATGGAGATAAGATTCTTGAACAGAGCTACCTCCTCAGTGGAGGCGAAGCCGTAAAGGGAGATATTATCCTCTTTTACATAGAGATGGGTATAAAGGGAAACTTTATCGCCGAGGGCTCCCAGCTGAATTAAGGTTAAACCGGGAAGATATACCTGAACGCCGACACCACCCACCTTAATGATAGCTGAATCAATGCCACAATATTCCAGTGTTCCTTCCAGAGTAGCTATCATCTCAACCTTCGTTAGCAAGCCACTTATTAAGGCGACTTTGCTGGATATGACAAATTGCCACAGCTAAGGCATCACTCGCGTCGCTTGGCTGAGGCGACTCATCAAGTCCCAGAAGCATTCTCACCATTTCCTGTACTTGTTCTTTATCGCTCCCTCCATAGCTTGTTACTTGCTGCTTCACTTGAGCTGGTGAATACCGATGTACTGGCAGTCTTTGATTGGCAGCCACCAGAATAGCTATAGCCTGCGCTCTGCCAATAGCCAGTGCTGAACGGATATTACGCCCAATGAAGGGTTCCTCAATAGCTACTTCGTCGGGATGATGTTTGGCAATGATTTGAGATAATCCATAGTATGCGGAACGCAGTCTTTCCTCCAAACGAGTATTCCGTGAAAAGCTTAATACCCCGCAACTCACCATCTGCATCTTTTCTCCATCATCCACTATGCCGTAGCCTAGATTCACCGTCCCGGGGTCAATGCCAAGGATACGCATAATCCTTACCTTTGAGCACGCAGTTTCTCTAATGTAGCATCGGAAAAATCAATATTAGAGAAAACATACTGCACATCGTCTAACTCCTCTAGCTGGTCAAGAAAGGCTAAAGTCTGAGTGGCTTCCTTTTCACCAAGGAGCATTGTGGTTTTTGGCACCAAACATATTTCCGCTGAGATTACATGTTGCCCTTCACTGATGGCTTCTTTTACTTTTTCCATATCTTGTGGTTGAGTATGTATCTCAAGATAACCCCTTTCCGTCTTAACATCTTCAGCGCCAGCATCGATAGCCTGCAATGCCACTTCCTCAGCATCAGAGCCATCGCTTTCCACCATGATCACACCCTTACTCTCGAAAAGCCAGGAAACACAGCCACTTTCACCTAAACTGCTATTGTGGCGCGTGAAAAGACGACGCACCTCTTGAATAGCCCTCTTACGGTTATCACTCAGCGCCTCCACCAGCACTGCTACCCCATTTGGGCCATAACCCTCAAGCGTTACCGAGGCTAACTCAGAGGCCTCGCCTCCACCGCTGGCACGGTTTATGGCCCTCTCGATATTCTCCAAAGGCATATTGCCATCACGAGCTCTTTGTATTGCCAGACGCAGCTGAAAGTTAGTTTCCTGGTTTGCCCCTCCCTGCCTCACCGCAAGCATAATCTCTCGAGTAAGTTTGGTAAATAACTGACCCCGCCGAGCATCAGCCACCCCCTTCTGCCGCTTAATCTGCGACCACTTGGAATGCCCCGACATAGCTAAATTCTAGCACCATGAGCTACAAAAGCAAAGTAGCATGTCTTTATTGGTGCAAAGAAACAAGCGCTAGATTAACTTCTCCCTAAATCAACCAACACCACCGAAAATCCTCACCCCTATTTGCGCTGCCTTAACAAGAACTTAGCAGTGCTAGAATTTCACCTCTTGACTGGCCTAAAATACTTTATATCGGCTAGTTCGCCTTTCGGCTCCTCCCTCCATACCACTTCAACCTTCATGCCTCCCTTTAAACCTCCAGGCTTGACTTCTCCCAGCGGCATGAAGATTGTGGAATCTGCGCTTTCCAGCTTTATAGCCCCGATTGCTTTTGGTTCACCCAGTTCCTTAAAATTGCCGACACCATCAAGCTCAACATAAGCAGTAGTGTAACTTAGCAAGGTTCCCTTTCCCGATAATTCAGTGAGATTTTTCTCCCCCAACTTAGCATAGCACTTCCCACATCTCCACCTTGGTGGCACATAAACATATCCACATTGAGGGCATTTTGCTCCCAAAATCTTCTTGTCAGCCAGTGTTTTCATGAATTTCTCCATCATCTCACCCACTGACCACTGAAAGCCAAAAACCAGGGGGACAGGAGCTTTTGTTAACACTATCTCGCTTTGTGACGACATCTCCAAAACCTCCTTTTTAATCCTTAAGAGGCTCAACAACTTCCAAATCGCTGAGCTTCCCCTGTGGTTCCTTCGCCCAAACTGCTTTCACCCTCATCCCTACATGAACCTCTTCAGGCTTCACACCTATTAGCTCGGTATCAATATTGGAATCGGCACCATCAAATTTGACATAGACTGAAATAACTCTCTCACCCTCTGCCACCAAGCCCATCTCAACAGGGTCCATCCCCATGACTTTAGTTTTCCCTTTTATCACAGGCGCCGAGATTACAAAGCAAGTAACAGTGCCTATATCACTAACAACCACCCTCTCATCCATCTTCCTGTGGCACCTTCCACAGATGTTCCTGGGCGGCACAATAACCTTTCCACATCCGGGGCAAAGGGAGCCAATTATCTTTTTCTCCTTAAGCCCATGGGCATATTCCTGAAGCAGTGTGGAGTGTTTCCATGTAGTAGAGCCCCCTACATCCCAATCAGCTTCCACACTTATCGTCTCTTTCCTTTGTTCCTTTATATATGGCATTCCTTTCACCCCCAAAGAATTAATAAGGAGAATCACCGAGGACCGTTACAGTAATGTAATTCGTGGCGCCACCCCATCCGTGAGCCACCGCATTGTGAACTTCTTTAGGAACTTGGTGTTCTTCAGCCTTTCCCATTATCTGTAAGGCACACTCCAAAATGCGCTGTAGCGCTGAAGAGCCTATTGCATTGGTAGCATTCACGCCACCTGAAAGGTCACAAGGCATTCGACCATTGATGTCCATTTCGCCTTTCTCCAGAGCTTGCCATGCTTTGCCTTCATCGAATAATCCCAGCCTTTCAGCGAATAACAGTTCCTGGCTGGGAAACGGCTGGTAGATCTCCGCCACATCTATCTCTTTCTGTGGGTCTTTTATTCCCGCCATTTTGTAAGCCTTTATCGCTGACATCGTTGCCCCCACCTGTTGAGAAGCATCAAGGATTCCTATTCCCCCAGCACCCTCGCTCATTATCTGATTTTCTTCATCTGAATAAGCGGCAAGCCCCTTGATCCACGCTGGCTTCTTGCACCTTTTCCGGGCAATGTCCTCACAAGCAAGGACCATAGCAGAGGCACCATCAGAAGCAGGACAGATATGTCCATACCTGAATGGATATGCAACCCATTCGGTCTTAGCTATATCCTCGGGAGTGCAATCAGGCCACTGTAGATGGGCATATTTGTTCTTAGCAGCGTTACGCCTATCCTTAGCAGCCACCATATCAAGATGCTCGACACGACATCCACTTCTATGCATATAGTACATTGCCTGGTAACAAGCTACTCCGGCAGCAGCACCTACCACGAACATAGATAACAGATGTTTGAAACCCACTCCACAATTTACCAAATTAAGCATGTTGCCAAGAGCAACATGACCAAGACCGGTCGTGGCTCCAGGCTCTTTGCTATCTGAGTGCTTTTCCCAGGCAGTAGCTACAGCTATATCATAAAGTCCCGAAGCTACAGCATAATAAGCTGCTTGAGCAACAGAGCCTCCAGTTGACCCACCAGTGGTAATTCGGAGGACTGGCTTCCCCGAAGCACCAATCCAATCCCCAAGCCATTGCTCTGGCTGGGCAACGCCACCAAATCCTTGCATATTCCCTACAGTAAAAGCATCCACTTCCTGAGGACTCACCTGAGCATCTTCCAATGCATTCCACACTGCATCTCCAACCATCTCGGCAAGATTAACGTCCCTTCTTCTTCCAGAATGTTTTGTCTGACCACAGCCAATTATGGCGACATTCCTCATTTTATTCACCCCCCAGAATGAAGACTATGTTTTTCTGAGCACAAATCCCGAACTGCCCGTGCGCTAGAGCCCTGTATGCCGGGATTTGATAACCGTTTGCCTCACCCCTTATTTGCTTTGCCGCTTCTATCACCCTTATCAAACCTGTGGCGCAAATAGGGTCTGCCCCTAAAGCTCCACCACTGGGGTTCACCGGTATTTCGCCATCCTTTCCAGTCATGCCTTTCTCAACGAGGGCTTTACCCTTCCCCTCTCGGCATAACCCCAGAGCCTCATAAATCATCAACTCCTCGTGAGCGAATTTCTCAGAAACTTCGAAAACATCAATCTGCGCAAAGGGATCACTTACCCCAGCCATTTCATAGGCATCTTGGGCAGCTTTTTGTAAAGAATCAAGTTTATAAAGGCTTCTGTCCCGGATATAAGTATCCTGACAGCTACCTACCCCTTCTATCCACACCGGGTTGTCGGTAATTTCCCTAGCTTTTTCCTCACAGGCAAGCACTAGAGCACAAGCCCCATCGCTGATGGGAGACATCGTCAGTTCCCGTATGGGGTCGTAGTAAAGCTTAGAGCTCAATACCTCCTCAATGCTCACATCTGGCATTTTTCTATGGGCGTTTGGGTTATCGGCAGCGTTCACGAGGTTCTTAACAGCCACCCTTGCAACTTGTTCCTCCGATACATCGTACTTGTCCATATACATTCTCGCCTGGAGAGCCGCTGCTGATATATCATTCAGAAAACCCATCTGCCGTTCAAACAGCGGGTCGAGTGTATAGCTGGATATCAGATGAGGATTCACCACTGAGCCTTGTGTGTGCGCCTCTACCAGAGCTATATCATGAACTTCAGAAAGAATTCTCATCAAAGCATAATAGGCTGCGAAAGCCCCATCTTCCTCCACCTTCGATTCATCTTTCAGATAGGCCCCAACAGCCATGCTGGTATAAAGATTTGAGATTGTCCTTGCATCTAAAAAATCTGTGGAAGCGGTAATCACAGTGCCCACATCCTCCCTTGAAATGCCTGCGTTATGAAGAGCCCCTTTGGCAACTTCGAATACCATGTCCTCCCGCGTCATTTGCATGTCCTGCTGATGGTAACTCTGGGCATAGCCCACTACCGCCACTCTTCTAGCCATTACACCTCCCTTGAACTGAAATTTGTGAAAAGATTAGCTGTATTGAGTCGGCTTTTCAGAAATGCCAAGCATCTGTCTGGCTTCTTTGGGCGTGGCTATCCGTCGCCCCATGTCCCTGGCCAACCTCACCACCTTTTCCACCGGCTCAGCGTTGCTCTGGCACAATTTCCCAGGTTCAATGTAGATATTGTCCTCCATACCAACCCGAATATGTCCACCAAGCAGAATCCCCATAGTTACCATAGGCATCTGGTTAACACCCGTGCCAATCATGCTGAATAAGGAATTCGGCGGTAGGTGCTGAACCAAATTTAACACGTTCGCCGGCGTGGCATACATACTTGTCTGAAAGCCCATCACAAACTGAATCCAGTAAGGAGGGTCGACAAACCCACCTTTAATTAAGCTGTCCACAAACCAGAACTCACCGGGGTCATATATCTCCATCTCGGGCTTCACCCCCTTCTCCTTCATCTTCGTAGCATATTTCTCCGATTCACCATAGGTCCACGGTACACAGACATCGAAGGACAGTGGCTCCTGCCCAGCCTCACGTGCCTTTATGACCAGACGCAATATGAATGCATGAAGGTCCAGACTAGCCATCTCAGGTTTGCCATGTTCAACACAAGCCAGCCTTTGCTCTATGGGAATCCCTGGAAGACCGCTCGAGGTGTTATTGATAATTATATCGGGGCACTTTCCCCTGACTAGAGCATTAACCTCCAAATAATCATCGCCACTATAGGAAGTCATCTGTGGGTTATCTCTCAGACGACGATGGATATGGACAATGCTCGCCCCTGCTTTATAAGCATCGTAAGCTTGCTCTGCTTGCTCCTCAGGCATTTCCGGTAAGTTGGGATTTGCTTCCTTACCATGCACGCTCCCCGTCAGCGCCACCGAGATAATCATCGGCGGCATGCTGCTTAAGCCGTGGTCAACCTTTTTCAAATACGCATAAGGGTCGGAGTAATTCCACATGTAATCTTTCACTTCTGCCATAGTAAACCTCCTTTTTTTATTTCTTGTTGGTTGGCAATTCTATCAAGAAATCGAGCTCGCTAACAATATCTGGCGTAACTCTTCTTTCTTCATTACTTATTCTACAGGCGCTATCGGATTAAAGCCCCAGCTCAGTAGCCACCCCTTCTTTCCATAAATCACTATCCCCCATGGCAAACTCCGATGCCTTGACACGCCGAAAGTAGAGACCAACATCGTGTTCCTTGGTAAATCCAGTGGCTCCATGGATTTTAATCGCATCAAGGCAAGCCTGCTGGTAAACTTCGCCTGCTTTCGCCTTGACCAGGGAGATGTGTAACCTGGATGGAAACCCAGTGCTTATCTCCCAGGCCGCTTGATACACCAAGTATTGCAACCCCTCTACATTAACAAACATGTCAACCAACCTATGTTGAATTGCCTGGAAGGAACCAATAGGCTTATCAAATTGAACCCTGTCTTTAGCATAGGCGTTGGTCATTTCTACAACAGCCTGGCATCCCCCAGATACTTCAGCACACTTCAAGATAGCTGCTCTATCTAGAATAAACTCTACTATATCCCACCCTTCTCCAACATCCCCAAGAACATTACCCTCAGGGACTTCCACCCTGTTGAACGTCACCTGACATTGTTTATCCTGAGCTATGGTGGGGATTACCTCCACTTCCACACCTGCGCTGTTAGCGTCAACGATAAACATTGTGATTCCCTCAGCCTGTTCATTGGTTCGCGCCACCACCAATAAATGATTGGCCACGTTCGCATTAGGAACAAAGAGCTTAGTGCCTTCAATAATATAGTGTCCATCTCCTACTCTAGCGAAGGTTTTTATCTCCGAAGCTTTGTACCCACCCAATGTCTCAATTACCGCCAAAGCCCAAATGGCTGTGCCATTGGCTATTTGAGGAAGAAATTTCGCCTTTTGCCATTCACTCCCATACTCCAGTATCGGCAGGGCACAGACAGTAGTAGAAAAGAAAGGACCGGGGAGAATATTCTTTCCTATCTCCTCCATCAGGAACACCAAGTCCAGAAAAGTTCCCCCGGTACCTCCATAGTTCTCAGGGAAAACAAGCCCAAGCCATCCTAACTCAGCCATCTTTTGCCACATCTGTGGGTCATACCCCTTTTCATCCGTCTCCAGTTCTCTAACCTTAACCTTAGGACATTCCTTTGTCAGGAAATCCCTGGCTAAACTCCGAAGCATCTCTTGGTCTTCTGAAAGCTTGAAATCCATCATACCCCCTGATATTTCAATATGACTTGGGCAAGCCTAATTTGAACTGCCCGATCACATTCTTCTCAATTTCATCAGTGCCAGCTGCAATCGAGATACCGGGGAAAAGCAGATAGACACGTTGTATAATGCCATGGAGCTTAGCCCATTTTGAATACGGGTCAACTTGACAGTAGACACCCATGAGCTTCATCCCGATAATACCTATCCGCTCCAATAGTTGGTCACCAAAAGCTTTGTTGCGTGAAGAACCATAAATAGGAATTAGCCCTTGGGTTAATTCCCAGACTGTCTGGTAATTGAACAGCTTTAACATCTCTGCTTCAGCAGCCGCATCAGCTAACATATGGCGAACTTCAGGATTCTGAGACAAAGGTTTACCATCATACTGGGTTTCCTTAGCGTAACCTACTAACTCATCCAGCAGTCTCTTGGCATTTCCATAAATCGCTGGACCAAGACTGTACCTCTCAGAAGCTAATGACTGCATTAAGTGATACCATCCTTTATTTTCCTCGCCAACCAGGTTGAAGGCAGGAACTCTTACATTGTCAAAGAAAACCTCATTAAATATATGGTCCCCATAGTAGTTTAACAAGGGATTGACTGTAATTCCCGGGCTCTTCATATCTACCATAAAAATGCTAATGCCATGGTGCTTTTTAGGAGCACCTGGGTCTGTTTTCACAGCAAGCCAACACCATCTTGCTCGATGGGCACAACTGGTCCACACCTTTTGCCCACTAATAACATACTCATCCCCATCCCTTACAGCACGAGTCTGTATGTTAGCAAAATCAGACCCGGCATTAGGCTCACTATATGCAGTGCACCACA
The DNA here is from genome assembly GCA_034431195.1 of Dehalococcoidia bacterium. Taxonomy (GTDB): domain Bacteria; phylum Chloroflexota; class Dehalococcoidia; order GIF9; family AB-539-J10; genus CG2-30-46-19. The sequence continues at coordinate 91,191 of DAOUDP010000006.1, read as the reverse complement.
CCCCATCGGCCTCTCCTGAAGCAATCATGGGAAGGTATTTTTTTCTTTGCTCTTCGTTTCCAAACTGCATCAGAGAGGGACCCACCCAAGCTACACCACTTACTCCCATTGCGACACCCGGTATTCCCCAATATCCCGATTCCTCCGCATATACCAATTGCTCCCAGTAAGAAGCCCCTTGCCCACCATATTCCTTTGGCCACGCCATAACCAGCCACCCCTTCTGGGCTAGTTTCTTGGATATAGACATGGCAAGCTCCCAATCTTCATCACGGCTTTCCTCCTCCAGAAGTAGAGTAAACCATCCCGGAGGAAGCTCTTTTCGGGCAAACTCACGAATCTCCCTTCTTAATGCCTCTTCTTTTTCCCCGAGTTTGAAATCCATTCTTTGCATTTCCCCCTTTTAGAATTGGAAGTCAATTACTATAGCACATAACCAGCTTCGTTGCCATGAGCATTTACCGATAATGAATCACCACCGGCTAGAAATGTTTCCACCGCTTCCCCCTCCGCTATAGCCTTATTTGACTTGCGTTTATAATCCACTTCAGCCACTTTTGTTAACCTCCTCTTCATTAATATTGTATCATTAGTGTTATGACACCTGACCTCCTTCAATGATGAAGCATGAAAATCCTGGGTATTGAAACTTCCTGTGATGAAACCGCCGCCGCAGTTGTGGAAAACGGCACTAGAACTCTGTCAGACGTCGTAGCTTCGCAAATAGAAATACATGCCCGCTACGGCGGCATAGTGCCCGAAGTAGCCTCAAGACAGCACGTGCTTTCCATCGTTCCTGTTATTGAAAAGGCAATCACTGAAGCTAAGACGTCGTGGCAGGACCTCGATGGCATGGCGGTAACCTTTGGACCGGGGCTGGCTGGTTCATTATTGGTGGGAGTCAATGTAGCTAAGGCAATTGCCTTAAGCAAAAACCTTCCCTTTACTGGAGTCAACCACCTTGAAGCACATATCTACGCCAACTGGCTGAATAAGGAGAAAGCCCCTTCTTTTCCTTCCCTTTGCCTTATCATCTCGGGAGGGCATAGTGAGCTAGTGTTGATGAAAGAACATGGACAATTTGAAAAGCTGGGACGGACTCGCGATGATGCTGCAGGAGAAGCCTTCGACAAAGCAGCTCGAATCCTGGGATTAGGCTATCCCGGAGGACCAACTATTGAAAAGGAAGCTACTTGGGGGAAACCTTGCCTACATTTCCCACGCGCCTGGCTTAAGGGAAGCCATAATTTCAGCTTCAGTGGCCTGAAAACTGCCTTGTGGCACTTCGTCCAGAAGAATCAGGTCCTGGGAAATAGCTCGATGGTAGCCAATGTTGCCGCAAGCTTCCAAGAAGCTGTGATAGATGTTCTGGTCACAAAGACAATCAATGCTGCCGAGGAATTACAGTTAAAGCAAATCTTGCTTAGTGGTGGCGTGGCGGCCAATAAATCTCTAACACAACGCTTTCTTGACACCTCACCAATAGCTGTTTCAGTCCCTCCACCTTATCTGTGCACCGATAATGCCGCCATGGTAGCTGCCTGCGGCTATTACCATTTCCAGAACACAAACTTTAGTAGTTATGACCTTGATGTAGTCCCTAGCCTCAGCCTTGGCTAACTAGAGGACATTCAGAGCACCTTGCCTGGCAACAATAATCCTTGAATAAATGAATTAGTCCCTGCTGCTGGCATGCAGTGAAACCCGAAGTATGTTTAATGAACAGTTGTCTTGCCATATGGCATGTGAGCTCATTTTCGGCTAACTTGGGATGATCAACATAAAGCTGCAGAGCCTTGCGTTGTAATTCCGTTTCACCAGTAGCCCCCCACCAGGCAAATGTGAATGGCAATATCACATTTATCACAATCTCTCCTGCCTTACCTCGTCCTAGGAGAGCCGACCCTCTATTTCGTGACCTAACATCGAAATCAAAATGGTCGAGCCAATGTCCATCCCCTGCTACCATTAAACCGCTTTCCAGCCAACAATCCTCTTCTGTTAACGATGCTTCAGCTACCAACTCCAGTATATTCAACAACAACCCCTTTTCACGGTAACGATGAAGGAGGTAGCTCTGAGCTATGATACGACGCACGGGGGAATTATTGGGGTATGTATGAGTGAGACGCCAGTCACTTTGAGACATAGTTTCATCCTGCCCAAATGAATGCCAGGTTTGTTCCAACTCCTTTACCCACTCTTCACATACAAATGCACCATACATTCGCTGCGAAGGCAATAAACCAGCTATGCCTAAAAGCATAGCCTCCTTCAACAGCAAACTCCCCTTTAATTCTCCTTCAAGTAAACGAAGCGGTGACCTTTGAGCCAGCTCCTCAAAAGGTCTCTTATTCTTAGCGTAGCCTAGAGCTATCATTATACCCTCGAAAAGCACCTGGCTTGCCTCCTCCTTCAATAATTTTCTCCCAAACATTTCCACTCTTTGCTTGAACCTTCTTACGCCAATATCGTTCAATAACCTGTCCAGGTCTTGTCTCCCCATGCTCTCTCCACTGCAAAAACAAGCAAGCTGACGGTACGGTATCAACCTAGGTTGACACCGCAAGGATTTAGCCAAACAGATCAGCGGAACAAATTTGCCATCCGTGGTAAAAGTAGAGTACCGGTTATCATTCCATAGAACTACATGAAGAATTACATTACTATATTCAGGGTCGCAATGATGACCATGGCTATGCCAATCACTAGCATGTACATGAATCTCTACGTCCCCCCTAATCGGCTTCTCATCACCAGTCGAGATTACAGCATCACGAAAATCAGGCCCACCACCGTTATTAATCCTGCCAGGATAAATTACACGAATCCTCCATCCCTCTTCAGTAAGCAACTTTTCTCCTAAAAGCCGCTCCCATACCAAACTTATCTCCCATTCCTGAAGTTTTATCCGATTACGTGTAATCATAGCTAAAAATAAAATCTATTTTCCCCCCATCAACTGCTTAAATCTCAAGGCGTCGTTGCCACAGCAACCAACCTTAATATGGCTCACCATGTCTTCTTTTTACTTTATATTTAAAGTCACTGCGTTCAGCAACTATGCTAAGCAAAGTAACTGAAGTACCGCGGGGTCGATACATTCCAGTTTCCCACTCACTGATTGTCTGCTGCCGTGTGCCCAGTTCTTCCCCCATCTTCGCTTGAGTCAGCCCTAAATGTCGCCTTAACGCCTTTACGCCTTCTTTATCCCACGGTACCTTCTTCTTTTTTGCCATCAATAATATTATACACGCTAGAGTGTAAAAATCAAGACAGTTAACCCACTAAAATTAAAAACGCTCCTTGTCAATACGCTACAGCATTATGTCAACTTTTAGCGTATATTCCTGTAAACGGGGTGACAGGATGAGCAAATGCGAGACTACGTTAATGGGTCAACGCCTCCTTCGGGAAAAGCAACCCAATGTTTAAGGAGAGGTGATATAAACCTCGGCTATCCCGATTTTTCTGTTATCCTCACTTCCCCATCATAGTGAGAAAATCTTCCTTCTTCGACTTTCCACTCTCGTCAATGTGCTCCATAATAAAGGACGCCGTTGCTCCTTTCCCCAGCTTCACCTTAGTTCGTACAAGTCCAAGCATGTCCATCGGGGCGACACAGCCCTCTGGTGGGAGGACTCCCTTTTCCTTTATCTTGTCACTTCCCATGAGCATTGCCCCCAGCGCTGCAGGAATACCTGTCCCTTGTCCCATACCCTGCTTGCTCGAAGACGTTGAAAAGATATATGTGTTTTTCTTGCCATCTTTATACCCTTTCACCACTATCTTTAGACACCCCATGGGGTGAGTTAAGCCAGCCTCCCGGAGGAGTTTGTCTCTTCGAGAAATTATGAATGCCACAGCGAACTCCAGAGGAATAATCTTTTGGCCTTGAACCTTGATCGGCTCCTCCGTGGTAATGCCTGACCTCACCATTGTCTTTATAAGTTCAGCATAACTTGGTGGAAGCACAGTTCCCAGGTTGGTTACCCTCTTCACTCCTTTAAGAAACCGCGGAAGAGTTATCGTCTCAGGATGGGGATAGGCATAAACATTGTATCTTCCCACATCCTCAAAGTCGGTCTCCCCCTCCAATGCTCTACCGCTTTCATCAAACAACTTGACTGTGGTGAATTTGCCATCAAGAAACATGGGAATACCCATTTCCATAGAATGGATCCTATGTTTCACCACTGCTGCTCCCTCTACATCTTCGCCACCATGGGCATGATAAATATCAACCACCTCTACCTCATCCAGCATAGATTCGGCACAAAACCTCACCAATACATTGGCCAGCCCGGGAGAACTCCCCATGCCAACTAGCGCTGAAACTCCAGCTCTTTTGGCATCCTCATCCATAGCGAGTAATTTCTCAGTGGCATCGAAATCATCACATATATCAACATAATTTATTCCACAACCTATCACCGCTTTCATTATTGGAGGTCCAAATTCGTAGAATGGTCCGACGCAATTCAACACCACGGATGAGCCGTCGATAGCATTTTTTATACTTTCATTGCTATGAGCATCAAACTGAACAGCAGAAACGTTGCCTTTCCCAATCTCTTTAACCAGCTTGTTGGCTTCCTGAACATTAATGTCAGCAACGACAACATCGGAAAAAACATCGCTGGATGCAAGTATCCCTGCCGCCACACTACCTACAGCTCCACACCCACCCAAAACGGTAACCTTAGCCATATTGCCCTCCTCTATACTCCTTTAATCTCTTTAAAGGGTTCACCCCAGATCTTTAATGCTGTGGCTAATTCAGGGTGTTCCCTAGCCGCTTCTTCTAAGGAAATGCCTTGCATAGTGGCATCAATTGCCTGACGAAATGCTTTTGCCCCAGCAACAGGACCTTGTGGATGGGCATGTATCCCGCCTCCTGCAGGTACTACAATGTCATTTCCCAGGGTGTTCATCAATTTCGGCACCATAGCAGGTGTGATACCGCCGCCAGGCAGGGGGAAAACCGGCTTCACATGATACAATGGGAATGTCAAATTCCTCCACACATTAAGGAACTTGTCCTCTATGACAGTGGCTTTTCCATAAGGTGCAGGAAAGACAACTGCATCAGCACCAGCAAGGCGAGCTAACTTGCCCATCACGATATGGGAGCTTATCCCGTGGTAAGGGGACATATATAAAGCACCAGCCACATCCATATGACCAAGGATAGGCACATTTATCTCGGGGTCTTCAGCTAATGCTTGAAGGACAGGAAAACCAACGGCAAGATAGTTCACCATTATGGCATTGCAGCCAAGCTCCACCGCTCGTTTAGCATTCTCAAAAACTTTAGGGACTTTGTCACTTATATTGACTGTGTAAAGTGTATGTTCGCCTGTCTCCTCATAAACCTGCCGCTCGGCCTCCATATAGAGCTTTACCCGTTTCTCGACAGTGTTAAAGGAGGCATCAGCGAGAAGTTCATCATCCTTGATATTATCGCATCCCCCTAAGGCAGCCTCCCTGAACAGCCTTACGCCGACTTCTGGAGTGTAGCCAGTGCATGGCTTTATCATGTTGTTAAGCAGCGGCCTATCAGGAACTCCCAGAATCTCCCGTATCCCGGGAATCCCAAATTTTGGCCCCTGAAATCCGGCCACATACTTCTCCGGGAAATAAACATCAACCAGCTTAATCTGTCCCGCCATGGAAATGTTGCCCACCACCGTGGTTAACAGCATGGGTATCTGTTCACCTATATTGACCTCGGGATAGGCAGTCTGAACAATGTAATTCCTTGTCTCTACCGAGGAAGGCACACTGAATTCGTAATCTGGCACTTCATAGACACCGATGACCTTAGCAACGTGCTTACGGCGCACTTCAGGGGTTTCACCAGGAACAGGCACCCAAGTCCCCGTGCTTTGTTCAATAGCAAGGAACTGCGCCCCAAACGGAACTGGGATATTCACTGGAAAGCAAACCAGGTAGGTTCCGATTATGTACTCATCATGATCTATCCCCTCCGGCAAGGCCACAGGCATAGATAAAACATCTTGTCCGTTCATTTAACCACCTCCTTAAATATTAAGTTGCCCATAAATGGGGGCTAATTGTTCATAGAGCTGCCTGAAAGACTGGTACAGTTCTTGATACACACGTGCATGCTCATCCACTGGCGCGAACTCCCTTCCCACAGGAACAAGCTTTCCCACAGAATCAAAATCCTTATACATCCCCAACCCCACCAGAGCTATTAGAGCAGCGCCACGAGAACCAACTTCCTGTGGAGACTGAACTTGCCTTATCTTCTTACCTAAAATGTCGGCAAATATCTGCAGCCAAACATCACTCAATGCCCCCCCTCCGGCAGCGTTTAAACTTTCAACCTTGAAACCCAATCCTTCTATACCATCTAATACCCATCTTGTATTATATGCTACCCCCTCCATTATGGCTCTAATTAAGTGCCCTTTACTGTGATCGAAGCTCAAATTTATGAACGCTCCTCGCAAGCTAGGATTTATCACCGGGCACCGCTCGCCGAGCATCCACGGCATAAACATTAACTTACTTGCTCCAGAGTTAACCCCACCAGCAAGCTCATCAAGGATTTGGTATGCGCTCTTATTCCTTCGCCGCGCCTGCTCCTTTTCCTGCCCCCCTAGCTCATCCCTGAACCACTTCAAACAGGCACCAGTACTTTCCATCTGACCAATAAGCAATAGTTTATTCTCATCAGCGGAACATATGGTGCCAATCCCTTCCTCAACATCAAACTTGGGCTCCGTTGTGTGAAGGGCTATCCACCCTGAAGACCCCACATATAGATGAGGGTGACCATCCTTGATTGCCCCGGAGCCTATAGCAACGGCAGGAGCATCCCCGGCACCACAGATCACCTTAGTTTGTTTGGGCAACCCCAATTCATGTGCTGTGGATGCCGTTAAATTGCTCACCACGTCTATGGATTTCACTGGCTTAGAGAGCATATCCTCAGATAGCTCAATGGCATCCATAACCTCTTTTTCCCATTTCTTTGTTTTGCCGTTAAATAAACCAGTAAGCAAGGCACAGCTCCAGTCTGTGTAAAACTCCCCGGTACACTTATAGATGATGTAATCCTTAACATCTATGAATTTATATGTGCGATTGAATATCTCGGGCTCTTTCTCCTTAATCCAGAGAATTTTGGGAATCACATCTTTCTCAGAGGCAGGAGGTATCATCCCCATGTCGAGTAACTTCATCAAGTCGAACTTTTCCAGACACCAGCCAGCCTGTTCCCCAGCCCTGGCGTCAACCCAGATAATAGCAGGACGAAGAGCCTTTCCCTCGTGGTCAACAGGCAGAGCCGTTATCATCATGGCATCAAAACTCAGGGCGATGACATCGCTTGGAGAAACTCCAGTCTTACGCATTACCTTTCTGGTGGAGTTTACTATCGCCTTCCACCAGACTTCAGGGTGCTGCTCAGCCCAACCAGGCTTGGGATAATTCACACCGTAGACTTCAGAATCTGAGCCTATTATGTTCCCTTCGATATCAAACAAGACCGCTTTATTAGCCTCGGTCCCGACATCGTGGGCCAGTATATACTTTCCTGTCATGCTCTACCTCACCTCGCTTAACTTAAATGCTTGGCAAGTGATTAACTCTATGGAAAGCCCGGGCGACGACCTGAACCTCCGTGACCATCTGAACCCCGTTTCCACAAGATAAAAAGCGACAACCGCCCCCCTCATTCTGGAAGGATTATAGTAATACAAAGCCTTCATGTCAATTACCTGTACTCGTTCATATGATTAGTGACACATTAGCCTCCTCCTTCTGTCATTGCGAGGCTTGTCCCGAGCGAAGCGAGAGAACTCGACGAAGCAATCTTCAAGTTAGTAGCTATTAGCTTTCAGCTATCAGCCTTCAGCTTCATACCGACTGCTTTTTCATTTTTGCTCTGTCATTTTGCCTTTTGATTTTTGAGTTTTGCTTTTCTGAGATTGCCACGCCCTAGGCTCGCAATGACAGGGTTATCCCTTAACCTCATAAACATATAAATATGACCCACCTATCTGAAACAGAGCACCATCGTTATGCCCTTCCCACAGGGTATTTACATCCCATTCTCTGGAGGCAATAATAAAGAACCTATGGATATACAAGAGCAAAAAAACGTACTGAGAAGGGAATTGCTTCAAAAAATACGCTCATACTCTCCGGAGGAGTTAGCGAGGAGGAGTAAGAATGTCGCCCAAAACTTGAAAAACTTACCACAGTATAAGCAGGCAAACTGTATTATGTTTTACTACCCGTTAGAAACCGAGGTAAATCTTCTGGGAATAATCAGGGAAGCTTTAAGACAAAAGCGAGTCTGTTTTCCCGTAATAGACCTGGAAAATGGTGATTTGATTCCCTATGAGATAAATGATTTAAATAAGGATTTTGCCACAGGGCCATGGGGAATTACGCAGCCCAGTGAGAAAAGAGCACGAAAGACGGAACTTCAAGATATAGACCTGGTGGTGGTTCCTGGGTTAGCATTTGACAAGACAAAAAATAGATTGGGCAGGGGGAAAGGTTTCTACGACAAATTTCTGCAAAAACTGGGCGAAAAAACGGCCAATGTGGGGATCGCTTTCGATTTCCAGGTTATCAGACATGTCCCATCATATCCCCACAAGTATGAAAAGGTGGACGCCCTCGTAACTGAAAGCTTCTGTATCTAGCCTACCTGATGCAGCAAGCATGCCACCGGGACAAATATCTCATATTCAGCGGATTGTCTCTTATTACCAGATGCCACGGGTAATTGAGTTTAGAGACACCTTTGCCTAAGAGTCTCATAGGCAAGGTCTTAAGAAGGGTATTAAGGGAAGAGGAAGCCAAAAAGGCCAGGTGAACCTCCTGGGAACTCAAACCGCATAACTCTGGGGATAGAAATTACAAAGGCACTTAGACTAACGATATGACTCTATCTTAGGTAGTTAGCGATAATAAGTTTTTCAATTTCAGTGGTCCCTGCCCCAATAGGAAATACTTTCGCATCTCGCATATACCGCTCCACTGGAAAATCTTTCATATAACCATAGCCTCCGTGGATCTGTATCGCCTCTCCTGTAACTCTGACTACCATCTCGCATGCATAGGATTTCGCCTGCGCAGCCAACATTCTGCCCTCTTTAAAATTACCTTGATCCCAATATGTTAAGCCCTTATATGTCAGCAATCGAGCAGCCTCAATCTCCACCGACATCGTAGCAAGCTTATCTTGTATCATTTGGAAGTCAAATATAGGCTGACCAAATTGCTGCCTTTCCTTGGCATATTTAAGAGATGCGTCAAAAGCAGCCTGGGCAATACCTATGGCAAGAGAACTCCACATAAGCCTTTCCACATCAAGTCCAGAAAACATTTGCTTTACCCCCTTTCCCTCAACACCACCTAAAAGATTAGCTTCCGGAACATGGCAATCTTCCAGGATGATCTCCCCGGTTGGGGAAGAGCGGAGACCCATCTTTGAGAACTCTCTACCTACATGATAACCAGGAAAATCCTTCTCTACTATAAAGGTGCACAATCCTTTCGCTCCAAGAGATGGATCCAGAGTTGCGTATATAACAGCTATATTTGCAATAGGTGCATTGGATATAAACGTCTTGGTGCCGTTTAGGATATATTCATCCCCCACCCTACGGGCCCTTGTCTTAAGGGATACAGCGTCTGATCCATACTCTGGCTCTGTTAGCCCCATGCAACCTCTTTTTTCACCGCTTGCCAAAACTGGGAGGTATTTTTCTTTCTGTTCTTCCGTGCCATTACGCGCAATGTTATTGCCACAAAGTAGACCATGCGCCCCGTAAACCACGGCCACACCAGCATCCACCTTGCCTAGTTCTTCTGACATGAGCCCAAGGGAAATATAATCAGTAAGTGTCCCACCATACTCAGGAGGTATCCCCATACCCAAAAAACCTAAAGACTTTGCCTTTTCCCACAAATCCTCTACAAACTTTTCTTCTCGATCCATCTCCTCGACCAGAGGACCTATTTCCTTTTCACAGAACTCCCGAACCATTTCCCTAAGCATCTTCTGCTCTTCAGTTAAATCAAAATTCATGCTTAAACCTCCTTATGATATCAAATACATAATAGCCTGAATTTCATGCGCATTCAATTCATTCCAAAATTCATCGGAAGCAATTATGCTGAATTAATATAACATACAGCGAAAGAGCAGAGAGGCAAAACTGGCATGCAGCCCTATTCTCAGTTGGCTGTAATCCAGCGGAGAATCAGGTTAATTGGTCCCAGCAGCAAAAAGAGGGTAATAGCTGTTTTCGATTGGCAGAGCCAAGAACCCAAATTACCGGAAGTGCGGCTTTTTTGACACCGTCAACAAAAAAGAACGTAAGGCATAAAACTGGTCATATAAATAGCTAGATATTTCTCCATTTACTATGCTAACATTTCATCTCAACCCATATTCAGCTGGAGAATTGGCGAAGTAGGCTGTAATTTCACAGAACAAAATAGGAAGGAGGAGAAATTATGCAAAAGGTTGGAATCGTTGAAGTAACCCAAAGCTCGGGTGTTGAGTCGCCCCTGAGTTTGATGGAGTTCACATACAAGCCGGTAAAAGAACTCCTTGACAAGGTGGATATGAGGCGAGACGAAGTGGACATGTATATACTGGCGGCAACAGACGTTTTTCATAGTGGCATGTCCTGCGCTAATGCCTTTGACTGGGACGCTAGTGGTGCATTCATGAAACCGGCCTCGCGCGAGGAGGGAGATGCTATCACAGCGTTTGTTTATGGCTGTATGCCCATTATGGAAGGCAGATATGATACGGTGCTAGTTGTAGGGCTCATCAAGGGATCTGAGAATCCAGAGAATGACACGCTAACAAGTTTTGTTGCCGATCCATTTTACTCAAGACCCGTTGGTATCCAGGAGACCACCGCAGCAGCCATGCAGATGAGGCTTTATCTGCAACGATATGGGGTCACCGAAGAGCAATGTGCCAAGATCGTGGTAAAGAATCTAGGCAACGCCTTGTTTAATCCCTATGCTCATACAAAGAAGAGGGTCAATGTTGACGATGTTCTCAATTCAGAGAGAATTTGTGACCCCTTAAAGGCTATGGAGTGTGCCCCTAAGTCAGAGGGTGTCTGTGCTATGCTCCTGGCCTCTGAGGAAAAAGCCAAGAAGTTAACCGATAAACCTGTCTGGTTTAAAGGTTGGGGTTCCTCTATGGACACTTTTTACCTTGGAGATAGAGATTTGCTGGATACTCAGCTAAAGACGGCAGTGGCGAGAGCTTATAAGATGGCTGGGGTCAGCGATCCGAGGAAAGAAATCGATGTTGCGGAGATATGCGAACCTTATGCTTTCCAGGAACTTTTGTGGTGTGAGCAATTAGGATTCTGTGCTCAAGGACAGGGTGGCAAATTAATAGACAGTGGTGTTACACAGATAACCGGAGCTCTGCCCGTTAATCCTTCTGGTGGTGTTTTGGCAATGAATCCCTATGTGGCGAGAGGGCTTTACCGCGTTGCTGAAGCTGCTTTGCAAATCAAGGGCAAGGCTGGGGAGCACCAGGTAGACGGAAAGGTGAATACCGCTTTAGCCCATTCAACATATGGCTTTTGTGGACAGTGGCAGGGAGTGGTAATTTTGGGAAGTTAGGAGAGGTAATAAAACCCATGAGAGGAGGATTAAATTAAATGGCGGAACAAAAAGAGAAACCAAGAAAGGTTGCTGCTATGGGAATGGTCCCATATGAAATGGCCCTAGGACCTACATGGACCAGGTTTTTTGAAGGCTTTAAGGAAAAGAAGATACTTGGTACTAAGTGTAAGAAATGCGGTAGGGTCCTTGTTCCGGCAAGACCATTTTGCTCCCGATGCTTCGAACCTATGGAGGAATGGGTTGAGGTCGCTCAAGAAGGTACTATAGTTACCTGGAGCTACGTCAACTATACTTATTTTGGAGTGACTGCGGACATGATTCCACTAATAGGAGCTACCATAAAGCTGGATGGAGTTGATTGTGGCACGGGGATGTGGACTCAAATTGGCGGGTTTGATATAAAGGATTTTGAGTTGGTGACTAAGAAAATAAAGGTTGGAGCCAGGGTTAGGGCGGTATGGCGTAGGAAGAGGCAAGGCAATTTCCGGGATATAGATTACTGGAAAATAATTGAATAACAGAGAGGAGGTGATAAGACATGGGAAGAGCAGTTGCAGTTATTGGAACAGGTCAAACGAAGCATGGTAGAAGAGATGATTTAAGTTATCCCGATTTGGTCAGAGAGGCAGTGAAGAAGGTATTTGAGGATGCGGGAATAACTCCCAACGATGTGGATGGCGTGGTTTATGGTAGCATGCCCTCTATGATGGAGGGGGTTGCCTACAACCATTTTTACTTTGCTGATGCCCTGCGTGTAGTTGGTAAGCCACTATTGAGGACGGAGACCTGCGGTTCTACCGGGCAGTCTGTAGCCCACACAGCTATTCACTGGGTTGCCTCGGGAATGGCGGATGTTGTCTTGGCTATTGCTTCGGAGAAAGAGAATGAGGGCGATGCACAAGCAACTATGATGACAATACTTGAGCCATTCCTGCAGGTGGTGCTCGGTGGTGCCCCCCTAGCCTTCTCGTTACAATCTCGCGAGTGGATGGGATATTATCACATTGATGATGCCAAGGCCAGGGAGGCTGCATCAATAGTATCGGTAGATTCCCACGATGGTGGCCTTGCTAATCCCTTTGCCCACATCAGAGTGAAGCTCAGTAAAGAAGATGTTACGAACGCCCCGATCATTACCTATCCCGTTCGATTTTATGATGTTTGTCCTATATCGGATGGCGCTTGTGCTGTGATCTTCGCCTTGGAGGAAAAGGCTAAGAAAATTTGTAAAAAGCCTGCCTGGGTTAAAGGGATAGGCTTCAGAGGCGAAGAATATTTTATTGGTGATAGTAATAAGGCGGTGTGGCAAAGTACCATTGAGGCATCTAAGGAAGCTTATAAGGAAGCAGCTATCACTAACCCTCTAAAGGAGCTAGATGTAGCCGAGGTATATAATCCTTTTAGTTACCAGGAATTGATGTTTTTGGAATGTTTGGGGTTGTGTCCTCCCGGAGAGGCTCCTGACTATGTAATCAAAGGCACATTTTCGCCTGGTGGTGAGCTTCCCTGTGACCCCTCAGGTGGTGTTCTTTGTACCAATCCCATTGGTGCTGCTGGGCTTATCAGGGTAGCTGAGGCAGCATTGCAAGTTACTGGCAAAGCTGGAGAACATCAAGTTGAAGGGGCAAAACTAGCCCTTTCTCATGCTATGGGAGGCGCCATGCAATTTAATGGGGTAACGATACTTGGCTCAGAACTATAGAAAAAGGAGGACTTAGATGGCAGAGAAGTATAAAGTAGATAAAGACCTGGTTAGGATGGAGATAGTGGATTTTACATTTCCCGAAAAGGAATATCGGACAAGCAGGCATGATACGGTTCTTCCCTATAATTGGGCTCTGGGTCCAACGTGGACTAGGTTCTTCGATGGCTTAAAAGAGGGGAAGATATTTGGTACCAAGTGCAAAAAATGCAACAAAGTTCTTGTTCCAGCAAGGACATTTTGTCCTAATTGTTATGAAGATATGGAGGAATGGGTTGAGCTTCCCCAGGAAGGCAGTGTAGAGACATGGTGTCTTGTTAGCTATAAATATTACGGGCAAGTTAAGAAACCACCATATATAATAGCGCAAATACGCCTGGATAAAGCCGATTGTAGCCTGACGCATTTTATTCGCGGACTTAACCTATCTGACCCTGACAAGGTGAGAGAAAAAATGAAGACTGTGTCAAGGGTCAAGGCCGTATGGAGTAAAGAGAAACATGCTGATATCCATGATATCGCCTATTTCAAGCCTGTTATAAGTAAAGCACGGGGTTGATTGCTCCTGCTAAAGCAGAGGAAACATAGATATGTGGAAGGGCAAGAAATATTTCGATGATTTTGAAATTGGTGACAAACTGGGGCCAACGAGGGCAAGAACGGTCACTGAGACTGATATTGTGAATTTTGCTTCTCTGACTGGCGATTGGTTTCAGCTTCACACGGATGTGGAATTTGCCAACAAGAGCATGTTCGGGGAGAGGATAGCTCATGGAATGCTGGTGCTCTCTATAGCCTCGGCGCTGGCACCCCCTTATGATCTGGCGTTTCTTGCTTTTTACGGCATAGATAGGGTTAGATTTACTGCACCGGTGAAGATCGGTGATACGATTCATGTAGAAGCAGAAGTAATTGACAAAAAGGAAAGGGAAGGAAATTGCGGCACTGTCACTTTGAGATCCTATGTTAAAAACCAAAGGAATGAAAATGTGACTGTTTGGGATGCCAAGGTGTTACTTACCAAGCCTGAAAAGGCAGCTTGAATCTATTATGGTAGAACACCATTCATGTTTTGAGACACCGAGTTGACCTTCAATCACAGGAGGTGGCGATGGATTTTAGTTTTACCGAGGAAGAGGAAGCATTCAGGAAAGAGGTTCACGATTGGATTAAAAAGGAGACACCACAGCGATGGTTCGAACTTGATCCGTTGTTCTGGGAGGAGACTGATGAGTCTTGGGCTATTTCTCGTGAGTTCCAGCAAAAATTGGGACGGAAAGGTTGGTTAGCACCAGCATACCCTAAGCAATATGGCGGCTCAGGCATGAGCCACATGAAGCGGCTCATCCTTGCCGAAGAACTAGGCTACAATAAGGCACCAGTAGGCATAGAAATGGAGGTCGCAGTAAATTGGGTAGGACCTGACCTCCTGCTCTTTGGAAGTGAAGCGCAGAAGCAAAAGTATGCTCTTGGCATAGCGAAGGGTGATTTGGTAATTTGCCTCGGCTATAGCGAGCCCAACGCTGGCTCCGACCTCGCCTCGCTGCAAACCACCGCTGTACAGGAAGATGATGAATATGTAATCAATGGCAATAAGATCTGGACCAGCTATGCCCATTATGCTGACTATTGCTGGCTTGCCGCTAGAACTGACCCTAATGCCCCTAGAAAATATGATGGAATCAGCATGTTTGTTGTTGATATGAAGACCCCTGGAATCACGATACATCCCTTGATAAATCTCATGAATCGTCACTCGTTTAACGAGGTCTTCTTTGACAATGTGCGCATCCCTAAAGAAAACCTGGTAGGGAAGAAAAACAATGGCTGGTATGAATTGATGATAGCTCTGGATTCTGAGCGCTCTGGGATAGGTTACGCTGCAACGTTTCAGCGAATTTTAGAGGAGCTAGTGGAATATGCCAAGGAAAGGAAGTGTCATAAAGACCCCATAATTCGGCAGAAGCTGGCAGAAATGGCAGTGGAGATTGAAGTCAGCCGCATGATGTGCTACCGCCTTGCCTGGATGTTCAGTAGGGATCTCCATCCTAGCTATGAAGCTTCCATGTCACTGGTATTTACTAGCGAGCTATTAAGACGTCTAGCGGAGGTAGGAATGGATATTGCCGGACCTTATGGGCAACTGGAGAGAGATTCTAAATGGGCTGTTCTCCAGGGCAGGATAGAAAGGTTGTGTCTAAACTGCCTCTCTATAGGTGTTGGTGGTGGCAGCAACGAGATCCAGCGCAACATTATTGCTCAAAGAGGATTGGGGTTACCCCGGAAGTAGTCAAGCATGTGGAAAATGGCTTAGGCGATTATAAAATAAGGGGGTAAGAGAATGGATATTGGTTTAAGCGAAGAGCAGGAGATATTGAAGGCATCAGTGCGTGATTTTCTCGCCAAGGAATGCCCCAAGAAACTGGTGAAAGAGCTAGATGAGAGTGATAAGGGTTATTCACCTGAGTTGTGGCGGAAGATGGCAGAGCTTGGGTGGATAGGGCTGGTCTTTCCTGAAGAATATGATGGCGGTGGTGGTACTTTCCTGGATTTGGTGGTTCTTCTTGAGGAGATGGGATATAACATTTTGCCCGGCCCATTTTTCTCCACCATAGTCCTTGGTGGATTGCCTATTTTGAAGGCTGGCAGTGAAGAACAGAAGAAGAAATTTCTGTCTCGGATTGCCAGAGGAGAGCTAATTCTCACCATGGCATTGACTGAGCCTTCTGCCAGCTATGATGCATCCGCTATCACAGTCAAAGCTTCTCCTCGGAATAGTGAATATAGCATCAATGGCACTAAGCTTTTTGTTACTGATGCTAATGTCGCGGATTATCTCTTATGCGTGGCTAGGACAAAGGAGACGGCAAACCATCAGGCGGGCATTACTATTTTTGTGGTTGATGCCAAGACCCCCGGGATCAAATGTACTCTCCTTAAGACGCTGGCACGTGACAAACAGAATGAGGTTGTCTTTGATAATGTAAGTGTACCGAAGGAGAGTATATTAGGGGATGTGGACCAGGGCTGGCCTGTGATACAGGATACTTTGGAGAAGGCTGCTGTGGCTAAATGTGCTGAGATGATTGGTGGTGCGCAAGCTACATTAGAGATGGCGGTTAACTATGCTAAGGAAAGGATTCAATTTAATCGACCTATTGGCACTTTCCAGGCTGTTCAGCATTATTGTGCCAATATGGTGACAGATGTTGATGGTGCACGGTACATCACCTATAAGGCAGCTTGGGAACTCAATGAAGGTCTTCCTGCCACCAAGAGTGTGGCTATAGCCAAGGCCTGGGTAGGTGATGCTTATCAACGGGTAACTATCTTGGGACATCAGATCTTTGGGGGGATTGGTTTCACCATGGATCATGATATGCATCTCTACTACAGGAGGGCGAAGGCAGGAGCGATGGCCTTTGGCAATAGCAACTTCTATCGTGAAATTGTAGCTAAGGAATTAGGTCTTTAGCTTATTGTAGTAATTTGCCTTTTCTATCCTGCTGCAACCTCACCTCACTTCCTCATCTTAGCGACAAACAGACTGCGTATTACTCCCTTTCGGTTACGCTTTAGGTTTCAATTCGAAGGTTTCCCTATCCTAACGGCGAGGTATATAATTACAGGCAACTTCATGCTGCCCACAGGTTAGCTATCGAATGAACTTTGAGGATGTGCAGGAAACTAGACAATGAAACCATCGAAGAACTCTTTCAAGGGAAAAAGCTGTGGCTTCGGGACAACAAGAGGTATTTTGCTGATTTTGAAGTTGGTGATAAGTTCGGCCAAGCAGGGCGAGGACGGCCACCGAGACTGATACTTGAGTTTTGCTCCTCCAGCGAGGATTGGTTTTAACTTTACACCGATGTAGAATTTACCAGAGAAAACATGGATGAGAAAGAAATCAACAAATTGAAAACGGACATAGTAGAAGCCGGTAAGAAAATGTTGCATAAAGGTCTTGTAATTGGCACGTCGGGGAATATTAGCATTAGAATTTCAGGCGAAGATAAAATCCTAATTACTCCAAGCAGTGTAGAATACGATAAGATTGAGATTGATGATATTTTGGTAGTGGATTTGGAAAAGAATGTCCTGGACGGAGAACGAAGTCCATCTGTGGAAACTGATATGCATATCGGGATTTACCGAACTAGACCAGATATTGGGACGATAGTTCATACCCATTCCGTATATGCCACTGCAATTGCATCATTGGGAAAAACAATTCCACCTTTCCTCGATGAGATGGTGCTTATGATTGGTGGTGAGATAGAAGTCGCAGAGTACGGTATGCCAGGTAGCAAGGAATTAGCACAAAATGCAGTAAGCGCCCTGGGGAAGAAGAATGCAGTTCTTTTAGCAAATCATGGCTCTTTGTGTTGTGGGAAAAATCTGGAAAAGGCATTTGAGACCGCTGAGTTGGTTGAAAGAGTAGCAAAAATATTCATACTGTCTTCACTCCTTGGCAAACCAAAAAGTCTTCCACAGGAAGCTCTAGAATTGGAGCAGAAAATATTTGAAATGATGACCAAATAGATTTTCGAATAAATAGACGATTGGCTATCTTACTGTCGTTTTGGCTCCACCCCGCAGAGCAGCACACACAGCCATAGCAATACTACACAGCCCTTGGCCTAACTTGTGTTATAAGAGCAAAACAATAAAAATGCTGGGGAGGAATCTTGACAAAGACAAAAACTAGCTGGGATAAGCTTTTCCCCAATTAAATAACACAACCGAGAATATATTGGTGAGCTTATGGCAGAGATTATCTTGGTAAGGCATGGGGAAACTGAGTGGAATGTAGCTGAAACATATAGGGGAAGGGCTGATGTAGCTCTAGATGAGGGGGGTATTAGACAAGCAGAGTTGCTGGGAAAGTATTTGGGCCGATTGAAGCTAGATGCTATTTATTCCAGCCCGCTCAGACGGGCATTGGATACGGCAAATATTGTGGCTCAATACCAAGATGTTACCGTACAAGTTACCCATGGCCTTATAGATTTCGACTACGGGGAGTGGCAAGGCTTACCTAAACAAAAAGTGGCAATGTTATATCCTGACCTTCATAATGAGTGGCAAGCTAATCCACACCTGGTAAGGATGCCCGACGGAGAGAATCTGGATGATGTGGCGAAAAGAGCCCTCGGTGTAGTTAGTGAGGTAGTCTCTAAATACAAGGGGAGTACAGTACTAGTCTCGCATCGTGTGGTGAACAAAGTTTTGATATGCTCGCTCTTGGGACTGGATAGTTCACACTTTTGGCATATCAAGCAAGATGTGGGTGGAATTACAAATTTTGACTATGTAGACAGTCGCTTCATCCTGACCAAACATAATGACACTTCGTATTTGAAAGGAATGCAGAAATCGCTTAGCGATTTCTGAGGACAGCATACACCCTGAATTATTGGTAAGTAAGGGCTTATTACGCTGGTTTGAGGATCGTTGCTAGTCCTAAGGATATCTTCCCAAGTTGGAATCTCTTAGAATATATGTGATTCATACGCGACTACTATAGTGGTCCGCTACCTCAGGTGTTAGAATTAATCAGAGGTTAAAAGCCAATGAAGATAGCTATCTCAGGGAAAGGGGGTGTAGGGAAGACCACCTTAGCGGCGCTCTTAGCTATGGCTTATGCAGAGAACGGCTATAGGGTTATTGTAGCTGACGCCGACCCGGACGGCAACATGGCCTCGGCCTTAGGCATTCCGCCAGAATTAGCCGCGCAGATCACTCCTATTGTCGAAATGGGAGACCTAATCTATGAGCGCACTGGAGCACAGCCAGGTACTATTGGCAGCTTCTTCCAACTAAATCCCAAGGTTGATGACATTCCCGACCGCTTCTCTATGGAGTGGGAAGGAGTTAGACTTCTGGTTATGGGGACGATCAAGGGTCCGTTGGCAGGCTGTGTCTGTCCCGAGAGCGCTATGCTGAAAGCTTTGCTCAGCCACCTCCTCCTCGGGCGGGATGAGCTGCTGATTCTGGACATGGATGCTGGAGTAGAACATCTGGGGCGAGGGACAGCTCAAGGAGTGGATGCCTTCATAATTGTGGTTGAACCGGGGCAGCGCAGCTTTCAGACAGCTCGAACAGTTGAAAGATACGCCTCAGGTCTAGGGGTAAGCCATTGCTTCATAGTTGGTTCTAAGACGAATAATGAGTCAGCACGCCAATTCATCAAGGAGAACCTGCCCGATTACCAGATTCTAGGCTTCGTGGATTTCGACCCTGATTTGCTATATGCCGATGTTCAGGGCTTTAATGTCTACCAGTCAGCGCCAAAGAGCGCCGAGGAGGCCCGGCAGATAAAGAGCAAGCTGAAGGAATTCTTTAAGAGTAAGCAAGAGAAAGGGATTGGGAAAACCTCTATCTGAAATGACACCCTTATTGGGAGAAGTAGGGTAAGCCTTTGATTAACTTCCAGACGATAGTTGCACAAAGGTACGTTATATCTTCAGCGGACAGGTAATCAGAAATGCTGCTATCGAAAATTATGCTGCCCCTAGGAGGAAACTCATCATCACCTCGCCACAAGGCTATAGTTACAGGCACTCTAGGGAAAGCATTTATGGTCACGGATACATCTCCATAACCTGCTTTATGACCTCCCAGCTTTGCTGCGGCATTTATTAATAGCTCAGGCTCCTTGCCAAAATGGTTTAAAAGGGGCGTTATAGTCACTTGGGAAAACACTGGAAAATAGCTGGCACCTCCTGGCAGCTGCTTGAAGGTGATTAGTCTATTACTGGCTGAAGTACCCTTTGCTGAAGTTAAATAGTGGAGTATTAGGATTTTCTCCGTTAGCGGCACTTCCTTGTCATCATCGCATAACGAAATTTCGCCATTAGGAAAGGTAACAAGATACCGCCGGTTTAAATACTCAACGATTATCTTGCTGGAATCCATGGATTGTGCACCAATTTTGCGGCATAGCTCTTCTGCGTCCATACTTGCCAGTTGCTCGCGGGCAATCTTATAAGCAAGCTCATAAGCTTGCTCTCGAACGTTAGGCAATGACGAATGGTGGCTCTCCATTTATAATGTAATGCTAATGTGGCGGGGATGAGCCATTTTAGCGTAATCCTTTAATGGCTGCGGGATAGAGAGTGTATCCAACCGCCCCATTTTCTTTAATCTCTCATAAATCTGAATCCAGGCGCAATCACGTGTTGGGTCGACCTCGCATTTGCCATCACGATAGCCACCGCAGGGACCATTGACCAATCCCTTGGGGCAGGCTGTCAAGGGGCATATGCCGGCAGTTCTACCCAAAAGGCAATTGCCACATTGGCGGCAAAGTTCGGTGAATTGTGCTGGTACCTCTTCAACACCGATAAAGAGAGTGTTTAAAGCTGGGTAGACTGGCTTTTCTGAGGCATAACGAACTATTGTTTGAACTCCAAAGGCACAGGCCATTACTAGGACAGCATTAGCTGCATCAACTGCGCGAGATACTTCTTTTAATGCCTCCCCGGTTAGTTCATCACAGGCAGTCGGAATCACCGTCCAGCCAGTGACCTCCTTACCTATTTTGGTCAACTTTTCTGTCATCTCAAGAACCTCTTCCCTTCCCCCGGTATGACACATAGTTGTACATGTGCCGCAACCAATTAGATACACCTTCTTTTCCCGCTGCAGAAGACTCTGGATTTCCTCAAAAGGCTTCTGCTCCGTGATTGTTTTCATGGCTTAGTCTCTCCTTCAACTTTAACAGCACAAACTTTGTACTCCGGAATTTTGGCTATGGGATCCAAAGCTGGATTGGTCAAAATATTTGCCGCAGCTTCAGTAAAATGGAAATTGAGGAATAGCACACCTGGAGCAACCCTTTCCGTCAACTTCGCACTAACTTTAACCTGCCCGCGGCGGGAAGTCAATTTGACTATCGCTCCATCATCAATGCCCAGCTTTTTAGCATCGAGAGGATTTAGCTCCACTTGGCTTTCGGGGTAAATCTCAGCCAACCCTCGGGCTCGGCGAGTTATAGAGCCAGTATGAAAATGGTAAAGCACTCTTCCGGTAGATAGGACGAAAGGATAATCTTCATCGGGCGTTTCTGCTGGTGGTAGATACTCGGCTGGTTGGAATAGACCTAAGCCGCGAGTAAATTGCCCTTTGTGGAGATACCTGGTGCCAGGATGGGTCTTATTCGCGCAAGGCCATTGCAATCCTCCATTTTCTAACCGCTCATAGTGGATGCCTCCATAAGAAGGCGTCAACCGAGCAATCTCCTCCATAATTTTCGCCGGATGAGTATAGCCCATATGATAGCCCATCTTTGACGATAATTCAGCGATGATCTGCCAGTCTGGTCTGGCTCCCCCTAACGGGTCGATAGCTTTTCTTATTAATTGGATCTTTCTCTCCGTATTAGTAAAAGTGCCGTCTTTTTCGGCAAAAGTGACGGCTGGAAGCACCACATGAGCTAATTGAGCTGTCTCCGTCAGGAAGATGTCCTGGACTACCAAAAATTCTAGCTTCTTCAACGCCGCGTTTACGTGGTTGAGATCAGGGTTACTCAGCATGGGATTTTCCCCCATAATGTACATCGCCTTTACTTTCCCCTCGTTGGCAGCATTTATCATCTCCACTACGGTCAATCCGGAATTAGTGGGTAGCTTGGCGCCCCAAGCTTCCTCAAATTTCTCAACTGCCTGGCTATTAACAACGCGTTGATATCCAGGGAGAACGTCAGGCAACGCTCCTAGATCACAAGCTCCTTGAACATTATTCTGACCTCGCAATGGATTCACCCCACCACTCTCGATACCTACTTTGCCACATAGCATAGCCAAATTAGCAATTGACTTGACATTATCCGTTCCCGTAGTGTGCTGGGTGATGCCCATAGTAAAAAAGAGCATGGCTGTCTTGGCGGTGGCATACATTCGAGTAGCCTCAGCCAGTTTGTCCTGAGGTATGCCAGTAATCGCCTCGACTTCTTTGGGAGGATACTTTTCGACCACTTTTTTCAATTCTTCAAAACCTTCGGCTCTTTGAGCAACATAGTCCTTAGCCCAAAGGTTTTCTTTGATGATGATATGCATCATGCCATTGAGCCAGGCAACATCAGTCCCCGGTTTGGGGCGGAGCCATAAGGTAGCATATCCGGACAGTGGAATTTCTCTGGGGTCCACTACAATCAGCCTCGCCCCTTTCTGTTGAACTGCTTTCCTTATTTGAGCGGCGATGATTGGGTGTGTCTCACTGGTATTACTACCAGTGACCAGTATCACTTCGGCGTTTGCAATCTCATCAATAGAATTGGTCATAGCACCAGCGCCAAGAGTTGCGGAGAGGCCAGCAACTGTGGAAGCGTGGCAAAGGCGAGCACAGTGGTCAATATTATTTGTCCCAATAACAGCTCGGGCAAATTTCTGGAGCAAATAGTTCTCCTCATTGGTACATTTAGCCGAGCTTAGAAAGGCAATGCTATCGCTCCCATAATCTTGTTTAATCCACTTCAGTCTTTCAGCTATCAAATCAAGAGCCTCTTCCCAACTTGCTTCTTCTAGATTTCCATTCTTTTTAATTAAAGGCTTGACCAATCTCTCTTTATGGTTGACAAAGTCGAAACCATAGTGCCCTTTAACGCACAGGAGATTCCCATTGACCGAGTTATCTTCAGCAACACTTGCTCCGATGACCTGGTTATCCCGCACATGAAGGTAAATACTGCAGCCACAACCACAGAAGGGGCAAATTGTTCTTACTCTCTTTGTGGTCCAATCTTTATATCTTCCCAGCTTTTCTGATAAAGCTCCTACCGGGCATAAAGAGACGCAGAGCCCGCAGAATTCACATGATGTCTCGGGCATTGGTTTATCGAAATTAAAGCAATTGTAAGCTCCAACTCCGTATAGTTCTTGGCAAGCTCGGACACACTTGTCGCAAAGAATACACTTACTCAAGTCTCTCACAATAAAAGGGTTATCATCTTGTAAAGGGAAATAGTGCCGGGCTTTGCTTGGTCTTACCAGGCCAATACTCAATTCAGTGGCTATCTTCCTCAACTCGCACTGATTGCCCTTATCACAAACCAGGCAAGAATCGGGGTGGTTGGCAAGGAGACGCTCGACAATGACCCTTCTGGCTGCAATCACCCGGGGGCAATCAGTCTTAATGTTCATACCCGCTCGGATCGGAGTATTGCAAGCGGTAAGCAAATCACCATTGCTTTCGTCCTCGACCAGGCACACTCGACAAGTGCCTGTCGGAATAAGGTGTGGGTCATGACATAAGGCGGGAATATAAACGTTATTCTCTTGGGCTAGTTCAAGAATGGTCATACCGGGGCGGCCACTTACCTGAGAGCCATTAAGCACGAGTGTGATTGTGACTATTTTCCCTTCCAGCACAGTTCAGCCTAACTTGCTTTATTGGTGTCTACTCTTTAGCCACTTCTCAACCCGAATAAGAAGCTCCGCTGGAGCCACTGGTTTGTCAACAAAATCTTCGGCTTCCAGACTAAGTCCCTGACTTACTCCTATCGAAGTCTCCATATACTTCTCTGAAAACGAGGTAATCATGATCACGGGAATTTGGCTTAGTTGAGGGTCTTTTTTTAATTGCTGACAAACTTGAAATCCGTCTATATCAGGCATAATGATGTCTAGAAGAACCAGGTCAGGCTTTTCCTCACGGGCTTTTTGCAAGCCCTCCTCGCCGCTGAAGGCAGTGATTACCTCGTAAGGTCGGCTCTCCAACACTACTTTGGTTGCTTCAACAAAATCGGGGTCATCATCAACTAAAAGAATTTTAGCTCGCCTTTCCATTTTTCACCTCAGCTACTTATGCCTCGTCTGTAGCCCCGGACTTGGCCTCTGCCTGTCTTTGCAAGGCTAAGCCTTGGCATTATGATTTTTCCTTTCTTAGAAGATTTTCCACTCGCTTAACGAGCACGAAAGGGTCAATAGGCTTTTCTACATAGTCATCAACATCGAGACTCAAGCCAGTTTCCAGCTCATAGCGCCTGCGGCTGACCTCTTCCCTTACTGAAGTAAGAATCAGGATGGGCATGTCACTGTACTTTGACCATCGAGGGTCTTTCAATTCCTTACAAACAGCAAAGCCATCCTTCCGAGGCATTAAAAGATCTAGGACCATTAAATCAGGCTTTTCCTTCTTGAGTTTAGCCAGACCCTCCTCCCCATCCCGAGCGGTAACAATTTCATAGTTTCGTGCCTCAAGGACAGCTCCGATGGCGACTAAAATGTCCGGGTCATCATCGACAATCAAGATTTTTCTCTTCCGCTTTGCCATTATTGCCTCCTTTTTACCTTGAATTTATACTACAGGTCTGGGTAGGAGTTTAGCTTGTTCCACAATGAGAGGCACCATTTCCTCCCAGGCAACAGCCATAATATGAATGCCATGAACTCCTTGAATCTCTTTCAGTTGCTCGATTATCTCGAGACATATTTTAATCCCTTCTTCTTTGGCATTCTTGGCACCTTCAAGACGGGTGACGACTTCGTCGGGAACATAAACTCCTGAAACATAATCCTTCATATAACGGGCCATCCCCACTGACTTGATAGGAACAAGTCCGGCGAGAATATGAGTCTGCTTATCCAGGCCACGATCTCTTGCCATCTCCATCCATTTGGCAAACTTAGCCACATCAAAAATGGCCTGAGTTTGAATAAAATCAGCCCCGGCTTTTACCTTTTTAGCCAATCGCAAGACTCGGTACTCAAACGGGGCAGCAAAAGGGTTAGCCGCAGCACCAATAAAGATAGGCACTTCCCCCGATATCTCCTCGCCACATTGAAATTTTTTTTCACCCCGCATGCTCTTTAACATTTGAATCAGTTGGATGGAATCGATATCATAGACTCCTTTAGCATCAGGATGATTGCCAATGGCTTGATGGTCTCCTGACAAGCACAGGATATTCTGAATTCCCAGAGCTACAGCTCCTAAAACATCACTCTGGATAGCTAGCCGATTTCTATCTCGAACAACAATCTGCATTACAGGGTCAACCCCGAGTCGCTTTAAGATAACACAGCTGCTCCAGCTTGACATCCTTACTACTGCTGATTGATTATCGGTGACATTCACGGCATCACAACAAGGCTTGAGCATCTCGCCTTTCCTCTCAATAACGCTAGTCACCGCTCCTTTGGCTGGGGCCGCCTCAGCAGTAACGGCAAAAGCACCACTTTCCAAAACTTTCTCCAGATTAGTCCCTGCTTTCATTGTCATTCATTTTCCCTCTTTTTATTTCTTGTAGTCGCGCTTTGGCACGGTGAAGCTAAATTTGCTTCCCTTCCCGGTTTCGGGGCAGGGGCTTTCTACCCAGATTCTCCCACCATGAGTCTCAATAATCTTCTTGCTGATGGAAAGCCCCAGGCCAGCTCCCTTAGCCGCAGTATCTCCAGCCACTCCACGGTAGAAATCATCGAATATCCTGGGCAGGTCCTCGGTAGAGATACCTACCCCGGTATCAGCTACCTCTACCCTGAGAAAGCCGTCATCTTCTTTCAACTTGACAGAAATCTCCCCCGGAGATGGAGTGAATTTAATGGCATTTCCCACTAAATTAGTGATTACTTGCTTGAGGCGTGTGGCTGAGCCTCTAGCTTTTGGTACTTTCTGAGGCAAGTCTAGAGTGACATTCAGTTTCTTTTGTTCGGCCAAAGGACGTAGCATCGCAACGCTGTCTTTGACCACATCGGACAAGGATAATTCTTTCGCCTCTATCTCACCAACTTCAAAGCGGGAGATATCCAGAATATTATCAATCATCTCAATAAATTCAGCGATTCTAACACAACTCCGAGAAAGCATTTCCTTTTGCTTTTCATTTAGCTCCCCAACAAAGCCGCCAAGAATGACCTGGAGGTAGCTCTGCACAGCGGCTAGAGGGGCTTTCAGGTCGTGAGAGGCAACCGAGAGAAACTGTGCCAGCGTAGTTCTGGTGTGACTGAGTCGAGAGAAAACGATATTTACCACCCTCCCCATTAACACCGAGCAAGTCGCAGTGTCTTGAGCGAGCAAAGAGTGCAATGCTTCTCCATCAACGGCAATCGTCTCAGTCCTCGAGATAGCTCGAGCACCCATAGTGAAGGGAGATCCGAAGATAGCTGACCAGCCAAAGGCTTCTCCGGGAAGGACAACCTCGATAGTGCCTCGCCTTACTGAGCCAGGACGAGTTGTCAGGTTAGCATCAAGGGCTACTTCCCCCTCCTTGATAACGTACAGTTCTTGGGCAATATCACCTTCAGTGAAGATAATTTCCCCTGGTTGGTGAATTTGCTCATGAGAAATAGCAGCTATCTTAGCTAACGCCTGCTCACTTAGCCCCTCAAATATATTGCAGGTTTTCAGAACCTCTAATATTGACATTTCTTTGCTTAGCATATCGCTGTTATCATTTATTGTTGCTGTTTTCGTTTTTGCTCATTCTAACATCTATAATTCAGCGGCATCCAAGACTGCTGGGACTCTTCTCTCCCACCCAATAGGCATAACATGTATCCCCTGACACAGCTCCTTAAGCTCGTTGATCAGACGGGCGGCAATTTCAATACTCTTGTCCACCCTGTTTTCTGCCTTCTCCATTTCCTCAATGAGGTTATCAGGCACGTGGACTCCAGCAACATTCTTATTCATAAAGCGAGCCATACCGGCTGACTTCAGGAGAATGATTCCCGCCAGCACCGGCACATTAAGATATTTTACCGCCCCCATGAATTCCTCAAATTTCTCAGGCTCATAGACAGCCTGAGTCTGGAAAAACTGAGCGCCAGCTTTGACCTTTTTCTCCATCTTGATAATCTGTGGCTCCAAGGGATTAGCGCCTGGGGTAACTGAAGCACCCAGGAAAAACTTAGGAACGCCATCGAGTTCTTTTCCTGCCAGGTCTTTACCCTGCTGCAATTGAACTGCAGCTTCAAGCAAAGAGACTGAATCGAGATCAAAAACTGACTTGGCTTGGGGATGGTCACCTAGAGTGACATAGTCACCAGTGAGACACAGGACATTCTCAACCCCGAGGATGTAGGCACTGAGCAAATCTGATTGGATGGCGATGCGATTGCGGTCACGGCAGGTTATCTGAAAAATAGGCTCGATTTCCATATCCTTTAGAAGGTGGCAAACTGCTAACGAACCCAATCTCATTACAGCACTTTGTTGGTCGGTGACATTAACTGCTGCAACTCTGCCTTTGTATAGCTTGGCTGATTCCAGCATTTCCTGGGTGGACACACCTTTAGGTGGACCGACTTCGCCTGTGACCACAAATTTACCTAACTGTAATGCTTTGCTAAGCTTGCTTATTTCTTCCCTCCTTTGCTTCCTTTCGAATCCTACCGTTTAACCGGCGGGCCTGCTATAAGGCTCACATTCCAATTCTTTGGTGGCACTAGCTTCTCCAGCCTGTCAAGCTGTCCTAATTCAGTCAGCCGTTCGATAATCAATTGCCAGGCACATGGAATATTTGCATTGACCTCGCACTTGCCATCCTGCGAGCCGCCGCAAGGCCCATTGAGCAAGTGCTTGGAGCATCTAGCAATGGGACAGATGCCACCTGTGAACTCCAACATGCAATCACCACATTCAAGACAACGCTCTGCCTCCTTCCACTCAGCATGAGCTCCACCTGAAGACAGGGTATTGCAACCGGGATGAACCACTTTATTTACCACCTCCGCTACAGTCTGCACCCCAATACCACAGGTCAAAACTAAAATTGAATCTGCAGCCTCGGTCTCCCTTTTATGAGCTTTTAACTTCATCCTGGTCAATGTCTCATTACACACCATATCGATAAGGGAGAAGCCAACAACGGATTTACCCTGTTCCTCCAACGTTGAAGACATCTCAAGCACCTGTTTCTCTCCGCCACTCTGAAAGCCTTCAGCGCATCCTTTACAGCCAATAAGAAAGATATTCTTTTCGCCATCAAGGTAATTCAGTATTTCCTCCAGTGGTTTTTGCTCTGAAATTAACATTTCGTCTCTCCTTGAGGACCTCTACTATTATCAAGTTCTGTTAATATGATTTCTACTATCTGGGGTAGTTTCTCTCGAACTTCAGGTGACAGTTCCAATCCCCACTCTATCTCTTTGGGCTCAATCCCGATGATGGTAATTTCGCCCATGTTGTACAAACGCCTCATTAGCAGCAAACTGTCTACCAAGCTTATGTCATGGAGCGATAGGAATGGCTGCTGCTCTAGAGTTATGTCATCAAGCTGAAAACGATAGACTTCACCTGGCATCCCCCCTCCCCTAACAGCATCCACTATGATCAATCTATCGGCATCTTCAATAGGCTGCATCACGTTTGGGGATGTCCCACCATCTATCACCTTTACATGGGAAAGGGAAATGTCCTCCAAAGCGTGGGCGACATGGCAACCCACACCCTCGTCCTTCAGTAAGATATTCCCTATTCCCACAACGGTGATCCCCATCTGCGAGCCTTTTTTGCCTTTACTAACAGATGCGATATGCTCCCAAATCATTCCCCTTAGGACTAATTAGGTGCACAGCGCAGGCTAAGCAAGGGTCAAATGACCTTACGATACGGACAATCTCGAAAGGGTTTGCCTCATCCTTTATTTTGGTTCCCGTGATAGCTTGCTCGATAGGTCCAAGTTGCTCCCTATCATCCCTAGGGGAGGCATTCCAACTGGTGGGAGTAATGACCTGATAGTTGGCGATCTTCCCCTCCTTTATGTTTATCCAGTGTCCGAGAGCTCCTCTTGCTGCCCCGGTTAAGCCCATTCCCATGGCTTCCTGTGGAAGCTCGTAGCTTGTGTAGGCTGGCTCGTTGGGTTTAAGCTCCAAAAGCCAATTTGCCATGGAGTCAGCTATGAGTTTGGTCTCCAACGCTCGAGCGAGGTGGCGCCCTAAAACAGAGAACATATCATCTGTACTTAGCTTTAGCTCTGCTAGGCTGGAGTCAACAAGGCTTCTAACCTCGGGTTTGCCACTAGCATAGGTGACCATGAGTCGGGCTAAAGGGCCGGCTTCGTGAACCTTACCTTCATACCTTGGAGACTTTATCCAGGAATAGGCGCCATCTTTTTTCTCATCAAGAATCACATCCCCTTGAGAGGGATGCCCCTGACTGATGGAATCAGCATACCAGGAGTGCTTCACTTCTTCAGCAATTCTTTGTGGCTTCAGTTTGGTAAAATTCAGGCTGGCGGAGGTCGTTCCTGACTTAAACAGCCTTTTCCTTTTTATGAGATCAGGCTCCTTCCCATCTAGTTCGTAGGCTCCGTAGGAAAGCAAGTTCCTGCAGCCGCTTCCAACTCCAAAGTAGTCCGGGTAAGCTTGGGCTATTGCCAGTACATCGGGGATGTAAACGTTATCAACAAAGTTCTGAATCTCTTTTAGCCTCCACAAGAATGATGTTATCTTATCTACCGTGGGAATAGAAGTAACACCTCCAGGGATGATGCCAACATTATGAGGCATCTTCCCACCGAAGATGGAAAGCATCTCTTGACCTTTGCGGCGCATATCAAACGCCTGAACATAATGAGCTATTGCCTGCTCATTAACTTTATGAGATAGGCGGTAGTCTCCCTCATAGCGAGGGACAAATAGCTCAAGCTTGCCTCGCTTAATAAAGTTCCTTATCGAACTCAAGGCGGGAATATCACCTTCATATTCTGCAATCCTAGCTACATCGACGTAATCGAGGGCGGCGAGGTGATAAAAATGGAGGATATGGTCTGCCACATGAGCTGCCCCAAGAATTAGGTTGCGGATTATCCTACCGTTGTCCGGTATTTTATCATCGACCTCGAAGGCGCTATCGAGGCTCAAGGCAGCAGCCATAGAGTGGCTTGTGGGGCAAACCCCACAGATACGCTGGGTTATCCGCTGGGCATCGCGCGGATCCCTATCCCTGAGTATTAACTCGATGCCGCGAAATAACATCCCTGAGCTTTTAGCCTCCTTTACTTCTTTCTCCTCAACCACCGCTTCAATTTTGAGGTGTCCCTCAATGCGTGTTACCGGGTCGATTATGATCTTAGCCATTAGCCTGAATCTCCCTTCGGTATTTCTGGCAAAGTGGCTGTTGTCTTTTCGTAAAATGGTGATACTTCGTCAGGAAAGCCTGGCTCTGTGCAACCAATACAAGGAGAGCCATTACCTATGCACCAGTTCACGCCATTGTTCCAAAGTCTTAAAGGACAATCAGAATAGGTCACAGGTCCCTTACATCCTAATTCATAGAGGCAGCCCCCGTCAGTGAATTTCTTGGCAAACTTCGCCTCGTCGTAGTAAGCTCGACGCGGGCAGTTTTCATGGATCAGCTGGTCGTAGAAGGCTTTCGGTCGCCCATATTCATCTAAGTCCCCTGGCTTTGGTAAGCCCGAAAGCAGGATACTTGCCACCGTGCCTACAAACCAAGTGGGATGTGGCGGGCAGCCCGGGATGTTTACTATGGGGATATTGATGCCTCGAGTTTGGAGAATATCAGTCATGCCGGCACATTGGGTAGGGTTGGGGTGAGCGGCTGGGATTCCACCAAAGGCTGCACAGGTCCCTAAAGCGATAACGACCAATGCATCCTTCGCTAACTCCTCAACCCGTGACAGCATGGTCACAGGCTTTCCATTTCTCTCACCCACTGCCCCGTGTATGCCATTCTTGGCTGTAGGAATAGCACCTTCTACGATGAGAATGTAACCACCTTTCTCGTGCTGTGAAGTGGCTTCCATGACTTCGATTACCGGTGCTCCTGACCCTGCCATTACAGTAGGATGAAACCTCAGATTTATGTGTTTGCCAGGAAGCACTTCATCAATTAAGAGGTTTTCAATAGCTGGATTTGTAGCATTGAGTACTGAGACCGAGCATCCAGTGCATCCAGCAGCTTGTAGCCATACTGCTGGATACTCCTTTGTATCAGAACCTTTCACGATATTCTCTGAACTTTAACATAATTGAGCAGGGGTAAACAAATCAACGATTTTCCCAATGAGCCAGGCAAGGAGACAAATTGCTGATACCTACTGCTGTAGTCCGGGTTTAAGCAGAAAGAATCTCAGAATATTAATTCACAAGATATTGATATTAAACAACATCCATGTGGTGAGCAAGGGAATGCCACTAACAAAAATACCAATATCCTGTCAACTTGGAATGTTTTTAATCTGCTTGAAGCTCTTCCCTCAGGTTCTCATAATAATCCAGTGATTCTGGATTAATCAAAGCATCCCTGTTCAGGACTGGTTTACCATGTATTATGTTTGTGACTGCGCTTTCAACCTTCTTCATATTCAGGGTGTAGGGGATATCTGGCACCTCGATGATTTTAGCTGGAACATGTCGCGGGGAAGTATTCTTACGTAAAGTCATTTTAATCTTATTTTTCAAGTCTTCTGTCAGCCGGTATCCTTCAGCAAGTTTAACGAAGAGAATAATACGCTGATCTCCTCGCCAGGTTTGTCCTATTGCCAGGCCATCAGCAACTTCCTCCAACTTTTCCACTTGGTTGTATATCTCGGCTGTGCCTATGCGAACTCCAGAGGGCTTCAGGACGGAATCGGAACGGCCAAAGAAGGTAACCCCACGCGTATCACTATGAAACACAACATAATCGCCATGGCGCCATACATTAGGGTAAACAGCAAAGTAAGCCTCTTTATACCTTTTGTCGTCTGGGTCATCCCAAAAATAAAGGGGCATTGAGGGAGAAGGAGCTTCGCAAACAAGCTCACCCTGCTGGTCAACTATTGAGTTGCCCTTTTCATCGTATGCTTTTATTTTCATCCCCAGGGCTGGCCCCTGTAATTCACCGGCATATACAGGCTCGGTAGGAGCCCCCGTGCAAAAACACCCATTGATATCTGTACCGCCCGAGCTAGAATTAAAATGCATATCTTGTTTAATTTCCCGGTAGGCATACTCAAATCCTTCGGCCGAAAGTGGTGAGCCAGTTTGCCATATTTCTCGCAACGATGACAAATCATAATCCTTTCCAGGCTTAAGCTCCTGACTTCTGAGATAATTGATATAGCTTGCGCTGCAGCCAAACATCGTTACTTTTTCATCTTGAATTAATTTCCACATAGCACCTGGGTCGGGATAAGCGGGATTGCCGTCGTATAAAATTATAGTATTTCCTACTGCCAGAGAACTTATCATCCAGTTCCACATCATCCAGCTACATGTTGTTATGAAGAAGTGGACATCCTCTCGTCTTAAATCGGTGTGAAGTGCTAGCTCCTTCAAGTGATTAATAAGGACTCCAGCAGCTCCTTGCACCATGCACTTTGGCTTACCAGTTGTTCCCGAGGAAAACATAATGAACACAGGTTGGTCAGAAGGTAATTGTTCAAATTGAATTTCGAGTCCCTTTTCCTTGGATAAGAAATCATCATAACGGATAGAGCGCGGAATATGGCTAATATCAGGTTTCTCTCCTATATAGGAAGCTACTATAACTTTTTCAATTGAAGGTATTCCCTTTACAATCTCAGTTGCATTGGAAAGAGTGTTGAAAGCCTTTCCTTTGTAGAAATATCCATCAACAGTGAATAAAACCTTCGGTTTGATTTGACCAAAGCGGTCTACAGCCGCTCCTGGGCCGATATCAGTAGCACAAGAAGCCCATATGGCACCAATGCTGGTAGCGGCGAGCATGGCAACAGCCGTCTCTATCATATTGGGCATATATGCAGCTACTCGATCTCCGGGGGCAACTCCTATTTCCCGAAGTGATTTTGCGAGGACCGACACGGAGTCATAGAGTTCAGCATAAGTCATTCTAACCGTTTTTTGGGTTTCTCCTTTGAATACGAAAGCTACATGGTTATCTCTATACTTGAGGAGATTTTCGGCGAAATTTAGCCTCGCACCGGGAAACCACTCTGCACCTGGGAACTTGTTGAGGTCATCAACGACACTCTCATAACCTTTAGAGGCCTTAATCTCAACAAAATCCCACATAGAAGCCCAGAAGTCGGCTATTTTATCTATTGACCAGTCGTAAAGCTCCCAATAAGAATGAAAGGTCTGCCTGTGATGCTCATTCACGAAGTCTATGAACCTGGTCATATTAGCATTCCTTCTTCGCTCTTGTGACGGCTCCCAGAGTAACTTACTCATGCTACCCCCTTTTTAAAATTGCTAGTTTTATTTGGGTGTATTGTCTGACTGGGGAGAGACTCACCTAGGGTAGTTTCCTTTGCTAAGGCTCTTCCCGGCTGTGTCATTATAGTAAAAAATTCCCAATTTGGGAAGATTATTTGCCCCTTCTTTGACAGGCAGGAGGCCTATGAATTTTTGCTAAGGTGGTCCAGGACGAGCTTTATAGCCCTTTAGCAAAATCTGCTTTGACTCTTTATGAAGGGTTGGAACATCAAAAGCTGGTGGCCCATAAATGAGTATGGATCGATAACTTCTATTCCTTTCTCGTAGAGGGTCTCTGGATTTGATTTCTCAGTGCTGCCATGGTAGCAGCCAATCTTGAACTTACGACTTTACTGAGGTTACCCATGACCACATATCCCATATGGTTATTCTTCTCCAGGATATTCATCAATTCTTTGCCATTCATAGTGATGACTTCACTCTTTTCGCGACATCTGGCTGATGCTGTCAGCTTATGTGGTGGTACCAAAGCTGACCAAGCAAAGGTTTCACCCTTCCTTACCGTATAGACGGTAATCCTCGCTTCCAGGTCATAAACAACAAGTTCAACCTGTATGTCAACTTCACCATTTTTGAGAAGATAGATTTCTGCTGCCGGCCTAGCCAGGCCAAGTATACCCGCTGTGAAAACAATAGAGCCTTCTTCGTAACTCCGCTCATTGCAAAGCTCAACTATTTGCCCTAGCTCATTTTCATCCAAACCTTCAAATAACTGAAAACCTTTTAGCACCTCAACTGATACCATTACTGCCACCTCCTTTACAAACTCTCAATTTCCTGCCCTGCTGGAATCATCTTAGCATACAAGGACAAAGCCCATCAATGTATCGAATCTAGACTCCAGTCGCAGGTGGAGTAGGTTCGCCATCCTCTCCTTCAATCTCGAAGCGGGGCTCAGTACATCTCTGTAAGTCTTTCCTTCTTTATCTTTTACTCAGCGAGTAAGAGCCTTTAGAATTACTAGCAACAAGTCATGGTCAAGACTCAGTGACCACGCCTTTCACTTTTACAGGCAACCTTTCCTTGCCCGACCTGATGCTAAGTCTCTATCGCTGATGTTACAGCCTGCCTTCACCAAAATTCCTCTTACGGAGAGTGAGGCAGGTGAATCCTCAGGTAACTCAAAAAGAGCTTTTCCTTTCAAATTATATTGCTTTACATCAGGGTCGTAGTCTATTTTCCCTAAATAAGCTTCTCCAAAATTTCGTAGATACTCCCCCATGTCGTTAGTAAATCTGTGATTTCCTATAAGGTAAAGATGTTTGTAGTTAACTTTCAATTCTCTGGTGATGGCTATCACCCTTTCTATATGTTTTAACGCTTTCTCAGAGGGATCTAGAATTATAAACAGGTCATCTATATCCACTACTACCTTACGGTTGAAATGCTCCAATCCAGCTGGTGAGTCTATTAGCACTTCTTCATAGCCCTCAGCCAAGGCGGGGATAAGATCTTTGAGGACTGTATCTGGAGTACAGTAGCATCCCACAGTAAACTTTGTTCCCAGGGTGATAAGGTCGAATTCCGCTCCCCTGTACAAACAGTCGCTTTGAATTGCAGGTAGTAGTATTTCGGATAGAAGATTGTAACCTGTGCGCCCAGCTCCTTGATTCTGTTGCAAAATGTCGTAGAGTGCGCCTGAAACAGTCTTCTTTCCCTTTTCAACTAAATCTACTCCTAGCATAGTGGCTAGACTCTCGTCGGGATCGAGGTCTATCAGTAACTTAGGTGGCTTCAAATACCTGGTAGCCAAGGCCACGAAGGTTGATTTTCCTGCTCCTCCTCTTCCCGTAGAAACGATTACTCTGCCCATATCGTTTTTTAAGGCTGGAATTTGTTCCAAAGTAGATTTCTTGGTCGTCCCAGGGAAATCTTTCCCTTTAATTGCCACAATCCTGCCGTCGTCTGTTACCTCAAGTATTTCTCTGCTACACCGAGGACATATTAGCTGGCCATCTTTCGTTCTCCATAATGAAACATTACGATGGCAGAAAGGACACCAATATAGGCGTTTCTCTCTCATTTTTCCCTTCCGAAGGCAAAATAAACGTTACCGTAGTCGCAAGCAGAATACTATCTATAACCTGCCTTTGTCAAAATCCTCTTTATGGACAGGAAGGCAGGTGAATCTTGGGGCAGCTCCAGCAGGGACTTCCCTCTTAAGTTGTATTCCTCTACATTACGGTCATAGTCCACTTTACCGAGATAAACTTCACCGCTGTTCCGTAGATAATCCTCTGTTTCCTCGTCAAACTCATAATTTGCCACCAAGTAAAAGTGATTGTACTTAATTCCCACTTGTTTCATAATTTCTTTGATTATTCCTATGTGCTTCAAAGATTTCTCAGAGGGGTCGCATATGACAAATAGGTCGTCTATATCCGATACTATGTTCCGATTCAAGTGCTCTACCCCGGCTGGCGAATCCACCACCACGTTGGTATAATTCTTAGCTAACTTAGGGATAGTTCTCCTAAGTAGCTCATCAGGAGGACAATAACACCCTTCAGTGAACTTTGTCCCCAGAGTGATAAGGTCAAAGCCTACATCTTCATACAAGCAATCGCTCCATAGCAAAGATTCCATTAGCTCTTGCGTAGTTATTGAGACACTTCCTTCTCCTCTTCTTCTTGTTTCAATAACATCATAAAGTGCTTCCGAAACCATTCTTTTCCTTTCCTTACGGAAATCTGCCCCAAGCATATCGGCCAAACTAAGGTCAGGATCAAGATCGATAAGAAGTGTGGGGGGCTTCAAGTATCTAACAATTAAAGCCACGAAGGTTGACTTGCCTGCCCCTCCCCTTCCCGTAGAGACAATCTTTCGGCCCATTTAGTCTTCAGCCTCTGCTATGGCTTTCTCCACTGCTCTCTCTTTGGCAGCAAAATCCTCTGGGGGAAGCGCGCTAATTGGTGACAATTTTACTACCGCATTATACTCTGGAGGGCAGACATCCATGCAGGTGCCGCAATTTACGCATTTTTCCTGATCAATATGCTTTACCTTCCCCACCCCACCTTCGATAGCTTCACTAGGGCAAGTTAAGACACAATGCTCACATGCCCTGTCGCATTTATCCGGAAGAATATAGTAGGCTGTAAGATTGATGCACACCTTTGCTGGGCAACGCCTCTCTAAAATATGAGCTTCATATTCATCTCGAAAGTAGCGGATGGAGGTAAGAACAGGATTAGGAGCTGTTCGCCCCAAACCACAGAGGGATCCGGCCTTGATATCCTCCGCCAGCTCAAGGAGGAGGAAGTCAATATCCTCCATCTTGCCTTTGCCATTTGTGATGCCCTCTAAGACTTTAAGCATCTGGAGGTTGCCCAATCTGCACGGCGTGCACTTGCCGCACGACTCTTTTGTGGTGAAGTCGAGGAAGAAACGCGTTGCATCAACAACGCAGTCATCCTCATCCATAACAATAAATCCTCCTGAGCCCATCATTGAACCGATTGCGGTGAGCGAATCAAAGTCTATAGGCGTGTCCTGCAGACTCGCTGGAATCATACCCCCTGAGGGGCCTCCAATCTGTACTGCTTTAAATTCCCTATCATTGGGAATTCCACCGCCAATATCGTAAACTATCTCATGTATTGTTGTCCCCATAGGTACTTCGGTAAGTCCGGAATCGTTGATCTTACCTGCCAAGCTAAACAGCGCTGTCCCTTTGCTCTTTTCAGTGCCGATTGAAGCGAACCAATCTCCTCCTCTCTCAATTATCAGGTGGATATTGGCAAAGGTCTTCACATTATTCAAAACAGTAGGTTTGTCCCATAGCCCAGACTCTGCCGGATAAGGAGGTCTAGGCCTGGGTGTGCTTGTCTTGCCTTCAACAGCAGCCATCAGTCCAGTTTCCTCCCCGGAGACGAAAGCGCCAGCTCCAATAGCTAGATTGATACGGAAGCCAAAACCGTTGCCCAATATATTATCTCCCAAGAAACCCCACTCCTCTGCTTGCTTTAAGGCAACCTTTACCCGCTCAACAGCCAGAGGGTATTCAGCCCGAATATAAATGTAGCCTTCCTCGGCTCCTATGGCATAACCACCAATAATCATCCCCTCTATAACCTGCTGCGGGTCGC
The DNA here is from genome assembly GCA_034431195.1 of Dehalococcoidia bacterium. Lineage (GTDB taxonomy): Bacteria > Chloroflexota > Dehalococcoidia > GIF9 > AB-539-J10 > CG2-30-46-19. The sequence continues at coordinate 53,605 of DAOUDP010000006.1, read as the reverse complement.
TTTCCAAAACAATTCGGTCCATAAAAGCGCCAGGATCACCCTCATCAGCATTACAGACTATATATTTTGGGGTAGCAGAGTAGCTGTGGCAAATTTCCCATTTTAGGCCAGTGGGGAATCCAGCACCTCCTCGCCCTCGAAGCCCCGATTTCCTAATTTCCTTGATTATCTCCTTAGGCTGCATCTTCAATGCTTTCTCCAGTCCTCTATAGCCATCATTGGCGAGGTAGTGGTTTATGTTCTCGGGGTCAATATAGCCGCAGCGGCGCAACACAAGGCGAAGTTCCTTTTCAAACCGGGGAAGTTCTGGAATATAAGGAGCTTCCCCCTCCTCTCCCACTTCAAATGTACCTAGGGCAAGCTCAAGACAAGGGTCATCGCTGATGATGTAGCCTTCCACCAGGCGAGGGACAAGCTCCGGAGTCACATGATGATATACTACATGCAAAGAATCGGGCTTGCATATGATGACCAGGGGCTCTGCATAGCATAACCCCATGCAGCCGACTTGGATAACCTTGACCTCGATGTTCCGGCGCTTCAGTTCTTCTTCAAAAGCTTTAACAATCTCCATAGCACCGGCTGCTCTTCCACAAGTAGCGCTGCCAATAAGGACATGGATGCTACTTTGCAAAGCTTCCCACTCGGATTTCGCTCTGTTTGCGAGCTCCTCGAAAGTCATGCTAGCATCACCACGGATTTCCTGAAGTTCCTCATGTTGTTAGGCAAACTCTAACTTAACCAAAATTGAAGGTCAAAGGTGGGTATAAAGGAGAGTCTACTGCGGAATTTGCTCTTCCTCCGATCGCTCTTTTCCAATTTCCTGCTTGTAGGGCACTAAGACCTCATCTACTTTGAAAGGTGTCATCTTGGAATAGATCTTGTCCCCTATTTTTACAGCCGGAGCCCTATCACCTATCCTCGCCACTGGAGCGAGCATGCAACACCCCATGCAAGCTACCCTCTCCAAGCTGAAATTGCCGTCTTCAGTGGTCTCTTCTACCTTGATTTCTAGCTGCCTCTCAAATTCCTGCAGGATAAGCTTGCCTCTCTTCAAATGGCAAGCTGTCCCCAGACAAACCTGGATGGGATACTTTCCTATAGGTGTGAACCGGAATTGATTATAAAAAGTAGCAACTGAATACACCTGAACCGCTGGCATTTCTAAGAAGCTAGCCAGCTCCTTCATCGCTTCTCTGGGAAGGTATCCCAGACTTTCCTGGATTTCCTGCAGTAGGGAGATTAAATTCTTCCTTCCCTTTCTAGCTGGGGTTAAAATCTCCTTTAACTGTTCAGTCAGTGACTCCCCTTTCCTCACTCTGGGACTGCCTTCCCTGCAGCTATTTTCTCCTTAAGTTCCCTGGCATATTTAGGAAGGAAAGCTCCTATTGCAGTTGCTTCCTTGGGACCAACTATTACCTCCCACTTCCAGTCCAGAGCTTCCATTGTCTCCCCTGAAATTCTTGCTATTTTCCCCGGGAGGATTAACTGTCTATGCTTCACTTTCTCTTCAACTCCGCAATTTTTGACTAGCTTAGCTATGGTGCTGCCACTGATCTTGCCTGCTGCCCAGCCGGTGAGGACGCCAAGCCCTTCTGCATCCTGTACCAGAAGGAATGCCGGAATCTTAGTGGACTCAATTGCTGAACTTACAACGAAATAAGTTAAAGCCCAGTTTGAGGTCAGCAGAACCGAGGATTCCTCATTAGGTTCTCCTATCTCATAGTATTTCTCCTCTACCGCCATAGGGAAGCGAGGGTCGGTGTAGATGTTAAGTCGTTGCACCAGAAGCGGAAGCATGTGATTCGGATCAAGGTCGGAAAGGACAATAATGCCAGCATATTTGTTTACATATAGGGAAGCGGTAAGCATTTCCTTCAGCGGATTATCTCTAACCATGAAGCAAGGGAAGACCATGGTAGGGTAACCGAGTGGTCTGAATGTTTGCTTTAGAGTTGCTCGGCGAATAAAAGTTTGGTCTCTTATGGCTTCCAGCATAGTCTTAGAACCAGGGTCTACAACTAAGTCGTCGATACCCGAAGCCTTTAGTTTAGTGGTTAAAGCCACCAGTCCTTCTACGCTTTCAGCTCGAACACCCACCGGAGTAGGTTTTTCTTTAATCTTGGGGATTGCCATATCTATATTTTCTTGCGTTACAGGGTAGATTAATGGCTGCCCATCGGCACATATATCTCTGGCGGCGAACAAAGCCTCCGCATCCTCTGAGATTATAACCAAAGGCAAGTCAATTGATTCGCGAAGTTTCTTAACTACCGCTACGAACCTGGCCTTATCCCCCGATTCGAAGTAAGGGGCCAGAAGGTCTGCGTGTAGCGTCACCCCTACCCAGGGGTAGTGCACTTCCTTTATTTTACTTACCTTCCCTTCAATCTCCTCATCGCTCTCCTTATCGGGAACGAGCAAAGCAATCCCCGGTTCATGGACAAATGTCTTTTCGTGACGGTATGTCACTTCTTCATTGCCAATTTCGAGCTTATTCTCCCCGGCGCCTATGACAACGAGCTTCATAGGCGGAGTCAGAAGCTCCTCTATCTTGGCTCTTATCTCAGGAGAGAGATGGGGGCACTTATCTACAGTTGCTCCTCCTGAAGCGAGCTTCATGGCAAAGGCAAAACAGGTAGGAAAGCCACAATCACGGCACGGCCTCTTGTTAGGGAGCAGCTTTACAAGCTGTGATCCTGAAACCGGCATAATATACCTCCTTGAACCAAGCCTTTATGTGGGAAGTTCAACTTGCCCCATTAACCAAGGATGTTGATGCTCATCCAGCCACTTTAGAAGCTGGTCCACATCTGCTACATCCTCCTCGGTGGCTATCTTATCCCACAGGCCCTTGGCCTCAATCGTTTCCCGATACCTTTCCTTTATTTCCTTCGGCATCCAGACCATCCTATGGAGTCCCCCGTCTGCCTGGATGAACTTGGGCGACCTTATCTGTTCGAGGCCGGTTCCCAGCCTCCCCTCCACCTGTCTTCCCCCAGAGGTTTCACCAGCCATGTGAGAAAAGGTCTCCCCGATCACAGTCTCACCCTTGAATTCTCGGTGGACTATTCCAAAAGCATCCACTTCAGGAATATAGAAAACGATGGCCTCAAAACAGCCGCAAGAGGTATGAGGATGCTCAAAAGCGCTGTAAAGATAGACTCTATCATAGGTGCCGAGGGATCTTTCGTATTCCACCTGATTTGCCCCACCATATTCCCCCTTTGTGGGGTCTATAAGGTCCCCCTTAGGAATAGCAAATATAGGTCCTTCGGGGTCAATTTTGGCGGCTGCTCTGCCATCGAACCAATTTATCGCTCCACAATTAGCAATTCTGTCCGGAGCTATGATGGAGATATGGGTTGGCGCGAAGCTTTGGCAAAGAACGCAGCCGTAAAATGTATCTACATCCTCATCATGGAGAGACAGTACCCTTTCGTCTCTGGCATCATAGGCTGCTTTAGCTTCAGGGTAAAGCTTCTCTATTAAATCAGGGTCAGTAACGAGAGTAATCTGGATTTTCTCGATAATATCCATTTCCGAGGTGTAGAGGAAATTAAGTATTTCTCCGTATTCCTTTAACGTATTCCAGCCTCTTTTGCCAGCAGCTTTATTCACCCTTATCCATGTGTCGGCTCTCTGATTCATGTGATACCAACCCTCAATGAAACTGGTGAACATGTGAATTCTTCTCTCAAGGACTGGCAGTGCGTCCTCGTCAAGCTGTTCCCCAGCGACATCCACTATGATAGCTATAGGATAACTCCCTTCCTCCTCCATTTCGTTTATATCCTTGCCAATGACTTCTACCTTCTCATGCTCAATCTGCTCTGGACTCTTTAATCTGCAGAACTCAAACTTGCGAGCTACTTTAGGACCACCAAACTCGATCCACAGGTCCTCCTTCCTTACTACCTCGCCTTCATATTGTGGTCCAATGTCCGAATGCCATTCCATGTGTTATCCCTCCTTTCTCAAATTCGCTATTAATTCTTCCAAAAATCCCTTCCATTGCTCATCCTTCTTGAAGTTGGGAAGGGAATAATTTGCATGAGGATAGTAGAATTTACACAGCGTCATAGTCTTCAAATGAGGGGCGAAATGCTTAAGCACGGAAAGACTTTGCTCTCCAAGATCAGTTCTTATGCCAAGAAAGAGTATCAGATCGTGATTTCCCTCCTTCCTAACCCCCTTCCAATCGGGATCCTTAAGAGCATTTACTATCTCCACAGCATCATAGACGCTGTCTGGCTTCACCCCCAGCTCTACCATCTTTCCCTTAACCTGTGCTGTGGCACATATAGGGATATTGATGGTCTTGGCGATGTCTAAGGCATATTGCAGAAGAAGCTTTCCGTTAAGCGACCATTCCAGCAAGCGCGGGCCGAGCACAATAAGTGGTCTTTTTGCCTTTTGTATCAAGTTAGCATATTCTCTGGCATCCTCTATCAGTCTAGCCGACTTTATCCCAGTTAAGACATTTACTCTATGATATGGTATTACTGCACTCATTTCTTCTCCTCCTTTTTAATGTATAACAGCGTCAAGAGGAACCTTGCTGGGATAAGTTCCGATAAAGGTGGGAAGCCCAACAGGTTCCTTAGGTTGCCAGCCGATCTCTTGTAGATGTGCCCTCACCTCCTTCTTATAGACAAGAGGAATATCGGGATCCCTCCTGATAAAAAGGTGGAGGTCTTCGGGAAGCCCACCTCCCATATACTTCTTATACAGAGATATATAGTGGTTTAGTTTTATCGCCCTTCCCTGAGGAGTATCATTTTTCCTTATGCACAACTTAGGAATCATCACCATGGTTTTCTCTTTAGTTTCACATACATAAGCCAGGTGCTCAGGTGAAGGCTCTCCAGTATCTACAATCTCCCTCTTCCTGGCATCCATAACGCTCCAATCATCTTCCTCCTTTCGCGACAAAAATAGCCTTCTATATTTAGAGGAATGAGGACCCAGGATCACGGGGATACCTAGTCTATTGCATCCAGTGCCAATGGAAGCTGCTTTCTGGGAATATGCCCCCCAGGCTACCCCACAGGCACCTACACGGTTAAGGACATAATCGGCCATCACCTCATAGTTTGCTCTCAACGGCAAGGCAGCGAAGATATTGGCTATTTTTATTGCTGCTCCAGAGATATGGCTGTTGGCAACACAAGAGCCAATGTTCACCACTCCTCCGGCATCAAAATCAGGAGGATATTTCTCATAAACGGTCTTGCCATCGGCATCTTTCCACATCCCGGCGACGATAGCAGCACAACCTGTGAGGACCACGATATACTTCCTCCGAGCGAATTCATCAACCATCTCAGCAACATCCCTTATGTCTGGATAGTTGGAGCAACCCACAAAGGCAACAACTCCGGGGATTGTACCTAGGGTTATGGGTGCCCCGACATTCCTTATCTCGGTGTCCATGATGGCACCACGCCCAGCCCTAATCTTCCAGGTCTCCTTGCTTGCTGCCACTTGCATTATCTTGAAGATAGGAATTTGGCGAGGGCATTCCTGCTCGCACTTCCCACAGCCGATACATAGATTGAATTGCTCCTTTATCAAGTCGAAATTGCCCTTGGCAACCTCAACTATGCCATCGCCAATGTTGAAAAGATTAGGGCATACCTGCTCACACATGCCACAACCGCTGCATTTTCCAGCCAGTTCTTTAGCCTCTTCCTCCATCAGCCATTCCTTCCTTCTCTGAGGGGCAATCTGTAGCGCCACTTTCGTTGCTACCTCCGCTGCTCTCTTGGGGTCGAGGATGGCGAAATGTTTCTTATCCTCCACCATCTGCCTCACTATCTCTTCTGTGTCCCAATCAGTGGCATCCTCAAGCCCATACATAGCCTTGTCCAACGCAGCAATTAGCGCAGAGCCAGCTTTGCTCGCTTCTATAGGCATATCGGTCCTGATACATTGCTCATCGGTGAGGATGACATCGGCAATGCCCGTCTTGATGAAGAAGAGTTGCCTGGAAAGAGGACCTATGGTCTTTGCTCTATCAGAATATCTTGTCGTCTCCAGAGCAGTGCAGCAGATGCCACCCACTTCAACCTTATCGTAAAGGTCATTTTCCCGCAGATAATCAATAACACTGGTAGAAGTAGCTGGGTTATGCCCCACCACCAGGATCATTGGCTTGGATCTGTCCACTGAGCCCCAGCCCAAATCTACTAAGGGCGTATCGGCAACGGAGGTAGGATAATTAAAACCCACTATCTGGGCGATGTCAGCCACCTCCATCCCTACATGATCCAGCATGCCAGCATGCAGAGCTTTGGACTCGTAATCCAGACTGCTTCCTTCCTGCCCCGTATGGGTGGAATCGAGAAGATGGCAAATCTCCTTGAAGACATACTCTATAGCTATCTTGAGGTCACCCAGAGTCTCGGGCTTCAAGCCTACAACCGTCCTTATGTGTGGCGCTTCGACTTCAATATTTGGCCCCAAGTCTATCTTTTTGTCTGGGCCGTGCTTCTCAATCAGGTATTCAAGAATGTGCCCGCCATGAGCAGCATGAGCCGAACACCCCATCAAGCAAGCCAAGAGCACTATTCTTCCTTGCTGAGTTCCTATGTCAATCCCACAAGCCCCCCGCTTGTTCTCGGTGAGGTCACACTTACCATAAGTGCAGAGGCAGCAAAGGTCACAGAAAGGGGCATACCAGGGTTTATAAGTCTTAAGCAGCCTCATGTCCCATGCTCTAAGGTCTGGGATTTCTGGCATTGGGGTAGGGCCGACAGGCTCCCAAGGGATCTCGGCCCTTATCAACTCTCGAATTTCCTTTTCCTTTTTAGTTAGCTCTTTTACTACTTCTGCCATTGCTTTACCTCGCTTTCGTACATTTCCTTTACTAATTTTATAGACTTGAGATGCCTGTGAGTCAGGATGTTTGCCCCGGCGGTAAGGAGGGACAGTGAAGTCATTGCTTCCCACAGTATCCCTTGCTCCTCGTTTTCCCTGGCCTGTTTTGATCTCCAGACTTCAGTGGCGAAATCAGCAATCATGGGCATCTGCGTCATTTTATCTTTGATGATTTCTCCAAGCTGTTTTATCCTCTCCATTAGACTGTAGGTATATTCTATACCGTAACCCAATGCTGGACTTAAAGGGTCAATAACGATTCTCTCTAAGGGAAAGAAGTGGCCCAGCTTTACGTTGAGCTCCTTAAGTAGATTGATATCCATGGGACTTTGGACACTGGCGAAAAGCCCGTGATCCAGAATTGCCTTTCCCACCACCTCATAGTTTTCCTTTTGCACTGGCCCTATGAGATAATTCATGCCATCAACTACTTCACAAATCGCAGGAAGAACCTTGGCATCTTTGTCAGGGTCACCAGAGCCATAAACAATTAACGGAAGACTTGTTGCCTCTGCCACCTTCCTCGCTATCTCTGCTGCCTTTTCAGGAGGTGAGTCCTGATCTGCAGGGTCAGTGCTTAAGAGATAAAGCTGTATCGCATCTACATAATCAAATTCCTCAACTTTCCTGGCCCACTTCGCAGGATCGTGCAGCACATCTTTGAAGGGCTCATATAGAAAGTCGGGAAAGCCTTCGGGTGGCTCCCGGTCAAGGATCTGTAGAGCAAATACCGGTGGATTTGGCCATGAGCCGTCATCAAAAAAATGGAAGGGCAAGATATTTTCCCCTCCAATTCTTACGGTTTTCCCTCCTGGTTTGCCCAGACTCACTACATTTACTAGCCCGGTATTGGCCTCGATTGGTGCTTTATATTCCATTTTCCACCTCTTTACTCAAGCCAGGCATCGGAATATAGAACTTCGCCGGTAAGGACCCTGGCTGTCTTCACATAGTCAAGTTCCTTTTGAGGCAGAGAAGAAAGGTCTATCTCCTCTCCATCCATAACTTTATAGATAAGGTTGACCACGTCTGGCATTTCGCCTTTAATCAAACTCATAAATTCCTTATCTAAAGGGTCAGCGATTGCAGAATAGAGCCCGCACCTCTGTAGCATTACCACGTAGGTGCGATTGAGTAGTGGGCGAAGCTCTTTTGGTGCCCCGTTAGATATATTTGAGAGCCCTACTGTTGATTTAATCCCTGGCAAAACCTCGGGAATGATTTTGATGAATTCCAGAGTGATCTGAGCAAAACGTTGCCCTTCACCGGCAGTGCTTACAGGCATGACTATGGGGTCAACCCAGATGTCCTCATTGGGAATTCCAAGCTCGTTAGCGTAGGCAACTGTGTCCATGATGCTCTCCGTCTTCATTTCGACATCTGGAGGCATGCCACTGTCATTGATAACCGAAACTACCGCATCACAATCATATTTTTTGACCAAGGGAAGCATCTGTTCTTTCGAGTCTTTCTTCCCCGAAGCAGAGTTGATCAAAGGCCTTTTCTTGCAAAGAGGGAGACCTGCTTCCATGGCTACCGGGTTCATGGTATCAAGGGACAAGGGCAAGTCGGTAACGTCTTGAACTGTGTTTATCACCCATTGTATAGTCTCTTCAGGATTTTTAGTTAACGGGCCAAGGTTCAAATCGAGATAATCAGCTCCAGCTTGAACTTGACCTTTAACCAAATCCTGGATTGGTTTGGAGTCACACGCTTTTATCGCCTGATTTACTGCCCCTGCTATAACGTGTATATTCTCACCGATGATAATCATCCTTTCCTCCAGATTTTTGATTTGCGAAACCCACTATTTGATGCAAGAGTAGTTTTGGTGTCAATTCGCTTCCTTGAACACCAAAGCGCCAACAGGGCAGACTTTAACACACTCACCACAGTCCTGGCAACCGGATTCGGCGATAGGTACGTTTCCGAAGGTGGTGACCACTCGCCTAAAGCCACGATAGGCAAAATCAATAACCCCCAAGCCGAGTTTCTCCTGGCATACCCACACGCACTTGCCACAAAGTACACACTTATTAGGATCGTAGATAAATACGGGGCTGCTGGAATCTATGGGTAGCTCAGGTAGGATTTTCCTGAACCTCTTTGTCTTAAGCTTCACACCCAGATGTTTGGCAATCTTCTGGAGCTCACAGGAGCCATTTTTGAGACAATGGGCACAATCCACAGGATGGCTAGCCAAAAGCAATTCGAAAGCAGTACGGCTTAGCCTTAAAGCTTTTGGCCCCTTAGTATTTATCACCATTCCTTCTGCTACTGGGGTAGTGCAGGCAATAACTGGCACATCCTTACCTTCTACCTCCACAAAGCAGAGGCGACAAGCAGCAAAAGGTGCTGAGGCCTCTTGAATGGCACAAAGGTTAGGTATATAAATGCCATTATCCAGCGCCACCCACAATATTTTCTCACCCTCAATGGTTTTTATTTCTTTGCCATCAATGGTTAAAGAGACGCTCTTTGTTTTTACCAGCACCCTCTCCTTTACCCTCTCCCTTCAAGGGAAAGGAAGTTGTAGCGCCGAAATCTATCTTCACAAGTTAAGCCTATCGCACCTTAGAAGAGCCCTTGTACTTTACCAGTCTTTGTGTCGATGTCTACCTTTCTAAAGGCCGGATCGGAGCTGGTCCCCGGCATTAAGCTGATGGTCCCGGCGCAGGGGCAGAGGAATTTCGCTCCGGAATAAATCAACACATCGCGGATAGGCAGCGTCCATCCTTTAGGAACGCCCTTAATTGCTGGGTCGTGTGTCAGACTCAGGTGAGTCTTCACCATCATGGTGGCGTAATCATCATATTTGGGGTCATTCTCAAGCATTTTAGCCTTGGCTTCAGCATCAGGAGTCCACGACACGCCATCGGCTCCATAAACCACTTTGGCGATCTTGTCCACCCGCTCCCGCAACTTCATTTCCGCGGGGTAGAGGAACTTGAAATCGGTCTTATCTTCACAAGCTTCCATTACCGCATCCGCCAGCTCCAAGGCACCATCGCCGCCATTAGCCCAGTGAGAAGACACGGCACAGCGTGCCTCAGCCGCCTCAGCCGCCTCTCGTACCATGGCGATCTCTTCCTTCGTGTCAGTGTGGAAGGAGTTGATGCACACCACAGGATTTATTTCTGATGTCCTGATGGTGTTGATGTGATGCAGCATGTTAGGGAGGCCTTTCTCCAATAGCCCCAGATCTTCCTTGGTGTAGGAATCGGGCAGGGGCAGCCCAGCCACAACCTTGGGCCCACCACCATGCATCTTCAGTGCCCTGATGGTCGTGGTAAGCACCGACACATGCGGCTTGAGACCGCTGAAGCGGCATTTTACGTTCCAGAATTTCTCGAACCCGATGTCTGCGGCAAACCCGCTCTCGGTAACATGGTAGTCAAACATCTTCAGACCGATGCGGTCACCGATGATGGAGGATTGTCCCACGGCGATGTTGGCAAAGGGTCCGGCATGCACCATACAAGGCTGGTACTCCACCGTAGACATCAGTGTAGGGTTGATGGTGTTGCGCATCCAGGCAGTCATGGCGCCTCCTACCTCCAGGTCACCAGTGGTAACGATATTGCCCTTCTTATCGAAAGCTACGGTAATTTCATCCATCCTCTGGCGCAGGTCTGCCAGATCCCTGACGATGGACAGCATGGCCATAAGTTCGGAACTCACGGCGATACCGAACTTGGACTGCATCGCGTATCCATCCATGCGGCCGCCGAGGCCCATGACAATGTTTCTGAGGCTCTGGGCACAGAAATCCATAATCCAGCCCATCTCCACTCTGGTGGGGTCAATGTCCAGGCGGCGCATCCTGCTGCGCTTGGCCAGTTCCTCGTCGTCGTAATTACGCTCGTGCTGCATTCTGGCGGTAAGCGCCACCATGGCCAGGTTATGAGCATTCATTATGTCGTTGATGTCGCCGGTAAGGCCCATGGAGAACTCAGTCATGGGAATAAGCAAAGCATTGCCACCGCCGGCAGCGGTTCCCTTGATATTCATGGTGGGACCACCCGAGGGCTGACGTATACAACCGCCCGCATTCTTACCCCGCTTGCCCATCCCCTCTAAAATACCCATCGTAGCCGTTGTTTTTCCTTCACCCAATGGCGTAGGAGTAATGGCGGTTACCTCGACGTACTTACCATCAGGCTTGTCCTTGAGACGCTCGATGATCTTCAGGAAATCGAGCCGGCATAATCTCCCATAAGGCATGACTTCGTCCTTTTGCAGGTTCAGTCTTTCCCGCCATTCATCAGAGGTCGGCATGTTCTTTTCAGCCGCTTCTGCGATCTGCCAATCTTTCATTTTTGTTGCGTCGTAAGGCATAGTAACCTCCTTTTCTAATTTTTAAGAACCTAGCTGGAACTAACAAAACGCAATCTTAGCCACCCGCTTGCCTTTCTGCTGCCGTCACTGTGTTGACCAGTAGCATGGTGACGGTCATAGGCCCAACTCCTCCAGGGACAGGTGTAATTGCCTCAGCCTTTTCCTTCACAGAGTCAAAATCTATGTCTCCTACAGTTCTTTTCCCTGACTTAGTTGATGGGTCATCAATCCAATTAGAGCCAAAATCTATGGCAATCACGCCGTCCTTCACCATATCAGCAGTGAGAAACTTTGGCTTGTCTACCGCGACTACTACTACATCTGCCCGACGAGTGTAAGCGACTAGATTTGGCGTGGAGGGGTGACAAAGGGTTACATTGGCGCCTACTTTCTCCTGCGCCAGTATAGATGCTAAAGGCTTCCCCACCAGATTATCCACATTCACAATCACCACTTCCTTATCTTTAAGGTCACTATATCCGGTTCGAACCAGTATCTCCCAAATACCGATTGGCGTTGCGGGAAGAAATGCCTCTTGCCCCATCCAAGCCTTACCCACATTCATAGGATGAAATCCATCCACATCTTTTTCAGGAAGAACGAGGTTTAAAGCTTTACTTTCATCCAAATGCCCCGGCATAGGGAGTTGAATAAAAATGCCATGGACTCCGGTATCCTTATTAAGACGTTCAATTTCTTTAAGCAAATCCTTTTCCTTTATATCCTGGGGTAACCTCACCATTTTTGAGTTGATGCCTACATCCCCACTTGCCTTTTCCTTAAGTCCAATATAACTTGCTGAACCCGGATCTTCACCCACGAGAACGCCAGCAAGCCCTGGGGTTATTCCCTTCTGTTTAAGTTTACTTACCCTCCCTTTAAGCTCCTCTCTGATCTCAGCCGAAAGCTTCCTGCCATCAAGTATCTCAGCACTCATCTTTGTTAAACTCCTGTGGCGAACTCGGCAGCCTTAATAGTATTCTCCATCAACATAACCGAGGTTACTGGGCCAGTTCCTCCAGGAACGGGTGTTATTGCCGCCGCCTTTTCTTTAACACCCTCAAAGTCCACATCTCCCACTATTTTGGTCTTTCCCGTTTCAGGATCCTTCATCGGGTTTATACCTACATCTATCACTGCTGCTCCTTCCTTGACCATATCAGCGGTTACAGATTTGAGTCTCCCCATAGCAACGATGAGGATATCTGCCTCTCTAGTCACTGAGGCGAGGTCCTTAGTTCCAGTGTGGCAGATAGTAACCGTAGCATTAGCTTCAACTTTCTTCTGCATGAGAATAGCGGCAAGAGGCTTGCCCACGATATTGCTCCGACCACAGATGACCACTCTTTTCCCGGCAGGGTCATGCCCACTTCGTATGAGTAGCTGCTGTACTCCGTATGGTGTGGAAGGGAAAAACGTCTCCTCACCCAGAAGCAACTTGCCTGTGCTTATCGGATTAGTCCCGTCAACATCCTTGTCAGGTGATATCTTGCTTTCTGCACTTAGAGCGTTCAAGTGCTTGGGGAGAGGAAGTTGAAGGATAATACCATGAAACTCCGCGTCCTGATTGAGTTCCTCAATCTTTTCTTCCAGCTCCGCTTGCTTGATTTCGGAGGATAACTTTATTACCTGGGTATGTACTCCACAAGCCTCACCCTCTCTCTCTATCATACGGATATATGAGAGGGAGGCTGGGTCTTCCCCCACAAGTATAACCGCTAGGCCAGGTGTCATCTTCCTTTCCTCGAGTTTAGCAACCCTCTCTTTCAGTCCTTCTCGGATTTCTTCAGCTATTTTCCTTCCGTCAATTATCTCTGCTGGCATTCTAACCCCCTTAGCCATGGTTTTTTATTCCTTCCTTACGAATCTCCTGACCAACAGGCACCAAGGCATATAAATATCTCTCACCTCGGTGACGACCTCTCAGCTGGAATTAAGAAGGCAATAAGGTACGGCCATTAGAGGTGAGGATATTATATTTCCAGTATGCAGAAAATCTAACGCAACTGCTGGACTGGTACTATGATTGGCATCTACGGGAAGTATGGGATAACCAGTCTCAACGAAAGTTCTACAAAAGCGGGATACCAATAAAGTGTTCCCTGCACATCCTTTCCTGCTGGTAGGTGTCCTCATTTCACAATCTGGTTAGTTTATTACATCCAGAGGAAAACGTCAATATGAACTGCGAGAATCTTTTCCCAGAATTTGGCTCTTCGTCAAGAGGCATGAAGATGTCCTGAAAGCTCAAGGTTAGCAACTACTTCATTAAAGGTCTTACAGTAACAGCACATGCCTTTAACTCTGGGATTTTGGATATCGGGTCTAGCTTGGGATTAGTGAGGATATTGGCAGGGCTTTCAGCAAAATGGAAAGTCATAAACACCACTCCGGGAGGTGATGCCTCAGTTACCTTAGCTTTGGTGATGACTTCACCACGCCGAGAGCTAACTTTAACTTTATCATCTTGGGTTATGCCAAGTTGTGAAGCATCCCTAGGGTTAATTTCCACTGTACTTTCGGGCTCTATGTTATTAAGCCCGACCACCTTACGCGTCATTGTCCCGGTATGGAAGTGATACAAACTACGTCCTGTGGTGAGAATCAAAGGATAGTTTTCATCTGGCAACTCCACTGGGGGAACATATTTTAATGGGACAAATCTGCCTTTACCCCTGACAAAAGTATTTACATGGAGTATCGGTGTACCTGGATGGTCATCAGTAGGGCAAGGCCATTGGAGCCCACCATTCTCTAACCTCTGGTAATTTATGCCACCGTAGCTAGGAGTAAGATGGCGAATCTCCTCCATTATGTCAAAGGGCTGGCTATAATCAAAGCCTCTAGCTCCTAACCTTTTTGCTACTTGGCAAATGATCCACCAGTCAGGCCTAGAATCGCCAATTGGCTTAATAGCCTTCCTTACTCGCTGCACCCGACGCTCAGTGTTAGTGAAGGTGCCATCTCTCTCAGCAAAGCTTGCCGCTGGTAAGACAACATGGGCAAACTTTGCTGTCTCGGAAAGGAAAATATCCTGAACCACAAGAAACTCAAGTTTAGCTAGCGCTTCCCAGGTATGCCTGATATCAGGATCACTTAATGCCGGGTTCTCACCAACGAGGTATAGTGCTTTTATCTCTTTCCGGTAGGCGGCTTCAAGCATCTCAATCAAGGTTAGCCCTGGAGACGCAGGTAACGAGCACCCCCAGGCAGTTTCAAATTTCCCTCTTATAGCTGGGTCAGCTACCGCTTGATAGCCAGGATAGACATTGGGTAGGGCACCCATATCGCAAGCGCCCTGCACATTGTTCTGCCCCCTGAGTGGATTGACCCCGGTTGAGCGCTTGCCTACGTTCCCGGTGAGCATTGCCAGGTTGGCAGTAGCCACTACGTTGTCATGACCATGGGAACTCTGGGTGATACCCATGGCATAAAGGATAGTGGCTGGGCTATTGACGGCAAACATACGGGCTGCTTGAGCTATATTGTCACGTGGTACTTCGGTGACGGACTCAACAAAATCGAGATCAAAATCATTTAATGACTGTTTAAAAGCATCAAAGTTCTCACATCTCCCCTCGATAAAGACTGAGTCAAACAGTCCCTCGTCCACTATAACCCGCATCATCCCCATAAGCAAGGCTACGTCTGTGCCAGGCTTATGCTGCAGCCAGAGACTAGCAAAGTGGCAGAGGTTGATCTCGCAGGGGTTAGCTACGATGAGCTTTGCCCCATTATCTACTGCTCTTTTCACCTCACGCCCGATAACAGGGTGGTTTTCCGTAGTGTTAGTACCAATAGCTAAAATGCAAGCGGCGTCGCCAATTTCGTTGATGGAGTTAGTCATAGCTCCACTACCAAAAGTCTGGACAAGGCCAGTGACAGTGGGAGCATGACAAAGTCGGGCGCAGTGGTCTACATTATTGGTGCCGAAACAGGTTCGAACGAACTTCTGAAACAGGTAGTTTTCCTCATTAGTGCATTTAGCCGAAGACAATCCGGCCAAAGCGTCATTTCCATACTTGTCCTTTAATTCCTTAAATCTTGTGGCAATCAAATCTAGAGCTTCATCCCAGCTTGCCTCTTCAAATTTTCCATTGCGTTTTATTAAGGGAGTAGTGAGGCGATCTGGGTGATGAACATAGTCGAATCCGAAGCGTCCTTTAACACAGAGATTCCCCTTGTTATCCGACCCATCTTCAACCCCGTAAATCTTTACAATCCGGTTATCCTTGATATTCAATTCAATCTGACAACCAACCCCGCAATAAGGGCAGGTAGTTTGCACTTTTCTGAATTCCCAGCTTCTCCCTTGAAAACGAGCTAGTTTTTCAGTTAACGCGCCTGTGGGGCAGGCTTGAATGCAAGCTCCACAAGAGACACAGCCGCTCTGGGCCAATGGCCAGTTCAAATCAGCGACGATAATTGTTTTACTGCCCCGATCGGCGAAACTTAATATTCCCTGACCAGCAATCTCATCGCAGGTGCGGACACACCGCCCACAAAGAATACATTTATTTGGATCCCTTAATATTACCTCGCTGGAATCATCAATTGGCTCAACCAGCTTATTAATTGGAAGACTAATTTTATCAATGCCGTATTGGTAAACCAGATTTTGCAACTCACAATTGCCATTCCTCTCACAAACCAAGCAATTATGCTCGTGCTCGGATAAGATCAGCTCTAGAATTAATCGGCGATACCTCTCCAATCTTTCAGTGTGTGTCTTAACTACCAATCCGCCTCTTGCTGGGTAGGTGCAGGCTGGCATCACCCTTCTTTCCCGCTCAATCTCCACTACACACATTCTGCAGGCACCTACATCCGATAAACCGTCTTTGTGACAGAGGGTGGGCACATAAATGCCATTAGCTTTACAAACATCTAAGATAGTGTCTCCTTCCTCCCCTTTAACCTGCCTACCGTCGATAGTTAAGCTTATTTCGTTCATTTTTCTTCTTAAACCCCAAGGTCGCATCTCAAGCATCTTCTGGCCTCTTCCATTGCTTCCTCTGGGCTATATCCTGAGACTGCTTGCTTAAAGGAAGCTACCCTTTCCTTAGGCTCAATTTCTGAAATCCTAACCTTGGCTTTCTCTTGAGTTTCTTCCTCAGTGGGTGGTATAGAGGGAATGGCGATTGGTTCATACCCATCACGCTCAACCAAGGGCGAGAGTTCCTTTCCTTGGAGCCATCTTCTTATTGAGAAGGCTGCTCTCTGTCCAGCGGCAATCGCTTCAACTACTGTCGCAGCACCAGTTACTGCGTCTCCGCCAGCAAAAATCCCTTTCTGTTCAGTGGCTAAAGTTCGAGGGTCGGCGACGATAGTGCCCCCCTTAGCCACCCTAAGCTCCCCGTCCTTAACCAGAGAGGTGTCTGGCCTTTGCCCGATAGCCTCGATAACCATATCAACGGCTACTTTATATTCAGACCCCTCGATAGCGTAAGGCGTCCTCCGGCCACTTCTATCAAACTCTCGAAGCTCCATGCGAACAAGCTCCAATCCAGAAACTCTACCATTATCGCCCAAAATCTTGGTAGGAGTGGTTAAGCAATGAAGATGCACGCCTTCCTCCTCTGTAGACAGAACCTCCTCTTCGATAGCTGGCATGTCTTTCTTCTCTCGGCGATAGAAGATATATACCTCGTCAGCACCCTTTCTTAGAGCTACTCTCGCTGAGTCGACCGCGGTATTACCTCCCCCAATAACTGCAACTTTCTTCCCCACCTTTACTTCTTTCCCTAAATTAACCTCTCTTAAGAACTCGATAGCTTCATAAACACTCTCTAAATCTTCGCCCGGGATGCCCAGTCTTGCCCCTTCATGAGCTCCAATGGCGATAAATATTGCTTTGTAGCCATCCTTCAAGAGATATGTCACGTCATCAATACGACTGTTTTGCTTTATTTCCACGCCTAGCTTCCTGACATCTTCAACCTCTTTTTTCAGGATATCTTTAGGAAGGCGATTCTCAGGAATGCCAACAGCAAGCATACCGCCAGCTTCAGGGAGAGCTTCAAATACGGTTACCTGATAACCATATATGGCAAGATCCCAGGCTGCAGAGAGTCCTGCTGGCCCTGACCCAATTATAGCTACCCTTTCTTCCCTTTTTTCCTTTATTTCAGGGATGTATTCAACGTTATGCTCTAAGGCCCAGTCGGCAGCAAACCGCTTAAGATGCCTGATAGCTACCGGCTCATCAACTTGAGCTCGCCTGCATTTAGCTTCACAGGGGTGATGACATACTCTCCCTACAACCATTGGGAAAGGGAGCTTCTGCTTGATCAAACGATAAGCTTCATCAAATTTTCCTTCCTTAATTAGGGCCGCATACCCAAAACAATCAAGACCTACAGGACATGTGTGCTGACAGGGGGCTCTAAAGAGTGCTGCGCAAACGGCAGCGGGGCATTCCTTGTCGATGATGTGGGCCTCATATTCCTCCCTGAAGTGCCTGATGGTGCTCAGCACCGGGTTCGGGGCAGTTTGCCCTAAGCCACACAGGGAAGCCTCAGCGACCATTGAGGCTAATTCCTCCAAGGTATCAAGGTCTTCCATTTTCCCTTCACCTTGAGAAATCCTTTCGAGGATTTCTAGCATTTTGGGAATCCCTACCCGACAGGGAGTGCACTTGCCACAGGACTCATCTTTGGTAAATTGGAGAAAAAACCTCGCCATATCCACCATGCAACTATCTTCATCCATCACGATGAGACCGCCGGAACCCATGATTGCCCCCAGGCCAGTAACGGATTCATAATCGACGGGGGTATTTATATGTTCCAACGGAATAACGCCGCCAGAAGGCCCCCCTATCTGCACTGCCTTGAATCTCTTCCCCCCAGGGGGGCCACCGCCTATATCGAAGACTACATGTCCCAGTGAACTTCCCAGAGGGACTTCAGCAATCCCAGATCTGCTTATCTTGCCTACTAAGCAGAAGGTCTTCGTCCCTGCGTTCCCTTTAGCGCCAATACTGCTATACCAATCCCCGCCATTCAAGATGATCCGAGGGATATTGGACCAGGTTTCCACATTATTTAGGACAGAGGGCTTATCGAAAAGCCCCTTATTCGCTGGAAAAGGAGGCCGCTGCCGGGGGTTGCCCCGCTTTCCCTCAATAGAAACCATTAGAGCGGTCTCCTCCCCACAGACGAAAGCGCCAGCGCCCGGGAAGATATCGATATCGAAGCTGAAACCTGTACCTAAGATGTTTTCCCCTAAGAAACCATACTCCCTAGCCTGGTGGATGGCATGGCTTAGGGTCTCGTTGGCAAGAGGATATTCAGCCCGAACATAAGCATAACCCTGGCGAACGTTTCCAATAGCATAGGCTCCAATAGCCATCCCCTCAATCACCGAATGGGGGTTGCCCTCCAGAACCGAGCGGTTCATAAAGGCTCCTGGGTCACCCTCATCACCATTGCAAAGCACAAATTTCTCCTCCCCAGCGGCACTATGAACAAATCCCCACTTCATCCCTGTGGGGAAGCCTGCCCCACCTCGCCCCCTCAACCCCGACTTAGTAACCTCCCCCAAAACTTCCTCAGGCCTCATTTCAGTTAATGCCTTAATTAAAGCCCGATAGCCATCATAGGCAATGTATTCCGCAATATTCCATGGATCGATCAAACCATTAAGGTGCATCACCACCCTTGTCTGTCCCTTATAGAAATCTATCTCATGGTTAAACGGGATAGACTTCCCAGTTACAGGGTCTTTATATAGGAGCCTTTCCACAATCTCACCATTGAGCAAATGCCTTTCCACAATCTCGCTTGCATCCTCCGCTCGCACCTCAGTGTAGAGTACATCGCCGGGAGTGATAATCACATTAGGTCCTTTTTCACAAAAGCCTCGACAACCAGTTTTCACTACATTAACCCTACTTTGCAGGCCATTACTTTTAACAGCATCCCTGAAGGCATCCTCCGCCTCTGCCGAACCTGCCGCAGTGCATCCAGTCCCTCTACAAACTAAGATATTAACTTGAGGGGCTTCTTTAATCTTAGTGTAGTCAAGGTCTTCACGCACCGCGAGGAGAGGCCTTACCCTCCCCTTGATTTCGTCTAGAGCTTTCAAGGAATCAACCTTTTTCACCTTTTAACCTCCTACTCATAATGGCTCAGTAATTCCCTTACCTTTGTTGATTTTACCTTCCTATGAACAGCGCCCGCTACAGTCATCACCGGAGCCAAGGCACAAGCACCTAGACATCGGACAGTTTCCAAAGAAAACTTGCGATCAGGAGTGGTTCCCTCAGGCTCAAGCCCATACTCTTTCTTCAAGGCACCTAGAATGCTTTGCCCTCCCCTCACATAACAGCAGGTACCCATGCACACCTGGATTAGATACTTGCCCCTGGGAACCATGGTAAAAAAATGATAAAAGCTAACTATCCCATATACTTCGCTTAACTGAACCTTTAGTCCTCGAGAAATGATCTTCAGCACCGGTGGGGGCAGATAACCAACCAGCCCCTGTACCTGCTCTAAGACACGGATCAGGGCGCCCGCTTTCCCTCGGTTCTCATCAATTATCCTCTGGATTTGCTGAGACCATTTTCCTGCTTCCCTAGCCTCTTCATCCACTTGCACATTTGATGTACTTTCCATCCTAAACTCCCCCTTAGTTTCTGGTAAACATTGCTCTACAATCTTTAGCGAGCTAGAAAGCGACTTCAACTCCGTCCACGGTTAATTCCAGGTCTGTAACCAACCTGAGAGGAGGAAGAACGTTTACATTTATCCCAAGGCCACATTGGGTTATGTTGAACCAATCTCCTGCAATACAAGATTTACAACCTTTGGAATAGTTTCCTTAACTACTTTATCATATCCAGCAATAAGTTTTAATAAATTTAAGCCGTCCACGCTGGCATCTTTTACATTTATTATTATGCTTTCATCTTTAACTTTACCAGCTAGCTCTTGAGCAACATGAAAACCTATTCCGTCATCTCCTAATATTGGATTCCCTATACCCAAGGCCAGATTTTTCAAATTATCTTCTCAATTGAGAGCAGATATTGCCATTGGGATCGTATATGTTGACTTCCAAGGACATCTGCACAGGGCATACCTCAGCGCATTCGGCACAACCAGTGCATTTATCCTCAATAATGTAACGTGGAGTCTTTTTGACAGCGACCTTGAAATTCCCCGCTTCTCCCTCGATCCCTTCTACGGCTGCCTGTGTGATAATCCCAATATTTCGATGCCTACCAGCCTCGACGAGCTTGGGGGACAGGATGCACATCGAACAATCATTAGTGGGGAAGGTCTTGTCTAATTGAGCCATTACCCCTCCAATGGCAGGAGATGATTCTACTAGGTAGACAAGAAAGCCCGATTCTGCTAAATCAAGCGATGCCTGTATCCCACCTATTCCTCCCCCTAAAACCAAAACAGCGCCTACTTTTTTAGTTTCTGATTTGGTATCCATTTTCCATCATCTCGTTTCTTATAAATCGTTTCCAATTTTAGCCAGCAGTTTATCGACTGGAGGCATATTCAAGTTAAGGCCAAGGTCAGCTACTGGGTCTGCGCCTATGGCAAGACCAAGGAGTTGAGGATAGAGAAGAACGGGGATGTTATATTGCTTATTAAACTTTTCCGACACCTTTCCCTGCTGAACCCCGTACATAAGGTAACAGGTCTGACATTGAAGAACGATACAATCCACCTCTTTATCTTGTAAGTTGTCAAGCTTTTTTGCTATCAAGGAATGAGTTAAATCCGCAGAATTAGGGAAGGCCTTCCCTCCACAGCAGTAATCAAGAGTCTCGTACTCAATGGGGGTGGGACCGATGGCACCGATTAATTCGTGGAGAGTCTTCGGGTTATCTGGTTCATCGAACCCTTCAGACATGCATCTTGGTTTCAGATAGTGACAACCATAATGAAGCGCTACTTGAAGTCTTGATAAATCTCTTTTTGCCTGTTTCCTTATTCTATCTGGGCCTACATCCTCATAAATAACCCTTGAGACATGCTTTACCTCTGTCTTCCCATTGTATTGTAAACCTATGGTCGATAGCTCTGCTTATTTATCCTGTCCCTTACCGCTTGCTTTTTTAGTTCTTCTGCTGCTTCTGTCAGGACACCAGCACAGGCAGCACAAAGGGCAACAATGTCTAAATCCTGGGCTTCAGCATAGGCTAGATTCATTGCTGACAATAGAAGGCCAGCTTCTATGCTTATGTTTATCTGATTAGAACCACAATAGACGAAATCTTCAATGTCCATTAGCTCAATCCCCAAACGTTTAGAAATCCACCTGGTGGAGAGTTCGTATTGAGGAACCCTTGTAGGAGTAGTGCAACCCAAAAATAGAGCATACCTGTTCATCATGATTGTGTTCTCGGTTCAATCTTATCAACATCGGTTAATTGGATTAATTTTGCCGCCTCTTTTCCATCACCCTTTAGAGGGCGGAGAGAAAGTTCTTCCCTTTTTTTAACCCACGCTTCTTTAGTAGGAAACACTATCCCTGTTTTGATAACCTGCTTTGTCTGATTAACCCATGAAGGAGGAGCATATCCCTCCTTTGTTGCCATATTTTTTTAGCACGTTTAACACGTTGAAAAACTTTACATTCTGTGGGCAATGTTGTTCACAATTATGGCAGGTAGCGCAATACCAGATATAAGGACTGCTTAAAACCCTTTTCCTCATCCCAAGATTTACCACTCTGGCTATCTTCCTCGGATCATACTCATCTTCAAAGAGGTTCACTGAAATTACTCCAGATGGACAGGCCACGGCGCATGTTCCACCACCATGGCATGAGTCAATAACTAAATGGGCAACCCTTAAACACATTGCTCATGGTATTTTAGCCCAAGCCCTTTGATAATTCTAACAACTAACTGCGCCTTTTCTTGGTAGATTTTTCAGGAGTAACTATTTAGCGAAATTGGCGACAACCGCTTGTCCCAGGGAGATGCCGCCATCATTGCATGGGACTTGCCTGTGGGTAAATACCTGGAAGCCGCTATTTTCCAGTAACTTAATCGTTTTCCTCAGCAGTAAGCGATTTTGAAATACACCGCCACTTAAGGCTACTTGATTAATACCAGTTTCGTCAGCTATCAATCGGCACATTTCACCCGTCATTTTGGCTATAGTGTTGTGAAATCTAACTGATATCCTTCCTGAAGAAATACCTTGCTCTAAGTCTTCAATTATCGCTGAGAGTAAATCTCTTAGCTGCACAATTCTCATCCTTCCATCTACGATTATGCAGTATGGATAGTTTTCCTTATCATTCGAGATTGCTTCGTCGCTATGCTCCTCGCAATGGCAAGGATACGCAGCCATTTCCAACTCTACAGCCGCTTGCCCTTCATAATCTATCTCGCCTCTTATGTTCATCAGGGCTGATACAGCATCAAACAGACGTCCCATGCTTGAAGTCAGTGGTGAGTTCAGCCCACTTGCTATTTGGCGTTTGATAATTCCTATTTCAATTTCACTAACCTCTCCGATAAATGCTACTGGAGGATGCTTTGCCCCGCTTGCAATGATAGCCTTCAAGGTATCCTTTCCTAGCAAACTAAGGACATAGCCAATAGCAGTGCGGTAAGGTCTTTTTATGGCCGCATCTCCTCCGGGAAGGGGTAAATATTCTAGATGTCCTACTCTATCAAAACTATAATAATTAGCTACCAAAAATTCCCCTCCCCAGATATGCCCATCACTACCCATTCCTGTGCCATCAAAGGCAACGCCAATGACTGATGACTCAAGCTTATTGTCAGCCATGCAGCTGGCGATGTGGGCATGATGATGTTGCACAGGGATAAGCTTGATATTACTAGACTTGCTTAGCTCTTGAGCATACTTGGTGGAAAGATAGTCAGGGTGGAGGTCATAGGCGATAATTTCAGGCTCGATGCGAAATAGCTTCTTATACAAAGAAATAGTATTATCAAAATGCTCTAGTGTTTCCATATTTTCCATATCACCAATATGCTGACTTAGAAAGGCATAGTTATCTTTTGTCAAACAGAAGGTGTTTTTCATTTCAGCACCGCAGGCCAAAACTTGCCGACATTTGAATGTGAGATGAATAGGATAGGGAGCATAGCTGCGTGCTCGCCTTACAAGCTGACTTGTTCCCCTTTCCACTATGGCTACACTGTCATCATAGCGCGAATAAATACCCCGATTGTGAATCAGGAAGTAATCAGCAATTCCTGAAAGTCTTTTTAATGCTTCATTATTATCTTTGGCGATGGGCTCTTCGCTGAGATTGCCGCTGGTCATTACTAAGGGTAGCCCAGTATCTTTCAGCAGGATATGGTGTAGTGGCGTATAAGGCAGCATGACACCTAAATATTCTAGATTTGGAGCTACCTCTCGAGATACAGATGAACCGTCTTTCCACTTCATAAGCACGATGGGGCTTTGAGGACAGGTGAGCAGTTCCTCTTCTTCCGGTGAGACGTAGCAATGTTTTTTTATTTCGTTCACGTTGTTCACCATTATGGCGAAGGGTTTAGAGGGCCGTCTTTTTCTTTCACGCAGAGTCTTAACTGCCGCTTCATCGCTGGCATCACAAGCTAAAAGAAATCCACCCAATCCTTTAACAGCAACGATTTTCCCCCTTTTCAGGAGTTGACTAGCACTGGCTAAGGCATCCGATCCCGCTATTCGCTTGCCTTGATTATCAACCAGCTCAACCTTCGGGCCACATTTGGGGCAAGCATTTGGCTGGGCATGGAAGCGGCGATCCAGTGGGTTCTCATATTCCGCCTGGCATTGGGGGCACATTTGGAAATAGCGCATGGTAGTTTCAGGGCGATCATAGGGTATATCCTCGATTATGGTAAAGCGTGGGCCGCAGTTGGTGCAGTTGGTAAAGGGATAACGATAGCGCCTATCAGAAGGATTTAACAATTCACTGAGACAAGCTTGACAGGTAGCAATATCTGGGGAGATAAGCTGGTATTTTCCCTCCTCAGCGATGCTATGGCGGATTTCGAAGTTCTTATAGCCAATTGGTGGATGGTGCGTAATGGCTATGCCCTCAATGAGAGCTAAAGGGGGAGCTTCTATTCCAAGCTCCAGTTCAAACTGCTTGATAGCCTCTAGTTCTCCCTCCACCTCAATTTTGACATCCTCAGAGGTGTTATACACGTAGCCCTTCAGATTATGCTTAGCAGCCAATCTATAGATAAATGGTCTGAAACCAACTCCCTGGACAATACCACGAACGCTAATGCGGGCCAACTCTATAGTTCTTATTCTAGCCATTTCAGAAATGCCATTATTCTGTTGTCTTTATTTTCTCGACCACTACTCTTTGGAGTTCAGCTACTTTCCCTCTATCCCCGGTGAAAGCTCTAACTCCCAGTCTATATCCTTGAGTTCAATTCTCTTAATACTGGCATTCTTACGTTCTCTTCCTGACAGTCTCAGCATCTTCAAGCTATCTATCAAACCAATCTAACGCAAGAGATAGTCTTGGCGGTAGATTTATCACCAAAGCGTCAATACTGAAAGGACAACAATCTTTCGTTGACTTACTTTCTTCAGCACTATTGATGAATTTTACTTCCAGCAGGTAAATTGAGCAAATGTAGTCTATTGACATCAATTTAGAGCAATGTTTAAAAATACGCAGGTTGTGATTCGAGGAAGGATGGATATGCCGATTTGGTTATCCGTCTTTCTTCTATTTCTACCAAACTTATCCATTTGGTATTTAGAGACTCCAGATGCTGGCTTCCTAAAGAGACATTAACGAGGGATGTAATTTTATCGAGGTTTTAACGATGCTTACCGTGGTTCCGATGCCTGCCGTGGTTCCTGTCATTAGCATAGTTCTTCTTATCGCAGTTATTGTCCTTGCTATTATGGCAGTGAGCTTTAAGGACCTACTTTCTGCTGCGATTTCATTGGCGGCTTTGAGCGCTACATTAGCAATAATCTTTTACCGCTTAAGTTCTCCCTATGCCGCGGTAATTGAACTCTCTGTCTGCGCTGGCTTAATCACAGCGCTATTCGTAGCAGCTATCAGTTTAACCAGGAGAAGATGAGGAATTGACAAGAAGTATACTGGGGGTGGCTTTTTCCACAATTGCAGGTAGCTTGGCTACGCTCTACACTTTTGTTACTTTTTGCGCAGGGCCTCCCGACGAGCTGCCAGCTTGGCTAGCTTTCGCTCCAGAATATCCTCCATCATTTGACCAAACTCACAGGTGGAACACTGGAAGAGATGGGTGCAAAGCCGGTAGGAGACATCGCCCTTGAGGGCGTAGCGGCAAAAAAGCCTTTGTCTACCGGAAAGTCCCCTAGATCTCGCCAGTGCCTCACCAAGTTCAGGGGCTTCACCACTGGCCATCTTTTCCTGCATTTGCTGGTCAAACTCGCAGGTGAGGCATTCGTAATCCCGGGTGCAGATCCTACGAGAGACCATTCCCATCTTTGACCAGACACACTCCTTGGGCTTTACTGCCTCCTCAATAGCAGCCTCAGCTTCGGGTACCTCGATTCTTGGCCTCTCCAGTCCTTCCTTCGCTCTTCGGATCCAACCTCGGGTTTCCATGTGGCCCGGGGCGATATTGAGAATGGACTGGAATTCCTTTACTGCCTCCTCATAGCGACCTCCCTTGAAGTAAGTCTTGCCTTGCTCGAGGTGGATGGGGATTTCCTCCTCAGTTACGGGTATAATTTCCTTAATCTTCTCCTCCTCAACTATTGGAGCTTCGGCTACGGCTGCCTCAACCTTCGCCTCCTCAGGTTTTATCTCCGCTTGGACAGGGCCAACAACCTCTTGGATCGCTTTCTCCAGGGCATCGGGGGTAAAGGGCTTAACCATGTAATCCACTGCCCCCATTTTCATTGCCTCCACTGCCGTCTCCACTGAGGGATAAGCGGTGATGATGATCCCCTTAAGCTTTGGGTTTTGCGCCGTGGCCTCCCTTAATACCTCCAGCCCATTCCTTCCTGGCAGCCTTAGATCCAGAATCACAACACCAAATTCCCTTTTGCCGATCCTTTGCAGTGCCTCCTCACCTTCCTCGGCAGTTTCCACCTCGTAGCCCTCATCCCTGAGCCAGTCCCTGAGCGACTCCCGCATGATAGTCTCATCCTCAACGATTAATAACGGTTTCATGTTTTCACCTCCTTTCCTTATTTCTTGTTTTGTTGAGATCGCTTTTTTGTTCATTTTTCACCTCCTTTCACCCTTTGATGTTGCAATTTTTTTGCCAACTCATTTTTTCTTTTTTAAACCTTTCCACTTTATTAAGATGCAATTTTGTTGCCAAAATAAAAAGCTACCCAAAAAATTTAGGGTAGCTTTTTATTGCCAGGGAAGAGCTAAGAATTTATTGTATTTCTGCCATATGTAAAAAAATTAGTCAAGCACTGTCTATTTTCTTTACACTTAAACCATACTCCCTCGCTTTATTGTAAAGTGTCATTCTGGTAATTCCCAAGGTCCTAGCTGCCTCGCTATAATTCCCGCCAGTTTCGCTGAGGACCATTAAGATGTGGTTTTTCTCCGCTTCTTTAAGCTTTTTCCCTATTGGAGCTGAACGAGCCAGCGATATATTTTCCTGAGGTAGATCAGCAACAGTGATAAGACTATCCTTGGCCAGGATGACAGCCCTTTCAATAGCATTTTCCAGCTCACGGACATTTCCCGGCCAGTCATAACCCAGCAGAAACTCCGTTGCCTCAGGGGAGAAACCAGTGATCTCTTTCTGATTCTCCAAGGCGAACTTGTTTAAGAAATGCTGAGCCAATAGAGGGACATCCTCCTTTCTTTCCCTCAAAGGAGGCAATTCGATGGTAACCACATTGAGCCGATAATAAAGGTCTTCCCGGAATTCCCCAGTTGCTATTGCCCTTTTTAGGTCTTTATTGGTCGCTGAGATAACCCTTACGTCAACCTTGATCGGCTCATTGCCACCGACACGGGTAAATTCCTTCTCCTCCAAGACCCTTAATAAGTGAACTTGGATATTAGCACTCATCTCGCCGACCTCATCCAAGAAGAGTGTCCCTCTGTTAGCGAACTCAAATTTCCCCTTCTTTTGGGCGTAGGCTCCAGTGAAGGAGCCTTTCTCATGGCCAAATAGCTCACTTTCTAAGAGGCTTTCAGGCAAGGCAGCGCAACTGACGGCAACGAAGGGCTTGCCCTGACGGTGGCTCTGAGAGTGAATGGCACGTGCCACCAACTCTTTCCCTGTGCCGCTCTCACCTGTAATCAATACGGTGGCGTTGCTCTTAGCCACGATCTTTATTACCTCGATCACCCGCTGCATCTTAGAGCTTTTGGCGATGATATTCTCAAAGCGGTAATGGTCTTCCAATCTTTGACGCAGGGAAAGGTTTTCCTCAACTAGTTCCTGATGTTCGGCTAATTTCTTGACCAATAATTCAACCCTCTCAGGGCAAAAGGGCTTCTCAATGTAATCGTAAGCCCCTTCTTTCATGGCAGCGATGGCGGTGGGGATGCTGCCATAGGCCGTGATGATGATCACCTCGATGTTGGGTTGATTCTCTTTAGCCCTCTTCATCAACTCGATCCCATCAATCCCAGGCATCACCAGATCGGCGATGACAATTCCCATCCTCTCCGTCTCAATAATTGCTAAGGCCTTAGGGCCATTTTCCGCAGTGAGCACTTGGTAACCGGCATCGCTTAGCCAGTCGCGCAGTGATTCACGAACGATAGCTTCATCATCAACAACAAGGATTTTAACTCTCTTCTTCATGGTGCAGTGGTAGATAGTGGTAGATACATGGTAAACGTAGTACCCTCCCCCTCCTTAGTTTGCACTTCGATTCTTCCCTGGTGCCTCTGGATAATTCCATGGGCCACAGCTAAACCCAGGCCTACCCCCTTTCCCTTTCCCTTGGTGGTGAAGAAAGGTGTGAACAGCTTTAGCATATTCTCTGGAGAAATGCCACAACCGGTGTCCTGAATCTCTATCTTGACCTGACTACCATTGGCCGAGGTGTGGAGGGTCAGCCTGCCTCCTTCAGGCATTGCCTGGATAGCATTGAGAATAAGGTTGGTGCAAACCTGCTGAAGCTGGTCAAAATCAGCCACGAGCTTAGGCAAGGAAGGGGCAAGCTCTCTTATTACCTGGACATGCTGTAGCTCAGCCGAATGAGCAGTGAGGTCAAGGGCTTGGTTAACGACATCGTTGAGCTCAATCTCTCTGAGGGTTGGCGGCGACTGTCGGGCAAAATCCAAGAGGTTTCGGATTAACTTGGTGCTGCGGGTGAGCTCTGAGTCCATCTTTGACAGGTAATCAAGGGCAATCTCTTTGGAGATATTGTCGCCAGCTATCTTTTTGGTCAGCAATTGGGTATAGACGAGGACACCAGCTAGAGGATTATTAACCTCGTGAGCAATAGAGGCTGCCATCTGGCCCAGGGAGGTCAGCTTCTCTGTCTGAATGAGTTGCTCCTGGTTTTCCTTTAGACGCTCAGCGTAAGTGCCAAGCTCTTGGTAAGCTACATTTAGGTCGCCACGAGCCTTTTCTTCTTTCTCCATGCGATTCATTAGCATCGCAGTCAAAAAGCTGATGAAAGCCGTAAACAAGACAAAGAGAATTGGCCTAAGCAGCGGGGCAGAGTATGGGGAGCAGAAAAAGGGACGTGGCACCACAACACACAGGAAGACAAACGAAGCAATTAAGGCCCCCCAGCTCCTGAAAGCCACGGCGGCGTAGATTATGGGAACCAGAAACAAAGCCCGATGTATGTCGTGAGGAAACCCACAGGCGAAGAAGCCTCCGAAATGGGCTAAGGGAGTGTGTCCTGCATAGTAAAGGACCGTAAGAACTGCCATCAAAGCAGCGATTATCCAGAAATGAGGGCTTCGCATACCCCTAGACATCTGGTTCTCCGGTAACCATTCAACGGTTTTTGTTGCAATGCTTTCTTTCCAGCGTTGCCATGTGCTCTTTGCGGTGAGGTCGTTGCTCATAGTTTCCTCTGCTGAATTAAAGCTCGTTTTCTCTTCCACGCCGCAGGTATTTTCAACTCCTTTCTCAGGCTCGCTACCGAGCGACGGGAAATAGAGACACTAAATTTCTGCTCAAGTTTAGCCTTAATTACTTCATCGGAGAGGGCTTTCTTCTCGGCTTCAAGGAGGCGTTTGACCAGTTCCTTTTTAAAGCTTCTCGGTCGAGGGAAGAAATCCTTAAGGGCTTTCTCTTCGCCCCAGGGTGTGTCAAGGCTTTTCCCGCTGATGGTGCGGCTAATTGAGCTTGGAACAATTCCGATCCTTTTGGCCAGCTCCTTTTGACTGAAGGGTAGAAGAGCCTTGAGATCACCAGATTCGAAGTAGAGCGCCTGCTTTTCCAAGATATTTTGCAATATACGAGTCACCGTGTCCTTGCGGCTATTGATTAGCTCTAGCCTCCTAAATAGCTGTCTTATCTCCCTCACCTCAGTCCCAGTGAAAGCTCCGTTCCCTCTCAATTCCTCAAACCTTCCATACTCAATTGAATATCTTCCCCGAGCGAAGGAAGGCGAGACATAGCCAATGACAAATCCCTCTGGCCCCCTTTCCACCGAAGCGACCTTGGAGTAGTAAATTCCATGTTCTGGGCTAAGAGCGGAGGGGTTATAAAACTCGCTCAAAATGGACAATTCATTGATAAGGCTATTTATTCTCTGAATCTCTGAAACCTCCAAATTGCATTCTCGAGCGATCTCTTCTGAGCTCAGTTCCGGTTCAGGATATAAGAAATATCGCTTAAAATCTTCCAGACCCAATTTTTGTATTTGACGAACGAGGTCTTCTTTATCCAGCAAAAGGGATTCGACGTCGAGAGTGCCTGTATCGGCTGCAATCTCTTCGTTGAGTTGATAAAAACTGGAACAAATATCGGTTTTAGGGTATCTCTGATAGCGAATTATTTTCTCTTTTTGGGATAACCTTTTGAACAGAGGACTATTTTCTGCCTCACTGATGAGCTTGTTAAATTCCTCTTCAGGCATTTCTAATAAACTGGCCTGTTGTAGTCGGGCAATTAGTTTGAACTCTTGCCGAGTTTGCTGGGATTGTGTTTGTTGAATCTCCAAGGTACCCATTGTAAAAATGTTTTACACTATATCGGCTGCATTGTCAAGAAAATGTACTCGCTCTGAAATAGCGCTTATAATCCCGCCTCAGCTATAAAAAGCTTACTAATCGTATTATGGTTAGGTAGTAAACGAAATCACCCTGGAGGTGAAAATGGCTAGGCTAAGAGGGATAGAGAAGGAATCTTGCCCTTAGATAATGCCTACAGATGAGCCTTCTATCACGGCATCTGCCATCTGACTAGTGCCTAGAGCAGTGCCATCCTCTGGTTCTACTCCCCTTAGAGCGCATCCTTACCTCGATCTGGATAGACAGGGACAAGAAACTGGGCATAAATCAGGCTGGGTGGTAATCGAGCCATCTGCCGAACTTTGGTAAAAAATTTAAAAATTTGGCGTAAACCTCTTGCTTTTTTTTCAGCACCTCATTATAATTGACCAGTTTATAATGTTCCACCTCATTAGAATTGACCAGTTTATAATGTTCCACCTCATTAGAATTGACTAGTTTATAATGTTCCAAGGAGAAATGCAGTGATGGATAGCTTGCTGGGGCTATCTATCTTTTTCCCTATCATCGCTGGCTTCATTTGTCTGGGGATTAAAAATCATAAAGCCAGAGGCAGTATTGTTCTTCTCACTGCCGTGGTTCTCATAATAAGCTCCATCCTTTATTTACGGCAAGGTTCCTTTCCCATAGAGCATTCACCTGGTCCTGCTGGGGATTGGATTATCTTAGTTCTTAGTTATGTCATACTAGCATATTTTCTCTTTGTGGCTATCAAGGACTTTGCTCAAAGGGGTATATCTCGCCACAATGTCCTCACCATAGCTCTAACCTTGGCCGCAGGTATTCCCCTGGCAATTTTTGAGTTCTCCCAAGCACCACATACGCCATTGGAGGTTGTCCCCACCCTTTATATTGACCATCTATCTGTGATCATGTGCCTTATCGTTTCTATTATAGGCTCGCTTATCGCCGTTTATGCCATAAGATACATGAAAGACCATGAAGAGCATCGTACGCACCTCGGCGAGCTTAAGGAGACAACTCAACCCAGGTTCTTCTTCTTTATGCTTATCTTCCTTGGAGCTATGAACGGTTTGGTCTTCGCCAACAACTTAATCTGGCTGGCATTCTTCTGGGAAGTGACCACACTGGCCTGCTATGGTTTGATTCGTCATGATGAAACTCCTATTGCCATAACCAATGCCTTTCGTGCCTTATGGATGTGTCTCATTGGTAGCGTTGGCTTTAGTCTGGCTATCATATTCCTCTGGAATAGCCCGCTTAACACTATTTCTCTGGCGGCTGTTATTGAGAGTGGTGCTCCTGTTCTTCTTCTGCCTATTGCCCTACTATGTCTGGCTGGTTTGACCAAGGCAGCGCAGGTTCCTTTTCAGAGTTGGTTACTCGGAGCTATGGTTGCCCCCACACCAGTTTCCGCCTTACTTCATTCCAGCACTATGGTCAACGCCGGAGTCTATCTTGTGCTGCGGCTTGCTCCCGCATTTCAGGGCACTCATCTTTCCACACTTATAGCCATCTATGGTGGCGCAGTTTTCCTTATTACCGCTATACTGGCTATAAGCCAGAGTGAAGGTAAAAAGGTTCTGGCTTACTCCACGATTGGCAATCTAGGTCTCATCATACTTTGCGCTGGTATAAATACCTCGCTAGCCATAGCTGTTGGCATTATGCTTCTAATCTTTCACGCTATATCCAAGGGACTTCTCTTTTTATGCGCTGGCGCCATCGAGCATCATATATGGAGCCGGGATATAGAGGATATGGAGGGAATAGCTGCGAAGTTGCCTGTTTTGACCGGCATAACCATCGCCGCAATGTTTTCCATGCTGGTAGCTCCCTTTGGTATCCTCATAACCAAGTGGGGAGCTATGGAGGCAGCTACTGGCATTGGCGTATGGTCAACTCTTGTGCTCGTACTGCTCATGCTTGGCTCAGGAGCCACTACCGTTTTTTGGGCCAAGTGGATAGGTCGCTTCTTATGCCGCAGTCCTGTGCCGGGAAGAGTCAAGAAGGAGCCTCTCATTCCCCTTTATCATGGTATCTTGTTGATACTAGTTGTCTGTGCCGTGGTATTTAGTATATTAATTGCTCCGCTATATAATGGTGTCATAGCACCAAGCTTAACCGAAGCAGGCTACAATGCGGCTTCAGCTTTTACTACCAGCGCCTGGTTCTTGAAATCCTCCATAGGTATTTTTGCCGCCTGGCCACTTTTCATAATTGTCGCTCTGGCTCTTTTGATTCCTTCCCTTGCTATTAGGGCAAAGCCGGAGGAAAGCCATGCTTCTTACATGTGTGGGGAGAATGTGGAAATAGGAACAGATGAATTTGTTGCTGTAGCTGACGAAAGGACACAGCTTAAGACCGGCGGATTCTATATCGAAAATATGTTGGGAGAAGGCAATCTCAATAGGTTTGTCGTGCCTATAGGTATTGTTTTACTTGTTATTTTATTCGTTTTGGTGGTGATATGAGCACAGGTTGGTTAATTGGAAGTGCTGTAATTGCAGTTATAGTAGCCCCCTTAATAGGAGGGTTGCTCAGGGGCATTGACCGCAAGTTGACTGCCCATATGCAAGGAAGGATTGGGCCGCCGATAATACAGCCCTTCTACGATGTCATTAAGCTTTTGGGCAAGAAACCTATGGTTGCCGGTGGGGCTCAGCTTGTTTTCGCCTACGCCTTTCTTGCCTTAATCATCACTGCTGTAGTATTTTTCGCCCTAAGGCAGGATTTGCTGGTAGTGCTCTTTATCCTGTTTTTTGGCAGCCTTTGCCTTCCCATCGGAGCTTTAAGCGTAAAGTCGCCTTATAGCCAGCTCGGAGGTCACCGAGAACTGTTACAGTTTCTGGCTTATGAGCCAATTTTACTTCTGGCGGCAATACCCATAGCCTTAAAAGCTGGGGGCTTCCCTATTGCTAATATATTTGAGTATGGACAACCACTCTTTCCTAACTTATGGATAACTTTTATTGCCCTGCTTATTGTTTTGGCTATAGTGATGAGAAAATCTCCTTTTGACATCTCTGGTTCGGAGCATGCCCATCAGGAGCTAGTTAGAGGGGTGCTTACAGAATACTCCGGCCCTTATCTGGCCCTGATAGAGATAGGGCATTGGTACGAGATGGTCTTACTCCTATCTATCCTGGGGCTTTTCTGGGTGGTAGGTAGTCTATGGTGGCTATCCATCATAATAGCTTTAGGAAGCTGGTTTATCATGCTAATTGTAGATAATGTGACTACTCGTCTCACCTGGTCCTGGATGCTGAAATTTGCCTGGGGCGCAGGTATAACTCTGGTAGCTTTAAATATATTATTCATTAACTTAGGATGGATGTAAAAAAATGGGAATTTTAAGTACATCACGAATGAAATCACCCTGGTTGCTGCACTTTGATTGCGGTAGCTGCAATGGCTGTGATATCGAGATACTTGCCGCCCTTACTCCCCTTTACGATATAGAAAGATTTGGCATTGTCAATATGGGTAACCCCAAGCACGCTGATGTGCTTCTGGTTACGGGTCCGGCAAACCACCGCAATTATCGAGTGCTGCGCAATCTCTACGAGCAGATGCCCGACCCTAAGGGGGTAATAGTGGTAGGAACCTGTGGCTGCACCGGCGGCGTATTTCATAACTGCCCCAATATTCTAGGTGGCGTAGATAAAGTCATACCCGTGGACGTTTATGTCCCCGGTTGCGCTGCCAGACCTGAAGCTATAATTGATGCAGTAGTATTAGCACTAGGGAAGCTTAAAGCATATGGAAAATGAAATATTAATAGAGAAAGCTGACTTAATTTCAGCAGTGGAGAAGCTGCTGGCTGAAAAAGCCAGATTTGGCACCGCTAGTTGCGTTGACCTGGGGGATAAACTTGAAATTATTTACCACTTTGAGCCTCAGGAAAGCGCGGAGCCTTTGAAACATATCAGAGTCAAGATCGCTAAAGGAGATACTTTGCCCAGCATATCCAGTATGTACCTGTGTGCTGCCTTGATTGAAAATGAGATACAGGAGCTCTTTAATGTCCAGATAAGCGACATCGCTCTGGACTTCCAGAAGAGATTTCTCCGCTCCAAGGAAAGTCCTGAAATTGCCCTTCTTAAACCTGCTCTCTATGCGCCCAAACCACCAGCACGCCTTCCGGTTAGATGCGGCGAGGCTTGTCCTGCTGGTATTGATATTCCACGCTATGTCCGACTCATCGGCGAAGGAAAATTCGCCGAGGCATTGGCAGTGATAAAGCAATCCATGCCATTCCCGGGAATATTAGGAAGGGTATGTTTTGCCCCTTGTGAAGGTGCCTGCCGCCAAGGGAAGCAATGGGAGCCGATTGCTAACAGAATGCTGAAGAGGTTCGCCTATGACCATGCAACTTATGAAGAAAAGGGAACTGCCAAGCGAACGGGTAAGCGTGTAGCCATTATCGGCTCAGGTCCAGCAGGACTTGCTGTAGCTTACTACCTTGCCAAGATGGGGCATGGAGTTACCATATTCGAGGCCCTACCTGAAGCCGGGGGGATGATGCGGGCGGGAATTCCATCATATCGGCTCCCCAGAAAGATTTTAGATGACGAAATCGAGATGGTTAAGAATTTAGGCGTGGAAATAAAGACTAATACCAGAGTGGAGTCTTTAGACACCCTGTTCAAAGACGGTTACCAGGTAGTCTTTGTTGCCACAGGTGCTCACCAAGGGGTGAAGATGGGGGTTGGGGGGGAAGAGCATCCCAAAGTAATGGAATGCATTGATTTCTTAAGAGATGTGAATTTCGGCAAGCCAGTTAAATTAGGTGAACGGGTAGCAGTTATTGGTGGTGGTAATGCGGCTGTCGATTCCGCTCGCACTGCCCTTCGCCTAGGGGCTAAAGAGGTCACCATGTTCTATCGCCGCTCCAGGGCTGAGATGCCCGCTAGCCCCTCTGAGGTTGAGGAAGCGATCAAGGAGGGGGTGAAGATTCGTATTCTGGCCGCACCAGTCAGAATTCGAAGCAAGGATGGTCAACTAACTGGCATAGAATGTATTCGGATGGAGCTAGGTGAGCCCGACGTTAGCGGCCGGCGGCGCCCGATACCTATCAAGGGCTCAGAATTCATTATGGAAGTAGATAATGTGATCATCGCCATCGGCCAGGCCGTAGATAAAACAGCGCTGCCCCCGGAGCTTGAATATACGGGCTGGGGAACCATCGTTGTTGACCCGATTACTTTGCAGACAAATATTGAGGGCGTTTTTGCCGGTGGTGATGTAGTTTCTGGTCCATCTGATGTCATTGCTGCTATTGCTGTAGGAAAGGAAGCAGCTATATCTATAGACAAATATCTTGGTGGTGAAGGTGTTTTGCCGGTTGAGGAAATAAAGGTAAAGGAACCTACTTCACGCTACACTTTCCTGGAAAGGTGGCAAGAGAAAAGAGAGGTAGAAGTTTCAATAGTAGATGGAAGTGTGAGCGTCTCCGTAGAGAAAAAACGCCCCGAGATGCCTAGTCTCCCCCTTGAGGAGAGATTAGGGGGATTTGATGAAGTGGAGCTTGGATTAACTGAGGAAATGGCTATAGCCGAGGGCCAGCGCTGCTGGCGATGCGATTTGGAGCAATGAAATGGCAAGAACAGTAATTCCTTTTGGACCCCAGCACCCAGTGCTTCCCGAGCCTATCCATCTTAAACTGGAGCTGGAGGATGAAAAAGTGGTGGGTGTAATGCCCATAATTGGTTATATCCATCGCGGCATTGAAAAGGCTGCTGAGCTTAATGACTTTCGCCAAAATGTGTTCATTTGCGAGAGAATATGTGGTATTTGTAGCATTATCCACGCCCTAACCTACTGTGAAGGGGCTGAAGCTCTGACAAGTGTGGAAGTGCCTCCGAGAGCCAGGTTCCTCCGTGTTTTCTGGAGTGAACTTTCCAGGACACACAGCCACCTCCTGTGGCTTGGGCTTCTCGCTGACTGCATGGGTTTCGAAAGCTTATTCATGCAAATTTGGCGAGCCAGGGAGATGATTTTGGATATCTCCGAGATGACTGCTGGACATAGAATAATTCAGTCCACCTGTATTGTTGGAGGAGTGAGAAGAGATATAGATAAGGAGATGGCTAAAGAAGTAGACAAAAGGCTTCTTGCTTTCAAGGAGATGATGGACAGCACTATTGCTCCTGTATTACTCCATGACCCTACTATCAAGCGTCGTGCTGTGGGTAAAGGGATGTTATCTAAAGAACAAGCTGAGCTCCTGGGAGCAGTCGGTCCTACTTCCCGAGGTAGTGGTGTTGCTATAGACATAAGACAGACGGGTTATGCCGCTTACGGGGAAGTGGGCTTTGAGCCGGTGGTGGAAACTGCTGGAGATAGCTATGCCCGGACCCTAGTCAGGGCTAGAGAAGTCTATCAGTGTGTCGAGCTTATGCGTAAAGCCTTATCAATGATGCCGGATGGCGAGATACTGGTCAGGGTTGATGGTTATCCTGAAGGCGAGACTGTGGCCAGGACCGAGCAACCGAGAGGAGAACTTGTTTACTATTTTAGAGGTAACGGGACAAACAATCTGGAGAGACTGAAAATAAGGACACCAACCTTTGCCAACATACCTACTTTGTTAGTGATGTTGCCTGGCTGTGAGATGGCCGATGTTCCTGTGATTACTTTATCCATAGACCCCTGTATTGCTTGTACTGAAAGGTGATAGATATGCCGAGGATGTTTCCGACGATTGTGAAAAACCTCTTCTCCCGACCTGCTACCAGGCGTTATCCCTTTAAGGACATAAGGGAGCCTTTTCCTGGAGCTAGAGGCAGCATTTATTTTGATACCAACAAATGTGATTTGTGCGGTGATTGTGCCAGAGTATGTCCTGCTGAAGCCATAGAAGTTGATTTAGAGAACAGACAAATAAAGTATTATCCTTTTAGATGCATTTATTGCGCAACATGTGTGCAGACCTGCCTTCAAGGTGCTATAACTGAGGATGAACACTATAGCCCTCCTAACACCGAAAAAATAGAAGAACTCTACAAGATAGAAGCCTAAGCCCCATACGCGTTGCGCCAGCGACATAGTGAAACGTCCCCGGGTATTCAATATCGGTGAACTGCTAAACTTATTCTATTGCTTAAAGAGCGCTTAACATCAGGATAGAAATAATCTGCCTGGCTTGGTGCAAGCCTGACAGCTCTGCAGGGTTCGTATTCGGACCGCGCTGGGGCAGAGTACTACAAGCACTAGCTCGTGGAGATATTGAGGCATAGCTGATGTTGGCTGTTTCGGATTCTTATATACCAACTCTTGGTACGTGCGATTTTCTGCAACCTGTTGCAATAAGTCTTGACAGTGTGTTACTATTCCATTTTAGATGAGCTGCGATAAAGTTCTGCGAGAGAAAGGCTACCGCTTAACTCCACAGCGCATGCTGGTCAGCGAAGCTCTCCATAATGCCGATAACCACATTAGCGCTGAGGAAATTTTCGAGCAACTGCATGCTCGTTATCCTTACAGCAATATTTCCACCGTTTACCGAACTCTGGAGCTAATGAAAAAGTTAAATTTAGTCACTGAAACCGACTTTGGAGAAGGGCGGGTTCGCTATCATGTTGCTGGAAAGGGGCACCACCATCATCTGGTCTGCCGCACCTGCAGCAAGACAATTGATTTAAACGAATCCATGATAAACCCGCTAAAAGGTACCTTGCTTCGAGATTACGATTTTGAAGCCGATCTGAGGCACTTAGCCATTCCCGGGGAGTGCGGTGATTGTCGTAAGAAAAGAGGGCGATATTAGCTATGAGTGACACCCAGGGAAGATTGCACATTTTGCTCGATTATTGGATTGAGCACAATCGTGAACATGAGCAGGAGTTTCGCGAATGGGCTGATAAGGTTGCCTTCTTATCCAAGGAGGTAGCGCAACAGCTACAAGAAGCGGCTGGCAGAATGGCTGCGGCTTCCAACAACCTGGAGAAAGCACGACAGGTATTAGCGAAGAACAAGGAGGGACATTAAGATGTGTCTAGCTAAAGTTTACGAAGTTACAGAAGACGGTGAGCCTATCATAGAAGATATCGCATATATGATTATTGATGGCAATCGTGTGGAAATAGAGACCCTGTTTGGGGAAAGGAAAGTTTTTCAGGGCAAGGTGCGCCAGGTTGATTTCGTGAAGTCCAGGGTGGAACTAGAAAAAGAATAATTTTTTGGCGTTGATTGCAATTAATTGCAAGTGTACCTAATATTAAAAACGAGGTTTAAATGCATATACCTGACGGTTTTATTAGCGCACCAGTAGCAACAGCTGGCATCGTTGTAGCTGCCGGTTGTATAGCTTATGCTGTCAAGGCGACAAATAAAAAGATGGGAGAGAAGCAAATCCCGCTGATGGGAGTATTGGCTGCCTTCATCTTTGCTGCTCAGATGCTTAATTTTCCCATAGCAGGGGGCACATCGGGGCATCTTATCGGGGCTGCTTTAGCCGCTATTCTCTTAGGCCCCTGGGCAGGGATACTGATAATGACCTGTGTGCTGGCAGTTCAATGCCTGGTGTTTCAGGATGGGGGGCTCTTTGCCTTAGGGGTCAATATCTTTAATATGGGAATTGTTGCCAGTTTTGTCGGTTATTATGTTTATCGAGGTAGTGCCCTTTTCGGCGGGCAGAAGAGGAGAACATTGATTGGCGGAGGTTTAGCTGCATGGTCTTCAGTGGTGATAGCATCTATTGCCTGCGCCTTTGAGCTAGCCATTTCGGGCACGGTACCACTAGGGGTAGCTCTACCGGCGATGGCAGGCGTTCATGCCCTTATTGGTATAGGTGAGGGCATGATAACTGCCGCGGTGCTCAGCTTAATTATGGCTACCAGAGCTGACCTGCTGGAATTACAAAAGGCTTAACGGAGGATTAAATGAAGTTTAAATGGTGGTATGGTGTTTTGATTTTAGCTTTGTTTTTAGCCCTATTATCTCCTTTGGCTTCGTCCTCTCCTGATGGATTAGAGAGAGTAGCCGAGGACAAGGGATTTATGGAAACGGCTCGTGAAGCTGTTTTTGAAATCATCCCTGACTATGTGCTGCCAGGGGTGGGAAATGAAGCCGGAGCGACGATTTTGGCTGGCATAATTGGCACGCTCATGCTCTTTGGCATTGGTTATGGCTTAGCTCATCTATTAAAGGCTAAAAGATGAAGCATAGTTTTATTGATCAATATAGTGACTTAGACAGTTTAATCCATAGTCTTGACCCACGAACCAAGCTCATTACTAGCCTGGCTTTCATTGTGGCTGTGGTGCTGACACCAGTTAGTAATTGGCGGGTTTTTGCCTTTTACTTCTGTTTTATTGCTGCCTTGCTCATTATCTCCAAGTTGCCACCCCTTTATGTCCTAAAGAGGTCTTTGGTAGTTTTTCCTTTTGTACTGTTGATTGCTATTTTCATCCCGTTTTTCAAGCAGGGTGAGGTAGCTGGCAGCTACAATATCTGGCTGTGGCAGGTTTCAGTAACCTATGATGGACTGCTCATTCTGGCGAACGTAGTGGTCAAGGCCTGGCTTTCTATCCTTAGTTTGATTTTGCTTTCAGCGACAACAAAGTTTACCGAGTTGCTCAAAGGCTTGCGGCAATTAGGTGTGCCTAAAGTTATAGTATTGATTCTTTCTTTTATGTACCGCTATGTTTTCGTTTTAGTCGACGAAGTGATGCGAATGCGGCGGGCACGTGACAGTCGCAACTTTGGTGGTAGCCGACTACATCAGTTAAGGACTATCGGCAATATGATTGGCACTCTATTTATACGGAGTTACGAAAGAGGTGAAAGAATTTATGCTGCCATGCTATCCCGGGGTTTTGATAGCAATGTTCGCAGCCTGCGCCAGTTAAGTTTCAAAAGAGTCGATGCTTATTTTGGCGTTGCTTTTGGCCTTGCCCTTATTGCTTCAGCCATCATCTTTTGGTAGCTTTAAAAGGTTATGGATAAGGTTGTAGATATCGAAAATCTTTCCTTCTTCTATCCTGATGGGTGTCAAGGACTCAAAGATATTAATTTGGCTGTTTATCCCGGTGAGAATCTGGCGGTGATTGGTCCCAATGGTGCTGGCAAGTCAACGCTCTTGCTTCATCTTAATGGTATCCTTCATGGTAATAGTATGGTGAGGATTTGTGGGCTGCCTGTAGAGGAGAAAAATCTGAAGGAGATAAGAAGAAAAGTTGGTCTGGTATTCCAGGACCCTGAAGATCAGCTCTTTTCGCCAACCGTCTTTGATGATGTTGCCTTTGGTCCTATAAACATGGGCTATTCTGAATTAGAAGTCAAGCAGCGTGTGGCTCAGGCTCTGAAATGGGTGGGGATGGATGGCTATGAGCAGCGTTCCCCTCATCACCTTAGCGTTGGCGAAAGGAAAAGGATTGCCATTGCTACTGTCCTTTCTTTGAATCCACAGCTTCTGGTCCTGGATGAACCTACTAGCAACCTCGACCCAAGGAGCAAGTGGTCTTTAATCGAGCTACTGAGGCAATTACCTATGACTAAGGTCATCGCCGCCCACGACCTGGAACTGGTAAGGGCTTTGTGTCAACGGACTATAATACTGGATGAGGCGAGGATAGTAGCTGAGAGCACCACTACGAACATTCTGAATGACATCCCCTTGCTCAGAACTCATGGCCTTGCACCACAGGGAAAAGCTATTCAAGCTCCAAGCTGATATCCAGTGCTTTGGCTGAATGAGTAAGGGCACCAGCCGAAATAAAATCAACACCAGTTTCGGCTACAGCTCAAGCTTTAAAGGCTATCCGAAAACCGGGATTTCAAGATTGAGAGGTAATGATCTGTAAAACTGGCCACCATTTTCCCTATCTATGGTCGGGGTGAGAGGATTTGAACCTCCGACCACCTGAACCCCATGTAGCTCGAAGAAAAGGCGCAGACCGCTCGCCTCCTTTCAGCAAAAATTATACTCGCGTGGCACCCGACAGTCAACATGCCCCTCCCACACCTTTTATTTTTCATTTGTCCGCCTGCACATTCTAGACGATTGAACAAAACAGGCTTTTGTTGTCTATGTCGAATCTCTGTTAGCGTCTAGGCGAAAGAAATGGGCCAATCACTAACACTATGCTGCCATCCTCCGCCTAACTTTCCTTCAAATTCAGCTAAAGCAGCCTGAGCCGCCATAACCACCCGGATTCCAAGTTCAGGCATGGTTGCTTCAAGTCCGTCCACATCATATCCAGTGAAGTCTTGCCAAAATCCATCTCTGCAGGACTGAATGCTAAAGAGGAAATCTCATTCTGAAACCGCTAGTACAGAGCTCTCCCGTGTGTTCCCAGTCTAATCTTCTCTCTTCACCTCGACCTTTATGTCTCTTATCAGCTTGACTCCGAGTCCGCCGATCTTGCCACCCGCTGTGATGACGAATACCATAAGAATAAGCCATAGAACCATGTTCACGATCTGGCTTATTTCCGCGCCTGATACCACCTCAACCTCTGTCGGTGACATTCCTTCACCAGCCGGCAATGGTATGGTGATACTGTTCATTTCAAATATGGCTGGAGGAGCTACCGAACCTGTGAAGACGTTGAACATGGAACAAACCGGGAAGATTATTAAGCCTAGACCCACTGCAAGCAGGACATAACCAACAGTTTTGTCAGCCTTGATTCGCATTTTGCCTCCTTGGGTCGGTGTTTTCTTTGGTTCAATAGTTTTCGAGCAAATCGACCTTGCCAAAACGATACATCCTCGCGTCGACTTTCGTCAATCATTGTACTAATCCCCGTCTTCAGCCTTCTCAGCGCATTAAGACGAGTGGAAACACAGACCTGGAGCTGCTTGTGCCAGTAAACAATCTGGACTATTGTGTAGTGGAACTCTCGCACAACAGGGCTCACAGGGTTCCTCTGACGTCCGGCGTTTGCCAAGTGGCGAAGCTGGTTCGGCGGAGGCCGCAGATTGTAGCTAGCACTACTTGTTGTGCAAAGACACCTATTCCGCACAGCCAACCTCATCACTTCTTTATGGATAAGTACCGCTGCATCAAGTAAGCCGCAACGCTAGTTCCCGCCCCGACAACTAACCGCGCCGAAGCTAGATCAAGGCCAGGTGCTATGCTCTTGCCATGGCCTGTTCCATAGAGATTCCGTAGTTCCGTTACACTGACAACGATCTGAGCCATGCTCCCCAAAAGTCTCCTGAGCGACTCCGCTCCGAGTGCGGCTGGCTCAACATCTTTCGGGTCGATCCCGAGGGCTACCTGAGCTCGTTTGAGAAGCTT
Source organism: Dehalococcoidia bacterium (assembly GCA_034431195.1). GTDB lineage: Bacteria > Chloroflexota > Dehalococcoidia > GIF9 > AB-539-J10 > CG2-30-46-19. The sequence continues at coordinate 11,040 of DAOUDP010000006.1, read as the reverse complement.
CGGCATATCCTCGTTGCCTATCTTCGCACCATGGAGTCCAAGAATAGTTTTCAGGACAGATTCTATCAGTTCCTTCGTCGATCCTACCGCAAGGGCGGGATCCTCGTTCAAGGAATTTCGGACCCTCTGGATGTACTCTTCAATGTCAAACCCGTCGGCTAGGCGTTCTACATCGGCTACCGTCTGGACCGCAGGGATGGTCACCCCATAAACCTCCGCATGTATTGACGGCTCGTTTTCCTTTATCTAGTTTTCCAAGCCACGAAACCCAAGTAGTATCTGCAGGTTGGCCGGATCGCGTTCTAGGATTACCTCAATGGCGTCTAGGATATGCCCCCTGTAGTCGTCATCCCCCCATGCCAAGCTGCGGAGAAGCCTTGGGTGGGACGAGATATAGTCAATAGTGTTGGTGGCATAGCCCAATTCCTTCCAATCAGACGCATCAAAGATGGCCTCTATGCCCCGCTCTAAAGCAAGGATTAAAGCATTACGTCGACGAGGATCAGTAGGTGGTTTCATTGTCCTTCGCATTCTACCTCATCATGTAACTGACAGCAAGCGGGAAAAGGAATAGCTCCTGCTAGCACAAACCGCTAGGTTGTGCAGTTTTCTAGTTGCCTTCAAGCAGTAGATGATGAATTCTCTATCTCGCTCTAGCCTAGCCGTCCCAGAGTAAGCCTCAATATTAAATCAGAAATCCGGGGTTAGATATTCACAGCTTGTCCTGCCTTTGACAATAACCGGTTAGTTTTTCACCACTATTGTTTCTGTGAAGACAGGTGGAGAAATTCCCTCTTGAACTTCACTAAGCCTTCAAGTTACGGGTGAAACCCGTAGCTAGCAGTGTGAAGCAAACAGGACTAAATTCCTATTGGCTTTTTCGCCTTGAAGACCTAGACTTATTGTAGTGAAAGATTATCACATCTAACGGTAACTGGTAGTATTTAAAAGTAGCGAAGAGGGGATGATCGAGGTGGAAGGAAACCAATCTGACACGGATCACATCAGGGAGCACAACACATGACATGGATTCTAGCATTGTCTTACTCCCTACAGCCTGATAATCCCAACTCTCAGAGTGCCACAATTACCATGACTACGCGAACGCCACCCTTGCCTGCTGAATAGTAAAATGATGACGAGCAATTTGAAGGAAAGTTTACAAAAAGCTTTACAGGTTTACGACGAAGCAATGGCGAAGGCCAAGTAAGAGCATGAGAAAGCCGCAAAGCTGGACAGGGACAAAGCTGACAGGGCTTACTTGACGAAACATGGCGACGCTTGTGTTGAATTTATTGCAACGGTACGCCAATTAGTAGAATAGGCAGTAAGGGAGCATTGTGGATAGAGAAGATAGATTACGGGCAAGCGTGCACGAAGTTTTACGAGGTTATGATGAAGCGATAAAGAAGGCTGTGGCAAGACATATGGAAGCTAAGCACATGACGAAGGAGAGACTTGAGAAGGGTGAAGTGGACCTGCTTCATTTGCATTTTGACGACCATGTTGACAAGGCTTTTATTGGGGAAACCAGGAAAGATAAAGATGAGTGCATTAAATCAATACGCCGACTACTAAGCCAGTATCGTCGCTAAAATAGTAGCCGAGAAATCCCATCTTTTTCCACCACTTTAAGGACGATGGCGAAGATGAGAAAGATGTTAACTCACCTGGGGAAAAATGAATCGGGACAGGGTGCTCTGGCCATGGTCCTGCTGCTGTTGATGCTGGGTGCTGTGATTCTCACTCCACTTCTTGTCTCTATGAGTACTGGAGTTAAATCAGGGCAGGTTTACGAGTCAAAAATGCAGGAATTCTACGCCGCTGAGGCCGGCGTGGAGGATGCCATATGGAAAATAAAGGATAGGAACTTAAGTGCATCATATTCCCTGGGTGAGGAAATAAATGATAGAAATGTAACCGTTACCATAGAAGATAACGGGGGCGGAATTTACCTGATCACCTCCACCGCCACCAGCGATGATGGAGGCAGTACCATAGTTGAATCCTATGTATCCCTGCCCATGGATTTTTCCAACTTACTTGACAACGCCATCGTTAGTGACGGTGACGTAATAATCCGCAACAGCGACATCTCGGGCAACATAACGTATGGCGGCGATCTGATAGTTACTGGACCGGGTGGTATCAATGGTACAGCATCGCAAGAGTCACTAGACTGGCCCACGGCGGAGGAGCTTTCCTTATTTTACGCCGATGATGTAGAGGGCCACGACTATCCCTACCACAGCATATACGTCCAAGACTATAATAGCATCGGACCGTTGTACAGGAACGGATCGTTAAGCGTCGACAACACTGGCGACCCAGCGACGCTACAGCTCAATGGGACTGTCTATGTTACAGGGGACCTGACATTTGAACAGCCAGGAAACAACAAGAGGTACACGATAGACCTTAATGGCCAAACTATCTATTGTGAAGGCAATATCGAGATTGCACCGCAGCATATTACGCTCAAAGGGTCAGGATGCATCATTGCCGTAGGAGATGTTACCCTTAAGCCAGGTCTGGAATCTTCCCCTGATGATTTCGTACTGGTCATGTCTCTCACGGGGAAGGTCGACTTAAAACCTAACGGTGATTTTTATGGGTGTTTGGCTGGGGATGCTGAAGTTGAGATGAAGAACGGTGACCTCACCTGGACAGACCCAAGCACGCATGACCTGAACTTCCCTATGGGCGACGGTGATGGAGGAACAGGGGGGGGAGAACTGAGCATTCTCTCCTGGCAAACAAAGTAACAAAGCTACCACGACCTTTTTGCTACCTCATTGCATAAAATGACGAAGTGTTCAAAGGAAATGTGTTGGCTTCTTGAGGACTTCAGCTTGGATATGTGGGTTCGGGACTTCTGAGCTCGTTCAGCGCGGTCCTTGGCCCTGGCGGTACGCCCGGATTAGGGCGTTCACTAGAATTTTGGCAAAGGTGGTGGTTTGTACTCCACTGTAAGCTCTTTAAACGCCTTATTCCGTAATTTCTCCAGGCATGACCTTAGTTGCTGGCGCTCTTCTTTAGACAGCGAAGATATTATCTTGTGGATGGACTTTCTCCTGGTTGACTTGTGGTAAGCTTGCTGTCCCTTCTCCGTTATGCTCACCCGCACCAGGTTCTTTCTGTGCAAATCTTGGGTCTTTCTCACCAGCCCCCTCTTTTCCATCCTGTTCAAAAGCGCAGAAACCGAGTGGGGCTCTCTAAATATCCGCCGGGAAATCTCGGAAGGCGTTGTCTTTTCACCAATAGCCTGGATGACCACCAAAACCCTGACCTCTATAACTGAGATACCGGATTGATCAAGTTCTTTCTGTCTCGCCCTGAGTGCCGCATCCGTAGTCTGGTGTAGCAGTACCCAGAGGTTGTAATCTTCGTCCACAGATAACAGATTTTTCATAGTCCCTCCATATCCGTAATTGGCTAAAGTTGCCACTGAGCTGGTCCGGTAACTTCCACGGGTTAACCACCAAACTCTTGAAGAGCAACCAGCCTGTCAAACCCGTCATGATACCACAGGCTCTGAAAAGGAATCAATATGGAGTTGCCAGACCTCACCCATCCTTACCCAGGTCGGCTCCAAAAAACTAATGGAATATTGACAGAGTATGAAGTAAGATATGATAGAATAAAGGCAGGCGGACACGATTAGCTAATATGTGATTCATAGACGCTTTCCTCACAACTACATAAGGTTGGGATTTGGGGGTGAAAGAAGGGCACTGGAATCGTTGTTTGATAGCGGCTACTGGTGGTTTTTTGCTTTTGGGGATGTAGTTAAGAACATTAAACGATGAGGAGGTGGTCGTAGTGATTATAAAGTGGGGAGAGGTTGAGTTTGAGGGCCCCTATCCCATAACGGATTGGGAACCTCCGCATAGTGCCGCTGTCTACGCAATCATGATGAAGCCGCATCCTCAAATGAAGGTGTATAAATTTGTCTATTTCGGAGAGTCTAGTAACTTGTCAGAACGAGGATTCTGTCGCGCACACGACAAATATGATTGCTGGGTCCGAGAGGCTGGTTCGGAAGGCAATCTTTATATCGGTATTCACCGTATGCCGGATTCGACGGATGAGCAAAGACGTAAAGTGGAATCAGATTTAATATTAGGGCTATATAAGCCGGCATGCAATGATTAAATAGTGGCGAGACTCTCCACCTTTGCCTGGTGACTAGTGAACAATACGCTAGCAAGTGCAATTGTAGCCTATTTACGCGGAGAACAAGGCTGTCAAGTAAGGTGAGGCCAAACAAATTTTAAGAACGGCGCAATCTCTTCTATTCTTTTCATAACATTCCACACTTTGTTCAAAGCACTCTTTTTCGGCTTACCATATACCTCTGCTCGGACAATTTTCAGTCCATGCTCGGTCAGCTCAAAGCCACCTTTTATTTCTGTCACCATGTTCAATCGGCTTAACTTCCGAAGTAATAACATCGGCTCTCGGATAACATCACCAAAGCTAAGACCAGGCAATTGAGGTGAAATGGAAGGGGCATGGCCAATCTTCTCCCCTCTATCGATCATATTGGGTATGTCTTGCTCCTTGGCTATCCCTGCCCTATGGGCAGTGAAGAGCGAGTAATCAAGTATCGAGGGGTTCAGGAAACCGAGAATACCTGTGCTAGTGGCTATTTTACGCAATATTCTGTTGTCCGAAGGTACGTGAGGGTCCAAGGTGCTCATCCTGAGCGCATCTTTGAGCCTCAAATCTATCCGTGGTATTCCGTACACCTGAAGCAGGCTGTTCAAATTAATGCCGAACAGCCTTTTTTCCTTGAGCCCTTTTTCAAAGCCTTCCTTTGTAGGTTCAAAGCCTTGAGCTTTAAGCGCTTCTTTCAAGACGTCAAACAGATTCACTCCACTTATGGCTCGAAGCCCCTTTAGCCCGTAAAAAGCAAGAATGGTTGGCTTCTCTTGACCATTCAGAATGTCAAGGAACTTTACAAACTCCATGGATAGATACGGGGCAAATGCACTGTAAGAATAAGGTCTAGGTAAACCTAAAGCATCGGCAAACGAAGTATGGAGGGCCGGGACAAAAATGACCTGTCTGCTATCGTCTTCAAGCAGGCACGGAATCTCGTATACGTTGCCAGAATATCCTGTAACACGTTGCTCCCTTTTAATTTCCAAGGGCAGAGTAGAGACCAAATTATCGAATCCGACCAGTGCTCTTTCAATAAGGTGCCCTGGGAAAGCCAGCTTCTCTGCCCATTCCAGCACGTCAATAGCGAGGGCGAGTTTTTGTTCACCAACTTCTATTTGGAAGGAAACCTTAGTTGGTTCCTCCTGAGCTTGTCTTGCGTCCTCCTCGGCCTGCGCCTTCGCTTCGCTCACGACCTTGATGAGCCACTTTTCCATATCATTCACGCCTCAACGTTGTACCCGATCTCTACCATGTTGAACTCTACGGTGCCAGTCTGTGCGGCCATTCATCTATTGTAGCACGTAAGTAATCCAAATGGCATTCAACAAAATGAGTAAATGTGTTGAACTCTAGGACTTAGCAGATGTATCGTTTTTCTCCTGATTCAGAAAATAGGATATATCTTCTTTACGAATCTTAGTCCTATATTCTTTGCCGCGTACATCTCTTGCATAGGCGTATTTAGCATTCACAGCATGCTTAGCGGAGCCAAGGTCAACATCTTTTTGGTTTTCGGCTGGGATTGTACAAATGGATTCGAATTTTGGCTCGATAATTGAAAGGTATGTCCCATCTTTGTATATAAAACCTGCCGCGTCTATATTCACAGGTCGCCGGGTATGGTTGATGAGTAATATGTGAGTACCTAGAAACACGACTTGCACTTTCCTTATATCGTTTAGTATATGCCATACTAACGCAATACTGCCTGTCGCTGCTCCGATCAAAGCAATGACAAGTGTTATCAATTCCATATAGGTTCCCTCCTGTTCAATCACTCAAAATGCTACATTTATGGTGACAACGCTGCCACAAAACCGTTTTATTTCTGAACCATTCGGAGGTTTAGTATAGTCACTCTTTAGTTATGAATCAATCCTTCAATCCACAGTATGTGGAGTGTGTCAAACAATACCGAGTTTAGTGACCGCTTAAGAACAACCGGGAGTCAGAAAAGCCGGGATAAGCGATATCGAGGCTGGCGAAGCTGCCGCCAATGCCATATGGGAACTGACCAAAAAGTTGGGGCTTCCTCAAAGGCTTCGTGACGTCGGTGTCCCTGAAGATGGGCTGGAGGAATGTGCTGAAGCTTCTCTTTACGATGGCGACATAGTGTACAACCCTAAAACAATCGTCGACTCGCAGGAGACCTTAGGAGTATATAAGAAGGCCTAGTAGGCTTCAATTCTGCGGTTCCTGTTGATTGAGCATGGATGCCGACGTAATCATCATCGGTGGTGGGTTCGGTGGTTTATCCACCGCTGCCCTATTAGCCAACAAGGGCGTTAATGTATTGCTCCTCGAAATGGGGGAGGTTTTTGGGGGAAGGGCTAGGAGCATTGAAAAAGGAGGCTTTGTTGTTGATAATGGCTTGCACAGCAATCGTTTTGCCTCGCAGGATCCCGCTGCTGCCGTTCTAAAAAATGTGGGACAAAGCCTGGAGTTTGTAAAGGAAGAGGACTCCATTTCCTACATCTACCAGAAGGCGAAGCTGATAAAGCGTCCCTCCTCGGCGCAGGAATTCATGACCACGGAGCTTCTGTCACCTGAGGGCAGGGAGGAGATGCTCAAGGTGTTGCTGCAGCTGTTGCAGGAAAGTCCTGACGAATGGTATTCCAGGACGCTTCTGGAGTTCATCAACAAGTTTACCGGTAACGAGGAAGCCAGGGAGTTCTTGCGCCTATTCGGCTTCTTCATCATCGCACCCCGGATTGAGGAAACCTCGGCGGGAGAGGCGATGTATTTTATCCAGCAGGCTCAAAAGGCTTCCATCGTTATAGCTGCGCCGGTTGGGGGGACAAGGCAGATAATAGAGAAGCTTCGTGCTATTGTTGACCGAAACGGACAAATTAAAGAGGGATGCCAGGTTGACCAGATTATAGTCGAGGCGGGAAAGGTAACCGGGGTCAAGATGGGCGAGAAAGTGTTTACCTCTAAAGCCGTGGTCTATACTCCTCCAGTTTATCAACCAGCCGCTTCTTCAGCACCCTCTCAGGAATAGCAGGTCCTGTTGATAATGGTTCGTTTCATCTCGTCAGAAAGCTCGTTGAAGTATGCGCAGTAGCCGGCAATACGAACCATAAGGTCGGGGTATTTTTCGGGATGCTCGTAGGCATCCAGTAGTATTTCACGGTTGACCACATTGGGTTGAAGCTCCATTCCCCCTGTGGTGAGAAAAGTCTTGAATATGCTCGCCAGCTTGCTTATGCCGGCTGCGCCCTGAAACAGTGCAGAATCAACAGTGAGCGTAGCCGTTGCGCCATTCTCAGCATAGTCGGCAAAGTTAATACCGGTGATGGAATTCAGTGATGATAACAGGTCTGACTGCTCCATTCCATAATGGGGAATAAGCCCATTGGCAAGAGGAACACCTTCTAATCTTCCCGAAGGCAAAGCCGGGGTATTTTTTCCATATACATTAGCGACATTTAAGGCATAATAACCCGCGGAATATCTGCCGTTACGGGGACAGTTCTCCACCGAATCAAGCGCGTTATTATAAATCTGCAGTACCTTATTCTCCCATTCAGTGGCTTCACGGGACGAATCATCGCCGAATTTGGGCACTGCGAGCAATGCCGACCTGATTTGCTGGTTGTAGTCCCCCTGGAAATTATTTTCAATGGCGTTGATGATGTCATTGATAGCATAAAGCTTTTTCTTGTAGACAACCTCATCGATGGCATATAAAGAATCGGCGACATCTGTGACGCCTATTGCCTGAATGCCGCAACTGTTAAATGTCGTGCCCCCCTCGTACACATCTTTTCCCCTTTCAAGACATTCCTTGAACAGTGAGGAAGCAAGGGGCGTGGTAAAGTTTTCACGAAGCACCCTTTCAATCTTCTGGTGGTCGGTCAATATCGACTTTGTTAGAAAGTTCAATCGTGTCTGGAAGCGTTCCAGCAGCTCATCCATACTGGACGGCGGGTTGTAAGTATAGAGCCCCTTTTTGGAGTCCCGCCTCTTACGTAGCTTGTCACAAGTCCGGGTAACGAATCGGGAAAATTTACTTTTCCCTTTGAAGGTATATTTAAGAAAATTAGTTGTTAAGATTGTCAGCTGGTCGCGGACTCCGTCGTAGTTCCACAAATCATGCTCATGCCCTTTCAGCGCCTGCAAAAATGCCAGGGCAAGATTCACATTGGCGCAGTCGGTATTGCCAAAATGGCTATCTGAAGCAACTGGCTCAACGCATCCCACTATCGAGTAAATTCTGGCGTTCTCCAGAGTAGTGGGGTAATGCCTTTGTATGGCTTCTATGTAGATTTCATCGCTGAATAATTGCGGTAGAGGAGTTCCGTTGATATATATCTCCGCAAGTCTTTCCAGATATTTATCGGGACTGTTCTTATGAATACGTCCTGCCGGGTCTGCTGCCAGTGGCTGCAGTTCACAGGCATCTAGCAGCATATAGGTAACGTCATTGGTGGCATCCCTGCCGTCTTTGTCAACACCGCCAAAGGTTACCGCCTGGTCCGTAGAGAGAGTCTCAAAAAGTCTGAACAGTTCCAGAAAGGTCTCTCCATCATTTACATAAATAGCTTCGTCCATTTTGAGAATAAATAAGCAGAGAAGTTCCTTTGCGTTTTCGTAAGTAATTATCCCGGCTTCTTTATCCCGTTTATAGTAAGGATACAATATCTGGTCAAGACGCCCGAAGGATATCGCATTTTCAAATTGCTCAAGGCAAAGCGCTACATGCAAAAATAGCATGCTTTGTAGAGCTTCATGAAAGGTGCGGGCGGGATATTTGGGGACATGCCTGCAGACCTCTGCCATTTCTTCCAGTTCCCTGCGGCGCTCGGGGTCTTTTTCGTTCTTGCTCAAGTTGGATAGGTGGTCGGCATATCTCTGCGCAAAGGCTTCCAATCCTTCAAGAGCAATGATGACGCCCTCATAGAAGTCCTGGTTATTCTCAGGCTTTTCTTTCTGCAATGTCTTTGTCTCTTCTATAAGACCGGAAGTTCCCAGTTCAAGAATGCGTTCAAAGTTTACAATAAAATGACATATCGCTGCGAAATTATTGTTAAATCCGGCATTCATTTCTGAGTTGCGCGCAAACAGTAAAATAGTATCCGATAACCGTGGAGCCACCCTCCCTAAAACGCTATGCTTTCGCCAGAAGGAGACTATTCTTAAGAAGGGAAAAAAATCCTTGTTAGAAACCTGGAAGGGAACTGGTTTCAGGCGTTTTATTTTATGGAGCATTTTAATACCGATAAAGCCCATATATTCTGCCCAGTAATGTCCGGCGACTCTTTTGGAGGTAAAATTGCCGACGAGCAGCTCCCGGGGATAAACTATAGTTTTCTTATTTCGCAATACATACGAAAGGCATTCCGCCCGGTGAATGGGGGTCGGTTTCTTAAAGCCATGCTTCCGGTAATACTTTGTCTTCAGGTTGCAGGCTTCCAGACAAAGAGCCCGCGGGCTCTCCCTGAGGGCTTTCTGGATTTCTAAAACGCGGGGCGTAAACACGGCTTTATGTGGGGAAGAATTTATATCAGCACACTCGGCATTGATGCCATAATGTCGGAATAATCTTACCCCATTTTCTGCTGATTTAAGGCTTTGTTCGGGGGTGATATTCAATGGCACCACATTGAGACCAAGGCGCCTGGCTTTATCTTCGTACATATTGTTGTATTTCAGCAATTCAATGGAGTCATATTTGATTGACCTCAAAAAATCTGAAGCAGCCTGTATATGTCTTTCATCATCATTTAATCCCGGCACCATCACCATGCGGAATTCAACATTGGCATTCAGGTCAAGCAGTTTCTTTAGATTACTGTGGATTAAGGTGCTGTCTTGTTTTGTGTATTTTTTATGGAGGTTATCATCCCCGACAATCTTGAGGTCAACGAGAAAGAGGTCTATGTATGGTGCAACTCTGGCGATATTTTGCCACGGCGCCTGAAGCGATGTTTCAGCAGCAACCTCTATATTCTCTCTTTTGAGTAATTCCAGTAAATGTATCAGACTATCTGGGTCCTGGAGGAGAGGCTCACCACCGCTCAGCGTCACCCCACCGTTGCTTGAGAAGTAATATTCTTTATCTCTCAAGACAACTTCCACTATGTCGTCTATTGAATAACTGTGGTCAGGCGCTATGTCACCTTGGAATGACTGCATTTCGGGATTCTGACACCACACGCATCTCAAATTGCACCCCTGGAAAAAAATTGTGGTGCGAATCCCGGGTCCGTCATAGACACAGGTGCGTTGTATTTTGAAGGGTTTCAAGCTTTGAATCATCTGCGCTAAAATGATACAAACCTCCTCAGTTTTGTGTCAAATCCCTGTCCCCGCTCTCCCCAGCACATCGGGGATAGCCGCTCTTAAAATCTCCGCCTCATACCTGGTAAGCACTTTATTTCGGATTTCCCATTTCAACTTGCGATGGGGCATCCTGACCCTCATCGCTGTTGTCACTAATATTATCTCAAAATATCTTCATCTAGTTTAAACATTTGTTAGCTCCTTTTACACTTCTGTTGCCCATTTAAACTGACTCATTACGCCCATAAATCCTGTTACCCTATCGGTCCAGGCTACGCCCATACAAACTGTTGCCCATCTACGCTGGCTAGTCATCATACAAGTCCTCAATCCTGATAAGACTGCCGTTACTATGCTTGAGAATATCGAAAGCATAAGGGTCAGGTGCAGGAAGATGATAACCTTCTCTCCAAGCTTTCCATGAGCAAGCATAGAGAATCTTCTGTGCTGCTCTCTTTGCTGCCTTGAAATTATACACCTTCTGTCTGACTGTTGTTTCTACAAAGCTATTCCATGCGCCACAATCGGGACAGCGGCCTAACCATTTAGGACTTTCCTTGCCACATTGCTGGCAGACGAAAACAGTTT
>DAOUDP010000005.1:0-11247 GCA_034431195.1 Dehalococcoidia bacterium | reverse complement strand
TAGGTCATTGCGGGGGGGGATTTCAGGACTTGCCCTGCATGTTAGGCAGCCCTAACTTTCAGGGGTTATTTCCAGAGCAAAGATCATGCCATTCAGCTCTTAGCCTGGCCTAACTCTCTTAGTTTGGCCTAACATTAGCCTGGTTATGATGTTATGTTGTATTTCTATGATTTTTGCTAAAGATAGTAGTTTGGTTTAGGTTTTAGCCGTTAGTTTCCTCTCTGTGTCTCTCAGCGAGTTTGCGTAGTTATACACCCCCTTATATTTTAATGATACGAACGTACCAGGAAGTTATATTAAAAGGGGGTGATAAGGGTGTTTACTGAGGCAGAGAAGAAGGCGTTGGCTAACTATGACCGGCTGATAAGGGAAGCACAGCGGGGTCTTGATTCAATGGACGCCCCTGTGTTTTGCAATCGTTATGGTTGTCAGATAGCCAGGTATGCTCTCAGACGCCGTGAGATTGAGTGGAAAGCTTTCAGGCGCTCTTTGTCTGAGTTAGCGGTTGCAGCCAGGGCAAGTGGTGATCTAATGTAAGCTAAAGGGGGGTGTTTGGTTATGATCAAGGCATGTTATGATGTGAAGCATAGGGAGCTTCGTTTAGATCGAGTAGGGGAGCACTGTTCTCCTCACCGTCTATGTGTTCTTCGATATGTGGATATAGCCCGTAGTGGCACTAATAGTATAGGGGTGTATCATAATGATGAATATATCGGTATAGTACGTTTCGATCATGTAGGCTATGGTATACCGGTATAAGGGAAAAAGGGGGAATAATGGAAAAGCTAATGGATAAAGAGACAGGCGCTGTGTTAGGCTGGCAGTGCCAGTACGAAGAAGTGGTAGGCAAGACGGTTGAGATACAGGCTTGGACTTCTGTTTACTCTGAGAAGTTTACAGGGCAACAGGTATATCTTTACTGCAAAACCCCAAAGGGAGAGGATTTGGTTGTGACAACCTTTTCCTTTTATGTTTTGGGTTGGTGTTTGCACCACATGCAGGCACTACCGTTGATGGTGCAATTCACCAAGAGGGAGAACGCCCAGGTGATAAAAACTGTGAAAGGGGGAAAAGCCGGTGCCAGCACCAATGAGAAAGCTTCAAAAGGCTAACCTTGATTCGACGCTAAACGCCCTGGCTAACGCTGCTACTCGTTTAGAGCGGTTTAATATGATCTATTCCGAGCGGTTTCCGATGATGGGTGATGTTGTAGTACAGATAGAGGAAAAGATCAAAGGGGCGTTCATTCAGGTGGAAGCGCTCAGGGATTCTTTCTGAGAGGGGGTGAACTTATGGTCAAGGCAAGCACCAATCATGCAATAGCTATTCTTAAGGACTTTTTGGCTCAGTGCGGCGGCGCTCAAGGCGCTCTTTTGGAGCTTAAGTATGGAGTTTTAAAGATAGAGGGTTTAAAGGCGTCAGCGCTCAGGAAGGCAAAGGATAGTATATTGTTAACGCAACGAGCGATAGAAGAAGTTTTATCAGAGTTAGACTAAGGGTTACAGGGGTTGCGGCTATTTACGGTTGTGGCCCCTGTTTCGTTTCAGGGGGTGAGAGATGGCTTTTGTAACTGGAGTGATCACGAAGTTTGTAGGGACACAGATGACGGCTGGGGTTAATTTGTGGACGGCTTATCGCAATTTAAAGGCTGTAGGCTTAGCAGCGCCTTATGCGGCGTTTGCTGATACCTGGGAAAAGCTTTACCGGCAGCGGGCTTTTTCCCAGGCTTTACGAACGACCTGGTTTGTAGGTACAACCCCTCAGAGTTTGATCAGTGAAAGGGTATTAAAGCAGCCGTACAAGTATTTATACACTTATACTGTAGGGTTAATGGATAGGGAGACAGGTGCTTATCGGTCTGAGCGGATGTCCTTGTACAGTAACCAGTGGATGTCGAGGGAAGAGGCGTCTGAGAGGGTGATTTCTAAACAAGCGGCTTCTGAAGAAGTTTATGGTGGTGAACATTATGGTGCTGTAAGTGTGAGAATGGATTTACTCGAGCACAATATTGCGATGGAGTGGTAATGAGGCACTATCTCAGAGAGAACAAGTCCGGCGCCTTACCACGTCGTTTATTGTTCCTGGATTCGGAGACCAAGCACAGACATGTAGGGGATGAAGTCAGGGATTATGCTTATTTGGCGTGGACGTGTTTCATGGAGTTAAGGGCGCATAATAAGAAGGGATATACAGAGATTTGGCGAAAATGGTCGGATATGCGGGTAATGTGGAATTATATTGAGGCTTTGACGGCTGCCAAGATGGTATTGTATGTAGTGGCCTCTAATGTTGTATTTGACTTGTTTGCTACATCGGGTAGTGAGCACCTGTCCGATGACGGCTGGTCGATGTGTTTCTATCACCAAGCGGCTAACCAGCTAATCTTGAAGCTTCACAAGGGCAGGCGTACGATAGTATTTCTCAATCTACAAAATTTCTGGCCTGCTTCAATAGAGAAGTTAGGGGGATATTTAGGGCTAAAAAAGCTTGATGTGGATTTTGAGGGATCATCACTCGAGGAGATTGAGAGATATTGCCGAAGGGATGTAGAAATATTACGGCAGGGCTTCTTGACTTGGCTTGCTTTCATCCAGAAAGAGGATTTGGGACGCTGGGGATATACGTATGCTTCCCAGGCGTTCAACGCCTTCCGTCACCGTTTTATGGTTGATAAGATACTTCCCCTGGGTGATTCGGTAGAGGATACATTTTGCCGGCAAGGGTATTTTGGGGGAAGGGTTGAGTGTTTCTGGATAGGGAAGCAGAGGGAAGGGGATTTCTATATGGTAGACGTAAACTCAATGTATCCGTATGTTATGCGTGATAATTGGTATCCCTCTGTTCTATGTGGTGAGGCAAGTGATGTTCCTTTAGGTCGTTTAGAGGCGCTTCTGAGTGAGTATTGCTTAGTGGGTGAAGTTTTGTTGCATACAGATAAGCCGGTATATCCTCTCAGACAGAAAGACAAGATGGTGTTTCCTGTAGGCTGTTTCACTACTGTATTGGGAACGGAAGGGATCAGGTATGCCCTGGCTCATTCACACCTGATAAGTGTTAACCGGCTGTATATCTTTCATCGTGACATGCTCTTCACTGATTGGGTGAAAGGTATGTATGCAAGAAAGCAAAAGGCGAAGCAGGAAAAGGATGTAATCGGAGAGAAAATATACAAGCTGTTACTGAACTCACTGTACGGTAAGTTTGGCCAGATGTCACCTACAGTGGTTTATGATGAATATACACAGGACAGCGATTTTAGTTCACAGAGGGTGTTTTATGATGATCGAGAGGGCCAGGGAATGGAGTACAAGATGTTTCACCGGCACATCTTGACAAAGGGTCGCCATGCTTCAGCTAAGTCGAACGTGGCTATAGCTTTACATGTTACAGAGTATGCCAGGTTTGTCTTGTGGAGTTATATTCAGGCAGCGGGGATAGAAAACGTCTTTTACTGTGATACTGATTCACTCATAATTTCGCAATCGGGTTACAGTGGTCTATATACTCATATTCAACCACTGGAGTTAGGTAAGCTAAGTTTAGAAAGAACTGGAGATACACTTACAATTAACGCCCCTAAAGATTACTCGTTAGGGACGTATAAAAGACAAAAAGGTATCCGCAAAGACGCCGTAGAAATTTCCCCTGGCGTATTCAGGCAGACGTTCTTCCCTGGCTTCAAGACGCTATTAGCCAGAGGGATTCAATCCGGCTTTCCGATCGAAACCAGGGAAAAGCGGTTAACATATAATTATACGAAGGGGATAGTAGGGCCGGATGGTAAGGTTAATCCTCTGTTGGCTCCGTCACCCGATGTTTCCCTTCCATTACCGCTTTAATTAACTTGTGGGCTTTTACCCTATTATCTTCTGGTATACCTTCGTTCACATACTGCTCCACTATTTTGAGCAGTTCTTTTCTGATCTCTTCTTTATCCGGCATGATTATTACACCTTTCCTTTAGGGTCATATTCGATGTGATAGTGATCTCGTTCATCTACCACATCATAACTTACTCCCAGTATTGACCTTATCTGTGTTATAACCCTCGTTATAGGTTTCTTCGGTTTCCTAATGTCAAAGGCTAAGTCCGCATAGTGAAGTGAACTGGGGCTATGATCACCCTCGAAAGTAGACGTGATCACCACTTCTTCTTCATGCCCTCTAAAAACGTAATCAACCTTCGACAGCGCTCTCCTGGCGGGTCTTTTCAGCCTCTCGATACTTACTCCAAGTTTTACCAGCATACCTTTATGTCCCCCCTTTCACGTCTCTGATATACCTGGTTATGTTTTGATCTGTATACCCCAGTTTTTTCATTTCCTCTTTGAACTCATTGAGGGTAAGTATATCTTTCTTAAACCAACGTACCAAATCAGCTTTAGAGGGCTGAGGCTCCTCTAAGCGTCTCTCAGCGTCCCACAAGTCTAATAACTCCGCTGTTCGCTTACCGGTTATCCCCAATTCGCCGAATTTTGCGTAAACGCTGTTTGTGTCTATCTCACGCTGTTTATACCCTATCTCGATAACGGCTATAACCGCTTTGTGTGCTTTTTCCGCTCGTTCATAATCATGGACGGTTACAATGTTCTCAGCGGTATCTTCCGAATATCCCAAGGCAATAAGGAGTGACACTGCTTCTTCCCTGCTGATAACATCCCAATCATAGGCTCTAAGGACTTGGGATTGAGTCTGTTTTTTCCGTCCTGCTCCAGCCCAGGCGATAACGAACTGGGTCATTTTCTCAGCCCTGTATTCATCATAGCCAATATCTCTGTATGCCTTGTTTACTTCATCTCTCCCCAGTATCCCCTCTCTATACATGCGTCTAACGTCCACCCTGGTAAAAGGGACAAAACTGATCTGTTTGATTTTATCTCTCCACCAAGGCATGATGTCCTGGGCTATAAAAAGATTATCCAGGTCGGTATCTGTAATAATCCCTCTATGTAACATCTCAAAGCCCAACTGTAGGGAAGGCAATTCCCAATGAGAACGCCAGTAGTACTTACAAAATTCCAGTGATAGTCCCTGTTGTGCTCCATACCACGCCAATTCGTTAGGAAATTCCTGGTCGAGACCATACTGTTTCACATAATCTTCATAGTATGCTTCTCGAACGGAAAACCGCACCAAGTCTTGAATAGGCGGGATTATAAATCGGAGCTTTAGGATGTGTTCCGCTTCAGCCTTAGCATATCCGTTTCGCCCCAACCTTGACAAGGCTTCCGGCTCGTTTATCTCTCCCCTGTTAACCAGGGTAAGTATTTGTTGTGCGTTTTCAAACTGCCTTCCTGCCGCAATAACCATCCCCTGAGCTTCTTCTTCCAGACCAGCGTAACCTAAGTATTGCTTGATCTTATCCCACTTTTCCGGCTCCTTCCAGGCCACGCTGATCAGTGCTGAAAGATCCGGTAGGGTAGGACGGGTATCATCCCTGGCTTTCCACTGGCCCCTTTCTATCTGAGCACCGATCCATGTCTGTATGTAACCGGTAAAAATAGCGGACACTATCATAGACATAACGATAATGTCTACCGGCGGCGGTAAGTCCTTTATGTCTTTAAAATGATCAGCCAATTCAGGAGAGACAGGAAAGAGCTTCCCTACCCAATCAGCCATTCCCTCAGAGGCTTTATCGGTTTGTTTCTCTATCCTGGATACTAACCTGTCAAGTAAGCTTTCAACCGGTGCGGGCAACACTTCCATTAGCTTTTCATATTTCCCTAAATGTTGGACTTCAAAGAAGCCCCTTACATTCTTCCACAGCCGATCCATCTCGTTCATTGTAATACTCCCAATACACTTTGTATGCCGGTGTTGAAGGTTGACAACATCGCTTCCCTGGCTTCGGTTTTGGGGATAGGAACGATAAAGGGTTGAGGCGAATGTTCAAACCGTTTAGCCGGAAGCAATCGGGAAGGAGTCAACGTCCATTCTTCCGGCGTGTACTCTAAGACCGGCGGGATTATTACCTCTTCCCTGTCAAGCTTTCCGATGGTCTCTGAATACAACCTTTGAACACCACCGATAACACCATCCCAGGCGGTGCGGGCAATCCTGGAAATGAAGTCCAACAGGTGTTCACCCTTGGCTAACCGTTGCTCTTTTTGGTAAGCGGTTAACGTGGTTTCATCAGCCCCAAGGATATTAGCGTTATCTAAAGCGGGTTGAACTAATATATTCCACCTCTGAGAGAAACTTTTATCGGGAAGCTTGCCGATGTATATATCGGTAACGTCTTTTTTGAACTGACTCAACGGCTCAATAGCCTCTTCTCTCAGGCTTGTTCTAATATTACCTACCGTTTCTTTAAGAACGGCCAAGTCTGTAGGCTTAAGCACCTTTTCATATTCAACCAGCCGGTCATCCACTGTTTCTAAATTGTCCTGAATAGTATCAGCCGCTAACCCTAACTGTCCGATCAGAACATCCGAAGCCCTACGGTTTTCTACCGCTTCACCATACAAGGGTTGCAAAAACCATTCTTGCATGTCATACCACAGCGCCCCAGGATTGTTTTGATAGAGTTCTTGCTTTTCCGCTATCTGTGTGGTTATAGCTGTTGCCGATTCGTAGAAATCAACCTGGAATATATCATACGACTTGCCAGCTAAGGAAGATATATCCCACACTGCCATCTGAACAGCGATAAGGTAAGCTGAGATAGTGTTCGAGTCACCGAATAGAGACTTAGACGCCTTGGCAATCTCGTTTTCCCACTTCTGGATATTAGCGGCCCAAGCAGGGCTGATCGTTTCCAGTAGGCGTGATATACTGCCTACTGTCTCCATTATAGCGCCTATCTCCTCTATATGAAGCCAGCCCTTGACAGTCGAAATCCAGCCGTTGATCGTGGTAAGAGTTTTAGCCGTTGCCAGCCCTATCTTTTCCAGAATGGTGTATATGGTCTTTCCTACTGAAAGTAACAACCCTGGGGCGAAAATTGCCGTTAGCGCCAACAGAATGACAATTATAACTATTGCTATATTATCCTTTACAAAATTTAGGAGTATCTCTGTTAGGCTAGCCGCTTCCCTGGCCTTTTTCGCCGCTTCCATTAACACAGAAGGAAGGGTATCCTTTAGAAAGGCGTTCCACAGAAAGACCCAGGTTTCATCCTCAATACCCTCACGTCCACCGATAATATCCTCTAATAGCTCCGTCCAGGATACCAGCCCAATGACCCCCTGTTCAATCCGAAGTGCAATAACCTTGTTCACTGTCTCTAAATATACTTCGGGGTCTTTCTCTTCTTTCCAGAAATAGTATAAATCGTGATGATCTTGAACTAATAGATTTCGAGGCCAGGGTAGGGAAGCATAAAATACATCCATATCTTCCGGCGGAATTTCATCATAATAGAAATATGCCACAGCTATCCTCTCTGATTATACAATACCCTTAGAAAGCTTCCAGTAACACCTTTTGCATCTTTTCCACCTTTTCTAACTCAGAGACTAACCCAGGAGCAGGTATCCCAGCCTCAGACAAAACAGCTAACATCTTTTTCGCCTTCGCTATATCCTCTGAGAACGCCGCTATCCTTTTCTTCTCAGCGGTTGGTAACTTTATATCCAGCATAACGTATACCTCCCGTTTCTTTTATTGTGTGTTTACAATCCACCATAGAACTGTATATTAAGCTGAAAATAGGATAAGGCGTCAATACTGGTAGATAACCTACAAGCAACACGAGAGCCACTGGCGACATAAATAGGAATCGGTAGAGTATATATATAAGGCTCTATCATCCCAATCGCAGGTGTTGATAGGCTATAATGCGGCATAGTATATCTCACCTTACTCACTTCTGACCCTGCTGCCCCTACACCAATCTCAAAAACAAGGATACATTTATACTGGCTGTCAAATCGCCCAATAACACTACAAATCCATAAATCTTCGTCGGTTACATCCCAATACTCCAACCATCCAGAAAAAGTATCTTTGGTCGCAGGGGAGATTAAATTCAGTATTTGGGCATAACCCGTACTATACTTTTCCTTAATGTATCCTGAGCTTGTAACAGCAGCCGCTGCCGTGATCCTTTCACTAATAGCCTCTAAGCTATCGGTATCTTGATCCCATGCCGGTGATGTCGCTTTCTGTTTAATAGCGGTTATAGCAGTTATTGTGGCAGGATCAGCAGGCAAACCATCGGTCTTGGTCTTAATAGCGTCTACAACATCTTTCGTTGGTTTAATCATAGGTGAAGCTTGCATATCTCTATCCCCCTTTCTGATCAGAGTTAAGTTACATACGGCTCTATCATAAAGCAGACCACTTCATAGGTTGCATGATTATCGGCTAGATAGCTCCGTATCTTGAACGAATACGCCTTTAAATCCAGCATATAAATGGTATCCGCAACCAGACGTATCTCAGTACCATATTCCACACCATCCCAGCTTACCTGTATCTTGACATCATTAGTCCAAATGTGGATCATCAACGCCGTACCAGTGACCCCGTAAAACGTCTTTTCTACTTGGTCGTTGGTAGTCGTGCCATTCCACATCGGGCCGGTATGTAAACCACCACCTACCGGAGCAGTCAAAGTTATCCCCTCTGGCGTTGATCGTTGTAACTTAAAATGGACACCATCAAAGATCAGCGGATAAGCCAACATCCGGCGAATGATGTTGTTCGTAAACCACTGCCTTATCCTTGACGGGCGAGTATGAATATCATCCACATTCATATCCATATCCAAAATTTGATCAACAGTATTGACCACTGCACTTCTAACTGGCATGTCTAAACACCCCCTCTCTTATGATCTTAAGGAAAAAGAAGCCTCATTATTATTACTCCTATCACTATCGAAATGATCCACCTTAACAAGGAAGGTCTAACATTATACCATCTCATTTCCAGGACATAAAAAGAAAGGTGACAAAGAGAGACCCCTTTGTCCCTGCTATGTCACCTTTTTTATTTCTAAGCTTGTACTTAGACTATATGATACCGGCACACAACCTTCATCTCAGATAGCGTACCACCTGAAAGATGTCCAACCTTCAGCGATTGACCTACCGGCAAAGGCTCATCGATCACTATCCACTGATCTATAGCCAGCCTGGTATCGCTGTCAGCAGCTTGCAGAAAGAACGCCAGGGGAAAGTCTAATATCCTTTCCCTTTCCAGGTAAGCTCTTAAAACAGCGTCATGGTTTTCAGTGGCGGTCGTTTCCAAGAACATCAAGGCGTCTACATGAAAAGACTCCTCAGCCGTGGAAGTAAGGATAGTCTCCAAATCTTCATCGGAAGTGGCGCCGTCTACTGTTACGTATTTGTATAGAAACATATCAGCACCCCCCCTTATACCTTTCTCACTCGTTCAAGAAAGGCCACATAGATTGTATCCGTTGAAATACCGGCACCGTAGTTTGCCTTAAGCTCCACAGACAGTTCTTCCCCTGGAGTGAAGGTATAAGGGGTTGGAAATAGCTCAGGGTGACGGTCATAACCTTCAGAAGGAATAGGGAAATTTCCCATTCCGTGTGCAACATAGACCCCATTCTTATCATCATCGAACATAACCGTCCGTTCCTTCAGCATACGTAAGTAAGTATACCGATTACCTACATACGTGCCGTTACGTCTCCAAGCCACCCACATCCCCAGTAGGTCAATCTCCATGTTAGCAGGGACAACATCGCCGAAAGGAAAGTTAGGGAACTCAACCGGATTCAGGGATTCATCTATATCACCATAAGTGGCGTCCGTTATGGTGCTCTTATTCTGGCCATAATTGATGAAGATATATTCATCACTCGCTACTCCATTAGGAGCAGTGGCCAATATATCTCCGGCGTCATGGCGTTCATAGATCACCCTACAGTTATTGTTAGTGGCTCCAGTTATGTCGATCTTGAACTTCTGCCCCGAAGCCACTGGATAACCCTCAAACAACCCTTTTTCCCTCAAGAAGCCAAACAAGTTAGGGAAAAGAACTTTGTCCTTGGCCATCCATATTCCATTGCTGTACATATCATAGCAATCGAAATATCCGATTGTCGTGCGGTCGATACTTAGCTCCGCAAACTCCACATTAGCCAGATTGTCAACCTGAACTTCCTTTATTAGGAGAGATTCGTTTGACCCAGCCTCTAACTCCAGGGTGTCAGAACTAAGACTTAGCTTTTCCATATATGGATTTAACAGCGCCATCTTATACACCCCCGTTTTTTGCTACAATCGATTTTAGGACAGTACGAGAAAAAATGTACACTATCACAGTACATATAGCTTGCCAGGGAACATCCACTCCACCAAACCTTGCCAGTACAGAAAACAAAGCGGTGATAAGCGAAATCCAGAACTCAGAAGTCTTCAACCCCGCACGTCCTATGTTTAGTACTTTAGAAACCATTTTGATCTCCTCCGCTTGTATCACTTACACCACCTCCAACTTAAGACACCAAATAGACTTAGCCCTTCACCTGGCCCTTTGCTTTAGCCATCTCACGAATGAAAGTGGAAGCCCTGGCAATCGAATCTTCCAGGGTTAAATCAGGCATAGCTCGCACTTTAGCAGAAGCGGCGTCCACGATAGGCAACAGCTTAGCAGCCGTCCTTACCACTTTATCATGTGCAGCGTCAATACCACCGGATACTCTGGGAAGCCCCTTGTCCACCATCGCCGATTTCCACTCTTCAACGGAAACAGCCTTCAAAGAGTTAGCCCACCGTCCACTGTTTATCGCTTCAGTGGTATTGGCTAACATTTTAGCTTGCTTGGCAGCAGCTTGGGCTGTAGGAGCAGTAGTTACCTTTTCTACTCCTCGCCTAATATCCTCAACGGCGCCTTTCAACCGTCTTGCATGTTTCTCTGCAAACTCTTCCGGCGTAACACGTGCCATTTTTTTCACCTCTCTTTCATAGGAAAAAAATTAAACTCAAAAACCCTGACAAACCTTACTAATAAATTTATAGACCTGCCCCTCATTTGTCAAGTAAAATCTTTCATCTTTGGCATATTTCTTGCTTATCACCAAAAAAACCCAACCAGACCCCCAAACCAGGGGGATGTTATCGCAAAAACCATGCCAACGATTGTAAACATAGAGCAAGAACGGAAAAACAGCACCTAAAAACGTAAAACAAAAACCGTGCCAATAGAAAAGGAAGATCAAACTATGTCCGAATTTCTGAAAACACACAAACTTAGCTGAGAGCCGTTCCAGGGAGAAGCTGTAAAGCCTCGCTGAGAGCCAAACTAAACGACTTAGGAAATTTTGCA
>DAOUDP010000004.1:0-2785 GCA_034431195.1 Dehalococcoidia bacterium | reverse complement strand
TCCCTGCCTTCCAAGCAGGTTGTCGCGGGTTCGAGTCCCGTCTCCCGCTCCACAAAGCTGTTTTCACATCGTAAAGCAGTTACCTCCCTTTTCATGGTGCCTCCTTTTTTCTACTGACTGAATAAGCCTATAAGCCAGGTTACAGGACAGGTTCAAGTTTTGCGTTCTTGATCCATATGACACCTCCAGGCAATACTTTATCAGAGCTGAGCAACGAAAGGTCTTTTCTCCGTAGCACGCACAAACTGGCTGAACAATCTTGCCTTTTGTGCAACGATGGCGAAGCACCGCGGCTGATCCTGCCTGCTGGCCAGGATTTCACGATTCGATGAATTGTTGGCTTCCGACAATGGTGTGAAGAAGCCCATTGACAGCGGGTCGAAATCCTACTAGCGGAGCCAAGCTGCTACTGAGGCTTCAAGCAGCAAAACATCTCAATTTGGAGCAAGTTTTGCTTTGACGGGTTCCACTATTGACTGCTAGAACTATGCTGGTACAATGGAGCGGCGAGCGCGTCCGGAGAGAGCAAGCAACGTGGGGTATAAGGTGAGTCAGATATTAACTAAGGGTGATGAAAGCAGGAAAGGTTCTAGAACAGAGCAAATGAAAGAGAGGCTGCTCTCCACTCCGTACGAGGTTTGTATTGAAAGAGCTCGCTTTTATACCGAAAGCTACAAGGAAACAGAAGGAGAGCCAGCGGCGATAAGAAATGCCAATGCGCTAACGAAGACATTAAATGAAATGACTATATTCATTGACGAAGATGAGCTAATAGTAGGCAACAGGACGAGCAAACGGCTGGCTGGAGCGATCCCCGTAGAACGCGGCGATATTAATGTTGTCTTGAACCTAGAGCTTCACAGATTAGGGAATAGAGGAGCACATTCTTTCCTGGTAAGCGAGGAGGATAGAAGGGCCTTGAAGAACGAGATTCTGCCTTATTGGAGGGGGAAATCAATAAGGGAGAAGAAGACTTCTTTATGGACTGTAAAGGGGTTAAGAAAGGTGAAGCTGGGATTGCCTACCATGCTGAGAATTTCGATGAATTTTGGAATTTCTAATTTGCGAAGAATATTACACAACTTGGGAGGCATACAGCGCCATTCGCTAAGATTGCTAGACGAAATCGCTAGTCTTTGCCCTAATCTGGCCATCGATGTATTCGATGTCCAAGGCCATCTAGTATTGGGGCATGAGAGTGTTATAAGTGAAGGCTTCAATGGGATTAAAGAGAGAGCAACGAGACAACTCGACAGGTATCACTATGACCCCAAGAGAATGGACTTTCTTAGGGCGGTTATCATGTGTTGTGATGCTGCCGTCGCCTTTGCCAATAGGTTCGCCGATGAAGCAACAAGACTAGCCGACGGAGAAACAAGTGCAAATAGAAGGGATGAGTTATTGAAAATAGCAGAAAACTGTAGGTGGGTGCCTGCCAATCCACCCAGAACCTATTATGAGGCGATGCAAGCTCTCTGGTTTAACCAAGTAATCTCCCAAATTAGTTATGGTATGGCGGGAACATGTGCTCTAGGAAGGGTTGACCAATACCTCTATCCATTTTACAAAAGGGATAGCGAAGAGGGCAGGATCGCAAAAGAGGAGGCACTGGAACTGCTGGAGGAGCTAAACATCAAACTAACCTCAAACATACTTCTGTTGCCCCAATCAGGCATCGAGACTGCTAGTACACTGGCGACAAGTCCTGAGCCAATAACCATAGGAGGGCAAACGAAAGACGGGAAAGACGCTACTAATGAATTGTCCTACCTTATCCTGGAAGCCTCGAAAAGACTAAAAGGAGTGGTTAACAACTTGGCGATAAGGATTCACAAGAATACGCCTAGAGATTTTCTCATCGAGGCGTGCGAAGTTTATGGCTCAACATCGGGCCAAGCCTTTTATAATGACGAGACCATCATTCCAGCATTGCTCAATGATGGATATAGTCTCGAGGATGCCAGAGATTACGCTATCGTCGGCTGTGTTGAGCCCACTTCGGCTGGGAATACCTTCGCAACCACTGGTGGTCATGATCTAAAGCTTACAGGGGTCTTAGAGATGATCCTGAACAACGGCGGGTATCGCTTTATGTCCAATCAGGGTCTCGCAACAGGAGATACCACAAGGTGGACATCTTTTGATGATGTGATGGATGCTTTCCGCAAGCAACTGCAATACAACGTAAGAATGGTAGCTCAGGCCGTAAACTTGAGAGATAGTATCTACGCAGAGGAGTTCCCAGCACCATACATCTCTTCTACTATAAAAGGTTGCATTGAAAGCGGTAAGGACGTGACCGAAGGCGGATCACGCTACAACTTCAGTTCCATCACCGCTAGGGGACTAGGTACGGTGGCCGATTCATTGGCAGCCATAAAAAGGTTAGTATTTGAAGAAAAGGCAATCACCATGCCGGAATTGCTTAGACTACTTCAAACTAACTTTAGGGGAAAAGAGTACCTCAGACAGAGATTGATTAACCGAGTTCCCAAATATGGGAACGATGAGGACTACATAGACTCAATAGCTAAAGAAGTGGCTGAAGCTTTCTGTAGTGAGGTGGTCAAGCAGGAAAGCATAAGGGGAGGGCACTTCAGGCCCTCGTTTTACTCCTACGGAACGCATGTCCTCGACGGCTTGTTCATCGGGGCAACACCAGATGGCAGAAAAGCCTGTGAAGCGATATCAAACGGCATTTCACCAACAAACAGTAGAGAGGGAAAAGGTCCCACCGCGGTGCTCAAATCGGCGGCAAAACTAAATCACAAAATGATATCTAATG
>DAOUDP010000003.1:0-2449 GCA_034431195.1 Dehalococcoidia bacterium | reverse complement strand
ACCATCGCCTACGGCTCAGCCCGCATCGGCGAGTGGTCCTCATACATGTACGACTGGCAGGACTACGATAACAACGGCAGCATCTATTATTACGACGATGATTACTGGACAACTAGCTGGGGATATTCATCCACCACCGGCTGGGGACTGTGCAATTTCACCCCGTCCAACAATACCTATGCTACCCGCGTGGAGTTCTGGACCACGGATGCCACCACCGACATCGATATATACATCTATGATGACTTTAATGTGGCAACGAAGTCGCTGAGCAACCTGTTGCGTAGCCAGTTGAACTACAATTTCACCGAACCTGGCTACCATTCGGTGCCCTTGAGCTCGCCCCTGCCGCTGACCGCCGGTGATGATGTTATCGTGGTGGTGAAGTTCACTACTGTCACTACCAATTTCCCTATCCCGGCAGACATGGTCGGCCCATCTGTAACCAACCTCACATATATCAGCCCGAATGGTGCAAATGGCAGCTGGTACGAGTTGGGTTATAATCAAAATGATGATGTCGCTATTCGTCTGCGCACCTCAGAAGTTGTACCCTCCTACACCCTGACCATGGCAGTGAATGGCAATGGAACAACAACTCCGGCGGTGGGAGGTCATGCCTACACAGTGGGGACGGTGGTAAACATCAACGCCACACCAGATTCCGGATGGCAGTTTGTGAACTGGATCACCGCTAATATGAGTGAGATAGCCAATGCTACTGCGGCATCGACTACAGTAACCGTGGATGAGAACAAGACGGTAACGGCCAACTTTGCCATAAACCGGTATAACCTGACGACATCCAGCAGCGATGGAGGAAATGTGACCACGCCTGGAGAGGGTGAGTTTGGTCCGTATGACCATGGCACGGTGGTGGGACTTGATGCCACGGCTGATTCAGGGTATCACTTTGTGAACTGGACAGGGGAAGTGGGCACGATAGCCAATTCCACTGCTGCCAACACCACCATCACCATGAATGATAACTACACCATAGTGGCCAACTTCGCCATAAACCGGTATAACCTGACGACATCCAGCAGCAGTGGCGGCAGTGTGACCTATCCTGGGGAGGGTGAGTTTGGTCCGTATGACCATGGCACGGTGGTGGGACTTGATGCCGCGCCAGATGCAGGGTATCACTTTGTGAACTGGACCGGGGAAGTGGGCACGATAGCCAATTCCACTGCTGCCAACACCACCATCACCATGAATGATAACTACACCATAGTGGCCAACTTTGCGGAGATACCATTCCCAGTCCATAATATCAACACAACAGAGGATTTCGCAACCATCCAGGCTGCCATAGATGATTCTAACACTACGGATGGGCACACAATTACCGTTGACGAGGGAACATATAATGAAAATGTGGATGTAAATAAGCAATTGACGATAAGGTCGACCTCGGGAAATCCCGCTGATACGATTGTGAATGCAACGAATTCAAGTGCCCATGTGTTTAATGTAACCGCAGATTGGGTGAATATAACCGGGTTCACGGTGGAAAATGCCACTGGAAGCTATATGGCTGGAATTTATTTAGGCAGCGTGCAGCATTGCCACATTTCCAGCAATAATGCCACAAATAACTACTATGGCATAGAATTGTCTGCTTCGAGCAACAACACGGTCACTGACAATACAGCTTCAAATAATGACCAGCGGGGCATCTACCTGGCTTCTTCGAGCAGCAACATACTCATGAACAACATTGCAAGGAACAACACGCACGGCATCGTGCTGCTTGGTTCGAGCAACAGCAACACCATCTACAACAACTACTTCAACAACACGAATAACGCCTACGATAATGGAACCAACACCTGGAACATCACGAATACTACTGGCCCGAATATAATTGGTGGCCTATATCTTGGTGGCAACTACTGGTCGGATTACAGCGGCAATGATACCAACGGAGACGGCTTTGGAGACACCCAGATTCCGTATAATTCTACCGGGAATATAACAAACGGTGGTGATTATTTACCATTGATTCTGACCGGTGCCACCCTGGAGGGACGCGTTACTTTCCCGGGAAGGGTTTCCCCTCCCGATGATAGCTGGATAGAGCCGTTTAATGTAACGCTCTTCGAGGCTGGTAATCTCAGCCACGTGCTATGGGCTGGTAATGCCACCACCAACAATACCGGGGTGTTCAACATCACCGGTCTTACCCCGGGCACCTACGATATCGGAATTAAGAACTGGACATGCCTGAGCGAGGTAAACACCAGTGTAACGCTAGGTGCTGGTAACACCACGGTGGTAGATTTTGGCACGATGCGAGAGGGAGATTGCAATGATGACAACTGGGTTACCCTTGAAGACAGGTCGCTGCTCTATGCGGGGTGGGACACCACGAACGTAATCCAAGGAGGTCATTATTGTGACCTTAATCGCGATGGGTGGCTTACTCTTGAGGACAGGTCACTAATGT
>DAOUDP010000002.1:0-6561 GCA_034431195.1 Dehalococcoidia bacterium | reverse complement strand
ACCATCGCCTACGGCTCAGCCCGCATCGGCGAGTGGTCCTCATACATGTACGACTGGCAGGACTACGATAACAACGGCAGCATCTATTATTACGACGATGATTGCCAGAATGACTACGTTGGATATTCGAATATTACCGGCTGGGGACTGTGCAATTTCACCCCGACAAACAATACCTATGCTACCCGCGTGGAGTTCTGGACCGTAGATGCCACCAGTGACATTGATATATACATCTATGACGACTTCGATCCCTCAACGACATCGCTGAGCAACCTGCTGGTCAGCCAGTTCAACAACAGCTTCAACGAGCCTGGCTACCATGGAGTGAACTTGAGCTCGCCGCTGGCGCTGACCGCCGGTGACCCCGTTATCGTGGTGGTGAAGTTCACTGATGCCGCCTGGGGATGGCCTGTCCCGACAGACCAGTACGGACCAAATGAAACGGCACTCACATACACCAGCCCCTGGGGCACAAATGGCAGCTGGTACGACGTGGGATTTAATCTGAATGAGGATGTCGCTATTCGCTTGCGCACCTCGGGAGTTGTGCCTTCTTACACACTGACCATGGCAGTGAACGGCAATGGAACCACAACCCCGCCAGTAGGCGCTCATAATTACACCGCGGGGAGTGTGGTAAACATCAACGCCACACCAGATTCCGGATGGCAGTTTGTGAACTGGACCACCGCTAATATGAGCGAGATAGCCAATGCCACCGCGGCATCGACTACGGTAACCGTGGATGAGAATAAGACGGTAACCGCGAACTTCGCCGAGATTCCCGGCGCTCCTGACCTCGTAGTCGAAGACAAGTATGAGACGGTTGTTGGCTGCAGCTACAACGTAACCTACACCGTGACCAACAATGGTACCGCACCCGCTGGTAATAGCACGACGGGCATTTACGCTGACGGTAAGCTGGTGAACACTACCGCTTGCCCGTCTCTGCTGGCCGGTGGGGCTAACACCACGACTGTTGGGCCGTTCGACTGCCCGGGCAATACCACTGTGACGATTATGGTCTGCGCCGACATTGACCATGTAGTTGAGGAGAGTAATGAGGATAACAACTGCATGGAGAATGAGATGGAGCAGCCACTGGAGTTCGGTGATGCTCAAGACCCAACATACCCGTCTCTCCTTGCCAGCGATGGCGCGCGGCACTGCCCTACTGACACCGAAATACTTGGTCTGAACAGTATGGGTGATTCGAAGGACTTCGAGCTTGATGCCCGGATCACTGATCTCGATACTCCCTACAGCGATGGGTTGGTAACCACTACCCTGGCTCCCGGTAATGCAACGGCAACGGTCACGTTTGAGGTGACCAACTTCATTGCCGCTGACGACCTCATTGTCAACATCCTGATTGACCTGAATATAGATGGCGACTGGACTGACGCTGGAGAGCACGTGGTTCAAAATCAGGCAATAAACCTATCTGCTGCCGAGGCTACCTTTGTGTCCAATTCATTCTCAACTGTGAACGCAACCCTTGGTCAAACATGGCTCAGACTTACGCTGACCAGGACCCCGGTTACCGTCCCGTGGAACGGCACAGGGCTGTTCGCCTGCGGTGAAACCGAGGACTGGAAGATATACATAGAAGAAGAGGTGCCAGAAGGATGGTACTGGAAGCCTGGTAACTGGACTGACTACGCCCCGAGCGGCATGCCCGACTTCGACCAGAAGCAGGATAACTGGACGAATCCTCCTTCTGGGGGGCCTTGGACCTATTGTGGACCGGTGGCGGTGGCCAATTCCCTGTGGTGGTTCGATTCTGCCAATGAGCCTTTCCCCCAGCCGCCATCTAATAGCAGCGATAACTACGGTCTGGTGACAAACTACAGTAATCCGTGGGACGACCACAACGCCAGTAACGTGGAGCCGCTGGTTAACGACCTGGCATGGCTTATGGACACCGATGGACAGAGAACCATGATGCCCCATAACGGCACCGACGTCATGGATATGCAAGCGGGGATAGACCAGTACCTCAACAACACTGGCTATGCTGCCGATTACAATGAGACGACAGTGCTATGGCCGGGGTTCTACTGGATTGAGGAGGAGGTGGAGAGGTGTGAGGATGTGGTGCTGCTTCTTGGCTTCTGGCAGTATGAGGAGATGGGACCTGACGAGTGGTACTGGTGGCGCGTCGGCGGGCACTATGTCACTGTCGCTGGAGTAAACTCCACGGGTTTGCAGCTTGGCATCAGCGACCCCTGTTTTGATAACGCCGAGGCGGGAGGACCCGGTCGGGTACTGCCACCGTCACCGCCTCATCCTGTTTATCCCCATAATGCCAGTGTGCATAACGATACCCAGTATGTCTCCCACGATATCTACAATGTTATTCAGTTCATCCCGGGCCCTGGCGGCCCCCCCTGCTGGGCTTTGCAAAACTATGCCGTTGGGAAACCCATCGTCGGCTTCATAGGTCAGAACTCGGGTGCCAACTTGACACCTCAGGGACCGTACGATCCAATCTTTCCGATGGTGACCATTATCGACTACGCCGTTGCCGTGTCACCGGTTGCTGTAAACGCTACCCTGGTGGGGAATGTTACTTTTGTCGGAAGGGGCAGCAATAATACCAAGTGGATAGAGGACTTTGCGGTGCACTTCTTCCAGAATGGCAATGAGACGGCATGGTCACCGATAAATGCCACCACCAACACTACCGGCTTTTTCACCATCGGCGGTCTTACACCGGGCACCTATGATGTCGGCATAAAGAATGCTACCTGCTTGAGCGAGGTGGTGACTAACGTAACGTTGACTCTGGGCGGTACCACTTTGGTTGACTTTGGCACCCCACGTGAGGGCGATGCCAATAACGATGATTTTTGCGACATGCTTGACAAGGGCATGATTGCTCTGGCATGGGGCAGCTGGCTGGGTCAGCCAGGCTGGGATGCTAAGTGCGACTTTAATCGTGACGGAGTCATAGATATGCTTGATAAGGGTGAGGTCGCTATAAATTGGGGGCAGTGGGGAGAGATACTTGATTTGTAAATAATTAAGAAAAGAGGCGATTTTTACGGTAGAGGTGTTTTGGAAAACACATATTAAGAAGGACTTTGGCAGTTGACCTTACCGCGGCTTTTTCCTGGTCAGTGTCAACTATAGTGTCAAAGGGGTATTTTTGACACCATTGAGGATATTTCCGGGAATCGCTCGGATTGATGGTGGTATATGCTTCTGTTACTAGATATCTGAGCGAGTAGGTTGTGGTAAAGGAGGGGGGCATAGATTGCTTGGTAGCTTTGCCCCCCTCTTTATGAATGGACTGGTCTCGTTCACATAGGTCGGTGATAGTTCGAAGTGGTGAAGCAATTCCCAAGTTAGTAGCTATCAGCTTTCAGGCATTAGGTAACCGCTGACTGCTTTTGCCTTTTGATTTTTGAGTTTTGCTTTCCTGAGATTGCCGCGCTTCCCCCTTCGCGGAGTTTACCCTGAGCACTACCAGATTCTTCCCCTTCATGGAGCCTGCCCTGAGTGCCACGGGATTCTTCGCTATGCTCAGAACGACAAGAGGCGAAGGGCTCGGGGCTTCGGCTCACCGCAATGATAATATAAAAGGGCTCGCAACACTCAGGGCTTTGGCTCACCGCAATGACAAGGGAGGGAGGACAAGCCTCACAATGACAGAAATAGGGGGCTAATGTGTCACTAATCATATAAACGAGTTCCGAGGATGGATTTTATACCATATTAAGTGATACACTACTATTAAGAAAATGCGATTGCCTGCAATCTTTGCTATTGTGACCGTGGTTGCTGTTTCTCTCCTGCCCCTGGGTATAGCTTTGGCGCAGGAAGCGCATCTCAGCAGGACTTTGCCAGACACCGTGGAAAGAGGGGAGACATTCACTGTCACCGTGACCTTCAGTTCGCCCGCGGATGAGTTGAATGGCATTGGCCTGACCGACCTTTGCCCCGATGGTTGGAATGTGACCATTGATAAAGCGTGGTGTACCCCAAATGCCGAATTTGTTAAAGCTGCAGGCAATAAAGCTGAGATTATGTGGTTTGGGCCCTATGCTAAGGACACTGACCTTAGCGTAATGTATAAGGTAACGGTGGCTGATTATGCCTGTGCGGGAATTAATACCTTCGATGGTTCTCTGGAATACTATCTTGGCGAAGAAGGACCTTATTTGGAAAAGATTACCGGTGATGTTGAAGTGGAGGTCCCTGTATACCCTACGCCACTTATCTGCTGTAGCCCGAAAAGCTTCAGCTTCAATGCTACCGAGGGAGGTTCAAACCCGGCAAGCCAGACACTGGAGATTTCGAACTCAGGCGTTGGTACAATTAGCTGGACGCTGAGTGATGATGCTGAGTGGCTCAGCGAGAGTCCCACAACCGGCAGTTCCACAGGCGAGCCTGATATGGTAACCGTATCGGTTGATGTAGCAGGAATGTCTGTTGGCGATTATTCCGCCGACATCACCATAACGGCTGATGGGGTAATCAATAGCCCGTGGACGGTCCCTGTTAGCCTGCATATTAGCCCACCGGCGCCGGAGATATCCTTCGGCCCTGAGAGCCTTAGCTTCACTGCTGTTAAAGGAGGTTCAGCCCCGGCAGACGAGACGCTTGAGATTTGGAATTCAGGCATTGATACACTTAGCTGGTCTGTAAGTGATGGTGCTGCCTGGCTCAGCGAGGATCCCACGAGGGGCAGCTCTATAGGCGAGCATGATACAGTAGCTGTACGGGTTGATATAGCAGGTATGTCTGCTGGAGATTATTCCGCCGACATCACTATAACCGCCCCCGGCGCGAGCAATAGTCCGCAGACAGTCTCCGTTAGCCTGCATATTAGCTCAGCAGCGCCACAGATATCCTTCACCCCTGAAAGTCTTACCTTCACTGCTGTTGGGGGAGGTCCAACCCCCGCAAACAAGACACTTGGGATTTGGAACTCAGGCATTGAGATACTTAACTGGTCTGTAAGTGATGATGCTGCCTGGCTCAGTGAAAATCCGACAAGCGGCAGCTCCACGGGCGCAGATGACACGACATCGGTAACTGTATCGGTGAATACGACGGGTATGTCGGATGGGGATTATTCCGCTAATATCACCATAACTGCCCCCGGGGCGAGCAATAGTCCGCAGACAGTTCCGGTTACTCTGTATGTGGGAGGAATAGGCCCACAATTTACCATAACTAGCCTTGATGTCACTCCTGAGCAAGTACTGCCAGGACAGCCAGTAACCGTCAGCGCCCAGGTTACCAATATTGGTGATAGGGAGGGTAGCTATACTGTGAACCTTACCGTAAACGGGCAGGTAGAGCAGACAAAGATGGTAACCCTGGCTCCTGAGGCAGTAGAGACGGTAACCTTCACCGTGACTAAGGAAACGCCAGGCAGTTACACCATATCGATAGGGGACTTGACTAAAGAGCTTACTGTTGCCGCTCCATCATGGCTCAGCCGATACTGGTGGACGATAGTAGTCGGGATAGTTGCTGTTGTGCTTTTGGCTTACTTCCTGTGGCGAAAAAGAGCAGCATAGATTGTCTGGCAGCTTTCAGTTATCAGCTTTCAGTTTAGTAGCTATCGGCCTTCAGTCATTAGCTAACCGCTGATTGCTGACTGCTCTTTCATTTTTGCGTTTTGATTTTTGAGTTTTGCTTTCCTGAGATTGCCGCGCTTCGCTCGCAATGACCCCTCTTCTGTCATTGCGAGGGACGCGCCCCTCTTTTGTAGTGCGACCCTTCAGGGTCGTGCAGCGCGAGGCTAAAGCCTCACACTACATTTCTAAACATTTTCTGTCATTGCGAGGCACTTCGTGCCGAAGCAATCTCCAAGTTAGTAGCTATCAGCTATCAGTCTTCAGCTTAGTGACCAAAACCGAAAGAGTAGAGAAAATATAACTAAATGTAACTAAAGTTAACTAAACGTAGTTGATGTTTTCCACACGGCGGTGTAAAATGTAGATAAGGCATCAGGACTAAAGTCTTGGATATTGTCACAAGCTATAATGTTGGAGTTAAGAATTGGACTAGGCTGAGTAAGATGGCATCAGGTAAGACGTTCAGCACAGGTAACATTACTACGATTGACTTTGGTTTGCTTGCTGAAGATAGGCGAAGGTAGGAAGCTCGCGGGTTGGTACGAATAGAATGAAAGTGGCAGGGGTGCTTGTTGCCGTGGCGGTTTTGATGTTTGCTGCTGTCGTCCCTGTGGACACAGCTTTGGCGCAAACAGCCAACCCAAGCAGGGTTCTGCCCGACAAGGTGCAGAGGGGGGAGACATTCAATGTCACCGTAACCTTCACTTCGCCCGGGAATGTGCTCCATTCTATCTACCTCCGCGACTTTGCTCCCGCTGGTTGGACGGTGATTGTCGATAAAACGTGGTGCATCCCGAATGCCGATGAAGTTAGCGCTACCGGCAACAAATCGGAGATTGCCTGGTGGGCTGGGCCGTATGATAACGGCACTGCGTTCACCGCGGTGTATAAGGTAACTGTGCCTCATGATGCCCAGCTGGGAATTCACAGCTTTGCTGGCATGCTCCGATATTATCTTGGTTCT
>DAOUDP010000001.1:0-258572 GCA_034431195.1 Dehalococcoidia bacterium | reverse complement strand
CAAGCATTGATAATGCCGTTGCCCCCATTCTCCCGGTAAAAATCGCCCTCGGTGCAAACCAATGTCCATAGATTTCCTTAATAGCTTCACCCCCCATTGTGGGTAACATTGTCTGCATTACGGGGTCTGCATACCACATTTTAGCGGCCATTTTTGTCCTCCTTGCTTAACTGATTTTTATTGGTACTCGATGATAGCTATCAGTTGGCCTGTCTTGACCACTTGATTGGGTGAAACCCCCACCTCTGTAATAGACCCTTTCACAGGAACTGATTTTTATTAGTACTCGATGATAGCTATCAATTGGCCTGTTTTAACCACTTGATTGGGCGAAACCCCTACCTCTATGATAGACCCTTTCACAGGGGCTAATATCGGGTTTTCCATCTTCATCGCTTCTATAACGCAAATTGTATCGCCTTCATTCACCGAATTGCCTTGAGTAACGTCGACGCTCAGTATTTTGCCTGGTATCGGTGCTTCAATTATCTCTTGGGGCACCGTTATAAGCCTTCCTTAACCAGCGCACGTATCACGATTCTGTCATCCTCACAATCCACCACAACGGTATCTCCGGGAAGAAAATCGCCGTGCAGCAAAGCCTCGGAGAGCTGATTTTCCACCATTTCCTGGATTGTACGGCGCAATGGACGTGCTCCAAAAACAGGGTCATAGCCCTTGTCACCGAGGAGGTCTTTGGCAGCTTCGGTAATCTCTAAAGTTATGTTTCTTTCCTTGACTGAATCAATGGTCTGGCTGAGCATTAAATCAACAATCTTTCGGATATGTTCTTTAGTCAGGCCGTGGAAAACCACAGTGGCGTCGATACGGTTGAGAAACTCAGGGCGAAAGGTTTTCTTCACCTCTCCGAGCACCTTTTCCTTCATCTTATCGTATTCGATTTGCTTATCACTATCACCATGGATATCAAAGCCAATGCTCATATTGCGTTTTATTAGCTCAGCTCCAATATTACTAGTCATGATTATGATGCTATTACGGAAATCCACACGGCGTCCCTTGGCGTCAGCTAAATGACCATCATCGAAAATTTGGAGTAGTATATTAAACACATCATAATGCGCCTTCTCAATCTCATCGAGGAGGATGCAGCAGTAAGATTTGCGCCGCACTGCCTCGGTTAACTGCCCACCTTCTTCATAGCCGATGTATCCTGGCGGTGAACCAACCAGGCGAGCCACAGTGTGACGTTCCATAAATTCTGACATATCAAGCCTGATTAATGTATCCTCGCTACCGAACATAAATTCTGCTAAAGCCCTTGCTAACTCGGTTTTGCCAACACCGGTGGGTCCAAGGAATATGAAGGCTCCTATTGGGCGTCTGGGGTCTTTCAATCCAGCCCGAGCTCTCCTTACCGCTTTAGCGATAATTTCTATCGCTTCGTCCTGACCAATGATACGGTGGTGCAAAGCTTCTTCCATATGGAGAAGGCGGCTAGTTTCATCAGTGGTTAACTTCACCACTGGTATTCCCGTCCACATACTAACTGTTTCAGCGATATCCTCTTCTGCCACTATAGGTTTATCTAGTTCTTGCTTTGATTGCCATTCCTTTTCCAGAGCTTCGATTTTTTTAGCAAGCTGTAACTCCCGCTCATGCAGTTCACTGGAATATTCATATTGAAGGGCAGCAATAGCAGTCTCTTTTTCCTTGCGTATACTTTCCAGAGCCTGTTTTGCCTCGGTTAAACTAACCGGTGCATTACCTCGTTTGATATGCACTCTGGAGCTAGCTTCATCTATCAAATCAATAGCTTTATCGGGTAAATAACGGTCAGCGATATATCTTGTAGCTAGGGATGTAGCTGCCTGCAGCGCTTCATCGCTAATGGCTAGGCGATGAAATTGCTCATAGCGATGCTTAATTCCGCGCAGTATTTCCAGAGTTTCTTCCTTAGTAGGTTCAGCCACTAGGATGGGTTGAAAGCGTCGCTCCAACGCAGGATCTTTCTCGACATACTTGCGATAATCATTCAAGGTAGTGGCACCAATACATTGTAGCTCACCCCGTGACAAGGAGGGTTTCAAAAGATTAGCGGCATCGACGGCACCTTCAGCAGCTCCAGCACCAACGATGGTCTGCATTTCATCGATGAATAGTATACAATTCCCCGAAGCTTTCTCCTCTTCAATAATCCTTTTAAGTCTTTCCTCAAATTCACCGCGATACTTTGTCCCAGCCACTAAAGCACCTATATCTAGAGCAACTATCCTTTTGCCCTGTAGTGCTTCAGGGACCTCTCCCTTTACTATACGCTGGGCTAATCCTTCGACTATAGCTGTTTTGCCAACACCTGGTTCACCGATGAGGGCAGGATTGTTCTTAGTGCGGCGGCTTAATATCTGAATTGTCCTCTCAATTTCTGTATTGCGCCCAATAACAGGGTCAAGTCTATCTGCCTTGGCTAAAGCGGTTAAATCTGTTCCCATTTGGTCTAGTGTTGGTGTGCGTGATGTGCTGCGGCCAAGAGTTCGGGCATGCGTTGCTTCATATTTGGTGACCCGATTAACCTCCTCTCGTGCCTTTTCTAACGTAACGCCCAAGTTTTCTAGAACATTATAAGCTATCCCTTCCTTCTCTCGTAATAATCCCAGTAAAATGTGTTCAGCACCTATATAGCTAGCATTAAAGCGACGTGCCTCATCAATAGCGAATTCGATGACCTTCTTTGCCCGGGGAGCAAGCCCCACCTCCTCAGTAGTGCTTGATTTCTGCCCCTTTCCAATCAGAAACTCCACCGCTGGTTGCACCTTATTTGGAGGAATTCCTAAATTGGCTAAAACTTTGCCGGCTACTCCTGATTCTTGCTGTGCTACACCGAGCAATAAGTGCTCAGTATCAATATAATTGTGGCCTAGGCGCTGTGCTGCGCCTTGAGCTCGTGTCAATACCTTACGAGCACTTTCGGAGAATCTTTCAAATCCAGTAGCCATATTTACTCGCGATATGCAACAATTGCCTTTAGGAAAATTATAATCTGCCCGTTGCTTACAGTCAAGGCATTGTGTTACGTGGCTGGTTCCATGCCTGGCTCAATTAGGTTGCCTAAATATGGTTAAATGTGATATATTGAAATGTTCAATTCACTAGCTGTGAAAACAGTGTTGTTTTGGCTCGTCAAATGTAAGTGATGCTGTGGAACTAATGCTTATTTTTGAAATAGCCTGTTGAGCACCCGATGAAGTTTATAAAGTGGTTTGAGGAAATCGGCGCTGGTGATGTGGCTTTGGTGGGTGGCAAAAACGCCTCTCTTGGCGAGATGGTAAGGAATCTAGGTAAGAATGGGGTAAACGTTCCCTCTGGATTTGCCATCACTGCTGAAGCGTATACGTATGTGATTGAAAAAGCAGGCATAATGGGAAAAATCAGAGATATTCTGGCTGGCTTGGATACACATGACATGGAAAATCTGTCGCGGAGAAGTAAAGAGATAAGAAATCTAATAAAAGCCGCGCCTTGTCCTGAAGAACTGGAGGAAGAGATAAGGCTTGCTTACAGGGAGATGGAGCGGAGATACGGGAGGAATGTTGACATTGCGGTGAGAAGCAGTGCTACTGCGGAGGACTTACCCACGGCTTCATTTGCTGGACAGCAGGAGACTTATTTGAATGTGCAGGGCGAGAAAGAATTAATAGGGAAGGTTATGGAATGTTTTGCATCTTTATTTACCGATAGAGCAACATCTTACCGTGTTGATAAGGGATTCGACCACCTGAGGGTTTTTCTATCAGTTGGCGTGCAAAAGATGGTGCGTTCTGACTTAGCATGCTCCGGAGTTATATTTTCCATAGATACTGAGTCGGGGTTCAAGGACGTGGTTTACATCACCAGTGCGTATGGCTTGGGAGAGAATGTGGTGCAAGGGATTGTGAACCCAGACCAATTTTATGTTTTCAAGCCCGCTTTAAAAGAGGGGTTCAGGCCTATTGTGGAAAAGAAACTGGGGACAAAGGAAAAGAAACTGGTTTATAAGGGAAACGGGACAGGAACGGAACAGAGGGAAGTTACTCCACAAGACCGAAGGGAATTTGCGTTGAATGATGATGAAGTGCTCGCCCTTGCCAAGTGGACTTGCATCATAGAAGAACATTATGCCCTGCCGATGGATATTGAATGGGCAAAAGATGGGCTAACTGGTGACCTTTTCATCGTCCAGGCGAGACCAGAAACAGTGCATTCACAGAGAGATTTAGCTGTGCTTAAAACCTATGTGCTTGAGGATGAGGGCAAGGTGCTGATTGAAGGAGAAGCGGTTGGTATGAAGATTGGCCAAGGTGAAGTAAACGTGATAGAAGACCCTCGCCAAATCTATAAGTTCAAACATGGTCAAGTTTTAGTTACTGATATGACAGATCCTGATTGGGAGCCCGTAATGAAAATCGCTGGCGCGATAGTCACAAACAAAGGTGGGAGAACATGCCATGCTGCCATAGTTAGCCGTGAGCTTGGAGTACCTTGTGTAATCGGCACCGGTGATGGCTCTAAGGTCTTAAGAAATGGCAGCGAAGTTACGGTAGACTGTTCCAGGGGCGAAGGTAGGATATATGAAGGGAAGTTGAAATATAGGGTGGATGAGGTGGCATTATCTGAACTCCCAAGACCCCGCACTCAGATAATGATGAATTTTGGTATTCCTGGGGGTGCATTTATTCAAGGGCAAATTCCCAACGATGGCGTAGGCTTAGCCAGGGAGGAGTTTATCATCAATTCCTATATCGGCATTCATCCAATGGCGCTCATAGAGTACGATGAGCTGAAGAAGAAGGCAAATAAGGATGAAGAGATGGCGAAAGTCATTAAGGAGATAGACAAGAGAAGTGTATCGTACCGGGATAAGGCGCAGTTCTTCGTTGATAATTTAGCAATGGGGGTAGCAAAGATAGCAGCAGGTTTTTATCCCAACGATGTTATCGTTCGCTTTTCCGATTTCAAGACAAATGAATATGCAAATTTAATTGGAGGGCATCTTTACGAGCCGGAAGAAAGCAATCCGATGATAGGTTGGAGGGGTGCCTCGCGTTATTATGATGAAAAGTTTAAGCCTGCTTTTGGCTTAGAATGCAAGGCGGTAGAAAAAGTGAGAGATGAGATGGGATTGACCAATGTCAAGGTGATGGTTCCTTTTTGTAGAACGCCAGAAGAGGGGAGGAAAGTGATAATTGCAATGGAGGAGTTCGGTCTAAAACAGGGGGAGAATGGATTAGAAGTATATATGATGTGTGAAATACCATCAAATGTGGTTTTAGCTGAGGAATTTGCAGATGTATTTGATGGGTTCAGCATAGGGTCGAATGACCTAACGCAATTGACACTCGGTTTGGATAGAGATTCTGAATTTGTTTCTCATATATTTGATGAAAGAAATGAAGCAGTGAAAAGACTTGTGAAGCGTGTTATAGAGGCTGCGCATAAACACAAACCGAGAAGAAAGATAGGAATATGTGGTCAAGCACCTAGCGATTTCCCTGAATTTGCTGAGTTCTTGGTTGAGTGTGGGATAGATTCAATGTCTTTGAACCCGGACGTGGTGTTGAAAACAAGGTTGGATGTAGCGGAGGCGGAGAAGAAAATAAAGGCCAGGAGGTAGGGAAGAAAGAGCATATCAGTGCAGTTGAAAAATAAGAGTTTTTACTTTAACTTGTTATGAATATTATATGTCAATGGTCAATGAGTTCGGTATACGGGAGCAAACAGAGCGAAAAGAAGAAGCTCTTTCATCTTATGCCGCTAAAAGTAGGGATAGTCGTGGCAGGATGAGGTGGGAAGAACCATGTCCGATAAGGACTTGCTTTCAACGTGATCGTGACCGCATCATCCATTCCAAGGCCTTTCGACGGCTCAAGCATAAGACACAAGTGTTTATCGTTCCCCTAGGAGACCACTATGTAACTAGGCTAACTCATACCCTGGAAGTTTCTCAAATTGCTAGGACTATATCACGGGCTTTGAATTTGAACGAAGATTTAACTGAAGCCATTGCCTTGGGACATGATTTAGGGCATACCCCTTTTGGTCATATAGGTGAGCAAATTTTAAATGAGCTATGTCCTGAAGGGTTCAAGCACAATGAACAGAGCCTGCGAGTGATTGATTTCCTGGAGAATGATGGATATGGACTCAATCTTTGTTGGGAGGTAAGAGATGGCATTCTTAATCATTCTAAAGGTCAGATTGATATCTTAGGGGAAGGATGGACAGATGTTGGCACTATGGAGGGTCAGGTGTGCAAGATAGCTGATGTGATAGCTTATATTAACCATGACATTGATGATGCTATAAGGGCTGGTCTTGTTACTGAAAACGATCTACCTAATTCAGCGATAGCTATTCTAGGTACTAGGCGTTCGCAGCGGATCAACACCTTGGTTTGTGATATTGTAAGCTATTCCTGGGTAGTCAGTGGGAAAGGTGGGGTGGGGGAATCAGGTATAGGCATGAATCTGAGTGTGCTTCAGGCTACCAATGAATTGCGGCAGTTCTTGTTTGATAAAGTATATCGCCCTAGCTTAGAAAGTGAAGGGGCTAAGAAGGCAAAGAAAGCAATGCAACTGCTGTATTCTTATTTTCTGAGACGTGAGGATAAACTGCCTCGAGAATTTGCCCTATTGAATGATGGCAAAGAGCGCAAAGTCGCTGATTATATTGCTGGGATGACTGACCAATATGCATCACGCCTGGCTGAGGAAATATCCCGATGAGCGTGATCAACGATGTAAAACAAAGGGTAGACATTGTAGAAGTAATCTCTGATTACGTGCCTTTGCGGAAAGCGGGACGTAATTTTAAGGCATTATGTCCATTTCACAGCGAAAAAAATCCTTCCTTTTTCGTTTTCCCAGATCAACAGACCTGGCATTGTTTTGGCGCCTGTAATACTGGGGGCGATGTTTTCGCATTCATTATGAAGAAGGAAGGAGTCGATTTTGGTCGGGCTCTTCCTCTTCTGGCGCGAAGGGCTGGTATAGTTTTAAGTGAACCTACAGAAGCAGAGAAAGCTAAGGATAAAGAAACAGAGAGATTATTTGGGATTAATGAGCTTATAAGTGAATATTATCATCACTTATTACTAAATACCACGGCAGGCGAGAGAGCCAGAAGTTATCTTAATAGCAGGGGAATCACTCTTGAGACCATCAGGAAGTTTCGGCTTGGTTTTAGTCCAGATGATTGGGAGGCAGGTAAAGGTTTTTTAATTAATAAGGGTTATGAACAAAAAGACCTGGTTGATATCGGTTTGATAATAGAGAAAGAAGATGGGGGAAGCTATGATAGGTTTCGCAATCGGTTGATGTTTCCCATATGGGATACTAAGGGTCGTGTTATTGGTTTTGGTGCCAGAGTATTGGATGACTCTCAACCTAAGTACACCAACTCCCCGCAGACACTCCTTTTTGATAAGGGAAGCAACTTCTATGGAATTGATAAAGCTAAGGACATTATTAGAAAGGAAGATTTAGCCATAATTGTGGAGGGTTATATGGATGTCCTCGCCGCTCATCAAAATGGTTGGCAGAATGTGGTTGCCTCCATGGGAATTGCTTTAACCGAGAAGCAAGTGAATATCCTTAAAAGGCTAACCAAGAATATAACTTTAGCCCTCGATGCGGACATGGCTGGTGAGGAAGCTACCTTGCGGAGTGGGGAGATACTAGCTCGTTCTTTGGATAGAAAAGCGATTCCGGTTCCGCTATGGTCGGGATTGGTTAGATGCGAAGGTATGCTTGTCGCTGAAATAAAGGTTATTCCTTTGCCCTCAGGTAAAGACCCTGCTGAAGTAATAATTGAAACTCCAAAGCTTTGGCAGGGCATGGTAACTCAAGCGTTGCCTATATTGGAATTTGCTCTTGAGGCAGTGGTAAGCAAAGTCGATTTCAACAAAGCTGAAGACAAATCGTTGGCAATACAGAAGTTATTACCTTTGCTTTATGAAGTAAAGGATCCTATAAGGCAAGCTCAATATGTGCAGAAGATGGCACATCTGTTGAAATTGGATAGCCCCACATTGATGGCAGCGTTGAAGAAGATGCGTGTCACGAAAAGGAAGCAATTGCTTGAAGTGAGTCACTCGCGTCTTTTCCGTCAACTCGCATCAAGTCCGATCGAGGAAACTTGTTTAGCATTATTGTTTCAGCATCCTGAATATCGTGACGTAGTGCAGGGATTAACACCGGAGTTTTTCGTATACACAGAGAATCGCGAACTGTTTAATAAGTGGCAGCAATCTCAAAGCATTTCTGAACTCAAAGAGAAACTTGACACGAATCTATTAGAACATTTAAACTATTTATTGAATAAAACTTTTCCGCCTGAGGCTCAAAAAGGTGATAGACAGCGTGAACTGACTGATTGTGTTCTCCGGTTGCAAGAGAGGGATTCCAGAAGTTTAGAAGCTAAGAAGGAAGCAATACTTAATCTTGAGAGGGAGACGCAAGGCATTGATGCAGAGCTTGCCAAATTGGAAGAGCAAGGAATAGCCTCCAGTCAAAGAATCAGAGAAATTCTCATCAAGCAGTCGAAAGCAGGAGGAACAAGGTGAGGTTAATTTATGGATTTTGGTAAGAGCGAAGTGACTAATGTAAATAATGAGGATGAAGGGGAGGAGGAAGAGTCACGTGTTGCTGAGGAGGAAGCTGAGGAGGAAGCTGTTGCAGTAATCCCCCAAGGGGCTAGGGCGGAGATAGGTTTAGAAGAGCATGAAATAATTGATGATTCAACTCGTACGTATCTTCATGAAATCGGTAGGGTAAAGCTACTAAAAGCTGCTGAGGAAAAAAACCTAGCAAGGCTGATAGAGCGAGGCAGATACTTAGTTAAATTTGAGGATAATTATTTTAATAAACAAGGGCGATACCCCTCAGAAGTTGATACGGTACTTTACTTGCTTTCTCGGTTATCCCGAGCTTACCCCATTGGCAAGGTTGTTAGAAGGCATGCAGGCATTGGTTATTCAGATGGTGTGATAGGAACGATAAACAACCCTAAATTCCGTGCTGCCATTGATGATGAAATTGAGCCGGGGTTAGCCGAGGCAGTTGCTCAAGAGACGGATAAGAGAGTTTCAGCAGTAGAAGCCATAGTGGAACTTTCCTTAAGCAGTTCCCTTTTGCCGCCACAATCATTGTCTGTAATTGGGAAGAAGATTACTTTTAAAAGGATAAAAGGTCTGCTGGCTAATGAGGAGTTTATCTCCCATCTCAAGCAGCATGCTGGTCAGTTCAGGGCTCACTTTGATGAGGTGAAGAAAGAAGCTGAGCGGGCGGAAAAGCACCTTACCGAAGCTAATTTGAGGTTGGTGGTCAGCATTGCCAAGAAGTATATTGGACACGGGATGTCCTTTCTTGACCTCATTCAGGAAGGGAACATCGGCCTTATGCGGGCTGTAGAGAAGTTTCAATATAGAAAGGGTTACAAATTTAGCACTTATGCTACTTGGTGGATCAGGCAAGGAATAACTAGAGCTATAGCTGATCAAGCGCGTACCATCCGCATCCCGGTACACATGGTGGAGACAATCAATAAGCTGTTGCGAACAACCCGCCAGCTAACTCAAGAATACGGGCATGAACCAAGCTATAAGGAAATTGCTGATTCTCTAAATTTAACTCCTGAAAGAGTGGAAGAAATTATAGATTTGTTTCATCATGAGCCTGTATCTTTGGAGACACCTGTAGGCGAAGATGAAGATAGTCGGCTTGGTGATTTTGTTGAAGATCGGGCTAGCCCAGCGCCAACTGAGGTAGCCTCACAACAGCTACTGAAAGAGCAAGTGGATAGGGTGCTTGATGAACTCAGTGAGCGAGAGAAGAGAGTGATACAGCTCAGGTTTGGGCTTAAAGATGGGCATCCTCGAACACTTGAGGAGGTGGGCAAAGAGTTTAGTGTGACTCGAGAGAGAATTCGCCAAATCGAAGCTAAAGCTCTGCGCAAACTGCGTCATCCCCAATATAGTAGAAAGCTTAGGGATTATCTCGAATGAGTCTACTTGAAGGGAATACCAAACATACTGGTCATATTTCTGGATGGTTTTCCCCGCATTAGCGATTTGGTCAGTTTCTGCATCTGGTAGA
This sequence comes from Dehalococcoidia bacterium, assembly GCA_034431195.1. Classification (GTDB taxonomy): domain Bacteria; phylum Chloroflexota; class Dehalococcoidia; order GIF9; family AB-539-J10; genus CG2-30-46-19. Next base: position 248,481 of record DAOUDP010000001.1, on the reverse strand, counting down.
ATTGATTAAGCATTTGGTTAATGTCTTGAGGTGTAGTACCACTCCCCCGAGCGATTCGACGTCTTCGACTACCATTGATGACGTGTGGATTGTGCCGTTCCTCAGTAGTCATGGAGAGGATAATTGCCTCTACCTTTCTTAATTGTTTTTCTCCTTCATCGGCGGGTATATAAGAAGTGAATTTGGAAAAGCCTGGCAACATCTCAATTAAGCTCGTCAAAGGTCCCATCTTGCGCATTTGATGTAATTGCTCAAGAAGGTCGTTAAGGTCAAAGCTAGTGGTGCGCATTTTCCTTTCCAGTTCCTTGGCTTGTTGCTGGCTATAGGTCCTTTCAGCGTGCTCAATGAAGCTGAGCACATCTCCCATACCCAATACACGGGATGCAAAACGGTCAGGATAAAAAGGCTCAAGGGCAGTTATTTTCTCCCCAGTGCCCAGAAACTTTATGGGCACTCCGGTGACAAACCTGATGGAGAGAGCTGCTCCGCCTCTTGCATCGCCATCCAACTTTGTCAAGACAAGCCCGGTAAGTCCGATTCGACCGTGAAATTCCTGAGCCACTCTTACAGCCTCCTGCCCAGTCATGGCATCTACAGTAAGTAATACTTCTGATGGCTGTAGCTTGGATTTAATGTCAGCTAATTCCTGCATCATAGCGTCATCGATGTGGAGTCGTCCTTGGGTATCAACGACCACCCAGTTTGTAGCTGTTTGTTTGGCTTGTTTTAGGGCGTTGCTACAAATGGTTATTGACGATGCACTGGCATCTTCGCTATATACAGGGATATCTTGCTGTTTGCCTAATAGCTTGATTTGTTCAATGGCAGCAGGTCGGCGGGTATCAGCAGCTACCAGTAGCGGATATTGCCCCAAATTCTTAAGGTGAAAAGCCAACTTAGCTGCCGTCGTGGTTTTGCCAGAGCCTTGTAATCCAACAAGCAAAGCAATTGCTGGGGGGTGAACAATCGAGGCAAGTTTGCTTGGTTCATGTCCCAAGATGCCAATTAGTTCTTCATAAACGATTTTGATAACTTGCTGGGCTGGTGTTAGACTTTGCGATACTTCTCTGCTGACAGCGCGCTCTCTTACCACGGATAGGAACTCCTTTACCACCTTGAAATTCACGTCGGCTTCCAAAAGCGATAATCGCACTTCTCGCAAAGCTGCATCGATATCCTTCTCACTGAGTTTGCCTTTACTAGCAAGTCCCTGAAATATTTTGGTTAACTTTTGAGTTAAAACCTCTAACATCGCTTTATATCAGCTTTCCCATACGATTTTTAATAGCGAGAGTAAGTCCATGTCCTCCAGGGTATTGACCACTACGTTGGCTTCAATCATGCTCTGTTGGGGATGGCTACGGTTTACCGCTAGACATTTCATACCGGCAGCTTTAGCTCCCTTAACACCAAGGGGGGAATCTTCAATTACGAGGCAATTCCTGGGATTGGTTCCCAACTTTTGGGCAGCCAGGGAATATATCTCAGGGCTAGGTTTGCTTTCCGCTACCTCGTGACCTGAGACTATACAATCGAAATATTCCTCTATATTAAGTTCACCGATAATTAAATCGATATTTTCCTTCGGTGCTGAGGAAACCAAAGCCATTTTTAAATTCCCCTTCAGCATGTCTAATAGTCTGGATGCGCCAGGTAATAGCTTGACTTTTCCTTTTATCTTATCGCGGAACTCCAGCTCCTTTTCCTGCACTATGCTCTTGATGTCCTCCTCAAGTATGTTCTGCCCTAAAATGCTACGAACTATGAAGTCGTTTCTAGAGCCAAAAAGCCTGATGAAATCCTCCTCGCTGAACTTTACTCCCCTTTTGGAAAAGACTTCTCGCCAGGCAGCAAAATGGAAAGAAGCAGAATCAACCAGCACGCCATCCATATCCCACATAATTGTTATTCTTGTTTTCCCAACTATGTAAAACAAGGAGGCGTTTTCGGCTATGATTGTGCCATCTTTAAGAGTCAGCATCCCTTTTGCTTTGGCTACTCTATGTGTTTTTTGGGTAACTTGAGCAGAGATTTGGATTGGCTCACCAACTGGTGCAGGATGTCTAAATTTCACCTCGCTCGTCCCAGTAACACAATCAAGCCCATGGCAGAGTATAGCGTAAAAATTTGCCTCATCGAGAATAGTGTAAAGAATGCCACCGTGGGTAAAGCCCGTCCATCCTTCGTGAAACTGCTGTGGAGTGAATTCGCTTTCAACTTTCTCACCATCATAAACAAATTCTAACTTTAACCCTATAGGGTTATTTTGACCGCAAACGAAGCAGCACCCTGATGTGTATTCTACTTCTTTAAGGCTTCGATTTCGCATTATTTTTCCTCCTTTCTTTGGGCTTTGTTATCTGGGGAGGGCGAAGATACATTGGCTGAAGCGTTGCAAGGTCATCTCGTTCTCCCCGACTAAGCCTTTGCCAACCCAGAGCAGCGAGGTAACCAGCTCGAGGTAACCTGGCGATGCTTTGTGGTATTATAGCTAATTCGCCCAGAGTTTGGTGTATTTCGTTTGCCATGTCACTGGAGATTTCGCCGCAAAAGAGTGTTTCTTGGTTGCTCTGGTCGCATAAAGTCCGGAGTGTGGTTAAGTGTTCTTCTTCCAACCGACGCCAATGGTCATCTTCTTGTTGGTAAAGAGCAGTGGCAATTTCCTGTCGGCTTGCTTTAAGGATAGGGCGTATCGGGAGTTTACTGTAACTGAACGGATAAGCTTCGACTTCTAATGTGCTTACGCCAAGCAAAGGAATGTTCAAGGGGAGAGCCATTCCTTTTGCAACGCTTATTCCTACTCTCAAGCCATTGAAGCTTCCCGGACCTTTAGCCACGATAATTGCTTCAATAGAGCTTGGTTGTAATTTAGCCTGTTTGAGCAGATAAGCTAGATTGGGTATCAATTCTACCGTGTGGTTATAAGTTGATTGCCAGGTTAGCTCAGATAGAAGTTCTCCTTTATGGGACAAAGCAATGCTGGCAATATTGGCAGAGGTATCTATAGCCAGTTCCATGATTTCTCTTGGTTCAATCTTGACCTGAGTTTTTCCATCAATTTTAGGTATCGTTCACCCTTAGGTTCGAGGCAAATGGAGCGTTCTGTCTCGGAATCGGGAACGTAATTTAGCGATATAACTAAATTTTCCTCAGGTAATGCTGAAGTTCCTTTCTCTGCCCATTCTACCACACAAACTCCATGGCCGTAGAGATATTCCTCAAGTCCCAGGTCGTTGATTTCCGCGATGTGGGTAAGGCGGTAGAAGTCAATATGGTATAGGGAGAGGTTGCCTTGATATTCCCTGATTATTACGAAGGAAGGACTGAAAGGATATTCCTTGATGCCCAGACCTTTACCAATGCCCTGAACGAGGCAGGTCTTGCCAGTTCCCAGCTCACCGATGAGGAGGAAGATATCGCCTTGTTGGGCTAATTCGCCAAGGTGGCTTCCTAAAAGCTGAGTTTCCTCTGGGCTACGCGACCTCAGTCTTAAGGGCTTCATTTTTGAAATGTTCCCAACCTGCCTTTCTGGGAGTGATGGCATTCCCCATGCTATCTATCAGAGTCACCCGTGTGGGTAGAGTTTTCTTGGTTATCTCACCAATTACGCTCACCGGACAATCTAAAACACGCTTAACCTTCTCCGTAGTGGCTTTATCGGCGGTGAACAACAGTTCATAGTCCTCGCCTCCGCTTAGAGCCAGTTCCTGATAGCCCGGGAAATTGGCTTTAACCAAAGGGTGCACAGGTACCCTGTCTATCTTTATCTGGGCGTTAACTTTGCTAGCCTGGCATATGTGGTCAAGGTCAGCAATGAGCCCATCGCTTATGTCTATGGCAGTATTGACTCCCCACCGTAGCAAGAGCTGTCCCTCTTTTATTCTTGGCGTAGGTCGAAGATGCGCTTGTCTTAAAATGTTGGTGGTTTCATTGTCAAGTGTCGTTTTCTTCTGGAGCATTTTTAGTCCCGCTGATGAAAGACCTAAAAAGCCGGTAACTGCTATTTGTTCTCCAGGTACAGCCGTTGACCGTTTGAGTATCCGATTACCTTTAGAGAAACCTATAATGGTGATGGTGATAACCACATCAGGAGAGGAAGCTAGATTGCCTCCTATTATGGCTACCTCAAACTGGTTAGCAAGCTCTGCCAAGCCGTGACAAAAATCGGTGACATTTTCCACCTCAAGATCCTGGGGCAAAGCCAGAGACAGTAAAGCGTATACAGGAGTACCGCCCATGGCAGCAATATCGCTCAAGTTTACTGCTAGAGCTTTCCAGCCTAATTCTTTCCAGCTAATAACATTCAAGTTAAAGTGTACTCCTTGAACCAGGGTGTCTGTCGTGGCCAACTCAACATGATCGCTGCTCTGCCAGGCAGCGGTGTCATCGCCAATGCCGACTAAAAGTCGGCGCCAGGAATCAAATCGGGAATTTCGGGATTTTTCGGCGATGCCCTGTATAATCTCAATTAAGCCAAATTCCCCCAACTCGGATAGTTTCATCATTGGGATTATAGCATTCGGAGAATATCAGCCTCAATTTTGAGAAACGTTGTAAGCTCTTTATTTCAGTGTCCTTTCTAAATAGGCAATTACGTATAACGTATCGGGGTAAAAAAAGTTGGGCGTAGCCCAATTTGGACGGAGCGAATGCAATGAGCGAAGTCTTTTAACCCCTGTTAAGTGAGTGCGTTAGCACCGAGCCAGAGTGTAACGTCCCGAAGCGCTGGCGAGAGTTTGGCGAGGGCTCCTTTTTTTAATGAACTGTTCCTATAAATGAAACAAATTTTGTGGTGGTTCGATGATATTCTGGAGAGTCAGAAGGCAATAATCCACAAGCATATTCGATTTTCACAAAATAACCAAACAGTGTTTTTTGAGATTCTTTAACACCACAACCATTACAGTTAAAACCACAACCATCAACAATATCTTTCTGACTTTCTTCAAATGCTTCAACAACTCTATTTTCTGCATAGCTCTTTGTTATCCACGGAGACCAAGCTAATAAAACCAAAATAACTAATATACTAGCTATGATTGTAATGTTTTTTGGTTTCATAGGTTATAATAAAATATTATTGTATAAAAACTTTTTGGAGCCCGAGCCAGATTTCACTTAACGGCGGCATATATGAACTCTGGGTTTGCCTAATCCGTCAAAGTTTTAAGGTGATTATAGCATTCAGCGCACATTAGCCTCAATTTCACCATGCTGTCCTATGGATGGTATAGTTGGTGTCATGCGTTATGCTATCCTTGCCGACGTCCATAGCAATCTAGTTGCTTTTCAAGCTGTGCTTCGAGATATAGAAAGTAGGGGCGGCACTGATGAGATTTGGTGCTTGGGTGATGTAGTGGGCTATGGACCTGAGCCTCATGCCTGCATTGAGCTTTTATGTCAATACAAGCATATTTGTGTTGCCGGCAATCATGACTGGGCAGCTATTGGTAAACTTGATATCTCCGATTTTAATCCCTATGCAGCTCAAGCTATCCTTTGGACGAGGCAGCAACTGGCTGCCGGGGATATGAATTATCTGCAAGATCTTCCTCAGAGGATAAAGAAGGGGGATTTTACCCTAGTTCATGGCAGTCCTCGCCATCCAATCTGGGAATACCTTGAGCCAGGGTGGCTATCAACAAAGGATGTTGAGGATAACTTTAACCAGTTTGACACCAAGTTTTGCCTTGTAGGTCATTCTCATAAGCCGATAGTCTTCCAGCAGGATAGTTTAAAACATTACTCTGTGGCTAAAATTCCCAGTGAAATAAAGTTAAGCTTTGAAAGCAAGCGCTTGATTATCAATCCTGGTGGGGTGGGACAACCCCGTGATGGTGACCCTAGAGCTAGCTATGCCATCTATGATGGCGAGGCTCAAATGGTATATTATTATCGGGTTAACTATGATATAAGTGCTACTCAGCAAAAAATGATGGAATATAATTTACCTTCGCCTTTGACTGAACGATTAAGTTATGGCTACTAGTATGATATACTATACGGATTAAAATACTAGAGTTAGAGATGACTGATTATGAGTTGGTAACTATAATAAGTCCCGAAGTTGACGGGGAAAGACTGCCTGAGATTATCGAGCAGGTGGGCAAGTTTATTACTGACGAAGGTGGGATGGTGGAATCAACTGAACAATGGGGAATACGGAAGTTAGCTTATCCTATAAAGAAGTTCATGGAAGCTAATTATGTTTTGACCCGATTTAAGCTGGAGCCCGATTTGACGAAGAAACTTGGTGCTGAACTGCGGGCTTCGGAGGAAATTCTGCGACATCTCATAGTGAAAGGAGGAGGTTAAGAGATGGCAAGTTTGAACAAAGTGATACTTATCGGCAATGTAGGCGGTGACCCTGAGATGCGCTACACACCAAATGGCAAACCGGTTACTTCTTTTAGCATGGCTACTAGTCGCCGTTACACCACCTCTAGCGGCGAGACCAGGGAAGAAACAGATTGGTTTAGAATTAGCGTTTGGGGTAAGCAAGCGGAGGCTTGTAATCAATTCGTAACCAAAGGTAAGCAGGTTTATGTGGAAGGGAGGCTGCATGCTCGCAACTGGGAAGGGCAGGATGGACAGGTACGCACCAGCCTTGAAGTGACTGCAAATCAAGTACTTTTCCTTGGTAAGCCAGGAGCTGTAGCTCCCCTTCCTGAAGAGGGCGTTCCTGAGGAAGGGGAGATCCAGCCTGAGGATCTGCCTTTTGAGTAATTCGAAGGAGCAAAGGATTGGCTGATTTTAGAGCAACAGGGCGGACAAGAAGCTTCACCCGTAAGCCTGCAATTTGTCCTTTCTGCACTGGAAAGGCAACCATAGACTATAAAGATGTGGCTACCTTATCTCAGTATCTCGCTAGCCATGGAAGCATTGGGTCACGGCACACAACTAGGGCTTGTGCTAAGCATCAGCGGGCTCTAGCACGAGCTATAAAGAGGGCTCGTTTTTTGGCTTTGTTGCCTTATGCCCCGGTTCATATCTGGAAGACAGGCGGTGTAGGCTTGCCTGCAGCAAGACATCGCAGGAGTTAAATGCCTAAACGAACTTATCAGCCAAAGAGGCTTTCCAGGAAGAGAAAGCTCGGCTTTCGTGCCAGAGTGGCTACTCGAGGTGGCCGGAGAGTGCTTAAGCGAAGGCGGCTTAAAGGGCGGTGGAAGCTGACCCCGGTTTAATTGTATGAGACGACCCTTGACTCTAACCAAGAAGGCAGATTACTTTTCGGTTTACCAAAGAGGCAAAGTATGGAGGGGAGATCTAATAGTGGTGAGAACTTTGCCCACGGGCTTAGGTTCGACCAGGTATGGTCTTTCGGTGAGTAAGAAGGTGGGCAACGCGGTAATACGCAATCGGTTGAAGCGTTTATTAAGGGAGATAATGAGGCTACAAGTGATAAAGCCGGGATGGGATATAGTATTTATTGCCCAACCCGAAGCAGCGGGTGCTGATTATCATGAATTGAAAAGTTCGGTAGCTAGATTATTGGGGCAGGCGCAGTTGCTGATGGACGATGACAAAACGGTTAATCCTCGATTTGATTGAATTATATCAAACGACGATATCGGAAGTTACTCCGCATTCCTGCCGTTATCAACCCACTTGCTCGCACTATGCTCATGAAGCGATTGAAAGGTATGGATTTATTAAAGGTAGCTGGTTGGTAACTAAACGATTGGCTCGGTGCAATCCTTTCTCTAGAGGGGGATATGACCCTGTGCCTTGACCGCCATGCTGTGAGACATTGAAGTGAAAACTAATCTAACAAATTTTATCGTCCTTTTTTGCCTTTTTAGCTTATTTGCATTTGGTTGTGCTGAAGCACCAACCGGGTTCTCGGGAATTACTCGTGGTGACGGGATTCTTTATTTAGGTTCAATGGATGGCAAAATCATGGCGGTGAATGCCTCTGCTCGGAGTCAGCGACTTTACTTCCCGGCGGGTGGGGAGTGGGTTTATGCTATTACTACTTCTTCCCAGGGGGGATTGTCATGCGGTCCAGTATCCACTCCTGTTGCCATATATGGCACACCCGCTGTGGATGGAGATTTAGTGTTTATTGGTACCTATAATGGCAAAGTCTATGCGCTAAGCACGTTAGCCCGAAGCCAGAATCTGAATTTCCCACAGACCAGAGACAAGGAATGGTTCTATCCCAAGACAAACGAGGTGATAGGAAGCGTTGTAGGCAGTCCGGTGGTGAGTGACGACGCTATATATGTAACAAGTTCAAATGGCAAGGTGTATTCGTTACACAAAGATTTTGGTGATCAAAAATGGGAATCGGATGTCCTCGCTAAGAAACTGTGGTCCACTCCCTATATTGAGGAAGACAAGGTTTATATAACTAGCCTTGATGGGCATCTTTACGCCTTATCGGCTGACGATGGCAGTATAACCTGGAGTTTTGCATCAGAGTCAAAAATAGGATTTATTTCCTCTCCGGTAGTGTCTAACGGAGTGATATTTGTAGGTTCCTTCGACCGCAACCTCCATGCTGTGAAAGTAGAAAGCAACGAAACATTGTGGAAATTCGCTGGAGACAACTGCTTTTGGGCTACTCCTTTAGTTAGTAATAATGTTGTCTACGCTGGATGTCTTGATGGTAAGATTTATGCTATTGATGCTGGCAATGGCACACAATTGTGGTCTTTTGATGCGGGAAGTCCTATAGTCGTCTCACCACTTCTGGTGGATGATTTGCTGGTAATAGCTTGTGACTTAGGAGAGGTATATGTTCTTAAGACTGAGGCTACAGGTGATAACAGGATAGTAAATCAGTTATCCATTGGTACTTCTGTCCGAGCATCGCTTTGTGCTTCAGGTGATGTGGTTTATGTTCGTGGGCAGGATAACTGTCTATATGCTCTGGATATTGAGCAAGGGGAGGTGATTTGGGAATTTCCTCTAGTTACCGAATAGAGGTTTTATAGTCATGGCTGACCTGTGGAATTTAATTATCCTCAACCCGATGCTCAATGGGTTGGTTGCGCTGACCAGTGTTTTAGATGGCAGTTTTGGGCTGGCTATCATTGCGCTCACCATCATAGTTCGTTTGATACTCGTGCCCCTTACTTTGAAGCAACTCAAATCCACCAAGGCTTTGCAAGGCATGCAACCTAAAATCCAGGAATTACAGAAGAAACATGGTAAAAATCAGCAAAAACTTCAGCAGGAGATGATGAAGCTTTATAAAGAGGCTGGAGTCAATCCGCTGGGTTGTTTGTGGCCAATGCTGGTTCAATTTCCAGTGTGGATTGCCCTCTATCAATCTATCATGAGGGCTTTAGCTACTACTCCCGAAAGCCTGTTAGATTTATTTCGGCATCTTTACTCCTGGGAGGTAGTGACTCGGGCTATTCCGCTAGATAGCCATTTCCTGTGGCTCAATTTAGGAGTGCCTGACGGCACCATGATTCTAGCTGTTATAGTTGGTGGCTCAATGTGGGTACAACAGAAGATGGTAACTGCTCCCACGGTTGACCCGAGGCAGAAGTCGATGAATAGCATGATGCAGTTAATGATGCCATTTATGTTTGCTTTCTTTACCTTGATGTTTCCCAGCGGTTTGGCTCTTTTTTGGGCAGTTTCCAATGTGATTGGCATTGTAATTCAGTATTTAGTTACTGGGTGGGGGTACCTGGGCCGTGGTGCTTTGCCTAAGTTGCCATTAAGGCGGTAGACTAAAGCAGCATCATCAAAACAGCCTTAAGGCAATTCAATACTGTGGTGAATTACTCAAAGGGGAGGTTAAAATATGGAGGAGCTGGAGATAGTTGCAGGCACGGTTGAGGAAGCGCTGGAGGAAGCGGAAAGGCGACTTGAGATGAAGCGAGACCAATTTGAAGTAGAGGTTGTTAATGAAGGGAAGTCAGGGATTCTGGGTATAGGAGCTGAAGAGGCTGTAATCAGGGTGAAGCCTTTACCTCCAGCGGAGGAGGATTTAGTTGAGATAGCCAGAGAGATTCTGGATAAGTTACTTGATTTATTAGAGGTAACAGCTGAGGTTGAAGTTCTGCCTGACCAAATACCGGTGACTTTCAATATCAAAGGCGATGATTTGGGTATTTTGATTGGACGTCATGGGCAAACCATAGCCTCTTTGGAGTACATTGTTAAACTTATAGTAGCTGGACGATTAGCGAATTGGCAGCCACTTTCTATCGATGTTGGTGGATACAGGGAACGGCGACGTAGCGCACTTCAGGAATTAGCGTTGCACTTGGCGGAACAGGTTAAATTAAGACAGCGTGCTATAACTTTGGAGTCAATGCCTGCTAGTGAACGGCGCATCATCCACCTCGCCTTGGCTGAGCATCCTGAAGTGGTAACTCATAGTATAGGTGTTGGTGAGGATAGGAAAGTAGTTATTTCACCTAAACAGAGCTAAGTTGTGTTCAAAAAGGTCAATAGTAAAATAGACTTCCCTCAACTGGAAAAAGATATTCTCCGTTATTGGAAGGAACACAAGATCTTTGACAAAAGTGTTGAGGTGAGGGAAGGGTCGAGGAGGTACGTCTTTTATGAAGGTCCACCTACGGCTAATGGCAGCCCGGGGATCCATCATGTGCTTTCCCGTCTATTTAAAGATGTTGTCTGCCGGTATAAAACGATGAAAGGTTATTACGTGCCACGCAAGGCTGGATGGGATACCCATGGTCTGCCTGTGGAGTTGGAGGTGGAGAATACCCTTGGATTTACCAGCAAGGCTCAAATTGAAGAATACGGGATAGCCCAGTTTAACCAGAAGTGTCGGGGAAGCGTTTCCAAGTATATCAAGGAATGGGAGGTAATGACTGAGCGTATTGGTTATTGGCTGGATATGGAGAATCCCTATGTGACACTGGATAATGGCTATATTGAATCTTGCTGGTGGGCGATAAAGCAATTGTGGGACAAAGGGCTTATTTATCAGGGATATAAGGTAACGCCGCATTGTCCCCGGTGTGGGACATCTCTTAGCTCTCACGAAGTAGCTTTGGGTTACGAGGAGGTTGATGACCCTTCGGTTTACATAAAGTTCAAGGTTGTCCCATCATCATTGCCACGTTCTGAAGCACTGGAACGGCTTTCTAATCTCTTTTCAAGTAAGCCCGCCTATTTTTTAGCGTGGACAACTACTCCGTGGACACTGCCTGGTAATACCGCCCTGGCGGTGGCACCAGATGCTGAATATTCAGTAATGGAGGGAGAGGATAACTACCTTATCATGGCTTCGATCCTTGTGGGTAAGGTAGGGCTTGAGGGCTATCGTGAGGTAGATAGGGTCAAGGGGGTAGACCTCGCAGGCGTCCAAAAAGGGTTGAGATACAAACCGCTATTCAATCCACATGAATATGGTGTAGAAAGGGGACGGTTTAGGCAGTATTACGAAGAGGCAAGCACATGGCGTATGGCTCTTGAAATTCAGCCAGAGGACAAGGATTTATCCTTCCCGGTTATCGATGCTGACTTCGTCTCCCTAGACGAGGGCACCGGCATCGTCCATAGTGCACCGGCTTTTGGCGAGGTGGACTTCAAGGCGGGTGAGGATAATGGCCTCGATTTCGTGCGAGATTATGTTGATTTGCAGGGTATCATACAGGGCACCTATCCCTTCGCTGGCAAGTTTGTGAAAGATGCCGACTCTCTTATCCTTGAAGACCTTAAATCTCGCGGTTTGCTCTATCGCAGTGACAGAATTGTTCATACCTACCCATTTTGCTGGCGATGTGAATCTCCTCTTCTTTATTATGCTAAGGAAGCGTGGTATATCAAAACAACGGCAGTAAAAGATAGGCTTACTGGTGGTAATGATGAGATAAACTGGTATCCTGAGTATATCAAGTATGGTCGCTTCGGTGATTGGCTGGAAAACAACGTCGATTGGGCTATCTCCAGGGAGCGCTATTGGGGGACGCCGTTGAATATTTGGCGATGTGAATCCTGTGGTAATCTTGACTGCGTAGGTAGCGTTGAGGAACTAAAGACAAGGTCAAAACTGACAGCTGACAGCTATCAGCTGAAAGCTTTGAGTGATTTGCATCGTCCTTATGTAGATGAGATCACTTTTGCTTGTCCTGGATGCAACGGTGTAATGCGGCGCGTTCCTGAGGTAATTGACTGTTGGTTTGATTCCGGAGCTATGCCCATAGCCCAATGGCATTATCCTTTTGAAAATAGAGAAGAATTTGGGCAGAATTTCCCTGCTGATTTTATTTGTGAAGCCATTGACCAAACTCGTGGTTGGTTTTATAGCTTGCATGCTATATCCACGCTGCTGTTCGACCGTCCTTGTTTTAAGAATGTTGTCTGTTTAGGGCATATCGTGGATGCTCAAGGCGAAAAGATGAGCAAGTCTAAGAATAACGTTGTTGATCCCTGGATGGTGGTGGACAACTATGGTGCTGATGTGCTTCGTTGGCACTTGCTTACCGCAGCGCCCGGAGAAAGTGTCCATCGTTTTTCCACGCAAATGGTAGCTGAGACAATGCGGGGAGATCTGCTTACTTTGTGGAATATCTATTCCTTTTTTGTTCTTTACGCTAATATTGACCATTTTGTTCCTCAGGAGGGGGAAAAGAATCTGTCTTTTTCTCACCTGGATAACTGGATTATCTCGGAGCTCAATCGGCTTATCGTTGATATGACCAAGGCGTCAGATAATTATGACTTTACTTCAGCGGCACGTAGAGCCGGGAATTTTGTGGACGAGCTTTCCAACTGGTATGTAAGGAGGGGCAGGCGACGATTTTGGAAAAGCGAAGAAGATGCCGATAAGTTAGCTGCTTATAACACCCTATACCAGTGTTTGGTAACCTTATCGAAGCTGTTGGCTCCGTTTGTCCCCTTCATTGCTGAGGAAATTTACCGAAACCTGATTTGTTCTGCAGATCAGCAAGCTCCCGAAAGTGTGCATCTGACTGGTTTCCCATTGGCAAATGAAGCTAAAATTGATGACAGGTTGGACGGTGAGGTTAGATTAGCAATGAAGATAGCCAGTCTGGGCAGGGCGGCACGAGCTAAAGCGGGCATCAAGGTACGGCAACCATTGGCTAAAGCAATTATTACATTAACGCAGGGAAGCGAAAGGGGTGCTTTGGAGAAGTCTGCCGCTGATGTCATGGATGAGATAAATGTTAAGGAACTGGAGTTTGTTAAGGACACGCTCTTGGAAGACATGCCTTACCATGCTGTGGCTAATGATGGAAAATATTGGGTAGCTATAGATGCAAGGTTATCTCCCCAGCTTGAAGATGAAGGAGCAAGCAGGGAAATCGTGCGTCATATCCAGACTATGCGTCGTGCTGCCGGATTTGATGTTGCCGACCATATTGCTACCTACTATCAAGGAGAAGAAGATATTACGAGGGTGATGAAGGATTTTGCTGGCTATATCAAGCAAGAGACCTTATCTCTGGAGCTTACTGAGGGTTCACCGCCTGAAGGTGCTTATGTTGAAAAGCATCGCATCTCAAATAGCGATGTTTTGTTGGCTGTTAGTAAGGTTGACTAGCTCCATGGCGGTGGGCTTTGCTCTAGAACGGCGTGGGTTGTGCCAGTACTTCCCCCTCTCACAAAAGTTATCTCTACTTTTTCACCAATATAGCAATCGTGTATCGCTTCCTGCAATGCCCGAGCGGTATCAATTTCTTTGTCCTGGAACTTGGTGATTATATCTCCCTTCTTTAATCCAGCGGCCTCCGCTGGGCTACCAGGAACCACTTCTGTAATTGACGCTCCCCCATCAATCGAAAGCTTGTTGAGCCAGGCGGTGAACCAGTCCAAAGTCTGGATTTGCACTCCCAACCAGGGGCGAATTATATAGCCCTGGCGGATTAAATCTTCAATGATTGGCTTGGCGATACTGCTGCTTATGGCGTAACCCATGTTTTCTGCCCCAAGGATCTTGGCACTGGTAATGCCTACCACTTCGCCTTTCATGTTCACCAGTGGTCCGCCACTATTACCGGGATTGATCGCTGCCGTAGTTTCGATCAGGGCATAGAGCTTCTCCCCGGATAATAGGGTTATGGTGACGTTTGATCCACTTACAATTCCTTCGGTTACCCTCAAACCCATGCCAAAGGCATTCCCAATAGCCAGCACCCATTCCCCTACTGCTAGCGAGGAGGAATTGCCCAGGTAAGTGTAGGGTAAATCGCTAGCGTCAACCTTGATCACTGCTAGGTCAGTCAGCGCATCTTCGCCCACTACATTGGCGGAAAATGTCTCGCCATTATCCATGGTTACCTCAATATTTTGAGCGTTGGCAACCACATGCTCATTGGTAGCGATATATCCCTGCTCTCCGTCAATCACGAATCCAGAGCCTTTAGCTACCTCTGTAGTTACGGAAACTACTGCAGGTTTCACCTTTGTCACTACAGCGGAGAAGCTTGGCAACAAGGCGCTTGATTGATTGTATGTGGTAGGGAAAGCCCAATTGGGCTCAATTGTTTCGGTGGCATTGCTGGGGGGAGGGGGAGTGAATACTTCGGGCGCGGTGCAGCCAGTTACGCTCAGCAGAATTAAAGCTAACGTCGCTAGAAAAAGGGAGATGTATTTGAATTTACCACGCATTACAAACTTAATTTTATTACTCTAGCCTAGTTTGGACAAGTTTTCCTGTTATGTGACTTATTTAAGGATAGGTGGTAAAGTACTATAAAATGACTCAACTATATTTGGAGCAGCTTTTGAAGGGTGTTGTAGAACCTTTGTTGCTTCTCGTTATCAGAGAGTTGCCGACGTATGGCTATCACATTGCCAAGGAGTTAGATAAGAGGAGCAGAGGTTACTTCAAATTTGGAGGGAGCACCATTTACTCAGCACTACGCCGCTTGGAACGGGAAGGGTTGGTGTTGAGCACGTGGCAGCAGGTTACCCGGAAGCAAAAGCGGAGATGCTATGTGTTAACTGAAAAAGGGCATCAAATTCTAGCTGAGGAATTAAGCGAATGGCAGCAATTTTATAATGCCACCAGTAAGGTTGTAAGTTACTAGAAACCATCTTTGCAGTCGGAAGCAGACTAATAGTGGAACTACGAATCTTAGGTGCCCATAGCAACGAAGCTAGAGGGGCTTGCCTAACTTCATTGTTGCTCGGTGATGTGTTAGCTATAGATGCCGGCGGGCTTACTTCCACTCTTTCTTTAGCCGAGCAAGAAAAAATCAAGGCTGTATTGCTTACTCACCATCATTTTGACCACACACGGGATTTAGTCACTCTTGGTTACAATGCTGCTTTATGGGATGGGCAAGTTAAAGTCTATGCTCTATCTGAAACGCTAAACGTTGTTATTCCATGCCTTCTTGATGGCAAGATATATGCTAATCTGCTTGAATATCCCTCCAAAAAAAGACCCGTACTTCAGTTCGAGACTATTGAGACATATAAGGAAGCAAATATGCAAGGATACAAGATTTTGGCGTTACCGGTAAAACATAATACCCCCACCGTTGGTTATCAAGTTACCTCCCCCAGGGGCAAAAAGTTGTTTTACACCAGTGACACCGGTCCTGGACTATCTGATTGCTGGGAGCATATTTCTCCAGATTTACTTATCTGCGAGTCTTCCCTTCCAAATATGTTGGGAGATTTTGCCAGGAAAGCTGGGCATCTTACTCCACGATTGTTAAAAGATGAGCTTATCCAGTTCAAGCAACTTAAAGGTTATTTGCCAAAGGTCATCGTTATTCATATTGCTATTTTGCATGAGCAGGAAATTGAACAAGAAGTGGCCCAGGTAGCTAAGGAGCTGGGAGCTGATGTAAACCTGGGCCACGAAGATATGAGGGTGGTGTTATAGGTTAGCCTACCTTTGGTAGCTCAGCCAGCGCCTCCTTTACTTTATCCTCGGGATACTCATAATCCTGGAGCTTGCCCGAAAAGTAAGCATCATAGGCAGCCATGTCAACATGTCCATGTCCGCTGTGGGCTATCAGGATGGTTTTTAACTCGCCTGACTCGCGACATTTCAAGGCTTCGTCAATGGCAACCTTAATATTATGGCATGGCTCTGGAGCACTGATGATGCCCTCGGTGCGGGCGAAGGTCACCCCCGCTTCGAAGGTGGCAAGCTGGTGCTCAGCCCTGGCTTCAACAAGCCCTAATTGATGGAGATGGCAAATTATGGGTGCCATCCCGTGATAGCGCAGTCCACCAGCGTGAATCGGGGGTGGAATGAAGCTATGTCCCAGGGTATACATCTTAATCAAGGGGGTGAGCTGGGCTGAATCGCCAAAGTCATAGGTATATAGTCCCTTGGTAACGCTGGGAGCAGACATGGGCTCTACATTGATGACACGCAGGTCTGGCTTTGTACCATCAATTTTATCTTTGACAAAGGGCAAAAATAGCCCGGCGAAGTTTGAGCCTCCACCAATGCAGCCGACGATGATGTCGGGGTAGGCATCTGCCTTCTCCATCAGCTTTTTCGCCTCCAGGCCGTTCACAGTTTGATGCAGCAGAACATGGTTGAGCACGCTGCCCAGGGCGTAGTGAGTGTCATCATGGGTCACACAATCCTCCACAGCCTCGCTAATGGCAAGACCCAGGCTGCCGGGACAATCAGGCCATTTTGCCAGCATATCTCGCCCTACCTTGGTATCCTCACTCGGGCTGGGCACGCATTTCGCCCCCCAGGTCTCCATCATTATTCTGCGGTAAGGCTTTTGATCATAGCTAATCCTCACCATATAGACCTTGATCTCAACGCCGAAGCAGGCGCCACCAAAGGATAGGGCACTTCCCCACTGCCCTGCTCCAGTCTCGGTGCTGATGCGCTTTATCCCTTCCTGCTTGTTGTAATATGCCTGGGCTACGGCGGTATTTGGCTTATGGCTGCCGGGAGGGCTTGTCCCTTCATATTTGTAGAAAATCTTTGCCGGCGTATCCAGAGCCTTCTCCAATCTATGCGCCCGAAATAGCGTTGTCGGTCTCCATAGCTGGTATACATCGCGCACCTCCTCGGGTATTTCAATCCACCGCTCAGTGCTCACCTCTTGCTTGATCAGCTCCATGGGAAATAGGGGTGCTAAATCGTCAGGAGTGACTGGATTTCCAGTACCTGGGTGCAGAACCGGTGGCAGTGGCTTGGGCAAGTCAGCCTGGATGTTGTACCAATGAGTAGGGATTTCTGTTTCATCAAGGGTGAATTTTGTTCTTTCCATTTTCTAACCTCCTTTCATTGTCTGTTTATTTTCACCGTTTCTATTCAGGCGCCGGCGTGGCGCCAGGTCTTAATATTGAACATGCTTAAACCTCCTTCAGTATAATAAAAAGGCCTCTCGCCAGGGGGCGAGAGGCCTAACCTTCGCGGTGCCACCCCATTTCAGTCTTACGACTATCTCTTCTCGGATACAGCTCAACTTGAGAGCGATACCCTGGGCTTCTAACGGTGCCCTACCGACAAAGCCTACTCAGCCTTGTAGCCTTTCGGTTTGCAGCTCCCAGGTCCATTCCAGTCTTGCGCAAGTATCGGCTTACACCTTACCCGACTCTCTAAACTCCGCCTCAGACTGTACTAGTCCTGTTCGCAGCCTTTCACTTATTCAGTTCTATTATATTTTATGTAGCAAGCCCACCCTTTGTCAAGAGAGGTTGACTGGACAAAGTTAAAGATAGCTATAACATGCGCAAGGGAATCGTGATTTCGGTCACACGTGTTGGTTACATTATGAACAGATACAGCTTGATTGACAAACTCTGGAGTTCAAGGTAGAGTGTCCCGAATATTTGATAGGGCGGGTGTAATGTGAAAACAGTGAAAGTAGGTGGGTGTGGCATGATGTGGGGCGACCTTATCCAGCCTTCTGTTGAAATGGCTGAGAAGGCTGATGTGCACTATCAATGTTACGATTTTCTCACTGAATTTACCATGTCGTTGCTTTATCGGTTGCGGCAGAGGAGTCCTCTTTCAGGTTATCCCACCGATGTTGTGGAATGGAATAAACGGCTTTTGCCCATCGCCATCAAGAAGGGCATCAGGCTTGTTTCTAATGGGGGAGGGGCTAATCCCGAGATAGTTGCTGACGGGATATTGTATATAGCTCAGGCGCTGGAAGTGCCTTTGAAGCTGGGAGTTGTTACTGGCGATGATGTGCTTGATACTATAAAGAGGCTGCGAAAGGAAGGGATGAAATTCCCCAACACGGATACTGGTGAGGAGGATATTACCAGCATCGAAGACAAGGTGATAGGTGCTCATGCTTACATCGGTGCTGACCAGATTATCGAGGCTCTTAAGGCGGGATGTGATGAGATAGTGGGAGGAAGGTTCTCCGATAACGCTTTATACGTTGGGCCAATGATGTATGAGTTTGGCTGGGAATATAAGGAACCTTATTGGAACAAGATTGGCGCTGCCATAACTGCGGGGCACATAGTTGAATCCTCCCGGTCGTGTTGTGGTGCGATGAGCAGCATATGGCGGGAGATTCCTGAGCCCTGGCATCCTGGTTATCCTATTGTCGAGATGAATGAGGATGGTACTGCGGTAATCACCAAGACGCCTGACACGGGTGGTTTGGTGAACCGCCAAACAATCAGGGAGCAATTGGTCTACGAGATTCTCGACCCTCGAAACTATATAATGCCCGATGGAATTGCTGATTTGACGACGTTGCATCTTGAGGATGTGGGTCAGAACAGGGTAAGGATTACCAACATGACTGGAAAACCAAGACCTGACAAACTGAAGGTAGGAATAGGCTTTCATGGTGGGTTTCTGTTTGATGTAACTGTTCACATTGTCTGGCCTGATGTTCTGGAGAAGGTGAGAATGTGCAAAAAGCATTTCCAAGAGTGGCTTAAGTGGGCTAATGTGCATCCTTTAGAGTGGGAGGTCCAGATTGACGGTGTTAACATGTGTCTGGGTCCCACCGTTTCCATAGATGAGATAGAGGGGAAATATGGCAAGGACATTCCTGAGATAGGAGTAAGGTTTGCTACCAAGTGGCAGACTCGTGAAGAGGCGGAGTTCTTTAGGAAAGAGCTTGGAAGGGTTTGGTCAATTTTTCCTGGCTTGCCATTTGGACAGCATGTTCCGCCAGCGCCCATTCGGATAACAGCTTTCTGGCCAACGCTTATCCCCAGGAGCGAAATCCATCCTGCATTAGCTATAAAGGAAAGCAAGCTCTAGGAAGGAGGCAGAATGGCAGTAGAGATACCAAAGGCGGGTAAGGTGCAACTAAAGGATATTTGCTATGCACGCTCTGGAGGTAGGGGAGATAAGAGCAATATTGGTTTGCAGGCTATTGATTTCGACGAAAGGGTTTATGAACTGATAAGGAAGAAGGTGACCCCCGAGGCACTGCAGGAGCATTTCAAGGAGTGGAGCAAGGGTGATGTGCATATTTATCCCTTGGATAACATGAAGGCTTTGAACATCGTTCTTGACCATGGTCTTGGTGGGGGAATGACCACCACCCTCCGCTGGGATGGCACCGGGGGGGCAATGTGTCAGGCACTCTTGCGCATGTATATTGATGTCGATTAATAGTTTGTGATGCAGGTAACAGAAGTTCTCCAGCCTGGCAAAGGAGTTCACTTACCAGGTTGGTTTTTATTGAGCTTGGTATTGTAAATATCACCTGGTTAGATTTATTATTTAACCAAGACTTCGCAATATGTGGGGATATCAATGGCGGTAACCAAAGAAAAGGAACTAAATATACAATCAATTAGCGAAGGTAAGTTGACCTGGTTCTATATTGAAAAGCCCTCTGCCGCTGAGGTTGAATTTTTAAAGCAGCGTTTCAAATTCCATCCCCTTAACCTGGATGACGTCTTGAGCCGTATCCAGCGCCCTAAAATCGACGAATATGATGACCATTTATTCGTAGTACTCCATTTTCCTGTGTTTGATAAGGAGAATAAGATAACGAGACCGAGCGAGGTAGATGTTTTTGTCGGGGAAAATTATCTTGTCACTGTGCATTGTTCTGCTGACCTCAAGCCACTGGCTAAGTTCTTCAGGGAGTGTCAGATTAATGAAGAGAAGCGACGCGCCTATTTAGGACGAAGCTCCGGTTTTCTGTTCTACCATGTTCTCGATAGGTTGGTTAACTATTGCTTCCCCATCCTGGGTAAGATTACCGAGAGCATTGATGATGTGGAGAATGTTATCTTCGCCAAAGCTGTTCCAAAGACTGTTCAAGAGATCTCCGTGATTCGGCATGACCTTATCTCTTTTCGCCGGGTTATCCATCCCCAGATACGGGTAATCGAGACGCTGGAGAAGGAGGAATATCCTTTCTTTAAAGAAGACCAGGAAGCTTATTTTGGTGATATTGCTGACCATACCCGTAAAATCTGGGATGGACTTGAGGATAGCAAGGAAGTCGTTGACGGGCTTGCTGAGACTAGCAATTGGTTAACCTCAAATCGCATCCAAGAGATAATGCGCGTTTTGACTATTATCATGGCAATCATAGCACCAGCTACATTGGTGGCTAGCATTTACGGTATGAACATCCCCCTACCAGGTGGACTGGAGTCAGGCAATCTTTTACCCTTAGGCATGTTGCTTTTAGTTATGGCATTTATCGGTGTAGGCATGATTGTTTACGCTCGCCGCCGAAAATGGTTGTAAGTATCCCTTGATTTAGAGCGGGCTCTTTTGCCTTCCAAACTGATGAAGTTCATCGCAGATAATAACGTTGGTAAATTAGCTAAATGGCTCAGGATTATTGGCTATGATACCTTGTTTTTTGATGAAAGGGATGATGGGAAACTGATTAAAATTGCGGTTAAAGAGGACAGGACGATTCTGACCAAGGACACCCAAATCATGGTAAGGCGGTTGGTTACCAGTGGCAGGCTGAAGGCTGTATTGATTAAACACGATAATCCCAAAGCTCAATTGCAGGAAGTGGTTACAAGATTAGATTTAGATTATCATCGTAAACCCTTCTCTCTTTGTCTGGAATGTAACCAGCCACTAATGCCAAAAAGTAGGGAGGAAGTGCGGAGTTTAGTTCCGCCTTATGTGTTCAAGACCCAGGAGCACTATATGGAATGTCCAGTATGCCACCGTATCTATTGGCAGGGCACTCACTGGCAAAGGATGAGTAAGGAACTGGAGGAGCTTGCCAAGGAAGAGAAATGAAAATCGTCACTGCTGACCAAGTGAGGCAAATTGAAAATCAAGCTGTTAATTTGGGCGTTTCATTGGAAATGCTCATGGAAAATGCCGGCAACGCCGTAGCTGCACAGGTTAAGCAAGTATTGCATAGCGCTGTTGGTAAAAGGGTGTTGGTTCTGGTTGGTCCTGGCAATAACGGTGGCGACGGCTTGGTAGCTGCGCGTTATCTCCATGACTGGGGAGCTAAGGTCAATATTTGCCTTTGTGCTTCCAGGGCGCAGAATGATAAGAACCTTAAACTAGCTATGCAATGCGGGATACCTATTATCCCCGCTTATGAAGGTAGGGCTCTCGCTGACCTGCGTGCTTCCATATCTGCGGCTGATGTCATCATTGACGCCCTTTTTGGCATTGGCAAAATCCGCCCTATTGAAGGGATATTCAAGGAAGTATTGCAAAATGTCTCTATGGTTAAGGGAACGAAGTCAAAGCCTGTCCTGGTGACTGTTGATTTACCCTCAGGGCTCAACTCCGATACTGGCGAAGTAGAGCCGAGTTGTCCATACGCTGACATCACTGTTACCTTCGGTTATCCCAAAATTGGGTTATTCAGTTTTCCTGGCGCCGAGAAAGTGGGCAAGCTCGTTATTGCTGACATTGGAATTCCACGAGATTTGGTTCATGATATAGATGTGGAATTGATAACCGAGCAGTGGGTAAGGGAAACTTTGCCCCAGCGTCCTTTGAATGCCCATAAAGGTAGTTTTGGGAAAGTATTGGTCATTGCTGGCTCGGTTAACTACATCGGCGCTGCTTATCTTGCCTGTATGGGTGCCGCCAGAGTGGGTGCTGGATTAGTAACTCTAGCTACCGCCAGCAGCCTCCAGCCTATCCTGGCGTCTAAATTGACCGAGACAACCTATATCCCACTGCCTGAAGCTAAGACGGGGGTGATTGGTTCACAGGCAACCTCTACGCTACAATTGGAGCTTAGCAATTACGACGTATTGCTTCTTGGCTGTGGATTGGGACAGCATCCTGAGACGGTAGAATTCGTCAAGTCTTTGCTAACTGATAGCTGTCAGCTGTCAGCTGTCAACTGTCTAATTCTGGATGCCGATGCTGTTAATACCTTGGCTCAAATGCCTCAGTGGTGGCGAAAGTTAAGGCGGGATGCTATCCTTACGCCGCATCCTGGGGAGATGGCGAGATTGTTGGGAATTTCGGCAAAAGAAGTTCAGGAAAGTAGGTTATCAATAACGCAACGCTCAGCAAAGGAATGGGGGAAAACCGTTGTGCTTAAAGGAGCTAACACGGTTGTGGCTGCTCCAAATGGGGAAGCTAAAGTGAATAATGCTGCAAATCCTGCTTTAGCTTCAGCGGGGACGGGGGATGTCCTCGCTGGCGCAATAGCTGGATTAGCGGCGCAACGGCTTTCTCTTTTCGATGCTGCTGCCTGTGGGGTGTATCTTCATTCTCGAGCGGGTGACATTGTCGCCGAGGAGCTGGGTGATGCCGGGGTAATTGCCACTGATTTGCTACCTGTTTTGCCCAGGGTAATCAAGGCATTGAGAGAAGGTTAGCTGTTATGTTACTGGCTATTGATATTGGAAACAGCAGCATCGCCATAGGTGTATTTGATGGTGAGAAGCTTAAGGCTACTTGGCGATTAGCCACAAGCATACAGCGCGAGGCGGATGAATATGGTGCTTTGTTGGTTGCCTTTCTCAAGCAGAAAAAGTTGCCTATTTCGAGAATCACCGGGGGAGCGACGTGCAGCGTTGTTCCACCGTTGACCCCCGTTTTTCAGGGGATGTGCCGGAAATACCTGAATATTCTCCCTTTAATAGTTGAAGCGGGGGTTAAAACGGGGATACGCCTTTCCGTGGATAACCCCCGAGAACTCGGTCCTGACCGTGTGGTGAATGCTGTTGCTGCTCATCATCTTTATGGGGGTCCGGCGGTTGTTATTGACTTTGGCACTGCTACTACTTTTGATGTTATTTCTGAAGAAGGTGATTATCTAGGTGGAGCCATTTCACCGGGAGTCACCATTTCTACCGAAGCACTATTTTCCCGCACTGCCATGTTACCCCGGGTGGAGTTAGTTCGCCCCACGCAAGTTATTGGCCGGAATACGATTTCTGCGATGCAATCAGGTATAATATTTGGATATATAGGGCTTGTTGAGGGTATGATTAATCGTATAGAACAGGAATTAGGGAGTAAGGTAAAGGTGATAGCTACGGGGGGATATGCCCACCTTTTGGCTGAGGCAACGTCACGGATAAAGGTAATAAATCCTGATTTGTCGCTAGTTGGGCTGCGTCTTATCTATGAAATGAACAAAGTGGAGGGGCGAAAGGAGCATCATGCTTGAAGGAAAGACGGTAATCCTGGGAGTAACAGGGAGCATCGCTGCTTATAAGGCAGTGGATATTGCTAGCCAGCTCAGCAGGGCAGGGGTCAAGGTGGATGTAGTTATGACTGAAAAGGCTACCAGGTTTGTATCTCCGCTCAGTTTTCGTGCTATTACCGGAAGGACTGTGGCGACCGACATGTTTGATGCCTCTTCGGAACTTAATGTTACCCATATTGCTCTGGCTAGAGCTGCTGATGTAGTTGCTATCGCTCCAGCCACAGCTAATGTCATTGCTAAGTTAGCTACTGGCATTGCTGATGATGTGCTGTGTTGCACGGTGTTAGCAACCAATGCACCTGTAGTAATAGCGCCAGCCATGGATGTGAACATGTATGAGAATCCCGTTACACAGGAGAATGTGTCCAGGCTAAAGAAGCGTGGCTTCATCTTTGTAGGACCAAAGTTCGGCAAGTTGCTTTCGGGGGTGGAGGGTCTGGGACGGTTTGCCAATACTGTGGAGATAATAGGTGTTATTTCTCAAGTACTGGGTAGGGGAGGAAGCTTTGCCGATAGGCATATCGTGGTTACTGCTGGTGGCACGCAAGAATTTATTGACCCGGTTCGTATTATCACTAACCGCTCTTCAGGGAAGATGGGTTATGCCCTTGCTGAGGCTGCTCGTGATCGGGGAGCTAAGGTAACGTTGATTACCGGTCCCACCTTGCTCACCAGGCCTGTTGGTGCTGAAGTAATTGATGTTTGCACTGCTGAAGAGATGCTTCAGGCGGTGAGAAGCGCTATTTCTGGGGCTGATGTTTTAGTTATGGCAGCAGCGGTAGCGGATTACCGCCCCAAGACTAAAGCCAAAGAAAAGATTAAGAAAGAAGGTGCTGGATTAACCCTGGAGTTGGAACGCACGCCAGATATTTTGGGCGAGGTTAAAGGAGATTTCATCAGAGTAGGTTTTGCCGCTGAAAGTGAAAATCTGGTGGAAAATGCCACACGAAAATTGCGACGAAAAAACCTTGACCTTATTGTAGCTAATGACGTTACTGCTGAGGGTAGTGGGTTCGGCACCGATAGCAATCAAGTAACCATAATTGGCAAGGGTGGCAAAGCTGAAAGCCTGCCGCTTCTTCACAAAAAAGAGGTGGCTGACAAAGTTCTGGACAAAGTGGCGAAGCTTTTAAGCAAAAAAACGCGAGGTAAAAGATAAGCCGATGCGAATAGTCGTGATAGATGGCGTGAGGTATGAAGCGTGGACACCTCAAAATGAATATGACTTTGAGAAAGTCGTCAAGGAGCACGCCAAAGACATCTTCGGCGAGCAATCTATATACCTTGATATAAAACATAAGCTAAGAACGAAATCGGGGATTGGCTCCATACCTGATGGATATGTGATTATTTTTGGAGACGAACCTCATTGGCACATCGTTGAAGTAGAACTATCCTCTCATCCATTATATGAACATATAGTTCCGCAAGTTAGCAGGTTCATTAACGGGATTAAAAATCCTTCAACTCAAAAAGACATAGTTAGTGCTATCTACCAGGAGATAGATAGCGATGAGTTTGTTAGACTTCGCTTAAAAAAGGCGATTGGGACAACCGAAACCTATAAATTCCTTTCAGACCTGCTCTCAAAATCACCAGTGGTAACAATCATTATAGAAAAACGCACAGAGCAGTTAGACGAAGCTATCGGCGCACTTGCCCACTCTCAAATTAAAATTGTAGAGTTTCAAACTTTTATTAGAGCAGGCGTTGGTTTGGATGTACATGCACATTTATTTGGGCCATTATACGAAGACAAAAAAGAGGAAAAGAGGGAAATTGGTTGGCAAGGTGAGGGGTATACGCTAGTCGATATTGTGGGTGATTATGAAATATACGAAAAAAAGGGGGAATACTCTATCGGGAAGCTCCCTCAGAGGGCCGAAATTGCTCGAGGCCTCCGCTCGCTAGAACAGGCCAAAAGTTGGATAAGAGGAGACAAGCTTCCGACAATCGAAATTACTGTGCGAAACCCTTCATTCATAAAATTTCACCTTTTTGTGATCCCAAAGTCTGAACGGAGTTTTTTCCCTGGCTATAAGGTTCCTTTTAAATTGGAGACAGACGTGGGTGAAATCGAAACTTATGTCACTTCAGACAAAGAAGGAACTCAGATTGGTGACCCACATGGGGGGACTTACATCCAAGCAAAGCTAGCAGGATGGTATAGACAGCACCCGACAGTAAAAGTGGGGGATAAAGTGGTTTTTGAAGTCATTGAGCCAATGAAGCGCTACCGCCTTAAAACAGAGTAAGGAGTTGAGAAGATGCAACGAGAGTTCACCAGCGTTATTGAGAAAAGGGGTAACTGGTATATCGGTTATGTGGAGGAGCTTCCTGGGGTAAATACCCAGGGGAGAACCTTGAAAGAGGTGAGAGAAAACCTTAAAGAAGCTCTGCACTTAATTATCGAAGCCAATAGGGACCTCGCAGCAAAAAGCCAAGCAGATACCGTCGTCACCAAAGAGCCTATCACCATAGAGATATGAGCCCGTTGAATGAAACGAAGGGATTTGCTGAGGCACCTTTATAACCAAGGATGCCAATTATTCCGAGAAGGTAGCAAGCACAGTGTATTTTATAATCCAGCCAATAACAGAACCTCCACTGTCCCTCGCCATCGAGAGATTAATGACTTTTTGATAAAGAAGATCTGCAAAGACTTGGAAATTCCAAAGCCTTGAGTAGGGAGAATCATTAAACATGCCTGAAATTCCTAAAGCTTATGAGCCAGGTAAAATAGAGAAAAACTGGTACAACTTCTGGCTCAAGCAGGGCTACTTTACCCCTGAGATAAACCTCAAGAAGAAGCCTTTCGTTATTATCATGCCACCGCCAAATGTTACCGGTGAGCTCCACCTGGGGCATGCTCTTACTACTACCCTGGAGGATGTGATGGTCAGGTGGCAGCGCATGAAGGGGGAACCTACATTATGGTTACCTGGAACTGACCATGCTGGCATTGCTACACAGGTAGTGGTGGAGCAGCGATTGGCAGAGCAATCGGTGACCAGAAGGGATGTAGGCAGGGGAAAATTCCTCCAACTGGCCTGGGAATGGGCAAATAACAGCAGGGAGAGTATCAACCTCCAGCATCAGATGCTGGGGGCTTCATGTGATTGGACGCGCGAGCGATTCACCCTGGATGAGGGGCCGAGCAAGGCAGTCCGCACCGCCTTTGTCAACTTGTATAACAAAGGGCTGATTTACCGGG
Source organism: Dehalococcoidia bacterium (assembly GCA_034431195.1). Taxonomy (GTDB): domain Bacteria; phylum Chloroflexota; class Dehalococcoidia; order GIF9; family AB-539-J10; genus CG2-30-46-19. The sequence goes on along the minus strand of DAOUDP010000001.1, from coordinate 221,775 downwards.
GAGAGCGCATTATAAACTGGTGTCCCCGGTGTCAGACTGCTCTTTCTGACCTGGAGGTGGAACACAAGGAGATTAACGGGCATCTTTATTACATTCGTTATCCTTTAGCAGACGAAAGTGGTTTTATCACTGTAGCTACCACCCGTCCCGAGACTTTCTTTGGTGATACTGCGGTAGCGGTGAATCCTGAAGATGCGCGATACAAAGATTTGGTAGGTAAGAAAGTAGTGCTTCCTATCATAGATAAGCAGATTCCCGTTATTGCCGATGATGCCGTGGATGTATCTTTTGGCACCGGAGTGTTGAAGATAACCCCGGCGCATGACCCCACAGACTTCGAAGTAGGGCAGAGACATAATCTGCCGCTGGCGGATATTATGAACCCCGATGCCACTCTGAATGAGAATGCCGGTCCTTACGCTGGGCTGGAGAGATTTGCCTGTCGGGATATGGTGGTGGATGAGTTGAAGGGAAAAGGCCTGTTGGAGAGAATAGAGCCTTATTTGCATTCAGTGGGGCATTGTATTCGCTGTCAAACAATGGTTGAGCCCAGGGTTAGCCTGCAATGGTTTATTCGCACCAAGCCTTTAGCAGAAAAGGCTATAAGGACGGTCAGGGAAGGTGACATAATTATAATACCGGAGCGGTTCACCAAGATATACTTTGAATGGATGGAAAATATCAAGGATTGGTGTATTAGCCGACAACTCTGGTGGGGACATCGCATTCCGGTGTGGTATTGCCAGGATTGTGGTGAGTTCACTGTTTCCGTGGATGTTGCTTCTCACTGCTCATACTGTGGTTCAAGTCAGATTGTTCAAGATAACGATGTTCTTGATACGTGGTTTAGCTCAGCTCTATGGACGCATTCCACGCTTGGCTGGCCCGAGGATACCGAGGATCTGCGCTACTTTTATCCTGGCGCGGTGATGGAGACAGGTTATGACATACTATTCTTCTGGGTGGCAAGGATGATTATGATGGGGCTGGAGGATACTGGTGAAATACCATTCCGCACCGTTTATCTTCACGGCTTGATTCGGGACGAACATGGCGAAAAGATGAGCAAGCTACGCGGGAATGTTATTAATCCCACCGAAGCTATCAATGAATATGGTGTTGATGCTCTGCGCTTTGCCCTTGCCAGCAATAGCACGCCGGGCAACGATATAAATCTCGGCAGGGGAAAGGTGGAATCCAGCCGCAATTTCGTCAACAAGCTGTGGAACGCTGCCAGATTCATTTTCCAAAGTGTGGATGCAACGACACTAACAGGACAGACTATAGAAATAAAGGTTGAGCCGCAGTTATTGGAAGACCGCTGGATTGTCAGCCGTCTCAACCGTGTAATAGGTGAAGTCAACAGGCTTATGGAGAGGTTCGAGTTTGGGGAAGCCTGCTGGCAAATATATGATTTTATGTGGGGCGAGTTCTGTGATTGGTATGTCGAGATTGCCAAGTTGCGCCTCCGTCCTGTAGAACCTGCAGCATCACCTTTGCCATTTCTGGTGAATGTATTGGAAAACTCATTACGTCTTTTACATCCTTTCATGCCTTTTGTTACTGAGGAGCTGTGGCAAAATGTAAAGCAGCATTTCCCTGAGGAAAGCCACATGCCTGATTCCATTATGACAGCTTCCTACCCTGTTGCTGACAGTAGGGCAATAGACCCTGAAGCGGAACGAGCGATGAATTCAGTGATAGAAATTATCCGTTCCATCCGCAATGTTCGTGCCCGGTATAAGGTGGAGGCAGCCAAGCAAATTGAAGCGTGGGTTTATGCTGATGAACTCTTGCCCCAAATTTCTTCCCAAGCTGAAGCAATCAAAACGCTAGCACGAGTTAATCCGTTAGCTGTTGCTCCTCGAAGGGAAAGGAAGAGTGATGTGGGGCGTGCGGTTGTGCTGGTGCTCAAGGAATCCGAGGTAATCTTGCCATGGGCAAGCCTGGTTGACTTATCTGTTGAGGAGCAACGGTTGACCAGGGAACGTGAGGTGACTGAGGCAAGGATAGGTCAGCTCGACGCCAGGCTACGCGATAATGATTTTTTGGCGAAAGCGCCACAGCATGTCGTTGAAAAGGAAAAGCAAAGACTTACTGAGCTCAGAGATAAGCTTGAGCGGGTGAAGATGGAAATTTCTCAGCTTCGTTCTTGAGACGTTCCCCTTTTCGTTCTAAATAGTGACACAACGCCAGCAACGCCTTTTTGGTATCGCTGGCAACGCGAGATTTATCGTTGCGGACTAATCTTTTCTTAAATAACCAATAGGTAAACTCGTTGAGCTCACTTAAATTCATAGATCTGCGTCTGGGATAACGCTTCTCCCTTTTAAACTGCTGCGCCAATTCCTGTTCACTCTCGCCATAAAGATGTTGAAATGCTTCATTAATTGTGTTTCCTTCGTTGATTAAACCAGCAGTTCGCCTTCTTTTCCGGATCTCTTCAGCGATGGTCAAAACGAGGAGTCTTTCCATGAAGACTCCATATAGGTAGTTGAGATAAGCGAGATATTTAGCATTACCGATCAGTTCCTTGAACTCGTCTTTGGTCAGCTCTATCGGTTGCTGATCGAAGAAGAGAAGATTAATTAGCTCTTTATGTGGAATGAGCTCGCTAACCTCCTCACATAGTCTTTGAGCAAGGAGTAACCAATCAAAAGCTTCATTAGCGATGAGGTATTGGTAATGCCTGTCGTCATAGTCCTCTTCAGTGCTGTCCCATACCTTGACGGCTTCGAGTAAAGCTAGATACCAGTGTTTACCCTGGGCGATAGCCTGTTTTAAATGTTTGATTGCCTCGACATCGCTTGTGGCAAGTTCAGATATTTGTTGCTTCGCTATCGAGGAATTTACCGTCGCCATAGAATAATTATAGCCTTTTAATCCGTTTTAAGATAGGAGTTCACAAAATTCTCCGAGGAAAACTGTCCTTCGGTAATTTGGGCTGCAATGTCTTCACCAAAGAGTTGCTCTGCTATCTCAGCGGGAGATAGACCTTTGCTAGACAGGGCTCTAATGCGCTGCCCTGTTTCCTCGAGGTACTGGATGGTTTTCTCCAGCATGGTGGATGGTTCAGTGATTATGTATTCTGGCGCAGTAAGTAACACCCGCGGCATTAATTCTTTGATTTTCTTAAGTGAAATTATCGTTTTCCATTGATTTTCCTCAGCCCTGGCTAACCTGGGATGGGTGACGGTGGCCAGATCGCCCGAGAAAAGCCATCCTTTATTCCTCTCAAAGAGGCAAATATGGTCATTGCTATGTCCCGGTGTGTAGATTACCTCGAACTGGAAGTGTGCCGTTTTGACCACATTACCGATTTTCTTTGCCTGACTGGGCAATGCATGTCCCCAGAGTGCTTCCTGATAGGGATATGGTTGGGGCGGTTGCTCGATTTTGTCTATCGCCGCTGGGTGAGCAAGTATCTCCAGGCTATAGTTCTGTTGGAGAGTGGCATTACCCCCGATATGGTCATGATGATAGTGAGTATTGACCAGGAGCTTTACCCCTTTGTCTTTCAGGAAATCGGCTAGCTCCCTGCCTGTGCAATCGGGGCCACTGTCTATTAACAAACCATCTACCAGGTAGGCACAGGCGCATAAAGGAGGATGACTCTCAGAAAAGAGGCTCATCTTGATCTGGGTTACTTCTTCATAGCGGGTTGTCGTTAGCATAATCCTATTTTCCCCTAATTTGGCTCGCTAGCCTCTTGTTTAATCTCCTTGATGATTATAATCCTTGGCGTAACCTTGTATAAAGTTCCTCTGCCTTGAAGGGAGAGGTTAGGTGAGGGAGAACCAAGGAAGAGGTGTGTGGTTAGCTATAAATTATCTGCTCACATTCAGGAAGGTGAGCACGTCTGCCAGGGGCAGAGTATTTACTATATGTTGAGGCTCACACCAGGCTCGCCGCGCCATGCCGACTCCAAACCTCATAAAATCAAGGTGGGAGACAGCATGGGCATCGGTCTCGATAGCAAGCTTCACACCTAGTTCTCTAGCCCTGGAGGCATGAATATCATTCAAGTCAAGTCTGTCGGGCATGGCATTTATCTCCATGATTTTGTTGTTCTTGACAGCGGTGCGAAAAACCGCTTCCAGGTCAAGGGCTATAGGTTCACGCTCGCCCAGAAGACGACAGGTAGGATGGGCAATAATGTCGACATCGGGGTCCTCCACAGCGCTTAGTACTCTCTGGGTCATTTTTCCCTCGCTTTGGTTCATCGCTGAATGCACCGCAGCGATAACTACATCCAACTTTGCCAAAATTTCGTGGGGTAAATCCAGAGTCCCATCTGCTCGGATATCAACCTCGATGCCACTGAACACTTGAATGCCATCTATGTATTCATTGACCTTTTTGATTTCCTCAATCTGTTTCCTTAGCCGTTCAACATCAAGCCCGTGGGCGATGCCGCGCCCACCGGAATGCTCGGTGATGGCAATATACTGATACCCTAATTTTTTAGCCGCTAGAGCCATTTCCTTGATGGAGCTATGCCCATCACTCCAATCGGTGTGCATATGGAGGTCTCCCTTTATATCGGACACCTCTACAAGCCTGGGGATGGCTCCCCGTTCAGCCTTTTCCACCTCGCCTTGATCTTCTCTAAGCTCGGGGGGAATATACTGCATCCCCAGTCGGTGATAAAAATTCTCTTCATCAGCAAATTTCTCCAGCTTATCTGTGGCAATATCGGTGATGCCATATTCGCTCAATTTTAATCCTTGCCTTCGCCCTCTTTCCCTTAAAGAAATATTATGTTGTTTACTTCCGGTGAAATATTGAAGCAGTGACCCAAAAGCCTCGTGTTCTACCAGTCTTAAGTCGACTTGCAAACCACCGGAGACTATGGCGCTTGATTTAGTGGGTCCCTGGACTAAAACCTGCCCTACAATAGGTAACGAGACAAAAGCGTCCATAACTTTCTGGGGGTTATCGACGGTGCCCATAAGGTCAATGTCGCCCAATGTTTCTCGGAAGCGGCGCAGACTTCCAGCGTAAGTTAGATTTCTCACCCCGGGGACAGAGTTGAGAGCACTGAGTATTTCTTCGACGATAGGCAAAGCCTCCCCGATAGAGATGCGTTGGTCCTTGCGGCGGGAGGCCTCGACTTGCTGGAGGATATTATTGGCGGTCTTTTCACCAAGACGAAACAGCGTGGCCACGCTGCCATCCTTTATCGCTTGCTCCAGGCTATCTGCTGAAGTTATCCCCAGTTCGGAGCAGAGTTTGTTAGCTGTCTTTGGGCCAATCCCCGGTATATCGAGGAGATTAGTTATCCCTTCGGGAAACTCGGCTTTAAGTTTCTCGTAGTATTCCAGTTTTCCCGTCTTCACCAGTTCGGTTGTTTTTTTGGCTATTGCGTCTCCTACCCCGGGGATACTCTTCAAGTCCTCCCCTTCGTCAATCATAATTCTTATTTCCTTGGGATAGTGCTCAATAGCGCGAACTGCCTTCTGGTAAGCACGAATCTTGAACTGGTTCTCACCTTTGAGCTCGAGGAGGTCTGCTATATCGCTGAATACTTTGGCGATAGCGGTGTTTCTCACTGGTTCTTAAGCTTCTCCCTTATCCACTCCCAATCTGGGTTGCAGTGGTCGAAGAACGACTTGAAGTTATCCTTCAGCCATTCGTAGTAATCATCTTCAACATACTGACAAAAAGCTTCTACAAGCTGTTCCTTGGAAATATCCGCAGGAATTTCTATACCCTCAAGTTCACAATCAAGGAATTCTTCAACTACATCTCTATCAAGCATCTTTTGCTACCTTGTATAAGTATTTGGTTAACCCTTGCTGAGTCCCTAGTAATCGATGTTCACGCGATATGATAGGTCTATTTCCTTAAGTTCGGGACATATATCTATCATCTCATCGGTTATGAGCAAACATCTATTTTGTCTTCTTACGTTGTTAAGGAAAGCCCCTTTTTCTAGGAACAAGATAATCAATATTATTTGACACGGAGTAATTGAGACAGCCTTAACAGCATTTCTGTACCTGTCAAGATTTAGCCAACTAGATAAATCTTCTACCTTTGCCTCAGCCAGTTTCAGGTACTCCTCAATAACAATGCTTGCCCTCCGTAAATCGTCAGGTAATTTTTCAGCGCTCCAAACATCTTTAAGTAAAGCTATTATCTTGTTCCTATTTTGATATAGTTCATATTCTCTCTCCTCTTGAATAGCAACTATCTTCGGGAAATCCTTTAACAATGTATCTAGTAATTCAAGATTTGCTCTTAACTCGCTTGCAGTCCTATCTTTTTCCCAGGTTAATATATCTGTTTTATAAATTTCGCCGCGTGTTACTTCATCTAATGCATTTTGTAGGCTGGTTTTAATTTGCAATTCAAATTTCTTCCCTAAGATGTCCTTATTACTTATAAAGGGACTGTCTTTAAAACTTAATATTAAATGAATGGCATCGTACAAAAATTCATTTGGTGAGCGAGATCTTTTAGATTTTTCATCCTCTATATTGAATAGTTGTTTTATCTTCTCTTTTACATAACCTATCTCAGATATGTTATTCACGATTAATCTACAAGCGACTAGATCCTCAATTTCATCGGCTGGATTCTTACACCCTTCTTTCTCTATTTTGGCCATCAAGCTCTCTTTTGGCTTTATCCTCGCGTGGACATACCTGATATTTAATGAATCAGCTATATTCTTAAGTGGTTGGTCAATGTTGTACTTAAGAACATATAAAGACTCTGCTACTTTGCCGTAGAAAGCTTCAATGGATCTGGGAATTATCATTTTCTTTTTACAACAATAAGTCCCTTCAATATATTCTCACGAGTCTGTCTACTTTTAATACTATTAGACGCCTGCAACACTGCCAATGCATAGGCTTGAACTCGTTGTTCATCTACGTCACCTCGGATTCTATCTGCAAACTGTAATAGTTTTGTTCTTGTTCTTTCAACGGCTATCTCTAAACTACCACCATTCTCGTCATATAATTCAGACATCCCAGACCATAAAGAATAGAGGTCTGCAAGGTTGCTATACCGTGTTTTGTATACATCTAGCTTTGCAATGAGATCCTTACATACTTCATATTTTTTTCTGTTTTCTTCTAAGTCTGGAATTTCATCATCGTACACTGCAAAATATTCGTCTAAATGGTCTCTACCGTCTTTGATTCCGTGCATAACCACTAAAAATATCTCCGAAACATATTCAATATCTAGCATTCTTCTTATTCTTGAGGGAGTAGATATCCCCATATCTTTCCAAAATGGATCGTCTGATAACTGGGTTACGTAGGTGATGAATGCTCCAGCGTGTCGCGCATGTCGCAGTTCTTGTTTATTTAACCGAGCAACATTCCTATTCAACCTGTCAAAAGAATCATTTAAGTCTTTTCTACTTTCGGTTTTAAGATATTCTATTGTAAACTTGTATCCCCAGAAACGAGTCTTTACCTTGGCTGGCAATTGTGAAAAATACTTGTCGGCGTAATCAGGGTCACTGTATATCTCTGATGTAGTGAACTCATCGTTTACAAATTCGAAAACCGTTAAAAGTCTTTGCTTACCATCCACAACATGGTATTTAGTAAGTCCACTTGAACTAAGCTCAACTGCTAGAAATATGGTTGGACAAGGGAAGTTCCGAAGAATCGTATCAATGAAATAAACTTTGTAGTCATTATTCCAAATACTTTTTCTTTGATACGGAGGCTCTAAATCGAGATTTCCCATTCTATGTTGATCTGTAAACCAAGACAGCATCTGAAAGTTTGAATCTCGTTCCATTTTATTGCACCTCCATAAGTTATTCTTTTTCCCTTGTAACCTTTCATACCTTTATCTCCTCTAAAATCTCCTCCCCATCCCAACAATCAAGGTGGCAAGCATAGCGAAAGACTTTTCGCATTTATCAACATAGTAATGCCTAAGCAAGCTTCCATTATAATTAGCCCCTCGGAATTATGTTCCCCTTCCGCAGCAGTGTTTGTATTTCTTGCTGCTCCCGGTCTAGATTTCCATGGTCGAAGAAGGACTTGAAGTTATCCTTCAGCCACTCGTAATAATCGTCCTCAACATACTGGCAAAAATCTTTGGAGGGTTTCACTTCAACAATTAAATCACAAATCCAATTTCGATCGAAGCACTTCCGCCTTCTGTAGGGAATAACCAAACTTCTCCATCATAACTTCTTCAAAAGCAAAAGGAGGACTGAGGCGGAGCCGTCTACCTCTTAAAATTTGTCCATCTGTGCCCATCGCTTCAATACTATGGTCGCTGAAGGTGATAGAAACAAAATTCATTTTGCTAAACAAGCTCCGATACATTGGCCTTAGCCATAATGGTTTCCTATAACGGATTACAATATAAAGACCATAAAGGCACCAGTTTGCAATAAGGATCCAACTGTCGTTAGCCCTCTTTTTATAGTATAGGTGTCCATCCTTCCCCCCTTTAACCCGATAGGCATATTTACCCTGGTTAAGCGTGAACTCTGAACTCTGTTCGCTCAAAAGGATAGACGGAGCAAGCTCATGAATAGCGTCATCAGAAATGTCAGAGTTGTAAACTCCGGTGATAGCTTCATCCGACATTGCGTCAAACCTCCTATCCGAATTCAATTTCAGTTAATATAATATCGTTTTGTTCTTTAGTCACTCGATATTTTAGCAACCTGACTGTCTTTTCCTCTATCGTTCTTCTCTTCTGCACATATTCCAATACTTTGTCTTGAAAATCGAATGCAACGAGGACGCTTTGGACCATTTCACTATCACCATTAGCTAGCTTCCTTACGAGCCAATTTTCGTATTTAATGATCTGATTCAAATCTTCTTCAGTGCATATTCCTGTTTTTAGCTCGATGCAAGTAAATTTATGAAGGATATCAACACCGTCAACTGAGGTGACATGCGTAAGAAAAATATCCATTACTTTATTAAAAGAGGTAGGGACAAAGTTTAGAAAATCTCTATATTCGCCAATGATTTCCTTGAATCTACCATCAACAAAACTCCTCATAAACCAAGCATTTAAGAAGCCCTCATATCTTATACGTCCCCTACTATCTGATTCTAGGCTTAATGGCAGTGTGATATTACCTGCTGGGTACGGTTCTGGTATGGATGCAACTGAATGAAAAATAGGATTATTCCTTAGGAAAAGGCGTATTAAGTCTTTGCTTTCATCAGTGGTTAGCGGATTGTGATTCTTTGCGCGGATAGCTCCTAAATCAAATGTCCATATCTTTCCCCTATCTCGCAAATCTAAAACATCACTAAGGGCAATTGGCTTTGAGAAATACCTAATTGAGGGTGCGAAGCAGATCCTATAAGGATACTTCTGGTCTTTTTCACCCCAAATATCAGTCTCGTCAAAGAACGGACGACTTGTTGCTCTCCACAAACCATATACTCCAATGTTTTTAACATAGAAGAATATGAAGTCTCCTGCTTTAATAGCTTCAGAACCAGCTATAATTTCCGAATTAATTCTCTCAAGTGGGTGAGAGGGAGCACCATATATTCCATACTTAAGACACTTATTAAAATGCTCTCTACTTACAAGTAGTACATGATTCCCCATACCTAATCCTACCTTCCGCAGCAGTGTTTATATTTCTTGCCTGACCCGCAGGGGCAGGGGTCGTTGCGGCCCACTTTCTTACCGGCTATTACAGCCTGTTTTTTGAGTGGCGGCTCTTTTTTAACCAGGCTGACCCGATAGATGCTGCGGACGACATCATGCTGGATGCTAGCCAGAAGACCATCAAAAAGAATGCCTCCTTCCCTTTTGTACACTACCAGCGGGTTTTGCTGTCCCACAGCTCGCAAGCCTATTCCCTGCCGCATGTCCTCCATGGTGGTAAGATGCTCCATCCATAAGCGGTCAATAACGCGAAGCATTACCATACGCTCGATAAGGCGCATGTTTTCGGCACCTATTTCCTGCTCCTTCTGCTCGTAAAGATCAATGGCGTAATTGGTTAGCTTGTCGGCAATTTCCTTGCTGTCAAACTCGGGTTGCTTCGCTGCCCCTTCGCTTCGCTCAGGGCTTCGGCTTGCAATGACAGAAGAAAGGCTGGCAATGTCAGGTGGTGAGGGGAAAATGGCGGAAATGTCTTCACGCAATCCTGATAAATCGGGCTCACTTAAATTGTGGTTGATATGAGCGTCCACCACGGTTTGAATTTCATCTGTAATCATAGACATTATATTTGCCTTAAGGTCGGCACCGCTCAGTATTTTCTTCCTTTCGTCATAAATTACCTCGCGATGCTGATTGACTACATCATCATACTCAACAAGGTGTTTGCGAATATCGAAGTTATATCCCTCGCTCTGCACTTGGGCATTTGTCATCGCCTTGCTGACCATAGGATGCTCGAGAGGCTTATCCTCTCCCAGGCCAGCCCATTGCATAAGTCCTCCGATGCGGTCGCCGCCGAAGCGGTGGACAACTTCGTCCTCTAAAGAGGCAAAGAAGCGGGAACTGCCGTGGTCTCCCTGTCTCCCTGCTCTGCCGCGGAGCTGGTTATCAATGCGTCTGGCTTCATGATGCTCAGTGCCTACAATATGGAGGCCGCCAAGTTCAACCACCTTGTTATGCTCCTCAAGCCATCCCTTGCTATCACGTTTTTCAGGATTGCCTCCAAGAATGATGTCCACACCGCGTCCAGCCATATTTGTAGCTACAGTTACTGCTTCTAAACAACCAGCCTGAGCAACAATGGCTGCCTCCTTCTCATGATGCTTGGCATTCAGCACCTGGTGAGGTACGCCTTTCCTGGTTAATAAGTTGCTTAACGTCTCCGATTTCTCAATGGAGGTTGTGCCAATGAGCACCGGTCTTTTTTGCTTATGCCAATGCTCAATTTCTCTGGCGACAGCTTCAAACTTGGCCTTCTCATCTTTGTAAACCTGGTCAGTATGTTCAGTGCGGACCAGGGGTTTGTTGGTGGGTATAACCACCACCTCCAATTTATAAATCTTGTGAAACTCTTCAGCCTCGGTGGCGGCGGTGCCAGTCATCCCCGCTAATTTCTGGTACAGGCGGAAATAGTTCTGGAAGGTGATGGTGGCTAAAGTGATGCTTTCCCGCTGTACCTTTACACCTTCCCTGGCTTCGATAGCCTGGTGTAAGCCCTCAGAATACCTTCTGCCAAACATCAACCTTCCGGTAAATTCATCAACGATGATAACTTGCCCATCCTTAACCATGTAGTCTTTGTCCCTTCTGAACAGAGCATGAGCCTTGAGGGCATTCTCCAGATATCGGGTGAGTGAGTAGTTGGAGGGGTCGTAAAAGCTGGGAGCCTTAAGCAATCCGGCGCTCTTGAGCATCTTCTCCATCTTGCCGATGCCGATTTCCGTGAGTGAGCATGTTCGTGTCTTTTCGTCAACGGTGTAATCGTCATCTTTTTTGAGGCGAGAAACGAGCCGAGCGAAGGTGTAGTATTTCTGGGTGGCTTCTTCAGCAGCTCCGCTTATAATCAGTGGTGTGCGGGCTTCGTCGATGAGGATGCTGTCAACTTCATCTACGATGGCATAGTTAAGCTCCCGCTGGACGCACTGGGATAAGTCCAGGACCATATTGTCTCTGAGGTAATCAAAGCCAAACTCGTTATTTGTGCCATAGGTTATATCTGCTTCATAAGCCTCGCGGCGGGTGATGGGGCGAAGCTGCCTCCATTTCGGGTCTCCGGAGTCAAAATCGGGGTCATAAAGGAAAGAAGGTGAAGGTTGGTCTGGAGATTGCATGGCATTGATGCATGCCACGCTTACTCCGAGGGCATGGTAGATAGGCCCCATCCAGTTACAATCACGCTTCGCGAGATAATCGTTGACGGTTACTAAGTGACATCCTTCCCCGGTAAGGGCGTTGAGGTAAAGCGGCAATGTAGCCACCAGCGTTTTTCCCTCTCCAGTTGCCATTTCAGCTATTTTGCCTTGGTGAAGGACAACTCCACCCATTAATTGAACATCGAAATGTCTTTGCTTTATCGTTCGTTTGGCAGCCTCTCTCACTGCAGCATAAGCTTCAGATGAGAGGTCATCTAAATCCTCGTCATCCTTTAGTCTGGTCCTGAACTCATCTGTTTTGTCGCGAAGCTCACCGTCGGTGAGTTTTTCAAAATCGGGCTCAAGCGAGTTTATATGGGATACCAAAGGTTGAAGTCGCTTCAGCTCTTTTTCGTTAGAATCGATTAATTTGGTAAACCAGCCCAACATCGTCTATAAATCCCAGATTCTAATTTCTAGGCTCTAAACAAATTCCAAATCTCAATGCTCTAAATTCAAAACCCTCATCCTCTGGACTTCGATATTGCTTAGCATTCTGTGTTTAGATTCCCTCTTTGGCTTCAGCAAACTTTTACTCAAACATAGCTCCCACAGATGAGCCGGTGTGGATACGCTGGATAGCCTCCCCAAGAAGCGAGGCTATAGGCAGGACGGTAATCTTGTCGAGTTTTTTATTCCCGGTAACTGGTATGGTATCGGTGACTACCACCTCTTTCACGGGGCTGGATGCTATTTGCTGAATAGCTGGACCTGAGAAAACAGGGTGAGTACAACAGGCATAAACTTCGGTAGCGTCATGCTCTAAAAGTGTGTTTACGGTATCGATTAAGGAGCCGGCGGTATCAATTTCATCATCGACAGTCAGGGCACACCTTCCCTGGACATCACCGATAATGTTGAGGATTTCAGTGACATCGGCATTTCCCACGCGTCTTTTTTCCATAATGGCCAGAGGTGCGTTAAGCTTGGCAGCGAAATCTCGAGCTCGCTTAGAGATGCCAATGTCAGTGGCTACTACGGTGACGTTATCTAGGTTTTTCCTCTGAAAGTATTGATGAAGGATTGACAGGGTAGCTAGCTCATCCACAGGTATGGTAAAGAAGCCTTGAATCTGAGGGGCATGCAAATCGACGGTGAGTAACCTGTTGGCTCCTGCGGTGGCAATCAAGTCAGCGATTAAACGGGCAGTGATAGGCACTCTTGGCTGGTCTTTCTTATCGGTGCGTCCATAGCCATAGTAGGGCACGACAGCGGTGATTCGCCCTGCTGAAGCTCTTCGGAAAGCATCGAGCATGATTAATAACTCGACCAGGCTCTTATTGACTGGTGAGCAAATAGGCTGGACAATAAACACATCCCGCTCACGGACATTTTCCAAGATTCGAACAAAGATATTTTCATTAGAAAATTCAAAAGTATCGGCCCTGCCTAGAGGGATTTGAAGATAATCGCAAATTGATTGTGCTAGGGAGGGATGGGCATTGCCACTAAATACCTTTAATTCGTCCATTGCTGCCTCACTATTGCATTGCTGGTATGGGGAAATGTTGGCACATTTCCACAACTTCCTGGCGGGTTTTGTTTATAGTGTGTTCATCGTCGGGATGGGAAAGCACATCTGAGATCCAGAAGGCGATACGTTTCATCTCTTCAGTGCTAAAGCCTCTGGTGGTCACTGCCGGTGAGCCTACTCTAATGCCACTGGCAATTCGAGGTGGCTTGGGGTCGAAGGGAATGGTATTTCGGTTTACCACAATGTTAGCCGATTCCAGTACGCTTTCGGCATCCTTTCCTGTTATTCCTTTGGAGGTAAGGTCTACGAGAGCGAGATGGGTATCAGTGCCTCCAGAAACGATACGGAATCCATACCTCTGAAGCTCGGAAGCCAATGTTTTACAGTTTGTGAGAATTGACTGTTGATAAGTGATGAAGTCGGGTTGCATGGCTTCGAAAAAGCAAACTGCCTTTGCTGCAATGGCATGCATTAAAGGGCCTCCCTGAATTCCTGGGTAAACAGCGTCATCAATGACTGAGGCTAGCTCCTGCTTACACAGAATAAAGCCACCTCGTGGGCCACGCAGCGTCTTTTGAGTGGTCGCGGTGACCACGTCAGCATGAGGAATGGGGGCAGGGTGAAGTCTGGCAGCAATTATGCCCGCTGTGTGGGCCATATCAACCAGTAATTTGGCACCCACTTTGTCAGCAATGTAGCGGAAGCGTTCAAAGTCAATGGTTCGGGGATAAGCACTAGCTCCAGCGATAATCAGTTCAGGCTTGTGTTCCGCGGCGAGTTTTTCTAGCTCATCGTAATCAAGCATTTCGGTTTCACGGTTCACGCCGTAAGAGACAAAGTTATATAATTTCCCTGAGAAACTGCCCTTTGCACCGTGAGAAAGATGTCCACCCTGGTCGAGTCTCATGCCCATCACGGTGTCACCGGGCTGAAGTAAAGCTGCGTAAACTGCCATGTTAGCTTGAACGCCGCTGTGAGGCTGCACATTGGCATGCGCGGCATTAAATAATTTCTTCGCTCTTTCAATGGCTAATGTCTCCACGGCATCTATATAAGTGCAACCACCATAATAACGACGCCCTGGATAGCCTTCAGCATACTTGTCAGTCATCAGGCACCCCTGAGCTTCAAGCACTGCACGGTCAGCGTGATTTTCGGAGGCAATAAGATCTATGGTGCTTGCTTGTCTCTTCTTCTCCTGCTCCATAATCTGAGCTACCTCAGCATCATGCCGGGCAATAAAAGAAGTTGTTTTGATAGCCATGCTCGGTGTTATCATACTACCTTCCCTTTGCACTAGTCAATTTAAGCCGAACCTGGTTGACAGTTGAAGCTAGAAGTGATACATTCAAACAGATTAGCAATCTCATAGGGGAAGTGCTAAATGACCTCACTGGAAGAAAGAAGAGAAACTATTTTGAAGATAATAGTTGGTGAGTATATTTCCAGGGCGGTGCCTGTTGCCTCGGGGAGCATCGCTGAGGATTACACTCTGGAGGTAAGTCCAGCCACCATTCGCAATGATGTGGCCTATTTAGAGAGCGAGGGATATATTACCCATCCTCACCATTCTGCAGGTAGCGTTCCTACTGATAAAGCTTATCGTTACTATGTAGAACTGCTGGGAAATGCACTTGACCTCGGCGAGAATGAGCAATACTTTTTCTATCAACTATTTCGGGAAGCAAAAGATAAGATTGAGCAGCAACTAAGGTTAGCGGTGTTCTTTCTGGCCAGATTTGTTCATAATCTGGCAATAATAACATCGCCAAGGGCACCGGAAAGTCGGCTTAAACACCTTGACTTAGTGAGCTTGCAGGATTTCGTAGCCTTGCTAATCTTAGTTCTATATGGAGTGGGAGTCAAACAACGAATCTTATCTTTTGATGAAGTAATTTCTCAGGATGAGTTAACCACCTTGTCCAACAAGTTTAATGCTATTTATGTGGGGACGACAGGCAGTGAAATTGCAGCTAGTGAGCCAAAGCTTTCCCCTGAGGAAAAGATAGTGGCTCAGGCGGTAGTGGATATAATGGAAGTAGAGAATAGGCAGGAATATGGTAGGCCTTACATTGAAGGATTACGTCTGCTATTAAACCAGCCTGAATTCCATCAAAGTCCCAGGATAATCACTATATTAGAGCTGTTAGAGACGGAGAGTTGGCTAGCAAGCGTGCTTGGACAGCGAGTTAGCATGGAAAAGGCAGAGGTAATCATAGGTGAAGAGAATAGGGAGGAGGCACTACAGGATTTTAGTCTGGTAGTTGGGCAATATGGAGTTTCTGGTAAAGCAAGTGGCATTATTGGCGTGCTTGGTCCGAAGCGGATGGATTATTCCCGAGCTATTTCCTCAGTGAATTCTGTTTCTACATTGTTGAGCGAATCGGTAGCTGAATACATCTAGGGGGGTTCTAAACTTTGTCTGAAGAAGGATTAACTAATGACGAAACAACTGAAGCTGGTGTTGAGGAGGTAAAGGCAGAGGATATTGAGGCTCTACAGCAAGCTTTAGCGGAGCAAGAAAAAGAAGCGGAGAAATACTTAGCGAATTGGCAAAGAGCTCAAGCTGATCTTGCTAACTACAGAAAGCATGCCGAGCAGGAAAAACAAGAGATTGTAGATTTTGGTAATAGCACGCTTATCTTGAGTTTATTGCCTATTATAGATGATTTTGAAAGAGCTTTTGATTCATTACCTTCTGAACTCTGTGAAATGAATTGGATTGAGGGCATTAAAATTATATATAATAGCCTTAAGGCAGCGCTGGAAAAGGCGGGAGTAACCGAAATCAAGGCTAAAGGTGAAAGGTTTGATCCACATTTACATGAGGCAGTGATGGGCCGAGCAGGGGAGGAAGGGGTGATATTAGAGGAAATTCAGAAAGGTTATAGGTTGAAAGATAGAGTGATTCGCCCCAGTTTGGTAGTGGTGGGCAAGGGGAAAGAAGAAACAGAGGAGAAAAACGATGGCAAAGGCAGTAGGGATTGATTTAGGGACCACGCTGAGTGTAGTGGCGGTTATGGAAGGAGGGGAGCCCAAGATTATCCCCAGTGCTGAAGGTGGAAATCTAATTCCTTCGGTGGTAGCGATAAGCAAGACGGGGGAACGTTTAGTAGGAGAAATAGCTAAGCGCCAGGCAGTGGTTAACCCTGATAACACTATTTTCAGCGTGAAGCGTCTTATCGGGCGTAAGTTTAGTGATCCTTCAGTCCAGGAGGATATGAAGCGTTTACCATACAAAATCACTAAAGCACCCAATGACGATTGCCGGGTGATTATGGGGGATAAGGAGTATAGTCCGCAGGAAATTTCAGCGATGATATTGCAAAAACTGAAAGCTGATGCTGAAGCTTATCTCGGGGAGAAGGTCACTGATGCTGTGGTTACTGTGCCTGCTTACTTTAATGATAGTCAGAGACAGGGGACTAAAGATGCTGGAACCATAGCTGGGTTTAACGTTCTCCGCATTATTAATGAACCCACAGCATCATCGCTAGCCTATGGGATGGATAAGAAGAAAGACGAAACCATCGCCGTTTATGACCTTGGCGGAGGCACTTTCGATATCTCCCTGCTTGATATAGGGGAGGGCACTTTTCAGGTCAAGTCAACTAACGGTGATACCCACCTTGGGGGGGATGACATTGACCAGAGAGTTATGGACTGGATATGTGACGAATTTAAGAAAGAGCAGGGCATTGACTTAAGTCAGGACAAGATGGCATTACAGCGGTTAAAAGATGCTGCTGAAAAGGCTAAGAAAGAGCTATCCTCGGTGGTTCAAACAGAGATAAATCTTCCATTCATTACCGCTAATGCTTCTGGTCCAAAGCATCTTGCCATGACGCTTAGCCGAGCCAAGCTGGAGCAACTATCGGCTGACTTAATAGAGAGAAGTCTTGGTCCCTGTCGTCAAGCTGTAGCTGACGCCGGCCTGCAACCAGGCCAGGTTAACAATGTAATTTTAGTTGGTGGGCAGACGAGGATGCCTAAGGTTCAGGATGCTTTAAGGCAGTTTTTTAGTCGGGAACCGGTGAAAGGAGTCAATCCTGATGAGGCAGTGGCTTTAGGTGCTGCGATTCAGGCAGGAGTGCTCAAAGGTGAGGTGGGAGAAATTCTCCTCCTCGATGTTACCCCGCTTACTTTAGGCATAGAGACTCTGGGAGGAGTAGCTACGACGCTTATTCCCCGTAATACCACCATTCCCACCTCAAAGAGCCAGATTTTCAGCACTGCTGCTGATAGTCAACCAAGCGTGGAGATACATGTTCTCCAAGGAGAACGTCCTATGGCGGCAGATAATCGAACTTTAGGCCGTTTCATGCTCGACGGTATTCTGCCAGCGCCAAGAGGCATGCCTCAAGTTGAAGTTACTTTCGATATTGATGCTAACGGAATCCTTAATGTCAGTGCTCAGGATAAAGGCACTGGGAAGGAACAGAAAATCACTATCACCGCCTCCAGCGGGCTTAGCAAGGAAGAGGTAGACAGCATGAAGCGAGAAGCGGAGATGCATGCTGCTGAGGATGTTAAACGTAAGGAGGAAACCGAAGCTCGCAACGCCGCTGATAACCTTGCTTATACTGCTGAGAAAACGCTTCGTGACCATGGAGACAAAATACCTGAAGAGCTAAAACAGGAAATAGAAGGCAAAATAGCTGCGGTTCGTTCAGCACTTCAAGGCAAGGATATGGATGCTGTTCGTAATGCCACGCAAGAGCTGTCGCAGGCTATGCAGAAGGTTGGTGGTGCAGTTTATGGACAGCCTGGTGAACAACCTCCCGGTGGTCAACAGGGTCCCGGTGGTCAGCAAGGCCCTGGTGGAGAGGAAGGTCCTGTTGAAGGTGAATTCCGCGAGGTATAAACACTAAAATACTAGGGGCTCATATCTATGCGAAACATTGAGGATTTAGATTTTGAATTTGTTTAGAATTTGGGATTCCTCTTGGGGGAGAAATGTCAGAAATTGAGTTAGAACAATTTGCGTTAACTGTTGATAGGATTAGGCAGAAGGCAATGGAGGGAAATAGGTTACTAGATAATCCTTCTGCTGAAGAATTAAGGGTGCTTGTGGAAAAAGAACCTGAGGTAGAGAAGACAATTTATGGTAATTTTGTTGCTGAAAGTGAGCCCAGTTCCAGGGCGGCGATGTTTACCAAAAACAGCGTTGACCATCCTTTTGGTGAAGAAGAGCTACAACTACTAGCTCAATGTGAGCAAGCTTTAAGCAAGGAAAAATTAATCTCTATTGACAGAATTGTGGGCAATATAAATAGCAACACTACGGTCAGGTTGATTGTTCCCGAACGATTTGCTCATGTTGCCTATGGTGGCGGGAATCTTTTTGTTCCCGTGAAGGAGGAAGTTGAGCAGCCAACATATGAGATTGTAATGTTCACTGATGGGGCTTTTGAACCCAATAAATCAAAACCACTTCCTCAAAAGGACATCACTATAAGATTGGCTATGCTTAGCAATGGCAGGATTATCAAGATAGTCCGGAACAGCAATTATATCGGTGAGTATAAAAAGGGTGTTTTTGCTTCTGAAGACTGGGCTCGTAAAACTTTTGGTGACGGAATTTTCCTGCATGCTGGCTGTAGGGAGGATTGCCTTCAATCAGCACATGGGGATTATAGAACTGTAAGGACATTGCTCGTTGCCTTGACTGCAAATGGGAAAACAACCACCACATGCAAGATTTTGGCCAGGAAAGATAGCGAAAAATCCTGGCTTATCCAGGACGATGGTGGAACCCTCATGCCTGATGGTTCCTTCCATGGTTTCGAAGCGGGGGGAGTATTTGTGAAAACCGAGAGTGTAAATCCTGGAAATCAGGTGGAGATATTCTATGGTCTGTTGAAACCAGAAACTCTTTGTGAGAACGTTTATGTGACTGAAGATAAAGATTTCGATTTTTACAATTTTGAAAGAACATCAAACGGGAGAGCGGTTATACGCAGGAAAGATTTTATGCATGCCAGCCCTTATATTGATGTTGATAGGGTGGATAACCTGATTCTTATCACCAGAGGGCCGTTGATTCCAGCGATATCGCAATTAACTTTAGAGCAAGCGACAGCCCTGATGATTTTGGGGCAATCAGTGGAGTCATCTGCTGGTGACCCAACTCAGGCGGGGAAGATAAGGAGCGAGTTCTTCTATGACCCATTTATAGCTGGTGGTAGAGCGGAGCACACAAATAAATTTTATGAAATAATGAGGGGGCTTCCTCATATGAATTACTTCTTATTAAATACCGGCGGGATAGGCCAAGAGGCACTTTATCACGATATAAAATTGGAATTTACCATGGCGATATTAGATTCCCTGCTAAGAGGAGGGCTTGAAGATTGGATAGATTCGCCTACAGGCTTTAAGGTGCCTAGAGCGATAAGGCAAGTAGACAATGTTTACTTGCATCCTGAGAAGATTTATTCCAAAATTGAATTTGAGGAGAAGCAGAAAGAGCTCAACAGAATCAGGTGTGACACAGTAGAACAAATTGGTGGTGCTTTACACCCTAACATAAGAAACGTTTTTACCAGAATCTAGTTCAACTTACATTGAGGTGGACAAAGTGGCTGAATTTAGTGAACTTTTGAAACGGTTGAAAGCTGAAAGAAAGCGATTGTTACAGGAGCTCGAACAGATGCAGAGTTTCCAACAAGAATTGGAAAGAAGGGCTGGCGGTCCGTTTGGCAAAAGAGGGGAGGAGGCAAGCCAGGTCTTGGAGTTAGAAAAGAGGCTGGATTTGGAGAAGAGGTTGAAGAAATCTCTTGCTGAAATAGACCATGTCTTGGAGAAGTATGACGCAGGGACTTATGGATTATGTGACTCTTGTGGCAAGCCCATAGAGCCAGCCCGTCTTGAAGCGTTGCCTCAAGCAAACTTGTGCTTGAGCTGCAAAGCGCGCCAGACGAGGGATGCAAGATAAAGGGCAACTTAAGCTGTTTTTGGTTGCTGCTGCTTCAATAATCGCCCTCGACCAACTGACTAAGCTATGGGTGAGGAGCAATTCAGCCTTATTGCCGCCCTCTGGAGAAAGTTTCCTGAATTTAGTATATCGTGAGAACACTGGCTCCATTTTTGGCTTGCTGCCGGGACAGGTTTCCCTTCTTATCGCTACCACTATAGCAGTCTTAATTATCATTTTGTTGGTGCGACATTACTTATTATCTAAGGCTGCTTTAAGCAATGTATCGCTTGGTTTGCTTTTTGGTGGCGCCACCGGTAATTTGATAGATCGCTTTCGTTTCGGCTATGTCGTTGATTTCGTTGATCTTCGGCTCTGGAACAATTTCCACTGGCCAGCATTTAATTTCGCGGATGCTGCTATAGTGGCTGGCATCCTTTTATTCATTTATTCCCTTTATCGTATAGAATTATTTGCCAGGGTATATCACCATGGACGCACTTCCAAAGGCTAAAATGCTTCATCTCACTGTTCCCACATCGGGGATTCGCCTCGATAGTTATTTAGCTAAGACATTTCCTCAATTTTCTCGAGCTTACTTACAGAAATTAATTGAGCAAGGCTATATTTTAGTTAATCAACGGCAGGCTAAGGCGAGTCGGAAATTGGCTGGAGAAGACAGAATAACCATTGAATTTCCTCCCTTGCCTACTCTCCCGAAAGCTGAATCAATTCCTCTGAATATAATTTATGAAGACAACGAGATTATTGTGGTGGATAAACCTGCTGGCTTAACCATTCACCCAGCTCCATGGCATCCCGACCATACTTTAGTTAATGCTATTCTGGCGCATTGTCCCGGTTTGGAAGGGAGTGGTGGCTTGGTGCGACCAGGTATAGTCCATAGGCTGGATAAAGATACTTCAGGGCTCATCGTTGTTGCTAAAAATGAATCCGCTCGAGTTTCTCTGATTAACCAGTTCAAAGGTAAAACAGTAACCAAGAGTTACCTCGTTCTGGTTAACGGGAGGGTATTTCCTGGTCGGGGGACAATCGAGTTGCCTATTGGGCGAGACCCGAGAAATCGCAAGCGGATGGCGATAGTGGAAGGAGGGAGGGAGGCAATAACACATTACCAGGTTAACCGATATTTTGGTGATTATACTCTACTCGAGGTGATGCCCAAAACAGGGCGGACACACCAAATAAGGGTGCACCTTGCCACTATTGGTTATCCTGTGGTTGGTGACCCCGTTTACGGTGTGAAATTAGCTTATCTTGGTCGGCAATTCATTCATGCTCAGCGGCTTGGTTTCTGTTCGCCGTCAACCAATCAATACCTTGAATTTAGCGCTCCTTTGCCTGAGGAATTAAAGCAAGTCCTGGAGATGCTTCCTCATTGAAGCAAGATGAGGGGGTAGTATAGAATGAGGCAAACTGGGTAATATAGGTTTTTGGGATGGAAAGCCAGCGCTGTAAAGGCATGAGGGATTTACTCCCCGATGATATGCGACGATTTCGCTATATTGAGGATACCTTCCGCAATTGCTGTGTTAAGTGGGGGTACCGAGAAGTAAGGACACCAAGCTTGGAATATCTCCACCTATTTACCGCTACAGGAACACTCACTCCTAGCAAATTGGGCAAGGCATATTCCTTTCTTGATTGGGATGGGTGGAGTGGAGAAAGGGTGGTGCTCAGACCGGATGGCACTATACCTATAGCCAGACTTTATATCGAAAATCTAAGCCAGCAGCAGGATGCCAGGCTTTTCTATGTCACTGACATCTTTGCTTTCGAGCAGACGGGGAAGGAAAACAGGGAGCGGTGGCAATGTGGTGTCGAGTTCTTGGGTGGTGCTAGTCCAATGGCAGATGTAGAGCTGATGTTGTTAGCCCGTGAGCTATTACATAATCTCGGTATTGGCGAGGTGGAGTTGCGGCTGTCCCACGCTGGTTTGGCGAAGGCACTGGTTAAGGAACTTGGACTTAGCCCCAAAGACGAAGCTGGAATGCTCGGTCGTATTTTGGATGGTGATTGGCAGGCATGGAGGAAGGTAAAATCAAATAACCTTGAGGTGGATAGGTTTCTTGCCTCTGTGGTGAACTTTAAAGGGAAATTAAGCGACTTCCTCAAGAAAGTTGAACTTCCAGCATCACAAGCTTCGGCGGGGCTAAAATCCAATCTTAGTGATTTCACCGACATTGTCAGGTTGTTGGATGACTTGAAATGTGATTATTGGATTGATATTGCTGCCATACATGGCTTTGAGTATTACACTGGAGTTTGCCTTCAATTGTTCTACCGGGGCGAAAAAATTGGTGGTGGTGGGAGGTATGATGAGCTCCTATCGCTGATGGGCAGCAAGAACATGCCAGCTTGTGGATTTGCCATTTATGTTGAGCCGGTGATAAAGATGCTCTCCTTGAAGGAAGATGAGCGTAGTGAGTCTGGGGTGTTAGTTAAAGCAGGTGGAAGAACCCCAGGAGTGATGGAGGCATGCTTTAGCTTGGCTCAATTGCTTCGTAACACGGGGCATATAGTTGAGCTTGACTTGGCCGGAGGGAGAGCGGCGGATTACCGATGGGTTGTTTCTGTTCTTGGTGAAGGCTCTTTTGTCATTATTGACCGCAAGAGCGGAGAGAAACGGGAGGTCAGCTCTTTGACTCAGGTTGCTGGTATGTTAGGTGGTGTAGATTAGATTTCTATGGCAAACCAGGCAAACTATATTAAACTTGCTTTGCCCAAAGGGAGATTGCTTCCAGCCACGGCGAATTTACTTGCTGATGTAGGTTTAGGCTTTAAAGGGTATACGGAACGAACAAGGCAATATCGGCTTCAGTCAAGAAACCTCCCTTACCTCGCTGCCAAGATATTTCGGGAAAAGGATATTCCTATTCAGGTGGCGATAGGCAATTATGACTTGGGGATATGTGGACTGGATTGGATTGAAGAACTTCTTGTGCGGTATAAAGCCAGCGCAGTGGTGAAGATATCTGCTCTAAATTATGGTGGCGGATATGTATACGCCGCAGTCAGTTACAAGTCAGGAATATCCAACCTCGATGAATTTCTAGCCAGGCAACGTAACTGGCGTATAGTAAGTGAATATCCTAATTTAGCCGAAGCTTTTGCCTTAAGTGTCAGGATGAGAAGGTTTCGGATTTTTCCAGTTTGGGGAGATGCTGAGGTCTATCCCCCGGAGAACGCTGAAATCGCGATATTGGGAGCCAGAAATAGGAGACAGTTGGAAAGGAAAGGTTTGCTTCCTCTCATGAAATTGCTCCCCACTAAAGCTATGATAATTGCGAGCCAGAAAAATTTGAATAGTAAGGACTTGGGCGAAGTGTTGAATTGCTTTGCTTCCAAGCTTGACAATAAGGAGTTTTCTTTGTCATTTGAGGAATTAGGCAGAAAGGAAGGTTCTATTGAGTCACTTCCCCGCCCCGAGCTGAAGAAAGTCAGGCTAGCTTTGCCTGATGGGCATCAGCTACCACCCACGACACAGCTTTTAAAGCGAGTTGGACTCAATTTAAGCCATTATTCTGTGGAGGCGCTGGATTATCATCCTTCGGTTGACCTAGATTGGCTTGATATTAAGGTAATCAGGCCTCAGGATATGCCACTCCAGGTAGCCAACGGCAATTTCGACCTTGCGATAACCGGCAGGGACTGGCTACTTGATCATGTCTACCGTTTCCCCTCCAGCCCTGTGGTGGAATTATTGGATCTTGGCTTCGGCAAAGTTAAAGTCGTAGCTGCGACGAGTCAGGAAATGCCAGTATCAACCATAGAAGAGGTTAAACAATTGCTGCAGAAGGGCAAATTATCCATGCTGAGGGTAGCCTCGGAGTATGTCAATATCAGCGATAAGTATCTTTGTGACCACCACGTTAGTCCATACAAACTAATACTAACCTGGGGGACAAGCGAGGCTTTTCTGCCTGAAGATGCCGATTTGCTTATTGATAACACGCAAACTGGAAGAACCATGGCGGAGCATAATCTCAAAATTATTGATACCCTTTGCGAATCCACTGCTTGCCTCATTGGCAACAAGGAAAGTATTGTTTCACCTGATAGGAAGGAAGAAATAGATTTCCTCATTCAGATGATGCGAGGAGGATTAGCGTGAAGAGAATCAAAGGTTTTGACCAAGCAAAGCAAGTGCTTGATAGAAAAGACCCACTAAAATCCTTGGATGTAGCGCTGGAGCAGCAACAGGTAGTGGCAAATATTATCGGCAAGGTACGAAGTAAGGGTGATAAAGCTCTTTTTCGCTACGCTAAGGAATTAGAGGATGCTCAACTTGATTCTCTGGAGGTGAGCCAGCAGGAGATTTCGGCAGCTTATGATGCCGCGGACAAGAAGTTAATCTCAGCCCTCGAGTTAGCTGCTGAGAGGATAAGAGAATTCCACCTTGCTTGCTTACCAAAAGCTGGCGTTATATCTATTGATCCATGTTTGGGAAGACAAGTTCGGCCGCTGAATAAGGTGGGGATCTATACTCCTGGTGGGACTGCCTGTTATCCCTCCACGGTGTTGATGACTGCCATTCCTGCTAAGGTGGCTGGTGTTGGGCAGATCATTATGGCTTCGCCTCCCCGACCTACTGGAGCTATTCCTGCTGCTACGTTGGTAGCGGCTAACATCGCTCAGGTAAATCGAATTTTCAAGATTGGTGGTGCTCAAGCTATCGCTGCTCTAGCGTTTGGCACGGAGTCAGTGCCCAAGGTGGATAAAATCTGCGGTCCGGGCAACATTTTTGTGATGCTGGCCAAAATGGTGGTTTATGGCGAGGTAGGCGTTGATGGCCTTCAGGGACCAAGCGAGATTGTGATTGTGGCTGACAGCACTGCCGATGCATCTCTATGTGCTGCTGAGCTTCTCGCTCAGGCTGAGCATGACCCGCTGGCAAAAGTGTTTTTGATTACCACATTCCCTGAGCTGGCTGACAAGGTTGATGAAGAAATTTCCCTCAAATTGGATAAGCTGAAGCGGTCTTTTATTGTCGCTGAAGTCCTTGATAGTGGGATGATTGTCCTTGTGGATGATATTGATCAGGCTGTTGAATTGGTCAACCTTTATGCTCCTGAGCATCTTTCCCTTATGGTCTCCGACGCTTCTTCTTTGATTCCCAGAATCTACAATGCCGGCTCTATTTTCGTTGGTGATAATTCATCAGTAGTTTTTGGCGATTATGTTGCCGGTCCCAGCCATGTATTGCCTACCGGGGGAAGCGCTCGTTTCAGTTCGCCCCTCGGTGTTGAGGATTTCCTCAAAGTCACCAATATCATTTCCCTGGATGATTCCACCGCCAGGGAACTTTCTCAACCAGCGATAACCATAGCTGAGGCTGAAGGGTTTAATGCTCACGCCCAGGCAGTGTCATTGCGAGCAAAGCGAAGTAATCTCAAAAGATAGATGAACATAAACAAGCTGGTGAGACCTGAACTGGTAGCAATGAAGAGCTACACTCCGATAGAGCCTGTGGAGATTCTGGAGCAGCGGGTTCGGGGGAAGGTGGTAAAACTCGATGGCAATGAGAATCCCTATGGTTGCTCTCCGAGAGTTTATCAGGCCCTGGCTGACTATTCTCATTATCATATCTACCCCGACCCGGGGCAAAGGAAATTGAAGGAAGCACTGGAGGAATATACCGGTATAGCTTGCCAGCACATCGTTTGTGGCAGTGGCAGCGATGAGCTCATTGACCTCGTCTTGAGGCTTGTTATTGAGCCGGGTGACAAAATTGTTAACTGCTCACCGACGTTTGGTATGTATCCCTTCAGCGCAGAGATTTGTGGCGGCAAGATAATTGATGTGCCTAGAAAGGATGAGGATTTTGCTCTGGACATAACGGGCATAAAAGGAGCGCTGGATGGGAGAACGAAGGTCATCTTTATCGCTTCTCCTAATAATCCCACCGGGAACGTCATTGAGGAGCAAGAGCTAATGGAGCTCGTTGATACTGGGAGGATCGTGGTCATTGACGAGGCTTACTTTGAGTTCCACGGGGTAACCATGGCTAGCTTGGTGCCTGCTCACCGTAACTTAATAGTCCTGCGCACCTTCAGCAAATGGGCGGGGTTAGCTGGATTTCGGATAGGTTATGGGGTCTTCCCCGTGGAAATTGCTGACTACATGATGAAAATCAAGCAGCCCTATAATGTTAACATTGCCGCCGAGGTGGCAGTATTGGCTTCTTTAGGCGATATAGACTACCTTCGTGGTAATGTTCAAAAGATAACCACTGAGCGGGAGAGGCTGTTCACTAAACTAAAAGAGCTGGGATGGCTAAAGCCCTATCCATCAGAAGCTAACTTTATCCTTTGCGCAATGCTCCAGCGAAATACTGAGAAAATTTGGCGTCAATTGCGGCAGCGAGGCATCTTTATTCGCTATTTTGATACACCACGATTGAAAGATTATCTGCGAATAAGTGTGGGCAAGCCTGAAGATAACGATGCCCTAATTAAGGCATTGAAGGAAATATGTTAAGGTGGCAGCATGCCTCTTCGTCATTGTGAGCTCCCTGCTGTCATTGCGAGCCCCCTGCTGTCATTGCGAGCGAAGCGAAGCAATCTCACCCTCGTTATTCTGATAAATAGAATATTAATGGAGGTTTAAGAATGGCTGAAAGGAAAGCAAAGGTAACCCGGGAAACTGCCGAGACAAATGTCAGGGTGGAACTGAATATTGATGGCATTGGAGAATTTGAGGTCACCACTGGAATAAGGATGTTTGACCACCTTCTTACCCAACTGGCCAGGCATGGGATATTTGACCTCAAAATCTCAGCCACAGGTGCTGACCAGCATCATGTGGTTGAAGATGTAGCTATCTCTTTAGGCAAAGCGTTTAACCAGGCATTAGGGCAGAAGGAGGGTATTGTCCGAATGGCGCACGCCGTCGTTCCCATGGACGAAACTCGGGCTATGGTGGCGGTGGATATCGGGGGAAGGGCTTACAGCGTGGTTGAGGTTTCGTTTTCCGATGTCAGTATAGACGAGCTATCTTCGGATTTGGTCCGCCACTTTCTGGTTTCCTTTGCTGCTGAAGCCAAAGTCAACCTACACGCCAGGGTAATTATCGGCGTAAACGACCATCACAAAGCCGAAGCCCTGTTCAAAGCCCTCGCCCAAGCCCTGGATTCAGCCACCCGCATCGACGAGCGAATTATTGGCAGAGTGCCCAGCACTAAAGAGGTTATTGAGGGTTAGAAAGGTATTGATTGCCTTCGCTCAGGTAGACAGGGCACTTTGGATGATTTATACCAGAATACTAAAGAAACAGCATCTGTTCACTGCGGTAAAATAGACGAGCCTACTTCCATCTTGACTCTTAAGTTAGCCTTTACCTCAACTGGACTAGGTTATCCGCTACTTCGTCGTATGTATCTTTCAGGGTGAATATAATAATTTGGTAATCCTTGCTTAGGTCTTTAAAGAGGAGTAATGCTTTGTTCAGGCGGACTGAATCGAAATTGCCGAAAGGGTCATCTAATAGTAAGGGGGGATTTTTGTTGCCAAATATCAATTTTACTAAGGCAAGCCGATATGCCAGGTAGAACTCATCAATAACCCCGCCACTCAGCTCCTCTGGTTTAACCCAATCGCCTTTCTCCTTGGAATAGACGAGGAACTCGGAGTTTCCGTTGCCTATCTTCACTTGGTCATACTTGCCGTTGGTAAAGATGGCAAAATATTTTCGGGTTTCATTTTCTAAAACCTCGTTTGCTGCTAAGAAAGCATCGCTCTTCGCTCGGGATAAAAACTCCGCGGCTAATTCGTAGACCTTGACCCTGCGCTCCTCCAGCCTCAAGTCCCGTTGAAGACTATCTAACTCCTCCTCTAGTTTGATTTGCTCTTCTACATCAAACCTTGCCATTTCAATAAATACTTCACAACGGTTCTTATCCTGCTCACGCTGTTTCAGCCTCGCCTCCAGTTTCTCAACTATTTTTTCTAGCTCAATGTATCTTTCTGGGCTTAAGGCGGTAGCTTTTATGTCCTCGGTGATTTTTGCTTGTTCCACCGCTAGGTTTCTTGCTGTCTCCATTCTTTGCTGTTCAATTTCCTCAATGTTTCTTGTCCCTAACTTTCCTTTTAGCTGGTTTTCATATTTCCGTTGTTCTTCTTTCCGTTGCCAAAAGTCTTTCTCCTTCTCTTCGAATTCTTGCAGGGTGTTGCATTTAACTTCCGTTAACAAGCTTTTTTCTTTGACATCTGATTCCTTGAGAGCCACTTCCATCTTTTGAATTCGGTCTTCTAGGTCGGAGACTTTGGTTTCCTCCTGAGTCAGAATGCCTTTTGCGCGCATAGCTGCAGTAAGGGAGGCCATGCCTATAATTACCAGGGCAAGGAAATAAAGGGAACTGGCTATCGTGCCGATTATGCCGCATATGGATATTATTGCTATGCAAGCGATGCTCTGTTTTGAGCCAAGAAGCCTGTAGAATTTCCGTTTATTAAGCTCCTCCTTAGCTTGGTTTATTTCCATCCTTCGCTCTGCTATATCTCCCTCAATATTTCTTTTTTCGATTTGGACTTCGTTTAGCTCGCTTCTTACTTCAGATACCTTGGCTTTGCCTCCCAAGCCTTCCATGGAATTGAGAGCATCGTTTGCCTGCCTAGATTTTTCCATCAAGATATTTATTTCACTGAGCGATTGTGCTATCTCATTATATTTTTGTGCTAGCTTTGCTATTGATAACTCCACCTCTATTCTAAATTTATTTTTATCCAATAAGGTTTTGGAGCGTTCATATTCGTGCTTGATTTGAGCGAGGTTCTTGTTAATCTCCACAAGTTCGATTTTCTTAGCCTCTACCTCCGCTACCGCATTGCTAATTTCCCGAAGCCGTTGTTCAGCACTCTCGATTTCACCCTTTAGTCTGGCTAATGCACCGAGAAACCTTGCTGGCCTATCTAATCCCTTTCTAATCTCGTAAACCTTGTCATCCAGTTTTTGTATTACCTTGGAGATGAGGATTTTTTCTTCGCCTCCGGTTACCACTTCCTCCAGGCTTTCGCTTATTTCTTTCCTGCCCGATGTAACTTCGCTAATCTGGTCTTGATAAATACAAGAACTGCATCGGAAGAGATTATCAGAGTCAGTTCCCAGCAGTTCTTCTATCCTTTGGGATACTTCTCTAGGGGTATCAAGCTCCTCTCCAGTATCTTGGTTCACCAGCTTGATAATGCCCTTTTGGAAATCCTTTTTAAGCGAGTATCTATTTCCCTTCTCCTCGAACTCGAGATTAGTTTCAAATCTTTTAGTTGAACCCCATGAGGCATAATCCTCGAGCCGTCTGGCAGTGCTTTTGGGGTTGTAGAAAAGGGCAACAATTATGCCTTCAAGCAGAGAAGACTTTCCTGTTTCGTTGAGAGGACCCTTGACCACATTTATGCCGGGGCTAAATTGAGCTGGGAAATTGGCGAATCTTTTGAAGTTCCGAAGCTCAACTTTGTTAAGCAGCATTATAAAACTTCCTTCCCATCGAGCAATGCTAGACCATATTGAAGTGCATTTTCGGCGACAATTTTCTCCTCTCCTTCAGACAGTTGAATTTTCTCCTTCATCAGTTTAATGAACCTTGCCTTGATTAGCTGTCCTTGAGAAGTTGTCTCGGGTATCTCCTTTAGTTTTGGGTGAGATTGGTCAGTTATTCTCAAGAAGAAAAATTTATGTTCTAGTTCGTTTTTTAAATCTTCAGGCTCTATGAATAGTTCTGACTCTCGGAGTCCTTTGAGAATCACCATTCTTATCAGGTTTGGACTTGCTCCATCAACAATTTTTTCCTTTAGCGCAGCTAAGCTTTGTATTTCACTCACTTCTAACTCTACTTTATGGTAACCGCGAGCCGCTAATCTTCTGGGCTCAATCTCAGCTCCAGCAGTGTCGGAGAGGTTGACTATAAGCACATCGCCTATTTCCTCTTGGTCAGGAATCCACTCTGGTGGACCGGGGTATCGGGATGGTGGGTTATCTGAGCACACATAAGGTCGATGCCAGTGTCCTAGTGCAACGTAATCCATGCCACTGGCGCTGATTTCCTCTAGTTTGAAGGGATGATCATCCTCTGATACTTTCCCGGGGATGTAAAGCGAGCCATGAGCTAAAGCAACGTGGAACCTGGTTGACGTTGATGGTCTTAACCCTTTCAGCGGGCTGGTATAAGATTTGTTGCTTAAATTTGGCTTGCCATATACCGTCAAATTAAGCTCGGGATATTCCTTATAGCTTATCTCTGCCTCGGTAAAAACCTTTACATTAGGGCATATTTGTTCAAAATTGACCTTCCTGTAGATCGAAGAGGAATCAAAGGGGTCATGGTTGCCAGGGATAAGGCATACAGGGATATTGTTTTCCCTGAGCAAGTTGAATTGCTCCATCACTAAATCTATATTTCCTTGAGGCTGGGAGTTTGAGTCAAATAAATCTCCGGCGATTAAAACAATGTTCACCCTTTCGTCTATAGCAGTGGAGGTGATTTTCTTGAATGTGCTCTTAATCTGCTCACGCTGTTTAATTCCTTTGTCACCCAAGATTGAGAATTTCGCTCCTAGGTGAATAT
The DNA here is from genome assembly GCA_034431195.1 of Dehalococcoidia bacterium. Taxonomy (GTDB): domain Bacteria; phylum Chloroflexota; class Dehalococcoidia; order GIF9; family AB-539-J10; genus CG2-30-46-19. The sequence continues at coordinate 190,984 of DAOUDP010000001.1, read as the reverse complement.
CGGCAGTGTGGAGTATCTTAACCATAGAATTCCTGTTCCTTGGATTCTAATTTCAAAAATAATACCATTATTGGAGGGTAAGCTAAACTGTTCAGGTTAGCAAGCTCTGATTAGGCTAGAGAAGGTGCTATAATTGCCTGGTGAAAGGAGCTGGAACGTGAAGAAAATTGGTGTGTTAACCAGCGGTGGTGATGCTCCGGGCATGAATGCCTGCATCAGGGCGGTAGTGCGCTGTGCTACAAGATATGAATTGGAGGTAATGGGGATTCAGCGTGGATATTGTGGCTTGCTGGAAAGGGATTTTATAGGGTTAACTCCCAGGTCAGTGGCAAACACCATCCAGCGGGGAGGGACTTTCCTGGGGTCAGCCCGATGCGAAGAGATGAAGACCGAGGAGGGGATTAAAAAGGCCATCCAATTCCTACATAAGGAGGGGATTGAAGGTCTGATTCCTATAGGTGGTGACGGTACCTTTCGCGCTGGGGTGGCATTAGCTAAAGCAGGTGACATAAAGGTAATTGGAATTCCTGCCACTATAGATAATGATGTTTATGGGACTGATTATGCCATTGGCTTTGATACCGCGGTGAATACAGCATTGGAGGCAATAGATAAAATCAGGGATACCGCGGGGTCTTTGCAGCGCCTCTTTTTCGTGGAGGTTATGGGGAGGAATAGAGGCTTCATAGCTCTGGATGTAGGGATTGCCGGCGGAGCTGAAGATATTTTGATACCAGAAACAGAGACGAAGATAGAGCAACTTTGCCTCAGTATAAGGCGTAATTTCAAGAAGGGGAAAAAGTCAAACATTGTGGTAGTTGCTGAAGGGGATGAGGCAGGGGGGGTGTTTCCAATTGCTGTAGAAGTGGGGGAAAGGTTGAGGCTGGATTACCGTGTTTGTGTCCTGGGACACGTACAGAGGGGTGGTTCGCCAACAGCCAGAGATAGGATTTTAGCCAGCAAACTTGGAGCAGCGGCTGTAGATGCTTTAGCTGAGGGCAAGTCGGGCTTTATGATTGGGGAATCAAACGGTGAAATAGCCCTTGTACCTTTAGAGGAAACATATACCAGAAAGAAGGCAATGGATAGCAGCTTGCTACAATTAGTGAAGGTATTAGCTACCTAGAGTATGAGAAAGATATCAATAGGCAAAATAAGAAGATTGCAGCAGTTAGCCAACAAGAGGGGAATAATGGCGATGTGTGCCCTTGACCACAGGGGCTCATTGATGAAGATGCTTTCCACTGGACAATCCCAAGGCGCTGGCTATCAAGAGATGGTTGATTTCAAACTAGACCTGTGTCGAGTTGTAGCCCCCCATGCTACCGCTATCCTGCTTGACCCCATTTATGGTGCTGCGCAGGCAATCGCCGCTGGTGTTATTCCTAAAACAACGGGTTTGTTGGTCAGCCTGGAGGGAAGTGGCTATTCCGGCGAAGCAGAGGCGAGAGTTACCAATTTGTTGCCTGAGTGGGATGTAAAAAAGATAAGGAAAATGGGAGCCACAGCAGCTAAGCTTTTGCTTTACTATCGCCCTGATGTCGATGTTGCCCCAAAGCAACTAAATACGGTGCAGAAGCTAGGCACGGATTGTGTCGCAGAAGATATACCTTTTGTGGTTGAGCCGGTAAGTTACCGAGTGGCTAATAAGGAAGCTAGCCCTGAGGATTTTGCAGGGGTGAAAGCACAGCTGGTAATCGAGACAGCAAAACAAATTACTGCTCTTCCCGTTGATGTCTTGAAAGCCGAATTTCCAGCCGATTTAGAATATGAGAAGGATAAAGCCAGGCTATTAAATCTTTGCCATCAGCTTAGCGAAGCAAGCCAGGTTCCCTGGGTTATCTTGAGCGCCGGTGTTAATTTCGAACTCTTCTGTCAGGAAGTTGAGCTAGCCTGTCGGGCTGGAGCCTCAGGCTTTCTTGCTGGGCGTGCTTTGTGGCAGGAAGCCACTCAAATAAAGTCCCGTGAGGAAAGATTGAAATTCTTAGAGACCACCGTGGTCAGCAGGCTTGAAAGCCTGACTGAATTAGCAAACGCTTATGGGACTCCGTGGTATGCTGGGCTTGAAGCCACCGAGGTGGATGAAAACTGGCATCGGCGTTATTAAATTGTTTTTGGGTATTAGCCAGAGTTTAGATTAGCGAAATTTTCCTGTATTGTTAGATAATCAGGACCATAAACCTTCACGCGAGCTTTAAGTATCTCCTCCAATGGAAGGTCAGGGTAATGACCATAATCGCAGACATACTCAATATGTAGTTTTCCCTCCTGATTGTAGCGGTGGAAAGTGGCATTGTTCTTGCCATCAAACTCCACTGGAATGATATGATGTTCTTGACACATTTGCAGGTCGAACGCCGGTGTAGCTTTAACCCATTTTTGTCCGATATATAGCTCACAATAGCCATGATAGATAAAAAGGTTACTCCCATGCATCAGCTCCAGCAACTTTTGAGGGACGATATAGTTGCGTATATCAGCAAATCCAAGGCGGGCTGGGATTGCTACACCTCGTGCTAGTGCAGCAAGGAGTATCGCCTTTTGAACGCAGTATCCCTCTTCCCTACTCAGAGTGACGCTTGCCTTATTATGTTCAACAAGATTGTGTAGCACATAGGGGTTATACTTGATCTCGTCCCTGACGAAGTAGAAAAGTGCCTTCGCCTTCTCCACATCGTTTTCCTTGTCTGCGGTTAAATTCTGGGCTTTTTCTCTCACAGGAGGAGCGTTACAATCGATTACTGGAGTTGGCTTCAGGTACATTTCCATCATTTATTCGCTTCCAAATCGCCAATTCAATTTGTAAATAATATACGCCCTTACCCGTAACTCACACCTGGTACCACATTTTACCAACTAATCTCTTTTATGACTATCCTGACAATCCTGTTATCGAGGTCACCATGACTTGATGTGCCTGGCAATGATATCCAATACTTCGAATATCTCGGGGGAAGGAAGAGAGTGACCAGTTCTTATTCTGGTGTATCCATGTTTTGGCTCAGGGAAGATCCCGATGCTTCCCCTTAGACCGGTGACATCACGCTGCAATAGTCTATCTTTGAGCCGGTAATCGAAATTAAGGCTCTGGGCTAACGATTTATCTCCCTTCCACTCCATAGCTACCACCTTGCCCCATAGGAATAAGCTTTTCTTTACCGTCAGCTTGGTTTTCTTTAGTATTCGGTTCGCCGTTATGTTTGAGCTCTTCACCAGGTAATCCAGGAAATAGTTTGTGCCATACTGACTGGCTGCGCTGATGATATTTATGGAATCTATATTTCTATCTTCGAGTTCAATAATTCCTTCCGATGTCTGCCCCGAGATACGGCTTAGCCCTATTTTCTCCCTTTCATTGCCTTTTTCCACCAACGAAGCCTTCACCCCCGTTTCTTTAAGATGCTGGTAAAGCTCCTCTCTTTTCTGGACGCTTGCCTTCTTTCTTCTGCGAAAGGCTAAAGGAAGGGCAATTACCACTAAAAGGGCAATTATGAGGCTGATTATGCTCTCCCAATCCATTTCTTTAGATACGAAGTTCTTTTATTATAAACATTATTGAGCTACTAAAGATAGCTCATTCAAGAGATGTTCAGCGATATAATTTACTATTTGGTTAGCCGTGTCTGACTTGCGTCTGGCTTTGCAGCAGGACGGGACTTGATTCGGTGCCTGATTAGGAATGCCAGCAGGGCGATACCAAGGACACCCCCAACAATCCACCACCACGGGAATTCACCAGCTATGTTACTAAGAATGGCGAATATGCTGGTGTGACTAACCCAGGCGGTAACCGTGTTAGCCTCTACATCTACTTCAGTGGGCAGCATCACCCATTTCTCCCTTGCCTCATCATAGTAGGCAAGGACCAAATCCTCTTCGTTAATGCCATCGCCCAGCTCCCACTTGTCATAATGGATTGTCACCTTCATTATTGGGTCGATGGTAAGGTCAGGGTGAATGCTGAAGGGCATCAGGATAACGGAGCTATCAGACGGAGGAGGGGGAAGCTCTGATGGTGCAACGGGGTCTATCATAATCATGGCTGGCGGCTTGCCTTCACGATTCAGCATCCTCGTCCCCTCGCGAAGGCTAAAATATAGCTCTCCATTTCCATTTTGAATGGTGAACTCGAGGGACTCCATCAGAAATCCATCCTTGGTGATGTTCCCCGAGGTAACTTTTTGTCCCATATACCCTATTTCCAACTCCGAGAAAGATAACATCTCGGCAATAATGGCAAACATGCCCGTGTGATTTATCTTAGCGCTCAGGGCATCCAATCCACCAATACTAGTCCACTCTACCTCTATCTCCTTCCAGCTTGCTTCTGAGCCATAAACAATGGTCAGTGATAAAGCACCCTCGGGCACTTCAGAGGGAGAGAAGCCAAGGGTTAGCGTAGCTGGTTTGTCAAAGGTAACGTTGTAAGGGGTAACGTCATAGACATTGCCAACCATTGTAGTGTTGGGCAAAAGAGAGAGCGGCTGATTAGCTACTGTCCTTATCGTTAGCTCACCCACGGGTTTGCCAGCGGCGTCCAGCACCTTCGTCCCCTTATCTATTTTCAGGCTGGCTGTGCCATCAAGGCTGGTTGCCAACAAGGAAACTGCCAGACTTCTGTCCCAACTCAGGGGCACAGAGGTAAGCTTCCCCAGAAAATCAACCGTGAAATACCTTTTGTGATGGTTGATGCCTTCACCTCCACCGCTTCTCAGCGTGGCTCCATGGGCGATATTGGACAAATTAGCCCAGTTGCCAGCATCATCCCCCGTTTTTAGGGCGAAGTAATATGTGGTGGCAGGGGTGAGCCCACCAACCACAAATGTTTCGTTTGAACCCGCTGGCCCCGGTGCCGGCTCATCGCTTACTTGGGTGGCAAACCCCCAGGTTTCGTTATCGATGTTAGAGGTGGCATATCTGATATCATACTCAGCAGCTGTCCCATTGTTGCCATCATCCCCTGGTGAGGTCCAGGTTAAGGTGAGAGAATTAGTGGTTGCACCGCTTACTGCTAGGTCGGTAACATTTGCCGGCGGCGTCGTATCCACCGTAAAGCTGCCTCCAGCCGAATCATTGGCGCTTACGATATGATGCGTGCAGGCCAGGGGCACTATAAGAAGGGCAAAAAGAGTGAATACAAGCCCGATAGCTTCTGTTTTTTTCATTGTTTTTCACCTGGTCTTCAAGCAGATGAAGCTTTAGTCTTCCTTCTCCTCATCAAGAAGTATGCCCCGCCGATGATTACTGCTGCCACTACTCCGCCAATAATGTAATAGCGGCTGTGGCTGGCTCCTGCGACTTCACCACTCACATTCAATTCCTCCTCCAGGGTGGTAGCATAGGGCTCACCCTCCAGATTCAACTGAAGCGTAAAGCCATAAGTCCCATCCAGCCAGCCCCCCGCTGGGATGTAACGATATTCTTGCGTAACTCTCACCTTCTTCAGCGGGGTAAGCGTTGCCACCGTGGTCTCCTCTAACGGAGTGCCATCAAGTGTCACCTTTAGCACCACCTCAGCTTCAGGGAAGGTCTGATAAAGGTTGTTTATGGTATAAACTAACTGGACGAAGGCAAGCTTGCCGGTCTCGGTGTGGTAATTAGGAACGATGCCAAAACCTTCAAAGCAAACCGTTCTCACAACGAGGGTTATTGTCTTCTCCTCGTCCGCGGCTATATCGAAGGCCTCCTCAACCAGCTTTTTCCCACCAACATAAGCTTCAGCAAGGTATTTTCCCGGCGATACTTTGACTTTGAGACTCCCCGTCTCGGAATAGCCAAAGTCCGTTTTCTCGCTATCTACCAGTTTGTATAACCTGACCACTGCAGGCATAGGCTCGTCGCTGGGGTTGACCGCGGTTACCTCCACTGAAGCCGCTTCACCAATGATGGTTAACGTAGCGGTCTGAGCAACAGAGCCAACGATTTTTATGCCGGCACCTTCCCTCTGGGCTTCAGCACTTATCTTAAGCTCATATTCTCCGGGAACAGCATCCTCAGTGACATTAACGCCAACCATCACCTTTTTCTGTTCTCCAGCGTTGAGAACGAAATCTTCCTCAGAGAGCGCTAACTTCACTCCCATCGGAGCCTCAGTGGTCATATTGATTTTGAGTGCATCGTCGGCATTGTTGAATATGACCACATAAATGCCCGGGGAGCTTATATTTACCCCTTGGGGCAGCTCAAACTTCTGGCGATAAAAGCTGCCCGACATTGCTAACCCTCCAGCCTTTACTGGCAGGGGAGTGAGCAAAAAGGGAAAAAGAGTAATAAAGATAAGGGGGACAGTTAAAGCTGCCCCCCATCTCAGTTTAGCCATTTACCTTAGCCGTTTGCAATCTGGAAATAAATCGTTCCACTATACTCTGTTGGTTCGATGCCTTCTGCCCCCACCGCTAGCCACAATCCATGGTTACCACTGGGATAGCCAGCCTCGCCAGTCTGAACTCCAGCACTGTTTATCGCTTGATAAGCCGTGCTCATGTTTACCGAACTGGCTAAAGTAGTGCTATCATCGATTGCCAGGGAAAACTCACCAGCTCCAGGAGTACCGGTGGTATTGAGGGTCACATTTGCTGTAGCACCGAGCCACTTGCCATTTCCTGAGCCATCGTCGGTCTTGGCAGTTTCGTTATAGTTGCCATTAGCGATGTTCTTAACGTCCGCAGTTTCGTTGTTTGCAGCAAAGCCCGACCCAAGGGCTACAGTCCCAAAATCAACTATGGTGGTATTCACATTTATCTCGCCATAGAAATTCATTGTGGAACCAGTGGCGCTATTATTGTTACTCCCAGTAGCACTTGCAGAATCAGTAGCGTTAACTCTTGCAAACCACCTATCACTACCAGGGGTTTCGGTAGCCACCTTGCCTGGCTGGAAACTAAATTTCCAGTCGCCACTATATTCAGTGAGAGCCGGATGTGTGGAAGTTGAATTATCTATTGACCAGGTGGAAGGAGAACCAGATTGGATGGTAAAAGTGTCATTCGATGCATACCAGGTCATAATGGCAAGAGTCTGGGTATCAGGAGTCGGGGATGCTCCAGGGTCAGTATAGGTGCCATCAGCATCGTAGAACAAAACTGTCTGTACTGTGGAAAGGTCAGATAGCTTGTTGTTATCGGTGATGGTAACATTGACCCATGCTTGTGCCTGCGGAGTCATCGAAGCAGTAACTGTAGGCGTCCCAACCGTCGGCACAGCGTTCCCCACTGTGAAGTTACCTGTGGCAGTCTGGTTTTCAGCTGCCGTGACCGGCAGTGCCATCGGGACCAATGCCAGTGCAAGCATCAGCCCCAGGGTAGCCACAATTGATACAAATTTCCTTCCTTTCATTATTCTTTCCCCTCTACTTACTTAATTCTCTATATTACTACATTAATAACTATGTAATAAATCTATCAAATATCTTATGGGGTTACAATACCCTACGCTACTTATACTGCCTTGCACTACGCTTGGCAATATCACTTTAGTGCTGTTATGTCATTGCGAAGCACAGAGGCCGAAGCAATCTCCATTTGGTTCACGGTGCAATGCTGAAGTAAAGTGTGCCGGAGTAGGTGTCATATGTGATGCCCGAGCTGCCTAGTGAGAGCCAGAGGTGATTGTTGTTTTCCGCATTCCCAGCCTCAGTGGTCTGAGTGCCAGTGTCAAAAGTGGTATACGATGCACTAAGAACCTGCACAGCGTCCGCAACGGTGTCATCATCATCGGCCTTCAGCGAAAACTCACCTGCCCCCGGGCTGCCAGTTGTATTCAGGGTTACGTTGCCCGAAGCGCTGGTCCAGTTCTGTGATGTCTTTATCTGCTCAGTGTAGTTACCGTTGCAGATGTATGTAATGTTCACCACCGGGGATGTCTCGTTACTGCAACCGGGACTTACAATTCCCCAGGAGACGGTTGAAGTCTCCACCGTTATCTCGCCATACCAGTTCATCTCTACATCACGGAGATAATTATCTCCGGTTTGGCTGGCGCTGTCCGTTGCTTTAGCATATATATCCCAATCATCACTGCCAGGGGACTGGGTGGCTACCTTGCCTACCTTGAGGGAGAACACCCAGTTATCTGTGGTCAGGCTGTCAGTGCCATTGGAGCATCCAGCGGCATTGATTGCCCAGGTTGTGCTTGCCGGGTCAATATCCCACTCGGGAGAACCTCCCCTGGTCCAGGTGAGTATGGCACAGGTCTGGACATTGGCCGTCCCTGGTGCCGAAGGGTCGGTTCCGGCACTGTCATAGAACACAGTGACATGAACCTCATTCACATCAGCGAGAGTATCGTTATCCGTCACGGGGACGGTTATATTTGTCCACTGCTCCTGCGGCGTCATAGGACTTGGTGAGATGGTGATGGTGCCCACAGTGGGCGAAACATTTGGTGTATAAGTAACCCGAATCTCAACTTTAGCAATATACAAAAGATTTGGTTTAGCTAAACCATCATACACCACATCAACGTCAAGTTCCTGAACATTGCTCCAGTTCCATGAAGTGGGGGCATTGGTATCACTGGTAATATTATAGTAAGGACTCCAGCCAGGCGATGTTCCTGGAGTCCACGTGTGGTTAGTTCCGTCTCCTGCGGTGAAAACCGGTCGAAGATAGATAAAATCTCCACCATCTCCATATCCATAAGCCCGAAGCTCAACTTTGCTGATTGGCCCTAAACCTGTTCCGGAACAGTTATTTGCATTATTAAGCTGAACTTCTCCTGCGTTGTTGGTAGAAGCATAGGTACCGAGATTGCCATCGGTCATAGAAGCTGGACTGAACTCCCAAACCTCGGCACCATAAGCGTTGAAATAATAAGTAACTGTATCGGGGCTGGCCATCGCCACCTGGGGAGGAACTACATAGAATTGCAGGAAGGCAGGCATAACCAGACTAGCCACTATCAAAAGGCTCAACCACAACAACTTTCGAGGCTTCATATCGCGCCCGTCTCCTGAACATTATTGCAGAAAATCCCCGCTGCTACTAGGGCATCCCAGAGAATGTGTATTGCGACAGTGAACCATATTCTACAATCCACAAACCTCATGGCGTCCCTGGCGGGACTCGAACCCACAACCCGCTGCTTAGAAGGCAGCCGCTCTATCCAATTGAGCTACAGGGACGCCTTTAAATTTTACTCTCTTTATTTACCTTAAGCCAAATAGGCTATTTAAAATCATTTATCATCTATAGCAGCTCAAGGAATTCTTTTACTGAGAGCCCTGTTACTCTGATGATGCTTCTCAGAGTCCCAGGGTCCAACTCCTTATGCTTGGGAACGGTTACCGGCTTTCGCTCCGGACATCTCAACCTAACATGGGTTCCTTTAGTCCGAGCTACATAATAGCCCACATGCTCCAAAGCCTTTACGCATTCGTCCCCGGAAATAACTGGCAGTTTTGCCATCAGGCAGCTACTTCGATTTGTTCAATGGTGTACTCATTGCTGAGTATCCATCCTTCTTCCTCTGCACTCTCCAAACACAACTCAGCGGCTTCCTTAATATTAGCTAACGCCTCTTGCACAGTTTTTCCTTGCGAGATACAACCGGGCAGAATGGGCACCTCAGCTACGATGTATCCTGCCTCGCCAGGTGTTAGAACTACCGGTAACTTCATATCCAGCCTCCTACAAAAGGTCTATGCCGAAAACATCAAACCTAGTTTAATTTTATTTCTTTCTTACTCATCAGGCAAGCTTTTTGAGATATTTAATGGCTAGTAAACAGGTTATAGATTTTATTGTAGCGCTCTGTGGTGGCCTGGATTACCTCCAGGGGCAGCGTGGGTGGTGGGGATTCCTTATCCCACCCTGAGGCAAGCAGCCAATCACGCACAGGCTGTTTATCCAGGCTGTGCTGAAATTGCCCGACTTTGTATTGACTGGCATCCCAGAAACGGCTTGAGTCCGGGGTTAATAACTCGTCGATAAGCGATAGCTTACCATCAATGAGACCAAATTCAAATTTGGTATCGCCGATTATGATGCCCCTGGTTTTAGCGTAGTCCTGAGCAAATCGATAGATGAGTAAACTCTTTCGTTCCATTTCTGCTACTAAGTGCTCGATGCCAAGCTCTGTTACATCCTCCCTGGTCAACGGGCGGTCATGTTCCACATCGCTTTTGGTGGTGGGGGTGAAGATGGGCTGGGGAAGTTCCTCATTTTCCTGAATTCCAGATGGCAATCGAATGTTGCCAACTCTTCCACTTTGTTTATATTCTACCCAGGCTGAACCACAAAGGTAGCCTCGAACAATGCATTCCGCCGGGATACGGTGAGCTTTGGCTACAAGCATGGAGCGACCAATGAGGCAGTTTAAAGCTTTCAGCTGATAGCTGTCAGCTGTCAGCTGTTGAATAACATCCTGAATGGTATCGAGGCTATCAATTGCTGTAATAAGGTGATTGGGAATAATATGGCCTGTTTTTTTAAACCAGAAGGCGGAGAGCTGGTTGAGAATCCTTCCCTTTTCAGGAACACCGCAGGGGAGGACATAGTCGAAGGCAGAGATGCGGTCAGTGGATACGATGAGAAGCTTGTCTCCTAAATCATAGACATCCCGCACTTTGCCACGCCGAGCTAAAGGAAAGGGTAAATTGGTTTGTAATATAACAGACATGGTTAAGCTTCACCTCAAAATACAACAAAATGGATTCGGGGTCAAATTAGTTATGGGCGGTTGACATGTTGTAACCATTTTATTAATATTGAATTGTTAAAAAAAAGGAGGCTTAATCCCAAAGATAATAACTCTATGAGAGATTGAGTTGTCTTTTGTGCCTTCCATCTCATCATACTTATCGCATCTGACCATATCTTGTTAGACAGCTTAGCTCCCCGATAGCGCCGCATTTCAAGCCACGGGTGGCAAAAGGCAGCGCACAAAGGGTGTAGCCTGTGAATGAAGCTTGTCCTAGAATAGCGTGCCTGAACCTGTGGAAAATCTTTGGTCCCCACCCGGATAAGATTATTGAATCGGCGGACCATGATATGGCCAAAGAGGACATGCTGTCCAAAACAGGCCATGTGATTGCCGTGAAGGATGTCTCCCTGGAAATCTATGAAGGGGAACTCTTTGTGATCATGGGGCTATCGGGGAGTGGCAAGTCCACCCTGATACGCTGCATTAATGGGCTCGTCGAACCTTCAGATGGGAAGATTTTCGTTGACGGAGAAGAGGTAAACACACTCAGTGGTGTTGGGCTTAGAGAGCTACGACGCAAGAAACTGAGCATGGTTTTCCAGCATTTCGCGTTGTTTCCTCATCGATCGGTCCTAGAGAACGTTGCCTACGGGCTGGAGATACAAGGCGTTGGCCGTGACGAGCGAAGTGAGCGGGCACTGAAAATGCTGGAGCTTGTTGGCCTAAAAGGCTGGGAAAATAGCGAAATCGATGAGCTAAGCGGGGGAATGCAGCAGCGTGTTGGTTTAGCTCGGGCTCTAGCGGTCGAGCCGGAAATCTTGCTTATGGATGAGCCTTTCAGTGCCTTGGACCCTCTAATACGGCGGCAGATGCAAGAGGAGTTCATCAAACTGCTCTCTGTGGTTCACAAGACTGTCTTGTTCGTTACCCATGATTTGAACGAAGCTCTGAAGCTGGGCGACCGCATTGCTGTCATGAAGGATGGAGAGATCGTTCAGGTAGGCACCCCGGATGATATAGTACTGAACCCAGTCGATGATTATGTCACTGAGTTCGCTCGTGACGTCCCCAAGGCTAAGGTTCTGTGGGCAAAAACTATTATGGAAGAGCCAAGGGCTGTGGTTTCAGTTGGAGTTGGAATAGAGCAAGCCCTTCAAGTTATGGAGGGGGAAAAAGTTTCCCATCTATTTGTCACCGGTGAGGATGGGAAACTCAAGGGAGTTGTCTCGCTTAATGATACCAGGGACGCGGTTCAGCAAGGGAGCACGGACCTTAACCAGATCATAAACACTGATTTTCCAGTGACCAAGCCCAGCAGGATAGTCGAGGACTTAGTACCTCTAGCAGCAGACAGTGATATTCCTATAGTTGTCACTGACTCCAAACGGAAATTGCTGGGCATCATCTCACGGGGGGCGCTGCTGCGAGCATTATCGGAAAAGGAGGATGAGGACTAATGGAATTCCTGAGCTTGCCTTTAGGAAACTGGATCAACGTGGCCGTAGATTGGCTTACGGTTAACCTGGCAGTGTTTTTTGACGCCATCAGCGACGTCATCAGAGTGATCCTCACCAACCTGGAACACTTCCTGTACTGGCTTCCCTGGCCTGTGGTTATCGCTATTTTTGTACTTATTGCGTGGAGGGTGACAGGCTGGAGGATAGCTTTATTTGTTGGTGCTGGCTTGTATTTCATGGGAGCATTGGGACTTTGGGAAGCAAGCATGACCACCCTGGCTTTGATTGTTACTGCAGTGGCAATCTCGCTGCTGATAGGGATTCCGCTTGGCATTGTGGCAGCTCGCTACGACACTGTCTGGGCGGTGATACGTCCCGTTCTGGATGCAATGCAGACAATACCATCCTTCGTTTACCTCATTCCAGCAATAATGTTCTTCGGCATTGGCAATGTACCTGGCGTGATTGCTACGGTAATTTTTGCCGTGCCGCCGGCAGTAAGGATGACTAATCTTGGTATCCGTGAAGTTTCCTCCGATGTGGTGGAAGCCGCTGTAGCCTTTGGCTCCACGGCACGTCAGCTATTGACGAAAGTTCAGTTGCCCCTAGCTCGCCCTACAATTATGGCCGGGGTGAACCAGACGATAATGTTGGCTCTTTCCATGGTGGTAGTTGCTGGCCTGGTAGGTGCTGGAGGCCTGGGCGAGCAGATTGTCCGGGCACTGGGGCATGTAGATGTTGGCCGGGGAACAGAGGCAGGCCTGGCTATCCTCGTTATTGCCATAATCCTGGATAGGATTACTATGACTCTGGGTCAGAGGAGGAAAAAGAGGGGAATCGCATGGCAGGGTGCCTGATGGTACCAAAAAATACGACAGTCGGGGGTGTACCGTGGATTAGGAGTAGTCGTCAGGAGCGTATAAAGAAAGGAGGTATTATGACAAAACAGAAACTCATTGCTAGTTTAAGCGGGTTATTGGCGATGGCAATGATTGTTACCCTGTTGTTTTCTGGGGCATGTGTGAAGGAAGAGGGGAAGCCCACTATTGTTCTCGCCGATGGGGCCTGGACCAGTGCTGAGGCAGTGGATAACATAATAAAGCTCATCATAGAGGAGGATTTAGGCTATGTGGTGGATATGCCGCTGCTTACCATTGAGGCTGCCTGGGCTGGACTTGATAGGGGAGATGTTGACATCTACATGGAGAACTGGATGCCAAATCAGATGGCATACTATACGGAATATGTTGAACAGAAGGGGACGGTGGAGGACCTTGGCACAAACTATCCAACCACTAACAAATGGTATGTTCCCAGTTATGTCTGTGAGGAATATGGTATCTGTTCGGTAGATGACCTCCATGGTAACGGCGATTTGTTCGCCATCGATGGTGCTGGCACGGAAAAAGGTGACATGATTGAAGGAGACCCATCATGGCGTTGCGTGGAATTGAATGAGATGAGAGTGGCTGGCTACGAATTGGACGATGAGTTTGAGGTCTCTCCAGTAGGAAGTGAGTGGGCTATGATTGCCCAGATCAAGAAATCCATTCAGCAGCATGAGCCTATTCTGTTCTATATGTGGGGACCACACTGGATGTTCGGTGTATGGAACGTCACCGCAGTCGAGGAACCTGAGTATAGCGCTGAGCTCTGGAAAGAGGAGGAAGGCTACATCGCCTGCGGCTGGAATCCGGATAGTCAAGCCCGCATCATCGTGAACAGTGAGCTTGAAGATAAGGCACCTGACGTCTATGCCTTTCTACAAAACTGGTATATCTCCATGGAGGAAGTTAGCTCTCTGATCGTGGAGATAGAGGAGATCGAGGGTGTAAGCTCGGAAAGAGACCCGGTGGATGTCGCCAGGGAGTGGATTGAGGAAAACCGGGCTGCCGTAGATCAGATGCTTGGCAAGTGAGGGCCTGGCATACTTTATAATGGTGGCCAGAAGGCTTCCGCAATAAAACAGCTACATAGAGGCAAAACAAATTTGCTGCCCTGGTGATGTTTGGCCCTCAACTATAGTGTATCCAGTTTGAGGTGTTCCAGTGAAGGAGCACCTATGGGATGAGCAAAGGTCAAGAGAACAAGATCGAGCTGAATATGCTCGATGGGGAAGACTTATGATGAGGAGCTTGTCGAGGAGATGGTGCTTGGGGAGGAACTGCGCTTTCCTGATAATCATTTCGATGCTGTATTAATTGTGGGCACTATTGGTCTGGCACCAAAAGAATCCTTTGATGAGCTGATAAGGGTGACCAGGCCACGTGGCGTTATAGTTTTCAGCATCAGGGTAACGCGTTATGAGCAAGGGGGATTTAAGGAAAAGCAGAGGAACCTGGAGAATGATGGAAAGTGGAAGCTCACAAGCTGGCAATCTCGAGCATTCTAGGGAGTACTTCGCTACGTTTGGGAGGTGCTTTTTGCTTTGCTTAATTCCAAACGTTCAAAAATGCTATCTACATGCTTCAAGTAATAGTTGTAGTCAAATAGGGATTCTAATTCCGACCTGGTTAGATGGGCTGTAACCCGATTATCTGCTTCGAGAAGAGATAGGAAGCTCTTCTTTTGCTGCCAGGCTTTCATAGCATTTCGCTGCACCATTTCATAGGCTTCCTCTCGATTTAGTCCTTTGCCGATTAAAGCGAGGAGAACCCGTTGTGAGAAGATTAATCCTTGAGTAAGCTCGAGATTACGGCGCATATTTTCGGGGTAGACCTTGAGCTCCTTTATCACCGAGGTAAGCAGAGAGAGCATATAATCCAGTGCCAGGCAGGAATCGGGCAGGATGATGCGCTCTGTTGAGGAATGGCTGATATCACGCTCGTGCCATAAAGCGATGTTTTCCAGTGAGGTGGTGACGTATCCTCTCATTAATCTGGCAAGGCCGCAAATACGTTCACAAAGCTCGGGATTTCTCTTGTGGGGCATCGCTGAAGAGCCTGTTTGTCCCACTTCAAATGGTTCCTCAACTTCGAGGATTTCGGTCCTTTGAAGGCTTCTGATTTCGGTGGCGAATTTCTCCAATGAACTGGCGGTTATAGCTAAGGTAGCGATAAATTGAGCATGGCGGTCGCGCTGGACTATCTGACTTGAGATTGGAGCAGGGGTGAGCCCTAATTTCTGGCAAGCTATTTTCTCCACTTCCGGAGATACGGTAGCGTATGTGCCCACTGCTCCCGAAATCTTACCCACGGAGATGGTTCGCTTAGCATCCTCTAATCTTTGAGCATTGCGTCTCATCTCTTCAACCCATAACGCCAATTTCAAGCCGAAGGTGGTTGGCTCAGCATGAACGCCATGGGTTCGCCCCATCATCATGGTGTGTTTGTGTTCTAAGGCTTTGTTTTGTAAAACGGTGATAAGTTTGCCTATATCCTGTGACAGGATATTAGCTGCATCTTTTAATTGGAGGCTTAGAGCGGTATCCATAACGTCTGAGGAGGTAAGCCCAAGATGGATGAAGCGTGATTCTTCACCAAGGCTTTCCGCTACTGAATTTAAAAAGGCAGTCATGTCATGATGAGTTACCTTCAAAAATTGAGCGATGTGGTCCAGGTCGTAGTTAGCTTTCCTTATTCTAGGAATTGCTTCTTCTGGAATCTCACCCAGCTTAGCCCAAGCTTCGCAGACAGCTATTTCTACCTCAAGCCACTTGTCGAACTTGCTCTTATCAGACCATATTTTTTTCATCTGGGGTCTTGAGTAGCGCTCAATCATATTATTCTCCAGCTAACCTCTGTTTATACTCAACATAGGCTTGTTTGATCTTTTCATATTTAATTCCCAGAATCTGTGTAGCGAGCAAGGCGGCGTTCTTGGCAGCATTTATGCCCACACAAGCCACAGGAACGCCAGCGGGCATCTGAATTACGGAAAGCAAAGCATCTATGCCTTTTAACTTGCTGGTGGGCAGAGGAACACCGATCACGGGAATTGGTGTCCAACTAGCTAATACTCCGGGAAGATGTGCAGCATAGCCAGCGGCGGCAATGATGACCTCAGTTCCTCTTTTTTCTGCCTCCAATCCATATTCCCTCACCTTCTCCGGGTTTCTATGAGCTGAAATAACAGAGAGCTGATAATCAATTCCTAATTCCTCCAGCATATCTATGGCAGGCTGTATCATATCAGCGTCTGTTTTACTACCAAGCACTACTCCCACTAATGGCATTTATTCTATCTCCCTGAGGGCAATGTCTTTGCGATAATAGCAGCCTTCAAAATAAATATCAGGCAACTCGGCGTAAACCCTTTTTCGAGCTTCGGCGATATTCTTGCCCACCCCTACCACGGTGAGTACTCGCCCGCCGCTGGTATAAATTGTCCCGTCATTGCCCAGCCTGGTTCCAGCGTGGAAGATAAGCACATCTTTCTCTGCCTTATCCAATCCTTCTATGGAAAAGCCTGTTTTATAGCTTCCAGGATAGCCTCCTGAAGCCATAACCACTCCTACACAAGCATCGTCGCTCCATTGTATCGTTAGCTGGTCAAGATTGCCTTCAACCACTGCCATCAATATATCTACCAGGTCAGTTTTCAGGAGCGGTAGGGTGACCTGACTTTCTGGGTCGCCGAAGCGAGCATTGAATTCTAAGGTCGATATCTCTCCATCAGTGAGCATTAACCCGGCGTAAAGAACCCCTTTATAGGGTATTCCTTCATCAGCCATTGCCTTTACCGCTGGTAACAAGATAGCATTGGTAGCTCTGTCGGCAAGCTCGGCGGAGAAGAATCCCGGTGGACCATAGCCACCTATCCCCCCGGTGTTAGGTCCCTGGTCATTATCTCCGATTTTCTTGTAGTCACAGGCAGGAACCATGGGAACGACTGTTTTGCCGTCGGTAAAAGCCAATAAGCTTACCTCTTTTCCGATGATATATTCGTCAATTAGCACCTTGTCGCCTGCAGAGCCAAATATTTTCGCCTCCATGATATCGCTGAGAGTTTTCCTCGCCTCCGTTAAAGAATCAACGATAATTGCACCCTTGCCAGCGGCTAATCCATCTGCCTTAATGACAACGGGCATCTTCTGCCGTTTGACATATTCATAGGCTTCATAATGAGAAGAGAAAATAGCTCCTTTGGGGCAGGGGATGCCATGTTTTTCCATTAGATTTCGGGCGAAGACCTTGCTTGACTCTATTTGAGTGGCTGCTTTTGTGGGGCCGAAAGCCGGGATATTCAGGCTATCAAGATAATCTACTATGCCTGAAGCCAGCGGTGCTTCAGGACCGACGACGACCAAATCAATGTCTTTCTGTTTAGCCGCTTTGCCCAGCTCTTCTATATCGGTAGGGGCAATATTTAAGTTTTGTGCTATGGATGCTGTACCAGCATTGCCTGGGGCGGCAAAAACCTTATCCACCCTTGGGCTTTGAGCTAATTTCCACACCAGGGTGTGTTCTCTAGCTCCGCCGCCGACAACCATTACTTTCAATAGCAGTTACTTCCTTTTCTTGTGTTTCCCTCTAGTCCTTTTTACTCCCTTTAATTTAGGTTTATGTGCCATTGCCTAAAACCAAACCTGTCTACTTAATTTTTCAGCCTGAAGAGGATCAAGGACACTGATCACCTTGAGTAATTCAGCAACATGCTCCTTTTCCTCTTCGATGATGTGTTCCAGTATGGTCACGACTTCCTCATTTTCCAGGCTCTCTATATGTTGCTGATACTGATTTATGGCTTGTAATTCCCCGATTAAGTCTTCGCGAATCATCTCCAGGTCGTTTTCTTCATTTCGTAACGCATCGTCTTTGTCTTCAAATTCATAATCCATCTTTTCCCTCCTTTAGTTTGTTTCACTGCCCCTTCATGGAGTTTATCCTGAGCGAGATTCTTCCCCTTCACTTCGCTCAGGGTCAGAATGGCAGGAGGCGAAGGGCTTCGGTTCACTGCAATAATACTATTTATTCCCATTCTATAGTTGCCGGTGGTTTACTGGTAATATCGTAAACCACTCTATTGACATTAGGCACTTCGTTAACAATGCGATCAGATATCTTGGCGAGGAGGTCGTAGGGCAAATGAGCCCACTCAGCGGTCATGGCATCATTGCTGTTTATCGCCCTGATAGCTATAGTATAGCCATAGCTTCGATAATCCCCGGTGACGCCCACGCTTTTGATACCGGTAAGCACAGCGAAGCTTTGCCACAATTGTCGATACAGCTTTGCTTTCTTTATCTCATTCATGACTATCCAGTCAGCGGCGCGGAGTATTTCTAAGCGTTCTTTGGTTACCTCACCGACAATACGAATAGCTAATCCTGGTCCGGGAAATGGCTGTCGCCAGGTCATATCTTCAGGCAACTCCAGAGCTAATCCTACTTCCCTCACTTCATCTTTAAAAAGATAACGCAGAGGCTCAATCAGGCTGAGTTTCATTCTGGTTGGCAAGCCACCAACATTGTGGTGGGTTTTTATTGTAGCTGAAGCTTTTGTTTCGCTAGCGCTACTGCTTTCAATGACGTCAGGATAAAGGGTACCCTGCGCCAGGAAATTGACCTTCCCTAATTTAGCAGCTTCTTCCTCAAAAACCTTGATAAATTCTTCGCCTATCACATGTCGCTTTGTCTCGGGATTGGTCACCCCCTTGAGCCGCTCCAAAAATCTCTCGCTGCCATCTACATAAGACACATTCAGTTTAAGATTGCGCCGGAAGGTATCAAGCACCCTCTCAGGTTCCTGCCGACGTAATAAGCCATTGTTGATGAAAATGCAGGTCAAGTTATTGCCGATAGCCTGATGGACAAGGGTGGCGGTCACTGCAGAATCGACGCCTCCGGAAAGGGCGCAGATGGCCTTTCCTTCCCCCACTTGCTTTTTAATTTTTTCGATGCTTTCAGTTATAAAGTTGGTTGTTGTCCAGTTGCCTTGGCAGCCACATACTTTATATACGAAATTCTGAAATATCGTTTTCCCTGCTGGAGTGTGGACTACTTCAGGATGGAATTGAAGTCCAAAGATGCCCTCATCATTACCCATAACAGCAATTGGCGAGTTATCAGTATAGGCTAGAGTTTTGAAGTCAGGAGGAGTATCCAGTATTTGGTCACCATGGCTCATCCATACGGGAAATGAGGGGGGAAGGCTGGCAAAAAGGGGACAATCTTCAGTATTCAAATACAATATGGCATGACCATATTCATGTTTCTCTCCTGGTGATATTTGGCCCCCCAGTTGGTGGGCGATAACTTGCATCCCATAACAAATGCCCATTACTGGCAGATGCTTATCATAGATGTAAGACAGAGCTAAAGGGACGTCAGGATCATATACACTAGCGGGACCTCCTGATAGGACGAAACCGCGAGGATTAAGTGGCGCTATTTTCTCCCACGGGGTATCCCAGGGCACAAGTTCACAATAAACATGGCATTCGCGTATCCGCCTTGCTATGAGCATGCTGTATTGAGAGCCAAAGTCAATTACTACTATGGTTTCTCGTTCTTTGGGAGGTAATGGTTTCGGTTCAGGTGTTGTCTGTTCACCATGAAGTTCCTTGGCAATCCCGAGGTAGGTGGAGACTTCAATATCATCTGTTGTAGGAATGCGGTGGCTTTGCTCGTTTTTCATTTCGGTGTGGATTTTGTTGATACACTCTAGCTTATCATCATGATTAACAAGGTTCAAGTCACATATACCAGGTTCATTTGGATAATATACTACCTTTACCAACCAATATGCTAATCAGCGGGTTATGTTTAGTGCTCTTCTCCACTAAGTCTTCAAGTGCAAGGTAGGCATACTCCTGTGTGGTGCTTACGTTGGAATGCCCCAAAATTAGCTGGAGCAGGATCAGTGCAGGTGGTGACTAGGCAAGTTAAAGTGGCTGTAGAATAAGTAATAACAGTGCTAAATACAAACCTATGTTTCCTTTTCAGGAAGCCTTTTCTTCCCCTTAAGTTGACGCCTCGCTTTCTCTAACAGTACTTGTGTTTCCTGCTTTGTTTCCATATAGTCCTTTTCCATCTCGCTCATCATATCGTCCAACCCGTGTAGTGACGCATCAGCTGCTTCTACCCCATCGGCTACCACTTTCTTTTCAGTTCTTGCGCCTTTGTATGTGACCAGCAGGTAGATGAATCCCGCCAAAGCTACAAGCCCTACGACCACACTGCCAATTATAATCCTCAGGTCATCAAGGGTTATGCCTACAACAAACAAGCCGATGCCTGCACCCATTACAGCTACAAAACCGAAGATAAGGCTAAAGAGGAAAGCTTTCCTTTGCTCAGGTAATTCCTGTAAGCTACGCTTAAGCAATGCCTGTTGTGATTTCAGGGCTATAATTTGCATCCTCTTAAGTGAATGGAGTTCTGTCAAATTGATGTGCTTGGCAATTTGATCGAAAGTCTTTTGTAACTCTTCGTTACTTCTGTCTTTTTCCATAAGTTTCTTCTAATTGCAGATGGCTACCCATCAGGCAAAGGTGGAGTTCGCCATAGTTAGCGTAATTATAGCAGAGTTGGTTTGATTCACACTACTAGCTACATCAGTAGTTGATGCCTTGCTATCTCCCGGCATGAGCAAACCTACTACCACGACAACGAGAGCTAAGAGAACGAGTAATCTCTTCAGCATCACCTCTAATCATACCCCTAGGTAGCTTCGCAGGGTTACTAATCCCTATCCGCTATCCTCCAGGCTGTATCATACGCCTGCCAGGTTCTTTGGAGAGGCCACGACTATTAAGCTTTTATTTACGCTTAAGAAGGATGTCTCATAGAGTAGTTTATCTTCCGACAGGGAGTAGACTTTGCTATTGGTAACTGGTATAAAATCGTACCTTGTCTGGAACCTTGGCTCAGCGTTCATAAAATCCGTGAATCTGATGCCTTTCGGGGTATAAACCTCCCCCTCTATCCTAAGTTGTTGCGTGTAGAGCACAGCCTCTATCTTGGCCTTCTCCACCTTCAAGCCCATAGCTGGCCTCCTTAACTAAACGCAGTTGTATGGTTATTATACCACTAGCAGAATCATATCAAACCACTCTCTCGCCAAATCCACCTAGCTTAGCTTGTATTTAGCTCAATTATACCTTCACCAACAAGCAAACCTCAGCGATTTCGTGTGAAGACTTCGTTTCACCATGTGCCAGTGGTGCTTCATAGGCCCAAGAACATTGGGTTTGCGTTAATATTAATTTCAACCTTATGCTATAGCCTGAGCACTAAACAGCCCCGTTGGAGTGTTCTTTGGCGGTAAAATGGGTGGTCTTAACATGGCAGATGGGTATTGCCTATTGGCCTCTTGTCTTAAATTTTGCTTATCAAGCGGGGGTTATAGTCCTATTAATGGGAGTGCTTCTTCCGGCGTTAGTAAAGGTTCTACTGTAACTTTGTATCCTTCGATACTGAAGAATGGAACGTATATTTTCAGCAGTTCCTTGTACCCTTCATCTACGTGCCCCTTTTCCACCGCATAAAGGTTATAGGCTTTCATGCCCTCGCCGCCAGTAGCGATATAGATGCCGAGTGTCTTTACATAGGGTGGCGGGGCTTTTGCAAGAACCTCCACGCCTACTTTCCCAACCGCGGCTGTACTCTCAGTCGGCCATGTCTCTGTCAACATAAACAACATTTTCATCACCTCCTTTTTTCATTTAATCGGAAAAATGATAGCCTACCATCCTTCCCCAGGCAATTCTCGACAGAGAACTTGGTCCGCTCATTTTTGATAAAATAAACTGTAACGTTTTCAGGCTCAGAATGAGTAGGGTTATATTCTCCATTCTTTAATTTTGCAAACAACCTCACAGACGTTATCACCCTGCATCATGCTTTTCCTCATGAAGGCTTCTCCATCCAAGCCAAAAGCTTCCAGCCATGCTCCATGCCGGGTCATACAACCACATTGGTAAAGATCTGTAACCCCTGCCTTTTTAACAGCATCAAAGGCAATGCACCTAGTTACTATGCCTAATATCGTGTTTTTATCCATTATCTTGAACTCATACTCATGTTCTTCAGGGTAGTAAAGCCTGCATCCCTCTTCAAATATATATAGCAAATCTTCAATTTTCCTAACTTCCCCGAAGCTAGACTCTCTTAGAAAACGCTTTGCCTCTGTCTTCCCCATGGATCTGATTACAATTTGATTCAGCCTGTTCGCAACATCAAACCCAAGTTCTTGGGCAACCTTCAAAAACCACCTTGCATCATGAGAAATCCAGTTCTCCTTGAGAATTTTCTCTCTCTGCTCGGGGGTAAGCTTAATTTCTGTTCTCATTTCTATATCCCTTTCTAAATTTGTATTGGAGGATCCTCTTTTCTCCATTTGTTTACTCTGATAACAATTTCACAGGCCTTGTCCCCATTTCTAAGGCACTTTGCAAGCTCTTCTTCGACTTCCATGCCCAAAGCCTCATACCAGCCGGAACGCATGGTGAAACAACCGCACTCGTAGACGTCCGATACACCTGCCTTTTTAACGTTTTCGTAGATGCCACATTTTTCCATTACTCCGAGAAAAGACATGTTGGAAAGGCGTTCGAAATGGTAGACAAAAGTAGGAGGGGGATAATACAGGCTCATAGCAGCCGAGCATACGGCTTGAAGCGCTTCCACGTTTTTTACCTGAGAAATTCCCAGAGCCTTCATTAACCTGTACATTAGAACCTTACCCATCTCTCGGGCGACGGCTTGGTTAAGTTTGTTTCCCTTCTCCCAGCCAAGCTCCTGAAATACAGCCATCTGCCACTTTGCCTCGTGGGACATCCAATTCTTGCGAAGTATTTCTATTCGCTGTTGATTTGTAATGGATGACAGTAAATCGGCTTGTTCACTCTCCATTGTCTACCTCCTTACCGCACTACATTATAGCACTATCAACAATCAAACCTCAGCGATTTAACATCGTGTGGAGACTTCGGTTCACCACTTGCTACTTTCACCTCCAAAATGAAAATTCATTGAATTTTCATTTTCCTTACATTATATATACAGTTACCCGATGGGCATCACCTCCTTTTGTAAACATTCGCCAGTCCAAATAGTGCATGTGATACTTGGGCTAGACCCTCAGCCAGTTCCCCAATTAAATTTGGTAAATCATCATGCTATACTGGCGTCAAGAAAGAATGGATGCTTCAAAGGAACAGATAGACAAAGGAATTCAAATTCTCAAGCGGGGTGGGGTAATTGCCTTTCCCACCGATACGGTCTATGGTCTGGGAGCTGATGCTTTCCGCTCTAAAGCTGTGGAGAGAATCTATGAGATGAAAAAGCGTCCCACACATTTACCTCTCCCCTTGCTTATCGGCGATGTAGAACAGCTTGTTGTTCTGGCCGCCAAGCCATTGCCTGAAATTGCCTTGTTTTTAGCGAAGCGCTTCTGGCCTGGTGGGTTAACAGTGGTTCTACCTAAAGCAGCTCATTTGCCTGGTTATCTTGGCAATACCAACATAGCGGTGCGTGTTCCAGCTCACCCTATTTGCCTGGCACTTATTCAGGCAATCAATAATCCCCTGATTGGCACCAGCGCCAATATCAGTGGCAAGCCCAGTGTGGTAACCGCAGGCGAGGTGAAACAACAACTGGGTAACGAGGTCGACTTTATTATCGATGGGGGCAGATGTCCCGGTGGTAGCGAGTCAACTGTGGTTGATGTCACTGGTGGAGGAGCTGTAATCTTGCGTCATGGCATTATCCCTGGGGATGAAATCAACCGAGCAGCACAGGAATACCGGGAAGTAAAGGACCATGCGAATTGCTTTGGGCTGTGACCATTGTGGCTTTAAGCTGAAGCAGACAATTATGGAATTTCTGCAGCAATCAGGCTATAGCTACCATGATTTTGGCTGTTATAACACGAAGTCGGTGGATTATCCTGATCTTGCTCAGAAGGTGGGGGATGGGGTAGCGGCGGGTGAATTTGACCATGGTGTCTTAATATGCAGCACAGGGATAGGTATGTGTATAGCGGCTAACAAGATAAAGGGGATAAGGGCGGCACTATGCCATGACACCTTTACTGCAAAGCGAGCTCGGTTGCATAACGATGCCAATGTCTTATGTTTGCGGGGGGAGGAGATTGAAGTTGATGAAGCTATGGAAATCGTCAAAACTTATTTTTCCACTTCGTTTGAAGGTGGCAGGCACATCCCGAGATTAGATAAAATAACAAAACTGGAAGCAGGTTAAAAAAGGAGTTCGCTCAGCCGCTAATAGCGTGGTTATTCCCAAAGCTGGAGGGGTGATCTAGTTCAATTCTTTGCTCTACGCAAGTCCTCCCACACGTCATTGCGAGCCGAAGGCGTGGCAATCCCGGGAAAGCAAAACTCAAAAATCAAAATGCAAAATGACAGAGCAAAGTTTAAAAATGTAGTGCGAGGCTTTAGCCTCGTGCTGCACGACCCTGAAGGGGCGCACTACAAAATTTGGAACTGAAGGATTTCCCGGCAGTGACAGAAGGGGTTGTATATATAAGACATACCGGCATAAAATTATAACTCAATCACCAGAAATTAGCGGAGGTTTTAGTGTCTAAGGCGAAGATAAACGATATTAATATTTACTACGACGTTCACGGCGATGGTTTCCCGCTGGTAATGGTCATGGGGTTCCTGGGGAACGCCGATTGCTGGGACCCTCGGATGCTGCCGGCTCTTTCAGCTAAGTTCAAAGTGATAACGTTTGATAACCGCGGGGCCGGGCGCACCGATGTGTCAGATAAGCAATTTTCAATGAGACTATTCGCCGAGGACACCGTTGGTTTGATGGATGTGCTTAACGTCCCTAAAGCCCATGTGCTGGGTACATCTATGGGTGGGATGATAGCGCAAGAGCTCGTCCTGAACTACCCGGAAAGGGTTGAAAAGCTTATCCTGTCTTCAACCTTTTGTGGCGGACCACATTCACTCCTCATCGATACGGCTGATTTGAACAGGACGGGCAATGTCTTGGAAAAGCTGGCTGATAGACCACGGCTCAGAGAATTAGCTGAAATGGTGGTCGGTAAGCTTACTCTCATTTCGGAATATCAAGGAGGCCGCTCAGTCCCGCTACCAGCCACAGTTGTAAGAGTCCTTGTCGATATTATTGAAGATTTGGTGGAGAAGGGCTCATGGGACGAGCAAACAGCTCGAAAGCTCCTGCCAATCGTGTGCACTGAGGAATTCCTCCAAGCTAACCCTGAAGTGGCAGAAATGGCGGTTGGTTTGATACTTGAGGCTCCAACTCAAATCGAGGGTTTACTAAATCAGGCAAAAGCGATAGCGGAATTCGATACATGTGAAAGGCTACCTCAAGTCAAAGCACAAACTCTGGTTTTAGCGGGAAAGCGAGATGTTTTTGTCCCACCTGAAAATGGTCAAATCCTGGCTGATGGAATACCACGGTCTAAACTTGTTTACCTGGAGAATTCAGGTCACGCGTTCCATGAAGAGGCGGACGAAGTAACCAAGATAATTCTGGAATTCTTATCTTGATAGCATTACTCTGTGTTTCCAGACTTCCCTTGAAGAGCATTCTTTGCTTCTAACTACAAAGCAAAGTCTCATTTTAGATTGACACTGGATTAGGTGTTATAGTATCTTCCGTAACATATATTTACCTCGCTGTAGAAGGGCAATTACAGATAAGCAATGAAAAGTGACGTAGTGAAGAAAGGCATTGAGAGGGCGCCACATAGGGCGTTATTACGCGCTGTAGGCTGTTCATCAAGTGACTGGGATAAGCCGTTTATCGGCGTTATTAATAGCTTCAATGATATTGTTCCGGGACATATTCATTTAGAGTCCATTGCTAATGCAGTGAAGGAAGGTATCCGTGAGGGAGATGGCGTGCCTTTTGAGATCAACACTATAGCTGTTTGTGATGGTATTGCTATGAATCATGAAGGCATGAAATACAGTCTGCCAAGCCGAGAGCTTATCGCTGATTCGTGTGAGATTGTAGCGGAGGCTCACGCCTTCGATGGACTGGTATTCATACCGAATTGCGACAAAGTGATACCGGGAATGCTTATGGCAGCGGTAAGGCTGAACTTGCCCTGCATCTTTATCAGCGGGGGTCCTATGCTGGCGGGAAGACTTGTTAGGAATGGTCAGGAAAAAGCGGTGGACCTCAATTCCGTTTTCCTGGCGGTTGGCGAGGCAGTGAAGGGAGATGTCTCTGCGGAACAGATGCTGGAGTTGGAGGAAATTGCCTGTCCTGGCTGTGGCAGCTGCGCCGGTATGTTTACTGCTAATACTATGAATTGCCTTACTGAAGCTCTGGGCATGGCTTTGCCTGGCAATGGGACTATACCGGCGACTCAGGCACGGCGAATTCAGCTAGCCTATGAAGCAGGACGACAGGTTATGGAAGTGCTAGCCAGGGATATTCGACCTGGAAATATCGTTACCAGGGATGCAGTCTACAATGCCTTTGCTGTGGATATGGCTTTGGGTGGGAGCACTAATTCGGTGCTTCACCTAACCGCAATAGCGCATGAGGCGGGAATTTCCTTCCCTCTATCCTGGATAAACGAGATCAGCCAAAATATTCCTTACATATGTAAGTTAAGTCCAGCGGGAGATTATCACATTGAGGATTTAGACATAGCTGGTGGTATTCCAGCAATAATGCAGGAATTATCGAGCTTATTAAAACTGGAGACAAATACCGTGCTGGGAAGGCCATTGGGAAGGGTGATAAGCGGAGCGAGGGTTAAAAACAGGGAGGTGATTCGCAGTTTATCTGAGCCCTATGGCGCTACTGGCGGAGTTAGCCTTTTGTTTGGTAATCTCGCCCCTGGAGGTGGAGTGGTGAAACGGGCAGCGGTAGCCCCCGGGATGCTGGTTCACGAAGGTTCAGCGCGGGTTTTCAATAGTGAGGAAGAAGCAACAGCAGCGATAATGGGGAAGAAAATCAAAGGCGGGGATGTAGTTGTTATCCGTTACGAAGGACCAAAAGGAGGTCCGGGAATGCGTGAGATGTTGACCCCTACCTCACTTCTTAGTGGCATGGGCATGGATAAAGAGGTAGCTCTTATCACCGATGGGCGTTTTTCCGGAGCCACACGAGGTGCTGCTATTGGTCATATCTCCCCCGAAGCGGCTGAGAAAGGACCGATAGCTGTGATAAGAGATGGCGATATTATCAAAATAGATATTCCTCATAACATATTGGAGGTGAAGTTAAACCAGGATGAAATAAAGACGAGGTTAGCCTCATTGCCTCGGTTTGAACCGAAAATAAAGACTGGCTATCTAAGGAGGTATGCTGATAAAGTTACCTCAGCCAGCACAGGAGCAGTATTTGCTGATTAGGAGGTCCGATGAAGAAGACCGGTGCTCAGATTTTGTGTGAAAGCTTAATTAAAGAAGGAGTGGAGGTTATTTTTGGCATACTTGGCGGTGCCATCCTGCCAATATACGACACCCTCATCCAGTATCCCCAACTTCGGCATATACTGGTTCGCCATGAACAGGGGGCGGCACATGCCGCTGATGGTTATGCTCGAGCTACCCATAGAGTAGGTGTGTGTATGGCTACTTCAGGTCCTGGAGCAGCTAATCTGGTCACTGGCATCGCTAATGCTTACATGGATTCTTCCCCCATAGTAGCCATAACCGGGCAGGTAGCCAGACCATTTATCGGCAAAGACGCCTTCCAGGAAACGGATATCACCGGCATCACTCTTCCCGTCACCAAACATAATTATCTTGTTTCCAGCGCCGGGGAACTAGCGGAGACGGTGAAGGAGGCTTTTTATATCGCTAGAGCAGGCAGGTGCGGTCCTGTTCACATTGATATACCGCGAGATGTTCAACAAGAGGAGGCGGAATTTATTTACCCCGGCAAGGTTAACCTGCCGGGCTACAAACCTGTATTTCAAGGTCATCCAGCTCAAATAAGGAAAGCGGCGAGGCTTATTAACAGTGCCGAACGACCGCTCATAATCGCTGGCAGGGGAGTAATTATGTCTCAGGCTTATGCTGAGCTAAGGGAACTGACAGAGAAGGCTCAGATACCTGTGGTCAACACGCTTCTGGGCATCAGTTCTTTCCCCAGAAACCATGTTCTCAGTTTTGGCATGATCGGGATGCATGGTATGGCTTATGGCAATATGGCGGTGCAGAACGCTGACTTGATTATCTCCATTGGTATGAGGTTTGATGACCGGGCTACAGCGATCACAGGTGAATTTGCTCCAAAGGCACGTATTATACATATTGACATTGACCCTGCCGAGATAGGGAAAAATGTCAGGGTGGATGTTCCTATCGTTGGGGATGTCAAAAATGTGCTTGGTGTGCTGAATAAAGAGGTCAACGTGAATACTCACTCGGAATGGCTCGCCACGCTGAATGAATGGCAGCGTGAACATCCATCGTTAGAAATCAGGGAAGGGGAGGAGCTTCTGCCTCAATATGTCATTCGTCAAATTTACGAGGCTACTCAGGGTGATGCGCTGGTGGTGACCGGGGTGGGGCAGAACCAGATGTGGGCGGCACAATATTTTACTTTCATTAAGCCAAATAGCCTTATTTCGTCGGGCGGTCTGGGCACGATGGGATTTGAGCTTCCTGCTGCCATGGGGGTAAAGGTTGGCCGTCCTGACGAGATGGTGTGGTGTGTTGCTGGCGATGGTGGTTTTCAAATGACCATTCAGGAACTAGGCACCATAGCAGCGGAGAATATTGACGTGAAGATAGCGCTCATTAATAACACCTATCTTGGCATGGTGAGGCAATGGCAAGAGTTGTTTTATGAGCGCCGCTATGCTCATACCAAGCTCTGGAATCCCGATTTCGTCAAGATTGCTGAGGCGTACGAAATCCCTGCTGTGAGAGTAGGGCGCAGAGATGAAGTAGTTCCGGCAATATACAAAGCAATGGATTGTGATGGTCCATTTCTTATTGAGTTTGTGGTGGAGCCAGAGGAAAATGTTTATCCTATGGTGCCACCAGGGAAGAGTCTGTCTGAAACAGTGGAATTGCCCAAACCAAAAAAGGTGTTGAAGAGAAAACCAAAAGTATTGGCAAGGAGTTGAACATGGAAGCAACGAAATACACAATATCCATGCTGGTGGAGGACAAAGCTGGCGTGCTTAACAGAGTGGCCAGCTTGTTTCGGCGACGTGGCTTTAACATACAAAGCCTCGCTGTAGGAGGCAGTGAGCAACCTGGTCTGTCTCGAATGACTATTGTGGTCCTCGCTGACCCTGCTCAAGTGGAGCAGGTCAGAAAGCAACTGGATAAATTAATTAACGTAGTCAAGGTAGTTGATCTCACTAATGATGACATGGTAGCGAGAGAGTTGGCATTAGTCAAAGTCGCCGCTACTTCTTCAACAAGAAGTGAGATCATGCAGATTGTCGATATCTTCCGGGCTAACATAGTTGATGTGGGCAGTGATTCGCTTATGGTGGAGGTTACCGGTGATGAGGAGAAGGTGAATTCTCTGTTTGAACTTCTTCGCCGTTTTGGCATCAAAGAAGTGGTCAGGACGGGAAGGGTAGCCTTAACTCGTGGAGCTGTTGCTACACGTAGCGATAATAAAAAGAAAGGGGGGTAATTATGGCTAAAATCTACTACGATAAAGACGCTAACCTGGATTCAATTAAAGGGAAGACAATTGGCATTATTGGCTTTGGGAGTCAGGGACATGCTCATGCCCAGAATTTGAAGGATAGTGGCTGCCAGGTTATCGTTGCTGAGATGCAGGGAAGCGACGCGTGGAGGGCAGCACAAAGTGCTGGTTTCAAGGTGGCTGGTGCTGCCGAAGTGGCTGGCGAAGCTGATATTCTTGTTATGCTTGCTCCTGATAACCTGCACCCCATAATTTATCGTGAGTCAATTGAGAAAGAACTGTCCCGGGGCAAGACGCTGATGTTTGCCCATGGCTTCAATATCCACTACTCGCAGATTATGCCTCCTGCAGATATAGATGTAAGCATGATAGCCCCGAAATGCCCCGGACATATATTGCGTCAGCTTTATACTGAAGGTTCGGGAGCTCCAGCTTTAGTAGCTGTGCATCAGGACGCTTCAGGTAAAGCAAAGGACATCGCCTTAGCTTATGCCAAAGGAATTGGCTGTGCTCGAGCTGGAGTGCTGGAGACAACTTTTGCTGAGGAAACCGAAACTGACCTCTTTGGCGAGCAAACCGTGCTCTGTGGAGGAGTTTCCTCGCTGGTTAAAGCTGGGTTCGAAACGTTAATAGAAGCTGGCTATCAGCCCGAGATTGCCTACTTCGAGTGTTTCCATGAACTTAAGCTTATCGTTGACCTTATGTATCAGGGTGGCTTGAAGTATATGCGCTATTCAGTGAGCGATACTGCTGAGTATGGTGACTATACCCGTGGGCCGAGGGTTATAAATGACCTGGTCAAGGATGAAATGATACAAATCCTGGCGGAAATTCAGGATGGCAGCTTTGCCAGAGAATGGATTCTGGAAAATCAGGCAGGTCGTCCCAGCTTTAATGCCTTGAGGCGGATGGAAGCTGAACACCCCATTGAAATTGTGGGTAAGGAACTGAGGGATATGATGCCCTGGCTGAAGAAGTGAGGAATAAGTACATGGACAAAGTTATCATCTTCGACACTACTTTGCGGGATGGGGAGCAGGCGGCAGGGGCAAGCCTGAATCCCCAAGAAAAGCTGGAGATAGCGAGGCAGCTGGAAAAGCTTGGCGTCGATGTTATCGAGGCTGGTTTTCCTGCTAGTTCCCCTGGCGATTTTGAAGCTGTGCAGCTTATTAGTAAAGAAGTTCAGCAACCGATAATTTGTGCCTTATCTCTTGCCAACATTGATGCTGTGGATAGGGCCTGGGAGGCGATTAAGGAAGCAAGCCATCCCCGAATCCACGTTTTCCTTTCTGCTTCAGATATCCACCTGCTCTACCAGCTTAAAAAGGGCAGGGAAGAAATATTGGCGATGTCCAGGGAAATAGTGGCTCGAGCTAAAAGTCATGTCGATGATGTTGAGTTCTCCCCTATGGATGCTTCCCGCAGTGAACCTGACTATCTTTATCGCATGTTGGAAGTTGCCATTGATGCTGGAGCATCCACAGTGAATATACCTGATACTGTTGGCTATGCCACCCCTCAGGAGTTTGGTGACTTGATTCAAGGCATTTTTGATAATGTCCCCAATATTGATAAAGCTGTGGTAAGCGTTCATTGCCATAACGACCTGGGGTTAGCGGTAGCTAACAGCCTCGAAGCAATACGAAAAGGAGCACGACAGGTGGAATGCACCGTCAACGGGATTGGTGAGCGCGCTGGGAATGCTTCTCTGGAGGAGATTGTTATGGCATTGAAGACTCGCCACGATTTCTTCAGGCTCAATACGGGCATCAACACCAGGCAAATCTACGAGACAAGTAGATTGGTGAGCGAAGTCATTGGCTTCCCCGTTCAGCCAAACAAAGCCATTGTGGGCGCAAATGCCTTTCGGCATCAATCAGGCGTTCACCAGGATGGTGTAATAAAGAAGTCTATAACTTATGAGATTATGGACCCAAAGTCGGTAGGCATACCTTCGAGTGTTCTAGTATTAAGCAAGTTGAGTGGTAAGCGCGCTTTTGGAGAGAGATTAGCCGAACTTGGTTATACCCTGGATGAAGAGGATTTCGCTCGTGCTTTCAAACGATTTAAGGAGTTAGCTGATAAGAAGAAAGAAGTTACCGACCGCGATATTGAATCTTTGATAGCCGAGGAACGTCGCACTACCACCGAGGTATATCACCTCGACCATGTTGAGGTTTCTTGCGGTGATCATAGTCTTCCCACAGCCACAGTCAGGCTTATCAGTCCTGATGGGCGGAGTTTGGCCGATGCTGCCCTGGGCACCGGCCCTGTAGACGCAGTGTATAAAGCCATTAACCGCATAGTGGGCATCCCCAACAAGCTTACCGAGTTTACCGTCAAGTCGGTTACTGAGGGAATAGATGCCATTGGGGAGGTGCTTATCAGGGTGGAGAGCGAGGGAGTAACTTACACTGGTCGTGGCGCTGCTACTGATATCATCGTTGCCAGCGCCAAGGCATATATGAATGCATTGAATCGGCTTCTGGTTAGCAAGGCGGCTAAGACCGGCAAAGGAGGACGCAAGTGAGCCCGTGGTTGGATATAATATGGTTGGATGTAATATCGAGGTTGTTCCTGGCCATTGCTCTGGGAGCACTTATTGGCTATCAGCGCGAGCGGGCCAGCAAAGCAGCAGGGCTGCGCACTCACACTTTAATTTCCCTGGGTGCTGCTGTGTTTACTGTGGCCTCTATTTTTGGCTTCAGCGGTGCTGTTGACCCTTCGCGTGTTGCCGCTGGCGTAGTAGCTGGGATCGGTTTCATTGGTGCTGGGGTTATCTTTCGCGGTATGGGGGAAGAGCGGGTAGCGGGATTAACCACAGCGGCGAGCATCTGGGCTAGCGCTGGTGTTGGTTTGGCTGCTGGTGCCGGGCTGTGGTTGATTGCTGTAATAGCTGGTCTGGCCACGGTAGGCATATTGATGGTCCCAAGGGTCCGTGGATAAATGGCAAGTCAGACCCTCGCTGAGAAGCTCCTGGCGGCTCACTGTGACAGGGAAGAGGTCAGCAGTGGTGAATTCATAGATGCCGGTGTTGATTTAGTTTTAGCCAATGATATTACTGCCCCCTTAGCTATAGAGGAATTCCAGCGACTCGGAGTAAGCGGGGTATTTGACCCTCGAAAAGTGGTTATGGTTCCCGACCACTTTTGTCCTAACAAAGATATACAGTCTGCCGAGCAAGCCAAATTGATGCGGGAGTTTGCTAAGGAGCAGGGCCTGGTCTATTTTGAGGTAGGACGGATGGGAATCGAGCATGTACTTCTTCCTGAGCAGGGCCTTGTTTTGCCAGGACAGGTTATCGTTGGCGCTGACTCCCATACGTGTACCTACGGTGCATTAGGTGCTTTTGCTACCGGTATGGGCTCAACTGACATCGCTGTGGCTATGGCAACCGGTGAAATATGGATGAAAGTGCCGCCAACGATTAAGTTTGTTTATCGTGGGAAGCTCCCGAAGTGGGTTGGGGGCAAGGACCTCATTCTTTATACCATTGGCGACATCGGCGTTGATGGTGCCCTTTACTCTGTTATGGAGTTTACTGGTGAGGCGATTGATGAATTAGATATGGATGGCCGCTTCACCATGGCGAATATGGCTATCGAAGCTGGGGCTAAAGCAGGCATTTTCTACGTAGATGATAAGACCGAGGAATATCTCCACCATGCCATTGCCAATCGAGTTTCCCCTGTCATTGCGAGGAGCGAAGCGACGAAGCAATCTCAGCCGGACGAGGACGCCCAGTATGCCAGAATCTACGAATATGATGTATCCAAAATCGAGCCCCAGGTAGCCTTTCCCCATCTGCCCTCCAATACCAAGCCTATAAGCCAGGTGGGGGAGATAAGATTGGACCAGGTAGTGATTGGTGGCTGCACTAATGGGCGGATTAGCGATTTAAGAGTGGCAGCCGGGATACTTAAAGGCAGAAAGATACATCCCGATTTGAGGTGTATCATCCTCCCTGGGTCGCAGCAAGTCTACCTCGAGGCACTGAGGGAAGGATTGATAGAGGCTTTTATAGAGGCGGGGGCTGCGGTGAGCACTCCCACCTGTGGGCCCTGTCTTGGTGGGCATATGGGGATTTTAGCTGCTGGAGAGCGCTGTCTATCCACCACCAATCGGAACTTCGTAGGCAGGATGGGCAGCCCCGAATCCGAGGTTTACCTGGCTAACCCGGCGGTAGCCGCCGCAAGTGCTGTTCTGGGCAGAATCGCTGGCCCGGAAGGGATATAAAGTATGGCCAGTCGTCTGGTAGAGATATTTGGGGATTGGGAACTTGTTGAGAAAATCAAAAAACGTTTGCCATATCTGTTCCAACTTGCAGAGTTAGAAAGCTCAAGAGCTGGAAAGATCGGGATGGAAGTCGGCTCTCTCAGGGAGAGGATAATAGTAGCTTTGCTCATATACAAGTTTGGCGGGGACAGTGTAGAAACTGAGATTGCTATCACTGAGCCAGAAGTTGATGTGAAACTATTTGGACAACCGGTCTCCGTTAAGACGTTTACAGGTAAGGGATTTAGCGGAGTTAAGCTTATATGGACGGTTGATCCAGAGAGCAGAGTTTAAAGGAATTTTCAAAAAGAGAGGCATGAAAGATGATTGCTGAAGAAGGGGCAAGAAGGAAGCGCTGCAAAAATTGCAATAAGGTATTGAACCGCATTTGGTTTACAGCTCTGATGACGGAGGAATGGTCATGGAATGGGGAAGGCTACAACGAGTGCGATGCAAGGCATAGCCTCGTCACCGATGCGGAGCAGCCTGTACGATGTCCATACTGTGGCAAGGTTGTCGGTACGGGCCTTGACTTCGGTTTCGGAGTAGGCTATACAAAGTAGAGAAGCAATATGGCGAGGGCCCGGCACTACGTGGGTTATGATATAAACGGGGAATACGTGAAACTAGCGGAGAGAAGAATCAGGAGGTATAGTTACGTCCAAGGTGCCCCTACCTTGTTTGATCTCATAGTCAAGGAAGGCCAGGAGGAGCTTAAAGCTAAAAGGTAAGGTTCACAAGTTCAGCGCTATCTTAATGTTTTTGAGCTTTCTGGCTAACCCTGCAGTAGCTGCTCCAGGCGCCATTCTGGGCAGAATCGCCAGCCCGGAAGAGGTACTGAATTCAAAGACCGTTGGATAGAATGAAGCTAAATGGGAAATAACCGCATTGCGGTTATGCACAAGTTAGGCGAAATCCTCGCTCGCCACCGAAATCCTCTTAAGAATCGAAAAAAAGTTCATTCGGAGTAAAAGTGAAAAACAAACTACAAAAACACTCAGAAACAGAAAGATATTACTTTGAAGTGCAAGCTGAGATTGGTATAACAAAACATATGGGAGGTATAAAAGCCACAGAAGAGTTGATTGAGTTATGCCATATAGACAAAGACAAATACGTCTTAGATGTTGGCTGCGGAGTTGGAATAACTCCCTGCTACCTTGCAAGGAAGTACGGGTGCACAGTTGTCGGTATAGATATTTACGAAAGGATGATTGAAAGATCAAGAGAAAGGGCTAAAAGAGAAGGTGTAGAAGACAGAGTTAAATTTATAGTAGCAGACGTGCAAAACATACCTTTTGAAGATAACCTTTTTCATGCAGTCATTGGCGAGTCAATAACTGCATTCCCAGAAGATAAACAAAAAGCAGTAAACGAATATGTAAGGGTGATGAACCCGGGAGGATATGTTGGGCTTAACGAGTGCACTTGGATAAAAGAAAAACCTCCAAAAGAATTGGTTGAATATCTATTTCAATCTGCTGGTGGTGTTAAACTAGAAACTCCAGAAGGCTGGGGAAAGTTGTTAGAAAATGCCGGATTGAAAGATATAATAGTACGACCATACAAAATCAATGCCATAACCCAATGGCTTGATGGGATTAGAAGAACAGGCCTGATATGGATTCTTGGAGGATGGTGCAGAGTTTTGCGCATGTATATCACAAGTCCTGATCAAAGGAAAGGAATACAAAAAATGATGATAGCAGCAAAAAATATAACTTCTGCTAAGAACATGTTTGAATATTTTGGGTATGGGATATATGTTGGGAGGAAATAGTTGGCGGTTCGCTTGCACTCTGCGGACACCTTCGGTGTCCTCGCCCTTCGGGTCATATAACACGGGCTTCACGGCTCACTCCGTTCGCGCAAACCGCCTTCGGCATACTTTGCAAACATGCAGAATATCAGGCAAGATTACTCTTAATTTAGGGAGGAGGTAAATATGGCTGCAAAACCAGTGGTAATTAAGTTTTTCGGTCCAGTGATTGATGCTACCGTCAATGCTTTAATGAATGCTGTCGATCAGAAGATGAAGCAAGGGATAAAGGAATTCATCATTATCATCTCTTCACCTGGCGGCTCCGTTTTCCATGGCTTGAGCGCATACAATTATCTGAAAGGATTGCCTGTAGAGATAACCACATATAATTTTGGCAGCGTCGACTCAATAGGCATTGTTTTGTATTGTTCCGGTTCAAAAAGACTGTCAGTGCCTCAAGCGAGATTCTTGCTTCATGGTGTTAGCGCTCAGTTCAGGGGGGAGCAGAGTTTGGAGGAGAAGCAGTTGGAAGAAAGGCTGAAAGGACTGGCAATTGATATCGAAAACATTGCCAAGGTGATTGCCGCAAATACAAATAAAAGCACAAGCGATATAATAAACGCCATGCATGAAAGAACAACGCTAAATCCAGAAGAGGCTAAATCCTGGAGGCTTGTGCACGAGATAAAATCAGAGCTATTTGAAGCAGGTAGCGAGGTAATTTCCATCCAATTTCAGCCACCACAGAAAGCATAACGTCGGATAATGGCGTGTTCGCAGTTCGCTTTGCAAATACGCAAGACGTTAGGCGAAATTGCCTTTAAGATCGATGATGTGAAAGGATAAGGCAATATGCCGCAGGATAAAAGAGCATGTACCAGTGGTCTAAGCGAGATAGGTTTCTGTATTCTGCAATCCTAATCCCTTTCTTAGTAGCTTTCATAGGAGCTGCATATCTACTGGCGACTGTTTCAATCTATTTGACCGTCATATTCCTGTTGCTCTATGTTATTGCTAACTTCTTCCAGGCAGGCTGTTGTATTGGATGCCCTTATCGAGGTAAGTTCTGCCCTGCAGTGTTTGGCATATATCTTGCGAATTTTCTTTCAGCTACGATTTATAAAAAACGAAATTTCGAACCAAGATTTTTCAAAGTCAACGCAACTTTAACTGAAATTTCCGTTATTATTGCCTTGCTATTTCCTATTTATTGGCTGCTATCATTGAATTGGTATTATCTCGTTGTTTTCCTGAGCCTTATAGTAGTGCACATTGTTCTCTTTTACCCCATTATATGTCCAAAGTGCAGTTACAATGATACCTGCCCGGGAGGGCAAGTTGTTCATAAGCTATTTAGAAAATGAGGTGGCAACTCCGGCTAGCAGCGGATGAACGGGAAATTTTCGGTCCCCTCAAATTGGCCTCTCGGCGACTTCCTTTATCTGCAGAACATTAGGCGAAACGATAGCTCAATGTGGGAGGCAAATGTATGGAGTCGATTAAAGTCGAATATCATGACAAAGTAGCTGTATTGAGACTAAACAGTGGTATTACCAATGCTCTGAACACAGAATTTCTTAAACAGATATCCAAGACTCTTCAGAAGTTGAAACATGATCCTTCCGTGAGTAGCATAGTATTTGCTGGTGCTAACGAGAAGTTTTTCTCTATTGGTTTTGACGTCCCACAACTCTACGAACTCAGTAGAGATGAGTTTAGATTCTTTTACCAGACATTCAATCGTCTCTGCTTGGATCTGTATGCGTTACCTAAACCTACAATAGCAGCAATAGCGGGACATGCCATAGCAGGTGGTTGCATTCTAGCTATTTGCTGCGACTATCGATTCATTGCGGAAGGCAGAAAATTGATGGGACTTAACGAGATTAAGCTTGGAGTGCCTGTTCCATATCTGGCTGATTGTATCCTGCGGCAGATAGTTGGAACTCGGAACG
Organism: Dehalococcoidia bacterium; assembly: GCA_034431195.1. Lineage (GTDB taxonomy): Bacteria > Chloroflexota > Dehalococcoidia > GIF9 > AB-539-J10 > CG2-30-46-19. The sequence goes on along the minus strand of DAOUDP010000001.1, from coordinate 153,373 downwards.
CTCGTGAAATATCGGATACAGGTCAGCTTTATCAACCTGAAGAATTACTTCAAATAGGTATGGTGGATCAAGTGCTGCCGCTAGAGCAGGTGTTACCTGAGTCGATCGAGAAAGCTGGACTGTTGGGTGCACTGCCCCGCGAGGCATTTGGGGTGAATAAACGTAATCGTGTAGAGGTGGTTGAAGCACAGCTTATAACGCACCTGGCAGAGAGAGAGCAGTTCTTCATAGAGTGTTGGTATTCCGATGACGCCCGTGAACGATTAAGAGAGGCGATTAAGAAATTCTAGACTAAATAATGGGCGTTACATATTTGATGTTGATGGTTTTGGGAGACTCTCACATTGCCACTTCGCCTAACACATGCATATGGCTCCACTTCCGCTCGCCCGAATTGTTCTTAGTCGGAGCAACATTATATACAGGCAAAACGTTAGGTGAAATAGTGAGCTGGAAAAAGATAGGAGGCAAGTGATGGAGAATGAGAAGAAACTTGAACCCATGCCCAATGTCAGTTTCAAGTGCATGACGTGGTTGTATAAATTCGTAGATCTCATCTGGAAGCCACAACGGCGTTTGGAGAAGTTTCCATTGAAAGAGGGAATGGCAGTGGTTGATTATGGATGTGGGCCAGGCCGATACACGCTGCCCATAGCCAGGTTAGTTGGGTTAAAAGGCAAAGTCTTCGCCGTGGATATCCAACCATTAGCCATTAGCACGGTAAGGAAGAAAGCGGCTCGTGAGTCTTTAACAAACATAGAGGCGATCCTGGTCGATTCCGATAATACTGGAATTCAAACTTCGAGTATCGACCTGGTTTTACTCGTTGATACCCTTCACTTGATAAGAGATTGCGATGCACTGTTTCGGGAGATTCACCGAATACTCAAACAGGACGGCGTGCTTTTCATGGATCCAGGACACATGAAGATGTCAAGAGCAAGAGAAATCGTGGAAGGTACTGGCCTTTTCACAGTAGCAGAGTATCGAGGTCATGATATGCTGGTTGCCCCAAAAGCTAAGCAATGAGGCTGGCAACTTTGGCTAGCAGCGTATTTGCGTTTCGCTCCGCTCACCCAAATACCTTCGCAGCACTTCAGACACGCGCAACACGTTAAACGGCGTAGTATATCAGTAGTATAATTAAGCTCTTATGAAAAAGAAGAAGCATGGCGTGCTTAAGCGAGATAACACTGCCCTGATCGTCATTGATGCTCAGGATGAACTAGCTCATGCCATGTACAATAAAGAAATGCTCTTGGAAAACCTCCAGAAGCTCATCAAAGGGGCGAAAATTTTGGGAATACCAATTCTGTGGACGGAGCAGAATCCCAAAGGCTTAGGTGCGACAATACCTCAAGGACAGAGGAGAATGAATTGATTGGCCTTGAGAAAATAAGAGAAGTAGGAGTATCCTTGACAAGCACGGAGAGCGTTCTATTTGAATTGCTGAGGGTGGCAAAAGGGTCGAAATTCAGGGAAATTCTCAAGATAGTAAAGTAGTCGAATCAGCCATGGGTAACATGAAGCTAAAGGGTAAAGTTCATAAGTTTGGCGCTGATGTGAATACCGATGTCATTATCCCGGCGCGGTATCTTAACGTTTCTGAGCCGAAGGAGCTGGCAAGGCATTGTATGGAGGACATTGACTCTGGGTTTGTTGCCAGGGTTGAACCCGGAGATATTATTGTTGCCTCTACAAACTTTGGCTGTGGTTCCTCACGTGAGCATGCTCCTCTGGCTATAAAGGCTTGTGGCATATCCTGTGTCATTGCCCAGAGTTTCGCTCGCATCTTTTTCCGCAATGCCATAAATATTGGCTTGCCTCTTCTGGAGTGCCCTGAAGCGGTCAGTGGAACCGAGGCTGGTGATACACTGGAAGTTGATTTGTCCCGCGGTGAAATTACAAATATTTCCAAAAACAGGACATTTATCGCCAAGCCCTATCCTGAATTCATGATGGGAATTATCACCGCCGGGGGACTGGTAGAATACACCAGAAGCAAGTTGAGGAGAAATCGTGTATAATTCACCCTCGCCTAGCCTCTCCCGTGAAGGCAGAGGAATTCTACAAGATATTAAGGGGGATGCTATAAGGTACGAGGGTAAGTAATATGGAATTTAATGTTGCTGTTTTACCGGGAGACGGTGTTGGTCCTGAGGTTGTTACTCAGGCAGTTAAGGTGCTACAGGCTGTGGGTGGGAAATTCGGGCATAAGTTCCACCTTCATGCCGGTTCAGTTGGTGGCAGCGCTATAGACACTTCAGGCACAGCCCTGGGCGAAGAAACACTGAAGATGTGTAAGCAATGCGATGCAGTATTGCTTGGTGCTGTTGGTGGACCGAAATGGGATAATCCGCTGGCTAAAGTCCATCCTGAGGACGGGCTTCTGGCGCTGAGGAAGGGACTGGGATTATTTGCCAATCTCCGTCCAGTGAAGGTTTTCCCTATGCTGATAAATTCCACAACACTAAAGCCCGAAGTCATCCAGAATGTTGACCTGGTGGTAGTGAGGGAGCTCACTGGTGGACTTTACTTCGGGCAACCCAAGAAACGATGGCAGGATGATGGAGAAAGACAAGCTGTTGATACTTTATTCTATTCTGAAGGAGAGATTGAGCGGATATTGAGGGTTGGCTTTGAGCTGGCACGTAGCCGCTCCAGGAGGCTGATCTCGGTGGATAAAGCTAACGTTCTGGAGTCATCTCGATTATGGCGGCAAATCGCCGTGGAACTTTCTACCGAATACCCTGATGTTGAACTGGATCATATGTTGGTTGATGCTTGTGCCATGCGACTGATCCAGTGTCCCGCTGACCTGGATGTCATGGTCATGGAAAACATGTTTGGCGACATACTCACCGATGAGGCTTCAATGCTTGCTGGCTCTATGGGGATGCTGCCTTCAGCCAGTCTAGCGGGAATTCCTAAGGGGAAGGCCTTTGGCATGTATGAGCCAATACATGGCAGCGCCCCACGCCGAGCGGGGATGAACATGGCTAATCCCATCGCCATCATTCTAAGTGTGGCAATGATGCTTCGCTACTCCTTTGAACTGGAAAATGAGGCTCAGATGGTGGAAAATTCTGTGCTTGCTGTGCTTGAAGAAGGCTATCGAACTTACGATATAATGGAGCAGGGTAAACTCAGGACGGGGACGAACGAAATGGGCGATTTAATCGCTCGGAGGATAGAATGCCGATAGTGCAGCTTTATGACACGACTCTGAGAGATGGTGCTCAGCAGGAAGGGATTTCCTTTTCGGTTGAGGATAAGCTCAAGATTGCCCAAAAGTTGGATGAGCTGGGCATTGATTTCATTGAAGGTGGTTGGCCGGGCTCCAACCCTAAGGATACCGAGTTCTTTAGTAGGGCAAGGGACTTAACCTTAGCTCATTCAAGCTTAGTTGCCTTTGGCAGCACCAGACGTCCGAATGGTAGTGTGGAGAAGGATATCAATCTTCAGGCACTCCTTGAGGCTGGAACTTCGGTAGTCACCCTTGTGGGGAAAGCGTGGGATAAGCAGGTGACACACGTTCTGGAAACTACGTTGGCGGAAAACCTAGGCATGATTTCAGATTCCATAAATTATCTCAAGTCGAAGGGGCTGAGGGTTTTCTTCGACGCTGAGCACTTTTTTGACGGTTATAGCGCAAATCCGGAATATGCCTTGCAGGTTGTTGAGGGCGCTGCCCGAGCTGGTGCTGAATGCATAATACTTTGTGATACCAATGGCGGCACCTTGCCTCAACAAATAGTGGCGGCTATCAAGGCAGTTCAGGGAGTAGCTTCTGTCCCGTTAGGGATTCATGCCCATAATGATGCTGATCTTGCTGTGGCTAACTCACTGGCTGCAGTTGAGGCAGGAGCGGTTCAAATTCAGGGAACCATAAATGGCTATGGTGAAAGGTGTGGCAATGCCAACCTCTGCTCCATCATCCCCAATCTAAAGATTAAGATGGGCATTGATTGTATTTCAGACGAACAACTGAGTAAGCTGAGCGATGTTTCCCGCTATGTTTCTGAGCTAGCCAACCTGCCTCATCCTGGCTCTCTTCCTTATGTAGGTGCCCATGCTTTCACCCATAAAGGTGGACTTCATGTTTCTGCTTTGATCAGGTGGCAGGATAGTTATCAGCATATTGATCCAGGAATAGTAGGTAATCAGCCCAATGTTATTGTTTCTGAGCTCTCAGGGAAGGCGAGCATTATTTATAAAGCTAAACAAAGGAAGTTACCTATCCCTGGAGATGAGGAAGTTAAGGAAGTACTGCACCGGGTCAAGCTGCTGGAGAGCCAGGGCTTCCAGTATGATAGTGCTGAGGCATCTTTCGACTTAATACTTCATCGTGCTCAACCTGATTATCATCCACCATTCGAGCTGGTTGATTTCATGGTGGTGGTGGAGAAAAGACGACGCCTTCCCACCATCGGCAATCAAGAAGAACCACTCTCGGAAGCTACCATCAAGGTGAAGGTGGATGACCGGATAGTGCACACTGCTGCTGAGGGCGATGGTCCGGTAAATGCCCTCGACCAGGCATTGCGTAAGGCGTTAATCCAATTTTATCCTCACTTAACTGCTGTTAAGCTCACTGACTACAAGGTGCGCATATTAGAGGAAACTGCCGGCACTGCGTCGCAAGTGCGTGTGCTCATCGAATCAAGTGATGGCAAAGAGCACTGGAGGACGGTGGGTAGTTCAACCAACATCATCGAAGCTAGCTGGCTAGCCCTGGCGGACAGCATAGAATACTGGCTGATAAAACAAGCTGGCAAGGCAAAAAGCTGAGTATCTGCAGGCAACACGGAACATAAGATAATCCTGATGTTTACATATTGGCTAGGCTCGGTTTCACAAACATATTTGAATAATTAAAGGATGGCGATCTTTGAGCTATATCACATCATGGAGTGGTGGTAAGGACAGTTGTTTTGCCTGTTATAAGGCAATTCTTAATGGATATGATGTTTCTTATCTCGTAAATTTTATCTCTAAAGAATACAAAAGGGTAAGTTTTCATGGGACAGAAGCTAAACTAATTCAGTTGCAGGCTGAAGCAATCGGCATCCCCCTGTTGCAGAAAGAAACTACGTGGAATGGATATGAGCAGGAATTCAAGGATGCAGTGCGAAGTTTAATTCCTGGTGGTGTAGAGGGCATGGTTTTTGGCGATATTTATCTCCAGGAGCATAAAGATTGGGCAGAGCGTGTTTGTGGGGAGTTAGGGATTGAAGCGATTGAGCCAATCTGGGGTCAAGAGCCAGAAAAGATTCTCCTCGAGTTTGTAGATACAGGTTTTGAAGCAACGATAGTTAGTGCTAAAGCTGATTTATTTGATGAGGTGTGGATTGGTCAGAAGGTGGATAGAGAATTTTTGAGATACCTGCAAGATAGAAATATTGATGTTTGTGGGGAAAATGGTGAATATCATACTCTTGTAACCTGTGCTCCAATGTTCAAGGGGAAGATAGAAATAACCGAGAGCAGACCAATTATACGAGATGATTACCGGTTTTTAGATACGCTGAAATATTCGTTTGCACGGATAGAAAGATGAGATAATCCAGGCGCCAGGTTATCCAAAATCGTATGTATGAAGGATGAAATTATGAATGAGATAAAGTACAAGCCTATTGGAGTCGTTCATTCTCCGTTCAAAGAACCGAAAGGAACGCCCATACAACCTCCAGGCGGCAAGGGTATTGATGGAACAGTTGAGGTATTCCCAGAATATGCTGAAGGGTTAAAAGATGTTGAAGGTTTTTCTCATATTATTTTGATATATCACTTTCACTTATCTAAAGGCTTGTCCTTAAAGGTAAAGCCGTATATGGAGAACGAGTTGCGTGGAGTCTTTGCAACACGAGCTCCTAGTAGACCGAATCCAATTGGTATCTCGGTGGTGCGTCTTCGCAGAGTTGAAAAGAACATACTCCATGTTCGAGATGTTGATGTTGTGGATGGGACTCCCCTTTTGGATATCAAACCCTATGTGCCAGAATTTGACGTACGAGAAGTAAATAAAACGGGGTGGCTTGAGAAAGAGGTGCATAAACTGTCGACATCAAAAGATGATGGGAGATTTACAAAATGATTTGTGCGACTTCTGATAATGGAGTGTGTGGGCTGTGGTCTTCGCCTCTGCTTGAATCCTCAGTCCGCCCGGCCTTCGTATATCCACAAAAGATAGTGCCTAACTCAACAATCGGCGAAAAGGATGGAGTTCCATGCGTGAGTGCACCTGCTGCTGATGGCGTGCTTTCACTTTCGTGAAGAGCTCTGTCGTGATATAAGAAGCGAATATTCTTCAACTACCCCTTCGCTAGGTTGATGCTGGTTGAACAATTATTGACAAATTCTTTTTGGAGGGTAAAATGACCAACAATTGGTTTGCTCTCTTTGTGTACTTCAGCTCTTTGTCTGAAGGAGGTGGTCGGGATGTTAAGCTTAGGAATATGTAAAACTATCCACGGGAGTCCCTTGAGCATGAAATCCTGGGGATAAAGGGAAAGGGCCGTGTTGAAGGGATAAGAATAAGGGACTTGAGAAGTAAGCAAGAAAAGGAGTTTGACGTTGGCGGTGTCTTTATCGAGATTGGCCTCATCCCTAACTCAGGGGCAGTGAAGGGGGTAACTACTCTAAATCGCCTCGGCGAAGTTGAGGTCAACTGCGCCAATGAAACGGGTGAGCCCGGTCTCTTTGCTGCTGGAGATGTTACCAATGTTCCTGAAAAACAGATAGTCGTGGCTGCCGGGGAAGGAGCTAAAGCTGCCCTTCAAGCCCATCGCTACCTTCAGAGATTGAAGCTATAAAGGAGGACACAAACTATGGCAGTACTTTCTGCTAGTGAGCTTGTGGAAGTTGCCCTATGGATCGAGAGGAACGGGATAGCCTACTACGGAGCGCTGGCTGAATCAACCATTGATGCCCCACTGAAAGGCACCTTCAACGATTTGGCTGATATGGAACGAAAGCACATGGGAATCTTCCAAAACATGCTCGACTCCGTGGGCAAATATCGACCACCATATGCCAGTGAAAGTGAACAGGAATATGAGCTTTACCTTAAGGCACTCGTTGACTCCGCCGTGTTCGCTGACGATAAGGTTGCTCTTCAGATGGCGCGAAGCGCCGCTAGCCCCGCTGAGGCGATCCAAATAGCAATGGGCGCAGAGAAGGACTCCATTCTATTCTACAACGAGATGCGCGACCTTGTGCCTGAGCGAGAGCGGCCGGTCGTTGATAAGATAATAGATGAAGAGAGATCCCATGTAAGATTACTTTCCGACATGAAGAAAAAATTTGCTTAGGAGAGGGAAAGAGCGAAGTTGCAACTGGAAGAAGCAAAGAAAATGATGGACATACTTCAAACGGCGATTCAAATGGAAATAGAGGGTAAGGGGTTCTATCTGCAGGCAAGCCAGAAAAGCAGCAATAAGCTGGCTAAGGAACTATTTCAAGATTTAGCTAATGAGGAGGATATTCATCGTAAAAAATTTGAAGAAATATACGAAGCGCTTAAGAAAGGGCAAGATTGGCCTGATGTAGAGCCACCATCTGATAAAGGGAAAAGGCTCAAGTCTATATTTGCCCAGGCCACTAAAGAGCTAGGAAGCAAGATTAAAGTATCGCAGTCTGAACTCGAGGCTATTAAGACAGCTATAGATGTGGAGGTCAAGACTTATGATTTCTACCGCTCCCGAAGCGAACAGAGTACCCTTCCTGTGGAAAAGCGGTTCTATCAAGCCCTGGCTGCTGAAGAACGGGCACATCAGCTTGCCCTCCTCGATTCTTATGAATACCTCACTGATCCCGTGGGATGGTTTGTTCTGAAGGAGCATCGTCTGGATGGGGTGTAAGATCACAGGCTGAAATTAGCAAAATGAGGATACAGTAGAATAGGAGGTGATTAATGAATTTATTGGCGTTACGCAAATTGAGGTATGGGTTGTATGTGGTTAGTTCAAAGAAGGATGATAAGCTTAATGGATTGATTGCCAATGGGGTTAGTCAGGTCAGCGCTGTGCCAGCTAATTTTGTCGTCTCTATAAATAAGGAAAACCTTACCCATGAATTTATCAAAGCAAGCAAGGTGTTATCGTTTGCAGTTCTCTCTAAAGAAGCGCCATTGAGCTTCATCGGTCGCTTTGGCTTCAAGTCGGGAAGGGAGATAGATAAATTTAAAGGTATAAATTTCAAGATAGGCAAGACCGGAGCGCCGATAGTTATGGATAACACGCTGGCCTATGTCGAAGCCAAAGTCATCAATGAAGCAGATCTGGAGACTCACACCGTATTCATAGTTCAAATGGTGGACAGCGATATCGTCAAGGAGGGTGAGCCAATGACCTATGACTACTATTCCGAAGTCAGGCGAGGGCCCACTTCAAAGAAGGCACCACTTTATATTGAACAGATAACGGTGATAAGGGCTGAAAAGTATCAGTGCCGCCGCTGCGGTTACATCTATGACCCCGAGGTTGGAGATCCAGATAGTAATATTCCGCCCGGGACTCCATTCGAGCTGCTGCCTGATGACTGGAAATGCCCTATTTGTGGAGCGAATAAGAACTACTTTGACAAATTAGAGAGCTCATCAGAGTGAAGGAGGACCGATGGATACTAAAGTACTGCATCTGATAAATTACGGCTTATACATAATAACCTCGACCAAAGAGGGCAAATTTAACGGCCAAATCGCCAACACCCTGTTTCAAATTACCTCCGAACCGCCCATTGTTGCAGTGAGCATCAACAAACAGAACCTCACTCATGAGTTTATCCGTGACAGCCGTGTTTTCGCTGCTTCAATTTTATCCCAGGACCCCCCTCTGAGTTTTATAGGGAATTTCGGTTTCAAGTCGGGAAGAGATATCGACAAACTTGCTCGGGTAGGCTATAAGATAGGGAAAACTGGGGCACCTGTAGTCCTGGATCACACCTTAGGTTATCTCGAAGTAAAGGTAATTAATGAAGTGGATGTTGGGACGCACACCATCTTCATAGGGGAATTGGTGGAAGCAGAGACTCTACGAAGTGGTGAGCCTATGACTTATGCCTATTACCATGAGGTAAAGCGTGGCACGGCACCAAAGACCGCCCCCACATATATAAAAGAGGAGAAAGTCAAGAAATTAGCTAAATACAGATGTACTGTCTGCGGGTATATATATGAACCCGAAAAGGGCGACCCCGATGGCGGAATAGCTCCGGGAACACCGTTTGAAGAAATACCAGATGACTGGGTATGTCCTGTCTGTGGGGCTGCCAAGAGCGATTTCGAAAAGGTAGAAGACTGATGAGAGTGTGACAATGATAGAGAATTTAAACAAAGAACAATTGGAAAGGGGTCAAAAATGTCCCAAGCAATAATAATTTATGAAACCAGAAGTGGCAATACAGGAGCAATGGCAAAAGCAATCGAAGATGGGATGAAAGAGGCTGGAGTTGAAGTCCTATCGAAAAGGACTGTAAATGCAACAGCAGATAATCTCAAAAACGTTGATGCTGTGGTTCTTGGTGCCCCAACCTATCATCATGACATGATCGCTTCGATGAAGACATTCCTTTTCGAGATGGAAAAGGCAGATTTAAAGGGAAAGATTGGGGCAGCGTTCGGATCCTTCGGATGGAGCGGCGAATCTGTCCAAATGATGACTGACACTATGAAGCACATCTTTGGAATGAATGTAATAGAACCAGGATTGAAAATACTGCGCGAGCCAAGCGAAAGTGGCTTAAAACAATGCCAGGAATTCGGAAGGACAATTGCCGAAAAAATGGGAACTAAGTAATCTCATTAAACTAAGGAGGTAAGGAAATGAAATTTGGGGAGATCTTAAAAAGCAAGGACGCGGAGGGAAAGGAGAAGCATGTCCCGATAATCGAGGTCGGCAGGGGGAAGGGTGAGGCAGGTGCCGATATCGTCCATGTGGTAGTGGGGAAAGAAACTCCCCATCCCAACACCGTAGAGCATCATATTGCCTGGATAGAGCTTTATGGAGTGAAGAAAGATGGACAGGTAATAAACCTCGGTCGTTCTACCTTTGCACCTTCCTATACCAATCCCAACGTGAGGTTCCAGGTGCCCGTAGAGCAATTTAAATCCTTCTGTGCTCTTTCCTATTGCAACATACATGGTTTATGGGAAAACTGCGTAGAAGTGTAGAGGGGGTAATAATATGTAAACCAGGTAAGTCGATGAGAGAAAAAAATCAGGATAAAAGAGGTATGACATGGAAGAAGTGAAGGAGCAACTAGTAAGTCTTCCCCGACTGGGCGAGCCGGCACCGGCTTTCGAAGTGGTAACCACTCAAGGAATGCTCAAACTGGAGGATTTTAAGGGAAAGTGGCTCATTCTATTTTCCCACCCTGCGGATTTCACCCCGGTATGCACCACTGAGTTTATCGCCTTCGCTGAAATCTTTCCGGAACTGCAGAAGAGAGGTGTGGAGCTTCTGGGTTTGAGTGTTGACAGTGTCTCTTCACACATCGCCTGGGTGCGTAATGTCGAAGAGAAAACAGGGGTAAAGATACCATTCCCCATCATCGCTGACCTCAACAAGGAAATTTCCCTCGCCTACGGTATGATTCATCCAGGGCAAAGCAAGACTGAGACTGTCAGATGTGTATTCATAATAGATCCCAACCAGATTATCAGGACAATACTTTATTACCCGCTGACCACCGGCAGGAACATGGGTGAGATACTGAGGATAATAGATGCCCTGCAAACGACAGATAAGAACGCTGTAGCCACTCCAGCTAACTGGCGACCGGGCGACATGGTAGTGGTTCCACCACCAAACACACAGGAAATGGCTGAAGAGAGAATCAAGCAGGGATATGAATGCGTGGATTGGTATCTCTGCAAGAAGAAGCTCTAGGCGAAGTAGGAGGAGAATATGGTATGCATAAGCCCGGATGGGAAACCTACTGAGTCAGGTACCAAGATGCTCCGTGCCCTAGAGTCGGGGTTAGGTACTCCAGAAGAAATTGCTAACAGTGTTGGGCTTCCCCTATTCCGAGTCAGGAGCGGGCTCCGTGAACTCACTCAGGCGGGCTTAGCCAACCAGAAGGATAATAAGTATGAGTTATCATCCAAAGGGGCTGAGCTGCTAGACTCCCTGTCCACTTAGCTGGCACAATTAGAGCATTAGATGAGGAAGGCAACGAGGAACTATCTTGGCGTCCTTCGATCATACACTCAAGGTGGATAGCCTGTGTGACTAAGATACACTATATACAAAAAGGATAATGTATGGAGGGACTAATGGACAAGGATAAAGTCATTGGTTTGTTGAATCGAGACCTTGAGGGCGAGCATGCCGCCATCATTCAATATCTGACCCATGCCTATGCTATGGGCGAAGGTGAGATGGCCTGTGAGATTGAGGCAATCGCCAGGGAGGAAATGCGCCACCTGGACTGGTTGGCGGAGACCATAGTTGAGTTGGGGGGTACTCCTAGCCTGAAGAGAGGGACCATGCGTGTCGGCGGTGAGTCAGTTTCCGATTGGATGATGAACGATGTGCGTCAGGAGGAAGACGGAATCGCCTTATACGAGGAGCACATCAAAGCCATCGGTGACCCTCAGATCAACCGGCTGCTGGGGCGAATCCTTTCTGATGAAAAGTCACACCGAGGCGACTTCGAGCACTTTGTGAACAAGGCTCAAAAGGAAGGTGCTAAGGATTCAAGGGGCTCGCGGCAGGACAAGATTACCCGGGTTCTCAACTGGGGCATCGAGCACGAGTACACTGTAATACTCCAGTACCTTTTGCACTCCTATATGACCGCCAACAAAGATGTCAAGAAAGAAATGGAGGACCAGGCTGTAAACGAGATGCAGCATCTTGGGTGGTTGTCTGAGAAGATGGTTGATGAAAAGGGTACCCCAAGGATTGAGCACACCGAGGTTGACCAATCCACAAAGACGGCGGATATGCTTCGTGCCGATATACAGATCGAGCGTGAGGTAGCGGCTGAATATGACCGCGCCGCCAAGGAGATTGAAGAGCCCGACCTGAAGGAACTTCTCAAGAGGATAAGAGCCCACGAAGTATATCACGCTGAGGTATTCACCGACCTTCTAAAGCGTGCTTCAGACTGATGTTGGCGGATGCAAGCTCGGCCTACAGGGTTTGACCAACAATCTGTATTAGCGTAAGAATAACGTAAAGGTATCCAGCTGTATTTGGGACTTCAGTCAGTGTAGCTGTCTTCTTTGGAAAGCTAGAAGCGGATGTGAAGCAAGAGGCGCTTTTATAATGGCTTGCCAACGGGCATTATATATAGCGGCTTGATTTGCTCGTCCAACTGGAGAACTTTTCTCACCTGTTCATCATTGAAGGCGCCGACTTCCACTGTAGCTAAACCAAGGGCTACAGCCTGGAGGTGGATGTTTTCGCCCACATGGCCCACCTCCATGTGGACATATCTTTCGCCGCGTCTGCCATAGGTATAGGAAGTGCGGAGGTAAATTGCGCAGATGACGATGCTAACAGGCGCTTCGGCGATAAATCTTTCGCCTAAGGCGGCGCTGGCTAATTCCTGCCTCAGGTCGCCTGCTTGGTGCAGAACTAGCGAATGAGTGCTTACATCGTAGTGGTGAATGCCGGCCATCAGGTCATCTACAGTTTTGTTGCCCAAAACTGCGAAAATTTCCAGAGGATAGGTGGCTCCAGCGCTGGGTGCTGCTCTGACGCTTCCTGTCCCGGTCACGCCTTGTGCCGCCCAGAGTATCTGGCCTAATTGAGATAGAGTTATCGCCTCTGCGCGATATCTGCGAATTGACCTTCGTCCGGCGATGGCTTCCTCCAGCGAGAATTTGCTTTTTAGCTGGGGGGAGGGAAGTTTTGTCACGGGTTGAGGCTTGTTTTGCTTGGCGCGCAATGGCATTTTTCTATCCTTTGATGATACCTAGAGGTACAGTCATAGCTACCTTCCTGGAGATTCCCGCCTGGTGAACTGCCTCAATTACCTCAGTAACATCTTTGTATGCCTGTGATGCTTCCTCAGCCAGGGAGGGAATATCCCCCGCTTTTACCAGGATGCCTCTTTCCGCTAGGTCCCTGGCAACATCCTTCCCCCTCAGGCTCCTTCGGGCAGCGCCACGGCTTAACATCCTGCCAGCTCCATGACAGGTAGAGCCGAAGCTCTCCTCCATGGCTTTCTGAGTGCCGACGGCAACGAAGGAGCATCGTCCCATATCGCCGGGAATAAGCACAGGTTGTCCTATTTCTTTATATCGTTCAGGGATATCCTCGTGTCCTGCGGGGAAGGCTCTGGTAGCTCCTTTGCGGTGCACGCAGACCTTGATTTTTTTATCGTCAACGGTGTGTTCCTCTATTTTGGCGATATTGTGAGCGACATCATAAATTTGTCTCATGCCGAGCTGTTCAGGGCTTTTGCCAAAGACTTTGGAGAAGCTTTCCCTGGCCCAATGAGCGATGCATTGCCGATTGTTCCAGGCATAATTGGCAGCACAAGCCATGGCGGCAAAGTAATCCTTGCCCTCTGGTGATTCTATGGGTGCGCAGGCGAGCTGTCTGTCAGGGAGGTTTATCCCGTATCTGGATACTGCTTCTTCCATCACACGCAGATGGTCGGTGCAAACCTGGTGACCAAATCCACGAGAACCGGTGTGAATTAGAACCAGTATCTGCCCTGTTTCGTCAATGCCCATAGCTTTAGCTATCTCGGGCTCGAAGATTTCCTTTACCACCTGGATTTCAAGGAAATGGTTTCCTGAGCCTAGCGTGCCTGCCTGTGGCATGCCCCTTTTTAGAGCCTTGTCACCTATCTTGTCGGGGTTAGCGCCTTCCAGACAGCCACCCTCTTCGGTGGCTTCAAGGTCATCTGTGGAGCCGAAGCCATGTCTCACTGCCCATTTAGCGCCTTCAATCATCAATTCTCGCATTTCTTTATGACTTGCTCTTATCTTTCCCTGGGAGCCCAGGCCAGATGGTATGTTCCTGAACAGTTCGTTGATAAGCTCGTTAATTTTTGGTCTTACCTCCGCTTCGGTGAGATTGGTGCGCAGTAATCTCACGCCGCAGTTGATATCGTAGCCCACGCCGCCGGGGGAGATCACTCCTTCCTTGATATCCATGGCAGCCACACCGCCGATGGGAAATCCATACCCCCAGTGGATATCGGGCATGGCCATGGAGAATTTGATTATGCCGGGGAGGAAGGCAACGTTGGCAACCTGCTCCGGCGTCTGTTCCGCCTTTATGGAGTTCAGGATTTCCTCGCTGGCGTAGATTAAACCGGGAACTCTCATGCCCGCTTTATAGCTCTGGGGGATTTCCCAGTGGTAATTATCTATCCTGGTAAGTTGTCCCTGCCACGGCGCCATTTTTCAACTCTAGATATCAAAGATTAGCTGTGCTTTATATCCCTTGTTGTCCTTATCTATCCGCAACATATGATATGTAGCTGCCTTTACTCCTGTTTTTATCTTGTGCCTTGAGGGATCAATTTTTTCCCCATAGCAGGTAACCTTCAGCCTGGTGTTGGATAAGCTCTGAACATCAAATCTTTTGAGCAAAACGTGCTCAGCATCGAACAGATAAATAAGCTCATTGAGCCATTCCACTAATAGGCTCTCTCTATCCTCACTGGCTACTTCGAGATCATATTTTAATTCCTCTCTAATATTCTCCAATTTTGTTATCAAGCTGAATAGGGCTAGAGCCGCGTTGGCAAAGACCTGCTTGATTTCTGTTCCATATACAATGATACCCACATCGGCAGTATGGTCAATGACCTCAAAGCCCTTTCCTGTAGCCTGTTTCACCATGACAAGGTTCACTTTTATTATACTACATTCATCTTGTTGCAGTTTCGGCGGGGATGAATCAGGAGCCGGAGGAGATGATTTACAGTAGCAAGGGACGGCGTGGTGCATCTCAGGCATGTTTTGAGCTTGTGGCGAAATAAATGGAAAAGGCGGAGAAGCATAAGCTTGAGAAAATTCTCGACAGCTCCTTTAAGGAAATTCGTAAGATCTATGTGGCAGGTGATTTTAGAGGGGAAAGTTTTTGTTCCTCCTTAAAGGTGCTTGCTGAAAAGTGCTCGAAGTTTTTTCTGCTTTGAAAAGTAGCCGAACCAATCCTTTTAACGATTGAGCTGCAAGGGAAAGCTGGTTCCTGTATGCTGAATTAAGCTTTTCTTTCGGAGTTATTCTAAGACGCTTTCATTAACCCTTTCAGCTGAGCCACTGCGGGAGGCAGGACTTTCCCTATCCCTTCCCAGAACCTTAGATGAGCCAGTCGGTCAAATGGAGTTTCACCCTGGTTGATGATCACCAGCTTGGCTCCTGATTCCAGAGCTGCCTTGGGCACATCAGCAGCTGGAGTGACCACAAGACTGGAGCCAACAACTATAAACAGGTCACATCGCTCTGAATGCCAGTAGGAGTCAGCCAATGCCTTTCGGGGCAGAGACTGGCCGAAATCAACCACACTGGAGACCAGCTTGCCGCCACAAGAGCATCTATCCAGGGCGGCAGACTTATCCACTTCGGTCTCGCAGCGGGTACACCTCAGCTTGGTAACGTTGCCATGCAGCTCCGCTAGCAGGTCTGGACGAATCCCAGACCTCAAGTGAAGGCTATCCACATTTTGTGAGATGAGAAAAGCTAATTTCCCCAATTTCTGCAGCTCAACAATAGCCATATGCCCTGCATTAGGCTCCACGGTGTCAAAAGAGCGAACCGGGGTGGATAGTCCCTTTGCCTGGCGGGTCCAAATGCCATCTGGCCCTCGGAAGTCAGGCAATCCTGATTCTGTGCTGATGCCAGCACCTGTGAAGACAACCAAATGCTTTGCCTCATGCATCCATTGAGCCAGAGTGCTGATTCGCCTGTCTAAATCTGTCAATGCTATTCGTTGTCATTATACAATAAGAGCAACGAAGTTCTCTCGGGGTGAAAGATTGGACTATACCTGAATTGTAAAAAAACAGAAGTCATGGAAGCCCTGGGATATATGGAAGAAGGGTTTTCTTTGAAGGATAACGGGACTTTTATTAGTCATAGGGTAAAGGCTAAAGAAATAGAAATATGAGCATGGAGAACTGTGGGAGGAATTTGCTTTGTTTGCACTTTTGTCAGGGCGAGTGCTAGAATCCTTGACTGAAGCTATGGTGCTCAGCGGCCGCACGATTAAAGAGGAGATTGCTAGAGGCAGGACAGTCATTGAGCCTCCTGACCCAAATTGCATTCAGCCAGCGAGCGTTGATATACATCTGGACAAGAAGCTCCTCGGGTTTGAAACTCGTCGTCATCCTTTTTATACTGATGTCAAACAGGACATGGATGATGTAACCGAGCTGGTGGAAATTGGTGGCGAAACTTCGCTTGACTTCACCTGCAAAAAGGACTTATGGTTCACCTAGTTTGCAAAGTAAGTACCAGGGGCAGAGTGATCCTACAGCAAGCAGGTATTCTAACGATTACCAGGAGGGTTAAATGATGGCAGCATCTGAGGATTATATGGGGTGCTCTCTCTCTCTAGCCAGGTTGGCTCTGGGATATACCAGTCCAAATCCAGCGGTAGGAGCGGTAGTGGTTAAGGGTGGTGCTCTGGTTGGTGTGGGGCATACACAGCCTGCTGGTTTGCCTCACGCTGAGGCGATGGCGCTCCGCCAGGCTGGAGAAAAGGCACGGGGAGCTGCTATGTATGTTACCCTGGAACCCTGCTGCCATTATGGTAAAACACCGCCATGCACACAAGCGATAATCAACGCTGGCATAGAAGAGGTCCATATAGCTTTGCTTGATCCTAATCCCGTGGTCTCAGGGCGTGGGGTAGAAGAACTAAATAAAGCGAGCATTAGAACTTATGTCGGTGAACATCAGCAAGAAGCTCAGAAAATAAGTGAGGCCTACATTAAATTTATCACCACCAGCTTGCCATTCTGCATTGCTAAATTTGCCATGAGCCTTGATGGCAAGATCGCCACGAGGTCCAAGCAATCTAAGTGGATCAGTAACGAGGAGGCGAGGAAATACGTGCATAGTGTGCGGCATATAGTGGACGCTATAGTGATCGGGGTAAATACTGTGCTTATTGATAACCCACGTCTTACTGCCCGTGGTTGCTGTGGTAAGGGTGGCAATACGAAATCCCAGCCATTGCGGATAATTGTTGATAGTAAAGGAAGAACGCCGTTAGAGGCCAATGTTTTCAGGCAACCTGGCGAAACTTTGATTGCCACGGTGAAACCTATGGATATCGAGAAAAAGGAACAGTTTATCCAGGCTGGTGTTGAAGTACTGGAATTACCGGCAAAAGAGGGGAAGGTAGATGTGGAGGAGTTGTCTAAGGTAATAGCAAAGCGCGGGATAGTCAGTGTGCTGGTGGAAGGGGGGAGTGCTCTGCTCGGGTCATTTTTTGATGGCCATTTAGTGGATAAAGTTCTGGTGTTTATTTCGCCGATTGTCATTGGTGGTGATGGGGCTAGAGCGGCGGTAGGCGGGAATGGAGTTGACTCCTTGATTGAGGCTCACCATCTAAGCCGGGTTGACGTCAGAAGCTTTGGCGATAACATACTGGTCAGTGGATATGTAGAAGGGTGAAGAGATGTTTACCGGCATAGTAGAAGAAATTGGTATCGTCAGGGAAGCGGACGTGAATCGCCTGGTTATTGCAGCCGAGAAGGTGCTTCAGGGGACCAAACCTGGCGATAGTATAGCGGTTAACGGGGCTTGTTTGACGGTAGCTTCTTTGAATGATGGTGGGTTTAGTGTTGACGTTATGCCTGAGACATTGAATTGCACCAATCTTGGTGAGCTTCGCTATGGTGACCATGTGAACCTGGAAAGAGCGTTGGCAATGGGGGGACGTGTTGGTGGTCATCTGGTATTGGGACATGTTGATGATGTGGGGAGGGTGATTTCGATGACTCCTCAAAAAGATTCAAGCATTGTGCGGATTGCGGTACCGTCACAATTGATGTCATATGTTGCTGAAAAAGGTTTTATTGCTGTCGATGGTATTAGTCTTACCATTGTCGATGTTGACGATTTTTCCTTTTCAGTTTCTTTAGTAGCTTATACAATTGAACACACTATTCTGGGTGAGAAGGGACCTGGTAGCGCAGTTAATGTAGAGGTGGATGTTATCGCCAGATACCTGGAGCGAATCAATAAAAGGGCAGGTAGAAATTTGACTTTTGACCTGCTTGAAGAATATGGATTTACAAAGTGAGGCACGTGGTATGTTAGCTTCCATTACTGAGGCAATTGAAGATATAAAGGCGGGTAGGGTGGTAATCATCATTGATGATGAGTCGCGGGAGAATGAGGGTGATTTAGCCATGGCTGCGGAGAAAGTCACTCCTGAAGCGATAAATTTTATGGCTAAACATGGT
Source organism: Dehalococcoidia bacterium (assembly GCA_034431195.1). Taxonomy (GTDB): domain Bacteria; phylum Chloroflexota; class Dehalococcoidia; order GIF9; family AB-539-J10; genus CG2-30-46-19. The sequence continues at coordinate 134,989 of DAOUDP010000001.1, read as the reverse complement.
CGGGGATTGATTTGCCTTCCTATCATCGGGCAAAGGCTGGATGAATTGAGAATACCATTAATGGTTCAGCATAATACTTCAAGATACTCGACTGCGTTCACGGTGTCCATTGAAGCGAAGGATACGGTATCCACGGGGATTTCCGCTTTCGACCGGACACAAACTATAAAAGCGGTGCTTGACCCTGATACCAAGCCTGAAGATTTGGTTCAGCCGGGGCACGTATTCCCCATTCGTGCTAGAGAGGGTGGAGTATTGGTGAGAGCCGGGCACACTGAAGCCATTGTGGACCTGGCTAAACTCGCCGGGCACTATCCTGCCGGTGTTATCTGTGAGATTATGGATGAGGATGGGCATATGGCGAGGTTACCAGAACTTGAAGCTATGGCTGAGAAGTATAGCTTGAAGATTGTCTCCATAGCGGAGCTTATTGCTTATCGGCACCGCCATGAAAAGCTGATTCAAAAGGTAACTGAAGCCAAATTGCCCACCAGCTATGGTGAATTTGTGGCTGTAGCTTATAAATCCATTGTTGACCCTGCAGAGCATATTGCCCTGGTTAAGGGGGATGTATCCGGGGATGAGCCAGTATTGGTGCGTGTTCATAGTGAATGTCTTACTGGTGACGTTTTCGAAAGCTTGAGGTGCGACTGTGGTGAGCAAATCAGGTTAGCAATGCAGAGAATCTCTGGAGAGGGCAGGGGGGTATTTTTGTACATGAGGCAGGAGGGGAGAGGGATTGGATTTCATAACAAACTTCGTGCTTATGCGCTTCAGGACCAGGGTTTGGACACCGTTGAGGCCAACATAGCTTTAGGTTTTGCGCCAGACTTAAGGGATTATGGCATTGGGGCTCAGATCTTAGCCGATTTAGGTTTACATAAAATAAGGCTGCTTACCAACGATCCTAAGAAGGTAGTTGGGTTGGAAAGTTATGGACTCAAAATAGTGGAAATTGTTCCCCTGGTAATTTCCCCTAATCCGATCAATGTCAATTACTTAAAGACCAAGCAAGAGAAGCTGGGACATTTGCTCGATATAAAGGAGGTAGCTGATGACTAGTCGTTATGAAGGAATACTGGTAGGCAAGGGGCTGAAATTTGGCGTTGTTGTTTCTCGGTTTAACGAGATGATAACCACCAGGTTGTTAGAGGGGATGAAGGATGCGCTGTTGCGGCACGGTGTTGAGGAAGGAAACATTGATATTGCCTGGACGCCAGGTTGTTTTGAAATTCCACTGATAGCTAAGAAATTGGCGCAGAGTGGTAAATACGACGCCATAATATGCCTTGGCGCCGTAATTCGCGGTGGCACACCACACTCTCAATATATATCCTCCGAGGTAACTAGAGGAATCGGACGGGTGACTTTAGATACCGGGCTACCGGTGATACAGGGCATAATCACCGCTGATACTCTGGAGCAGGCTATTCAGAGGGCAGGAGCAAAAGAAGGCAACCGAGGCTTCCTCGCTGCTATGGAAGCTATTGAAATGGCCAATTTAGTGAAGGCTATTCAGTAACTTTGTAGACTTTGTCGCCTCGCCTCACCCTATCGGGAACTTTTATGCCGATGAGGTCGCCGGGTCTGCCGGTAGTGATACCTACGCGGTCAATTTGCATGGATTCTACCACAAGTTCCATATCCGTGGTGGCGCCTTTGATATGGATCTTGTCCCCTGTCTTCACCGTGTCGCTTAGTTCGATACCAGCCACTACCGGTTGGGCAAAAAAATCCGTTACCTTCCCAACTTCTACTTCTGGCATTTTTAATCACCCCCTAACAAATAATGTATATCTTTTGCCGCTGTAAATCAATATCTTGACAAGACACACGGTTAAACCGATAATAATCGTTAATCGTTATTATAATACTGCATAGGAGGGAATAAATTATGGCTGAGGGAAAAGCGGAACAAGAATATGCCTGGGAGGAAGTTTTTTCTCTTGATCGTTTGAAGAGGTCAATGACGAAGCGGGTTCTGGACAGGCTGGAAAGTATCTGGCATGGTAAGGAGCCGATGAGCCCCGAGCAGATTAATGAGATAATTAGCGATGAATGGCAGAGAGCCAAGGAGGCAGTGCGTAATTCGCCGGCGGCGCGAGATGCATTTCGTAAATACCTGGAGCGCACTGTATCGGAACAAGTAGATAAGATGATGGAACGTGATAAAGATGAACTAGAAGCTCTGGGCGTTGTGGAGAAGGGTTTATAAATATCTTATAAGCTAAGGGAGAGTTAATCATAAAAAGTGCCGAAGAGTTAGATGCCCAACAGCTAATTAAGCGTCTTGACCTGATAGATGAGCGGCTGGATAACATAGATTCTATAGTTACGACGCTCGTGGAAAGGATGATGGAGAAGCCTCTGGTTATGGGAATCTCATGTCCTAAATGCGGTCAGCCCATAGAGATTAATATAACTAGCAATGTAAGAATGCATGGCAAAGGTTAACCTGCCGCCGGTTTCGGTACTCCCTATATATCAGAGTACAGCTCGAATTCGTACGGATGTGGTCTAGCACGTAACGGGTTTATCTCATTATTCAGCTTATATTCAATCCATGCATCTATCAAGTCACTGGTAAACACGTCTCCCGTTAATAAAAAGTCGTGGTCTATTTTCAAGGCAGCCAGGGCATTTTCTAAGCAGTTTGGCAGGGCTTTGATTTTAGTGCGCTGTTCTTTTGGCATTTCAGCAATATCTACTTCGAAAGGACCGAATCCTTCAGCAGACGGGTCTATATTTTCTTCTATTCCATCAAGTCCTGCCATCAGCATAGCGGACAAAGCTAAATATGGGTTGCAGGTTGCATCAGGGGGACGGAATTCTATTCTTTCTCTCTGTTTATTCATATCATATGCCGGTATACGCACTGCGGCTGTTCTATTTGCCACAGCGTAGAAAAGGTTTACCGGGGCTTCATATCCCGGAATAAGCCTCTTATAAGAGTTGGTGCTGGGATTGGTGAGTGCTAGAAGCGATGCTCCGTGCTTCAACAGTCCACCAGTATAGTTTAAAGCCAATTGACTCATGTTGGCATAACCCCTTGGATCATAAAAGAGCGAGGAATGACCTTTTGAGAGATATTGATGGACATGCATGCCGCTCCCTGCTTCCTGGAATAGCGGCTTGGGCATAAATATGGCAACTTTACCGTTCTGGTGGGCAGCGTTCTTGATAATATACTTCATTAACATCACGCCATCTGTTGTCTTCAGCAGGGTATTGTGAGGGACCTCGATCTCCACTTGACCTGCGCTGCCTACTTCGTGGTGGTGGTACTTTACCGCAATACCTGCCTGTTCTATCAGCTTGACCATTTTTGTTCTCAAGTTGAAAGTGGTATCTGCGGGCGGGATTCCCTGATACCCTCCCTTGGCAGGGAATTTATATCCCAAATTTGGGCTCTCTTCTCTCCCGGTATTCCAGAATGCTTCGACGGAATCAAGGTAATAGAATGCCTGGTGTATTTCGGAGGAAAAACTAATTTCATCGAAAAGGTAAAATTCGAGCTCGGGACTGAACAAAGCCGTTCCTTTTTTGAGTGAGGCAAGATACTCTTCTGCTCTTCTGGCAACGTTTCGGGGATACCTTGGATAAGGGGTAATTCCATCAGGCTCAAAGATGTCACAAATCAGGCTCAATGTTTTTGATTCAGTAAAGGGGTCGATGATAGCAGTGTCTTTATCCGGTATTATCTTCGTATCGCCGGCAGCGACCTTCTTATACCCGGGATAGCTAGAAGCGTCTATTCCAATGCCCTCAATGAAAGTTGATTCGCTTAACTGGCTTACCGGGATGGTTACATGATGCCAGCGACCAATTAAGTCGACCACCTTAAAATCTACCATCTCAATCTTTTGCTCCTTAGCAAACTTGAGTATTTCTTTGTCAGTCGAGAACATATTTAACCTCCGTTAACTTACATTATATATATGTCTTCAATCCGTCAGAATCGATTACAGAACCAACAGAACCTCTATCTAAAGTGGCATGAGTTTAACAACCAGGATAATTGCTCACTATCAAAGCATATATTAAGGCTGAGGTCAACCACATTTTTGCCGTGAATTTTTGGTGGGAAGCGTTGATAAGTGATGCAGGCAATAGTAAGATACGCTTACAGAAGCGGTAATTCTACAGCAGGTTGAGATTGTTGAAATTTCCTCAAACCCGGATGAAGATGTGTCCAGATGTCATTGCGAGGCACAGTAGTGCCGAAGCAATCCCGACAAGGCAACCCCAGGGGCAAGGTGAGATTGCTTCGCTTCCCCCCACCATGCTCAGGGCTTCCCCTTCACTACATTCAGGGCTTTGGCTCACCGCAATGACAGAGAGGGTTCTTCTGGTATAAGTACTTTTTGAAAGAAGTATATTTTTAATGCATAGAATCGAAGTTTCCCCGAAGCGTTATCTACCAGATACCAAAGGGCTTGGTCTGGTCAAGGAAGTAATCGATCTGGGAATAACAGCGGTCTCCGATATCCGTGTTGTGGACATATACTGGTTAGATGCTGATTTAACTGATGATGAACTGGAGCTGATTTGCCGGGGCTTGCTGGCTGACCCTGTAACTCAGGAATATCAGTATGACCGGGATTCCCGGGGTGGTGATGGCTACCATGTTATTGAGGTGGCTTACAATGCCGGTGTTACTGACCCGGTTAAGGCTACTGTCATGAAGGCGGTGCGGGATTTGGGTATAGAAAAAGTCAGGGCGGTTAGAACAGCGAAGCGATACCTTATTGAAGGGCAACTGGACAAGCGTCGATTAGACGTTGTATGTGACAGGTTATTGGTAAACCCGATTATCCAGCATGTGGTTAAGCAGGAATCAGTAATCTTCCCCGAAAACCCACAGTATAGATTTAAATTAGAGCGGGTAAATATTCTTGAGTTAACCGAAGAAAAGTTCTCAAAGGTCAGGCAGCAGTTTGGGTTTGCCGCCGACGAGCTTCACGCAATCATTGCTTACTTTCACGGGCAGGAACGTGTTCCCACTGATGTTGAGCTTGAAACACTGGCGCAGACCTGGTCTGAGCACTGCGTCCATAAGACATTCAAGGGGAGAATCAAGTTTGGTGACATAACCATAGATAGCTTGCTCAAGAGCACTGTTATGAAGGCAACCGAAGAGATGAACAAGCCATGGTGCCTCTCCGTTTTTGAGGATAATGCCGGGGTGATTGATTTTGACGGCTTCTGGGCGCTCTGTTTCAAGGTTGAGACTCACAATCATCCCTCGGCGGTCGAGCCCTACGGGGGAGCGGCGACGGGAATAGGCGGTGTTGTCCGTGATATCATGGGCACCGGGTTGAGTGCCAAGCCAATCCTGAACACCGATGTGTTCTGTTTTGGTCCTCCTGATTTTCCCTATGACCGGCTGCCGCGAGGTGTTTTACATCCACGTCGTATTTTCAAAGGAGTCCGGGCTGGAGTAGCTGACTATGGTAATCGCCTGGGAATACCTACTCTTAATGGTGCGATACTTTTCGATGAACGATATGTGGCTAATCCGCTTGTTTTCTGCGGCACTGTAGGATTATTGCCCGGGAAACTTTCCCAGAGAGGGCAGCAGCGCTCTGGTGACCTGGTAGTGTTAGTGGGAGGTAAAACTGGTCGCGATGGAATACACGGTGTGACTTTTGCCTCCGAGCAGCTTACCGAGGAATCAACGGCTGTTTCTTATAGTTCGGTTCAGATTGGGGATCCGATTGTGGAGAAAAAGGTTATCGATGCCTTGCTTGAAGCCAGGGACCGTGGGCTTTACTCCAGGATAACCGATTGTGGAGGTGGTGGCTTATCATCAGCGGTAGGCGAAATGGCTGCAGAAACCGGAGTTCGCGTTTATCTGGATAAGGTTCCGCTGAAATATGCCGGGCTGTCTTATACCGAAATATGGATATCCGAGTCACAAGAGCGAATGGTGCTGGCTGTTCCTCTGCGCTGTGTTGAAGAGTTGCTGAGCCTTTTTGCCAGCAGAGATGTAGAAGCGGCAGTCATTGGTGAGTTTACCAATGACCGCAGGCTTCAGCTTTTTTATCAAGGGAATCCAGTCTGTGACCTTGATATGGAATTTCTACACCATGGTCGTCCTCAGTTAACGGCAGGAGCGGTATGGGAAAAACCACGGCGTAAGGAACCTGACTTCGCTCCACCACAGGATTTGACTGAATCCCTGCTGAAAGTTCTTGGCGCATGGAATGTATGCAGTAAGGAATGGGTAATACGCCAATATGACCATGAGGTGCAGGGGGCCAGTGTTCTTAAGCCGTTGGTTGGTAAGGATGGGGATGGTCCTGGCGATGCCGCCATTATCAAGCCGCTCCCCGATTCTAAAAGGGGTGTAATTGTTTCCAACGGCATAAACCCGAAGTATGGGGAGATAGACCCTTACTGGATGGCGGCGTCAGCCATTGACGAAGCTTTACGGCAGATCATAGCTGTTGGAGGCAATCTAGAACGAGTAGCGCTGCTGGATAACTTCAGCTGGGGTAATACCAGCCGCCCCGAGATGCTGGGGGCTTTAGTTCAAGCTGCTCGAGCGTGCCATGATATGGCAGTGGTCTACGGGACGCCGTTCATCTCGGGCAAGGATAGTCTCAATAATGAGTTTCAATTTGAGGGCAAGGTTATCTCTGTTCCTCATACCTTGCTTATCTCTGCCATCGGCGTTATGGAAGACGTGGCTCAAGCTACATCGATGGATTTCAAGCAGGCAGGCGACCTGATTTACCTCGTCGGTGCTACGAGCAACGAGCTGGGCGGGTCTGAATACTTCAGGCTCCACGGCTTTATTGGAAATAATGTCCCCAGGGTGAATCCGCATAAGGCGAAGGAGTTGATGGATAAGTTGAGCAGGGCTGCAGAGAAAGGTCTGGTCAGAGCATGCCATGATTTGAGTGAAGGAGGACTTGGAGTCGCTGTTGCTGAGATGGCTTTTGCCGGTGGGTTGGGAGCCAGGGTACAGTTGGACTCTGTTCCTCTTGGCGAGTTAATGGACAGGGAGGACTTTATACTTTTCTCGGAATCGAATGCTCGGTTCTTGGTCGAGGTGGCGTCACAGAATAAAACTGAGTTTGAGGAAATAATGGACGGGATAAGCCTGGCAGCTATCGGGCAGATTAGTGATTCGGGGATGCTGGAGATATATGGATTAGATGGTAGGAAAGTTGTCGACACGGCTATTCAAGAGCTGAAGGATGCCTGGCAAAGGCCAATGCGTTGGTGAGGTGAGAGCTGATGAGTAAAGTGCGAACGCTGATACTGTTAGCGCCGGGGACAAACTGTAATGTTGAAACTGAGGTTGCTTTCCAGAAGGCTGGTGCAGAGACATCCTTGGTCCATATCGGCGAGCTAATTCGCCGTGAAAAGCGACTCTCCGACTATCACATAATGGTTATTCCCGGTGGCTTTACTTATGGCGATGATATATCTGCGGGTAAAGTGCTTGCTAACGAGCTAAGGTTGAAGCTCGGGGAAGATGTAAAGAGGTTTGTTGAGAGGGGAAGGCTAATTTTGGGGATTTGTAACGGCTTTCAAATGCTGGTGAAAGCCGGCATTCTGCCCGAATTATCGAATGGAGGTTCGCCATCGTTAACCATGTCGGCCAATGATTCGGGAAAGTTTGAGTGTCGTTGGGTGCACCTGGCAGTGAACCAGGAAAGCCCCTGTGTATTTACTAAAGGAATTGCGCACATGTATTTACCGGTTGCCCATGGCGAGGGGAAGGTAGTTGTTGCTCTTGAAAGCTCGCCCCATGTAGATGTGGCGCTCTACTACAGTGATGAGCGTGGAAATACCGATGCTGGCTATCCTTATAATCCCAATGGCTCGGCAGGGAACATCGCTGGCATTTGTGATTCTTCAGGGCGAATTTTTGGGTTGATGCCGCATCCTGAGAGGCATATTCGCGGGACTCAACATCCGCGGTGGACAAGGCATGGGCTTAAGGATTATGGGGATGGATTTCAGGTTTTCCTGAATGCTGTGGAATGGGCGGGCGACTTGTGAAGTAAGCCTACTCCACCTTTACCGCTGTTCCATAAGCTACCATTTCGGCAGCGCCGGACATTACCATTGAGGTTACGAATCTGGTACATATTATAGCGTTGGCGCCCATCTTCTCAGCTTGGTTAATCATCCTCCCCAGGGCTTCCTCTCGAGCTTGCGCCAGCATTACGGTGTAATCCTTCACTTCACCGCCAACGAGATTTCGCAAGACAGCCATAATGTCACGTCCCATATGCCTGGCTCTGATAGTGCTTCCTTTAACCAGTCCCAGAGTTTCCGTTACCTTTTTGCCCTCTATTTGGTCTGTGGTAACTACAATCAATTTTCCACCCCCTTAAATTTTTTTCGGTCTTCCTTCGATGTTTTAATTCTCTCCCGCACCAGTGATATCAGGAGGAGAGTAAGCCCTATAACTACAGAAGTAATACCAATTTTAACTGCAGTGGGCAGTTCGGGGAAGGCAAGGTCAAAGAGCCAGTAGAATCCCCAGCCTACTAAAATTCCCAGCCCGATTCCCAGTAAAGTGCCACCTATTTTCCGCATTTCTCCTTTCTCCTTTTTATATTTTATATTAACCGGATTGATCTTTAAATTGATTGGTGATGGGCAACCTCCTGTCCCTGCCAAAGTCCCTGGGGGTTATCTTTATACCGGGGGCAGCCTGCCGACGCTTGTATTCATTCCTGTCCACCAGGTGAGCCGCTCTCATGACAATCTTGGGGTCAAAACCCATGGCTACGATTTCGTCAACTGACAGGTCATCTTCTACATACGCTTTCAGAATAGGGTCCAATAATTTATATGGCGGTAGCGTATCCGTATCCTTCTGGTCAGGTCTTAGCTCTGCCGATGGCGCTTTGGTTAAAACGCTGGAAGGAATTACCTCCTTTCCTGCCTGGTGGTTCTTGTATTTGGCTAATTCAAAAACCGTTGTTTTGGGCACATCTTTGAGTGGAATAAACCCTCCAGCCATATCGCCGTAGAGGGTAGTATAGCCTGTAGCTGTCTCGCTCTTATTGCTGCAGGCAAGCACCAGCCAGCCAAATTTATTGGACAAGGCAAAAAGAATGTTGCCTCTAATCCTTGCCTGAATATTTTCCTCGGTCACGTCAGGTTGGGTATCTCTGAAAGGTTCCGCCAGCGTTTCCAGATATGAACTAAAGGCTTTCTCAATGGGTATCACTTTAAACTCTATCCCCAGGTTCCTGGCTAATGTTTCGGCGTCTGATTTACTGCCTGGCGATGTGTAACGAGAGGGCATGAAAACGCCTACAACGTTGTCAGCCCCCAACGCATCTACCGCTAGGGTAGCTACCAAGCTTGAATCGATTCCACCAGATAGACCAATGACTACCTTTTCAAAGCCATTTTTGTGCACGTAATCTCTGGTGCCCAGGATAAGTGCCTGATATATCTCACCAGGCTCATCCAGCCTTTCCACCTGCCTTGGCGGCAAAGGCGGCCTGGCAACTGTGGGATATTCATGTGATACTTCTATCTTGATAGTCTGTTCCAATCCCTTTTTAATCCACGGTGCCTCTTTCCTCCGTCGGGGGTCATGCAGCTGTGAGCGAAATACCGATTCCACATCCAGGTCAGCTACTACAATGTCTTCTTCAAATTGTCTTCCCCGGGCGATGATTTCTCCTTTCTGGTTGATAATCAGGCTATTGCCGTCAAAGACCAGCTCATCTTGCCCCCCGACTAAGTTATTATAGGCAACAATGGCTACATTATCGGCTGCTCTGGTAGCGAGCATCCTCTCTCTGAGGTCTCCTTTACCGGCATGATATGGTGAGGCGCCTATATTAATTAATAATCTAGCCCCGCTGTAGGCTTGCACTGTTGCCGGCCCAGTTTCATACCATACGTCTTCACAGATAGTTATGCCTATGCCAATGCCGTAAATGATAAAGACGGGGCTTTCCGTTCCTGCCTGAAAATACCTGTTTTCATCGAATACGCCATAATTAGGCAGATAAATTTTATGGTAAACGCCGGCCAGTTTATTGTTGTAAATCACTGCGGCGGTGTTGTATATATCGCTATCGCTGTCAACGAAGCCCACTACCACTGCTATATCTGAGGTATGCCTTGCTATCTCTTTGAGGCATTCCTGGTTCTGCTTGATAAACTGCGGCTTGAGCAGCAAGTCCTCAGGAGGGTAGCCGGTTATAGCTAATTCCGGGAAAGTTAATAAGTCGATTCCGAGAGCTTTCGCCTCATCGATGTAGCGCAATATTTTCTTGGTGTTACCGCTTAAATCACCCACGGTGGAATTGATTTGCGCCATTCCGAGTCTCAATGTCTGTGTTTTCATCTCCTTGAATCAATCAGTATATCACTGTAGATTGGCTAAAAATTCACCAATAGCCTGATTAACTGCCTGGGGCTTTTCACCGAAGACCAGATGACCTCCTTCATCAACTATGACCAGTTTAGCCCCGTTAATCTTGCTGGCCAGGTAAGAGCTGTATTTAGGTGGAGTCAGAATATCTTTGCTGCCGCATATTATCAGGGTAGGGACTTTAATTTGTTCTAGTTCATCCATGATGTCAAATTTGTCGCAGCAAAGCATATCGTTAAGCTGCACTTTTGCCCCGTTTTCCTTTATCCTTTCCAGTATTGGCTTCTTTGCTTCGGCAAGGACATCTTTGTAGAAAGGTTTAACAAGTTCGTTAAACCACTTTTCAGGGTTGGCGATGCCGTCCCTGATTATGGAGAGAAGAGCCGGGTTTACCCTCAATCTGGCCCCGGTGCCAATAAGGATGAGTGCTGTTGTGTTTTCAGGATACTTGATAGCATGCATCTGGGCAATAGCGCCGCCCATAGAGTGTCCTGCGAGGATAGCTGGTTCATATTTATTGCTCAGGATATAATCATTCAGCCATGCAACGTATTGTTCAATGGTATGGCAGGGTTCGCCCTGGGGGTGTCCGGGCAGGTCTACAGCTTTAGCCTGTGGGAAAGCTTCTATCTGATAATGCCATGCCAGGCTGCTATCTCCGGAGCCATGGATGAAAATCAAAGTGTTCATTATGATTGTTGCCTATTTTAAGCTAGCACAAAGATGAAAATCCATTCTTAAGGTGATTTGACCATTTCTGATGAGTGGTGTTAAATAATATCACGGCAGCGTAGCTCAGTGGTAGAGCAGAGGACTCATAAGCCTTTGGTCGGGGGTTCAAATCCCTCCGCTGCCACTTTGTTTAAGGTTGATTGGGGGTATAATTGGATTAAGAGGCAATTTACAATGGCAACTGCATCGAACGAATAGTTCAGCCAGGTGGAGTTGGACAAGGTAAGCAGAGGAATATAACTAAAGGAGCAGCCCATGCCGGCGGAAGAAAGACTTAAGAAGAAACTTCACGATGTAGCGGTAGAAATAGATAAGGCTGAGAGGAAATTGAAGGCTCTGCGAAGACGTCCTGCGGAGGTCTCAAAGGGCAGAACAAGATTCAGCTTCATCACAGGTAAGGAGCAGATGGTTGAAGCTGCGGAAGTTGTAAAGGAATTGGATGATCTGAAGCGTCGGGAACAGGAGATTCGGGATAGATTGCACTCGCGCAGCCAGTAACTTGAAGTGTGTTCTGCCTACCAATGCTCATAGCAATAGTTTCAGACTTCTCCCAGGTCTTTGGTCGGGGGTTCAAATCCCTCCGCTGCCACTTTTTCTTGCGCCAGAAATTTTACGCAGAGGGCAGCGACTATCTCTCTGAAGAGGAGGATCGGATTGGCAACAGAAATGCATTCTGTGACAAAAGGCAAGCGCTCTGAACTTCTTATGATGGCTTTACTACTTGAACATGGATTCAGTGTGTTTCAAGCCTTGGCTGACATAAAAGGCGTTGATTGTGGGGTGGTAGGCCGAGACAACCATTTCTACCCTATACAGATAAAGAGCAGAGCTGAGTTTACCCAAGGAGACTTAGTGGAGGTTCGTCACTTTCAGAGTGATATGTTTATCATCATCTACGATGTGAAAACCCAAAATTATTGGGTAATACCTGCGGATGAATACAAAAGTATGTCATCTCAACGAAATCTGGAAAACGGGGAAGTGGGCTACCGCCTTACGAAGACGAAGAAAAACGAGAAGCGGTTGGAAAACTACGAAGGAGAAAAGGGCATACAGGTTCTCAGAAGCAAGGTATACTCACAAGTCAGCCAGCCTTGACACTGTCGGATGCCACGCATTCTCCCCAGTAAGTAAAGTTAGCACGCTGAATGAAGTTTCAATAGTTGAACCAGCACGTGGCGATGGTCACTGTGCTACTTTAGTTTTCTAGCTTTACGGCTGATTCTCTCGGACATTTCCTTTTGTGCTTTGGGAGCTAGTTGGTCTTTACGTCTGAGGTCTCCTATTCCTTTTATAGAAGCTCTAGCTATAGGTGAGCGTTTCGGAGTACCCATTTTATTTACCTCCCAATATCTTAAATCAGACTAATTATAGCATTATGGATAAGTTCTAATCTATGACCTTACGTCGAGTGGGTGACGTTAACCAAAGACATTGGTTGTAGTCTATATCTTACTACTGCCTTATTTGAAGGCTGGAGCATTACCGATAGAGTAAAGGGGAGCACGCAGCACAATGATTCTAGCTATAGTGTAGTATAATGAATATTGGTAACAACACGAAGTTAGAATTCTATTCTTCTGATTGAGCTGAGGTAATTAAATGAGTTCACCAAGACTAATTAGAATCGTTTATAAGAATGACCTCCGTGCGTATCTTGGAGACTGGAAGAATGCTATGAACATATTGAGCAACAGTATAAGCAGGAGGGTATCTAAGGAAGAAGGTCAGCGTTATCACATTGCAAGAATTCCAAAAACTTTTGAATCCTTCTCTTTCAATAGTGACGATCTAACTATATTGCTCTCACATCTTGACAATAGATTGAGAGTTCTAGAAGAGACTTCAATCACCCCTAATCAATTTCCATATCAAGCTTATGCTGAAGCGAAAGTATTTTTGAAAGCTTGTTACGTATTCTTCTTAATATTATTAGATGATGTAGCGGGGATAATTGAATACTTCTATAAAAAGAATGAACCAACCGTCAGAGTAAAGAAGAAATTTAGCGACCTTCTTGGGAAGGCAAATAAAGATGAGTTATATAGTAGAGAACTCTCTGAATTAATAACGGGGGCAAGTTTGTGGTTTCCAGAATTGATGAGGAGAAGAGACGATTTAGTACACAAATATGAGACTTTGTTAATATCTTTTAAGCACAACCAAGATGGCAAAAACATTGCTGGACAATTTAGCACTAAAGAAAGCCCAACAAGAGAATACGAGGATATTAGAGAATATTTCGGTTTCGTTCTGTGTGAATACCACAGATTTATTGACAAATTGTTAGACCATCTAGATGAAAAATTCAGAGGTTGGTATGGAATTGTTCAAGGAGAAGCCAGTCGAACTACCAGCATTATCGAGGGAACTGCTGGAATTATGTTGTGGTGGGCGTATAAGTATGGCAACTACAGGCACAAAGATTTACAGGTAATTGAGGATAATTAACACCCCCTACTGCGAGGGATAGAATCGGGGAAAATGTACTATCTAGCCGAGAACGGCATAGAGAAAAGCATTGAGACGTGGAAGGTTATCGTTCCATTGCATGATAACGATAAAAAAGACTTTCCAGAGGAGCTAATAAATTCTGTAAAAACAAGGATTGTTCAAGAGTTTGGCGGTCTATCAGCGATTAATGTAGTTGGTCAATGGCAATCTGGTAGGGAACTATTTACTGACCGTAATATCCAGATAATTGTTGATGTTCCCATCAAAGACCATAAGAGAATCACCGCTTTTTTTCTAAACCTCAAAGATGAGCTTAGGAAGGAATTAAAACAGCACAAGATATATGTCACGTTTGAGAATGGCGAATCAGAGCTATTGTCAGTAAACGAATTTCTACAGGAGTTGGGTTTTGAAGTTACTTCAGAACAGCCACAATCATTGACACAAGATGACGTGCAAAGGCTTATTGAACAATCTGATAAGGTACAAAAGAGGTTGGGGTATCGCACGTTGAGTTTAACACGGAATACTGAACTGAAGAGCATAATTTGGGAACGAGAGATACTAGGAACAAAAATCATTACATACATTGAAGACAATTACCCCACCGATGCAGTTATCTTAGGTGCTGACAATCTTGAAGACTATTTCAAAAAGGATACTTTCGGAAAACCGTTAGTCGTAATCGGAAATTATGAGTATCAGTTATTCATATTAGACAAGGAGAAAAGACGATATATCATAGGACACCCGAATGAATTCTCAGCATATGACCAGGGAGATGAAGAGCCTAAATTCTTTCATGAGTGGCATGGTGCGTTGAAAACATCAGAGTTTATCCCCACTTATATAGAAGAACTTTTGGTGAATTACATCATTCTTAGGGAATTGGGTACAAAAAAGGAACGAATCATTATGAATGTTGGTTCTGATGGTGCTATGCAGAGCGGTGGTGGTCTTCTCTTACATTGTCCCGCTTATATACCAGTTGAGGAAGTCCAGATAGCAATAATGGATGGTTTTATAAAAGCTAAAAATCTATATGAAAATGGTGCTATTGACGAAATAGCCTTAATGCAGGTGAAGGTGCTTAATAAATATAGCGAAAAGAAAGCGATGGTTATTGGCTCTCGTAAGTTTAATGGGCAGGGAACAATCAATATTGGGGGTCTATCACTAGAGTTAAAGGAAAAGCCAAGAACCCCACAAAACAAAAAACCGAGAGACGGTTAAAATCTCTCGGCTCTTCCTTCAGTTGCTTTATTCTTTCCTCGTCCATAGTGAACCCTCCTGTCAATTAGGCCAGCTAATTAACCTAAACTATCTTTACAACACCTTTGCCACCGGACAAATTTTCTGGCTTGGCAAAGAATATATGGCCGTTTTGATGTTTTGAAAATCGCGAGTTCTTCTTAACAAATTGGTAGGGGACTTTCCAAATCTCATTTACAGAGAAATCCTCGTTGAATATCACAGCTATGAGGTAATCGAATAATTTCTCATCAAGATTACGTATGACTCCCAATTGTCTGGAACTGTTGTGCCTCGTAAGGCGTCTCCCTTTTACTTGATATCTCTTTTTTTGTCTATCTAAAGCATCATAACCTTTATCTTCTTTCCTAGCACGAATAAGATCCATGCATTCTACCGCTACTTTCTCCGCATAGTCAGCAACCGGGTTATTACTGCTTCTAATTAATTCCCTATTTCTAAGTTCTTCCATTAAATCCGAATATAGCTGTAAAAGCGCTTGTTCATTCATGTTTTTCAGGTTGTTTGATGTTAACACAGAGCACCTCTACAAAAGGAGTAAGGTTTAAGGAATTTAAGCTGTTTTGGGAGGACTGTCAAGATTTAATAACAGACCGATTAATAACTTGCTGGGCACTTTTTGAATTTTTACCACCCTTTTTTATATTATAGAGTGCCAAAAAGTCTATGAAATCTGCATTGATAACGATATATTTTGTTAGGCAAGTATACCCTCAAAGCATGTAGTAGATTAAAATCTATTTTTGCCTACACCCTTCATATGAGGGCAATGCCAATCTTCGGTGATTTCCCTATAAAGAAGCCAAAGGCTTAGGAAACCGATGCTTATTTTAGCTTTAGAATCACTGGGAGGTAAGGTAGATAGGAGTCTGTAGCAATGGCATAACACTACACCAGGGTCAGTGAAGTTTGAGGATTGTTTGGAGCACTACAGGGAAGCGTTAGTATGCAGTTCAAGTATTAAAAGGGAGTATTGAACTAAGTTATTTTTCTTCCTTCTGTTTTGACTTATTATATTTCTCGTATAGCGAAACCCCCCAAAAAATACCACAACTAATAAGGAAGAAACCTAGACCACCCAAAAAGATGCCTAAACCAGTCAAATTTTCCATATTTTCACCTCCGCATTGTGACAAGTCTAGAATTTAACGTAATTTGAGATCCAATGCTTGGTCAATTAGGATAGATAATTTAAGGAATGAGTCTCTGGCTTCCTGTACCGTGCTATCGTCACTCGGAATCTGTCCAAGTAACCTAGACAAATTGCTAATCTCTGTGACAATTTGCATTTTTAAATCTTTAACGTTTTGTGCTTCTTCCATAACTACCTCCCTATCGTTAACTACACTATACCACCAACACGCAAATCTTAGGAATTTCGTGTGGATACTTCGGTTCACCACGGTAAAATCCTCGTATGCGGATGATTTGGCTTAGAGTTAACCGTTATGCTAGAATCCCAACCAAAATAGCAGCTTGGGCAAGTACGAGGTTCGTCTATATGGCTGTTATCTGCCATTGGCTATAATTTAAGGAGGTGACAAAATGAAAATTAGCGGAGAACTATGGAAGTTCATGCAAGAACATTTAGGATACAATGATGAAGAAATGAAGATGTTTAAGGAAAATCCAAGGAATGAAGATGTCTTGTCAAAAGTCGCTGCCTTAATGAATAAGACAATCATTGCAGAAGTAGTGGAATCCCACGGATGTAATAGTCAGCACAAGGTTGGTGATAAGTTCTATTTTGATGGGGCTGGCAATCTTATAACTAAACTCTGTCCGAAAAGGATTTGCGTGTACGCCTTGACGTCGGCGGCGGCATTGGTTTTCACATCAAATGAGCTGTTCTATGCTGGAGTTGATCCTAATGAAATGAGATTCAAGCGGGCAGGTTGCTTTGATGTAGGAGTACGATGTGGTGGTTGGGGTCATATTGTTCTGGAATTACGCGTAGAAGAACGCAAGAAGGCTAGTAATAAATGAAATTATGAAACATACCGCCAACAGCAGATATACCTATCGCCGTCCCCAATTGCTCACTTCGTGAGGATACTTCGTTCACCACGTGCCACTTCCACCTCAAGTAGAAGACATGCTAAGTTTGAGGATAGTTTGAAGCTTTACCGGAGGATTAACAACTTGCCTAATTTTGATAGCTAACCAGAGCTTTTTCTGATAGCTCTACCTGAAATGCCTTTTCCCCATTATGGTGAACACAATCGCCAGTATTCCCAAAATCCAGGGTATTCCCAACATCCAAGCATAGATAAAAAACCAGACGTAGAGAGAAATCCAGGCACAGAAAAGGGCGGAGATTGAGCCAGCCAGCGCCAGTCCCCATACTCTTTTTCTAAGGGCGAAAACCCCGCCTACTATGGCTATTATGGCGAAGATGTTCAGCGGGATACCTATTATTGCACCAATAGACCGCCCCAACACCTCTATGCCTGCAGCAAATTCTATGCCCAAAATCAAGGCAGGAACTCCAGCGACCAAATCCAAAATCCCGGCAGTTCTCGGCATCCAAGAGCCACCAGCCTTCTCTACTACTTCATCTACCACCCGCACACCACATTTATAACATATCTTAGTTAGCGGAGTTGTGGGGGCACCACAATTAGAGCAAAAGCTGGTGCCTCTCGTTGGTTTAGCCCCACAACTAGGACAAAACTCAGGACTTCCTATCAGTTCCTTACCACAATTTCTACAAAACATAGCCTACCTTCTCATCAACGCTTTCAATTATACCCTCAACCAACCTCAAATAGAAGATGTGCTAAGTTTGAGGATAGCCTGAAGCTTTATCGTAGGCTTAGCAATGACTAACCATCATTGCCAGGCGGTAAGCTAGTGAATAAGGATAGAAAAGCGAGTATTGCCCACAATCTGAAAGGAAATACGGAAGAAGATAAAGAGCGCTGGCAAGCCAAATAACTATTAGCGCCTAGGCGAGAAGCCCAATTTTCTTACCACTTGCTCCCATCTTCGTTTACGCTTTGCGTCATCCTAATACATATCTGTGAGTATCGGAATCGTAAGAGCCATAGCTAAGAGGCTATATGTCAAAGCTATTAAAGCTAAGCTTTGCTTCTTATGGCGATTCTTTATCAAGAAGAATACCGCTAAGACAACTAAAGCCGCTCTTGCGATAACAAACACATAAGTTCTTAGCCAGTCGCGCCCTTCCGCAACGAAGGGGTATAAAAAGGCATAAGGCATGTAATAAAAGCTAGTAAATGGTGAGCGGTATAAAATCCTTAGTTCGGTGAGTTGGTCTGGCCAAAAGCCTTTATTTTTAACTTGCCTTATATATAGCGAGGAATAGTCGTCAAAAAAGAGATATTGTTCCCCGTAAAAAGCTTCCGGCGTCATAAGTGCTCCTTGCATCCATAGCTCTTCATCGATTTCAAAATTCATCGTTGAACTGCCCCTGGTATAAGAACTACAGATAAGCGCTACGAATTTATCATCAGGTGCATCCCCTTTGATTTGCTCCACCAAGAAATACCGAAGACCTCCCTCACCTCTAGGGAACGGAACCTCTTCAAGCTTTTCGAGTATTCTAGCTTGAAAGACATAAGGTTGAGGGCAATCTGTCGGGATAATTTGGACAGTCACCAAAGGAAGCACCACGACAACGAGAGCTAAGAGAACCAGTAATCTTTTCATCTTAAACTACATTATACCACCATCAACAAGGGACGTAGGCAGGTAGTAAGGAGGATAGTTTGAAGCTGTATTCCTCAATTGTTGCTTAACACAAGGGACTAAGAAACCGATGCTTATTTTAGCTGCAAAATGCTTGTGCTATGCTAACCCGCGTCTCTAAATCCCGTATAGTAAAGGAAGTAGGCGATGATTTTGGTGTCCTGGCTGGTTGGATAGTCACAGCCAATATCATCACGGTCAGGTTTTTCCGGTGGGAGTGGCAGGACATCACCACGTGAAGACTATGCCCGGAGTTCTATACACTGACCAACGTGGTCTACTTAGATGGCATCGAATTGGCACTACTAACAGGTCAAGGCTATGAAGCACCGCAGAGAGTCGGAGTACGGAATTAGAGTACGCTCTTTTAACTGTTCAGATCAGTGCCACGCCTAGATAGTACGGCCAGATTACTATGGCAAGCAAAATCTTCCACCAAACCAGACTGGCGTAACCGATTGTAAATAACCAGCCGATGAACCAAATAGTGCCTACAAAAGCCGGGGAGCCGCGGTGGTACCAACGTTTTTCTCCCTCTGCCATGTTTTCCTCCTTTTACAAGATAGTCTACTCTTGATTTGATGACTTTCCCTGCAATATCTTAATGATAAGTCTACTGGATAACAAAATCTGGTGTTGTTGTAGGTTAACTCATAGATAGGAGAGTATTCACCATTTACCAGTTTTGTAGCGTGCTATCCCCATAGCGATAAAACCTACACCAAGGCCAATGATAAGCGCTTCTGGCATAAGATTGAAGCCTATCCCAACGCCCAGGCCAATGATAAGACACCCAACAAATACAAGACTACCTAAGCCTGCTTTCTTACCTTCTTTATCATTATCTGCCATTGTTGCTCCTACAGTATAGTATGCCCAATTATTCTCCGTACAGGCATTTAGACCATATCATACCACTTCTTTTCAAATTGTAGACTCTAAACACATTCTGCTGTCTATCTATTTCTTGTTTTTTTCATAATCCAATTAGTAGAAACTAAAGTAACAAGCCCCACGAGATTTATGGCAGCGAATATAATGGTAGCGGTTCTGCCCCAATCGAACATAAGCTCATTGAGTAAAAGACCAAGCATGCCGATAAAAATTAGAATGAAGCTACCTGGTTTTAGAACTTCTCTCATGGACATGCTTCCCAAATCCCTATTGCTTATTGAATTGCCGTTACACCCGCAGTCTAATCTCATCGGGAGTAACATGGTCTACTATAATATTGACTCCATCTATTCTTATTTTACTCTGCCCTACAGGGAAAAACAGATTCCAGGCAAAACCCTGATACGGAAATCCCCATTTCGTTTGAGCGATAGAAAACACTTTTTCAGATGGCATACCCGCGTAATAAATTAGACCTTTACCAAATGCAAGTCTATGCTTGTCACCAACCGATAATGAAACTGACCTGTCCATGATACCTCCTTTTAGACCGCCAAACCTTGTATAAACTGCCTACAGACACTTGTCGTCCTGGGTATTATACAACAGGGCCAAATATACGGAGAAGAGCGTTCAAACGGTGGAACGCCGCACTCGGTCGGTGAGGGTTGAGGATAGGTTGAGGCTTTATCGGAGGATGGAGGCTCTATCCTCTCCAAATCCACGTGGGGAACTTGACACCTGTGACCTATGTGGTATACTAATAGCGTATCACGATGGAAGGGGGGACTGTGGGTATCAAATCCTACAGTTGCTCCTTCTCTTTTTTTTCAAATTTATACCTTAGATAATCCAAGAACATAATGCTACCACCAGCAGCTTTCCTTAGTAAATGAGAACAACTATCTTGTCTGCACGCTATAACGAGCTTGAACTTATCAACGCTACGCAAGTGCTTTACTAAACAGCTAATATCGCCATCACCAGTGACAATCACCGCCCTATTGTAATTGTCTATCTCAATCATTGCGTTTAGGACTATCTCAGCGTCACAGTTCCCTTTAATGCCTCCATCTGGCAGTTTAAGCACGGGCTTATGAATTAGATTGTAGCCGTAACTTCTTAAGTCATCGTAAAGTGATTCATATTCCACTGAGTAACCTATGAAATAGTAGGCTTGGCTTACATTGTGCCTTTTTCGTAGATACACTATAAATGCTTTCCAATCTATTCCCCATCCTAGATGCTTGGCTGACAAATGTATAAGTTTGTGCCGTCAATAAAGGCATAGTTAAATAGTGGTTTCTCCATTGATGGTATTATACCACCGCCAACAGGCAAACCTTAGCAATTTCGTGTGGGAAATTCGTTTCACCACTTCGATTGTGCTACAATTATTTGTGATGGTACAGATATTTAGGGACGACGATGAGGGCTATTTGGAGTGGGTCACTAGCCATCCGGGAGGCTTTGTTGTGAATTGTGACCGTGAGCCTCACCCTAGATATCTGAAACTTCATCGAGCAACTTGCCGTACAGTTACAGGCACTCCCGTAAATGGACAAAGGTGGACTACCCTATATGTTAAGGTGTGCTCACCAACCATTGCAGAGCTTCAAATATTGGCTAGGCAACAACCAAGGGGGCAACTAACTAACTGCCGACTCTGCAACCCCTAGTCAGACCGTTCACCACGTGCCACTTCCACTTCAAGCAGAAGACATGCTAAGTTTGAGGATAGGTTGAAGCTTTATTCCTCGATTGTTGCTTAACACAAGGGACCGATTAAGCCTTCGGTCGGGGGTTCAAATCCCTCCGCTGCCATTTTCCTTGAAGCCCTGCGGTTTTGCCTGCTGTTGTGCCATTATAAACGGCTCTCGGTGCTTGTTTACGACATTTCACAGCTCTATTGTAGTCAGCTTGAATGGCACATAGGGTATTGCACCATATGGTATAATTTATCCAAGCAAATCCCCTGACCATGCATGTTGCATAGCTTTACCTGGCAGCGGACGTTTGTCACCAGTCCGGGCTGTGATTGAGATAGGGAAGAAGCGAAGTCCAATAAATAAGCTGGGGAGGTGTGAAATGACAGCTATGAGCAAAAAAGTAGTTTCCTATCTCCTGATTGTGTCGCTAATCGTTATTCCACTGGTTGGATGCGGCGGGCCCCCCGCAGAAATCGGAAAGGACGAGGCTATCAGGATATTAGTGAGTGAAATAATACCACCTGCCTCTTCATACGCAAGGATTTCTGCCGCTATGTTGTCTCAGCCGCTTCAGCAAGGCGATGTTGTTAGCTCAGAGGGTAGTGGACAATATACCATAGAGGCCAATACCTGGTTCGTCTTTGTAGATGATGCGCCGGAGGCATTTTTCGCCCATGACACCAGGTATGTTTTCATAGACGCCAGGACTGGAGACTATGACGTTGCTAATGAAATGTGGCCACCCCTGATAAATAATGTATCCATGTGGGACACCCAGAATCTGGGTAGAGGGTATCTCATTGAGCTCTATTCCATCTTAGATAGTCCTGTGCCCATTTCGGGCAGTGCAAGCACAGCCCCCTCAGGTGATTACGGAGACGCCCCGGATGGGCAGGACGCCTACTATGGGGTGCCAGGTCGCTTCCCCACGCTATATAACACCACTAACAGCAAATTCGCTCGCCCCGGAGGGCATACCCTCAACACCGGCGAGGAGACACTGGGACTGAACGTTAGTGCTGAGGTAGATGCAACTGACCCTAATGACCCGGATGGAGTGCCCAATTTAGTGGACGCAGACAGTGATGAAAGAATGTATGTCATCCTGGATGGCAGCGATACCAGGCTGGCTTTTACCGTTACGGTTAGTTCGGGCGCTCCAAATGGTTACTTCTCCATTACAAAACTGGGTGATGTAACACGGTATGCAAATGTCTTAATCGATTTTGACCAGAACGGAAACTGGAGCACTGGTTCCTATGGAGTAGAGTGGGTGGTGGTCAACCTGGAAGTGAATGTTGCCCCTGGTTCCTCCGAAACAATAATCACTCCAGCATTCTCGTGGGGGAACCAGGCTGTGCGTCCCTCACCAGTATGGATGAGGGTGTTGCTGTCAAGAGCTAAGGTTGATGAAGCTCTGTTCGCTAACGTGGGTGGCTGGGATGGAAGTGGACGATTCCAATACGGTGAAATTGAGGACCACTTCGTTTTTCTCATGGATATGCCGCCACAGCCCGGCTTTGCCCCACGGTGGCCACCGACGCCGGGGAAACCACCGGGTGGCGATGGCAAGCCACCGGGAGGTGGGGGACAACCACCGGGTTCCAGCAAAGGCCCCTGCGGCTACGACATAAACTACTACATCATCACCATTAGTGGCGGGGACAACTATAAAGACCTGGCTAAGGGAACGCCCATCATACAGGAGTCCGTTGACACTATGGAGGGAGTTGCCGGCGAACAGGGCTACACATCAGCTGCCAGTCTTGCTCCTGATAAAGCAGGGGACAGCAAGACTTCCCTGGAAAACATAGGCAAAGCGTTTGACAATCTGGCAGGTAAGGTAAAGTGCGGAGATTACGTTCTGATATATATATGCGGACATGGCAAGGAGTCCGGGGGTATTGCTCTAAAGAGCAGTAGTGGATATACGCAGCAGGTAATGAAACCCACAGATGGAGATAACGAGGATGACAAAGACAATAGCCTGGAAGACTTCTTGAACAAGATACCTGCGTGTCCTGACGAGGACTGCAACAAAGCCGGATGCTGCTGCCACGTTTCCGTGATACTGGAATCATGCTTTTCGGGAAACTTCAACGTCTCTGGTGTAACCGGTCAGGGAAGGGCAGTAGTAGGCACATCAACTAACACTGAGTCCTGGGCAACTTATAGCGGAGGAGGTGTCTATACCGCAGGTCTTGCCGAGGACTTAAGAGACCCCAAGGCTGATAACTCCACACCGCCTGATGGCGTGGATCCCATGGAAGCAGATGAATCGGCCACACAGAAGGTCAATGAAAACAACAAGAACCTGGCAAAACAAGGGAAAAAGCCTCAGAAGCCCTGGAACGATAATCAATGGTGTGAATGTAAGTGTCCCTGCAAGCCCGGTATAGACGTAGATAAATGGGTGCGGTACGAGCCATTCGGAGGTTGGGTAGATGAAATCGATGTTGACCTGGACCAGGAGGTCAGGTTCAGATTAGAGATTGAAAACGATGGAGAATGTAGAGATATCATCGACCTGGAGATGGTGGACATTCTGCAACCTTGCTTGGACTACGGAAATGAT
Organism: Dehalococcoidia bacterium; assembly: GCA_034431195.1. Taxonomy (GTDB): domain Bacteria; phylum Chloroflexota; class Dehalococcoidia; order GIF9; family AB-539-J10; genus CG2-30-46-19. The sequence goes on along the minus strand of DAOUDP010000001.1, from coordinate 111,279 downwards.
GCGGTTATCTACTACAACGGCGGGGAACACGAACGCAGACCACCCGACCGGATTATAGAGGGGTCATTTGGACTACAGCTTCGTTGGGACCTGGAGGACATAGGGCCGCTGGCACCTGGAGAAAGCATAGCCATTGAATATGGTGCCATCGCTGAGTATCTGGGTGAAAATATTAACATAGTCTTCGCTGGAGCTCACTGTGCCTATGATTATAGTGTGGTCGTTTCTGACGAAGATGCAGCAATTGTCAGTGTGGCTGCTCCGCCCGAGGAAGTACTATACGCTTTCTTTAAGGCTGCTCACCACAACTGCATATCCGATACGTTATGTAGTTGCGTGCTGAATGTTTCCTTTGGGGCGGAGGACCTCACCGGCGGCGATTATCCCGTCACCAGCGTAGTTCTGGTAGTGGAGGGGGACGTGTGGCATGATTCAGGGCCCATATCTGAAGTGCTGTACCAGAATTATGGTTATGAAGTGGTGGACTGTAACGAAACCTTCTATATCGAAGTGATAGCCGAGAACGAATACGGCCTGACGGTTACTACCAGCGACTACTTCACCACCCCTGAACCCCGTGAAGTTTGACGGCTAAAAATCAGGCAAGAGGAGGGCTTCTTCTGCCCTCCCCCTGTTTTTCTTCATAAATTTGGGCAATACGGGCTGGCTTAGCCTTGCTATCCATGACATACCTGGTAAGGTAATTGGGGGAATCGATTTGGGGACTTCGTCTGAATTGGCCTGGTCCTGTTCTAAGGCAGGTAAGTTAGCCGGGAAGGTGGTTTTTCGTGCAGCTCAAACTCTATTCCGGCTTCTTTGAACAGGTCTTTGAAAGAGTCATCGGCATAGCTGCCGAAGGTTACGAAGCGCTTTATTTTAGCATTCACCAGCATCTTGGCGCACAGTATGCATGGTGAATGTGTGGCGTAGACCGTGGCGCCAGCGAGGTTAATGCCATGAAGCGATGCTTGTATGATTACGTTTTGCTCGGCGTGAATTCCCCGGCATATTTCCTGCCTGGTCCCGGATTTGATATTCAGCTCATCCCTGAGGCAGCCAAGTTCAAGGCAATCCTTGACCCCGGAGGGAGCACCGTTATACCCTGTGGCTAATATATGCTTGTCCCTCACTGCCACGGCGCCGATATGGCGTCGTCGACAGGTTGACCGTTCTGCTGCCACAGTAGCTATCTTGAGGAAATATTCATCGATGTCCGGTCTGGTTACTTTTTTCATTTCAAAGCGGATAGAACTCGTTCCGTCTCCTTTTCCAGCTCCTTCAAGGAAGCTTCGTTTACTATGGTAAAGTCAGCCATGGCGATTGGCCCACCCTTGTTGGTATTCTCTATCTCTGCTCTATCTCGATTGGCTGCTTCCTCAACCGTCAAGGGTCGTCTTGCCCTGTTTCTAAGTCTTGCATGCCTGGTAGCCTGCGACGACCAGACAGCAACTGTGCTGAACTTCTCGCCATAGCGGTCCTTCAATAAAGTATACTCTTCCCACGAGTAAAGTCCGTCCACCACGACGTTTGACGATTTCAGCGAGGCGTCAATCCTGGGCAGGTTCAATTTGGCATATGCCGACATCCCGTGTTCTTTTCTCAATTGCTCCCTGACATAACGTTCGTTTTTCTCATTCAGTTCAAGTCCCCTGTTCCTGATTTCTTCTTCCGTGATATCTCCAAACCTTACTTTTCTAAAGCCGCTCTTCTCAAATACTCTGGCTACTTCCGATTTGCCCGCGCCTGCCATACCAACAATTGCTACCACTTTCATTGCTCGTCCGTTAATAGATGGATAGCAGGGTTTCCTTTACTAGCAACATTTGCGCCACTATTATAGAGAAGAATCACGGGCTTTGGCAAAGGTTCTTTCGACAGGTCAATGATTAGGCCACATATGCTCAGGCACTACTTTGTCACCCACTCTCTGCGCAACGGCGCTAAGGTCGGACATATCCCAGAATTTTAGGCCACAGTTCAGTTGGTATTACGCTGGATGTGTATAGAACGGTTACTCAAGGCGAGATTAAGGCTGAGCATGCTAGGTGTAGTCCGGTGGCTGACGCAAGAGTAGAGGTCGCTGGTTCAAATCCAGCCGCTGCCACTTTCAAAGCTAACAAGACGGCTCCTGATAAAAGGACTTCCTCAAATCCGCATCTGTCCTTCGCACTTAAGCTATTTTCAGTTTCCCTATTTCTTCTTTTCCTTGGGCTTCTTGGGTTTTTTCACATTTTTTCTTCCCTTAGTTCCCATCTCTTTCCCCTCTCCTTTCTAATACTTTCTTTTATATTATATATCTTCTAATTTTTGCCATTTGTATTCTGCAAAGAGCAGATGACATGCTTTGAACTATGGTTCTTTACGAGCGATTCTTGAATGCTATTCTAACAGGGGATACTTAGTGGTGTAAAGGCGAGCTCCTCCTGGTATTGCGAGGCACAGAGTGCCGAAGCAATCTTGGAGAAAGGGGTTGTTTGAGATTGCTTCGCTGCCCCTTCGCTTCGCTCAGGGCTTCGGCTCGCAATGACAAAGGGAAGGCTCAGAATGACAGGAGGCGAAGGGCTCGCAATGACAAAGGGAAGACTCAGAGTGACAGGAAAGGAAGGGTTCATGGGCAAGGTGGTAAAGGGGGCATCCGGGTTGTCAGGGGCTGGCAGTTAGGACAGAAGTAAGTGCCGCGGTTCCGTAGAGAAATGCGCTCAACGGAAGCACCACAAACAGGGCAGGGCTTGCCTTTCCTGTGAGCAACCTTGAAATCAAAATGGGCTGTGCCCAGCTGGCCGCCAGGGCGGATATAAGTATCCGTGCTGGCTCCTTTCTTAGAGATAGCTGAGCGGAGAATTCTCCGAATAGAATTATGTATATGTTGAATTTCCTCGGTGGATAAGCTATCTGTAGTCCTCAGAGGGTGCATTCGAGCGGCAAAGAGGATTTCGTCGGCATACATATTGCCGATTCCAGCGATGAGACTCTGGTCGATGAGAGCCACCTTGATAGGGATATGATGTTTGCTTAACGTTTGTGACAAAACATCAACGCTGAAATCGTTCTCTAGAGGCTCAGGTCCCAGCTTGCCAATGATGGGCTCAATATTTTCCACTAGCCACACTATTCCCAGTCGTCTCTGGTTCTTAAGGACAAGATGGGTGCCGTTGGAAAAGGTAAAACTCGCTCTGGCATGAGGGTCAATTTTGTCTGGGTTTAATAGTAACGCTCCGCTCATTCTAAGATGCGTAACCAGGTATTGGGCACCTGATAGCTGAAAAATGAGATATTTCCCACGGCGGTTAATGGTTTCCACTGCTTGTCCTGTTAATCTGCGGCAGAATTCTGGCACCGGCAGCTGGTATATTAATCGGCTGTCAAGAACACTAACCTGGTCGAAGTGTTGTCCAACCACCCAGGGTGAAAGCTCGTTTTTGATTGTTTCTACCTCGGGTAATTCGGGCAAAGTTCCCCCTAGTCAAGTTTGTTCCATAGTTCGGTTATCTTTTCCCGTAGTCTGGTGAAATCCCCTTCATTCTGGATTATTTCATCAGCGTGTTTTGCTTTGTCTTCGGCGGGTGTCTGCGATTTGAGCCGCGCTAAGATTTGATCCCGGTCAACTCCTGGGTGTCTGGTAAGCCTTTGAAGTGCTATGTCCGGTGAAGCTATTACCAGCCATACTTCATCTACCAACGTCGTCCAGGTAGCCTCGATCAGCAGGGTGGCTTCTAAGGCTACCGCTTTTGTTCCCAGGCGGCGATAACTTTCAATCTTTTCCTTTACCAGTTGATACGCTTTAGGGTGCACTATCTTGTTTAATTGTGCCAGTGCTTCCGGGCTGGGGAAAACCAACTGTGCCAATTTAACACGGTTGATTTCCCCGTTGGGTTGCAACACTTCCCTGCCAAAAGCGTCGATTATCTCCTGCCAGGCCTGGCTATGCGGTTTGTAGGTTTCCTGAGCTGCTTCGTCGGCATCAATGACTGCAGCGCCAAGCTCGGCCAGGAAGCGGCACACTGTGCTTTTGCCGCTTCCGATGTTGCCTGTTACTCCAATGACGACCATTCTGCTGAATTATACCCCAATTTATGTTAATTTAGGTTACGATGATATAATACTCAGGGTCGCTGGTGATGGAAAAGGAGGCGATGCTTTATGAGAAGCTCCCTGGTGGTAGGGTGAAGTGTAATGTTTGTCAGCGCAGATGTGCAATTAATCCCGGTAAGATGGGTGTTTGTCGTATGCGGCTCAATCGCGATGGCGTTCTGTATACTCTCAATTATGGTGAAGTGTCCTCAGTAGCTTCCGACCACATTGAAAAGAAGCCTTTATTTCATTTCTTTCCCGGCAGTTTTGCCTTCTCCTTGGGCACATGGGGGTGTAACTTTCATTGCCAGCATTGCCAGAACTGGGAGATTTCCTGCGTTGATATTCCAGCGACCTCGCGTTATCTGTCCCCCGAGAGCGAAATAGAGTCAACCAGGGAATATGGCTGTGAAGGGATTGCCTGGACCTACAATGAGCCAGCGGTATGGTTTGAATATACTTTAGATTCTGCTAAGCTCGCTAAGCAAAGCGGTTTATACACCGTTTATGTCACCAATGGTTATCTTGCCCCGGAGGCTTTGGATACTATAGGACCCTACCTCGATGCCTGGAGGGTTGATGTTAAAGGGTTTAGCGATGACTTTTACCGCAAATTAGCTAAAGTGTCCCATTGGCAGGGCATTCTCGATGTTGCTAAACGAGCTAAGGAGAAGTGGGATATGCATGTTGAGGTGGTAACCAATGTTATTCCTACAATGAACGATGACGATGAGCAGCTTCGCGGCATCGCCACCTGGATTCGGGATAATCTGGGGGAGCTCACTCCATGGCATGTGACTCGCTTCTATCCCATGCGTAATTTGGATTATCTGCCACCTACTCCGGTATCTACTCTGGAAAGGGCTTATAGAATTGGTAAGGAAACAGGGTTAAGGTTTGTTTATCTTGGAAACGTTGCTGGACACGAATATGAGAATACTGTGTGTTACTCCTGCGGCAAGATGAATGTTCGCCGGATTGGCTATGACACCAATATTGTCGGGCTTGATGGCTCTAAATGTAAGTTTTGTGGCGCTGAGCTTAATTTTAGAATGGAGATGAAACAATAATGGAGGGTAGGTCTATGGAAGAGGAGCTTCATCCTATAATAAAGCTGGCTAAGGATACCGTGGAGAGCTATGTTCGGGAGGGCGAGGTGCCTAGCTTGCCTGAAGAGTTAACCCCTGAAATGAAAGAGCGGGCAGGAGTTTTTGTTTCTATTCATAAGCATGGTGAACTAAGAGGGTGCATCGGCACTTTTGAGCCGGTTAGCAATAATGTTGCTGAGGAAATTATGGCTAACGCCATTAGCTCGGCTACCAGGGACCCTCGTTTTCCGCCAATCTCAGTTTCTGAGCTGGATGATTTAGAATTCAATGTTGATATCCTTACCCAGCCTGAGCCCGTTAAGGATAAAAGCCAGCTTGATGCCAAAAAATACGGGGTTATTGTAGAAAGCGGATTTGGGCGAGGGCTTTTATTGCCTGATTTAGAGGGTGTAGATAGTGTGGAAGAGCAAATCACGATTTGCCGTCTTAAAGCAGGGATAGCGAATGATGAGCCAGTTAATCTCTATCGCTTCGAGGTGAGGAGATTCAGGTAAGATGCAAAAAACAAGAATAAAATTGCAAAAATACAGAGTGAAAATCAAAAAGTTTTGCATCTTTAGTCGTCATTTTGATTTTTAGTTTTGCGACAGGAGGTGTATTTTGGCTAAGTTTCTAATAACGCCCAGAGATACCAGGTTTTATGACCTATTTGAACAAAGCACTGCTAATTTAGTCACTGCCGCGGAAAAACTGGTTGACCTGTTTAACAACTATGAGGATGTTGAGGCGAAGGCAAGACAACTCAAGGATTTGGAACACCAGGGCGATACTATAACTCACGAGATAATACGGAGGGTGAATCTCACTTTTGTCACTCCCATAGATAGAGAGGATATTGTTCTGCTCGCCCATAGCCTGGATAGTGTAATGGACTTTATGGAGGCTGCTGGCAGAACGGCCTTTCTTTACCGCATTGCTCAACCCACGGAAAGAGCTCGACAACTAGCCGCAGTTGTAGCCAAGATGGCCTATAAGTTGAATGAGGTAATGCCCCGTTTACGCCACCGCAACCAGTTCAAGCAGATTTTGGAGGATTGTGTGCAGATGAACAGCCTGGAAAATGAGGCTGACGATGTGCATCATGCCGCGTTAGCCGAGTTGTTTGATAGCGACAAAGATGCAAGTGAGATAATTAAGTGGCGCGAAATCTACCAGCATATGGAAGATGCCACTGACCGGGGGGAGGATGTAGCTAATGTTCTTGAGGGCATAGTATTGAAGCATGCCTGAGCCCTTCGCCCTGTTAATCGGGGTAATTGCAGCGGCCATTGGCTTTGGCATTGCCAATGGCTTTAATGATGCCGCTAATGCTATTGCTACCGTAATCGGTACTCGGACTCTTTCCCCTCGTTCCGCCGTAATTATGGCGGCCTGTTTTAATTTCCTTGGGGCAGCCACGGGCACTGCGGTGGCTATGACCATCGGTAAAGGGATTGTTAGCCCCGAATTCCTGGATATGAACATCGTGCTTGCCGGGACCGGGGCAATTATTATCTGGGCTGTGGGAGCAACATACTTTGGTATGCCCATAAGTTTGACCCATGGGTTGGTGGCGGGGTTAGTGGGGGCCGGCATCGCCACCTGTGGCAGCGGCGCTATCGTTTGGGGGGTGCTGGCCAGGATAATTTCTGCGGTTGGTATTGCTCCTCTCCTCGGTCTTGCCGCTGGTTTTCTGGTGATGGTAGCCATAATGTGGCTCTTCCGAAGAGCTGCGCCGGAAAGAATACGAGGCGTCTTTGGCAACTTGCAGGTTCTTTCGGCAGCCTTCCTGGCTTACAGTCATGGCAAGAATGATGGACAGATGCCTATTGCCTTAATTTCCATGGCCTTGATGACCTATTATGGAAGTGGTGAGTTTCAGATCCCCTTTTGGGTTGTTGTAGTTTCTGCAGCTTCAATTAGCTTGGGTACTGCTCTTGGTGGGAGGCGTGTTATCGAAACACTGGGATTGAAGGTGACTACTTTGCGCCCTGTCAATGGATTTGCTGCCAATGTCTCGGCGGCTGGCGTTATCGAGGTTGCCTCATATCTTGGCATCCCGGTAAGCACCACACATTGTATAAGCGCTGCGATTATGGGGGTGGGTGCTACAAAACGTCTTTCCGCAGTGCGATGGGGGATAGCCAGAAACATCGTGTTGACCTGGATTTTGACTTTCCCTGCCTGCGGCATCCTCGGCTGGCTTATTGCCTCATTACTGAAAATTGCCTCTTGAAATCTTGAATTTTTAGTTAGTTGGTTGCAAGCGTAATATGAGTCTGCTAAGTTTAGTTGTTCAAGGGTAGCGAAATAAAGAAAGTTGAGCTGAAGTGGAAATAAAAAAGGAGATTCTGGGAGGAAGTGAGATAAGCCAGGACTATTTTTTTAACTATCGTAGGAAATATCCTGGTGGGAAGAAATCCGACAATACTTGGGGGGGAAGGCTGGAAAGGATAGTTAAGGCTGTCCCCAACAAGCTGGCTTTCGTTCAAGGAGACAGAAGGCTTACCTGGAAGCAATTCGATGAAGAGGTGAACAGGTTCGCTAATGCCCTTGTGGACTTAGGGATTAAGAAGGAGGAGCGGGTAGGAATTGCTGGCTTTAACTCCATAGAATGGATGGTATCCTACTTTGCTACATCGAGGATTGGCGCTGTTCCCTTTGACTTAAACCCCCAACGCCCACTTGAGGAATTAAGCTACCTGATTGAGGATGCTGATGCTGCGGCAATGATAGTGGAGGATGAGTATGCTCCTATCATAGAAAGGGTAACCAGAGGGATAGTTTCCCCAGGGCATTTGATAGTTTGTGGTTTAGGTAGGTCACCTCAGCATGTTCCTTCGACGGCAGTTGCCTATGAAGATTTAGTGGCAAAGTACCCACCTACAAAGCCAAAGCCGGGTTATGAGGTAACGAATGAGGACTTTTGTTCTCTGGTGTACACTGAGGGGCCTACAGCATATCCCAAGGGCAAGGTATGGGATGGCGAAACAAAGGTGAGGGGGGTGGAGAGGCTTATCTATAATGGTTTTCTCCCCATAATAGCGAGGATAGATGAGGAAAAGGTTTTCGCTCTGGCTAATACCATATTTCCTTTGCCAAAGCATAAGGCGTTGCATCCTTTAACGCGTCGCCTTTTTAGTCTTGGAATTTCCAGGATGGCACTAGCCAAGGTGGTCGGGAAGTTCGTTGGCGGTAGATTGTTGATTAAACTAAGCAGGCGTGTGTCAAGCGAGGGATTTAAGTTTCTTCCTGTGTGTCCGTTATTCCTCGGCTCAGCTTATAACCAGACTCTTGGTCAGATAGTAGCATATGGAACTTCTACTGTTTTCCTTCGCACTACTTACCCTTTCAGCCCGACGGAGCTCCTGGAAACGATAGAAAAAGAAAGGATCAACGCAATATTGATAGCTGGTGATACTCATGCGATACCTATTTTAGAGGAATTAGAGGGGGCGAAGAAGGAAGGTAGAACACATGACCTGTCTTCCTTGGTGTGTATAACCTCTTTAGGGGTAAGGTTGGCACCTCGTATCTTAAGGGAACTTCACAAATACATGCCTCAGGTTGTAGTAATAAATGCGTATGGATGTGCGGAGGTTAGCATTGCCTACAGTATAATCGCTACATCGGCAGATGAAGAAATATCTGGTGCTGGAGCTATGCTTCCGGCTATGGGGGGAGTATATTCTCTGCAAGCCCCTTGCAAGGTTATCAATCCTGAGACAGGTAATGAGGTTAAACCTGGGTCGGGCGAGATAGGAGAGTTTATTGCTGGGGGTTATGTGTGTCTGGGATACTGGAAGCGCCCTGGCCGAACCAAAAGCGATTTTAGAGTCATAGATGGTCAAAGGTATTTCTTTACTGGAGATGATGGATATGTTGATGAAGGGTGGCAGTTCCATCTAGTAGGAGAAGGTGGTGAAGAGGTCATAAACACGGGTGGGGAGAAGGTCTATAGCGGAGAGGTGAAAGAGGTCATCAAGTCCCATCCCGAAGTGAGGGATGTTGGTGTTGTCGGGATTCCTGATGAGGAGTTAGGCGAGGCAGTAGCTGCTATTATCGAGGTGGTGAAAGGGGGTGAGTTAACTGCGCAGGATGTAATCGACTACTGTAGCCAAAGCCTTCCAGGATATAAAATACCAAAGCGTGTAATGTTTGCAGTGTCTCTCCCCAGGGCAGCAACAGGCAAAATGGAGAGAACGATACTGAAAGAGTTTGTCGGAGCGAGGTTAGGCGGAGAAGGTTAGAAGCAATTTAGTCATTCATTAATTAATCAGTGCGTTGTGCTATACAACAAATATTCATTCCTCGGGAATTTTTCCTCAGCAGCTTGTTTTCCAGCAGGATTAGCTGGCTTAATGCAGATGCCAGGGCGTGCGAAAATTTGCTATTCTTAGGCATCAGCTTGAGTATCGCTTTGTCGAGCTTGAATAGTCTGACGATTGGTCGTAGATATTCCTCTACGGAGGACAAAAACCAGAAAAGGAAGAAATCGCTGTAATATATTTGGCAGACACTAAAGTGGCACTGTGACAATAGCTTCGCTAAATCGGAGGGGTGGTATTCTCGTAGATGCCCCAGTTTGTCCAAACGTCTCTCTAGACATCTGAATAAGGGCGACATCTGTTTCTTAGAGTTAGGGACTTCCAGCCGAAGATAGCCACCCTTTTTCAATATCCTGGCAAACTCTTCAAGAGTCTGTTTATCTCTGGGGAGATGTTCTAACGTGTGAGTGGAGAGAACAATATCAAATTTTGATGCTGCCAAAGGTAGCTGTGATGCCTCGCCTTGAATCAACCCTGAGCAAAGGTTTTCTCCCTCTTTGTCATTGCGAGCAAAGCGAAGCAATCTCTTTGATTCGTGGAGTGCGGTACGAGAAAGGTCGATGCCAATGAAAGTAGTGCCACAGATTCTGGAAAGCGCCTTGGGATACGCACTGTTGCCGCATGCGATATCAACAAGCGCGTCTCCTTTGTCGATTATATTATGTGAGGCTACCTCTTTGGCGAAAGCGATGCCGTGGGCTTCACGAAACCACCCTATGAAGAAAACGGAATCTTTGGTTATTATTCCCCATAAGCCTTCATATAGTTCAGTGGAATTACTCAACTATGTATTCCTTGTAGCAGATTGGTTCTGAATTAAGGAAGCTACTTTTCCAAACATTTAGCTTTGAGCCAATCTAGGACAGTGGTTATGGCAGCTTCTTCAAGACGTAATTTATGTTTAGCACCAGGAATTATGGCTATGTCTTTAGGCTCCTTGGCTTTTCGGTAGAGTTTATGTGCCTGTTCTACGGGAACCATTTCATCGGCATCTCCGTGAACTAACAATAGTGGTCGAGGTGAAATTTTGTCTATCCAGCGAATCGGTAGGATGGTTTCGAAGCCTTGTCGCCATTTTGCTATTGAAGGGGGAAAATCTTTATCTCTAATGGCTCCGATCTTACGGAGGCGCTCGATATGACCTGAAATATTTGTCCTGTCTTCAACAAAGCTAAAATCAGCAGGACAGGCACAGGTTGTTAGTAGTGATACTCTGGTATCATGAGCGGCAACATAAACACACACGCCAGCCCCACCACTAAAGCCAAGAAGACAAAGGTGTGTTTTATCCACCCGCTCGAGGCTATGAAGGAAATCAAGGGCAGCGGCTAAGTCTTCACTCCAGCCGAGCAAATCGAAATTTCCTTCGCTTCTTCCCGTCCCCCGGAGGTTAAAGATTAGGGTAATAAAGCCAGCAGCGCAAAGCCTTTGTGCCAATATGGCATAACCCCTCTCAGCGGGATTGTAGGGAACGTTGGGAATGCCGTGGCAGATGCATAAGGCAGAGCAAACTTTATTGCCCGGTGGAAAGTAAACCTCACCAGCAAGTTTAAGTTCACCGCTTTTTAACCAAACCGTTCTTACTTTCATTTCAAATGTAGTAGGTCTTGCCCTTCTTCAGAAACCAGCCTGCCCCAAGGCCTAGAATTAGACCCCCAAGATGGGCCTGCCACGCTATTCCTGGTAAGAAGGAAATTATCAGGAAAAGCGCGATAGCTCCCCATAGGGGAACGGCGGCAGGGATGGGAAACACAAAAACTCGTGTCTTTGGTGCTATAGCCGCCAGCGCTCCTCCCAAAGCAAAAATAGCTCCTGAAGCTCCCACCCCCATTGAAAGCGGGTGGGCAAGGAGAATAAATAAAACATTTCCCACCATACCGCCGAGAAAATATACTATTAGAAAGTTCCTCTCCCCTACCAATCTCAGCAAAAAGCTTCCTAGGAAATAGAGGCTTATCGTGTTAAATATGATGTGCCCAAAACCGGCATGCACAAACATATTCGTTACTATGGTCCACGGTTGTTGTGAGAGAAGGGCAGGTGTCAAGCCAAGGAAAGAAAAGATCTCTGGCCTTAGTAAACAAGCCATGAAGGTCAGTATATTTAGGGCAATTAAAAACAAGACAGCGTTGAAGTTAGATAGGCTAGCGGTTCTCATAATTTAATACTTGGTCATTATAGGTTAAAGCTAGTTAGCAATTCAATTATTCTGAACTGGGCAGCAGACAAGCTGGTGGTATAATATGGAAGCAGAGGTCTTGGATGAATCTGAAAATGTGGTTTCTGGAGACGAGACCTTCATTCTTGCTTCTTTCCATTGTACTGGCGTTCTTAGGCACTGCCATAGCCTGGTATGATGGAGCTGTTCATCTTGGGTATGCATTTCTGGCTTGCCTCGGCTTGCTTTTATGTCACATCAGCGTAAATGTGCTTAATGAGTACTTTGATTACAAAAGTGGAATAGATTTTGGGACAAAAAGGACGCCGTTTAGCGGAGGCAGTGGCATCCTTCCGGCGAGGCTTCTTAGCCCAAGACATGTTTTGTGGCTCGGGATGATTTCTTTCTTACTGGCTGTGCCAATAGGTATTTATTTTGTAGTTACTGTGGGCTGGCTCCTGCTGCCGGTGATTTTGATAGGTGCAGTATGTATTCTGCTTTACACGCCTTTCCTGACCAGGCTGGGATGGCCTGAGTGGGCTCCCGGGTTGGGGTTGGGGACCTTGCCTATCTTGGGTTTTTATTTTATTCAAACTGCTTCTTATACCTTTCCAGCGCTTGTAGCAGCTATTCCGTCCGGCATTCTGGTGCATAATTTGCTTCTGTTAAATGAGTTTCCAGATGCAGAAGCTGATAGGGAGGCCGGTAGAAAAACACTGCCCATTACTATGGGAAAGGTGAGGGCTAGCATCTTCTATTCAGTTTTGACTTCAATTGTTTATCTGTGGATAATCGGCGCTGTAGTAGCAGGACTGATGCCAGTCTTCTCATTGATAGCTTTACTAACACTCCCCATTGCGGTAAGGGCTATTCAGGGTGCCATTAAATATCGAGAAGAAGTGGAACAGCTGGTACCAGCCATGCGGGATAATGTTCTCGTCGTTCTGTTAACTCAAGTGCTCTTGGGTATTGGCTATATCCTTTCCGTGGTTTTGTAAGTCGGAGCTAAATTTGATTCTCGATACAGTATTCCCTTAAGCCATTTAGCGCAGCGAAAAATTCTCTCATCATTACACTTGTGGGATACATTCCCTTACGGGTCAATTTTATTTCTCCATCTTTTTCTTGAATCAGCCCGAAGAGCTTGAGGAACAATAGTTCCTTTTTTAGCTTTTGATTTATGTTGGCGTTAAATCTTTCGTGGAATTTCTTTTTGACTAATTTCATTCCGAATAGCTTTGATAAGAGATAATAATAAAGCAATTCATGCTCTGATAACTTTCTCCACCGCATTATAGGCAGTTTACCTTGCGTTAGAAGTTCCTTATATCTATTCAGCGAGAATGAATTTGTGTAAAAATTGCCATTGAGGAGACTTGCTGAGCCTGCTCCTATGCCGATGTAATCATCGAAGTTAACTACGTATTCATCTATTATCCGCTCACCTTTAGAGAAGCACCATACTGTTGAGGGGAGATAATTATCGCCACAAATATCTCTTAAGATGACACTATAAAATGCCTTCTCTCTAGATGTATCTACACGGGTAAATCTCCGTTCCAAAGCGTTCTTCTTATGTGGAGATGGCATTAGTGGATAAAATGTAACTTGGTTTACTCTTAAGCTTTTAAGGACCTCTATGTCTGCCTCGAATGTCTCGATGGATTGGGTAGGGAAGTTGAATATAAGGTCGAGGTTCAAAGTATCGAATTTACCATTAGCGGTGAAGATTTTCTCCTTTATTTCCTCTCCGGCACAGGGTGTCCTTCCCATTGATTTCAACATGCTGTCATTAAAGCTCTGCACTCCTATGGATAGTCTGTTGACCCCTGCCTCTTTTAGAAGGGTTACATTCGGTTCATTAACTTCACGGGGTGTGGTTTCCACGGAGATTTGCTTTACCTCAAACTTTTCCTTGAGGTAACTTATAAATCCGAGCAGTTCATCCATAAGCACAGTTGGCGTTCCGCCGCCGATGTAAAATGTGGAGAATTTGAATCCCCTTTGAATATAAAGGTCGAGTTCCGTTCTTAGATTCTTGAAGTATCTCCTTGCTTCATCTTCGCGAAATAGATATCTATTAAAGCAGCAATAAGGGCAGAGACTTTTGCAGAATGGGATATGGATATAAAGTGAAATATGGTTATCGCTGTCCGCCCCCATGCCTACGATTTGCGATTCATCAATTTCCTCACTGAGTTTCAGGAATTTTCTTCCTTCATGGCGAGTAATGAATCCCAGAAAGTTTGAGAGCATATTAACCAAAAACTGCGGTAAAGGTATGTTTATATTGCCTGGAAGTAACCTATACCTACAATAATGGCGATTATAAGGAAAATTATCGCCTCTGCCAGCATGAATTTTGACCTTTGGCCATAGGTGAAAGTGTTGATTGCCCACAATACTGGCAAAATTATTCCGATGGTTATTATCCCTGGGTTGGCGATTTGGGTTAGGGGGTAAATCAGCTCAACACAAATCCCAGCGGCTATTGCCAAGCAGGCTGCGGCAATGGCGTGTCTAGCATAAAGGGCTTTTATAGGATAACCAAACCTCTCTGTTAATCTCTCGGGTAGCAATAAGCATATCCCTGAAGCTGCTAACCAGAAAGCCAGAAAACCAAGCGCTCCATTTAACATTTTTATCTCCTCCTTTTTAATATAACAGTTAAGCCATGTGATATAATACCGCCTTGTTGTACCTATTGACAATCAAGCAGTAACAATGTAATTATGTTTAGCCGATGGGTGCATAGTAAGCCGATGTATCATGGAGTTACCTTATGCCTGAAGTTAGCAAGAGAGTAAGGATAGCCGTTGATGGCATGGGGGGCGATTATGCCCCTGGTGAGATAGTTAAAGGAGCAGTTTACGCTGCGCAAAAAGGCGATATGGAGGTTATCTTAACTGGCCCACTGAGCATACTGGAAGGGGAATTAGCTAAATGTGGGGTATCCAATAATTTGCCCATCAGGTGTGTTGAAGCCAGTGAAGTCATCAAGGAGGGTGAATCGCCAGCTTTAGCAATTCGCCATAAACGCAATTCTTCCATAGTTATAGCTACGAAGCTGGTGAAGACAGGTGAAGCAGACGCTGTAGTTAGTGCAGGTTCTACAGGAGCTACGGCCGTTAGTGCTATAGTGTATCTGGGCATGATTGAAGGATTGGAGCGTCCTGCAATTGCTGCTCCTTTTAAGGGCCTTGGTTCCAATGTGATAGTGATGGATGTTGGGGGCAACGTTGATTGTAAACCATATCAATTCTTGTCATTTGCCATTGCTGGTTCTATCTATGCTAGAAAGTTGTTTAATATTGCCAATCCCACAGTGGGTTTACTGAGTACTGGTGCAGAAGAAGGAAAGGGAAGTGAAACGATACGTGAAGCTTATCTTCTTTTTAAAAATAGTGGATTGAATTTTGTTGGCAATGTAGAAGGTAGCGATATCCTCAGTGGGCGAGCGAATATTGTTGTCTGTGATGGGCTGGTGGGCAATGTTCTTATCAAGTTTTATCAAAGTTTGGGGAATTATGCAGTGGATTTTATAAAACGAAAGCTGAGAAAGTACCCTTTGGCCGGTAGGATAGTTAACTTATTATTTGATAGGCTTTTCCCAATAGCTAAATTAGCTTATGAAGGTGAGGAGGCAGGTGGTGGTATTTTATGGGGTGTTGATGGGGTCGTCAGGATAACGCATGGAGCTTGTCGAGCTCCCCACATAGCTTATGCGATAGTGAGCGCTAAGAACAGTGTGGAAGCTGATGTTGTTGGCTACTTAAAATCCGAATTGGCGAAAGTCAGGGCAGAAAATAAATTATGAGGAGGTAACTTATGTCCATTGAAGAGGAGTTGAAGGATATTGTGGCTAGTATTGTCCATGTCGATAAGAGTCTTATCCACAGGGAGGGCACTTTTAAGGAGATAAATGCCGATTCGTTGGATATAGTGCAAATACTGCTTAATGCGGAGGAAACTTACGATATTGAGATTCCCGATGAAGATGCTGAGCAATTTCAAAACTTCGGTGATTTTGTTGACTATGTGGAACGCTGTGTAACAGAGAAAGGGAAAGTATGACGCAACCTCTGAAAGGTAAGTTAGCCCTGGTAACGGGCAGTGGCAGAGGGATTGGTAGAGCTATTGCTTTGAAGCTTGCTTCTCAAGGCAGCGATGTTATCGTTAATTTCTTCCGTCACCGTGATACTGCGGAACAAACAGCCAAGGATGTGCAGGACATCGGGGTGAAAGCTAAAGTTATCAGGGCAAACGTGGGAGACCCGGCGAAGATAGACGAGATGTTTGATGTGATTAGTAATGATTTTGGCTATCTGGATATTCTGATTAATAATGCTGCTTCAGGTGTAGGTCGCCCGGTAATGGATGTGGATGTTAAAGCTTGGGATTGGACTATGAATATAAACGCTAGAGCTCTTTTGCTTTGTGCCCAACGAGCAGCCAAGCTTATGGAGGGCAGAGGTGGCAAAATAGTAAGTATATCCAGCCTGGGTTCATTTCTTGCCTGGCCTACTTACGCTGCGGTGGGAGTATCTAAAGCAGCGCTGGAAGCTTTAACTCGCTATCTAGCGCTGGAATTAGCCCCCAAGGGTATCTGTGTTAATGCTGTAGCTGCTTCTGCGGTATTAACGGATGCGCTCAAGTTCTATGTTAAAGACCAGCCGGAATCAGCTAGCCAGCAACAGGCAACACCAGCGGGAAGGATGGTAACTCCGGAGGATATTGCCAGCATGGTAGCTTTTTTATGTGGTGAAGATGCCTTTATGATAAGGGGCCAAACGATTATTGTTGATGGTGGCACATCTGTGGCTCCATTTATTTTTGGCGGAGGTGTAAACGTATGAACGCACCACAAGTTGTAGTTACCGGAATGGGAGCTATCACTCCCATAGGTTTGAATGTGGAGGAATTTTGGCAAGGATTGGCTGCTGGTAAGTCTGGAATTGCCCCTATTACCCGCTTTGATGCCACTGATTTCCGTGTGAAAGTGGATGCTGAGGTGAAAGGATTTGATCCTACCAAGTATATGGATTTGAAGGCAGTGGACCGCAGTCCAAGGGCAGTTCAATTCGTTGTTGGTGCGGCTAATGAAGCGGTAGCCTCAGCCAAATTGGATATGACTCAAGAGTGTCCTGAGAGAGTTGGTGTTAGCGTTGCCGCTATGGTGGGAACTGACTATATAGTAAAGCAACATGAATTAATTAACAGGAGAGGACCGAGAAGAGCTGACCCTCTTTTTATTACCAAGGCAAGTCCCAGTGGGGGAGCCATGGTTATAGGAATGATGCTTGGGGCTAAAGGGCCTAACTCTAGTGTGAATACTCTCTGTGCCAGTGGAGCTGATGCTATAGGAACGGCGTTGAATTTCATACGCTTGGGATATGCTGACGTTATGATAGCTGGTGGTGCTGACTCCAGCTTAGACCTGATTAGCATAGCTGGCATAGACATCCTTGGTGCCTTATCTCGAGAGTCGGACCCACTTAAAGCTTCCCGTCCATTTGATGCTAACCGCGACGGTTTTGTCTATGGTGAAGGGGCAGGGTTGGTTATTTTGGAGACTTACGAACATGCCAAGAAGAGAGGTGCTCCCATATTAGCTGAGGTCGCTGGCGCTGCCTGGTCTTTTGATGCTTTTGACCAAACTGCCCCCGCTCCAGAGGCAGAGGCTTATGCTATGAAGGTGGCACTTGATAATGCCGGGGTGAAGCCTGAAGAGGTTGATTATATCAATGCACATGGCACCAGCACCAAACTAAATGATGCTTGCGAAACTAAGGCGATTAAAATGGTTTTCGGCGAAAATGCTTACAAAATCCCCATAAGCTCAAGCAAGTCTATGATTGGGCATGTTATAATTGCTGCTGGTGCCATTGAAACTATTGCTACGATACTGGTTATGAACAAAGGGATTATTCATCCAACCACAAATTATGAAACTCCTGACCCGGAATGTGACCTGGATTATGTTCCCAATGTAGCTCGCCCAGCAAAAGTGGATGCTTGCCTAACTAACAGCTTTGGTTTGGGTGGGGAGAACTGCTGTCTGGTGCTGAAGCGCCTTAGCGGCTGAGGATAGGGAGCCCTTCTAATTCTTGGAGTCTAGTATTTCTTGGCAAGGAATATCCTGCTGCTGGTCAGGTCATTGAGGAAACTTTTGAGCACAGATGCATATTCGCCCGTCTCAGCGCCGTCAAGCCGCACCACTTTATCGGCTGTTTTCTGGCAATAATTGCAATAATCACATCCAGATAGGCAATCCTGTTTCTTAAAGAAATCAACAAAACCTTCTAGAGCCTGGTTATCAATATAGACCTTCGGCGGCGAGACTATCCTGGCAGTTTGTGTGCTGGCTAAAACGGGGTCAGCATAATCAATTTTGGGATTAGGAACATACAGGATACTAGACAGGTTTCCCTGGCATTGGCCTGATGAATATGCGAGAGTGGCATTTATAATCCACTCCGAGGGTAGCGCCCTGCCGGCGATCTTAAAGAAATCAATGCCTATTTCCTCATAAATGGGTATGTCCTCAGGTCTTATCCAGCGGGACTTAATAAATTGAGACATATCGCGAAACCTTTCCAGGGTGCAGTGAGTTACACAGTAGTCCATATAGAAGCCATTAAGCGAGTTGTAGTTTTGACTGGCGTGACCTAAAGTATTGTTGTGATAGTACTCGTAGGGACACTGGTAGAGACAAAGGCTGTTTGTCAGTACCCCGAGTTCACACTTCACTGCATTCCTAATTGCTTGAAGTAACCTAAAATCCCGGTTTACGTTGCTGTGGAGAATGATGGAATCAGCTCCCAGAGACTCAAATAACTTAGCCCGGGCCACGCTGTTCACATGAGCTATGGTCGACACTTCTACTTTAAGGTGGGGAAACTGGCACTTTATCAACTCTGCCAGGTAGGGGATGGCTACGGTAACGTGGTCTACTCCGGCATTGCTGAGCCACTCTAGGTGTTTAAGCAGTTCGTCGTGAGTATCCTCCTCCCACTCCATATTGCCCATGCTCGGGGCATTTAGAAGGTAATTGAAGGTTAATCCTGCAGAATGAGTTAGCTTGATATACTCCTCTGCTTGCTCTGCTGTCACTTGGGGAATATCGGGTCCTGCTCCTCCGCTGCCCAGTATTGATGTGGGTAAAACACCGTATATCTCGATATCGGCCCTTATCTCGCTTAGAGGCGCTATCAAGTTCCAATCCCAATTCGTTGGTATTAATAACTGCATGTTTATCTTGCTTTGAAGAGGATGTTAATCATAGATTTTAGCGAAGGAATAACTTATGCATGAAGCATAGCATTACGATATACTAATAAGGCGAGAAGAGTTTGTCAAGAGGGCAACCAGTGTTTAGCTGCTACGCTATGAGGAGATAAATGTGAATCTAAAAGAAATGCTGGAGAAAACTGCTGGTGAAATACCGCAGAAGGAAGCTATCATCCTTGGGTCTGAGAGGGTTACTTATGGTGAGTTGGATGAATGTTCTAACAGGGCAGCTAATGTGCTTATAGGGCTGGGATTGGAAAGAGGTGACCATGTAGCTATTTTAATGTCTCATAACCCTGATTGGGTTATCAATTATTTTGGGATTATTAAGGCTGGTGGTGTAGCTGTGCTTCTCGGTTCTATGCTCAAGGCACCTGAACTTGCCCCTTTATTGCGTGACTCCGATGCCAAGATATTAATTACCGAGAAAAGCTTTTCCCAAATGCTTTCCCGAGTTTTGCCCGATATTCCTCTGCTAAAACATGTTATTGAGTCTGACGGAGATTCCTATAACAATATGATGGCTAATAGCCCTTCCACGCCGCTGGTTGTCGATATAAGAGATGAACATGAGGTTTCTATTATATACACCTCTGGCGCGTTAGGGAGGCAGAAGGGTGTAGTGCACACCCATGCTTCTCTTATGGGTCCCCTTAACATAATTTCCGCAGGCATACGGCGAAGTAGAGAAGATGTGGTCATAGATCCGGTTCCTTTCTTCTATCTTCTAGGCTTAGGCGAGGTTCTTTTTGGCTCTATTACAAAGGGCGCTACCGTGGTGATCATCCCTCATTTTACCCCCATGGCTATTTTAGAAGCGGTAGAGAAAGAGAGAGGGAGCATCGTTTTTGGTGTTCCAGCAATGCATAATGCCTTGGCTATGGTTAGGGATGAGGTTATCAAGAACTATGACCTCGGTTCATTGAGAGTAGCTTCTACCGCCGGGGCGAAGTCCTCTCCGCGCCTTATGAAGATGCTGGAGGATAAATTCAATTTAACACTTTGTGAAACGTATGGTCTTTCGGAACTTTTCGTTGTCGCTATGAGCACTCTTTCTAACCATAAACTGGGGACAGTAGGTAAACCGATTTGTGACATCAAGATAATAGATGATAGCGGCAGGGAGGTTTCTCAAGGCGAGGCAGGAGAAGCTGTTTTGAGCGTCCCCTGGGCAATGAAGGAATATTACAAAGCGCCTGACCTTACCGCCCAGGTTTTTAAGGATGGCTGGTTTCATACCGGTGATTTGGTCAGGATGGACGAAGATGGCTATCTTGAGTATGTGGAAAAGAAATCCTTCATAATAGTGACCCAGTCAGGACTTAAGATCTCCCCCTGGGAGGTCGAGGATATGCTTTTAAGACATCCTGGCATAGCTGACGCAGCCTGTGTAGGGGTTAGTGATGGGCGGGGAGGACAAGTTCCCGCTGCTTTTATGGTGACCAAAGAGGGGCAGGTTGCTAGTGTCGAAGAAATAGTCGGTTTTTGTCGCCAGAACTTAGCTGACTTTAAGCTGCCCAAGAAATTTCAGTTCGTGGACAGCATACCCAAGACTGGCTCGGGGAAGATTGACAGACGGCGACTCAAAGAAGGAGTACCGTAGAATATTGACAATAGTGGACCCACTTGCTAATGTTGCCTAGCCTTCAGTTACCCCTTAATTATGAAGGAAATATAATTTGAAGATACTTCTTGTTTATCCGCAATATCCAGATGCCTTCTGGAGTTTTAAGCATGCCTTAAAATTCATTTCGAAAAAGGCGGCTTTTCCTCCTCTGGGATTACTCACTGTAGCTGCCATGCTTCCTGAAGAGTGGCAGAAAAAGCTTGTGGATATGAACACAACAGCCTTAATCGACGAGGACATTAAATGGGCAGATTATGTATTTATTAGTGCTATGATTGTCCAACAGGAATCGGTGAAGGAAGTTATTGCCCGATGTAGGGAACTCCATACTAAAATAGTTGCCGGTGGTCCCCTTTTTACCACTGGATATGAACAGTTTAACCTTGGTGATGTAGACCATCTTGTGCTTGGTGAGGCCGAAGCTACACTGCCACTCTTGCTGGAAGACTTACAGAAAGGATGTGCTCGACATATTTATGAATCTAACGAGCATCCTGAGATAACAGAAACACCTATCCCGCTTTGGGAGCTTATTGACCTTAAAAGGTATGCTTCAATGAATGTCCAGTATTCTCGAGGTTGTCCGTTCAATTGTGAATTTTGCGATATTGTTATCCTTAATGGGCATAGGCCGCGGACAAAGGATAAATGGCAGCTAATAGCTGAATTTGAGGCGCTATATGGTCAAGGGTGGCGAGACAGTGTATTTATTGTTGATGATAATTTTATCGGCAATAAGAGGAAGTTAAAGGAGGAAACGCTACCAGCGATGGTTGAATGGTCTCAGAAGAGAAAATACCCCTTCAGGTTCTTTACGGAGGCATCTATAAACCTTGCCGATGATGAAGAGCTAATGCAATTGATGACCGAAGCAGGGTTTGACACAGTATTTGTTGGCATTGAAACCACAAATGAAGAGAGCCTGGTTGAATGTAGCAAGTTTCAAAATGTGAAGCGTGATTTGGTAGCCTCAGTTAAGAAGATGCAAAACTATGGGCTAGAGGTGCAGGGCGGCTTTATTGTTGGCTTTGACAGTGACCCGGTTTCAATTTTTAAGAGTCAAATCAGCTTCATTCAAAAGAGTGGAATCGTTACTGCAATGGTTGGTTTGCTAAATGCTCCCCCCGGCACAAGACTATACCAACGACTGAAAAAGGAAAACCGTTTATTGCCAGGCGGTTCTGGCGACAATACAGATGGTTCACTCAACTTCATCCCTAGGATGAACCGTGAAACTCTCATCAAGGGCTATAAGAATGTCGTAAAGACAATTTATTCATCCAAACCGTATTACGAACGGATTAAAACATTTCTGGAAGAATATAAACCTCAGAAACCCCGAAAAGCGGGGAGGGGCAAACTCCGCTTTTGCGAGATTAGAGCACTTGTTAAATCCATGTGGATTTTGGGTGTCAAAGAAAAGGGAAGGAGATACTACTGGAGGCTTTTTAGTTCAACCTTGCTCAAAAAACCCCGCCTGTTTCCTTTATTCATAAAGCTTGCCGTCTATGGATTTCACTTCCGTAAGGTTGCTGACAAAATACAGTAGCAGTCCAATTTTGGCTCTGTATTGTTGGCTTAATCAATCGCTGCCGTAAAACCCAAAGTCAATAAGCCCTTGCCCGACATGAACCACTGTCATTGGCAAGCCTTCAAAAACATAAAGTTCCTCACACTCAAACTGGGATAACAGCATCTTTCTTAGCTCTTCAGCTTGCTGAGGACCCTTGGTGTGAGTCATAGCGACGTGTATCTTCTTATTTCCCACCCTTTCCTTAGCTATGCTGGCCATTTTCTCCAGTATCTCGGTTTTGGTTTTGACTCTTGCCACCGGTTTTATCACTCCCTCTGCAATCTCCAGGAGGGCTCTAAAGCTGCTTACCTGTTGTGCTTCAGCCCAGGATTTAGCCTGGCATATGCGTCCTCCTTCATCTAAATAGAAAAGTGTATCTGGTGCGGTGAGGTGGCTTATTCGTTGTATTATATAGTTGGCTTGCTCCGCAACCTCTTCTATGTTTTTGCCCTGTTTTGCTGCCTTAGCTGCCGCTAAAGCGATAAGCGCAAGTCCTGATCCAGCGGTG
Source organism: Dehalococcoidia bacterium (assembly GCA_034431195.1). Lineage (GTDB taxonomy): Bacteria > Chloroflexota > Dehalococcoidia > GIF9 > AB-539-J10 > CG2-30-46-19. The sequence goes on along the minus strand of DAOUDP010000001.1, from coordinate 88,636 downwards.
TGCGAGTCAATCACCTCAATGGTAGTTTTGGGCAGTTCCTTTTGAGCTATTTCCTTAGCCTGTAGAGCCGCGTCATACCCCCCACTCATCCCCGCTGTGACGGAGATATGAATGACAGTCTCGGCGTTTTGGCTCAGCTCCTGATAGGCTTGCAGGAACTCCTTCGGAGAAGCGAATGAAGTCGTAGGTAAGTTTTCCTTTTTAGCTATGCGGGCATAAAGGTCTTCCATATCTACTTCTGTGTCCAGGTAGTCTTTGCCATCCATGAGGACGTGGAATGGTATCAGCTTAATGTCAAATTTTCCTGCTATCTCTCGTGCCATGTTGCTTCCTGTATCAGTCATAACAGCTACCTTTTTCATAATCGGCCTCCTTATTATTCAAAAATCCATATAGTCAGTCGCTGCCGTAAAATCCAAACGAAATAAACCCTTCTCCAGTTTGAATAGCTGTTACTGCGCAAGCTTCAGCGATATAGAGCTCCTCACAGTGGCATTGCGAGAGAAGCTTTTTTTTCAACTGCTCAGCTTGTTCAGGGACATTAGTATGGACTATAGCGCCATGGAGATTCTTATCTCCTATTCTTTCTTTAGTTAGGTCAACCATTTTCTCCATTATCTGCTTTTTAGTTTTAGCTCTGGCTACGGGCTTTGTTATCCCTCCTGTAGAGGCATCGACCTCAAGTATAGTTTTAAAACTAGCTGATGATTCAGCTTCAGCCCATGACTTAGCCTTAAATATCCTACCTTGTTTATACCGATAGAAAAGAGTATCAAATGTCTGGAGATTGTTCATTTTTGTTATTATCTTATTAGCTAATTCGACAATCTCATCAAGGTCTTGGTCCTCTTTTGCTGCCTTGGCTGCCTCGATAACTATGGGTATCTCCCCAGCCTCAACTGTGTAAGAGTCGATAATTTCAATCCTGGTTTTAGGTAACTTCTCCCGAGCTATTTCCTTAGCCTCTACGGCAGCATGATATCCTTTGCTAAAAGCTGAGGTCATAGAAATATACAGGATGGCTTCTAAATTTTGGGTCAATCTGCTGTAAGCTTGTAAAAATTCTCCTTCGGAGGGGCAAGAGGTGGTAGGCAGGTGCTTATCTTTTCCCTTAAGCCTGTTATAGAGCCACCTCATATCCATGCCCATATCTAGATAATCCTTACCATCCACGATGGCATGGAATGGTACTATTGTGATTTCATACTTTTCCGCAATTTCCCTGGGTATTGCAGCTACACTGTCAGTGATAATAGCTACTTTTTCCATCATAGCCTCCTTCATCACTAATCGGTGGGCTTAATTAATCAGTCGCTGCCGTAAAAGCCAAAGTCAAGAAGACCTTGTCCGGTATGAACTACTGTCATTGCCAAGCCTTCAAAAACATAAAGTTCCTCACACTGAAACTGGGATAACAGCATCTTTCTTAGCTCTTCAGCTTGCTGAGGAGCCTTGTTGTGAGTCATAGCGACGTGTATCTTCTTATTTCCCACCCTTTCCTTAGCTATGCTGACCATTTTCTCCAGTATCTCGGTTTTGGTTTTGGCTCTTGCCGCCGGTTTTATCGTTCCTTCTGCAATCTCTATGAGGGCTCTGAAGCTACTTACCTGTTGTGCTTCAGCCCAGGACTTAGCCTGGCATATGCGTCCTCCTTTATCTAAATAGAAAAGTGTATCTGGTGCAGAGAAGTAGCTTATTCGTTGTATTATATAGTTGGCTTGCTCCGCAACCTCCTCTATGTTTTTGCCCTGTTTTGCTGCCCTGGCTGCCGCTAAGACAATAAGCGCAAGTCCTGATCCAGAGATCTGCGAGTCAATCACTTCAATGGTAGTTTTGGGTAGTTCCTTTTGAGCTATTTCTTTAGCCTCTAAAGCTGCGTTATACCCGCCGCTAAAAGCTGGTGTCAGGGAGATATGAAGGATAGTCTCGGCATTTTGGCTCAGCTCCTGATAGGTTTGCAAGAACTCCTCTGGAGCAGGGAAAGAGGTCGTAGGCAAGTTTTCCTTCTTAGCTACTCGGGCATAAAGGTCTTCCATATCTACTTCTGTGTCTAGGTAATCTTTGCCATCCATGATGATGTGGAAAGGTACCATCTTGATGTCAAATCTTTCTGCTACTTCTTGTGCCATGCTGCTTGTTCGATCAGTCATAACAGCTACCTTTTTCATAATCGGCCTCCTTATTATTCAACAATCCATATAGTCAGTCGCTGCTGCAAAAACCGAGCTCGATAAGCCCTTCTCCATTGTGAACTGCTGCTACCGCAGGGATTTCAAGAATATAAAATTCCTCACACTGAAACGAGGATAGTATCTTTTGTTTCAATTGTTCTGCTTGGTCGGGAACATTAGCATGGGCTATGACAAAACGTAATTTCTTATCTCCCACCCTTTCCTTGGTTATCTCAACCAGCTTATCCATTATCTGTGCCTTGGTTTTAGCTCTGGCTACCGGCTTTATTATCCCTCCTGTGGAGGCATCTATCTCAACGATGGCTCTGAAGCTGTTTGTAGTTTCAGCTTCAGCCCAGGACTTAGCCTCGCAAATTCGCCCTCCCTTGTCGAGATAAAGAAGGGTGTCTCTGGTTGAAAATTCGGTTACTCGGGGTATCATATTGTCGGCGAGTTGCATTGCTTCGTTGAGATTCTTTCCCTGTACCGCTGCCTTGGCTGCCTCCAGGGTAATGAGTAGCTGAGAGCCTTCAAGAGTTTTTGAATCAATTACTTCAATAGTAGTCTGGGGCAGCTTCTCACGAGCCATTTCCTTAGCCTGTAGAGCCGCTTCATACTCTCCACTAAGAGCCGATGCTATAGAAATATGCAAGATAGCCTCGGCATTTTGGCTCAGTGCCTGATAGGCTTGTAAGAACTCCGCTGGAGAGGGGAAAGAGGTTGTAGGTAAATTTTCCTTATCCTTTAGCCGGGTATAGAGCTGGTTTATATCTATCTCTGTTTCCAGGTAGTCTTTGCCGTCCATGATGATATGGAATGGAATTACTCCTATGCCATACTCTTTCTGCATTTCCAGTGGCACTGAAGCAACTGTATTAGTCATCACAGCTACTTTTCTCATGGTAGTGTCCTTTCTTGGCACATCGCTGCCCGATATATCGCAGTCCGATGTATTATAGGAGGTAAGATATTTTTGTCAAGACCTGAGCCTTCGTCCAGTACCTTAACAACGCATTGCCTCCTTTCCCTGTCATTGCTAGGAGCGTTAGCGACGAAGCAATCTCTGAGCGGGATTCCCAGATTGCGCTCGCAACAAGGATTGCCACGCTTTGCTTACAAGGGCAATGGAAAAGTTGGCACTCACAGACAGGATGGGCTTTCTACCATTGAACGAACATCGGCAGCATCGTAGGTTGTCTCCCCTGGTAGTGTCATACTCAGTTCAAGACTCTCCAACACTATTGACTGTGGTTGGTATCAGTTCAGAGAGGGCTGGATGAATATGGATACCCTGGTTTATCTCTTCAGTTTTTCCGCCAGAAGTCATGGCGTTGACCACTTCTTGAATAAGCTCCGGGGCGTAGGGCCCTATAATGTGAAAACCCAATATTGTGTCACTACCTTTTTCTACAATAGCTTTGGCGAAACCTTCCTTTTCCATCATGGCCTCGCCCTTGGCAATATCAAAGTATTTCATCCTACCGACTAGAATATTGTAATCTTCCCTAGCTTTTGCCTCGGTCAGGCCTACTGATGCAACTTGAGGGTGCGAGTATACCGCATGAGGAACGGCGCTGTAGTCAACCTTGATTTTCGTGCCATAGAAGGCATTCTGCGCAACTATTTCAGCTTCCCTATTGGCCATGTGCCTGAACATCTGCTGCCCATTGGCATCCCCAATGGCAAAAATGCCCTTCTGATTCGTCTCAAGGTATTCGTTGACCTTGATGAAGCCCTTCTTGTCTGTCTCTACTCCGGTATTTTCTACTCTCAATATATCTGCATTAGACCTTCTACCCACAGCCATCATAATTCTTTGTGCGGTGAACTCTCTTCGTTTGCCTGTATTAGTATCCTTTGTAACAACCACAACGCCATGCTCGCTTTCTTTTACTTCCTCTGCTAAGGCGTTTGTATAGACTCCCATGCGCTTACTCAACTCGCTCTTCAGGAGATCAGAGATTTCCGGTTCCTCGGAGAGCACCAACCTGTCAGCCATTTCAAGAATAGTAACTTTGGTGCCTATGGCCGCAAAGAAATGCCCGAATTCGACAGCGATATAGCCACCACCAATGATTATAAGGCTATCCAGTCTTTCCTTCAGTTCCAGCACCGATTCGTTTGTTAGGTAGTCTACATTTTCCGAGCCTTTAATCGGAGGTATGAATGGGCGTGATCCTGATGCAATGAAAACCTTTTCCCCTCTAAGTTTCTCTTTCTTGACCTCAAGTAGGTAGTCACCTACAAAATAGCCTTCACCTTCATAGAAATCCAGGTTCTTGGATTGTTTGAGACCTTCTCTAATATGAACCTGGCTTTCCTGCCTACTTTGTCTCATTCGCTCCATTATGGAGTGAAAGTCTATATTCTTGATCTCTGCTTCAATACCCAGCTTCTTGGCTTCCTCTATTTCTATTATTCGGTCGGCTGTGTAAATCAGCATTTTGGATGGTATACAGCCCCAGTTAAGACAGGTTCCGCCTATGAGAGGCCCTTTATCTACTAAGGCAACCTTGAGACTCTTTGATGCGGCTTCATCTGAAATAATTGCCCCAGCCCCCGAGCCGATGACTATAGCGTCGTAACTCTTCACTGTTGAGCACCTCCTTCTCTGTGCCTACCACTTTTATGTTTACGGTATGGATCACCTGTAAATATGACCGTCTCTCTTGTGATAAGAGGGTAAGGTCGTAGTCATTCTGTCACGTCAATTCGATCACCGTCTTGATATTATCTGGGGTGGGATCAAGCGCATCCCTGAACTTGTCCAGTGTAAGCCGTCGAGTAATTAGTCTTGATAGCCAGCCAGGCCATTTCTGTTCCATGATTGCCAGTGACTGAACTGATCTTTTAAAATGACCGCGGTTAGAACTAACAGTGCCGAATACCATCTTGTTACCTAGCACCATCTGCATGTTTAGACAATCCGCGCATATTTCCAGAGGTTTCTCACCAGTCGACACGCCCATGAGGCAAAGCACTCCGTTCAACCCTAGAGCGCTCATTGCCTGGAACGCCACTGTGCTGTTGCCCGTCGCTTCAACTATTATGTCCAGATTGCCCACTTGTCCAGGAAGTTCAGGAATGGGCGAAGTGGAACCATCAAGGTAAATAGCGCCAGTCGCCTCCACCAGTTGTCCTTTGAGACTTGATCTGGGTACTATGTCTAAGCCGTATGTAGTGAGACCCTCGATGCGGAGGAAAGCTGTAGCCAGTAGTCCTAGCGGACCCGCTCCGAGCACCAGGGCGGCTTGAATCGGATTGGCACTACGGCGGTGGAACTCAATTGATTGGGATAGCCCCTTGGTCACAATGCTCATTGGTTCCGTTAGCACCGCTAACCCACTCAGGTCCTGGGGTACTCTCATCAGAAAACTTGGGTCCTCAGCCAAATACTCCCGTATGAACCCGTGCACGCCCTTTATACCGCATTCCCGGTAATTACCTTCAGTGCACATATCAGATTGTCCGTTGCGGCAATTGATGCAACCGTCGGGTCGCCTCACTAATGGTGCCACTAGCTCGCCCTTCTTGAAGTCGGTATTGCCAGGGTCTTCGATTTCGCCAAGTGCCTCATGGCCCAGGACGAGGAAATCCTGGCCTGGAGGGGGTTCACCATATTGGCCCTTATTTATCTCCATGTCTGTGCCGTCAATACCTGCTTGAAGTATTTTTACTAGGACCTCGCCATTTGCTGGAGAGGGCATATCCATTTCAACCAGCCTGGCGCTATCTTTCTGACTCGGTATGACTGCTCCGGCCTTCATTATTCACCTCCTTTAACGTTTTTGCTCCTGCATAGCTTGGGTTAGCTCCAGTCCACTAACGATGACAGCAAGGTGAGTAAGTGCCTGGGGAAAGTTGCCCAGCGTGTCTCCGGAAGCGGGGTCAACCATTTCGGAAAAAAGGCCGAGATGATTACCGTAACCGAGGAGTCTCTGGTACAAAGCTTTGGCCTCGTCTAGCCTTCCCAGCCGAAGCAAATTTCTGACTAACCAGAATGTACACCACAGGAATGCGCCTTCGGAGCCTTTAAGCCCATCGTCGGTCTCATCGGTTCTGTACCTGCGCAGGAGACCGTTCCAGCTGAGTTCCGCAACAGTGCGATTAATCGTGGACCGTACCCTCTCGTCAGAAGTCGGTAAGAAGCCGAAAAGAGGTATTAATAGAGCGCTGGCGTCCAGAGCCTCCGTATCATAGTGCTGGGTAAAAGCTTCCTTTTCCGGGTTCCAGCCTTTATTCAGAATGTCATTACGTATCTCCTCGGCAGCCTTACGCCAGTAACTGACCTTCTTGTTTCGCCCCAAACTCTGGGCCAGTCTTATTCCCCTATCTACAGCTACCCAGCACATGACCTTGGAGTGAACAAAATGAAACGGACCTCCTCTTACTTCCCAGATTCCACTGTCTGGTTCTGACCATAGTTCACAGGCAGCATCAACAAATGTCTCCAGTAATATCCAGTCCTTATTGCCTATATAACCACCAATTTTTACGTAGTTGTATGCTGCTTCAAGGACTTCACCAAAAATATCCAACTGGCGCTGGCTATAAGCAGCATTACCAATTCGTACCGGCCGGGACTCACGGTAGCCTTCCAAATGATCCAGTGTTCGTTCATCAAGGGGATCTCCGAAATCAATATCATATAGAATTTGTGCTTTAGGGCCACATTTGTCGCATACGTTGAGTAACCATTTCATGAAGCCGATTGCTTCTTCTTTGTGACCTAGCGACGAAAAAGCATTGAGTGTGAGAGAAGCATCACGGAGCCATGTAAAGCGGTAGTCCCAGTTTCTTTCGCCGCCTATTTCCTCTGGGAGGGCGGTCGTAGGAGCGGCGACAATTGCTCCTGTCGGTGAGTATACCAACAGATGTAAAGCCAGATAAGAGCGCACTATGTAGTCTCGATAGGGCTCTGAGAAAACACAACCTTCTGCCTGTTGCTGCCAGTAAGCCTTTGTTCTGGCAAGTTTGTTCAAGGAGTTATCGATGGCCCCAATAAGCGGTCTGTCCGAGTCATATCTTAACACGAAGGCAGCTTTATCTCTGTACCGTAGTTTAACAGTAGCCGTGGCCTGGTCTCCAAGAGCCTTGAATGGGACAGACGACGATAGTGATACGTGAGTTCCACCACCTGTTACCACTACACCATACTTCGTGATATCCAAAGAGGGATCAACTGTGGCATATTCTGGTTTGGGTTGAAATGTGACCTTGAGGTCGACTTCCCCATGAGTGCATTCTGCTATGCGATGGAGTTCATCAAATTGTATGAGTCTACCGTGAACCCTTTGGTAGCACGGCATAAAGTCAGTTAACGTTACTGTTCCAGTCTCAGTCTGAAACACCGTCTGCAACACGTTGGTGTCATTCAAATAGAATTGACTGGATTCGAAGTGCGAGCGTGGTTCTATGCCAAACCTTCCACCCTTCTCATCATCCAAAATGGCTGCAAATATGCTGGGTGAATCGAATCTGGGAAGACAACACCAGTCAATGGAACCAGTCCTGGCGACTAGGGCTGCTGAAACCATGTTCCCAATAATGCCGTAGTCACTAATGGGTTTATAGGCCAAATCTAACTCTCTCCTTTATTTTTGTTGCTTGATATTAATGCTACAGGTCATTAGACTTCTGATCTTGTTCCTGTATCAACTAATCGCGAATAAAATCGCTGATCTGTCCCTGCCGACGCTCACGCACAGTTGCCGGATCATGTCCGTATTTGTGGCCTCCAAATCCGTGTCGCATCATCGCTATCGCCCGAGCCCACAATTTATCGTCGTCACATGAGGAGATGAGCTGCATAACAGCCTGTGCAATAACCGGAACAGAGACCTCCATATGCATAGCATCGTCCACAAGCCAATTAACTTCGCCAGTGTCGTCGACATAGGCAGGTATTTTATCTAATCCTGCCTCATCTCGATATGCTGCTTCCATCAGATCTATAAGCCAGGAACGGATTACAGATCCGTTACGCCAGCATCGAAGAACCTCCGTAATTTCCAGTTTGTCTCGGTAATGCTCAAGAAGGTCAACGCCTTCACCAATTGCCTGGAGCATACCGAATTCGATTCCGTTATGGACGAGCTTGGTGAAATGGCCAGCGCCTGGTGGACCGGCATGAACGTAGCCCCCCGGTGTAGCAAGCTCGATAAGGATGGGTTCGATTCGTGCTATTGGCTCCTTATCACCACCAGCCATGAAACAGGCACCGTGGCGGGCACCCTTAACGCCGCCGCTTGTACCGAGGTCAACGAAGTTGATACCCTTTTCAGATAGCCTTTGATGGCGGCGTATTGAGTCGCCCCAATAAGAATTTCCCGCATCGACGATAATGTCACCCTTGTCTAAGTGTGGCATAAGATCGACTATGACGCGGTCAACAATCGGTCCGGCAGGAATGTAGATGAAAATCGGCCGAGATGGTGACAGCTGCTCACGAAAACCGTCAAGGCTTTCGGTCTGAACCATGCCGGCACGAATGAGTTCATCTGATAGCCCTTTGATATCGAACCCAACAACTCGCATCCCTTTCTCCAACGCCTGGAGAGAAAGATTTGCTCCCATGCGGCCCAGGCCAACTACACCGAACTCTCGCTTAACGTCTACCATTTCATCCTCCTTTCTCCTTCAGGTATTAGCCATCACTTTCTTCTTACTGCAGCGGTTCGCAAAGGTCTCAAGACCGCCCGGGCAGGCGCGCCATCTCCTTGAGCAAGCTTTAGAGGCAGGCAAATGAGATCATACTTGCCAGGAATGACACGTGATAAATCTAGCCCCTCAATAACCCATACACCACCGCCTAGAAGTGTCTTGTGTGCGTAGCTGCCACCGCGCTTGAAACTCCCAACGGACAGGTAATCAATGCCAACCAATCGTACATCGCGATCTACGAGAAAGCGGGCCGCATCGTCCGAGATGAATACGAAATCTTCGACAAACTCATCTGTCTGCCACACACGTGACGAATTTCGCGTCTTGAACAGAATGCGCTCGCCGCGGCGGACACGGTGCTGGAGAAGCTCTTCCGGTCTTATTGCCTCGGTGTCTTTGATTTCGACCACTCGTGCTCTACCGACCATGGTGTCCAGTGGCATCCTGTCAACCCCCATGCCTTGACGGATGAAATGGATTGGAGCATCTACATGTGTTCCAGAATGTGCTCCCATTGAAATCGTAGACAGGTTGGCAGTATCTCCATGCTCCATATCCTTGACTAGCTTGATGGCGACTGGAGGATCACCAGGCCAGTGCACCATCGCATCTCTTATAGGTACTGAAATATCAATCCAAGGCTTTTTTGCCTTATCCATCATGTAGTAACTCCTCCCATTGCTGACGAGAGTTACATTGTTGCCTGACAGGCATAACGTACTCCTTCAGAAAGGGTTGGATAGGCGTGAAGGGTGTTGCCGATATCGGAAACGCTCATGCCACCGGCCATCGCTGCAGATATCTCATGAATCAGGCTCGAGGCTTCTGTCCCCACTATATGACCTCCTAGGATACGACCAGAGCCTCCTTCGGCTACGATCTTGATAAATCCGTAAGTCTCATCTGAGACTATAGCACGAGTCAAATTGGCATAGTCGAATTTCCCCACTTTCACGTTGTATCCCTTTTCCCGTGCTTGCCTCTCGGTGAAGCCAACACTGGCTACTTCAGGGTCACAGAACGTGGCCCTCGGTAACACATCATAGTTGAGTTCAATGTGCTTGCTACCCACAGCGTTCATCACGGCTGTCTTGCCCTGTTCCCCGGCAACAAACGTGAAAAGGAATGTCCCGGTGACATCACCAGCGGCCCAGGTGTGGGGCATATTGGTTCGCAGAGACGCATCAACCGTGATCCCCTTTTTGCCGGTCTCAATGCCAGCGGCTGGAAGATCTAGGTCATCAATTGCTGGTCTGCGACCGGTCGCCACCAGTACATTATCATACTCAGCTCTTGCCTCCTCGCCGTCGCGGCTCTTGGTTACTATCAGCTTTCCAGAACTGGTAGATTCTACGCCGTTTACCATTACCGAGGTAGATACAGAAATCCCCTGTTTCTCGAAGAAACGGTTCACTGACTGTGATATCTCCTCATCCTCACCAATCAGAATCCTGTCGAGTGCCTCGTATATGTGTACCTTGGAGCCAAAGGCAGCAAATATCTGGGCAAACTCCACTCCTATAGGTCCACCGCCTATGATTGCAAGCCTTTCAGGGACGCTTTCTAACTCCAGCGCCTCAATATTGGTGATGTAGCCCGTCTCCTTCAGCCTGGGTATTGGCGGTATGGCTGGCATGGAACCGGTTGTGACAATGATTTTGTCCGCCCGCACAACTTCATCAGCGACCTTGACCTCATTCGGCGAGATGAAACGGGCGCTGCCTCTAAATAGCTGAATACCCTGCCTGGTCCATCTTTCATCACGTCCCGTAGCTATTCCCGAGATAATCCTGTCCTTGAACGCCTTGACTTTTTTGTATTCGGCGGAGTTGCCTGGCGTCGGCAGGCCATAGAAGTCAACACTTTTCATTTTCTTGTAGGCTCGGGCGGCATGTACCAATGCCTTGGTAGGAATGCAGGCGTGAAAAATGCAGTCACCCCCAACTGGCTCCCTCTCAATCATGCCGATTGAACTAACATACTGCTTTGCCGTACCGGCGGCATACTCACCTGCAGTCCCAGCGCCGATTATCAGAACGTCTAAGTTGACCATTTCTGCACCCCCCTTTTTGATTGTAAAAACTGGCTGTGACCCTGATACGGGCTTCATTCTTTACATTTGTGATAGCTATTCATGCTGATCTAGTTCACTGTCTGAACAAGATTCACCATATACAGGAAACCAGCCATCACAACTTATTTGCCACGAGTGCTTGCTATCTCTCTATTTGAACTCCTTTTCCCCTATCGAATGCCACATGACCTTTAATCTGTTTAGCCGCTGGCTTTGGATCAGGATAGTACCAGGCAGCATCCTTGTTTACCTTGTCACCGACAACAATATCATGGTAGTCGGCATGACCTTTCCAGGGACATTCGTAGGTTGTATCACTGTCTCGAAAGTACTCCCTCTTTACTGACTCCGGCGGGAAATACATGTTGCCTTCGACCATCTCGTATTTGTCGCTTTCAGCAAGTACTGCTCCCTTCCAAATTGCTTTCGCCATCCTACGTACCTCCTTGTCAAGAATTGTTGACATCAGGCTCACCGAGGCCTTTCAGCTAGAATAACAGTGGTCTCTAGCTCCGTCTCACCCCGCCACAAAACAACCCTCACACTGTCGCCCACTTCGTGTTGCCATAACTCTTTTACCAGCTGGGCAGCTGAGATTACCTCCGTATCACCGAATGTGACGATGACGTCATTTTGCTGGAGCCCAGCCATGTCTGCCGGGCCACCAGGTTCCACGGACACCACAATTGCTCCTACCCTTTTTGCCAGACAGAACTCGCAAGCTACGGAAGGTGTGATATCGTTCAGTACAGCACCTAGGTATGGTCGGAGAACTCTGCCGTGTTCAACTATATCTTCGAAGACACGACGGGCGGTGTTAACGTTAATAGCAAAGTTGATGTTCTGTGCCTGGCCTACACCAGCACTGTTAATTCCTATAACTTCACCGGCCAAATTGACCAGAGGTCCGCCACTGTTACCAGGATTAATGGCAGCATCAGTCTGGATAATATCGTAGTAGGGCACTCCGTCGATGGTAAAAGAACGCCCTAGGTTGCTAACGATACCCACGGTTAGCGTAGCGTCGCCTTCCTGGGGAGACAGTCCCAGGGGATGGCCCAGCGCTATTACCCAGTCTCCGACTTGGATGCTGGCAGGGGCTCCGAATTCGGCTGCAGGAAGATCCTTGGCATCGATTTTGACTACCGCGAGGTCTGCGAGGTCGTCTACCCATATGTCGGTGACCTCGTGCACGCTTCTGTCTGGCAGCATAACCTCAGCACGTCGAGCATTCTCTACAACGTGCCTGTTAGTCAAGATATACCCGTCCGACCGAAGGACCACACCGGAGCCACTTGCAGCAGCAAACTGACTAAGTTGACCCGTATCGATTTCGACAAATACATAGACGACGCTTGGCATGACCTTGTCTACAGTCTCAGAAAAGGAAAGTGGGGTGAACACTGGTGTGCCTGTGGGGCGCTCGCTGGGAGGTAGCCGCTGAGAACCAACACAGCCAAGAGAGACAACAATATGAAGACCTGATGCCAATTACGAATGTGGAATCCCAGTCTGTCTCTCATCCCCCAGTTTCCTCCAAGCTAATTTTGCTGGGTTTTAATTGGATTTCATGCTATATAAAAAGGATAACCTGTTGATTCAATTTTTTCAATACCGTATTCCATTCAAGTATGTTATGCATATGAACAAGACTGCTGTTCAAAATTGCTTAAAAGAAAAATCCTTCTGGCTGGGCCATCATGTCCTCGTGATTACTCAGGTCTATTTCATAAGGCCGTAGAGTTGTCAAGTACGGTCGATGCCCTTTGTCACGCTGCGGAAAGCCTTTCATTGCTTAATGACCGCTCTCGCACCTCCCGAAATTGCTGGGTTTATAGCATTATGGAGGAGCAACTATCGAACCGATGATAGAAGTCACATTGCCATTTGCAGTGTCACCGGCAGAGTCTTGTCTAGTTTTTGCTGCCTTGTGTAAAATGAAATGGAACCAACATTTCTCTCTTTTTCTATTGACAATGTGTGGAGGAATCGAGTGTATGCAAGTACTGGCTAGAGCCACTTCTTACAGTAACTGGTCGCCGAAGTAGTGAGGTGGTGGGGAAGGAGGTAACGCTATGAACTCTAAAGAGTACACACAGATTGAGCTGTATGATTGTAAACCAGGGCAAGAGCGTTTTCGTGCGGAGGTCTTGAGCGGGCTGCGAAAATCACAGAAAGAGCTGCCGTCTAAGTATTTCTACGATGAGGAGGGTTCTCGCTTGTTCGGGCGTATCTGCACCCTTGATGAATACTACATCCCGCGCACCGAGGCAGTTATTATGGAGGGACATATCGAGGAAATGGTTGAGCTGCTGGGACCGCGCGTTCTCCTCGTTGAGTACGGGAGTGGAGACTGCGCTAAAGTGCGCGTTCTATTGGATCACCTCCATGACCCGGTGGCCTACGTGCCCATTGATATTTCGGGCGAGCAGCTGTTGCGCGTGGCCAAGGAGCTTGCGTCAAATTACCCTAGACTGGAAGTGCTTCCAGTCTGCGCCGACTACACGAGTTCGTTTCAACTGCCCATCAGCAGGCGGCGGAGCGACCGTGTGGTGGTTTATTTCCTTGGCTCGACAATTGGCAACTTTGATCCTATTCCGGCCAAGAACTTTTTGGAGCATATTGCGCGGGTTTGTGGACTGGGTGGGGCGCTACTCATAGGGGTAGACCTCAAGAAGGACCCTGCTGTACTCCACCGAGCCTACAACGATCGGGACGGCGTAACCGCCGCTTTCAACCTCAATCTGCTTAGGCGAATCAACCGTGAGCTCGACTGTGACTTTGAGCTCGAGTGGTTTCAACATTATGCTTTCTATAATCCATGGAAAGGCAGGATCGAGATGCACCTTGTGAGCCTGCGAGAACAGACTGTGCATCTGGACAACGCGGCTATCCATTTTGGCAAGGGCGAAAGCATCTGGACAGAGAGTTCGTATAAGTTCAGTCTTGATGAATTTGAGCAGATGGCTGCCACTGCAGGATTCAAGGTAGAGCAAGTCTGGACTGACGATCAGCAATGGTTTGGCATCCAGTACCTTGTGAACACTGAGAGGGAAACGGAATAAGAAAGGCGGGAAACAGGTGTTGCAATAGGCAAGATTCTTTGCCTGTCTGTGTGGTCCTTGTTTCTATCGAGGAACGAAGAGAACGAGACACAATACACTGCGGCTCGCCTTTACCCTCTTCCCGACAGCAATGGAGGAGCATCCTTGGTCTACTTGCAAGGGGTTAACCGCACTGTGTTTTTCTCTTCAAGTATCTGTGCCAGCGCCGACACTGTCTGGTTGATATCCTCCTCCGTACTGTCGCAACAGAGGGAGAACCGCACTGAGCAGTGAGCATCTTGTTCAGTTCTGCCCATAGCTATGAGCACGTGTGTAGGGTCAGGTGACCCTGATTTGCATGCAGATCCTGAAGAAACGGAGACGCCGTGTTGGTCCAGTGCCACAACAATAGATTCACCGCGGAGTCCTGGCAGAGTCAAATTGAGGGTATTGGGCAACCGATTCTCTGGATGACCGTTTAGCTTAGCATCTGGTATCAACTGCCTGATACCTTCCTCGAGCTTGTCGCGCAAGACTCTTATCCGGTCAGAATCCCGTAGAGCATACAGGGCCAGTTCCGACGCCTTGCCCAAGCCCACAATACCTGGCACGTTCTCCGTTCCTGCTCGGAGTCCACCCTCTTGCTTGCCGCCATGGATAAGTGGCTCTAGATCGATACCCTTTTTTACATACAGGGCTCCAATGCCCTTGGGGGCATGGAACTTGTGACCTGAGAGACTGAGCATATCGACGCCTAGCTCCTGTGCATCTACCTTGATCTTGCCGACAGCCTGGACGGCATCGGTATGGAACGCGACTCCTCTTTCGTGGGCAATCGCGCATAGCTCATTGATTGGTAGAATCGTGCCCACTTCGTTGTTGGCCATCATAATGGACACGAGTATAGTGTCTTCCCTAATTGCATCCCTTAGCTTTTCAGGGGCAAGCCAGCCATCTCCGTCTACCTCAAGATAAGTGATCTTGTAGCCGAACTTGTCCAAGAACTTGCACGTGCTTAGTACAGCTGGGTGCTCGATCGTGGTGACTATGAGGTGATTGCCTTGGTCACGCCGGGCAAACGCCACACCCTTGAGGGCCAGATTGTCTGCTTCAGAACCACCGCCGGTAAAAATAATTCGCTTGGGCTGGGCGTTGATTAGTTTAGCTACCTGGCGACGTGCTTTCTCTACGGCTTCCCGAGCCTCTCGGCCCACGCTATGGATGCTGGATGGGTTACCCGGGGCTCCTTCCAGATAGGGGATCATGGCCTGTCGCACCGCATCGGCTACTTGGGTGGTAGCGTTGTTGTCAAGATAGATCCGTTTCCTGGGCTTCATTTTTGACGTCTGAGGAATGAGCAGACTGGAGTCGCACACCGCCGTTCGCCCAACAAGCCAGTGGCCTGTCTCCTCAGTGTCAAGTTCGGCCTTTTCTACATCGCAAAGGAGAGCCTTGTACACCGGGAAGCCGGAGATCCTATCATAGTTGTTAATATCTGTAAGCTCATTGACGTTCCATTCTTGCCACGCCTTTGGTCCAACCGGTGTACCCCCACCAAAGGTACATTCAACGGCTCCTTTAATAATATCAGCGGTGACTCGGGCTCTAAAGGGCACAGCACCTCTGAGAGTATTTACCCGTACCAGGTCTCCGCTCTTGATCCCTCGGTCTTCGGCATCCTCGATGTTGATCTCTACGGTAGGCTCCGGGTTATCCTTTACCAGGCCTTGGATGCCGTGATGTTGTGACCTGAAATCGGTTTGAGGTCGGGCGCCTGAGTTGAATACCAGCGGGAATCTCTCTGCCACCTTGGGGCTGCCCAAGGGCCCCTCTGTGGGCTCGATGTATTTTGGCAGCGGTTCATAGCCATGTTCTTCGAGAATTGTGGACCATATTTCAAATTTACCTGTTGGTGTGTCAAAGCCGGGTTTACCGTCCTTTCGCAGGCCACCTTTTTGCCACTTTTTATACTCCATCATGGGTGTTGGAATCCTTACCCAGCCGCCAGCTGCCTTCACGTCTTCAAGGGTGTAACCAGAGCCTTTAAGCACAAAGCGGATCATCTCTTCTTCGGTCTGTGGAAATAGATGGCCGTAGCCCAAACGCCTGGCCAACCCAGCCATGATCAGGTAATCATTGCGGGCTTCGCCCACAGGCTCGATGATTTTCTCACGTAAGCGGAAAATCGGTCCGTAGGTCGTGTACGAGTAATTCTCAAACATGGTAGTGGCCGGGAGCACTATGTCAGCATAGGCGGCATCAGCGGTGAGTTGGCGGTCGATACAGACCAGAAATTCAAGTCTGGAGAGTGTGTCGCGCCAGATAGAAGTCTGTGGCCAAGAGGTAAGTAGAGAAGCCCCATGGATAAGAAGAGCCCGGATGCGGTAGGGTTCTCCTTTGAGCACTGAATCTACAATTCCAATGGCGTGGGATTCCCCACGATAGTTGCTATAAATCGGGAACTGTGTACGGCCAACCGTCAGATCCAAGTTAGGGTTCTCTTGGTTGCAGGAGCGATTAATGGGGAAATCACTGTTTAGCATAGCGAGCCCGATACCGCCAGGCACATCGAGTTGGTCAGCCAAGGCAAACAGTGTTAGCACAGCTCGAGCAGACTGAACGCCACTATTGGAATACTCCAGACCGGTGTACATGAGCAGCGATGTGCCGCTGGCGTTGCAAATGCGGCGGGCTAGGTCTCGAGTGGTCTCCGCTGGCACACTTGTGATAGTTTCTGTCACTTCGGGACGGAAGTGCTGGGCATAAGTTGCCAACGCGTCAAAACCGTGGCACCAGTTTTCGGCGAAGTCCTCGTCGTAGAGGTCCTCCTCGATCATTGTTTCGATCATGCTCAAAGCAAGGGCTCCATCAGTTCCGGATCGAATAGGGACCCATTGGGCATTGGTACGTACCGCCGTTTCTGTGCGGCGAGGGTCAATGACCACCACGTGCGCGCCGCGCCGGGCCGCCGCTTCTAGGCGGTGCATGTCTGCAGGGGGTGAGTCGGTGGCTGGGTTAGTGCCCCACACCACTACCATCTCGGCGTTCTCTATGTCCGTGAACATATTGATTTGCATCCGGCCGATGGTAACGTGTGGGGCAATCATGTGTAGGGAGACGTAACAGAGCGCGCCCACACCCGTGGTGTTTGGAGAACCAAATGGGAACAGGATGTTGGACGCTGAAGATATGTCTACACCTTTGGGTCGGTATAGGTCACACAATGAAAGCTCTTGAGCCCCACGTCCTGTATAGATGGCCACTGCCTCTGGCCCGGATTCCTCCTTAAGTTTGTTCAGGTTCTCCACAATAATGTCATAGGCCTTGTCCCATGTAATGCGTTCAAACTCATAAGAACCTTTTGCTCCCCTGCGCCTCATGGGAAACTTCAGGCGGTGTTCGGAGTACACGATCTCTGGTGCATGCTGCCCACGCCTGCATATCATACCCAGGTTGTGCGTAACGTCCTGTTTGATATCCACCAATTTGCCATCTTTAAGACCAACTTCCACCCAACAGCCAGCGGGACATACACCACAGAGTCCTTTCTTCCACTCCAGATCCAGGTTCTGCTCTCCAATTTGATGGTCAGGTAGTTTTCCCCGTAACCCTCGTGTATTCATTCTGATTCACCACGTCGTCACGCTATTGTTCCACTCAGTTCTCGGCTTCAATTACGACTAACAATGCCTCGTTGACTACAGTTTTACATAGTGACCACCTCGATGGCAATCGCCCTATCATGACGCTGTGGGTACCTTGTGGCTACGATAAGCAAAATCAAAGCATTTTCTGTCATAACAATATTGGGCACTGGGATACAGTCTTTTTGAGAGGATTTGACAGTTGCCTAGCCAAGGCTCACATCTTCCCGCTAACTCGCCTGTTTGTTAAGAGCTATCACAAAAATGAGGCAGCTCATGGAGACCTTGCCGAAGCAAGCGACAAAGCAAGCCTGGATTCGCTAGATGCCGAGATTAAAGAACTGGAAAAGACTTTGCACAACTATGAGCAGCGCCGGAGTAATCTACTTGAAGCCATGGAATTAGGCGAATTTGAGAAGGACGAAATCTTGGACCGCCTGAATAGTATTAAGCGTCTTCGCCGTGAAGGTGAAGCAAGATTGAATGACCTGCTGAAAACCAGAGAAAACCTGGCAAGTCTGACGAATGCCAAGGTGAAACTAAGCCAGCTATATGACCGGGTATTAGAAAACCTTCAACACAGCACGCTGGAAATAAAGGCACTGGCCCTAGACGCTCTGGACATAAAGGTCTACGCTAGAGGCACTGACAACGTAGAGATTCAAGGTGTTATTCCCTTAGAATTACCTACCATTGAACAAACATCGGCATAATTACGTGGACATAGTTGTCCACGCCGATAGGACGGATGACGCCGGGGCTTGATGAGGTGGTGACTTCCAGGGCGACCTGAGCTTGATGGATGACATTTAAAACATCGCTGAGATACTTCACATTGAAGGCGATTTTAGCCTCCTCTCCGTCAACAAGTGCGTCGGCTTCGCTGACATTGCTTCCTATTTCCTCTGCCTGGGCAGAGGCGGTTATCCTTCCAGGGGTGAGTTCATTCCCAGGGGTGATGGTTAGTCGGACAATGCCGCTGGCATCGCGAGCAAATACTGAGGATATTTTGGTAATTCGCAGAAAATCATTAATATCTATCACAGCCCTTGTGGTATAGCTTTCTGGGATAACCTGGGAATAGTTGGGGAAGGAGCCTTGGATAAGTTGCGAGACTATTTGAGCATCTTTAAGCTTGAAGCAAGCCTGGCTTTTCTGCTGGTTCATAGCCATTTCCACTGGCTCTTCTTGATCAGTGAGAAGGCGGTTTAACTCGTTAAGGGTTCTTGCTGGGATAATTGCCGTGTTTTTCTGTTCTACTGGTGTGAACAGGTTTATTTTGTGGACTGCTAATCTGAAACCATCAGCGGCTGCTAAAGTAAGCTGG
Source organism: Dehalococcoidia bacterium (assembly GCA_034431195.1). Classification (GTDB taxonomy): domain Bacteria; phylum Chloroflexota; class Dehalococcoidia; order GIF9; family AB-539-J10; genus CG2-30-46-19. The sequence goes on along the minus strand of DAOUDP010000001.1, from coordinate 69,713 downwards.
TCTCCTTCAAACTCACAGTGAACGCCGGTCAGCATTGGCCGTGATTCCTCGACAGCAGCAGCGAAGGAGACCTGTGCAATTCCCTCTCTAAGTGCATTTGCTTCGATAGTAGTGGTTAGGTCACCGCTCACCTCGGGGATTGGTGGAAAATCTTCGGCGTCAATGCCGTTGATGTGAGCTTCAAACCGCCCGCTTTTGAGCTCAACGGTATGGCTCTTGGTAGGGAGTGTGATCTCAATTAAATCGCTGGGTAAGGAATTGATAAAGTCAATTAGTAGTCGGGCGGGAACAGTTATGCTTCCTTCTTGTTCCACCTTGGCGCCAATCCAGCAGGTAGTAGCCATTTCTAGATTGGTGGCGGCTAGCTTAAGACGAGATGGCTCAGCGGTAAGGAGAATATTTTGAGTGATAGGTAGAGTAGACCTGGTGGCCACGGCTCTGCTCACTATGCCCAGCCCTTTATTCAGGTTTTGTTGAAGACAAGACAACTTCATCGGAAATACCTGTTGAACAGTATACTATCAGCGGTTACAATGGTCAATAAGTCAGTTATGGAACTGATTTAATATGTTTCTCGCCTTTTGTGCCGCTTGACCACGATGGCTGAGTTGATTTTTGATCTCTAAAGGGAGCTCAGCCATGGTCTTGGCAAGTTTGGGAAGGTAGAAAATGGGGTCATAACCAAAGCCATTTTTCCCTTTAGCCTCAAAGGCGATGATGCCATGGCATTCACCTTGACATAATTTTAATTTACCTTCCGGCGTGGCAATGGCGATGATGCATTTGAAATGAGCAGTTCGCTTATTCCATGGGATGCCATCCATCATTGCTAATAGCTTTGTTACTTTGTCGGCATCAGTGGCATTCTTTCCAGCAAAGCGGGCTGAGTGGATACCTGGCTTGCCGTGGAGGGCGTCTACCTCCAGTCCTGAGTCATCGGCGAGGGTGATAAGTTGGCTCAACTTAGCATAGGTAATAGCTTTCATTTCAGCATTTTGTTCATAAGTATTTCCTGACTCGGTGGTAACTTTGCTTATCCCCTGTTCGGATAGCGTAACTATTTGATACCCAAGGTCACCCAGAAGAAGGCGATATTCCCTGATTTTCCCGGGGTTGCTGCTAGCAAGGAGGAGCTTGGGCATTTAGCCTATGAAACGCTCTGGAATCTTGGAGCCAGCTTTTTTGCCACCTCAGGCATGGTGGTATATTCCATTTGCTCGAGTGGCAGACGATGTGGCTCAAAAGGTCCCATGCGTCGCAGGAAATCAGCAATGAGATTTGCCTGATGGCGGGCTTCATCAAAAGCGGGGTCAGCGAAGAGGTCATTGGCACCGATGAGCTTTCCCTCGGTTATTTGAAAGCCAGCGGCTATCACTCTCGGTGGACCATCAAAGCGTGTTGCTCTGGCATTGTGAAAGGGAACTGGCATCAGGGGACCGTGGTGGGAGCCTCTCATCCATCCTTCAACTATGTTTGGTGAAGCGAAAGGCTCGAGTATCTCACCTACGGCGGGGAATTTACCTTGAGACCTGACGATGCAGACGGGGTCATCCTTGCCTATATACCTGCCAGCAATGAGAGCCAGATGCTGGGTGGAGCAAGAAGCGGCGATTTCACCACTTTCCTTGTGGAATACATTGGTAACGGCATAACGGCTTGGCGAGCCTAAGAAAATAAGCATGTCATAGATTTCCTCAGGAGCATTAAACTTGATTTTCTTGGCTTCCAGAACATCCTCAACTTCGAAGGCAAAACCCGAGTGCATATTAGAGGCAATTACTAACCCGATAGTATTGAACGGGTCAGCGAATATTTTATACAGTGGTAAGTTCCAAGCACCTGAAGCAGTCTTGTCTGCCATGAAGATAACCACAGTTTCCGCTCCGCGTTCTTCAAATTGCATTTCGGCGACACCTGGTCCCATTCCTCTGACATTTCCAGAGAAAGCATCGGCGAGAAGGTCCTGCCCAGCACCGTGAAGCTTTAAGCTCTTGGCAACCTCGGTGCATTCTACAAAGGTGTCCCAGGCTAACTTATGGATTTGTTCATTGTCTTCGCCTTTCTGGTGAGTCATTATCAATTGAGCATCGTCCCCACAGGCAGTAACATGATAATCGATGAGCAGTCCTTGCTTCTTGGCGCTCTCCATGCATTCTTTTGCCTTCTGTAACACATCGGGGTGAGAGCTGGAGTGTCCTACATAGCCACCCACATCTGCTTTGATGACGCTTAAAGTTATCTCCATTATATCCTCCTTTGGTTAATAATCTATGCCTTTACGCGCTAATGTCCCCTTGTCGTAAGGATGCTTCACTTTAGTCATATTAGTGACCAGGTCGGCTAATTCGATGAGCTTGTCATCGGCATATCGCCCGGTGAGGATAAGGTCTACGTTTTTGGGTTTTTCCTTTATTAGCTTTATCACTTCGTTAGTGCTGATTAAATTCCAGGCTGTTGCTACGTTGATCTCATCGAGGATTACTATATCATATTCATTGCTGGATATCACTTCTTTAGCCATCTGAAAAGCTTTCCTTGCCTCTTCCTTTTCTACTTCAGTCACATTATTCGGGTCAACAAAGCTCTCCAGACCGAAATTAGCGAATTTGATATTTGGTAGTTGGGATAAAGCCTTCCGCTCACCATAAGGGAAGCCACCTTTCATAAAGCAAATAATAAATACCTTTAAGCTGTGCCCTGAAGCTCTAAGAGCGACACCTAAAGCAGCTGATGTCTTCCCTTTGCCATCACCGGTGAAGATTTCTACCAGACCCTTACCAGTTGCTTCACGATTTGCTGCTGATGTGTCACCCAGTGACATTTATCTAGTCTAGCAAGGTGGGAGGTGGAAATCAAGGAGACCGTTTACCTTGGCCAGCCTTAGGAATGAAGATTAATCCTTCTTCACCATCTCCCAGAGCTTCCGTCAGGTTCTCATGACAGAGGAGACCAGTGTAGGCTGCCATGGCGGCATCGCAAAGGTTGTGGTCGAATAAATGGAGGTATGGACTGAAGGAAGGCAGAAGATTCGCTAGCGCTCGTTTAAGAAAAGTCATGCCCTCGCGTGTGGTTTTTGGTGGTATAGCTTTACCAAATAGGCGGATTTTGGTGGCATAAGGGTAAACCTCAATGACTCTAAATCCCTGGTGGCAAAGTTTGTTCTTAAGGCTGATGCCACGGTAAATCAGCTCTTTGATAAATGTTTCTTTGGTTGTGGGATAGCAAGGAATCCCATAGCGTCTCAATTCCCGGTCGCAGTTTCTGTTTTTCTCACCAGAGTTTGGTCGGCAGGGGCAACTTTTTTCAAGACAACACATCCCCAGAGGTAAACTTAGTGGGGCATCGATAGCTATTACTCGCGGGGAATAGAAATTTTGAACAGAGATAATGTCGGCATCAGTGGCTAAAAAGCCAAAATAGATAAGTTGTCCCTCCGTATCCAGAGCTAAGCAGGCAGTGGGTTTAGCCGCGGTAGAAGTTAAATCAATGCCGAAGACCAATTGTTAATTTTTCCCCAGTCGTTTTAGTATCTCTCTGGCAGCTACTGCGCCTGATGCTGAAGCTTGGACCAAGCCTCGACTTATGCCAGTGCCATCGCCAGCAGCGAACATGTTGCCAATTTCGGTCTCCAAACAAGGAGTAAGTTTTAACTGGCTGGAATAAAACTTGACCTCTATCCCATAAAGTAAGGTATGGGGTGAGGCAACCCCAGGAGTTAATTTGTCCATTGCCTGAAGCATCTCCACTATCCCCGTAAGATGGCGATAGGGGAGAACAAAGCTCAAATCTCCTGCTGTTGCTGCTTTCAAGCTAGGCTTAGTGAGGCAGTGCTCGATGCGGCTTTGTGTTGAGCGGTGACCGTCCATTAAGTCCCCGAATCGCTGTATCAAAACACCGCCGCTAAGGATGTTAGCCAGGCGTGCCAGATACTTGCCATAGGCAATTGGCTCGCGGAAAGGCTTGGTAAACGTCGTGCTTACCAATATAGCAAAGTTATTGTTTTTTGTTTTGTATTCTGTATAGCCAATGCCATTTACGGTGACCACTGGGTCGGGACCTCCGGTAGATTCTATGATTACCTCACCACCGGGACACATGCAAAATGTCCTTACTCGGTCATCGAAACTGGGAGAGTAAAATTCAAGCTTCGCTTCATATAGCACGGAAGTTAGTTCTTCCATAATCACTAATGGGACTTCCACTCTTACACCTACATCGATAGGGTTAGAGGTGATGCTGAGCTTGAGCCGTTCAGCTTCGCTAACTAACCATTCTGCCCCTTCTCTGCCCGGTGCTAAGATTAAGTAGCGACAATCGCATTGTTGTCCATCCTCAGTTTTAATTGCCTTGACAATATTATCCTCTACTATGATGGTCTTGACCGCTGTCATTAACTTCATATCTACTCGCGAAGATAGGTACTTTTGCATTGTTCTTAACGCCTGGCGGCAATTTTCTGTGCCTAAATGGCGTAACTTGACAGGAGTCAGTCTGAGTCCAGCTAAGGTTGCCCGATGCTCCAGCTCGGTTACTTTCTCACCTACACCATAAACCTCATGAGAAGTACCAAATTTGAGGTAAATTGAGTCAACGTAATCAACCATGTTTTTTGCTTGTTCCATTCCAATTAGCTCTTTAAGGTGTCCGCCGACCTCAGTGGATAAAGTCAACTTACCATCGCTGAAGGCACCAGCGCCCCCAAATCCGCTTACCAAGTGGCACGGAGAGCAGTAAGTGCAATGCTTGGCCCCTTCTTGGACGGGGCAAATACGAGCATTGGTTTCCTTGCCCTTATCGAGGAGCAATACATCAAGTCCGGCGTCGGATAGTTCTAAGGCGGCAAAAATGCCTGCTGGACCAGCACCCACTATAATAACATCATATTTTCTAGCCATCGATATTTACTCCGGTGATCATTAAGGTGATTCATACCACTGCCGAATTCTAAGGTTTGTCAGGCTGTTCGTCAATCAAGTACACTGAACACCTTGGTGACAGACATTCCTTCTTTGTCATTGCGAGGCATAAAGTGCCGAAGCAATCTGCCATTTGGTTTTTCTTTTTGGGATTGCTTCGCTCCGCTCGCAATGACAGAAAACGATCCTATTGCGGCGTGACAAACATGTGGGATGTTACTTATCTATCTAAGCGAGCTCGTCAAATGCGAGGGTTTTTGGATAGACCCTATTGACAACTTGCTATGCACTGTTTATATTTTGATTCTAAGCGCACCAATGTCCGATGGTTAAGCTTGAAAATCGAAGCGCTAATTAATAAAAAAGGAGGGATGAAAGATGGAGATGCAAGAGGATGAAAAGGTAGAAGTCAAGCCAACATGGAAATTAGCCTGGGGGTTGTGGTGGAAGATGTTCCTTATCACGCTGGGGATATGGGTGCTAATTGCCGTGATATCGTGGTTTACAGTACTGGGAGCGGTGCTAGGGCCGCTTTTTGCTCTGTTTGGCGCCTTTGCCTAGATGATATATTGAGCCTGTTTATAACCGGCTTTTAATAATTGTCCTCATTAACAAGTGGGCAAGGATAACTGATTTAGGATCTGCTCCATTTTGTGTGGAGCAGACGAGGAGGTATTGTGTTTTGTAGAAATTGTGGTAAGGAACTGATAGGGAGTCCTGAAATGTGTCCTGAGTGTGGAGCTAAGCCGATGAACGGCACCAGTTTTTGCTCTAATTGTGGTGCGGCGACAACCGAGCTAACTGAGATGTGTGTTAAATGTGGTGCGCGAGTGGGGGGAGTGGCAGCGAAGCTGGTAGCAGGAGATATATCACCAAAGTCAAGGCTTGCTGTTACGTTGCTTGCTTTCTTCCTTGGGTGGCTCGGTATCCATCGATTCTATCTAGGCAAGATTGGAACAGCAGTTGTGATGCTTATCTTGGGTATTGTTGGATGGGCTACTTCCTGGATATTTGGAATTGGCTTGCTACTTCTCATACCTGTATGCGTTTGGGCTTTCATCGACTTTATATTTGCCGTTTCGGGGCACATGAGAGATACGGACGGTAAACTTATTGAGAAGTGGTAGGGCTAAAAACAACAGGCTAAACACGGAAACTTTGGAATCTCTAGTAGACTGTATGGCTAGAGTGAATTATAGTAGTATTTAGAGGAGGTGTTATGTTTTGTAGGAACTGTGGCAAGGAACTGATAGGGAGTCCTGAAATGTGTCCTGAGTGTGGAGCTAAGCCGATGAAGGGCACCAGCTACTGTCCTAATTGTGCTGCGCCAACAACCGAGCTAACCGAGATATGTCCTAAATGTGGTGCGGGAGTAGCGGGTAAAGGTAAAGTAGCAGAGAAAGCTGGTGGCACCTGGATGCCGCTCGTTGCCGGAATACTTGATTTAGTTGCTGGAGTCCCTGCTTTGCTTATTGGCATAGCACTTGCCGTAGGTTTAGGCATGCTTGGAGCGATTATTGGAGGGCTTGGTGGTATTCCTGGGGTTGGTGCAATAATGGGTGCGATAGCTGTGCCGATGATTATCTTCGCCATAATAGCCATAGTAGGCGGGGTTTTCGCTATTAGGAGAAGGATATGGTGGTTGGCGCTAGTTGGCTCAATCTTCGCCCTTTTGTGTGCGTGGTTTTTTGGAATACCGGCGATTGTGTTTACCATAATGGGGAAGAAGCATTTCAAGTAGGGCATAGCCGCGCAAGCACGGTTGGGAATCAGGGTAGATAATCTTCTGTAGAAATTGTGGCAAAGGAGGAGCTATGTTTTGTAGAAATTGTGGCAAAGAATTGACTGGAAGTCCTGAAATTTGTACTGAATGTGGGGCGAAACCGATGAGCGGCACCAGCTTCTGTCCTAATTGTGCTGCGCCCACAACCGAGCTAACCGAGATATGTCCTAAATGTGGTGCGCGAGTGGCCGGTAAAGTAGCAGAGAAAGCTGGTGGCACCTGGATGCCGCTCGTTGCCGGAATACTTGATTTAGTTGCTGGAATCCCTGCCTTGATTTTTGGCATAGCACTTGCCGCAGGTTTAGGCATATTTGGAGCGCTTATTGGGGGGCTTGGTGGTGTTCCTGGGGTTGGTGCAATACTTGGTGCGATAGCTGTGCCGGTAATTATCTTCGCCATAATCGCCATAGTAGGCGGGGTTTTTGCCATTAGAAGAAGAATATGGTGGTTGGCGCTAGTTGGCTCAATCTTTGCCTTTTTGTGTGCGTGGTTTTTTGGAATACCGGCGATTGTGTTTACCATCCTGGGAAAGAAGCATTTCAAGTAGGGCATAGCCGCGCAAGCACGCTTAGGAATCAGGGTAGATAATCTTCTGTAGAAATTGCGGCAAGGAACTGATAGGAAGTCCTGAAATTTGCCCTCAGTGTGGCGTGAGACTGATGAGTGGCCAGTAAAGTAGTAGAGAAAGCTGGTGGCACCTGGATGCCACTGGCGGCAGGAATACTTGATTTAGTTGCTGGAATCCCTGCCTTGATTATCGGCATATTATTTCTTGCCGATGCCGAGGTCCCTGGGTGGCTTAGTGGTGTTGTTGGGTTTGGTGTATTAACGGGCACAACAGTTGCGCTGGTAACTATCTTGGCGGTAATCGCCATAGTAGGCGGGGTTTTTGCCATTAGGAGAAGGACCTGGTGGTTGGCGCTAGTTGGCTCAATCTTCGCCGTTTTCTGTGCCTGGATTTTTGCAATACTGGCGATTGTGTTTACCGTAATGGGGAAGAAGCATTTTAGTTAAAACTGTGGTGCTTATATGACCAAAAAGGGATGACCTTGAATGATATAACCACTTATAGGGGCGAGGCTTCAGCCTCGCCCCTTCAATTATAGCGATCTTCGATTTCCACGGCATTGACGGGGAAAGACTGTTACTGTATTTTTACACTAAAAGCAGAAAGGAGGGATACAGGATGGAAGCTCGAGAGAGAGACCAAGTGGAGGTTAAACCAACCTGGAGATTAGCCTGGGGGCTGTTTTGGAGGATGTTCCTTATCAGTTTGGGCGTGTATGCGATAATTTATTTGATTGTGTTCGCAGTAATAGGTATATCGTTCTTGGCGTGGTAAGTGACCCCCGGCTATTATAGTGCGAATAGCGTCCCTCTAGCAGGTTATGTGAATTAAGGCAGCGACCTTTTTCTTTTGCCCGGCAAGCTCATTCAGTTTTGCGATGTTCGTACCATCAATCACTATGGAACCAAAATTAAACTTATCTACTTTAGCCATGGCTCCTCTTTTTGCGCTTTGGGCTACTTTGCCTGGCAACTCTTCGCTTGCTGCTCTGCTTTATCGCCTTGCCATGCTTGAATGGGTTTAGATTTATGAAGCCCTTAGCCATAATTCTCCTAAATGAAGCTGTCCTTTAGCTTAAATAGCACCTCGTCCATATTCTCCCCTCTGACTTTGATTTGCGTTATAACTTCGTCAATTTTGTAATGCATGTAGCTATCTTTGAGGTCGCTTGGCTTCCTATAATAGCCTAGTCTCCTTCCAAATTTGAAATTGAGCTTTTCCTCATCTGGCAAGCCGAGATACTCATTTATGATATTAAGGCATTTTTGCTTGTCATCGGGCAATTTGCCCTCTACTTCCATCAGTAGGTTGAGTATATGGTCACTCTTGAGATAGCTGGTGACTCGCAGATTCTCGATAAGAGTGCCTATCTCCTCCACCACCTCGTCCTCTGTTTGTAATTCAAAGTCGCCATCCTGTATTTTTGACCATAAGGGCATGATAGGATGGACATGAAGGCTACGCAACCTGATGTAATCAGGGTTGATTTCGTTTAGCACTTTGGCTGTTTCCGTGACGTGCTGGTGAGACATCTTCTTTCCCCCGAGTCCAGGCATGACATATTCACAGAGGGAGATGCCTGATTCCACCACCTTTCTCCCTCCGTTAATCTGTTGCTCAGCAGTAACCCCTTTCTGCATGTAAGTCAGCACAGCGTCATGGCCGCTTTCAAGTCCGGTATGGATTCTGTCTAAGCCGGCAGCTTTAAGTTCCCTCAATTCCTCCAGCGATTTTCTCGCTGTGGTGTGTGAACGTCCATAGACAGTTACTCTATTCAAGCTAGGGAAGGTTTCTCGTAAGAAAGTGATTACTTGGACTAGCTCTGGAGTTCTCATAACAAGGCTATTGGAATCCTGGAGGAAGGCTGATTTACCCCCAGTGAAAAGCCACAGCGCAACATTGCGAACGCATTGTCCATATTCCGGTTGGTCGTGCAGCATTGCCACTACCTCTCTAATGCTACCACCGTAGCCCATTTTCCAGGCTATTTGATTTATGCCATCGCTGATACCTTTTGCTTCCTCAATATCATGCTGGATTTCGTCTACTGTTCTCAGCTCAAATTTAGTGCCTTTATAAACAGGGCAAAAGAGACACTTATTCCAGGGACAGTTCCTGGTGGCTCTTATCAGTAGGGAATGAGCTTCGCTGGGAGGTCTTATCGGTCCAAGCTCAAAAGTATGTGTTAATTTTTTGGTGTCTAGATGGCTTAACATTGGCATATCATACTGCAGGTAACCGAATTTCCCATGTCATTCTGGTGTACCTTTTGCCTCTGATTGTGGCGAAGCGCGGCAATTTCATGTTATTGCTTCCTCGATGAACAAATCCAGGTCAGGTTCGTCTTCATCTCCTATGCGTTGTTCCAGCCGGGACATAACTTCAATCATGCGGTGGTTGACAATATAGTTCTTGATGGTAGTATCCACCTGGGGGCAGGCCAAGACACAGGCATCGCATTGGTCACAATCTGCCCCAACTATGCTTTCCAGTGCCATTGATGTGCGTTGTTCTGTTTTATTGCGTCGTGATGGCTCGCGAAATAGAATGGGGCAAATATCTATGCAATTACCACAGCCGATACACTCTTTATGCCCTCCGATATCCTCGATTATGTTTAGGGCATGACCGGGGTTAAAGCCGGTTGACAGGAGACGACACCGAGCTACAGGCGCGTTGTTTATGTTCAGGATTTTATTTAAAGTGGCCTCGATTTCCTTGACGTCTCTCTGCTCACGTAATGGCATATTCTACCTCTTCCATTTAAATCCAGCGTAATGTAGCGTCCCCAAAGGGCGTGTAGGCAGTTGCTTCACCTAGTGGCTGAAAACCGGGCACAGGCCTTTCATGCTTGGCATAATTTGGCAGGAGCATTGGAGAAACAGGCCTTGATTCTAATCCCGCTTCCTTAATCTCACGTTGCCATTTTCTCACGTGGTCCAAAGTAAGCTTACCTAACTTCACTTCCTTTGCCCATTTAGCTGCTGATTTGCCTGCTCTTCTTCCAAAGACGAATAAATCCAGTGTGGAGTTTCCGATAAGCCTGTTCCTGCCATGCACTCCGCCCTCACATTCACCGGCAGCAAATAATCCTGGCACTGGAGCTGAGGCATCAGCCTTAATCATAATTCCCCCATTTTGGTAGTGCAGCGTGGGATAGACTAACATCGGCTCCTTGGTTATATCGATGTCGAATCGGGCGAACTGGCGAACCATGGCGGGCAATTCCTTGGCAATTGTTCCTTCTCCACGTATGATGTCAATCATTGGTGAATCAAGCCACACTCCAACCTCCCCCGTTGGTGTGGTTATCCCTTTACCACGCTGTTTGCATTCTCGAATAATGGCTGAAGCTTCAGTATCTCGTGCTTCGAGTGGATGAACAAACTGGTCTCCGTCGCGATTGATTACCTGAGCACCTAATGTTCTTACCTTTTCGGTAATTAATAATCCCAAAATTTGCACCGGGAAAGCTGCTCCTGTGGGGTGATATTGCATGGTATCAATGTGGATCAGGGGGCATCCCACTCGATAAGCCAATACCAGTCCATCAGCCGTGGCACCATAATGGTTGGTGGTGGGGAAGCCTTGAATGTGAATACGTCCTGTGCCGCCGGTAGCTATTACCACTGCCTTAGCACGAACTATAGTCATCTCTCTGGTTTCGAGGTTCATCAGTATTGCTCCAGCAACCTGTTCCTTGTCATCCAGTATTAACTCTATTGCTGGCTGAAATTCCACAAAATCCAGGGTTCTTCCATGCATATGCCTTTGGCGAATTTCATCGCGAATGACCCTCATTTCCTCAAGTCCGGTGTAATCCCGACATGAGTGCATTCTCCTCCTGCACGTGCCACCCCCCGATAGCTCATGGTATGAGCCATCAGGCTCTTTGTCCCAGTTGACGCCCAGGGATTCCAGCCATCCGATTGCATCGGGAGCATCTTTTACTAGCGCCTCCACCAAGTCAGGGTCATTTGTAAAATGTCCTCCCCCCATTACATCCAAGTAATGAAGGATAGGGGAATCATTTGGTCTATCTGCTGCCTGGGTGCCTGCTTGAGCGCCTACAGTGTTGGCATCGCCAAGACGTAGCTTTGTGGCTAATAACACCCTGGCACCATTCTCCTCAGCAAGAAGAGCAGCTGCACCTCCAGCTCCTCCACAGCCGATGACTAACACATCAACATCATAATCAACGTCGTCAAGGTTAACTTCATCGGGGTCGATGCGGCTGTTTCCTTCCAGCAAGTCAGCTATTTCATCAGGTGCCAGACTGCCTTTATTGGGTCCTATTTTTAGCTCACGGAGATACTCCTTTTTGTAATCAGGATGGAATTCATTCACTAAACCTTCTCTTTCAGCTTGGGGTATGCGGGGGAATGTTTCTTCCAGTCGCCTTGGTCTTGTAGCGGCTACTTTATGAATGCTTTCTTTCATATAAGCCGGATATGGCATGATGTTAATTAACCTCCATCCACTTTGTTATAGAGCAGGCTCTATTTCCCGGGCAGCATACATACGGCGCAACTCAGCTTCGTCAGCTTTCTTTAGTTTCTCTGTCTCGGCGTCAAATTTACCCTTCTCTATCTCCTTTATTCTATCTACATTATGCTGAGGCTTGGTGGTGAGGTGAGCCCCCCTTAAACGCCGCGCTGCCAGAGCAATATTATAAGGTTGCAATCCCTGGGGACACCGAGCAGCACATAAGCCACACATCAAGCAATCGAAGGACTTCTGATAAACTTTCTCGATATCACCTCTTATGGCATCGGATATGAACTCCATTACCTCGAGATCCTGGGGACATGTCTTGGTGCAGTTGTTGCACCCAAAGCAGGTGATGATATCAGTGTAGAGCGTCAGTAACTTATTCTCCCCCTCTTCAGGCTTTAAATCTTCAAGGTTGTAAAGAGCTTGAGCAGCGGGGAAAAAGGGAATTTGCGTTATAACCATATCTTGCTCTACACATGTCTGGCAGGCAAGCCCATATCGTATTGTAGGGTCATGTGTGAAATTGTAGATGGTGCTACAAGCGCCACAAAATCCAGCACGGCATCCGCAACTTCGGATGATGTTATAGCCGCAATATTCTAATGCCGTTTGGATAGTAAGGCCTTCGGGAACCTTATAACGCTTACCCGTTAAATAAATATCAACCATTCTGAGTTCCTGTTCTGCCTTTTCCTTTACTGTGGTTGCGTCAGCCATCCTTACCTCCAATTAAAGGGCTGCTTGTTCATGGCGAGCACACCAGCATTGCAAATTAACCGCAACTGGCAAGCTCGCAATATGACAGGGAAAAACTTCGATGTGAACAGCTAGAGCAGTGATTGTGCCTCCGTATCCCATTGCTCCGATGCCGAGGTTGTTAACTTGCTTTAGGATATCCTTTTCTAGCTCAGCAATCTCTGCATCTCGGTTTGGCTCGCCAATTTTTCGCAGCGATGCTCTTTTAGCTAACATCATCGTTTTTTCCGTGGTTCCCCCTATTCCTACGCCAACGATTACTGGGGGACAGGGATTGCTGCCTGCTTCATCAACTCGGTTTACCACGAAGTCTATAATTCCCTGGCGACCCTGTGCTGGTGCCAGCACTGTCAGCCGACTCATATTTTCGCTACCGCCTCCTTTAGGCATCACCGTAATTCTGAGCTTATCACCAGCGACTATATCGGTATAGATCATCGCGGGAGTGTTATCTTTGGTATTTATCCTTTCTGAAAAGGGCTGACGCACTATGGACTTACGGAGATAGCCGTTAGCATATCCTTGACGTACTCCCTCATTTATCGCGGTATAAAGGTCGCCCCCACTTATGTAAACCTCCTGACCCAGTTCTAACATGACAACAGCAGCGCCGGTATCTTGACATAAGGGAATTTGTTGCTTAGCGGCGATTTCGACATTCTCCAGAATTTTATCCAGGACATCGCGTGCTACCTCTGACTTTTCTTTTTCTCTAGCTTGCTTTAGAGCAGCTAACACATCTTGAGGCAGGTAATGGCAGGAATGCTCGAGCAAATTAGCTGTTGTCCTGGTAATATCCTCCGTTTTGATTTCGCTCATAACGCCGTGACACCTCCTCAGCTATGTTACTGCTGGGGCAATACAACCTGCCTTTACCAGGGTATCAGCTTGCTGCTTGGCGCTGAGTATCATTGTCTCGCTTTTCTTGCGAAGAGCATCACGACTGATTTTCAATCTGGCGATGCCCTCTTTCTGGGCTTCCATGCCTACATCCACTGCCTCGCGAACAAAAGCCTCAGTCTCTGCCATCGTTGGGGCGATATAATCTTCGTTTATGCCCTGCTCTTCAGCATATTTAGCCAGTGATTCAGCAGCAACAATGCACATCTCGTCGGTGATCGTTTTTGCCTCCACATCGAGGACGCCACGGAAAATAGCAGGGAAGCCTATGGAGTTATTTATCTGGTTAGGGAAATCCGACCTGCCTGTGGCCACAATTCTAGCTCCCGCCTCCCTGGCTTCCCAGGGCCAGATTTCAGGAACAGGGTTAGCACAAACAAAACATATCGCATCCTTTGCCATCCTCTTGACTTGCCTGGCGGTAGTGACTCCCGGACCTGACCTGGAGTAAGAGATGAGGATATCAGCCCCTTCCAATGCCTCGGTTAACCCCCCAGTTTTTCCCTCAAGATTGGTAGTTTCACAGAATCTCCATTTATCAGCACACTTTTCTTTTATTTGTTCCAAGTCTTTCCTTCCTTTGTGAAGTATGCCTTTGCTGTCAACCATTATGATATTTTCAGGCTTAGCTCCGTAAGCATAAAGGAGTCTGAAGTTACCGGTATTAGCTGCCCCGGCCCCGTTAAAGACAATCTTACAATCCTCTATTTTCTTGTTTACAATCTTTAAAGCATTTACTAATCCAGCCAGCATTACCGTAGCTGTTCCCTGGACATCATCGTGCCATACGGGAATTCCTACCTCTCTCCGGCACCTATCCAGTATGCTAAAGCACTTAGGGTAAGAAATATCCTCCAGATTGATGCCAGCGAACGATGGCTCGAGCCATTTTACTGCCTGAACAATTTCATCAGGATCCTTGGTGTCTAGACAGATAGGCACGGCATCCACCCCGCCAAGATATTTGAACAACAGACACTTTCCTTCCATCACCGGGTAGCCTGCCTTAGGCCCAATATCTCCCAGTCCAAGGACTCTGGTGCAGTCGGAAACTACTGCTATGGTATTCCATCTATTAGTGAGCTCCCCGAATTTTTCCTCACTTGCCTGTATTGCGCGGCAGGGCTCAGCTACACCAGGGGTATAGTAAATTGCAAAATCGTTGACGTCACGAACCTGGCATTTGGGCATTGTTTGCATTTTACCGTGATAGAATGAGTGCAATTTCATGGCATCCTCGGCAGGTTTCTTTGCCTTGGCAAGAAGCTCCTCTTTAGTTACTTTCTGCATCCTTGTTTTCCCCCTTTGTTAAAGGTTCAATGCGGGGAGCTCATTGTAACATGAAGTGTTGTCTTGAGGAAGCGTGATAAGCTTTGGAGTAAGATTTATTGATATACTTTAGATTAACCGTTTGGCCATATAGTTGCCTTCTAAGTGATAGCCAAGCGAACGATAATAATCTCTGACTCCAACGCCGCTCAAAATAGCCAGTTTCTTGATATGAAATTCTGTGGCAGTAATCCTTTCTGCCTCTAGAAGCAGCTCTTTTCCCAACCCTTGATGTTGAGCAGCTTGCTCCTTTTTCTCTCCTAGAGGGACTTCAGCCCCAAATATATGCAGTTCCCTGACGAGAGCTTCGTTGTCATTGTGTGGCTCAGGGCTTACTCTCAGCCTTAAGAGACCAAACAAGGTCTCATTTTCATCTTCATAGCAAAGGAAGATTTCCTTTCCCTGAGAAGCATCATACTCTAACCTGGTCAACCGTGGTTCACCGACTAGCCAACCATCTCTCAAGCGATGTCCGTATTCGCGGCAACGGGTGCATTGACAGCGAAGGTCAAGTTCGTGCATCCTCCTTTTGACGGTTTCCCTGAGCGCTAAATCACTGCAGCCAGCAATAATAAATTTGCTCGGAATATCCCGCATCAATCTGGGAACCCTGACATATTTTGGGAGCAGACTCTTGATATTAGCCAGTAAATCTATCATCCGTTCATCTTCATAAGGCTGGTAACGGTTATCATGATACCAGCTTTCCAGTTCACTACCTGTCACTACAAGTGTGGGGTAAAGCTTAAGTCCATCGGGGCGACAATATTCGTTGTCAAACAAGTTCCGCGATAGTTCCATATCATGCTCGGGGGTTGAGCCAGGTAATCCTGGCATCCAGTGGTAGTAGACTTTAAAGCCATAATCGCGCAATAGCTTCGTCGCCGAAATAACCTCTGCCACTCCATGTCCTCTTTTTGTCAGGCGATGAATCTCGTCATCTAATGTTTGTACGCCCAGTTCCACTCTGGTAGTGCCAAATTCAAGCATCCGCTTTATCTCTTCCTCCTGGCAGAAGTCCGGTCTGGTTTCGATGCACAATCCTACACAGCGATGTTCAGCGGTCTCGTTCAATTTCTGGGCTTCTTTCATGTCGGCTGAGGAAACACCATTTAAGCCATCATAGCAATCCTTGATGAATTGGTATTGGTAATCCAGTGGATAAGCTAAAAAGGTACCGCCCATGATGATTAATTCTATTTTATCCAGTGCGTGTCCCATCTCAGTCAGGGTATTTAGCCTATATTCCACTTGTTTCCTAGCATCAAAGTTACATTTTCGGCCGCGGAGTACTGCCGGGGATTCCGCGGTGTAACTCTTTGGAGCGTAGGCAGAGCTTGGGCAATAAACGCACTTGCCAGGGCAAGGAAAGGGCTTTGCCATGACTGCCACTGGAGTTACTCCAGAGATAGTGCGAGATACCTTCTTTATCAAGGTCTTAATCGTTTTTTGTTTCTGTTGTTTCTTTTTCAAAGCCTTCAGATTTAACAACGTTGATAAAAACTTCTAGTAACTTGGGGTCGAATTGCGTACCGGCGTTGCGTTCTAACTCTTCGATAGCCTGTTCAAGTGATAGAGCACCGCGATATGGGCGTACTGAGGTCATCGCGGCAAATGCATCAGCTATAGCCAGGATGCGGGCGTCCCGAGGGATTTCATCGCCCTTGAGCCCTTCAGGATAACCACTGCCATCGTAGTGTTCATGGTGGTAAAGGATAGCAGGAATGCAAGGAACTAAACCAGGCACGCTGCCTACAATACTAGCACCGAGTTTACTGTGGGCCTTAATTATTCTCCAGTCATCTTCAGTGAACTTGCCCTTTTTATTAAGTATGTCATCGGTGATGCCAATTTTACCGACATCGTGAAGTGAAGCAGAAGCGCTTATTTTAGTTATCTCGTCGTTGGGTAACTCAATGGCTTTGGCTAAAGCTACAGCATAGTGGTTAACTTTTCGTGAATGTCCATAGGTATAATGGTCTCTAGCCTCTACTACCGAGGTTAAGGCGTAAATAGCGTTTAGGCTTATGCCCACGGTCTCCTGTCTTACCATGGTTGGTGGTTGAGCCGGGATTTTGGCATGGATATAGCTCTGGTTTCCGCCTTTGGTCTTGGCGTAATATAAAGCGGCATCGGCTGTCTCCATAAGGGTATTGAATGTTGTTCCGTTAGTGGGATAATGGATCAGACCAATGCTGCAAGTCAGGATGATATTCAGGGCTTTCATTTCAGTAGCGATTTCCTTTCGAGTCCGCTCCGCTACCATATAGGCATCATCGATATTTGTCTCTGGCAAAATGATGGTAAACTCGTCTCCGCCGTAACGAAAGGCCTGGTCAGCGCTCCTGATGGTATTCCTAATAATTTCGCCTACTTGTCTTAAAAGTCTATCACCTGCGAGATGTCCGTAAATATCGTTATATGCCTTGAAAGAATCGAGGTCAAGGATAAGCATGGAGAAAGTGCCACCATAACGAGAATGCCGTGCGAGTTCGTCTTCGAGTCTTTCCTCAAAGTGACGTCGATTGAATAATCCGGTGAGGTCATCAATGCGAGCCTTTTGTTCTGCTTGGGTGTAAAGTCGGGAATTCTCGATAGGTGCAGCAATTTGTGCCGCAAGTTGTTCTAGGAGTTGTAGCTGCTTCGCGCTATAAGCATTGGGATGGAGACTGGCGACGATCAAGGTGCCAATACCCTTGCCTGTTACTAATAGTGGCGAGTAAACAACGGAGTGAATCCCTTCCTTAACCAGGTTCTCTTCAGTCCAAAACATTCGGTGTTGTCCCAGGTCGGGCTGATACAGGCTCTTTCCATGTTTGAGTACCCATTGGGTGCCTGTTCCTTCCAGTGGTATCCTTTCCCCTGTTTGCCATGGTGAAGAGATAGTGCCCGATAACGCTGAAAAGCAAAGTTGTTCATTTTCAACCAGGGTGATTGCTGCCCAATCAATAGCAATGACCTCCTTTAACTGCTGAGAGAAACCTTCAAATATCTCCTTAATATCCATGCTTGAGATTACGATGTTGGTTAAACGGTTAATGCTACTTAGCTCTTTCTCTCTTTCCTCCAATTGTTCATAAAGATATTGTCTTTCCATAATGGCAGCGATGCGGGAAGCAACAGACTCAATTATTTCAATATCTTCAACAGTGTAAAGCTTACCGTTTTGCTTTTCCCCCATTGCAAGGATAGCAATAAGCCCGTCTTGGTTCATCAGAGGGAAAAGCATCTCTACCTTTGCCAATTGCATATCCTCATATTCCTTCTGGTTCATAGTGTTCAACTTAACAAGGTCTGCTCTGGACATAAAACGAGCTTCTTGCTTTAGCCAATTTGCAATAGTGCCGTCCTGTTTCAAGTTCAACTTCTGTATCGGGTTATCTTTTACTGGAGGGTAGCTGAATGTGGCGGTGAAATCGCCTCCTTCAAATTTAGGTAGAAGCAAACAAGCTCGGCGGCACTCCGCAGATTGACAAAGCAAGGATATCAGGTTGCTTCCTAATTCCTCTAGAGTAGAAACAGTGTCTGCTTTACTGGTGAGACCAAACAACTGCTGGCGGTAGCCGTATTTTTCTCCTGTTAGGGTTTGTTCTACTCCCGGGCCAAGAATGGTAAGCATCCAGTAAGCAAACATAGCAACCCAGGCTGTAGCTGCTATGGCTGCTACTACAATGTTGATGGTGATATCAAAGTCAAAGATGAGATGGAGCAGGAAGAATAGAAGGAAGTATGCTGCTACAGCGCCAAAGCTCATGATTGTCCATACTAACCCGCGGCGGAGGACAACCTTGATATCCAGCAATTGGTGTGTTACCACTGCATAGGTAAGGATGCCAGCCATGGCGAAGTTGCCAATATGGGCAATGGGATATTTACTCAGCACGGGGGTGAAACCAATAAGCAAGGGGATAAGTAAAGCGGCAAGGCCAGCGAAAAGGTAGTTCATCTGATTGCGCTCCCGTGGGTCGTCTAGCATCGTCTGTCTCCGTGCCAGAAGATAAATATCCTTGCCAAGCAGGATAGCAATGATAACGAGTAGGGCAATAAGCCAGCCATACTCGGCAGAGACGCTGATCTCAGTGAACGTGATACCCTTCGGGATAAAACCCAGCGCTGCTAGAGCAATAGCGCCCGCTAAGATGACATAAGCATAGGGTATCCTGTCTTGGCCTTGATAAAGGGAGCGCAAGAAGTAATGAAGCTGGATTGCCATCAATATGCCCAAACAGATGGCGATTTTAGCAAGCAATTCATTTTGAATGAGAATATTGCTGTAGAACAGGAAACTACTCAAGCTCCATAGCATGGCAGTGACGAGATAAGCAAAGAAAAGCTTTTGCCGCCTCTGCCATGGTCGGCTGCTCAGCAGGATAACCAATAGCGGGATAAAGATAATCGCGGTAATTAATGGGATCAGCGCGTAATTATCCATTCCAAGGCAATTATTAACATAAGTTCTAAAGCTGTCAAGAAGGACTAAGGTAAGCCTCAAGATATGCTGCTTAGTGGTGGATCAGGCAGTGTGTTAGATTTATTTTATCGCTTGATCAAGCAAAAGGTGATAACTACTACATCCAGGAAGGCAAGTATTCCGATGATAGCCCATATCCATGAAGGTGTTGGTGGTGTTGCTGCTGCTGGTCCGGGCGCGGGCATTACCGTAAAGACACCCAGGGCTGGCTCACTAACCGTAGGTTCAATAGCCTTTACCTGCCAATAATAAGTGGTGTTCCAATCTAGACTTCCTTTATATTGGTAGGTTGTGGCAGGCACCTTTTCGCTCACTACTACCTGGCTTAAAGCATCGTCGCTGGCGAGGATGAACTCATATTCAGTGGTGGGAGGGAATCCTTCCCAGGAGAAGGTTGGTGAACGTCGCACGTTTTTGCTGCCGATGTCAGGGACAAGCAATATAGGAGCAAGATACACCTCTCCTTCTTCTGTCGAACATTCCTTTACGGTGAATTTCATTATTGGTGACCACCGACTGCGAATGCGTTCCCCTTCAGTGCTTTCACAACTTCTTACTTTCCAGAAATAAGTTTCACCGCAAATGAACTGAACTGAGCTGGATGATGGACACCAGGTGGGAGAGCATGGGGCGTCGGGAGTTATATCTGGCTCTGTGTGTATTATGGCGGTGAAATCTTCATCCAGAGCTATCCACAGCTCATATTTTTCAGTCGAAGGCAGCATTCGCCAGCGAAAACAAAAATCCTCAGCCCGGCAGGTACATTCATCGCAGGGCTGTGAGTCGTCCAGCGCCGGCGTATTTGGCCAGGGAGTTTCAAGGACAAAAGCGTCAGTGTAAACCCATAAACAGCCTTGTTCATTGGGAAAGTCATAGTTTTCTCCATCGATAGCCCACAACTCTACATCTTCGTTGCTAATCGCCTTCAATGACCTTGACTTGAATCTTTCGGGATCTAGTCCGGCATCGGTGTAATCCCAATCAGTTACTCGTATCATTTCTAGGTGGGGGACGAGGGTGCGCGCAACGCCGGCACTATAGGCATAGGCTCCGTAAAGGACTTCGTCTATTTGAGCCAGTCCATGAAAACCGCCCGTGCCTGTATTCATTTCCTTCCACGATGTACTTGCGCCAATAGCCCAGCGATAAATGTCGCTCGAACCATCATCGCTGGCGGCATAAATAAATTTGTTGCTATTGAATTCTTCATCCACAGTGAGCTGAATTTCGCCTGGCTCTGGTAAAGATTCGGTGAGATTAAAGATTTCCCCACCATCGCTGGAATAGGCTATCCTGTCTTTATCCCCATTTTCGGAAACAAATACATATTTCGTGCCATGGGCAAGCACGGCAGAGCCAGAATCAAGCCCGGTGTCTATGTCCCTTTCCCATTCCCAGATGCCCTCCCATAGCGTCTCGTTCCAACTGCACCTATTTAATCGATAATCATCCAGGATGTACAGCAATTCATCGCTCACCACAGCCAAATCGGTGACCTCGGGGCACTCCCAGACTTTCTCCCAGCTCTGCCCTTCATTCTCAGAATACTGCACATTATCGATCCCGGGCACAGCGAAGTAAATTTGCTCCGTTTCCTCCCACTCGGGAGTGGGTCTCAAAATTATATTGTCCTCACCGTCAAGGCAAAGCACCCTCTGCCAGGTCTCGGTCAGTGCCGCAGTTTCAGTTTCCTCAGTTCGCCATATACTATCAAACTTTGGGGTATTGTTATTTATCGACGCTAAATAAAGGATAGTGTTATTGGCAAAGAAAGCGTAATCGCAAAGAAAAGTCATTTTGGTATCTATCAGGCTGAGCTGGTTCCAGGTATCGCCACTATCTTCACTTTTAGAAAGGGCACTTTCATCTAGGCTAGCACCATGCCATGGATGTCCACTGGATACATTCGTGTCTGCCCATTCAGTGGCGTTGGTTACATTATTTGTACTTGTGGCGCAATAAGCTATGCTACTTGTAAGCCAGACAACCTGAGCATTGGCACGGTTCTCGGAGGAGGCGCCACCGGTGGGTTGTTTGGTGGGCTCTTCCCACTTAGGGGGGCAACCCTCAGGATTAGAACAAATATGAATTAAGGCATTAGCGGAATTACCTTTGCCTAATACTTCCCCGGCAAGGAGTATGCCTCCCTGGTAATCAATCGAAGCTATACCAACATCATTGCCCCCTTTGACATCCAGTCTGAATACCTGTTCGCCGTCTTCTTCTATCCGATATACATCATCACACTCAGTGGTGGAATTAGAGTAATAACTGGCATAGGCAATCCAATTCTTGCCTTCGCGGTAATCCCCGGAAGGAAGGGCTAAATCGGAGAAGATGATTTCATTTTCGTCTGGCGAACTCCCAGTCTCCTTTATCTCGATAGGAGGAATTACGTCTTCCCATTCATCGTCTACCTTGTGACGAGTGTGCAGATAAGTCCCTGTAGTATTGCTGCCAATAGCCAATATGACGCCATCCTCCTCCCCATAGCCAGGTGAGAAGGCAACCGAGCTTACATCCATGTTTAGTTCTATGGGCTCCCAACTAGGGGGCGGCCTTAATTCCAGTACCCAGACATCACCATTGGTCGAGCCATCAGGATTTCTGGAGCCTATAGCGATGTCGCGATAGGTATCGCCGCCGGCCTCATATTCCAGTGAAATGGCGATATCTGAGATAAGTGTGCCGCCTAAATTAGGAACTCCACTATCTTCCCAGTTCTCCCCGCCATCATCGGAGAGATAAACCGCTGTCCTGTTATCAGTGACTACTGCCACCCAATCAGGGTTATCCGGGGCAACAGCGATATCCCAGGCGGGCAATTCAGCGTCGGCTTCAACGAGATCATCGGTTATATTTTCCCAGGTAACGCCAGCATCAGTCGACTTATAAACCGTCCCATTGGGAATATCTATGGCGTAAAAAGTTTCATTCTGGCTAACAGCGAAGGCATTTATCTCGCTGGGGCTAACCACTACATTTCCTTCTTCACTGGGAGTGTCAGCAACAGACCACTCTAGCCTGTCTGGATTGGCTGAAATTGGCTGGCTGTCAACCAGCGGGAAAAAGTTCAGAAGCAGAAAAAAACCAAGCAGCGCTGATAACAGCTTTATGCATTTGGCTCTATTCATTAATGCTCATTATTAAACAAGAGGTTAAGGTTTGGCAATACCCCCCATGGTATCCCCTTGCATAGTAAGCTAAACCGTTGACTATTTTACTGCCTTTCTATATCATTTTAAGTACGTTAGTCAGGTATTTTGCAAAAAGGGAGTGCGGCAATAATGACTAAATTCCTATTTACTGCCTTACTATATCATTTTAGTATTACATTAGCCGGGTATTTTAGAAAAAGGGATTGTGGCAATAATGACCAAATTCCTATTACGAAAGTACGAAAGGAGGTGATAAGTTGGCAGTAGAAGAAGATAATAAAGAGACGGAAGAGACAGAAGAGGTAGAAGAGGTAGAAGAGACAGAAAATAGGAGTATAGGCGACGTTGTAAACGAGATAGCAAGCACGACCGATGGCTTACTGGGGGTGGGAGTAATGGACATGGAGGGTGTTCCTGTTGCCGTTGTTACGGCGCCTGGCGCAACACTCAATGCTGAATTAGCGGCAGCCCAGTTGGCTGTGGTGGTGCGCCTGTGTAGTTTGACTGCTGACAAGCTAAAGCTCGGCGACTTTGATGAAAATTTGATCACCACCGCTTCAAAGTATGTTTTGACTAAGGCTCTCACTTCCGACTTCTATTTGGCAATGATTTTATCCAAGGAGTCCACTACTCTTGGTATGGCGCGTTTAGTGGCCAGAGAACAGGCTGCCCAGGTATATCAAGCGTTGCCTAAATTTGAATGATGGCTGATTTATCTAGGTTTACCTGGGGCAAGGGGAAGAAGAAGGGTGAGCCAGGAAAAGGAGGTGAAATGAAGGAAACGGGAGCAGGAGGAAACTTGAATAGCATATTGGAGGAGATGGCAGGGCAAGTTGACGGGTTATTATGTATTGCAGTGGCAGGTAGTGACGGGGTTGCCATTTCCAGCTATGTGCCTCCCGGTTCTATGCTTAACGCAGAGTTAGCTGCAGCTCAACTAGCGGCAATATTCAGGATCGCGCGAACGACCTCAGATAAGCTAAAGGCTGGTGACCTTGAGGATAACTTGTTCACTTCAACTGCAGGTCAGATTCTAATTAGACCTCTGGGTCAAGAATCCTATTTAGCCATAGTGACTACTAGGGATGCCCCGTTGGGCATAGTGCGATTGGTGGTCAAGAGTTATGTTAGCAGAGTGGAGCAAGCCCTGGGTAGAGTCAGTTAAAGATAAATCACCGGTCAATATCAAGCTATCTCACGTTAGTTTGATATTTTAGTTATTGTTTCTTAGAATATAGCTGAGTATGAAGATGAGACAGAGGAACAAGAATAAGAAGGAAGGTCAGCTAAAGGATGCTGTGCATCCTGAAGTTCAATTTGAGAATCACCTGCAAGATGTTGAGGGACAGTTTATCAAGAAGCTCAAGGCGCTGGGTTATAAAGTTGAGCGCCATGTTACCCTTGAAGGTAAGTTTAGAACTGAACATACCTTCGATTTGCTAGCTCGCAAGAGTAATGGACTTATATCCTATGTCACCGCTATAGGTATCATCAAGCATGATAATGGTCAGCCGATAGGATTAAGCGAAGTTTTCGAATTTGATGACAAATGTTACAACTGTGACATTTGGGACAAAGTCTTCATTGCCCTTCCTGGGCTTGATTCTGTAGCATCTCAATTTGCCCATGGGCAGCAAATAAAGATTTTATCTGAAGAAAACCTTAAGGAATTTTTGGCCTTATCCGTTGCCAAACGGGACAAGAAAACGGTGGTGGTGGGATTCGACTCCAAGGAGCAATTACTGTCCTCTCTTACTGAGTTGGGATACGCAATTGAACAGGACAGTAAAGTGAAAGGGAGGACTGGTGCTGAATATACCTTTGATATCTTGGCCAGAGAAGATGACGGGTTTATTCCTCACCAATTAGCTATAGACGTGCTAACTGGGGGGCGAGTGGACCTGGAAGAAATGTCTTTATTTGAGAAAAAGGCCTGTGATGCTGAAATCCAGCAAAAGGTTTTGTTCATTTCGGGCGAGCTTACTGCTGAGGCTGCGGAGTTCGCTCAGCAGCAAAAGATCAATGTTATCAGGCTTGGTAGCCCAAGCAAAGAAATATCTATCGGTGAGGAGGTTGTTGAAGAAGAGGAAGTGGCTGCTGAGGAAGTAACTGCCAAGGAAGAGGGTGTTAAACAAGAGGAAGTGGCTGCTGAGGAAGAGACTCGCCAGCAGGGTATGTCTGCCATTGAAAGTGCTCTTTCGGAGATATTAACCAAAGCACCGGAACCAAAGGCAGAGGTGAAACCGGAAGGAGCAAAGCCAAAAGCGAAGGCGAGACTACTCAAAAAGGCAATCGCCCCTGAGGTATTGAAGTTGGTTCCTGAGTCTACGGCAAGAAGATTTATGGCCGTACCGTTGTCCGTTAAGGGCAATACCCTGGAAATGGCGATGGCAAATCCTGCTGATATATTCGCTCTTCAAATTCTAGAGCACCAGAGCAAGATGAGGGTAAAACCGGTGGTTGTTGAAGAAAAGGAAATTCAGGAGGCTATTGACTTCAACTACAGAGGTTTTGGGCAAATTCAGGAGCAATTAGCCGGTATTCCTGAAGATATGGCTGGTGGTGGGGAAATGGACTTAATCGCCGCTACTGCTGATGCTCCAGTAGCTAATGCTTTACACCTTATTATTGATGAAGCGGCTAAAGCTAGAGCCTCCGATATTCATATTGAACCAGAGGAAGATAGATTGAGGATACGCTACCGTATTGATGGCGTTCTTCAGGATACCTTGTCCTTGCCTATAACTATACATCCCGCACTGACCTCTCGAATCAAAATAATGAGTGATATGAACATCGCCGACCATATCCGTCCCCAGGACGGTCAATTCACCATTGAAGCTAGTGGTAGACCTATCGATGTTCGTGTTGCTACTTGTCCCACAGTTCACGGTGAGGGAACCGTGCTACGGCTTCTGGATAAGACATTGGCTGCGCGTGAGTTAGCTGGATTGGGTTTTCTCCCTGAAACTCTGGAAAAGTATCAGGAGATGCTCAGAGTTCCCTTCGGAATGGTTGTAGCTAGCGGACCTACTGGCTCTGGGAAAACTACTACGCTGTATGCTTCCATCAATCAGTTAGATAAGGTATCTCGGAAGATCATCACTATTGAAGACCCTGTGGAATATCGCTTTCCAAATATAAATCAAATTCAGGTTAACCCCAAGGCTGGACTTACCTTTGCCAGCGGGCTGCGGTCTATATTGCGTCTTGACCCTGATATTATATTGGTCGGCGAGATACGAGATGCCGACACAGCCAGAATAGCTGTTCAATCTGCCTTGACAGGGCACCTGGTTTTCTCTTCCCTGCATGCCAATGATGCCGTGGGCGTTGTTTACCGTCTGCTCGACCTTGGCATAGAGCCGTTCCTCGTGGCTTCAGCACTTATTGGCACGGTAGCTCAGCGTATGTTGCGGCGTGTTTGCCCCGATTGTGCCCATTACGTTAAAGTCTCAAAACTGGAGCAGGTAGCTTATGAAAAAGAAATTGGGGAACATAGGGAGGAATTCCTCTATGGTGCTGGTTGTGAACCGTGTGCTTATTCAGGATATCGAGGCAGGGTGGGAATGTTTGAGGTGCTTCATATGAGTGACGAATTGAGGATGGTGGTACTGAGAGGCGGTGGTAACGTTGAATTTCGAGAACAGGCGTACAAGGAAGGTATGGTTCCCCTAATTAAAGATGGTATGCTCAAGGTGAAGGAGGGCATGACTACTCCATCTGAGGTATTACGTAATGCCTATAGTATAGAAGAATAAACGCAGGTCATATGAGGTAACGGTGAAGGAGGTTCTATGGATTTTGAGTATCTAGCGTATACCAAAGAGAGGCAATTACTCAAAGGTAAAATCAGTGCTGTTTCGGAGGAGGCGGCCATCACTACACTTAATTATAGTGATTTGCGCGTGGTGACCTTGAAAACAGTTACTCCATTTTTCAATATTGGGTGGTTGACCGCTGCCTTTACGACGATAAAGCCCAAAGAGGTGGTAATGTTCTCCAAGCAGCTAGCCTTGCTTCTCGAATCAGGAACTGACGTCGTCGCTGCCCTCGAGTTATTGCAAGGACAAATCTCCAATCGCGCCTTGCAGACGATGGTAAACGAGATAATCACCACCGTTCGCGGTGGTGCCAAGCTATCCCAGGCGATGTCAAAACATCCCAAGGCTTTCTCCAATCTCTATTGCCGCACTATTGCTATTGGTGAAGAGACTGGTAACCTGGAACAGGTGTTGAGGCAAATGGCTGATTATATTGAAAAGGAAGCCCTCGCTGCCAAAAAGGTAAGAAGCGCCATGATTTATCCCATGATAGTGGTGCTATTGGTGATCATGGTTATTGCCGTAATGGTCTTCTTTGTTATGCCTAATTTCATGGGCCTTTATGGGGCACTTGGTGCTGAACTGCCTATGGCGACCAGAGCTCTTCTCGCCATAAGTGGCTTCCTGTTAAGTTACTGGTGGGCAATTCTGCTTGCCGTACTCGGTGTCGCCGCTGGTCTTTATGCCTATATCAAGACGCCTGTGGGTAGGTATTGGTGGGATTCGTTTAAACTCAAGATGCCCCTTATTGGTCCTGTTACCCTGTTCAGTGAGCTTTCACGTTATGCTAACACTGTAGCCACTTTGTTTCGTGCTGGTGTCCCGTTGCCTGAGATAATGACTCTGTGCATCGATAACGCTCAAAATAAGGTGATTGTTAACGCACTGACCACTGTGCGTGACGAAATGCTTAAAGGGCAAGGGCTATCACGCCCTATGTCTCGAAATCCCATCTTTCCCGCTCTTATAGTGCAGATGGCTGCTGTGGGTGAAGGAACCGGTAACCTTGATGCCACCATGGAAACCGCGGCGCAGAGTTACGAAATGGAAGCCAATGACCGCACTGATGCTCTTATCGCTGCCATTACGCCAGCCACCACCCTGATTATGGGGGGTATAGTGGCGTTCATCGCCCTGGCTCTCGTCTCTGCTATGTATGGTGTTTTTGGGCAGATACAGGGTTAAAGAGCATTGCTGCACTATCGTTTGACGGTGCTGGCAAGTTACAGAAGGTAGCCTGGTAGTCTCTTTGTCATTGTAGCCCCTTTGTTAACTGTCATTGCGAGCCCACTTCACCTGTCATTGCGAACCTTTCTCTACTGTCATTGCGAGCCGAAGGCGTGGCAATCTCAGGAAAGCAAAACTCAAGAATCAAAGTTCAAAACGACAGAGCAGAAATAAGTCAAAAATCAAAAGTTAAAGTGTAAAACGAGGAAGGGTTCTTGCATTTTGAGTTGTAAATTTGCTTTTTTACTTTTGCTTTTTGGTCTTGGTATTTTAGTCTTGGTATTTTAGTACTACATGAAAAAGCAGTCGGTAATCAGCAGTCAGCGGCTAGCTGATGGCTGAAGGCTGAAAGCTGATAGCTACTAACTGTCATTGCGAGCCTTCTCCACCTGTCATTGCGAGCAAAGCGAAGCAATCTCGCCTGGTTGCTAGCTTGCACAGGATATAGTAAACTTAGAGAACATAGAGGGGACGAGATGAAGTTAGTAAGTGGTCAAAAAGGAACGACCTTAATTGAGGTGCTTATCGCCATAGCTATTTTGGGGATGATTGCTGTCCCCTTTCTCACTGCCCTGAGCACCAGCTCGAGAGCTCTAATTATCGCCGATGAGAGAACCACGGCCGAGAGCCTTGTTCGAAGCCAGATGGAATATGTTAAGAGCCAGGAGTATGACGCTAACGGAACTTATGCCGAAATAGCTGATGCTGATATTCCTGAGGGCTATGATGTTCATTTGGTCAACGTTACAGAGCTTGTGTCGGGACTCCAGGAGATAACGGTTACTGTTGAGCGTGACGGTGAAGTGGTGCTTACCACGAGCACTTATAAGGTAGACCGATGAGATTGCTACATAAGAACCAGAAAGGTTTCACACTTATAGAGCTACTGATAACTGTGGCAATACTTGCTGGCATTGCTGTTGTTACCAATGCTGCCATCGTTCAACTGGTTCAGAGCAATCGTACCAGCAATCACATGGTCGCCGTCCGGCAGGTGCAGCAGGCTGGCTACCGTGTGAATCAGGACGGTGTTCAAGCTCAAGACATTAGCGTTTCTACTGAAAGTGGAGGATTTCCATTGACCCTGAACTGGACTACCTGGGAAGGGGAAGGCGGCGAGCTTCATACAGTGGTTTACAACCTCACCAATTCCTCCGGTGGAGTTTACCAGCTTGCACGCAACGAGACAGTTGTGAACACGACAACGACTGTGGTGGGGCCAACAACTGTCGTAGCTCAATATATTTGTAACGGTACAACTGAGTGTAGCTGGAATGCTACTGAACGGGTGCTTACCCTTAACGTAACTGCCAGGGTTGGCCTGCAGACTGAGAGCAGAACATATGAGATTAAGCCCAGACCTTCTGTTGAATAGTGAGAGATTGGAATGTAAATTGGAAAGGGGGCGTAATGGCGATGGCGAAGCTGAGAAAGATGTTGACTCACCCGGGGAAAAATGAATCGGGACAGGGCATTCTGGCCATAGTCCTGATATTGTTGATGCTGGGTGCTGTGATTCTCACTCCACTTCTTGTCTTTATGAGTACTGGACTTAAGGCGGGGCAGGTTTACGAGTCAAAATTGCAGGAGTTCTATGCTGCCGACTCCGGTGTAGAAGCTGCCATGTGCCAAATATCACAAAATGATACGAACCCGATTGTGCCAGACTATCCCTTAAATGACAGAAATGTAGATGTGACCATAGAAGATAAAGGTGGGGGATTTTATAAGATTATCTCTACTGCTACTAGCGATACTGGGGGTGATACTACAGTTGAATGCTATGTGTTAAATATTGCTGGTTTTAACCTCTTTGATAACGCCATTACCAGTAACGGTACTGTAGACATCAAAGGCAACGTCACAGGTAATGTCACTGCAGCAGATTGCGAAGGCGACCCTAACTGTAACGAGACGCAAATAAATTGGCCTTCGGAGGAGCAACTTTCGGCATATTACTGGGACCAGGTAAAAAATTTAGCAAATTACTCCGAGGATCACATAGACATTGATACAGACCCCATCATAGGGCCACTGTATAGAAATGGCACGTTAGATATATACAACGCGGGTAGTGCAGGAAAGAATGCAACGCTCAATGGCACTGTGTATGTTACCGGCGATCTCAATATAGCCACGACGAAGCACAATTTCACATTGAACCTTAATAACCAGACTATTTATTGTGAAGGCGATATTGTTGTGGGTCCTGGCAAACCTATCATCGTTGGGTCAGGGTGCATCATTGCCGTGGGAAACAACCAATTTCAGCCAGGTGGTGATGTTGGGAGTGTAGATGAATTTGTATTCATTATGGCTATCGAAGGTACCGTTACATTGCAGCCTGGGGGTGATTTTTATGGGTCTGTAGCTGGGAATGCTGATGTTACCTTACAACCGGGTAATACCCTTATATGGACAGCCTCTGGGGGTAGGGGTAACTTCCCCACTGAGGGTATGGGTATTACGAAAGTCCTCAGCTACACCATCAAGTAGTCTAACCGAGCAGTAAGGCTGGAGAAAGCACAGAAAGCATAGTCGCTGTTCTGTCATTGCGAGACCCTTCCCCTTCACTTCATTCAGGGTCAGGGTGACAAAAGGGCATCGTTGCGAGCCTCTTTTATTGTCATTGCGAGCGTAGCGTGGCAATCCTAGAAAAAGCAAAACTCAAAATCCTAAATCCGAAATACTAAACAATATGAAAAAGCAGTCAGTAATCAGCAGTCAGCGGCTAGCTAATGGCTGAAAGCTGATAGCTACTAATTTGAGCTTTGAATTTAGATATTAGGATTTGTTTGGAATAACCACGATGCCTCGTTGCGAGCCCTTTTTACTGTTATTGGGGGCTCCCCTTTGTTGTCATTGCGAGCCGAAGGCGTGGCAATCTCAGGAAAGCAAAACTCAAAAATCAAAGGGCAAAGTGACAGAGCAAGAATAAAAAAGCAGTCAGCGGCTAGCTAATAGCTGAAAGCTGATAGCTACTAATTTGAGCTTTGAATTTAGATATTAGGATTTCCTTGGAATAACCACGATGCCTCGTTGCGAGCCCTTTTTACTGTTATTGGGGGCTCCCCTTTGTTGTCATTGCGAGCCGAAGGCGTGGCAATCCCGGGGAAAGGGAAAACTCAAAAATCAAAAAGCAGAATGACGGAACAAAGTTTAAAAATGTAGTGCGAGGCTTTAGCCTCGTGCACGACCCTGAAGGGTCGCGCTACAAAAGGGGGGCGTGCCTCGCAATGACACTCCTCTCTGTCTTTGCGAGCGTAGCGTGGCAATCTCTCGTATGGGCGAGGGACTTCCTTATACTAAACTAAGCTTGTATACTTATGATAGGTAGCGCTGAATGGATTAAGCATAATATAAATGGTGAGGTGTGCTATGAGATATAGGGTCAATATTAAAAAAACTGACGAAGGTTATGCTGTTTGGTGTCCTGGAT
Source organism: Dehalococcoidia bacterium (assembly GCA_034431195.1). Lineage (GTDB taxonomy): Bacteria > Chloroflexota > Dehalococcoidia > GIF9 > AB-539-J10 > CG2-30-46-19. The sequence goes on along the minus strand of DAOUDP010000001.1, from coordinate 38,848 downwards.
TGCCCGGTTGCTGGTCACAGGGAGAAACAGAAGAAGAAGCACTGGAGAACATAAAGGATGCCATTCAAGCTTATTTGGAAACCGTTGAGGAGTTAAGCAAAGATAAAGAACCCCGTTATGTAGAAGTAGGGTAAATATGCCCAAACTTCCCGGTGTGAATCACCAGCGAGCTATCAAGGCTCTTGAGAAGGCAGATTTTTGGATTACACGACAGGGCAAACATGTCACAATGACCAATGGGGAGCGTGTTATCACCATTCCACGGGCGAATCCGGTTAATGCCTTTACAATGGCTGGAATTGTGAAGGATGCTGGGCGCAGCATTGAGGAGTTCAAGAAACTTCTATAAAAAGGGAAAATGGCGAGATTGTATTAAGCTTGTATGATCCAGTAAAGCCAAGTGGCACAATAATGTAATAGTCAAAGATCAAAGATTAAAATGATGAAGGATTTTGCATTTTGAGTTGTCATTTTGACCTTTTATGTTTGCTTTTTGGTCATGATACTTTGGTACTGGCCTGATTCATGCGCTCTGACGTTGAGATTGCTTCGGCACGTTGTGCCTCGCAATGACGAAAAGGGGGTGTGCTTCGCAATGACAAAAGGGGGGCGCCTCGCAATGACAAGGGAGGCTGTGCGAATCAACTGCAAAGTGTTTTCCCCCCAAAAATAGCACTAAGGGTATTGCATAAATATGTTGAAGGTTGTTAGTATTATCTACTAGTATTATATCTAAAATGAAGTTGAGTAAAACGGCGCAGTGGATTCTGAGCCTGGGTATATTGGTGGCGTTGCTAGTGGGGATGATGAGCGTTTACGGTAGACAGAGGGCAGTGCAAAGCGATTTGCAGAGCGAGTTGAACCAGCTTAACGAGAATTTTGTCCAATATACCACGCAAAAAGGGGAACTGCAGGGAAGACTCAACAAGGCTCAGTCTGACCTTTCAAAACTGGATGAGAAATTTCAGCTTCCTACCGAGTCGGTGGAGATAACCGAGGCTATATTTGAAGCTGCCGATGATTCCAATGTCGACATAATCAAGATTAGCTCCTCGCTTCCCAAGGTGGGGAAGGCGACAGGGGGAGGAACCGTTGCTTATGATAGCTTCGGGATAAGTATTCAAGCTGAAGGCACGGCGGTACAATTGCTTAAATTGTGCGAGAAATTAAGCGAAGCGTTCACTAATGGTGTCATAAACAATGTGGGGATTGATGTGGGTGAGGAGAAGGGAGAGGCGAAAATCACCCTGAGTTTGACTGTTTATTGTTATGAAGGTTCATAGGATTATGGGGGAAAATGGCTAGGGAACAGGCTAGTTTGTATATTGACGATGTGGCAATCTATGTGCTTCGTTCCCGAGGCAGACAGGTTCTAAAATGGGCTAGCTCGCCTCTGGAATCCGGGCTGGTGGTACAGGGGGTAATTCAGGATGAGGATGCTGTGGCGGCTAAGGTAGCTGAGTTATGGCAATCTGTAGAGATAAAGACAAGGAAGGTTATCGCCGGCATCAGTGGCATTGGTTACCTCTACCGTACAATTAGTATTCCCGAGTTACCCAAGGACATACTTCCTGAGGCGATAATGAGAGAGGCAAGTACTGCTCTGGGCATTTCCACTGAGGAAGTATACATCTCCTGGCAAATCATCAGCTCTGTCCCCGGAGAGATAACCGCTTATGTAGCTGCTTTGCCGCGAAACTCGATGGATGCTCTGGTATCCACTTTGCACAAGGCAGGGCTTGATCCTTATCTTGCCGACCTGAAGCCACTATGTCTTGCCAGGACAGCTACTGAGACCACAGCCATCATGGTTGATGTTCAGCCTGGTAGTTTCGACGTAGTCATACTGGTTGATAATATGCCTGAGGTGGTGCGCAGCTTGCCTTTACCATTGGAAGCCTCTTTGGAGGAGAATTTAGACACTATAACTGAAGAATTAGACCGTAGCGTTATTTTCTATAACTCAGCTCATATGGATAAACCCCTTGACTTCAGTGTTCCCGTTTCAGTCTCTGGTGAACTTGCTGAGCGAGAAGATATCTGGGAACGCGTTAGTGGTGGACAAAATCGTCCTGTTCAGGTGATGCCCTTGCCTGTGGCAGTTCCAGAGGGTTTCCCGTCAGCCGGGTATCTCACTAATATTGGGCTGGCTCTTAAGGAGGTGATTGCCACCGAGAAAGGTGCCATAGCTTATTCTTTGATTGACTTCAATGTCGTTCCCGAGGTTTATCTGCCTAAACCTCGCAAGCTGGCTGACATGGTGTTCGTGCCCACTATCGTTGCTGGTGTTGCTCTGATAGCTATAGTTGGTTTCTTCACCGGCTCCGTTTACATTCACAACAACGGATTGCAAGCTGAGATAGCAGCAATAAACGAGAAGATGACAGCACAACATGTTCGTGCTGAGGACATAATTGACCTTAATCAACAAGTTACTTCAGTGGAAGCGGTCAGGGATGGTCTTGTTGCTGGCCTTGATGCTTTCGAAGCTGATAGGGATAAAATTAATGGTGACCTGGGGGAGGCAAATAGTCGTTTACCCGGAAACGTGGAGTTGGGGAAAATGAGCGTTACCAAAATGGGGGGGACCCCAGCGACGTACACCCTGGTAGTCGAAGCTTACGCTGACAACGAGGATTACATTCTCAGGTATGGCGAGGATTTGAGGGCAAGTCGGGCAGATGGCCAACCCAGGTTTGACCTGGTGGTGATTACCTTAGTAGATGGTGGCGGTGAGGATGACTACAACTATAAGGCTACAATAACGCTGACCAAAGTTATTTAGCCTCTTTTTCGTTCAGCCTTGCCTGGCAATCTTGCATACTAGCAGTTTACCAAAACCGTTCATCATGAGTCGTTGCGCTTTCTTAGCCGCTATACTGCACTGAGTTATAGCCTTAACTCAGAGAGGTGTACTTTTATTTACAAGATCTTGCAAACATGCTATAGTTGCTAAGAATGCAACCGTCCTATTACCATATTCCTATTGATGCTATTGCTTGTTACAGGTATGATAAAATTGCAGTAAAAAAGGTAAACGTAAGATTAGGAGGCAAGAAATAAACCGGAAAGTACCTTACGTAGCCATCGGGGCCTTGAGTAGGTTCCTTGACCATATAAGGCGTGCTAGCATGCCTAAAAAAGTAGATGCTGATCTACTGCAAGATTATGGCATATCAAGGGGCAACGTTTTTGCTTTGCTCAGCACGCTCAAGTTTCTCAATCTTATTGATGACACAGGTGGGCCTACCGCGGATTTTGACTCACTTCAAACCATGGGAGAAGAATATCAAGGTAACCTGGAGCAGATAGTTAGAAAAGCATATGCGGATCTATTCTCCAGGTTTGACCTCACAAAGGATAGCAGAGAGCATATCAGGAATTACTTTGCCAGGAATTACTCAGCCTCTCAGGCAGGAAAGGCTACAACTTTGTTTTATGGCCTGTGTAGCAAAGCTGGTATCCCGACTATTGAGGAAAAGGCATTAAGGATTCCTAAAGACAGGGTAGTGCCTGAAAAGCCAAAGGCTGAGGTGGGTACCCCCGAAGAAGAGGAGCAAAAGGAGGCTGAAGCTCGCGAGAAGGAGCCTGAGGTTCGAGGTGTACCTCACATTGATATTCGCATCCATTCCAGAGATTTTTCTTCAATGCAGCCCAACCAGATACAAGTCTTCTTTAATGGCTTAAGCAAGGTTGTAAGGCAGAGAGGGAAGTCTGAAGAGGAAGAAAGTTAAAACACTTCCCCTATTTTGACTACCAAGTTGCGGTATTTTTCTTGGTTTTTAGCCGTACCCCTTGAATGAAAGGCGAGCATATTTAGCTGATATTGCTGTGATTTTGCAATTTGCACGACCCCTGTCCATATTGCTATGTTGTGGCAGCAAGCAAAGTGCAAAATATTTTGTGCCTGGTTAATCAAAGATGAATTGTTAATTGCTGTGGCAAATACTGAGCACTATTAGCTAAGTGCGCTATTTTAGTAAAAATTGCAATTAAATTTAGCAATTTTTGCAATTTACTCTTGACAAAATTTTCCAGGTGTGGTAGTTTTTAACTGTTTAACTAAAACTAAACTGCAAGATGGAGGTAAAGTGCAAAATATTGTTGATTTGATCAGGGTTGCTGTGGAGCATCATGCTTCTGATTTACATTTGGTTGTTAATTACCCTCCTTTTTTGAGGGTGGATGGTGACATTAAGGCTATTCAGGGAGCAGAACGACTGACTCCCGAGAGTATTCAGCGAGCACTTGAGGGGTTAGCCACACCTGCACAGCTTGAGGAGTTTCGCCACGCATTCGAGCTTGATTTCAGTGAATCCTTGCCTCATCTGGGGAGAATTCGTTGCAATGCTGCTCGGCAGCGAGGCGCAATTAGCATGGCCATTCGATTATTGCCTCCTCAGATCCCTGGCATAGACGAACTGCTTTTACCTCAAATATGTAAAGAGCTGGCTATGTATCCCCGAGGCTTGGTAGTAATCTCGGGTCCTACTGGGGCTGGTAAGAGTACTACCCTGGCAGCTATGATAAATCACATCAACGTAAACACGGCGAGCCACATAATTAGTATTGAGGATCCCATCGAGTATACTTATACTAATATGAACTCCGCCATCACTCAAAGGGAGCTTGGTTCGGATACCCACTCCTTTGCTGACGCTCTAAAGCATGTACTAAGGCAAGATCCTGATGTCATCATGGTTGGTGAGATGAGGGATTTAGACACCGCCGCTGCAGTTCTCAGCATAGCTGAATCTGGACATCTGGTGTTGACTAGCGGACATGCTACCAGTGCCTATCAGTGTATTGAGAGGGTTATAGACCTCTTCCCACCAGAGCAGAGGTATCTGGCTCAAATCAGGCTAGCTTCCCTGATAGTAGGTGTTCTGTGTCAGATTTTGGTGCCACGGGCAGATGGCTCAGGAAGAATTGTTGCCGTAGAGACAATGCTGGGTAATGTGGCGGTTAAGAATCTCATCAGAGAAGGAAAGATCTATCAGCTATCTAATGTCATCCGCACCAGCAGCCTGGAAGGTATGGAGACTCTGGACCAAGCATTGGTCAGGCTTTATCTCCGGGGGATGGTTAGCCTTGAATCTGTGGGAAGCTTTTGTAATGATAGAGAGGAAGTGGAACGGCTCATTGGCAAGGTGCCGGTGCTCGCTCATGCTGAATCACGTCCACGGGTCCCCGAGCAAAGCAAAACTGTGTCCTCATAAATTTCCCTATCCTTGATTATTGTGCTCTAGTCATTTAGCAAAAGAGATTGAATGCTTCTGCGGAATGAGTACTCTTTTTTGACAAGCTAGCTTGTCAATGCTATTATCAATTCTAGACCTTAAAAATGGTAGGTTTATATCGAGGGGGACTTAGGAGGTGGTGAGCGGTGGAAGACGCTGATAGTTGGCTTATATTAGCCTTCATAGTCTGTCTGGTATTGTCGGGTTTCTTTTCCAGTGCTGAGTCAGCTTTTCTTGCTGTGCCCAAACTCCGCATAAGATACCTAGTTGAGAATGGGCGTAGAGGGGCAGAGTGGTTAGCTAAAATGGCTGAGAGTCCAGAGAAAGTTTTAGCTACCGTTTTGTTAGGAAACAACCTGGTGAACGTGGCTGCAGCTACTCTGGGGACTATCATGGCGGTGGCGACCTTCGGCCTGGTTCGTGGTCCGATTATAGCTACTGTGGGGGTAACCGCACTGATTTTGATTTTTGGTGAGGTCATTCCTAAAACTTTAGCGGTTCATAATGCTGAGCGGTTATCTTTGTTTTACGTTAAGCCACTGAGGGTTATACAGTGGTGTCTTTATCCCTTTGTGTTGGCATTAAGCCGCATTGGTTTGGGATTTACCAGGGTAATAGCTCAGCCCGATGAAGGGAAGACGTTGGTAAGTGAGGGAGAGATAAGGTCGGCAATAAATGTAGGACAGGTTGAGGGGGTGGTGGAACAAGATGAAGCGAGGATGCTACACAAGATTTTTGAGTTTACTGATCGTCCGGTGGGTAAGGTAATGGTTCCCAGGACGGAAATAATTTGGGTGGAGCAAGGAACGAAGATTGGCGAAATTTTGGATATTTATGCTCAAACACCTTACAGCCGCTTTCCGGTGTATAAGGATAACACCGATAATGTAGTAGGCATTTTATTTGTCAAGGATATACTTATGAAATTAAACGGTGGCATTGTTGATAAGGAAGCGGTTATCGATGATTTAATACGCCCGGCTCATTTTGTGCCTGAGAGCAAGCATCTCGGAGAGCTTCTCACCGAGATGAGAAATGGAGGTTATCATATAGTAATGGTGGTTGATGAATATGGTGGTGTAGCGGGAATGGTTACTCTAGGGGAGCTGACTGAGGAGATTATCGGTGACATTGGTGACGAGTTGATCGAAGAAAAGAAGGAATTCGTGGTGACCGGGGACAACACTTTCCAGTTGGACGGTGGATTTCGAATCGAGGAAGCTAATCAGGAACTGGGGATGGACTTACCTGAGGGAGATTATGAGACTGTGGCTGGTTTCATTCTCAGCCATCTTGGCAGGATACCAAAGCAGGGTGAGCAACTGAAGTATCGCCATCTGAAATTTGTTATCACTGAGATGCAAGGGGTGAAGATAGAGAGAATCGTGGTAACAAAGGAAGAGGAAAGCGTTCCCTAATAATTCCTCGAATTCTTAGCGTTAAAAGGGATGCAGCGCCTGCGTGTTAGATTTGGTCGTGGTGAACAGGTTAAATTTATTTCCCATCTCGACACTATGCGATTCTGGGAAAGAGCGTTTCGAAGAGCAGAAATCCCGTTAGCTTATTCTCAAGGGTTTAGCCCGCATCCCCGAATTTCGCTGGCAGCACCTTTACCGGTAGGGGTAACCAGTGAATTCGAGCTTATGGATGTATGGCTAAAACGGTGGATGCCCCCAGAATCTTTTTTGATGACGGTAACAGGGCAATTGCCGGCTGGCTTCGAGATATTCGAGGTTTGGGATGTCGCTGTTCGTCTGCCCTCGCTTCAATCAATGCTTGCGTTCAGTGAATATCATGTTGGTATAAAAACAGAAAAAAGAGAGCAGGAGATACAGGACTCTCTGGATTCACTGCTTCAAGTTAAACAACTGCCCTGGCATCATTCTAGAGGCGAAAAAGTGCGTTGGTATGATTTGCGGGCGTTGATAGACAGTCTCTGGCTTGTTAGCTATCATTCTGACCAGAGTGAGGAACCTATGTGTATTTTGGGAATGAGGTTGATGTGTGATACCACTGGTAGCGGTCGTCCCGAGCAAGTCGTTAGCGCACTGTCTTTCAGCGATTATCCTGAATTTATCCACCGCACGAAGCTGATTTTGAAGCAATGAAAAGAACGGGTTCCCTAAAACCTCTCCAGATTTTTAGGGCAAAAGTGAGCTTGTCGCAGACTTTCCTCGACGCTGAGCGTCAGCAGCAAGCGCGACAATATAGTAAGTTGACACGGAGGTTGTTATTCATTGAGCTCGGGATAGGCATCGCTTTGCTACTGGTTCTGCTTTTGAGCGGCGCTTCAGCAAAGCTAGCCGAATTCCTTGTCTTTCCACTGCCGTTGTCAGCGGCATTATACTTCCTCATTCTAGCATTTGGGCTGGGAATAATGATGGCGCCTTTAGGCTATTATCAAGACTTTGTTCTGTCCCATCGCTTTGGCCTATCACACCAAAAGCTAACTAGCTGGCTGGCGGATAGAACTAAGACTTTGGCGTTAGGGTTACTGCTATCGGTGTGTCTGATTATAGCTGCCTACTGGCTTATAGAATTTCTTCCCTCACTATGGTGGTTGGCAGCCTGGCTGATTGTGCTCTTAGTTAGTCTCGTTCTCACCCTGCTTGCCCCCACTATTTTAATATCGTTGTTTTTCAAATTAGAACCGTTACCGGATGGTGAATTGAAGCAGAGGCTGGCGTGCTTGGCACAGCGAGCCGGGATTGATATTAAGGATATATTTACCATAAATCTAAGCAGTAAGAGCACCACGGCTAACGCCATGCTTGGTGGATTTGGTAAAACGAGGCGGATTATCCTCAGCGATACCATGCTCAAGGAATACTCCCCTGAAGAAATAGAGGTAGCCCTGGCTCATGAGCTCGGGCATCACCTTCACCATGATATTGCTAGACTTTTCTGGGTTCAGACAATGGCATTTCTATTGGCATTTTATCTGGCAAATCTTGCTCTGGAGGGTGGTGTGGCGCTATTTCCCTACCAGGCGATAGGTGATATTGCCGGTCTCCCGTGGTTGCTTATGGTTTTGCTAGCATTATTCTTGATATTACGTCTACCGCTCAATTGGTATAGCCGACGCATTGAGCTGGCAGCGGATAAATCAGCGCTGGAGTTAAGTGACAATCCTGAAGGTTTTATCAATCTAATGACCAAACTGACTGACCAGAATTTGAGTGAAGCTGAACCTGTGCACTGGGAGAGGGTTTTGTTTCGTGACCATCCCTCATATAATGAGCGAGTGAAGTTAGCTCACGAATACAAGCACGTGCCTATCTGAGCTATGGAGAAGATCAAACTGGAATCCAGGGTGTTAAACTTCGTTGGCAAACATAGCCTGGTTGCCACCGGGGAAACGGTGGTTGTTGCAGTATCCGGTGGTGCTGATTCAGTTTGCTTGCTCGACCTGCTTACAAAATGGCAACAGCAGCTAGGAATAAAAGTTCATGCTGCTCATTTAAACCACCAGCTTCGGGGCGCTGAAGCTGAGGCGGATGCCAGGTATATTGCCCATCTCGCTGGCTCTCTTGGTGTTCCAATTACTGTCGATACACGAGATGTAAATGCCTATCGCAGGGAGAGAAATTGTTCCCTTGAGGAAGCTGCTCGAGAGCTACGCTATGACTTCCTGGCAACCGTGGCTAAGAATGTTAACGCCCGGCTGGTAGCTGTGGGGCATACTCGAGACGACCAGGTGGAGACAATTTTGCTACATATTTTGCGAGGTGCGGGCACTGCCGGATTACGTGGTCTTAAGCCTTGCTTGCCTGTGGTAAATAGCATCCGCGTGATAAGACCTCTCCTTGAGATTACCCGACAGGAGACAATGAGCTATTGTCAGCAGCATCAACTTGAGCCCCACAGCGATTCCTCCAACCTGTCCTTATCCTTTTTACGAAATCGTCTTCGCCTCGAGCTATTGCCCTTGCTCAGAAAATATAATCCCGGCATAGATAGGGCCCTTCTTCGCCTTGCTGAAATTGCTGACGGTGATGTTTCCTTTATTGAACAGCAAGCGTTACAATTGTGGGATAAGGTAGTCAGGGAGGAGGAACGAGTTGTCTATCTTGATAGGGAAAGAGTTGCCCCATTGCCTATAGCGCTACAACGCCAGTTAATAAGAATGGCGATAATCAAGATTCTTGGAAATGCCCGAGACATCGAGGCAAACCATGTTGAAGCGATAAGGAGTTTGCTGGCTAAACCCAGGGGTAAGAGGGTTTCGCTTCCTCATGGTCTCGTGTGCCACAGTGAGCATAGTGAAGTTGTCATTGCCAGCGGGAGCTGTGAGCTGACAAACCGAGAATAAGGTCAAGATTACCAGGAACACCGAAAAGACTCTCCGTTTAGAGCGTATCAGCTCATCACAAGAATGATGAATATCGAACTACGTTTGTGTTATTAACTATTTTTTTTTGGCATTAAGGCTTTTGCAGAGTCCACCACTCTCTTTACTGTGAAGCCAAGCAAGCTTAAACGAATTCCTGAAGAAATTGGGGGAATACCAATGAGCAAATCTAAACCTGGTGTGGGCATAGTCCACGAAAGCAACTATCGTGATCGCTAGGCGAGCAACACCTAAAGTTATAATAGCATGAAACACTTACGCTACCTCCTAAAGATTCTGGAATTGCTTATGAAATAGCGGCATGCTTTTTGAGAAGCCGAAATAAATTATCCCGTTTATTTGACTGAACTCTTGTTGATTGAGTAGTATTATTGTAGTAAAATAAGCGTTTGGATTTTTAGGGGGGAATGACATGATAGAGATGTTAATTGATAGTATTCGGGTTAGCTTGATGAATAATCAACGTGTGGTGATTTTAAGGGAGAAAGGAACTAACTATTACTTACCCATCTGGATTGGGCCTGCCGAGGCGGACGCTATCGCGGTAAAGCTACAAAATGTGGAACTGCCGCGGCCGTTAACCCATGATTTGTTGCAAAGTATGATCTCAACTTTGGGGGGAACGCTTAACTATGTCGTGGTTAATGACCTGCAGAATGACACCTTCTATGCCAAACTCTACATTAGTGTTAATGGTCAGCAAATGGAGGTTGATTCTCGGCCCAGCGATGCTATAGCTCTAGCGGTGAGAACTGGAGTGCCGATATATGTTGAGGAATCAGTGCTGGACAAAGCTGGCATCATGCTTGATGAAGAGACGGGCAAACCCGTTTCTGAAGGGAAACCGAAGAAAAAAGAAGGACTCAACGAACAAGAAATGAAAGGACTGTCAGCATTTAAGGATTTTATAAACACCCTTGATTTAGACGATTTTAAGAAGCGTAAATCCTAGTTCATTTCGACTGGAGACTATGATGAAACAATGGCCAGCAGCGATGCAGTTGTTGGTAGTAGGTTTCTATGTAGCGTTCAGTCTTATTATACCAACAGGGATAGGTGTCTGGTTTGATAAGAGAGCATCCCACGAATTCCCTTTGTTCACCCTCATTGGTCTTGGTCTGGGCACAATAATAATGGTTTACGGAGTTTACCGCATGATTAAGCCATTCATGGAAGAAGCTAAGAGGGAGGGGCGGGAGGAGCAACTCCGTGGACCAGCGAAAATCCTTTCCAAGGTGACATCTTCAAAGCAGAAAGGGAACGAAGAACAGGAATAATGGCTAAAAGGAAGGTTTTAGGTTGCTCATTAAATTTGATAGTTATTCTCGCCATTGTTTTCCTGGCGTTAACTGTGATTAGCTTTATTGGTGGCAGTGTGGGGGCATTGATAAGGGGTGGAGAACCACTGAGCATTTTTGCTGTTCAGCCCCCTCATCCTCAATTACCCGCGGAGCATCCTTTCCCTAATCTTCCTATAACTAATACCATGATTACGGCATGGATAAGCATTTTAGTTCTTTTTGGTATATTTTTTGCCGCCACGCGTAAAATGAGGCTTGTTCCCAAAGGTCTCCAGAACTTAGTGGAATTTATCTATGAAGCGGCAGCAAACTTTATCGAGGACGCTGCGGGTAAAAAGTATGGGAGATGGTTTTTCCCTGTTTGCACCACTATCTTTCTATTTGTTTTGGCTAATGCCTGGATTAATTTACTGCCTGGATTTGAGACCATCAAAATGAATGGCGAGCCCCTACTGCGCAATGCCAACACCGACATAAATGTCCCTCTAATGCTTGCTGTAGTTGCTTTTATCTCTATAGAGTATTGGGGATTTAAGGCAAAGGGGGCTCGTTATTTAGAGACCTTTTTTAACTTTAAGCCTTTACTTTCAGGTTTTAAGCAGTTATTTACCGGGAAAATTAAGGCTGGCATTGGTGGCATCTTTAATGGTATAGTATTTGTGTTTGCTGGCATACTGGAGATACTGAGTCACTTTATACGGATGGTTAGCTTCACATTCCGTCTCTTTGGCAATATGACGGCAGGGGCGATATTAACCTTGATAATGATATTTCTTGTTCCTTTTGTAGTTCCTGTGATATTTTACGGTCTGGAGGCATTCTTTGGCTTTGTCCAGGCACTGATATTTGGCGGATTGACCCTGGGATTTGCCTGTGCCGCGGTAATGGCTGAGGAATGAGAAGTAAATAGAAAATCCTGAATTGAAATTTAGTATTTCCCTGAAAGGAGGTTAAACTGATGGAAGGCGAATCTGTGAAACTTCTCGCAGCAGCATTTGCTATGGGAGTGGGGACATTTGGTCCTGGACTTGGCATAGGTTTGCTTGGCTGGGGTGCTATGAATGCCCTGGGGCGCAATCCCGAGGCAAGAGGACCAATAATGACCAACATGATTCTTGCTATTGCCTTTGCTGAAGCTATAGCTATCTATGCCCTTATTGTAGCTATTCTGCTTATTTTTGTGGCTTAGTCTGATTCCAAGAAGTAGATATAGACTATGGGTCTGGGATTAGATTTAGCTACTTTTATCGGGCAGCTTGTTAGCTTTGTTATTCTGCTTGGCTTGCTAGTTTATGTTGGCTATAAGCCAATTCGCAAGATGCTTGATGAGCGGGAGAACAGGATAAGAGAGAGCATGGAGCAAGCTGAGGCGACGAAGCAGGAATATGAGCGTGCTAAAGTGGCGGTTCAGGAACAGATTAGTAAGGCTCGCCAAGAAGGGCAAACAGTAATTAGCCAGGCAACACAAATTGGAGACAGGCTCAAAGAAGAGGCAAAGGAAGAGGCGAGAAAGGAAGCTCAGGCTATTGTTGCCCGAACTCGGGTTGAGCTGGAGCGAGAACGGGATAAAGCTATTGATGACTTGCGCCGAGAGTTTGTGGATACCGCTATTTTAGCTGCTGAAAAAGTTATTAATGAGGCACTGGATAAGGAAAAGCACAGAAAACTTATCGAACAAGCGTTGGAGGAAAGCACTACTTTCAGGGAAAGTTGAAGTATAGCTCACAGCACTCAGCACTCAGCATTCAGCATTCAGCAGTTAGCTGATAGCTGATAACTAAGTTAAGATGCCAAGAATAGCTTCTGGTAAACGGTATGCTCAAGCTGCCTTCGAACTGGCAATGCAGAGAAATGAACTTGAGAGCTGGCAGGTCAGCTTGAGGAAGATTGCTGAACTGAGTACTGACGAGGCTTTTACGGCTTTAGTGGAAAATCCTAAATTGCCTTTTGAGGTCAAGAAGAGCCTTTTGGAACAGCGGCTAAGTGATGCAAATCCCTTGGCTTTGAATCTGGCTTGCCTTCTGGTGAGCAAGGGTAGATTGGGAATTGGCGGCGATGTTTTACAGGAATACGACCATTTGTTAGATGCTCACCGTGGTATCGAACACACTGAGGTGGTTACCGCTCTATCCCTGGATGAAAAGGATAAAGAAAGGGTTTCCAGTCAACTGGGGGACATGGTTAATCGTAAAGTCATCGTTGATGCCATAGTTGATTCCTCCGTAATCGGGGGATTCAAAGCCAAGATTGGCGATATGCTTATTGATGGAAGCGTGCGTAATAGATTGGACGCTCTGAGAAGGAATTTGGTTGAAGTTAGCAAATGATGGGTTTCCTAGAAATTCACAGGGTTTTTAGGGTAAACATAGGAGGCTAGTATGGCAACCCGAGGGCAAGATATTGTTTCGGTAATTAAAGAGCAAATCGAGCACTTCGGCGCAGCAGTGACTGTCACGAATGTGGGCACAGTGGTGGAAGTTGGCGATGGCATCGCTAGAGTTCATGGACTCAGCGCTGCGGAATACAATGAACTATTACAATTCCCTCACGATATTATGGGATTGGCTCTTAATTTGGAGGAAGACAATGTTGGCGCTGTTGTTCTCGGCGATTGCAGTTTGATTAAGGAAGGCGATGAAGTGAGGGCAACGGGACGAGTGGTCGAGGTTCCTGTTGGTGATGCCCTTATCGGGAGGGTGATTGACCCATTGGGACGTCCCCGTGATGGGAAGGGAGCGGTTAAGACGGATAAGACTCGGCCTGTGGAGAGGATAGCGCCAAATGTGGTGCTAAGAAGGCCTGTGGATACTCCAGTGATGACGGGAATTAAGGCTATAGACAGTATGATTCCGATCGGACGTGGTCAGCGTGAACTTATCATCGGTGACCGCTTTACCGGTAAATCAGCCATTCCAATTGATACCATAATCGCGCAGAAGGGCGGTGACCTCATTTGCATTTATGTGGCTATTGGGCAAAAAACATCCAAGGTAGCTCAGGTGGTGGCTACTTTGGAGAAGTACGGAGCTATGGAACATACTATCGTAGTAGCTGCTGATGCCTCTGCCCCTGCGCCATTGCAATATCTTGCCCCATATTCTGGCTGTGCTATGGGGGAAGAATTTATGGAGCAGGGAAGGGATGCCTTGATTGTTTATGATGACCTTTACAAGCACGCCTGGGCTTACCGGCAGCTTTCGTTACTGCTGCGGCGTCCACCAGGTAGAGAAGCTTACCCTGGAGATATTTTCTATCTCCATAGTCGTCTTCTGGAAAGAGCAGCCAGGTTAGCCCCTGAGTATGGTGGTGGCTCACTCACCGCTTTACCTATTATTGAAACTCAAGCCGGTGATATGTCAGCTTACATTCCTACGAATGTGATTTCCATTACCGATGGGCAAATCTATCTTGAGCCTGATTTATTCAATGCGGGCATTCGCCCGGCGATCAATGTAGGATTGTCGGTATCTCGAGTTGGTGGCTCAGCGCAAAGGAAGGCGATGAGGCAGGTAGCTGGTAAGTTGAGGCTGGACCTGGCTCAGTTCCGTGAACTTCAAGCTTTTGCTCAGTTCGGTGCTGCCGACCTGGATAAGGCTACCAGAGACCAATTACAGCGTGGTCGGCGTATTACCGAGGTGTTGAAACAACCTCAATATTCACCTATGTCTTTGGGGAAACAGGTGATGATTCTTTACGCAGTGACCAATGGCTATCTTGATGATGTCCCTGTGGATAAAATAATTGCCTGTGGCGAGGATTTTCATCGATTTATGGAAACTAACCATCCTGAGCTGGAGCAGAAAATCAACGATGATAAGGAGATAAAGACTGAAACTGAAGGAGCTTTGAAGTCGGCAATAGAGGAGTTCACGGGGGCACTACATACTAGCTGAAAATCAAAAAGCAAAAGTTAAGAATCAAAGTTACAATTCAAAGTGCAAAAATGCTTTGTTTTCACTTTTGCTTTTTTATCTTTGAAGTTTGATATTATTAAAGGGTAATGGCTAGCACTCAGGTTCTCCGTCGTCGCATCCGTAGTGTTCAAGGTACTCAGAAAATATGCAAGGCAATGGAGATGATCGCCACTGCCAAGATGAGACGGGCTCAAGACCAGGCGGTGGCGGGACGACCCTATGCTGAGAGGATAAGCCAGGTAGTCGCTGACCTTGCTATTCAGCCCGAGGTTAACGGGGAGGCTCATCCCTTGCTGCAGAAGAGGGAGGTTAAAAAGATCGCCATAGTTCACATCGCCACTGACCGTGGGCTATGCGGTGGCTTAAATGCTAACCTGAATCGCCTTGTAGCTAACTTCATCCTTGAGCAAACTGTTCCCGTTGCTTTAATCACCGTGGGACGGAAGGGGAGAGCCTTCATGCTTCGCAGCGGACAGGATATTCGTGCCGAGTTCACTGGCATTAGCGACCGTCCCACCTTACTGGAAACGCTGCCTATTTCCCGGGTTGTCATTGATGACTATACCAATGGCGATGTCGATTTGGTTTATGTTGCTTACCCCCGTTTCGTCACCACTATGGTGCAGCAACCTACGATAGAGGTATTGCTTCCCGTTGAGTCAGCGGTGGTGCCTCCAACACAGAGGGTGGAGTATATTTATGAACCTGCCCCCCGCGCTGTTTTGGACCAGCTACTGCCAAGGTTTGTGGAAATGCAGGTATACCATGCTATACTTGAGCTTGTTGCCAGTGAGCAATCAGCACGGATGGTAGCCATGCGCAATGCCAGTGATAATGCCAAAGAGCTCATTGAGGACTTAATCTTGACCTTGAATAAAGTGAGGCAGGAGACTATTACCAAGGAGATTTGTGATATTACTGGAGGAGCTGAAGCTCTGGCTTAAGGAGGCTAACAGTTAGCAACTCGAGACTGCTTCGCTTCGGTCGCAATGACATTAACGGGCAGGAGATAGCATATGGCAAAAGGTAAAGTGGTTCAGGTGATTGGCACAGTGGTTGATATCGAATTTCCACCTGATGAGTTGCCTGCGATAAATAATGGTATAGAGATTCCCATGGATGGAGGCAAGGTCGTTATTGAGGCTCAACATCATATTGGCAATAATTGGGTGCGTGGTGTTGCCCTAACGTCTACCGATGGCTTGGCACGAGGAGCTGAGGCTATTGATATGGAAGCTCCGATAACTGTGCCTGTTGGTAGAGCAACTTTAGGCAGGTTATTTAATGTTTTCGGTGAGCCTCTGGATGAGCTTGGCGAAGTGAAAGCTGAGCAAAGGTATCCTATCCACCGTCCTCCGCCTTCTTTGGAGGAGCAGGAAACAACTCCTCAGATGTTGGAGACGGGGCTCAAGGTTATGGACCTGATCACCCCTTTCACCAGAGGAGGGAAGGTTGGAGCATATGGGGGTGCAGGTGTGGGAAAGACGGTTATCATTATGGAGCTTATTCGTAACATCGCCACCGAGCATGGTGGGTTTTCTGTTTTTGCTGGTATAGGTGAAAGGTCGCGAGAGGGGAATGACCTGTGGTTGGAGATGCAGAGGTCTGGAGTCCTCGACAGAACCGTCCTCGTCTTTGGTCAGATGAATGAGAGTCCCGGTGTTCGTGCTCGGGTAGGATTGACCGGTGTGACCATGGCGGAATATTTCCGCGATGTTGAGGGTCAGGACGTACTTTTGTTTATCGACAACATATATCGCTATGTTCTGGCCAATATGGAGTTATCAGCTCTTTTAGGGCGTATGCCATCGGCGGTGGGCTACCAGCCAACACTGGGTACCGATGTTGGTGAGTTAGAGGAAAGGATTACCACGACCAAGAAGGGCTCAATTACGTCCTTCCAGGCTATTTATGTGCCTGCTGATGACTATACCGACCCCGGTATCGTGGCTACCTACGGTCATCTGGACGCAGTTGTTGCCCTGGAGCGTTACATTGTTGAGTTGGGTATATACCCTGCTGTTGACCCGTTAACTTCGACATCGCGAATACTCGACCCTGCCATTGTCGGTGAGGAGCATTATCAAGTGGCTCGTGGGGTACAGCGAACGTTACAAAGGTATAAAGAGCTGCAGGACATAATCGCCA
Source organism: Dehalococcoidia bacterium (assembly GCA_034431195.1). Taxonomy (GTDB): domain Bacteria; phylum Chloroflexota; class Dehalococcoidia; order GIF9; family AB-539-J10; genus CG2-30-46-19. The sequence continues at coordinate 21,894 of DAOUDP010000001.1, read as the reverse complement.
TTTTGGGGATGGAGGAATTAACTGAAGAGGATAAGCTTACCGTGCAGCGTGCTCGGCGCATTCAGAGGTTCTGTTCGCAGCCGTTCCATGTCGCCGAGCAATTTACCGGCACACCTGGTAAATATGTGCCTGTTAAGGAAACAGTGCGTGGCTTCAAGGAGATTTTGGAAGGGAAACACGACGCGCTTCCTGAGGCTGCCTTTTATCTGGTGGGAACTATTGATGAAGCGGTGGAGAAAGCCAGGAAGATGGGAGGGGGGTAGTGGCTACATTGAAGCTTGAAATTGTCACTGCGGAAGGAACAGTTTTCGCGGATGATGTTAATGAAGTGGTAGCCTGGGGAATAGAGGGGCAACTGGGCATTTTACCGCATCATGCTCCTCTAATGACCATGCTCCAGCCTGGAGATTTATTGATAAGAAAGGATAATGAGGAACACTATCTGGCGATAAGTGGTGGTTTTCTTGAGGTGCGTCCTGATAAGGTAATTATCCTGGCTGATGCTTGTGAGCGTGCTGAGGAAATTGATATGGAACGTGCTGAGGCTGCCAGACGCCGTGCCGAGGAAATCCTTAAAACAAGACCACCCGAAGTGGATACTGCTGCTGCTGAGGCCGCTTTACGGCGCTCATTAGCAAGGATAAAAGCGGCTGAAAAAAGGCGCCGCAAAAAGCCGATATGAAAACCAGGTTACATTATCTGTAATCTGACTCTGGTATTATCTTTGGCTGCTTTTACTCGAAGTAAAGTGCGTATTGCCTCAGCTACTCGACCTCCCCTGCCGATAACTCTACCTTTGTCGTCAGCAGCAACCTCCAGTTTAAGCAATAAGCCTTCATCGCTATTCTCTTCGGTGATGGTGACATTCTCTGGCTCAGCTACGATAGATTTGACAATGTATTCTACTAATTCTTTCATTTTGTCTCCTTGTCAGCAATTGACTTCCGTTTTGAGCCTTTTTGGTGCTCAGATTTATCCACAATGCCCGATTTGCGAAGCAAGCTATAAACTGTATCTGTAGGCTGAGCCCCCAGTTTGAGCCATTTCAAGGCTTTTTCCTCGTTAATATTAACAGTCGAGGGGTCGGTTAATGGATTGTAATGCCCGATAATCTCGATAAACCTTCCATCGCGTGGCGAGCGACTATCGGCTACTACCACCCGGTAAGATGGTCTGTGCTTGGCGCCTACTCTACGCAGTCTGATTTTAACCATTCAATTACCTATTATCTCCTAAGTAGCTATGCTTGTCAATGGTGGCTAAATAAAAAGCGTGTCTGGACAATGCCAGACACGCTTCATAGTAAAGCAGATAACCGCTGTTAGAAGATAAACAGAATCATGATGGCTATTATTAGAGCATAGATAGCGATAGCCTCGCAAAAAGCAATGGCAATGAGCATGTTGGTCATTATTGCGCCCCTTGCCTCAGGGTTGCGCCCTAATGCGCCCATAGCGCCGTGCCCTAAAATGCCAACTCCTATTCCCGGTCCAAGAGCCCCTACTGCGATAGCTAGACTTGCTGCCAGAAATTTTACTGATTCTCCATCCATTTACTCTTTACCCCCTTCTATCGACTGTTAATGGACCTGAAACTGAGATAGACATAGCCCAAAGCGATGCCGAGACCAAGGGTGGCTCCAATCAAGCCGAACAGCACTCCCGTGTGGTTTAGTCCGTCAACCATATACCCGATAGCTGTTGCTCCACCAATGCAAATAAAACTCACGCCCCCACTCTGGGCCAGGAATTTCAATACTGTCCTCCGCTCGCTTTTTGTGTCGCCCTGCTCTTTTGTCATGCCATCTCTCATAGACTTTTACCTCACTTTCACGGTTTCTTGGTCAGGAAATTCAGATATCTATACCCCTGAAAATATGTTGATGAGCTTTAGTATCTCCATATCTTCGAACCACGGGTTATCCTGAACTTTGGCAGCTATGGCTTCTACTGTCGCCGGTGCATTCACCATGACCATCATATCGAATGCCCCGATAACAGGGTCAACGAACTCGACCCCCGGTACCCGTTTCACCTCCTTTACTGCCTGGGTGAACTCTTCCTGTTCTATACTGTCATTAACCTTAACCAGCAAGTATGCCCTTAATCCCATTTCGCCTCCTTTTACTTTCAGTAAACCATTTCTGCTTGCGGCACACATCCATAAAATCCCTATTTCCGGCTACTCAAAAATGATGAAATGAGGTGGTGTCAGTCATTGATTCTGACCACCTGGTCCTCATTACTTGCGTGGACGTATCTGACCAAAAATCCAGTCATCAAAGCTGCTTTGAATTTGAAAATTTAAACATTGGGATTTGACACCAAAGATTGCGGAGCCTGTTCCGAGTAAAACGAGGAATCTTGCTCCTCGCAATGACGGAAGGGAGCGCCATTGTGCCGCTTTTATTGTCATTGCGAGCGAAGCAACCTCATCAGGAATCCTTCTCCCTCGATGGCAGACGGCTAGGCTCGGGCCGCAAAGTATCCCAGGTAGTGTGTCGCTGCTCATATGAATGTGTACTAAATTGAAATGAATTCAAAGGAAGGTTAGAATGATATAGAAATGGAGAAGATAAGGATTTTGTTTGCTGAAGATCATCTAGTACTGCGGCAAAGCGTATGTGCCTTTTTGCAGAGAGAAAAGGATTTAATTGTGGTTGGTGAAGCTGGCGATGGTGAAGAGGCAGTGCGGCTGGCGAGGGAACTCAACCCTGATGTTATCATTATGGACATCTCCATGCCCAAGCTCAATGGCATTGAAGCTACAAGGCAAATTAAGGCATTCCAGCCCTCGGCGACTATACTGATGCTTACCGCTTATGACTATGACCAATATGTCTCTGCCCTTTTAGAGGCAGGCGCTGCCGGTTACCTGCTAAAGGATGTCAGTGCTAGCCAGCTCATCGATGGTATCCGTGCTGTGCATAGAGGGGAATCAGTGCTTCATCCTGTTATTGCTCGCAAAGTGCTGGAGAGGTTCAGGCGTGGCGATGGATATGTTCAGGAGGGGGCATTGTCACTGCTCACACAGCGGGAACTGGATGTGCTCACCAAGGCAGCGAAGGGCTTGAGCAATAAGGATATTGCCAAGGAACTTTTCCTTAGCGTCCATACCGTGGAAAGTCACTTGCAAGGGATATTTAATAAATTTGGAGTGGGCTCTCGCATTGAGGCGGTTATACAAGCTTTGAAGAGGGGTTGGCTTACCCTCGATGATTTATCTTAATGGACAGGACAACAGTGACGGCAGTTCTGCGTAACCCTCACTTTTGGGTAATTCTGGCATTGATGGCGATTTTCTCTGTCCATCATTATGCTGAACAAATATGGCCTTGGGGTAATTTTGGTCTGGTGGCCTATCCTGTGCTTTACCTCATACCCGTTGTCTACTGTGGTTTTATCTTCGGTGCTACAGCGGCGCTAGTGACAGCGTTTACTGCCTTGCTTATAATGCTTCCCCGAGCTGTTTTCTTCTCCTCTAACCTTCCCGGTGCCCTATTTGAAGCTGGGATTGTAACTTTGATTGGAATATTAGCTTCCTTGATGTTGAAGGTGCGGGAAAGCAAGATGGGTGCTGGGCAAGATAGGCAGATTGTTGCCGAAACACTGACGGTAACCAAAAACAAGCTCCGCTCTCAGACCCGAAAGGTGATGAGCTACGAGAAGAGGCTGGCTATGGTAGGCAGTGTTTGTAAGCAGTTCAGCCATAGTTTGAATGTGGAGCAAGTTCTGCATGATGCCCTGCGCAAGATTTCAGATGTTATGGATGTGGAGGTCGTTTTAGTATTCCAGCTATGTGCGGAAGCAAGGGAGCTAAATCTGGTTGGTTATGAGGGAGTTTCCGAGGAATTTGCTCGCGGTGTGGACAAGCTGAAGGTCGGCGAAGGGCTTAACGGCTGGGTAGCTCAGAGTGGGGAGCCGTTGTTGGTAAGGGATGCCTCTACTGACCCTAGACTCACTCGTGAGGTGGTGAGGCAAGAGGGCATCAAAAGTATGCTCATTGTGCCTATGAAATGTGAGGAGGAAGTTAAAGGCACGCTCTGTATCGCTAGTCGTGGATATAGAGAGTTCACTGACGATGAAGTGGAGCTGCTTATTACTGTGGGCAACGGAATTTGCATTTGTTCTGAGAATGCTCGCCTTTACCAGGAGCAAGCGAGAATGATGGAACAGGTGCGTGCCTCTGAGAGGAGCTATCGAGAGTTATTTGAAAGCGCCCACGATGCTATCTGGATACACGATCTACACGGTAACATTATCGCGGCTAACGAAGCTGCCGCCAGGCTTATTGGATTTGACCCTGAGGAAATTCCCGGTGAGCTCCTCGGTTATGATTCAGAAAAGGTACCTTACAAACTTGACGAATATGGATTGAGCCCATTGCCCTTGAATGTTAAGTCGTTTCTTTCTGAGGAGAGTTTATCCTTGGCTAGGGAGATGCGAGATAAATTACTTCAAGGTCATATGGCTGTACGGCCTTATGAGCAACAAATTATGAGGGCGGATGGGACTATGGCAACAGTCATGTTAACCACCAACTTAATTGCCAGGGATGGTGAACCTAGAGCCTTTCAGAATATTGCCCGGGATATAACCAAAGAGAAGCAAATGCAGGAGAACATGCGGCTGTATATCCAGCAAATCACCAGGGCTCAGGAGGAAGAATCCTCTCGCATCGCTCGTGAGCTGCACGATAGCACTGCTCAGGAACTCATCGCCCTTCTTCATCAGGTAGAGGGCTTGTTGCGGGATAGAGCGAAGCTGCCCCTGAGTGAGGCTAAGGCTTTATGGAGGATACATGAGCAAGTAAAGGGCATATTGCAGGAAGTGCGTTACTTTAGCCGTGACCTGCGTCCTTCAATACTGGATGACCTCGGCTTGCGTGCTGCACTTGAATGGCTGGTGGAGCAGCTTGAAACTGAGCATAAGGTGGAATGTCATTTAATCGTAGTAGGGCAGGAACGGAGATTAGCTTCAGAAACGGAGGTGATGATTTTCCGTATTGTTCAGGAGGCGATAAGGAATATCGGGAAACACTCTCAAGCGTCAAAGGCTGAAGTTACCGTTAAATTCGAGCAAAAGGAAACAACTATCACAGTAAAGGACAATGGTGTTGGCTTCCAGCTCTTGGAGAGCGTGGGAGACTTGACTCGTGCCGGCAAGCTTGGTCTTGCCGGGATGCAGGAACGGGCGCAATTGCTCGGTGGAAGCTTATCAATACAATCTGAACCAGGCATTGGCACTACCATAGTGGTTAAGGCACCGGTGTAAGCTGCTTTGCGATATGAAAATACATGCGTTGCATCAGTGGGATGTTAGTCATGGCCAGGCTAAAGCGTTGCAGGTCAGCCTGGCAAAAACGGTAGTGACTGAGGGTGAAGATACTAATCCTCACCTGGTTGCTGGTGTTGATATATCCTCGCCTGATTCTCGGGGCACAGGTCGGGGGGCCGTGGTGGTGTTAAATTACCCTGAACTCAATTTGGTGGAAGTGAAGACTGTGGAGAGGGAGGTCACCTTTCCTTATATACCGGGATTGTTGTCCTTTCGGGAAGCTCCTTTAATATTAGCTGCTTGTCAAGAATTATCCAGCGTTCCCGACCTGGTTCTGGTCGATGGTCAGGGGATCGCCCATCCCCGACGGTTTGGGCTTGCAGCACATCTGGGGCTTTTCCTCGATGTGCCCACTATTGGTTGCGCTAAATCTATACTTTGTGGTGCTCATGAGCTTGTGGGGGAAAAGGTTGGCTCTTATGCCGAACTGGTTGATAATGGTCAAGTCATCGGGGCTGCTTTAAGAACCAGGATTGGGGTGAAACCAATATATGTTTCCATAGGTCATAAGATTGGCCTTAGCTCAGCGATAAAGTGGGTACTCAATTGCTGCCGTGACTATCGTCTTCCTGAACCAACGAGGTTAGCTCACCTTGCCGCTGGAGGCAACTTGAGGCTAAAATCGAGTCAGCAAGGGAAGTTATTTGATTAACATTAGGGAGGAGCAATGCAGGAACAAAGGCAAAAGCTAGCCGCTCTGTGTCGACAAATCTCACAAATAATGGAGCATCTTTGACATCGCTGGCAAAGAAAACGAAGTTGCTCGGATAGAGCGAGAATCGGCAAGTCCTGAATTCTGGAGTGACTTAGCCAGGGCACGAGCCATAATGCGGGGGTTGGGAGCGAGGAAGAATCTAATTCGCCCATGGCGTGAGTTGGAAAAGAAGGCTTCTGACCTTTACGAACTGGTTTGTCTCGCTGAAGAGGAAGGGGACGCTTCGCTAAGTGAAGAGATAAACACGGAGGTGAAGGAGGTAGCCTGCCGATTTGAGCAGCTGGAAAATCAACTGATTTTAAGTGGCGAGTATGATGCTCACAGTGCCTTGGTTGCCATTCATGCTGGTGCTGGTGGCACTGAGTCGCAGGATTGGGCAAGTATGTTGCTCAGAATGTATTTGAGGTGGTCGGAAAGGCATAATTACCACGGTGAGACATTGGATATTTCCCCTGGCGACGAAGCAGGAATTAAGAGTGCTATCCTGGGAATCAAAGGGGACTACGCTTATGGGTATCTCAAATGTGAGCATGGGGTTCACAGATTGGTTCGACTTTCTCCCTTTGATGCTGACCATGCCCGGCATACCTCTTTTGTATTGGTGGAAGTTCTCCCTGAAGCAGAAGAAGAGGTGGATTTACAGATAAATCCTGAGGATTTGAAGGTGGAGACTTTCAGGTCAAGCGGTCCTGGCGGGCAGCATATGCAAAAGACGAGCAGCGCTGTTAGGGTAACTCACCTGCCCACTGGATTGACCGCGGTTTGCCAGAGTCAGCGCTCCCAGCATCAAAATAAAGAAAGTGCGTTGAGAATCCTTTACACTCGCCTTCTGGAGGTGGAGCGTGCAAAGAAAGAGGAGGAGACATTAAAGCTCAAAGGTGAGCGCATTGAGGCTGGGTGGGGAAATCAGATTCGAAGCTATGTCCTTCATCCTTATAAAATGGTGAAAGACCATCGCACCGGTTTTGAGGTTAGCAATGCTGAAGCAGTGCTCGACGGAGAGCTGGATGAGTTTATCAATGCTTACCTTCGCTCTAAAGTAGGGAAGGGAAGTGACTAAATATGTGTTTGGCAACCTTGCCTTTTGTCATTGCGAACGAAGCGAAGCAATGACGGGAAAGGCGAAGGGCTCAGAGTGACAGTTTATCAACAATAAAGGCTGTTATGATTAAGCGTATTGGCTCGGTAATTTTGCTGCTGCTCCTGCTGCTGTTATTGGTAGTTTTCCCTCCAGTCAAAGCTGAAAACAATATTTCCGTCTTGGATAGTAGCGTAACCATAGATTTCCCTTACTCCCTTGCATTTAATCTTGAGGCGGAAAGTCCTGCCAATATTGCTGATGCGCGGCTTCATTATCAGGTTGATAGGATGAATTATGCTCAGGTTGTTAGCGAGGGCTGGGCTGAGTTCACTCCGGCAACAAGGGTGGAAGCTAGCTGGGTGTGGGACATGAGAAAGGCGAGCCTGCCTCCTGGAGCTCAAGTAACATACTGGTGGACTATCAAGAATGCTGACGGTGATGAGTTTGAAACATTGCCCGCCATAGTTCGCTTTGACGATAGTCATCATCAGTGGCAAAGCTTGACCAGCGGTAACATAAGTTTGTTTTGGTATGAAGGCGACGATTCCTTTGCCTGGGAGCTAATGAATGCCTGTCAGGAAGGACTTGCCAGGTTAACACAGGAATTCGGCGCTTATCCTGAGAGGGCTATCACTATATATGTTTATGCCTCATCATGGGAGTTGCAGGGAGCAATGATCTTCCCACAGGAATGGACGGGAGGTGTTGCCTTTACTGAATTTGGCATTATCGCCATGGGTATTTCACCCGATAGCATTGATTGGGGAAAGGAAGCTTTGGTTCATGAGCTCACTCATTTAGTTGTTCATCAACTGGTTTTCAGCCCTTATGGTTCGTTACCTATGTGGCTTGATGAAGGTTTGGCAATGTATAATCAAGGTGACCTTCCCCCCGAATTGGCTTATCGTTTAGAAAAAGCTATCTCTGAAGATAAGCTGCTCTCCGTGCGTAGTCTGTGTAGCCCGTTTTCTGCTGAGCCTGAAAAAGCCTATCTTTCCTACGCTGAGAGCTACAGCCTGGTGGAATACCTTTTGGACAACTATAGCGGTGATAAGATGCTCAATCTATTGACTCTTTTTAAGCAGGGTAATACCTATGACGAAGCTTTAACTGAAGCTTATGGTTTTGATATCGATGGGCTTGATGCTCGCTGGCGAGAATCATTGGTGGCTTCCACAGTCGTTGTGGTGAGCCAAAGCCCTGAGCGTAGCGAAGGAGCAGCGAAGCAAGCTCATCCCGGCTCAATCGCTGGCCTGTCAGCGTTAGCTATATCAGCAGGAGTTCGGTAGCTTGAAGGATTTTGGGAAAAGAATCTGGCATCTGATATCATTGTCTTTTCTACTCTGTGCTCTGTTCTTACCTCAGGCTAGCTGTGTTTGTAACTGGCATCCGCTTTCCAGTGAAGACGTCCTTAACCTCTGGGATACCGGACCGATAACTCTTGACCCGGCGATTTCCAGTGAGATGTCCTCTCATGCCCATGTGATGCAAATCTTCAGCGGGTTAGTCCGCCTTAATGATGAACTGGAGGTGGTGCCTGACATTGCTGAAAGTTGGGAGAAAAGTGAGGATGGCAAGGTTTTTATCTTTCACCTGCGCCATGGGGTTAAATTTCATGATGGTAAAGAGGTCAAGGCAGAGGATTTCAAATATTCCTGGGAACGAGCTTGTGACCCTGAAACTGGCTCCCAAACAGCAGCTACCTATTTAGGCGATATCATTGGTGTAAATGATAAGCTTGCTGGCAAGGCAGAAGAAATCTCGGGAGTCGAGGTTGTTGATGATTACACCCTTCGGGTCACCATTGATGCCCCTAAAGCTTACTTCCTGTGCAAGCTTACCTATCCCACCGCTTTTGTCGTTGAACAGTTAAATGTGGAGTCGGGAAGTGACTGGTGGCGTCATCCAATTGGCACGGGCCCATTTGGTTTGAGCGAGTGGGAACCGGGACAGGTTCTGATTCTGGAAAGGAACGAGCTTTATTATGGTGAGTTACCCCAGATTAAGCAGGTTGCCTTTCATCTCCTCGCTGGAAATCCTATGGCGATGTATGAAAACGGGGAAATTGATGTCGTGTCTGTCGGCACGTATTATATAGACCTGGTTAAAGATGAAGCTAGCCCATTTCACCAGGAGTTAGCGGTAACCCCTGAGCTCAGCCTACACTACATTGGCTTCAATACCGGCGCTCTGCCCTTCGATGATGTGAATGTTCGCCGTGCTTTCAGCTATGCTGTGGATAAGGAGCGCATCATCAAATTGATATTCCGGGATATGGTAAATAAAGCTGATGGGATATTGCCTCCCGGGATGCCAGGGTATAACGAGAATCTTACTGGGCTTGAATACAATGCAACCAGAGCTAAGGAGGCTATCGCTGCTTCTGAGTATGGCAATGTCTCTAACTTGCCACCGATTACCATCACCGTGGCGGGGTATGGTGGCGGTGTTTCCGGTTATTTGGGAGCAATTATTCAGGGATGGCGGGAGAATCTGGGAGTTGAGGTTCAGGTGAGACAGATGGAATCGGAGAAATTCGTTTACCATCTGATGGAGGAAAAGGATGAGATGTTTATGCTTGCTTGGGTAGCTGATTACCCCGACCCTCATAATTTCCTGGACAATTTGTTTTACACCAGTGCCGAGAATAATATCTTTGACTATCATAATCCCGAACTGGATGCCTTGCTTGACCAAGCTGGCGTTGAACAAAATGACGATGCTCGGTTGATGATGTATCAGCAAGCTGAGCAGGAGATTGTTGATGAAGCACCTTGCTTGCCATTATGCTTTGGTAGAAATTATGTTTTAGTTAAACCTTATGTCAAAGGTTATAGCCTTGGTCCTCTAGGGATTCCTGATTTGGCCAAGGTTTATATTGTGCAGTAGGTGCAAATAATTTAGTGCAAAGTGCAAAAGTCAGAGCCAATTTTCTCTAGCTGAGGTCTATTCACCGCCAGAGCAGATTCGAATTTGCATTTCTAAATTTGCTTTTTCCACTTTATTTTGTGCAATTTCACTGTGCGCCACGACGTAGCTCAGCTAGACGTATGTCTCCCGTTTTCCGTCCCGTCCACTCTGGCGTATCTGCATATCTCCGTGCCTTCTGTTCAGCGGCCATAGTGGAGTTGGTCATTATCTCTTTGTAGACTGCCTCCCAGAAGTTGGCAAGGATTCCTTGCCGCCGAGGCTTGAAGCCATGCTTATTCTCATACGTGGCGGCTGCAGGAGCACGTAACGGGTCTAATATGCAACAAACTTTCAGAAACATTTCTTCGGAAAGCTCAGTAGGGAATAAATCGTATGTGGCATATAGGATGCTGGCTCTGCTTCCCCATCCCTCGCTCATATACTTTCTTGTCAGGCCTTTGCCTGCTCAATTTTCTCTTCTAGTGAAGTTGACATAACACCATAGGCGTGATATTTCTGGTATGATTAGTCTTGTTTGCTATTCAGCCATCATTGTAAATTACCTCATGGCATATTCTATCTTGTCTCCAGCTTTGATAAACTAGGGTATTCCTGTAATACCATTTCACTTTGTGAAAAGGATGTTTCACATCGAGTCTGAATTTGTCGCTCGTGGCATAGTTATTTCGAAACGATAATGTGGCGTAACAAAACCCTCATCGCCATTTGTGTTGGGGAGCTACTGCTCATGGTGGGAGCAGGGTTTCTCAGCCCCATACTTCCTGGTTTTGTCGAGGAGTTAGGGGTCAGCCCGGCCATGATTGGCACAATGGTGGGGTTAGCCATCACTGCTTATGGCGTAAGCCGAGCGGTAATAGACTTACCAGCAGGTAGAATAGCGCGACTCTGGGGACGAAGACCTCTGCTTATCCTCGGTTGTTCCCTGGTGACCATCAGCGCCCTTGGCTATGTATTTGTCGGTGAATACTGGCAACTGGTAGCGTTTAGATTGCTTCAGGGGTTGGGGTCAGCTATCTTTAGCGTGACAGCTTTAATCGTTATCGGCGAAATCTCCACTCAGGCTAACCGAGGTCAATATATGAGCCTCTACTGGGGAAGCTTCCTACTTGGAGCGAGCTTCGGTCCTATCTTAGGCGGCTTTATCGGTGAGTATTTTAGTTACAGCGCCGTTTTTCTCTCCTTCTGTGGGTTTTCCTTAGTTGCCACCATATTTAGCTATTTTTTCATACCTGAGACGAAACAAAACAAAAGCACTCCTGCTGAATCGCCTAATTCTGACGTTAATCAAGCAGTTTCCACGCCACTGCGTAGAAACATAAATTTCTGGCTCATTTGCGCTGTAGTCCTATTTACTTTGATCACCGTTAGTGGGAACCAGATAACACTAATCCCCATTCTAGGGTATGAACATCTCGGGTTAACTACGGGGCAGGTAGGATTGGCGCTTACTTTAGTAGCAGGAATGCAAGTGACCATGGTTCCTTTTGCTGGCAGGCTTTCAGATAAACTAGGTAGGAAGAAGCTCATCGTGCCTGGAGGAATAGTAACAGTGCTGGGATTGCTACTGTTTACCCAGGCAAACTATTATTTCTTATTTTTGGCCAGCAGTGTGATATTGGGTATGGGGAGGGGACTTTGTGGACCTGTGCCCATTGCCTATGTTGCCGATACTGCCTCTCCAGAGGATTATGAACGCACCATGGCGACTTACCGCACCGTAAGCGATGCTGGATGGGTTATTGGCCCCATTACGCTTGGCTGGCTTAAAGATGTAAGTGGGATAAATTCCCCCTTCTTCTTGGGCGCAGCGTTACTTTTCGTGGCTACAATTTGCTTCGCCCTGTTAGCTAAGGAGACAGTTAGCCGCAACAGATAAAAAAAGGATAGCGAAGCAATTTCTAGACCCTTCGCTACTCTTTCGTTTGTAATGACAGTGAAAAGCTCGAGCACAGATTAGCAATGATATAGAATACAGGATGGAATATAATGAGCCTCACCAAGAAAGAACAGAAATAGAGGAGATTTTCGGGGGCTGATTAAGTGACCGGCGAAAACCATTGCTCAGAACGTGGAAGGGTAGCTTATAATTGGACATAAATCTAGATCATGAAAGGAGGTAAAAAAATGAAGGTGATAGCGTTAGGAGGTGCTGGGCATATAGGAGCTTGTGGTGTTCGTGAATTGGTCAAGCGGGCGCCTGATATTGAGGTAGTCATCGCTGATAAAAACCTTGAGGCGGCCAGCAAGCTTGCTGCTGAGGTGGGTGGCAAAACATCGGTAAGGTCAGTGGATGCCAGTGAACATAAAAGACTTGTTGAAGTGATGAAAGGTTCAGATGTTGTATTGAGCACTCTTGGGCCATTCCATGTCTTTGGTGAAAAGGTGGTGAAAGCTGCCATAGAGGCAAGAACAAACCTGGTAGATATATGCGATGACTGGGATGCCACGCAAAGCTGCCTTAATCTGGATGAAGAAGCTAAGAAGGCAGGTATTGCCATTATAATAGGTTTGGGAGCCTCGCCAGGGATAATGAATGTAACGGCTCGATATGGTGCCGACAAGCTGGATAGTGTGGATGAAATTCACACCTCCTGGGCACAGACTGGAGTGGATCCCACGGAGGGACCGGCAATTGTCGACCATTATTTCCATGCTATTACCGGAAAGGTGCTAACTTACCGTGATGGTAAGTGGTTAGAAATCACGGCAAACTCAGAGCCAGAAATGGTTGAATTCGTTCCTCCGGTAGGCAGATTTGAGGTTTGCCATGTTGGGCATCCGGAGCCGATAACCATCCCGAGATACATAAAAGGGGTGAAGACGGTATGCAATAAAGGCGGCATCTGGCCTGATATGTTTGCTGAGGCCGCAAGATACTTTGCTAGGGCTGGTTTTACCAGCCTCAAAGAGGTTACCATAGGCGGGATTTCGATGTCTGCTAGAAGTATTCTGACCAGCTTAGTTTTAAAGATACCTGAGTTAGCTGCTCCAGAAGAGCTAGAGGCTATAATAAGCGAGGTTGGGCAGTATGGAAATTTTGGCCTCACCGGGCTAGCGCTCAGGACTGAGGTCAAGGGGGAGAGGCAGGGTAAACCTATCCGATATGTTTATGGTTCTGGTGCTGCTGCAGACTTAATTACCATGTTGCCTGCGGTGCTGGGAGTTTTAATGTTCACCCGAGGACAGATTAAAGGTGAGGGTGTTTTTGCTCCCGAAGGCATTGTTGACCCCAAGACGTTTTTACAGGAACTTACCAGGGATATACCGGTATGGGAGACTGAAGAGACTGTCATGTCGTCATAATACCTGTCTGACTGCTTTTGGGAGAGTCTTCGAGAGGGAAAGATGAATTGTGTTGGCATTGATATGATAGAGATAGGGCGTATTGAAGTGGCTATGAAGAAGTGGGGAGAGAGATTTCTCCGTAGAATTTACACTGAATCTGAGCTTATAATCTGTGGAGGTAGTGCTTCATCCTTGTCGTGCCGATTCGCCGGTAAAGAGGCGGTAATGAAGGCATTGGGTACTGGCGTTAAAGGAGTTGGCTGGCGGGAAATTGAAATCTTGGCTGATAATCGTGGCAAGCCTGTGGTACGACTTTACGGCCGGGCTAAGGATAGAGCAGCAGAATTAAACTTGAAGGAATTCTCTATCAGCCTTTCCGATACCAGGCAGTTTGCTATCGCTGTAGTTATAGGAGGCTAATATCTAACCTTTTTAGCTACTTTCTCCCGGAGTAAGGACTTGTGATTTCGCTAACTTCACCCAAAATCACGACCTCTCTATCTTGATAGTCAGCAGTGTTATTCCTTATATCTTGAGCTATAGTCATGTTAGTAGTGAATACTAATCCAGCAAAAACACATCCCACTACTGTGATAACGAAAATAATCCCCAGCTTTCCTATCACTCACCACCTTCTAAATGTGAGGCTTCCAATAATAGCTAACGCCCCGATAACAATTAAGAAGGTAGCCACTAAATAGCTAAGAAGGTTGGGGAAGATAACAATCAAGATGCCGAAAAGAAGACAGACAACGCCTAGGAAAGCTAACGGGCGCATGAAAAACGGCGGCCGCATATTCACCTCCTTTAGCCTCTATTATAGCAGTTAGCTTATTAATTAAAGCGAGTCTCTGCTATAATCATGGCGATATGTTAGCCAAGGTAACGAGTTGTGCTGTGGTTGGTCTGGAAGGAGCTGTAGTTGAGGTGGAGGCCGATATATCATCTGGATTGCCGTCGTTTACTATTGTAGGCTTGCCTGATAAGGCTGTTCAAGAAGCGAGAGAAAGGGTGAGAGCAGCGATCAAGAATTCAGGATATACTTTTCCCAATCGCCGCATCACTGTGAACCTGGCGCCAGCAGATTTGAAAAAAGAGGGTCCTGCTTATGATTTGCCCATAGCTACAGGTATTCTATTGAGCTCAGGGCAAATAGCCTCTGACCTTTCCCATAGCCTATTTATAGGGGAGTTATCGCTCGATGGCAAATTACGCCACACACATGGCATATTGCCCATGGTAGCTTTGGCCAGAGATAAAGGCTTATCTCATGTTTTTCTGCCTCTTGACGATGTCAAAGAGGCTTCCATAGTGGATGGCCTTCGTTTGTTCCCAGCAGAGTCCCTATCTCAACTCGCTGCGTACCTCAAAGGTGAGGTGCAGATACCTGAGTATCATCGAGATAGCACGTGGAAGGAAGAGGTATGCGAGCATTATGCCTTTACTCTTGGCGATATCAAGGGACAAGAGCATGCCAGAAGGGCATTGGAGGTAACCGCTGCTGGGGGGCACAACATACTCATGGTGGGACCACCGGGAAGCGGTAAGACAATGCTCGCTCGCTCCCTACCCTCTATACTGCCACCACTTACCATGGATGAAGCTATAGAGGTGACCAAGATTTACAGCGTTACCGGGTTATTGCCACAGGATGTTCCCTTGATCGTGGAGCGTCCTTTCCGCTGTCCACATTATACTATCTCCCATGCTGGTTTAGTAGGTGGTGGACAATGGCCGCGCCCTGGAGAGATAAGCCTCAGTCATCGTGGGGTTCTCTTTCTAGACGAATTCCCCGAATTTGGACATGCCACTCTGGAATCATTGCGACAGCCTATGGAGGATCGAACAATCACGGTCAGCCGAGCTCAAGGCAGCATTACCTTCCCCGCTAACTTTATGCTGGTGGCAGCGATGAATCCTTGTCCTTGTGGCTATTACGGCGACCCATTCAGAGAGTGCAAGTGTTCCTCTGGAGAGATTTCGCGGTATCACAAGAGGATAAGCGGACCGTTAATCGATCGCATTGACATCTTTGTGGATGTTCCTCACATTGATTATGAAAAACTAACGGATGAGAGACCAGTGGAAGGCTCAGAAAAAGTCAGGGGAAGGGTAGACTCGGCTCATCAAATTCAACTGGAGCGATTTACAGGGACGAAACTAAAGTGTAACGCTGATATGACACCGGCCGAGGTAAAGCAATTCTGTGTTGTGGAACCAGCAGGACAGGCGCTACTTCGTGCTGCTATGAAGCAACTTCATCTCACTGCTCGCGCTTTCCACCGTGTCCTCAAGGTTTCCCGTACCATCGCTGACCTCGAGGGTAGTGACGTCATCAAGACCTCGCACATGGCTGAAGCCTTACAATATCGACATAAGGAAATAATCTAGGCGTTATAACATAAGCCAGAGCACCCCACCAGCGATGGCAAGAAGGGTGCCAAGCGCTAGAGCCACTCTGCCGCCTATTTGCCAGGCATTCAGCCAGGGACGCTCAGGTTCGTGAGCTAGAA
Organism: Dehalococcoidia bacterium; assembly: GCA_034431195.1. GTDB lineage: Bacteria > Chloroflexota > Dehalococcoidia > GIF9 > AB-539-J10 > CG2-30-46-19. The sequence continues at coordinate 6,033 of DAOUDP010000001.1, read as the reverse complement.
ATTCCTTTAAGTCCCGTTGAGTGGATTTGGAATTATAATAGGTTTTCACCTCTTTTCTATTCCAGAGCAAAAAGGTAACCCCTAGTAGAATGAAGAAGATTCCCATTGCCAGGATAGCCTGGCAGGTGGCAAGCGTCATATTTATTTAAATTCCACAGAGGCGCCTGCAGCCTCTAATTTTTGCTTTATCGCGTCTGCCTCTTCCTTAGAGACACTTTCTTTCACCGTCTGTGGGGCAGCTTCAACCAGGTCTTTAGCTTGCTTCAATCCTAAACTAGTTAATTCACGCACTGCCTTAATGACCTCAATCTTCTTATCTCCAATACTGTTCAACACAACAGTGTACTCTGCCTTTTCTTCTACGGGGGCTGCTTCTGCAGGTTGAGCTGTAGCAGCCGCCGTTGGTACGGCGCCTACAGCTATGGGAGCAGCGCTGATTCCTAGCTCATTTTCCAGTGATTTCACTAAATCAGCTAAATCCACTACCGTCATATCTTTAATAGCAGCAATGATCTCTTCCTTGGTTATTCCTTTCGCTTGTTTCTTCTCCTTCGCAGGTTTTGCCTTCTCTTTTTCTTCCTTTGTTGTTTTCTCCGTTGCCATATTTACCTCCTTCTTTATGTGCCAATTTTTTGGATTCTACTTTGTAATATGAACAATAATCTGTGTAGTGGGGCGTTAAGGACATTGTTTAGATTTAGCAAAGGGGCTTGCATTTGCCCGATTAACTTAGCGATGAGTACTTCTTGGGATGGCAGGTTAGCTAGGTCTATAATCTCACTAGCACCGAGCAATCGCTCCCCCAACATCCCTCCTCTGAGTTTTAATGGTAACTCAGCTGATTTGATATGCTGGTTAAGAGCTTTTACCGGCGCTAATACATCGTCGTAGCCAAATGCCAATGCTAGAGGACCCTCAATAAGGCTGGATATCTCTGTCTTTCCAGCTTTTTCTAGAGCAAAGCGAAGTAAAGTATTCTTGACCACATGGTATTCAACTCCGCTATCTGCCAAACTTCTACGCAAGTCATTCATTTGCTTTGCCGTAGCACCCTGGTAATTGGTTATAACTACCATAGCGCTTCGAGACAAATTCTCGGCTAGTTCGTTAACTATCTGTTCCTTTTTTTCTCTTAACATATCTTCCTCTAAAAAAGTAAAAACCCGTACCAACGACGGGTAAATTCTAAACTTATGCCTCAGCAGGAGCTTCCTTGCTTCGCTTGGGGTAGCTTTAAACCCAAAAGGTACCCACAGTCATTGGCAATGTCATATTATAGCAAAACTATTTAGCTAAAGCCAGTGTTGCACTGAGGTCTAATTTGATACCTGGTCCCATGCTAGTGCAAAGTGACATGGTTTTAATATATTGTCCTTTTACGCCACTGGGTTTTGCTTTCAAAACGGCTTCCACTATTGCCCCCAAATTTTCAAGCAGCTTATCTCTATCGAAACTAACCTTACCTATGGGCAGGTGAATAATCGCCGTTCTATCAAGACGGAATTCTACCTTGCCCTTTCGGGTTTCGCTTATGGCACGAGCTAAATCTTGTGGTTGCACCACGGTGCCTGCTTTAGGGTTAGGCATTAAACCCCGCCGTCCTAAAATGCGCCCCAGCTTAGCTACTTTGGGCATCATGTCAGGAGTAGCTATAGATACATCGAAGTCAAGCCAACCATCCTCGATTTTCTTGATAAGTTCATCAGCTCCAGCATAATCAGCACCAGCTTCCGTAGCTACCTTCTCCGCCTCGCCTTGAGCAAATACAAGCACTCGCACCGCCTTGCCTAGACCGTTGGGTAGTAAAGCGACTCCTCTTACCTGCTGGTCAGAGGCACGCGGATTAACCCCCATCCTCATATGAACCTCAACCGTCTCATCAAATTTAGCATAATAGGCTTTTTGGGTTAACTCAATAGCCTCCTCAGGTGGATATTTTTTTGATTTATCTAGAAGGTTAGCAGCTTGTTGATATTTCTTGCCGTGCTTTGCCATTATTCTACCTCGATGCCCATGCCGTGAGCTGTGCCAGCAACAATCTTCGCCGCCTTCTCGACATCAGTAGTATTGAAATCCTTCATTTTAGTCCGGGCAATTTCATAAACCTGGTCTTTGCTCAGCTTGCCGATTGATTCTTTTCCCGGGTCACCACTTCCTTTCTCCACTCCCAGGGCACGTCGTAACAAATCAGAAACGGGCGGCATTTTAGTAGTGAAGGTGAAAGACCTATCCACATACACGGTTATTTCGGCGGGGATGATAAATCCTTCTTGGGAAGAAGTCCGCTCATTATATTCCTTACAGAAAGCCATAATGTTAACGCCGTGCTGTCCTAGAGCAGGTCCTACTGGCGGTGCTGGTGTGGCCTTACCCGCTGGTATCTGTAACTTGATAATTGTCTTTACTTTCTTTGCCATGCTATAACACTCCAAGAATTGGTAGAACTTTTGTGGAATCCGTCATGCTATATTTTTTCCACTCCTAAAAGGTCTAATTCCACCTCTGTTTCTCTGCCAAACAGTGATAGCAATACTGTAACCTTCCCTTTGCTCAGGTTAATTTCGGACACCTTACCAATGAAATCGATAAATGGGCCATCAGTTACACGAACACTCTCCCCTTTCTTAAAAGTTGTTTTAACTTCGGTAGGGGTTTCTTCCATTCGCTGTAAAATACGCTTTGTCTCTTCTGGAGCTAATGGCACTGGCTTAGCACCAGTGCTTACAAAACCAACAACACCGGGCGTATTACGTACTATATCCCAGCTATGCTCATTGAGGTTCATACGAACCATTATATAGCCAGGAAAGGCTTTTCTATCGACAGTCCGACGCTTTCCTCCTTTAATCTCAATCTCCTTGGTTGTCGGTATGACTATTTCAGACACGTCGCCCCCGATATCCATGTATTTAATACGCTGCTCTAGATTTCTTCTCGCTTGCTCTTCATGGCCTGAAGAGACATACAGCAGATACCATTGCCCGTCTCGCCTCATTTACTAACTCCCTATAACCAAAGCAGTGAATAATTTGGTGAAGCCGTAGTCCAGAATGCCTAGGATAGTGCCTATGAGGATGCAGAGAGCAAGAACCAGAAGGCTCAGTCTGAAAAGTTCTTGCCTTGTTGGCCAATGTGCTTTTCTTAGTTCTGCTATTGCTTCGGTGAAGAAGCTGAGTCTCGATTTCCTCTTGGCCATGAACTATTTCGTCTCTCGATGAAGTGTATGGGCGTGGCAACGAGGGCAATACTTTTTCAGTTCCAGCCGCTGTGGGTCATTCCTCTTATTCTTGGAAGAGGTATATGTTATTTGCTGGCATTGACCACATGCTAGATAGATGATCTTGCGCTGTTCCCCCTTTTTGGCCATGCTTATTTGATGATTTTGGCGAACACACCGGCCCCAACTGTTTTACCACCCTCCCTGATGGCAAACCGCAAACCCTCTTCCATAGCCACAGGATAAATGGTACTAATCTTCATGTGAGTTAAGCTATCGCCAGGCATAGCCATCTCTACACCTTCGGGAAGACTTATGCTTCCAGTGACATCCATTGTCCTGATAAAAAACTGCGGTTTATAGCCAGTGAAGAACGGGGTATGCCTTCCTCCCTCCTCCTTGGTTAAAATATACACCTCAGCCTCAGCCTCAGTGCGAGGCTTTGTTACCCCTGGCTTTGCTAGAACCTGACCTCTCATTACTTCGTCTCGCTCTATGCCCCGTAGCAAACAGCCAATGGCGTCGCCAGGTTCAGCTAATCCAACTGACTTATGGAACATCTCTACTCCAGTAACCACTGTTTTCTGTGTTTCCTTGATACCCACTATTTCCGCTTCATCACCAACCTTAATGGTGCCTCGCTCCACCCTGCCAGTAGCCACGGTACCACGCCCTTTAATGCTGAATACATCCTCTATAGACATCACGAAAGGCTTGTCTTTTTCCCTCACAGGCATGGGAATATATTCATCTATAGTATCTAGTAACTTCCATATCCCTCCACACCAAGGGCACTCTCGCTTGCCACATCCGCACTCTAAAGCCTTGAGAGCACTTACCCGAATGATGGGAATTTTGTCCCCTGGGAACTCGTATTTTTTCAATAAATCCCTGACCTCTACTTCAACCAAATCCAGCAATTCAGGATCCTCCATCAGGTCTATCTTGTTGAGGGCAACCATTATGCTGGGGACTTCCACCTGGCGAGCCAAAAGGATATGTTCTCTTGTCTGAGGCATGGGACCATCATCAGCGGCGACCACCAAGATTGCCCCGTCCATTTGAGCTGCCCCGGTTATCATATTTTTGATGTAGTCAGCGTGTCCAGGGCAATCAACATGACAATAATGTCTCTTATCAGTTTCATATTCAATATGGGCAATAGCAATGGTCAACCCTCTGGCTTTCTCCTCAGGGGCATTATCTATTGACTCAAAAGCGCGAAATTCAGTAGGCCCCGTCTTCGATAATATTTCGGTCATCGCTGAAGTCAGCGTGGTCTTCCCATGGTCAACATGACCTATGGTGCCCACATTGATGTGAGGCTTGGTTCGCTCATAAACTTTCTTTGCCATTTTTTATTAACCTCCTTCGTCTTTAAAAGCCCACAACCAGATTCGAACTGGTGACCCCGTTCTTACCAAGAACGTGCTCTACCTACTGAGCTATGCGGGCATTATATTACTAACCCATATGGCGGGGGTAGGATTTGAACCCACGTAGCCCTAACGGGCGGCAGATTTACAGTCTGCTCCGATTAACCACTCCGGCACCCCGCCGTACGTTGCTACTTTATCATAGTTAAAACAAAAAAGCTAACCCAGCCCGAGAGGGGAGTCGAACCCACTAACCTACCGATTACAAGTCGGTTGCGCTACCATTGCGCTACTCGGGCGAAGTCTAGGTTACAGGGTGATAGTTTACCACAAGTAGCTAAAATCAGCAAGTAACGAAACTATACGGATTTACACTTGGCTTGTCAAGCGGTATCTTAAGCTAGCTTGGCACTGGCTGAAATAGATGCTATAATCACCGTCGGCGACAGATTGGGTGGAAGTTGAGTTAGTCGGTATGGATGTTAAGCGCAGTCCTAACTAAAAAGCGTAAGACTGAAACAAGAGAGTAAAAGGAAATGGATATCGAAGATGTACACAAGAACACCAAGCTTTTAATCGATGGTGTTCCCTATAATGTGGACGCAGCTGAGTTCGTAAAGCCTGGGAAGGGTCGCGCCATCTACCGCCTCAAGCTGCGAAATCTGCTTGATGGCGGCGTAATTGACCGCACCTATCACTCTGGAGAAAAGGTCGAGGAAACTCATGTAGCTTCTTCCGAGTGGCAATACCTCTACAATGAAGGAGAGCAATATGTATTCATGAATACCAAAACCTTTGAGCAACACTTTATTAATGAGGAGCAGCTCGGCGATAGGAAGTACTTCCTGAAGGAAGGTACAGCGGTCATTATGCAGATGATGGATGACAAGCCTCTTGATATTGTTATGCCCATCACCGTTGAACTTGAGGTGGTTAAAAGCGAGGTATCAGCCAAAAAAGAGACGATTACCGGACAAGCCAAAACTGCTGTGTTGGAAACAGGCTACACTATTGATGTCCCTACTTTCGTCAAAGAGGGCGACATTATTAAAGTTGATACCCGGACGGGAACATACTTGGAACGGGTCAGCACCAAGAAGTGAAACATGATAGAAGATGAGCACTGGCGGATTACTCGAATGAAGCCTAACTTAGAACGTCGCGCATCAATCAACCATTTTACCCGTGCTTTCTTTAGAGAGCAGGGCTTTCTGGAGGTAGAGACGCCTATCCGTGTGCCTAGTGTTGCTCCTGAGCTGCACATTACACCCTTTGAAAGCGAAGGCTGGTTGTTGTCTACATCTCCGGAGCTTTATATGAAGCGGCTGCTTGCTGCCGGATATGACAAGCTTTTTCAGGTCAGCCATTGCTTTCGCAAAGGCGAGCGGGGTCAACAGCATAATCCAGAATTCACCATGCTGGAGTGGTATCGCACCGGTG